>NZ_JBXAFE010000001.1:707900-1976398 GCF_058792715.1 Phyllobacterium sp. MT110
ACAACCTATGCAGCAACCTATGCAGCAACCGATGCAGCAACCGATGCAGCAACCGATGCAGCAACCTATGCAGCAACCTATGCAGCAACCTATGCAGCAACCGATGCAGCAACCGATGCAGCAACCGATGCAGCAACCTATGCAGCAACCGGTGCAGCAACCCGTGCAGCAACCGATGCAGCAACCGATGCAGCAACCGATGATGTAGAAAAACGTGAAGCGGTCGCTTGTCATGACTTGGCCGGACAGCTCGGCATTGAATGTTCAAAGCGTTGGTACGGTGCGTACCAAGGCGGCAATATGTGGGCCGGATACGATTGCTATCTCACATCGTGCCGCGACATCCTTGGTTTGGAATTAAGCAGCCACGAGGCCTATGCGCATTGGGAACAAGCAGCGATCCATGGCGGCTTCCGCGTGATGCATGAGGAATTCTGCCTTGTGTCAGATTTTCCTGAAGTTTTGCGCGTTGACGATCAGAACCGGCCACATTGTGAAACAGGACCATCCCACAGATGGCGCGACGGCTGGGCTTTGTATTTTTGGCATGGCGTCAAGGTTCCGTCGCATTGGATCGAGGATCGTAAGAATCTAGACCCGGTCGAAGTATTGAAGGCAGAGAATGTGGAACAACGTGCAGCGGGAATGCAGATTCTTGGCGCTCGCATGATCCCAGCACTCAAGCCTCGCATTATTGACGGCGACCCGACAAGCGACATGGGGGCTCTGGTAGAGGTGACACTCCCAGGATTCCCCGAGACGGGTCGATACCTTCAGGCAAAATGCCCGAGAAACGGGACGATATTCGAAGGCGTTCCAAAGGTTTCCGACATTGATGGCCTGCCAATTGAAACGGCCTTGGCTGCACAGGCTTGGCGCATCGGTGACCCGCAATCCGAATACATGCATCCAACCCGCAGAACTTAATCCTTGAAAGGAAATTGAAATGAAACAGGTAATTGGCCAGCAGGGCGAAGTACGCATTATCAAGATCGATGCTCTTCCAGAAGCCATGCAGACAAAGAATGTAGACCGCATCGCAAAAGGTTTTGTGATCTCACACAGCGAAAGCGGCCATCATCACTGTGTCACAGGCGGCGATGTCATGGAGCGTATCGACAACGTTCCGGAGGGCATGCAGGTGTTTTTCGCAATCCTCGAAAACCCTGAAGAATTTGTGCAGGACGCTGCCAACCCGCACGGCGGCTACAATCTTGAACCCGGCATTTATGAGTTCCGCGTGAGCCGGGAGTTTGACCCATTTTCCGAACAGGCCCGGCGCGTCGCCGACTGACCCACCAATCGGCTGAATCGATCAATGGAAAGGAGAATTAGCATGGCCGAAGTCGGACATAATTCGGAGCTTACACCGGAACAGCGCAAAGCGCTTATGATGGACCATTACCGGAACATCGGTGAGGCGAAAGAAAAGCTTGAGGAAGCCCGCAAGGAATACAACAAGCGGCGGAAGCTGGCCAAGGCTGAGAAGATCAAGCTGGCAGATATCGATTTCATGTTCCGTTGTGCAGACATCGAAGATGGCCAGATAATCATTGATACTCTCAAACAGCAGGCCGAGATCGCATCCTGGTTTGCTCTTCCCGTTGATTTTCAGCCTGACATGTTCGGGAATTTCGAACGTGAGCCCGGAGAAGACCTTGCACGGCGTCAGGGTAAGGCCGCAGGCGCAACCGGTATTGGCTCCAACCCATATGACGAGCACAGTCCGATGGGACGTGCATGGGCTGAGGAATGGTCCAAAGAGCAGGAAATTGCTCGGGAATCTCTCAAGATCGTCATGGAGAAGCGAAATGCCGCGGCAGACAATGATGACGGCGATCCAGACTTTTCCGATGAGGAGGCTGCGTAAATGGCCCAACTCAGATACGGACAAGTTCTTGAGGCATCGCCGGCCTATCAGCGGGCAGTCGCCTTGCAGCGCGCAAAGGAGCGCGAACGCCGGTTGGACAATGAAGTTGTACAGCTTCCTACCTATCAGGAAGTGAAGAAAATTGTTGAGACCAAAATACAAGAAGAAGATGATAAGGAGGAGCGCGAACGCCTGAATACTTGGCTGCTTATGGCTGACTATCGCAGTTCGAATCCCAGTGTTGCAGCCATTCAGGAATATCATGCCCGTGAGAATGGACTTTCGGTAAAAGCACTCAAGGGTGACTGTCGTCTCAGGCACCTCGTTGAGGTGAAATATGACGCCATTCTGGAAACGCATATTCGGCGACCAGAACTCACCCTTCCGCAGATCGCTCGCGAATTCGATAAAGATCACACATCCATTTTGTCAGCTCTTCGCAAGCGCGGAGTTCGGTGTGTCCCGCGGCGTCGTTTTGATCCCGTAGAGGCTCAACGACTGCATCGAAACGGTATGACCACTGATCAGATCGCCAAGAAACTCGGCTTCGCTGTCGAGACCATTCGCAGGGCCACAAAACCCTCTCAGGCAATTGTGGAGGCGCTATGAACATGCACAATCCCTTCCAATGGACCGATGAAGCGGTAGCGCGCATGAAGACGATGGTGCTCGACGGTCAGTCCGGTTCAGTCATCGCTCGTGAGCTTGGCACAACCCGAAGCGCCGTTCTTGGCAAGATGTTCCGGCTGAACATGAAAACGACGTCCAAGACTTCGGCAGCGCTCGTCGGCAAAATCACCAAGCACACATTCAATTCAACAAATCTGGCTGTCAAGAAAGCCAATCGTGCGCTCGATCCATTGTTTGAAGCACCCAAGCCAGCAATCACGACCAAGGAATATGAGGCTGATTGCCTTCGTCTTCTAATCCACGAATGCGGTGTCAGACAGTGCCGATATGAGGTCGATAGTCCAGCGCAGGGCGGGGAATATCGCTTCTGCGGCAAAGAAACAGACGAAGGTCAATCCTGGTGCCCGCATCATCGCAAACTTGTCTTCCAACCGCGCACTGAAACGCTTCGGGCAAAAGCCAAGGCTGAGCATATTGCGAGGAGGGTGGCATGACCCCTCCAGACAATGACAACAACCAATCCGACACAGGCACTTATGTCTTCATGTACTCACTGATTGCGGTCGCAGTGCTTCTGCTGGCCTTCGTTCAGTGTCATGTCGAGCCCGCCGACGCACTTCCACGCGCCGTAAACCCTGTTCAGGTCGCGAGGTGCCGATAGATGTCAATCCTCGCGACAACCGCCGGCAATACACGGGATCTTCTCGCTAATCGCAAGAACGATTTGTATGAGACGCCGCCAGAGGCCGTACACGCCCTGATGCGTGTTGAAACACTCCCATTGCGTCTTTGGGAGCCTGCATGCGGACCGGGATCAATCGTTCGAGAACTTCGGTCAGCAGATTTCGACGTCCTTGCGACCGATCTGGTTGATTACGATAGCCCAGATCAGGATGCTTTTGGTGTGGATTTTCTTATTCCCGGCTTGGCTGAAAGCTATGCAACCGGACAGCAAGGTATCGTCACCAACCCCCCGTTTAAGAACGCATTGGAATTCGTAGAGCGCGCCCTTGATATGGTGCCTTACGTCGCGATGCTCATGCGTTTGAATTTTCTGGAAAGCGAGAAGCGCCGATCAATCATTGATAATGCTCCACTCGCCCGCGTTCACGTATTCCGCAATCGACTTCCGATGATGCATCGCGACGGCTGGGAAGGTAACAAAACCACCAGCACCATGGCTTTCGCTTGGTTTGTCTGGCAGCGCGGATATGTCGGCCCAACTGAACTTCATCGTTTGTCGTGGGAGGCTGCAGAATGAAGAACCTCGCCCGAAATCACCCGGATTCTCATCCACTCACAGAGCGCCAGCTTAAACTGCGCAATGGCCTGATCGACTTCCTGAAATCCAAACGGGGCGGCTGGTTTGCGCGTGATCGCATCATCTTCAAATGCGGGTTTGAGAGCATGAAGGTCGATCCGTTCGGTGCTGAATTTCACAATGCGATTATCCGCGCCAACATCAGTCTTGCCCGCAAGGGATTGAAGATTGTCCGGTCAGAAGATGGTGCGGAACTCTATTCGGTTCAGCCGGAGGGTTACGGGCGATGACTGTGATCCTCGGTTTAGATATCGCTTCCCGCACCGGCTGGGCCTACTACGATGACAAAGCTTCCCTGTCCGCCATTCGTGTCGGACACATCCAATGCGAGGGTGAGGAGTTCGAGGACAAGTCAGCTTTTCTCGGCAAGGCATTGGTCAAACTCATCAAGTCTGACCGTCCAGATTTCGTTCTCATTGAGCGGCCGATGCGCGCCCAGCCGATTGGCGGAAAGCGCACTGTGAAGTTCATGGGTGAGGAACAGACCGTCGAAGCCAAGGGCTCCGGCATCAATGCGGTTATATCCTCGAATCAGCTCGTCGGAGCAGCTTCGGCGATCATTGGGGCATACAACATCCCATTCGAGACAATCGCTTCTGTGAGTTGGCGCAAAGCCTTCCTTGGCTTCGGCACTCATAAGGGATGGGAGCGAAAGGACTGGAAGAAAGCAGCGCGTGATCGCTGCACCCAATTGAAAATCAAAGTGACCAACGACGATCAAGGTGAAGCGGTGGGAATCGCCTTTGCCGGGTCTGGGCTCGATGTCGTGAAGATGATGAAGATGAGGGCGGCATGAATGTGGCTCTTCGTTCCGACAGTCTCAACATTCTCTCCATCTGCACCGGTGGAGCTGGTCTCGATCTCGGCCTCGAACTGGCAGTTCAAGGCGCTCGAACTGTCTGCATGGTCGAGAGGGAAGCCTTCGCGGTCGCGCAATTGGTATCAGCTATGGAGGCGTGCCTCTTGGCTTCAGCGCCTATATGGAGCGATGCCAGAACATTTAACGGCCGCCAATGGCGTGGCGCAGTGGACGGCCTCATTGGCGGCATCCCGTGCCAGCCGCATAGTCTTGCCGGAAAACGGCTTGCCGAAGAAGACGAGCGCGATCTCTGGTCAACGGCACGTCGCATCATCGTCCAGTCTGGTGTCTGGTTCGTCCTCATTGAAAACGTTCGAGGAATGCTCTCATCGGGCGGCGCTGAGCGGGTCAGACGAGACCTTCACCGATTGGGCTTTGCGGTTGAGGGAGGATTGTTCACGGCGTCAGAAGTCGGCGCGTCTCATGAGAGAGAGCGCCTCTTCATCCTCGCAGTCTCAGACCGAAACGTTGGCCAGGCCAACGCCGACGGCCAATATGGTGACGGGGCCAGGATCGAACGGCAGGGACGGCGGAGACAACCTTCAAACGGCCGTACAGAAGTTTCATCCGTCGGCCTGGCCGACGCCAACAGCGAACGATTGGAAGGGGAGCGGCCCGACGATGGAACGATCGGACGGCAAGATGCGCGGGGATCGGCTGGATTACGCGACGGAGCAAGTTTGGTCGATCGACGATCAGCCCTCGACATCTACAGTGAATTCCAAGAGTTCGGATGTATGGAGTACACCTCGCGCGTCGGACGGGGAGAAGGGCGGTCCCAATCAGAGTTTCGGAGCGGGAGGGGTGCCTCTGCCAGCGCAAGCCTCCCAATGGTCAACTCCATCGGTAGCAGACACGACAGGCGGCAGGATGGCTCGGTCGGGAATGAGATCGGACGAACCATTGCTGAAGGGGCAGGCGTTTGCACTGTCAGATCAATGGGCGACACCTCGATCGAACGAAGTGGGACAGTGGCAGTACGCAAACCCGCAACAAACGAAGAAGACACTCACGTTAACGGGACAGGCCTTTTCCCACCCGGACCCAACGATCTTACAAGTTGGCGAAACGTCCTCGAAAGAGCGCCGGAGCTTGAACCCGCTTTTCGTCGAGTGGCTAATGGGCTGGCCTCAAGGTTGGACGTTGCTCGCGTGGACAGACTTCGCATGCTCGGCAACGGAGTTGTCCCGCTGGAATCAGCGTATGCGTTCCGCACTCTCTCAACTCGCCTCGCCACAAGAGGCTCCGCCGGCGCAGCTCGCCTTGTTCGGATGATGGGGGAATAGTATGAATTATCAGGCAGCTAACATCCGACCCGCACTACCCGACGCGATGGAAGCCGAACAGGCATTGCTTGGATCCATTCTGATCTCGAATGAAACATATTGGCGCGTTGCCGGTTTTCTCAAGCCCCAGCATTTCACCGAAGAGTTGCATCAAGCCATTTACGACACTGCTGGCAAGATGATTGCCGAGGGCAGGGCAGCCAATCCCGTTACCATGAAGGGTTACTTGCCAACCGATCTGATGATTGGTGACATGAGCGTAAATGAGTACATGGCCAGCTTGGCGGCGAATGCCGTGAATACTGTGGGTGTATATGATTTTGGACGCGCGATCATTGAAATCTGGTCACGCCGGATGCTGATCACCGCTGCGCATGACCTAGACGGCTTGGCGAGAAATATGCCAGTCGATATGACGCCCGAGAAGATAATATCGTCCACTGCGGATATTCTCACGAAGATCGCACAGGAAGGCAACGAGCGCGCCGGTTCACTCAAGTACGGGGTATTGCTCCCCAAAGCCATTGATCGCGTTGCTAAGGCTTCTCTGTCAACCACATCGCTCATTCCATGGTTTCTCCCGGAGATTACCCGTGTGGCAGGGGATATCAGGCGCGGCAATCACATCGGTGTCATGTCGGACTCGGGCGGCGGCAAAACCTCATTCGCTCTCCAACAATGCAGACATGCCGCATTGGCAGGGTTCCGGTCGGCATTTTTCTCTATCGAGATCACAGACGAGGAAGCGGCTCTTCAGGCCGCGGCTCAAGCCAGCCGGATCAGTCTCGATCGCCTTGACGCATTCAATCTGGATTCACGGGAGAAGGACCGCATCGAAGCTGAGATGATGAAATCTGTCGATATCCCGTTTGATATCGTTGGATTTGCTGATTGCTCACTATCCGACATCCGCATCAAAATGGAGGCGATGAAGAAATCAGTCGGGCTCGACGTGGTTGTCATCGACCATGCTAAAATGATCGCTCTACCCAATCCAAAAGATATTTTCGCCGAGCGCATCAATGCTCTTTATCGTGGGCTCAAGGGCATCGGGAAATCGCTCGATGTTGCGGTTGTTACCCTCATCCAAAGAAATGACGATTGGAAAGCGCGGTGGCGTACTGGTGGATCAATTCGCCCAATGATGGGTGACGCATACGGTGGTGGCAGCGTGAAGCAAAACCTTGACATCTGGGTTTCGCTCTATCGGCCGGAGCCACTCTACAAAGAGCTTATCCCAATCTGTCCGCCAGAACGAGCCCGCGATGGTGTGGAGACCAAGCGAGACAAGATGATCCGTGATTATGAAACATCACGCGGAAAAGCTTGGATCATCAACCACAAGCGCCGAAGAGGCGAGCCTGGTCAAAGTCAGCAGATCAACTTCGAGGCTGAATACACCTCATTCACATCCAGTACGGCCGACATGCCAGAATCCTTTGAAGGATTTTTCGAATGAACCGCTCAGATGCACGTGCGATTGACAAGGGTTTCGGCTGGATCGGTGAATACCGTCTGGTCTGGAAGGCTGAGTATTACGAGGTGAAGAAGGTTGGATCAGATGGCCGCAGGACCAGCTCGCCGGAAGTGTTTCCATCAAAAGCGGAAGCCGAATGTGCCGCTTGGCGGGCACTTTATGAGACGGAACAACCGGTAATGCTCCGGGCAGGTGAACGGGTATCCAGCCAACATCGCAATGCGGCGGAAGCGCTGTTTAAGCCCATCAATGTTTCGGCAGATCAAAACGAGGAGTTTGAAGTATGACCCGCATGACATTGCAGTGGCTTATATTCGTATGCCTCACTCTAACCGTCGTTGGCGTTGCGGCGCTGATGGGGTTTATCGTGGCGCTGTGGACCCAAGACGTGACCTATCTCGGACTGACCATCCTAGCGGCCTATTTATTGGCAACAGCAGCGGTTGGATATGAACTATATCGACCACGTTATGCATCTGGAAGTGCCTTTTGGTATCTCTGCGATGTCTTCGAAAGAGTTGGAATCGCCGGGACTTTTATCGGTCTGGTGCTGGCCTTTCAGGCATTGCGCGATATGGACGCCGCCGGTGAGTGGCGGCAGCACTTGCTTGAGGGTGTGAGCACCAAATTCCTTTGCTCCATTACAGGTATTTTCGCGGCTCTATTTCTGCGGACGCAGCTCAAGATTTTGGGAGTGCGGGAGCCATGAAGGCACTCCCAACGCCATTCTTTGACCTTGCCATGGGTGTTGTGTTCGCTCTCCTAGCAACCATCGTTGTTATGGAGGCTGGCAAGCCAAAGAAAGCCGAAGAGGTCGGTATCCCCACGAAGGCTGAATTCTCAATCCAGATGACATGGGATGACGGCAGCGCGGACGATATGGACTTGTATGTCCGTGGACCGACCGGTGAGATTGTTTTCTTCGGTAAGACCCGCAACGGCTATATGACCTATGATCAGGACAACATGGGCCGCAACAACACGGTCATACAGGCTGATGGCTCAACCATAGAATCCAAATCTCGGCAGGAAACCGTAACACTTCGGGCGATCGTTCCGGGTGAATACGTCGTCAATGCCCACCAGTACCGTAAGAATAGCGCGCCTGAATTTGTTGACCATGTGACCATCAGAGTCACCAAGCTCAATCCATTCTCCAATGTGACACAGGCTACAAAGGAATTCACCGAGCAGGGACAGGAACAGACTTTCGTCAACTTCACCATCACTCAGGATGGGCGTGTGGACTCTGTCTATGTGTCGCCGGTTCAACTCATAGGAGCCGCGAAATGATGCAGCTTACCATCACTAAAGTGGATCGTACCTTCCGGGGAAAGTACTACGAACGAGAAGTCCTGAGCCCTGATTTAGGGCCGTCCCTGATCTCGCTCTACGAGGAAGCCTACAAGGATGGGAACTGGAAGCCCAGAAAGCGCCGCGTCCATTGGTGGCAGGTGTGGCGACCGATAGAGCTTGAATGGATAGAGCGCCACTTCGATGGGAGGGAAGTTGAACCATGATTACCCTCACCATCCTCTCCGGTGTTCTCACGTCATCGCTCGCGCTGTGGCTATTGGTCCTGCGGGTCGATCCACGCTACCGCCTCTATCTGGCCGTGTTTATTCCGCTCGCATTTGCGTGGCCATTTGCAGTCTATCAGTATGGCGGATCACTGCTGGGCTACTCGATTGCCGCCCGCATCCCTGCAGATTTCAGACTGGTATTTGCCTATGCGGATGACAAGATTCACACGGTCTATGCGCTGATCGTTGAGCCTGGTGCGTCTGTGCCAAGGCTCTACGCCATCACCGATAATTACGAGCAGAACAAAAAACAGTTCGCTCAAGCGCAGGCCGCCAAGGGCCGGGGCATTCCCGTATCGGGAACACCGAAGAAGGGTGCAAAACCCGGTAAAGCCAAGGTTGCGGGCGTCGGTGACGATGGAGATTTCATTTTCTATCAACTGCCACCTACGGGTGTGCCAGATAAGGATGCAGGATGATGGACACTCTTCGCTGGCGCCTATTCAAGATCATCAGTGCAATTGGCTGGTGGGTATGTCCCGAGCCTCACAAATCAAATCTGCAAAGCCAACTCCCGCAATGGAAGGATATCCATAGTGAGTGAAAGATATCTTCATGTCCGGTGTGAATGCCACCACCCGTTGCATTTCATCGATTTCGATTTCTGGCCGGACGATAAATGGGGTGATGAGATCACCGCATCATTCGTTGGTGGTCAAAACCCTAGTTTTCTCACTCGGCTCAGCGTAGCCGTAAAATACGTGTTTGGCCGAGAGAGGCTTGTAGAAGCCGATATTATTCTCACGAAAGAGAAAGCCCTTGAGTTAGCCGCGTTCCTTCATAGGTCGGCAACCAATGGGGCGCGTACTGAATGAATACTGTGCGCGCTATTGAGATCTGTCAGGAATTCAACATCACGGTTGTGCCGGCGAATGTTGCTCCTAAAGGAGGGCAGACGCGCGCACCGAATACCATAGAACGCATCATAAGACGCCATGGAGAGGCAAGGGCGCGTTTTGTTCTTGGAACGCTGGCAGATACTGCAAACAACCGCGTGTGCCTTGATGAGACGGTTATGTGGGCAGTGAACGATCTGGTGACTGCTGCTGAGAAGAACTTTCCCGAGATCATCAACAACAACGTTGAGGCTTGGTACTCATTCTTTGATTCAATGCCTCTTGGTGTCTTGCAGTTCTGGTGTCTCGATTTGGAGGGTGTTGTGTCCAAGCGCCATGCCCTTGCCGGAATGATGTATGAGAGATTGAAACGGAAATTCGGACCACTTTCACAGCAACCTGACTTGTTAGATGATAGGCGAGGTTAAAATGACTGACGCAGAAATCGCAGAACTTTTCATTGTTGCGGCCGAGATCGAGCGGAAGATGCCACCGGCAGGTGAACGTCCCGCAAAACTGAGATCGCAATCACTGGCTTTTGTGCATGATCAGGCTGATATGAACAGTTGGCCTGCACCGCACCGCAAGGATGATCCGCTAAGCACAATGATCCGTCGCAAGCGCGAAGCTGGAGATCAATTGGAGATGGGGGATCAAGGGCGCCTCGACCAGGATAGCCGTGATTTCTGGGACGGTAAAACCGACAAGCTCAAGCCGCAGGACGTCACTCAATGGGAGCGTTGCATGGACCTGATCAAGATGGTTAAACGTGAGCGGGATCGCCGTTGTCTTTGGGCGTGGGCATCTTCAAAGGCCGGGGGCCGGTCATTTTCAAAGTGGTGTCGTGATGTCGAACATGTGCATCGGGTGTACGGAATAGACTGCAAAAAGCGCGCTTTGCTCGAAATTTCATTCGCTTTACGGTGTAAGCCATTGCAGCATAACGATAATGCCACTTTGGGCACCTTGCAACCTGACACTGAAATCGGGCATATTGCAGATACAATCGCGGATCATGACTACGAAGCAAAGCAGCCGACACACTGGATGGCTGAAGATGCAAAGCCTCTCGCTTTTGATGAAAAGCTGCAGGACTTCTCGTATTATGAGGGCCGCAAGGAACAGCGCCGTCAGCGTGAGGAAAAGCTCAGGCAATGTGCAGCGTAATACAGACAGCCACTGATGGCCTCGCGGAAACGATGTTGTTGATCACAAAAGCGGGGTCATTGGCTATTCAATACCAAGCGAAGCCCGATGGAACGCGAAGGCTGAAACATTCGTATGGCTTGGTCTACAATCAGTTGGTTAATTGCGTTTGGAAATCCTCGTGAGGAACGCTCCCAATAGGGCCGACTAGGGTAAGATTTCAATTTGGATGGCTCGCAAGAGGTGAGGACAACTGCGCTGCCGAGGTTCCGAGGGCATGGAAGCCCCACGTAGCCTAAATATCGGCGAAGGCAGCCCATCCAATTCAAAACAAGACCCGACACGCCTCTCGTAGAAGCGCACCCAGTCGGGTTACTTATTAGGACGGCAGCATAGATATACGGCCATGGTTCGCTACTATGGCGAGGTCAGGTAAACCTTGGGAACCTGGATGCTGTAGAGGCTGTGCACGGCCGTTCCGTCCTAATATCCACGCGGCGGTACAGTGTTGCGACCGAGGCCGCGTGTTAGATTCTCGCAACCGTAGTGGCAGAGTGGAAGTGCTCAAAAGAGTGAAGACGCCTAGATGCCTTGGGGATGCGAAACTGGCCAGTAGCCAAGCCTGAAGACCTGACGAATACCAGCCCCAATCAATTTCGCGGGTGTCATCAAGGAGATGCAACAGCCTTCCAAGCTGTGAAGATCGGTTCGATTCCGGTCATCCGCTCCAATTCTGGTCCGTTGAGGGGTTCTCAGTGTTCCCTCTTAATTCGGATAGCCTCGTGGCTAAGGGATGGGGAATCTCGTCCACCAGAATATTATTTGCTGGTAGTCATACTGAATCCCAGAGGCACGTCGAAGCCGGGCAGTAGGTCGCGGTCCCTAAAAGCCGCCAGCAAACCTTCAATCCATCCTCTCCATTCAGTGGGGATTAATTCATGTCGCAGGATTGGTACTTTTCACTTGAAAGAGAAGTCATCATGAAGGGATTTTGGTCGGGATTAACTGAAGAGCAGAAGTCCGCCATTCTCGAATATCGTGGTCCAGAAAATCACGGAGATCCCGCATTTTATACCGAATTCACAAAAGCAGTTATAGCCAGATACCCCAAGGTCATGGCCGAACTTGCAAGGGACGATTGAACATGTCGTCAAGTAAGGACTATCTCGACAGGTCCGTTGATCATGCCCACGACGCGGTTGTGAAGGCTTGTAGCGAATACGCTCGCCTGACATGTGAAGATGACATGCTGGATCTGATCGCCGACATTCACATGCAGTATGCCAAGCTGACCAAGGATGACGTTGTCAAAGGCGTCTATGATCTTATCGGAATTGATGTCGTTGGCGGCAACGGACGCTAAGCGGGCATTCATTAAATGGAATTGGTTCGGGCAACTTCATCTGGCGCATACATCCAGGTGAGGGAGGCCATTGAATGGTCCGCTGATCAGCCGAGTGATGAAGACGGGTACATCGAGCCAGACGTTAGAGACGCCGCGCTTCGGATAGTTGATATGTTCGAACTGCTGCGGTTTCCAGTACCGCACATCACAGCATCGGGCCCGGATCGGCTTATGTTCGCATGGCAGATCGACGGAATGAAGTTGTATCTATCCTGCTGCCCAAGTGAGGGCGCTGACTTCTATGATCAGTTCAAAGGATTGGTCATGCATGTGGGGGCTGAGTGATGAGCAAATCGCTTGGCCACTTAGGATGATTGGTTCTTTAGCTCCAGTTCAGCGAGTGTCAGACTTTTTCCATCCAAGAAAAGGTTTAGCTCGTCGCGCAATTCAGCCGCTCCCAGCCGATTGATTGCCATATCAATAGTGCCGTTCGCGGTTTGAAGGACGAGCGCCCCCAACAGGGGATCGTCGCTGAATTTGACGATATCTGACTGCATTAAGCGGTTGGGTTCTTTCTTTCGTCCGGGCATCGCTTACCTCCAGTATCTGCTGGAACCCTATCACAACCATTTTGGATAGCACCATGACGCTAAATGAATTCAAGGCCTTTCTGGAAGGCTATGAGGCCTCTTTCGTGGACGGCGTTCCAAGCGCCAAGCAATATGTCGTCATCAAGGAAAAGCTGGCGAACGTTGCCGTTGCAATTGAATACAAGCCCAAGCCGCTACCGATCAATGAGCCGAACAGATATCCGCCATTTGATAGAGTTTGGTTCGGACCCAATACCAGTAAGGATTCGCCGTTTGTTGCTCCAGCCACGTGGACCTGTTGAAACCTGAAGGCATCCCAATGTTCACCAAGCTATGGACATGGCTGAAAAGCCTGTTCTCAAAAGGAAAAGCCGAAATGGATAACGTTTCGAATTCAAGCATTCCGGCTGCAGAAGTTGTGCCGGCGCCTGTCGTGTCGGTTGTGGCTGATCCAGCCCCAGATGCGCCTGCATCAGCATCGGTTGCCCCGACCACAATTACGCTTGCCGTAGATACTTCCGCCGTTCAGTCGGCACTTGATGAGGCAAAAGCTGAAGTGGCCAGCGCTGTGGCACAGATCGAAGCTGAGGTTGATGCCAAACTATTCGAGGTCAAGAAGCTCCTCGATTTCTATGGCCACGACATTCCGATCTGGGATGAAATCGTAGCGCTGGCCAAGAAGGTCTAGGGTTTTCTAGGTACGACTACCCAGTCAATAAAGAATGCATTTGTCTCTTTGATATCAGCTAAAGCGCGCTCAGCCTTCAATTTCTGCTCTGTCTCAAGATCACGGGGTATCTCCACACGGTATATCGGGGCGCCTAGTCCATAGGGGCTCACATGAGATGCCTTACAATCGTCAGGCAATGCGGCCTGAATTGTTTTGAAGATGCGTCGCGCTTCTATGGCCTGCTGTTCTAGTCCTCCATTTGGAGTGATGGCTTCTCGCAGCGCCCCATTCAGCTTGGCCTGCCAGCCTTCGCCGCCTTCTTTGAATTTCGCAATCACATCCGCATCGAGGCGAATGGTGACGGGTGACTTCCCGGAATGTGGTCTGCCCCTGCCGCGCTTCACATTGCTGACTGAGGCTTCAACGGGTTGATCAGTCGTCTCTGCCGTCGCAATCGGTGGAATTGTCGCATTCTTAAATGCAATTGCCATAACAGACCTTTCGAATTGTTCGCTTACAATAATAATTGTTCGCTTACGAAAATGCAATAAGGGCCAAAGATGAAATACATCGCCATCGGCAAGCCGGTTCCTAATGCGAATGATGAGTGGGAAGCACGAGCACAAGATTTTATCCCCCGCACAATCGTTGAGCAGGAAAACGCTCCGGTCGATACGGGCCTACTGAATGCAGATGGCGTGAAATTGTACCGGATGGAAGATCGTGCGCCCATTGGCTTTGTACGTCATCCGCTCAATCAAGGATAAAACATGAACCGCGAACAGTTCGATTGTTATCTCGATGGCGTGGAGCTGATGCTCCGGGAAACAATGAGCGTCGCCCAGTTTAAGGCCATTGTCGAAAAGTTCGACCAGGTGCTGAATACCGAGATCGCACATGCGAAAGAGATAGCGACCGTTAATGTTGTCGCGCCTGCCATTGATGTCGAAAGCAGACCTGATGAATATCAGTGGGCAGAAGTAAGGGTCGCAGCTCCAGTTGTCTCTGCGATTGACGAGGCCGTGAACGCCGCACAACCGATAAAGATTAGCGTTGTGATCGACGCAACACACATGTCCGATGCCGACTTTGCTGCGCTCAACGCACGGATTGATCCTGTAATTGATCAGCCGGCGTCAACCGAACAGGCTAACCCGGTTGGTGAGAGGGCATTCAGTATATGAAATTCTCCTCTGAGAGCCTCGTAGGTCGCGATTTGCGACGTGCTGGATGGCATGAGTGGTTCGCCTGGTATCCCGTGCGTACAGATGACAATACCATCTGTTGGCTAGAATATGTTGTGCGCCGCGGAGATTGGAGGTGGGTCAGATATGGCCAAAGTGAGTATCTCCAATTTGTTTGGGAATATCGCGACAATGCCGGTGATGTACCACAGGTGCACAATCCATGCGCTCCGCCGCCACAGTCAAGGCAGAAGTAGGATATCGCAGTGTCACTAACCGGAAAGCAAGAGGCGTTCGCCCGCGCATACACCGAATTGGGTAATGCATGGTTCGCCGCTCATGATGCTGATATTCAACTGATGCCAGTGCCCCCATCGAGCGGCTACTACGTTTACATCTTAGTGCGTCCCGATACCGATGAGATTGTTTATGTCGGAAAAGGCAAGAACAATCGCATGTTCCAGCACGTCAGAGACGTGAGGGCTGGAAGGATCAGCGGTTTAAAGAAATACCAGGGACTATCCAAGTTGATGCAGGCAGGAGTAGTACCGCAGGCTTATACTATTTTCATCGGATTGAATGAGCATCAAGCATATGAATTGGAACGCAAACTAATCCGATCAATTGGGAAAAGCCATTTGCTCAACAGTGGATCTGGCATCCGAAATGCCGATTTAATTTCACTGCAGCGACTGGATGACCTTATTCGGACCGTGCGACCCAAGGCAGAGTGGCTGTCTTATGCAGCGAAACGTAAGGACTTGCCACCAGAACTATGCGGTGAAGCTTTCTATGATAAATTGCTAGACGAGATGCAGGAAACGCGGGCGTCTATCATTGCGACAATCGCGGAAAAATTTGGCGCGTCTGTTTTTGAAATCAATCAAAGGTAATCAAACGTGGCGCGTGGTGGCAGGAGAATAGGCGCTGGGCGTAAAGCAGGGGCCGCTACAAAGCGAACTCGCGCAATTGCTGACCAAGCTACCGCTCACGGTTTGACGCCGCTGGAAGTCATCCTGAAGGCTATGAACGTGCATGTCGATGCCGAAGAGTGGGACCAAGCAGCGGCGTTGGCAAAAGATGCGGCACCATATATGCATCCTAAGCTTGCAGCGATTCAGCATTCTGGCCCAAAGGGTGGTCCCATCCAGACGGTCGACCTTACAAATGTGAGTATTGATGACCTCGAACGCCTCGAAGCTCTCTTCGGTCCGCTTGCCAGTGGATCCGGCGACGATGATGAGAGCGATCAGGGCTGAACGGGCGCGGAGAGAAGCCGAAGCTGAACGGGAGCGGGTATCTAAAGACGCTGAACGCATTCGGGCGCGCTGTAAGACCTTATCTGGGTTTGTGCGAGAGGCTTGGCATGTGCTGGAGCCGACACAGCCCTATATTCACGGCTGGCATATTGATGCAATCTGTAGCCATTTGGAGGCCATTACCCACGGCACATTCCTCGCCATGGGTTTATCCAACCGGCTGCTGATTAACGTCCCGCCCGGTTCATCCAAGTCTCTGCTCGTCTCTGTGATGTGGCAGGCATGGGAATGGTCGATCGGTCTGCGGTCGATGCGTTACCTGACTACGGCTTTCAACGAGACGCCGGTCAAACGCGATACGCGTAAATGCCGCGATCTGATCATGTCAGACTGGTATCAGTCGCTCTGGCCGGAAGTTAAACTGAATCGTACCGGCGAAATGTCATTCTCGAATACGTCGACTGGAACGCGTGAGGGCGTCCCATTCGGGTCTCTGACGTCACAACGTGGCGACCGACTTATCATCGACGATCCGCATTCGACCGAAACGGCGGAAAGCCAAGTTGATAGGGCAGGCACGACACGCCGTTTCCGTGAAGGTGCGCAGAACCGATTGAATGATCAGGCTGTATCGGCAATTGTTGTCATCATGCAGCGGTTGCACGACGAAGATGTGTCGGGTGTGATCAAGAAACTCGGGATGGAATACATCCACGTCATGCTACCGATGGAGTTTGAGCCGGAACGACGGTGCTCGACGCCAATCGGCTTTATTGATCCCAGGTCAGACGATGGCGAATTGCTCGATCCGGTCCGCTTTCCTCGCGACGAAGTTGAAAAACTGAAACGGGATATGGGCTCCTATGCCTACGCCGGCCAATACCAGCAGCGTCCGACACCGCGAGAAGGCGGCCTGTTCAAGCGCCAGTGGTTCGAGGGCAAGATACTCAACATGGCGCCGGAAGGCACCGTTTGGGTACGTCACTGGGATTTGGCTGCGACAAAGAAGGTCACAGCAGCCCGTACAGCGGGTGTAAAGATTGGCCGCGCTCCAGACGGACGCTTTATCGTCGGTCACACCGTAAAGACACAGGAAGAGGGTAATCGGGTTCGATCCCTTATTCGCGCCGTTGCTGAAACGGATGGCAAGGAAGTTCGGATTAGCCTTCCGCAAGACCCAGGACAGGCGGGCAAAGTCCAAGCCCAGGACATGGTGTCCATGCTGGCAGGCTGGAAAGTATCGGCTGAACCTGAAACCGGCGACAAGATCACAAGGGCCGAGCCCTTCTCCAGTCAATGTGAGGCCGGGAACGTCTATCTCCTCGAAGGTAGCTGGAACGACGACTATCTCGATGAACTCTGCCTGTTCCCAGGCGGGTCATTCAAGGATCAGGTCGACGCTTCATCTGGTGCTTTCGGGCAATTGATGAACGTCAAGCGCCCCATGGTCATCAGCGATGAAGTTCTCCGTAGAGCGGGGCAACCATATAGAAGGTAATACAATGGCGTTCTGGTCGAAATGGTGGAAAGGCAAGGTTGCTGTTGAGGCTCCTGCTACACAAGCCGCTCCGGCCAAGCGTCCAATGAAAATTGGTGAAGGCGTCGTTACTAATTCCAACATCAAGCCCAACATCGCGCCAACGCAGGTCTTTACTATTGCTAAGCATCCGGATGGGGTTGGCCCCGCTGGTGGTATGGCTATGGATAACGCCATTGATGGTGTCCAGAGCTGGGCGAATAGCTTTGCATCTGCTGGGTACATGACCGAGGGTATTACCTTTCTCGGCTATGCCTACTTGTCGGAACTTGCCCAGCGGCCAGAATATCGGGTGATGTCTGAAACCATTGCTTCGGAAATGACCCGCAAATGGATCCAGTTCACATCAAGTGCAGATGAGGGCGAGGACAAATCAGAGCGCATCAAGGAGCTTGAGGCCGAGTTTAAGCGGCTGAACGTGCGTGATCTGTTCTGCCGGGCCACCGAGCAGGATGGTTTCTTTGGGCGTGGACACATCTACATTGATACGGGTGATACCGACGATCCAGAAGAGTTGAATAAATCCATCGGCAACGGTTGGGATAAACTCAGCGTTGCCAAGATGAAGAAAAAGCCGATCAAGGCACTGCGAACTGTTGAAGCGGTATGGTGCTATCCGACCAGTTACAATTCGAATGATCCGCTAAAGGACAATTGGTATCGTCCTGATAGTTGGTTCGTACAGGCCAAGACGGTACATTCATCACGGCTTCTGACCTTCATCGGACGCGAAGTGCCGGACCTGCTGAAGCCGACCTATTCATTCGGCGGCCTATCGATTTCGCAGATGGCCAAACCATATGTTGATAACTGGCTGCAGACCCGCCAGAGCGTCAACGACATCATTTCGGCCTTTTCTGTGTTTGTTCTGGGAACAGACATGGAAACAATCGTTCAAGCTGACGGGCAGCAGCTTTTTGCTCGCGCTGAACTCTTCAACAATCTGCGGGATAACCGCGGACTGATGATGATCAATAAGGACAGCGAGACATTCGCCAACGTCTCCGCGCCCCTTGGCGGCTTGGACCAATTGCAGGCCCAGTCACAGGAGCACATGGCAGCTGTTAGCCATATCCCTACTGTGAAATTGCTGGGAATACAGCCGGCAGGGCTGAATGCGGACTCCGAAGGGGTCATGCGCAGTTTCTACGACTACATCGGCGCGTACCAGGAACATCTTTATCGGGATCAGCTTCGCAGATTGCTTGGTCTGATTATGATCTCCCTTTGGGGGAAGGTAGACAAGACCATTGACTTCGAATTTGTGCCGCTGTGGTCTCTCGATGAAAAGTCCGAAGCTGAGGTCGATAAGATCGAGGCGGAAACAGATCAGATCCTAGTTGATACTGGCGCTATTTCTCCTGAGGAAACCCGCAAGCGGATCGCAGATGAGCCGGGGTCAAAATATGCCTTTATCGATGTCGATGACGTACCCGACCTTCTTGATGAGGAAGAACATGGGCTGGCGCCGAAGGGTGGTCATCTCATGAATGGACTTGCCGAAAAGGGCAAATCGGATGATACGGTAGGGGATCATCTCTTCGGAAAGGCAACGGCAGCGTGATGACCATGGCGACACCGCAAACAATTAAGGCGCTCGTTCGCAGTGGCTTCACTACGGATTGTCCAAACATGCGACGCGCTTTGACTCTGTCTAAGGCATTTTCAGTAGCCACAGATACCTATCGATCAAATCCGTCTGCGGAAAATGAAAAAGACATTTGGATCGCAGCTGATAGGTTTCGTTGCGAGCATGGGCACAGGGTGCAACTCCGTCGCGAAATCATGGCATCATGATCAAACTGGATCTATGGGATATCATCAACGCCAAGAATACCAAGGCAATGGGTGATATCCGGGACAGTCTTGAAACCCCGGAGAACGATGTTGCCGACGATCCAGCGAAAAAGCAGGACGAGGGAAAAGACACTCCGTCCGACACACCCGAACGCCGGGATTGAAGCTGATTATCGTCGTCGCCTGAATGTCCTGATCGATGAGATGGCCAAATCGGTTCAATACTGGATCGAGGCAACCTATCGCCAGAACACCCCAAGGATCGCTCAGGACGAGACCCCGGCCGAAGCGCTGCGAAAGTCCATGAAAGACCTGTCATTGCGCTGGACGAAGCGCTTTGACGAAATGGCGAGCAAAATGGCCGGGTATTTCGCCCAGTCTGTTGAACGTCGCACCGCCGCATCACTCAAGAGGATCATGAAGGATGGTGGCTGGACTGTAGAGTTCAAGATGACGCCAGCCATGCGTGATGTTCTCGACGCCACCGTGAATGCCAATGTATCGCTAATCAAATCCATCCCTGAGCAATACCTGTCTCAGGTGGAGGGTATTGTCATGCGAGGTGTTCAAACGGGCCGTGATCTTGGTCAAGTATCGAAAGACCTGCAGGAACGATTGGGCATAACGAAGCGCCGTGCCGCCCTAATCAGCCAAGATCAAAACGCCAAGGCGACGGCGGCAATGACCCGCGCACGATATGTAGAGCTTGGCTTGGATGAAGCTGTATGGGCCCATTCAGGTGGAGGGCGGGAACCAAGGCCATCACACCTCAAGGCGGGTCGAGAGAAGACTCGTTACAAGATATCTGAAGGTTGGCTTGATCCAGATGTTGGTGAGCACATCCAACCCGGAGAATTGATCCATTGCCGATGTGTTGGGCGACCGCTCATCAAAGGCTTTAGCTAAATCAACCGGAGTAATCCATGCATTCTCATCTGCAAGACTTCGCGCATGAATTGATTGCGCGTCATGGACCACGCACGTCCGGAATGATCTGGCAGGCCTTTACCAATGTTGGGAACATCGTCCCAGGAACATCGGTTTCCGACCAAATAGCATCCGTTGAAAAAGCACTTAAGGGCGATGACCGCTTGAGCTTTGAGGATGCCACCGGGGGCCGCGAGGGTGGGCTGTTCAATCACCGCGATAATCACAACGACAATTGATTTCACCGCAATGTGCGGCTTTTTCTTGGGGTTTTAGATGCCAGCCGTATCAGAGAAGCAGAAGCGGGCCATGTATGCCGCCGCTGAGGGAAAATCGCGTCTGGGCATTCCAAAAGATGTCGGCGAGGAATTTATCGCGGCAGATGCCACCAATGGGCATGCATGCGGCACACTTTATGTAGCGCCGGATGGTGATGTTCTGGTGCTGCGCCGGTCCTCAAGCGAAGAGAACTATGCGGGCCATTGGGCTTTGCCCGGTGGTGTAGCCGAAGATGGTGAAACACCAGAGCAGACCGCACAGCGCGAATCCGATGAGGAAGTGGGCGACGTACCAAATGGCAAGCGAAAGCTGCTGGACAGCCGCGTTACGCCAAATGGCATGGCATTTCATACCTATGCGCAGGCGGTAGGTGAGAAGTTTGTTCCAAAACTGAATGATGAACACAGTGGTTATGCCTGGGCACCGCTGAACCAACTACCGGAACCATTGCATCCCGGCTTCAAGCAGATGCTTGGCGATCGGCTGGATATCGCCGCCGATATGAGCTCGGAAGACTGGGATTGTCTGCGACAGGGCTTTGCCAAATGGACCCGTGAGGAAGAAGGCGAGCCAGAACATGGTGAGGCCATGGATTCAATCGCCATGGACCGCAATAGCATCCGGCGTGTTGATCAGGATGGACATCTCTTCGTTGAGATGACGCCAATCAGCAAGGCAAACATTTGCCCATATTACGGCAAGGAAATACCAAATGCGGCTCAGATGGGGCTCGATCCTGAGCGTGTTTACAAGCTCTATCGCGATCCAAAAGAGCTTGCGAAGGCCGCCGGATCGTTTGCAGGCAAGCCCATACTGCTTATCCATACCCCAGTTAGCGCTGATGAGCATCCGCGTGAAGTTGTGATTGGATCGGTCGGAAACACGGTTGAGTTCAAAGCGCCCTATCTGATGGCCCCGCTCAACATCTGGGACGGTGAGGCCATCGAACTAATCGAAACCGATGAGCAAAAAGAATTGTCGTGTGGCTACCGATATCGGGCCGACATGACATCGGGAACCGTCAACGGGGAAACCTTCGACGGCATAATGCGAGACATAGGCGGAAATCATGTCGCCTTGGTACGTGAGGGTCGCGCCGGGCCCGACGTTGTTATCGGCGATTCAGCAATTGAACCTTTGAAGGAGGCCGACATGGCTGCAAAGAACACATCGAGTAAAGCCAAGCAGGCCGCGCTCACCACTGCCCTGACCGGTGTCCTTGCTCAGGATGCCAACATTGATGAAGTCGTGAAGAAGCTGATGGCCCTCGATGACGATCTTCCGAAGAATGCGGCGGAAGACGAGGACGATGAAGAAGCGGCCGAAGCCATGGATGGCAACGAGGACGACAAGGTAGCAAAGGCTGAGGACGAATCCGAAGAAGACGCGGATAAAAAGGCCGAAGATGAAGAAGACGACAAGAAGGAAACCATCACACAGAAGGCCATGGACAGCGCCATTCAAATCGCTGTGAAAAAAGCGCAGATTGCCGAGCGCAAGAACCAGCGCGAAACCTTTGCCGCTCTGGAATTTGTTCGTCCCTATGTCGGCAATCTCGCAATGGCTCACGATAGCGCCGATGATGTCTTCCGAACGGCTCTCTCATCGCTGAATGTTGATATTGAAGGTGTTCATCCTTCCGCATTCAAGGCAATCCTGAAGAGCCAGCCGCTGCCAGGTTCGCAGGTTCAGGCCACGCCGCGCGTTGCCATGGATGCCAAGGGTGTCAATTCGTTCCACGAAATGTTCCCGGCCGCAAAAACTAATCCCGTCAAGACGCTCTAAGCGCTTCTTATCATTCACCAGTCATCGGCCACCATTGAGTGGCCTTTTTTATGAGGAGTATCCCACATGGGATTCCAGACACAGGCTGTTTATAATCCCGCTCCGGCGGTAGAAGGCGATTTCGCCAGCACCAATCCACGCGCAGTCGTGCTTGCCGGACCTGGTGGTCTGGTGGCGGGTACTTCTGCGATTGTCGGTCGCTTTGCTTGGGCAACGAGTTCGTTCATCGACGGCGATGGCGCACCTGCCGTTGTCAATGCATTCGGCTCCGGTCCAGTGACCGGCTTCATTCACCGTGAAGGTCAGGCGCTGATCCAGAACTATCTGCAGGAAGCATCCATGCAGATTCCGGCAGGCTTCCCGATCACCGTCTTTGATGGCGGTGACTTCTGGGTGAAAAACAACGGTGCAGCCCAGGCTCTTCCAGGCATGAAGGCTTATGCCAACTATGCGGACGGCAAGGCAACATTTGCAGCAACCGGCGCGCCTGCCGGTGCATCCGGCTCGGCAAGCTCCGTCGCGGCCGCCACTTCATCCACGACCGGCTCCATTGCGGGCAACGTCCTGACGGTTACGGCTGTCGGTTCCGGCTCTGTTTACGCCGGCACGACAATCTCCGGTACGGGTGTTGCATCGGGTACTGTTGTTGTCAGCCAGCTTTCCGGTACTCCGGGCGGCATCGGTACCTATTCGCTCAGCATTCCTGAACAGACCGTCGCATCCACCACGATCAGCGGCACTTACGGTGTTCTGACAGTTGGCGGCACTGTTGTTGGTGTGTTTGGCGTCGGCAATACCCTGTCGGGCACTGGCGTTGTGGCTGGCACGGCCATCACCCAGCAGTTGACCGGTACGACTGGCGGCGCTGGCACCTACGTTGTCAACAACAATACCATTGTCGCTTCGACGGCCATCACTTCGGCAACCAATGTCGAAACCAAGTGGTTCTGCCGCACATCCGGCCTTCCGGGTGAACTCGTCAAGATCGGCTCGCATCTGCAGGGCTAATCACCTTTCAATCCAACTTAACGCCGGTCGCGTTCGCGCCGGCGGCTCCTGAGGAGAATTACAATGGAATTTCATGACTATCATCAGGCCGCCGCAGCCTGGAACGCACATCGCCCGATGTTCGAAGCGGCCGGCATCTATCTGCCTGGTGCAAAATCCTACGTTACCGAAGAGTTCAAGCGCAACTCTCTTGCCCTGGACGCGCAGCCTGCATTGGCGACCACATCGAACGCCGGCATCCCCGCATTTTTGACCACACTCATTGACCCGGAAGTTTACAAGATTCTGTTTTCGCCAACAGCGGCCGCAGAAGTGCTCGGCGAAGTTCGCAAGGGCACGTGGGTTGATCAGACGGCAATGTTCCCGGTTGTCGAAGCCACTGGCGAAGTTTCCAGCTATGGCGACTACAATGAGAATGGTAAATCCGGCGCCAACATGAACTGGCCGCAGCGTCAGTCCTATCTGTTCCAGACCATTTCGGAATATGGCGAGCTGGAAATCGAGCGTGCTGGTCTCGGTCGCGTCAACTGGGTTGGCGAAGTCGATGGCGCCGGCACACAGGTTCTGTATCGCTTTCTGAACCAGACCTACTTCTTTGGTGTTCAGGGCCTGCAGAACTATGGTCTGCTCAATGATCCGAACCTTTCTGCTCCGCTGACACCGGCTTCCAAGGCTTATGGCGGCGTGAAATGGGTCAACAACGGTCAGATCGTCGCAACAGCCAATGAAATCTTCGCCGATATCCAGGCGCTTTGGTATCAGCTTCAGGGTCAGCAGGCTAATGGCTTGGTTGATCAGAAGACCAAGATGACCCTGGCACTTTCTCCTGGTTCGGAACTTGCTCTGACGGCAACCAACTCGTTCGGTGTCAATGTCTCTGAACTTCTTGCCAAAAACTTCCCGAACCTGCGCATTGTCTCGGCCGTCCAATATGGTGCACAGAGTGCAACCAATCCGGTTGGTGTGGCTGCAGGCAATGTCGTTCAGCTCATTGCTGACGCGATGGAGGGCCAGGCAACCGGTTACTGCGCATTCAACGAAAAGCTTCGCGCTCACCCAATCATCCGCGCAATGTCTTCATGGAAGAAGAAGATGACTGCCGGCACTTGGGGGGCGATCATCCGCCAGCCAATGGGTATCTCCCAGATGCTGGGCGTCTAACAAATCTCAACCAACTTAATCGGCCGATGCGGACGCGCATCTTGACGGACAGGTGGCCCGCAATCACTCCACGGCACCTGCCTGTCACGTGACGCCGAATTTTCAACGAAAGGAGCATCACATGCCCGGAACTATCACAGTTGCTTGCAAACTCCCTCATGGTCTCGTTCTTCGTCTTCATAAAAAGATCGAGGTGCAGGATCCGCTTCCCGGCGGCGGTACACGCGCCGTTGACAAATGGATCGCTGACGCATCCAAGCCAACGGTCACCCTCAAGGGCTATCTGGACAAGTATGATCCCGGTCTTGCCCCGGCTGCTCGCGGTTCAAGCTATGCCTTCACGCACAATGTCGACAAGAACTTCTTTGACGAATGGCTGAAGCAGAATTCTGATCTGGATGCCGTGGTCAACGGCCTGATTCTTGCGCACAGCAAGGATACGGTTGGCGCCTCCAAGGAACGCAATGATACACGCTCCGGCCTGGAGCCGATCGATCCGAAGCGCCTCAAAGGCAAAATTCAGACCGCGGATGAGCAGAAGTTTCTCGACATTGAAGTACCGGCCTGATCAGGGCCTTCAAATAAGGAGGGCGGCTCATGGGCGTTCAGGTCACGTTCGACTATGCCAGTTGGGCCGCCATCTACCCGATGTTCCCGAATGTATTGCAGACACAGGTCATCAACGGCGCGTTGCCGATCGCTGAACTCTATTGCCGCAATGATGGTGGTGGTCCTGTCGGTACTGCGGCCATTCAAACCACCTTGCTTAATCTCATGGTGGCCCACATCTGCCAGATTATGTATGGCGTGAATGGACAGCCGCCATCGGGTGTTGTTGGTCGCATCAGTGACGCAACGGAGGGCAGTGTGTCCGTCTCAACGGATTACATGTCCACGGCAAACAGCGCTTGGTATCTGCAGACGCCATTTGGGGCTGCATTCTGGGCAGCCACAGCACCCTATAGAACTGCTCGCTATATTCCCGGCCCAAGACGGGCCTATGGCCGCTGCTTCTATTAACAATCAGGAATACACACAATGGACGATAGAATTTCCATGCTCGCGAAAGAGCTTCGTAATTTCATGACCGAAGTGCTGGACCGGCTTGATCGCCTGGAGGCCGCTGCGGGCTCTACTGACGCGAAAGCGACCGCAGCGGCAGCGTCCCAGCCACAGTCGAAGAAATCGAGTGCTGACGCCTCTGTGGCTGATTAAGCGCCCGTCTCAACCACCAAAGGATAATCTCAATGGATATCGATGTTCTCGACAAGCGTGTGCAGGCCCTTTCCGCGCTGCTTCCATATGTCGATGCGCTTGTGGCACTTGCTGCCCCCGCAGTTATGGCAGCCGATCTGGCTCCAGTTGCTGAGCATCTGGGTGTTGAGCCGGTCGCTGAGGCTCCAGCGATAGAAGCCGCGCCAGAAGCTCCAGCTGCAGAAGAGCCAAAGGCCGAAGAACCAGCACCGGCCGAATAATGGTCAAGATTAGCGGCGGGAATAAACTTGAGGCGGCACTTGCTGAGATTGCCAAGAGGGTCACACAGGCTTCATCGGTAGATATTGGGTTGCTTGATGGCGCCACATATCCAGATGGAACCTCCATTCCGATGGTTGCCGCCATTCAGGAATTCGGTGCGCCCGCTCGCAATATCCCGCCCAGACCGTTCTTTCGCAACATGATCGCGGCCAAAAGCCCCGAATGGCCAGAGGCCGTTGGCGAACTCTTGATTTCCAATGATTACGACGCATCGAAGACCTTGGGTCAGACTGGTGCGGCTATCAAAGGGCAGTTGCAGCAGTCAATTGCTGATTTCAATGGTGTACCGTTGTCAGAGGCAACTATCGCCAAAAAGGGATCATCCAAACAGCTCATCGATACTGGCGTGATGATCAACAGCGTTGATTTTGAGGTCAAGTGACCGAGACGGGCAGGGGATTGAGATATGAATCTGCACGGGATTGTTCATAGCGCTATCGGTGCGGTTAACCCGCATGTTGCGGCCACAATGAAAGTAAGTACGGGCTCTATCACCAATCCAGACGGTTCTCGAACCCCGACCTATACCATCGTTACCGGTGACGCTCAGGTGCAGCCACTCACTTTCAAGGATCTGACCCAGGTTGATGGCCTTAACTTGAATGGAAGTGCCCGCGCTATCTACTTCTTCGGTGTATTCAATGGCGTCGTTCGTCCCGCACAAAAGGGCGGCGACACGATAGCGCTTACCGATGGTCCAAATGTTGGAACCTGGCTCATAGTCCAAGTGCTGGAGCAGTGGTCCGGGTGGTGCAAGGTTGCAGTTGTTCTCCAAAACAGTTGATCGGAAACGAAGATGAGTTTTGCTCCGTCTCCGACGCAATCGAATGTGTTGGCGGCACTCCGTTCTTTGTTGATCTACATCCTGCCTCAAGGCGTGGAAATCATCCAAGCGCAGGACAATCGCGTTCCCGAACCGTCGGTTCCTGATTTTGTGGCAATGACGCCACTGCTCTATCAGCGGCTATCCACGAACGTGGACACTTATCAGGATAGTAGTTTCACCGGGTTCATCACTGGAACCACCCTGAACGTGACCGCAGTTGCCCTAGGGGCGCTTGCAGTAGGCCAGACAGTGTTTGGGGTGGGTGTTACCCCGCAAACCGTTATCACCACTCTGGGAACTGGTACGGGCGGAATGGGGACATATACAGTCAGCCAATCCCAGACCATTGCCAGCGCAAAACTATCGACAGGACAGGAGCTGTTTCTCCAGCCGACAAAAGTCATCATCCAACTGGATGTGCACGGGCCGAACAGTGCGGATAACTCACAGACCATCTCGACCCTGTTTCGGGATGACTATGCATTCCAGTTTTTCAAGACGTCAGGCTTCGATGTGGCGCCGCTGTATGCGGACGACCCGAAGCAGATGCCGTTCCTAAATGGAGAACAGCAGGTCGAAAACCGATGGGTGATCGACGCCGCAATCCAGGCGAACCAGATCGTTCGCGCGCCTCAGCAATTCGCAGACCAGCTTCACGCAAACCCGAACAATGTCGAAGCGGACTTTCCCGCTTAATCCCCTTTCTCCGAAACATCCGAAAGGATTAAAACCTTGAGCACGATCCCAGCTTCACAAATTGTGAACGTCATTCCCAATGTCCTGAGTGCTGGTGGCAGTGCCCTGGTTCTCAACGGCCTTTTTCTGACGAAGAACAGCCGCGTCCCAATCGGACAGGTGCTGTCATTCCCGAATGATGGCGTATCGGTTGCCAAGTACTTTGGCGCATCGTCGCATGAAGTCGATGAAGCCAATGTCTATTTTGCAGGCTTCAATGGCTCGACCCAGAAACCCGCAACCTTGTTGTTCACACAGTACAACGTAGCGGCCGTCCCGGCTTATCTGCGCGGCGGCCCGGTCAATCAGTTGACCATTCCTCAGTTGCAGGGCCTGTCTGGCTCATTGACGGTGCTTGTCGATGGATATGCCCGTTCGGCTCCATCTGTGACCCTGTCAGCAGCAACCAGTTATTCCGCTGCGGCAGCACTGATCCAGACTGGACTGAATGCAACCCCTGTGTCGGCAGCGTCTGTCACAGGCGCAATAGCTTCGGCCACAGCTTCGGTCACTGGTTCTATTGCCGGGAATATCCTGACTGTCACGGCCATCACATCCGGCACGCTTGTTGGTGGTGCGATCATAGCGGGTACGGGCATTACTGCCGGCACACAGATCACGTCGCAGCTCTCGGGAACGACTGGTGGCGTTGGCACCTATGCCGTGTCGGTCTCTCAGACGGTTGTCAGCGGCACAGTTACCGCGGGCTACGGCATTCTTACCGTCACCGCAGTCACCTCCGGCACACTCTCCGTTGGTCAGACCCTGAGCGGTGCGGGCATCACGGTGGGGACGCAAATCACCAGTCTTGGCACGGGTACGGGCCTCACGGGCACGTACAATGTTCAAACGTCACAGACGGCAGCTAGCGGCACGGTAACGGCATCTTCGACGCCAGTCGTGGTGTCTTATGACTCCGTATCGGGCGGCTTCATCATTTCATCCGGCATTGTCGGATCGTCCTCGACCATTGCCTATGTGACCGGCACACTTGCCGATGCGCTTTACCTATCAGCGGCAACCGGCGCTGTAGTGTCTCAGGGAGCATATGCCGCCACACCGGCGGTGTTTATGACAGGCATCACTCAGATCACACAAAACTGGGCGACTTTCATGACTCTATTCGATCCGGATGGTGGCGTTGGTTCAGTTCAGAAGCAGGCGTTCGCAAATTGGAACAACACACAGAACCAGCGATATGCTTATGTCGCATGGGATCTGGATATCTCGCCAACGCTCAGTAACAATGCGACTTCCAGTCTTGGCAACATTCTTCAGGCATCAGCAGTCAGCGGTACGATCGTTGTCTATGAAACAGGTGATCAGCACATCGCTGCATTTACATGCGGTGTTGCTGCATCGCTTGATTTCAATGCCACCAACGGGCGCGCAACCTTCGCGTTCCGTGGTCAGGACGGTCTTGTTGCTGGTGTTACCAATGCAACGGTTGCCAATAACCTGATTGCAAACGGCTACAACTTCTATGGTGCCTATGCCACGGCCAATCAGTTGTTCTTGGAGTATCAGCCAGGTCAGGTCACTGGTAAATTCCAGTGGGCCGATAGTTATGTTAATCAGATTTGGTTTAGCAATCAATTGCAACTCGCGCTTATGGTTCTCCTGCAGAACGTCAATTCAGTCCCATACAATCAGGCTGGCTACGACCTTATCAAAGCTGCTTGTGCAGATCCGATCAATCAGGCGCTGAACTACGGTGCAATGAGACAGGGAGTGACATTGTCCAAAGCGCAGGCTGCGGAAATCAACGCCGCGGCTGGCCGCAAGGTTGACGACGTGCTGCAACAGCAGGGCTGGTATCTCCAGGTGCTGGATGCCTCACCGCAGAGCCGTCAGGCGCGTACCACGCCACCGATTAACCTCTGGTACATGGACGGTCAGTCCGTTCAGCAGATCACTCTGAACAGCGTTCTGGTCCAGTAAGCGACCATTCCTAACAATCAGGAGAATTCACAATGGCAACGCTTACAGGCGCCAGTGCAATCATTACGCTTACCGTGCCGGGGATATTCAATGCCCCGGTACAACTACAAGGTTTCGCGGCAGATGATGTTTTCGACACCGATGCTCAGGAAATCACCGAAGTATCCATGGGCGTTGACGGCATTTTGTCGGGCGGCTTCGTCTTTGTACCGGTGAAACAGACATTCACACTTCAGGCCGACTCCGAATCGAACTTTTTCTTTGAAACGTGGGCACAGCAGCAGCGCATCGCCGTCGAGTCGTTCGTTGCGAATGGCAATACAAATATTGTCGCGACAGGCAAGACCTACACCATGACCCGCGGCTTCCTGACGACGCATACCACGGTTCCGTCAGTCAAGAAATTGCTTGCGCCGCGCAAGTACACAGTCACCTGGAACCGCATCGTACCATCGCCGAATTGATCGGAGTGATCTCAAATGCGTAAAGAGATAGATATCACGATCTCCGATGAGGGGCGCGATTGCGGAAAGGTGTTTCACATACGTGAAATGCCTGCCTCTCAGGCCGAAAAATGGGCAATGCGGGCGCTCATGGCGGTTGGCAAATCTGGCATTGACATCGGTGAGGGTTTCGCGGTCGGCGGCATGAAAAATGTCGCAATCCTCGGCGCTTATGCATTGGTTCGCATGAATTTCGGTGATGCAGAACCCTTGCTTGATGAACTGATGGATTGTGTTACCTTTAAGCCAAGCCCGAGTGTGGTGCGGGCATTGATTGAGGAAGACATAGAAGAGGTTGCAACCCGGATCAAACTGAAGCAGTCCGTCTTGGAACTCCATACGGGTTTTTCTTTCGGCGGAAGCCTACCGGCACAGACTTCTCAGATGCCGACGACATCGCCGGACTCCTCGAATACGCCAATATCCCGACAACCATAGGTACCGTCCTTTCAATCTCTCCCAACAAGACTGCTGCCCTGATAGACATGCAAACGGTCCTATCGGTCGAGGATGTCTATGACATTCTGGAAATCAGCGGGATCGATGCGCATAACCGCAGCCGCGTGACCGAACATCAGGAAAAGATGAGGGACCAATAGACATGGCTACCGTCATCGACGCACTTATTGTCACGCTAGGTCTCGACCCCACGGAATTTACCAAGGGTCAAAAGGCCGCCGGTGCAGCATTTGTCAAAACCCGAGAAGAAGCGGTCAAGTCTTCGAAACAGATCGAGGATGCCGGGAAAAAAGCGGCTGATGGAATCAAGAAGATTGCCGTTGAAGCTCTTGCTCTGTTTGCTCTTTTTACCGGGGCACGAAGCGTCAAGAGCTTTGTCGATGATCTGACTTCTGCCGATGCGGCTCTTGGTCGGTTTGGTCATAACCTCAGTGAAGCACCGCAGACCATCTCAGCATGGCAGAAGGCTGCGGAACGTGCCGGCGGTAGCGCACAGACCGCCGCTGCGACCATCTCCAAACTGTCAGAATCTTTGCTCGATCTACGGGTAAACGGCAAGGCACTCCCGGACGCGTTCTATCAGCTTCAGGCTGCGGCTGGAATGAATATCCAGACCGACCGTGGCCCAGCTGCTTATATGGACAGTATTGCGGCAGCGCTTCAGCGTTTGAACGCAATTGATCCCGCCAAGGCCGCATTCCTTGCTCACGGCATGGGTGTTGACGACGCGACCCTGTCCATAATGGAGCGCTACGGCGCAGCGACGAACAAATATATCGAAAGCCTGAAAGGTCTTGGTCCAACAGCCGAAGAAGCCAAGCAGGCTCAGGAGTTTCAAGAACGCTGGATTGCGTCAACACAAACGCTGCAGAATGTCTTTGAGCGGGCATTTCGCACTATCGAACCGGGTCTTATGCGCATCCTTGAAAAGATGGATGCGTGGGTCAATGCCAACAAGGATCTGATCAATGACCAGGTCGTTGAATACATGGGCAAGTTGGGGCAAGCACTTCAGGACTTGGCCGTGTGGATAGCAAAGCCGGAAACCCTTCAAGGTTTTCGTGAGTTTGCGAGTGAAATCAAAGATATTGCCAAGTTTGTTATGGACTTGGCTGATGGCGTGAAGTCGGTTGTTGGAGCGGCGGCTGCCCTTTCTCCGGGCAAACAGTCCAGCAACAAGTCTCGTGACGATGTCGGTTTTGATGAAAGCTACAAGGTCAACAGTGCTGTCGATGTCCGTAAGGGCTCCATTGCTGACAGCCTGATGCAGTGGTGGAATGGCGGTTCCGATAACAAGATCGATGGCGCTCGAGCCAAGGGTGGCCCGGTTAGTGGCGGCAAGACTTATCTCGTCGGTGAGAATGGCCCTGAATTGTTTGTTGCTGGTTCCAGCGGAACTATTGTTCCAAATGGCGGTGGCGGCGGTTCATCGTTGTCCGGCACTGGCGATACATCTGTTGATGGAAGGCCCGTTTCAAAGGTCAATCCCATGCCGGTATTTCTCGCCAATTCTCAGGCTGGTGGCGAAAACTGGCTACAGACCCTAGGGAAATGGTTCACTGGTGACGGTGGTTCATCCGGCGGCGGTCTGTTTGGTGGGCTAGCAAACGCTCTTTCGAGTGGGGCATCCAATGCCAGCCCCCGTGTTGCGAAGGGAACACTGGCAAAGAACCAGAAGGAGGCCTACGCTGCTGCTCGAGCGGAAGGATTGTCTGATCTCGCGGCAAGGTCACTTGTTGCAAATATGTCAGGCGAGGCTCTCCATGATCCTGGCAATGTGCATTCCGATCCCAGCTGGAAAAATCCAAATCAGAAAGCTCACGGCATAGTTCAGTGGGATGATTTCCGCGCGGCAAGGATTAAAGGCCAGTTTGGTCAGATGCCCCATCATATGAGCGTTGCTGACCAAACCAAGGCTGCAATCTGGGAAATGAAGAATTTCTATAAGGCTACCTGGAACAGTCTACAGAACGGAAAGTCTGGAGGAGAAATGGTTGCCTCGCTAGTCACTGATTACGAGAGGCCAGCAAATTCATCCCAAGCAATTCGCCAGCGTATGGGCTACTTTAATGGCCTTGGTTTGAATGGTTCGACTGCTGGTGCGCGCGTTGCGGCCAACAACACTACCAATGACAATCGGCCGTCGACAACCAACTCCAGCACATCTGAGACTAAAATCGGCAAAGTTGTAATCCATACACAGGCCAAGGATGCTCACGGCATTGCCAAAGAAATGAACGACGCACTCAAGCGAAGAGGCCTCGCCTCATCGGCAAACTATGGCCCGAGGTGATTTATGGCATTCTTCGTCAATGTGCCAAATGTTCCGGGGGTGCCGGCAGTGCTCCGGCCTCCAGGATTCACCAGCATAGTCTCACTGATCACGCGTGATGTTCTGGCACTCTTTGGCGGGGCATCCGCCAATCAAAGGTGGGGCATTTACCAAGGCGGTGCCCCAGTCGTTTTAGCCGATAATTGTGTTGCAGTTGAATACCGGCAGCAATGGCAGATTGCCGACTATCTCGTGGAGCGGGGTGCCTTCGAAAGCTACGACAAAGTCGCAACTCCATTCGATACCCGCGTTAGAATGTCTGCTGGCGGCTCACAGAGCGACCGTGAAGCGTTTCTAGGATCGATTGACGCCATAGCCGGCACACTGGAACTTTTCGACGTGGTGACGCCGGAAGCGGTCTATACATCCTGCAATATATCCAGATATGACCTGCACCGTACGGCTACAAACGGTGTAGGTTTGCTCACTGTCGATATTGCGTTGCAGGAAATCAGGGTAACTGCAACGGCTATGATGTCAAATACGCAAAGTCCGACTTCTGCCGGACAGGTGAATGGCGGTGCGGTTCAAACGACATCCGCCACATCCAAACAGGAAGCAAGCGTTCCGCCGCGGCCATTCAACGATGGGAATAAAGAGTGATGGAAATCATCCCGCTTAAGCCCATACCCAACCAGGCGGTGTCGGTGCAACTTGGACAGCAGAATTGTCAGGTCAATGTCTATCAGAAGCCTACGGGCCTCTATATCGATCTGTACGTCGACAATCTGCTGATCATTGGCGGGGTGATCGCTGAAAACCAGAACTGGATTGTCAGATCGGCCTATCTTGGATTTGTCGGGGATCTATTCTTCCTCGACAATCAGGGTTCTGATGACCCAAACTACATGGGATTGGGGGGTAGGTTCAGTCTAGTCTATCAGGGAACAACATAATCAAACGAACATGACGGGGGGGCACCTATGCACCGAGTTTATAGCGATTCCACGCAACTTTGCCGAATTTGTGAGAATGCCGCCGTGCCACCACGATCAATGAGTAGCTTGCCCGCTTGATATGCGTCGTCATCTGAAAAAATTCCATGGACAACTGATTTTACGACGTCCGAATGAGCCATGTTGAATGGATCGGTCTGATAAAGGCTGAGCAATTCATCCTTCTCTACTGACCCAGATGCCCTCGCATTGATTGCACTGATACTGATCGAGGCGACATTACTGCAAAAATCAAGCTTTGCGATGCACTCCGGCGAAGTCTCGGCCGCCCCGGTACACGATTGAGCCGATGCGGTTTGAGCCCCCAAAATAACTGCACCGCAGATGATTGACGCCAGAATTACCAAATATGTCTTGAGCATGAGCCTCTCCTTTGGGGAGGGAATTCTTATCGCACATTTGAGAAATGTCGAGAACAAATAGAAAACATGCCCATGTTATCCGGGGGTGAGAGGGTGCGATGGCCTTTACGCAAAAGCTGATCGACGTCCAACTCAATCTGGCAAATGGTCAGTTTCAGGGCGGCGGCAATACAGTTACCGTTTCCGGCTTGCGTGTTTCCTTCACGGGAACGTTTGTTGGTGGGCAGGAGCAGGGCACCGCTGAGATATCAATCTACGGGCTTCCACTGCAGTTGATGAATCAAATGAGTACAGTCGGTACTCAGCTCAATTTGCAGAACAAAAACAATGTAGCAGTTCTTGCCGGCGATGCTGAAACCGGAATGTCGGTCGTATTTGAAGGTACGATATTCAGCGCCTTCGTTGATGCTCAGGCAATGCCGGACGTCGCATTCCGGATTTATGCAAAGCCGGGACTATATCATGCGGTCGTTCCGGCAACCCCGATCAGTGTAAGAGGATCGGCCAACGCGGCCGATCTGATGAAAGACATCGCCGGAAAGATGGGACTGAGTTTCGAGAATGCTGGTGTAACTGCCAAGCTTGCCAATCCATACTTCGCCGGGACACTTTGGACACAAGCGCAAAAGATTGCCCGACATAGTGGGTTCGATTGGACAGTTGATCGCGGAACGCTTGCAATCGTCCAACCCGGAAAAGCCCGCTCTGCAGACCCGGTTCTAATTTCTCCAGAAACTGGCATGGTTTCTTATCCCGCGTTCAACCAGTCCGGGATTATTGTCGCCGTTCTGTTCAATCCAAATGTCAAGCACTATGGAAAAATCGAAGTGCGAAGCGACCTGACGCCGGCTTGTGGAATTTGGACGGTACGGCGCGTCACGCTCGAACTAGAATCCATGGTCCCAAATGGGCGCTGGTTCATGATCTTGGATGCTATTCCAGCAAACGCACCGGCAGGTACACCATGACCAACAAACCTAAGGGGTATTTCGGCCAGCAGGGTTTGGCATCTGACACATCAGAGTCCAACACGCTTCAGTTTGCCATTCAACAGGCGCTCAATGAAGTTCGCACGCTGATACCAGTGACAATCATTGCTGTTCACGGCGGTGGAGTTGGGCCAGCACCTACGGTAGACGTTCAACCCGTGGTCAATCAGATCGATGGGCTTGGAAACAAAACTGACCACGGCATCATCTATGGCGTTCCGGTGTCACGCAGCCAAGGAGGTGGCAATGCCGTCATCAATGATCCTAAGGTCGGCGATATCGGTCACATGTCTGTCGCAGATCGCGATATCTCGTCCCTGAAAAGTAATAAGGGTGTCCAGTCAAATCCGGGGTCCTTTCGAACCCACGATATGGCGGACGGTGTCTATCACGGAAACCTCTTCAATCAGGGGAATCCCGACCAGTACTTTCACTTCCGCGATGATGGCGTGACCATTCAGGACAAGAATGGCAATTCGATCATCACGAGCCCAGGCTCGGTAAAAGTCATCGGGAATTTGCACGTCACGGGTGAAATCATCGCCGGTTTCGGTGGTGGCGATTCAGTCAATGTTCAAACCCATGTGCACTCGGGAATTCTGCCGGGCGGCGCCAATACAAATTCACCAGTAGCGGGAACCTAATCATGGCATCGACGCTGTTGCTGGATACCTTGGCATGGGATCTGGCCGTTGATGCTGCGGGGAATATTGCAGTCGCGACGGAGCCGTATTCATTGGCTCAGGATGCGGCGAGCGCCATCCGGCTGTTCAAGGGTGAGTTGTACTACGACACATCACAGGGAATTCCATACTTCAATCAGATATTGGGGCAGGCACCCCCGATATCCCTGATCAAATCTTACTTCGTCAACGCCGCCCTTACGGTTCCAGGGGTGGTGAAAGCACGTTGCTTTATCACCTCTTGGACCGACCGCGTCATTACGGGGCAGGTGCAGGTCGAAGACGCCAACGGAAACGTCTCAGCAGCAGGATTCTAAGCAATGGTAGTTTCCACGAATGTGCCCAAACCAACGTTTGGGCCTACGGGCTTTATTGTGCCTGCAACTACCGATGTGTTGAATGGCGTCATTCAGGATATCAACGGTGCCTTCGGGGGAAATCTCAATCCAGCATTGGATACCCCGCAGGGTCAGATTGCCTCGAGTGAAACAGCGGTCATTGATGAAGTTAATCAGACCTTTCTCTATTACACCCAGCAAGTTGATCCAGCATATGCCACCGGACGCATGCAGGATGGTATCGCTCGTATTTATTTCATTGAACGCAATCCGGCCCAGCCCACTGTGGTTCAAGCTGTTTGTACGGGCCTTGCGGGAGTTAACATTCCTGTCGGCGCATTGACTATCGCGGCGGACAGCAATCAATATATTTGTACTCAAGCTGGAACTATTCCAGTCACGGGAAACATCACGCTTACGTTTGCTTGCATAAATACTGGCCCGATTGCATGCCCCGCAGGCACACTAAATCAGATTTATCGGTCCATTCCCGGTTGGGATTCAATCAATAACGTCTCGGATGGTGTGATTGGAAACAATGTCGAGAGTCGGGCTGCTTTCGAAGCACGCCGCGCTGCTTCTGTTGCGCTCAATTCGAACGGTTCATTACCATCAGTAAAGGGTGCGGTTCTGACGGTCCCGAATGTGATTGATGCATTTGTGACGGAAAACAACACTGATACTATTCAAGTCATCGGCGGTGTCACGCTTTTTGCCCATTCGATCTACGTGGCCGCTGTCGGTGGTGCACCTGCTGATATCGCTCGAGCCATATGGTCTCGGAAGGCGCCAGGATGTGCTTATAACGGGAACACGACTGTCACCGTTCTCGATCAAAGCCCAGGCTACATACCGCCATATCCTTCATATCAGGTATCCTATCAAATTCCTTCGGCACTTCCGATTCTGTTTGCGGTTGAGATCACCAATAGCACTCTCGTTCCATCTGATGCTGCGGTTCAAATCCAGAATGCCATCATCAATGCATTCGCCGGCGGTGATGGTGGTGCTCGAGCCAAAATTGGCACCATGCTCTACGCCAGCCGGTTTTACCTACCCATTTCTTTGTTGGGATCTTGGGTGCAAATCGTTTCAATTAAGGTTGGATCAATCAACACACCCTCGGCCTCCTTTTCGGGCTCCATCTCTGGAACGATTTTGACGGTGACGGCTGTTTCATCTGGAACACTGGCAGTTGGACAAACCGTTTCAGATTCTGCTGGCGGCATCGTGCCAGGCACAACCATAACGGCACTTGGCACGGGAACTGGAGGTATCGGCACCTATACAATCAGCAATACTCAAACCGTGGCATCTGAACCTATGAAATCTGCAGTTGCCAATCTGTTCGATATCCTGCCTCGGGTTGATCAAATACCAACCATCTCTGCCGCCAACATCGCCATAACGCTGAGTTAATCCATGACAGATAGTGGTCGAGACTACCCGCCGGGAACTGCCACGGCAGGCTTCGGCGTGCCCTTCGATGTTTGGCAAACCGTGATCAGCCAGTACGCAAACTCAAAAATCCTTACGCAACTCATTCTGAATATCGATGCTTATCTCGACCAGACTGCAAACCTTGATGCTTTCTATAATTTCATTTGGAATGTTGATACCGCACAGGGCTATGGACTTGATGTGTGGGGTCGCATTGTTGGCGTCAATCGTGTTGTCAAAATCACGCTTACAAATTGGTTCGGCTATGACGAAGCATTGCCTGGATCATTCACTTTTGGGCAAGGCGCCTTCTATTCCGGAGACCCTCTGACAAGCAATTTTGCGCTTTCAGATGATGCATACCGACTTCTGATTTTCGCAAAAGCCGCGGCAAACATAACGAACGGTTCTATTCAGGCCATCAATCAGATCCTTAGAAATCTCTTTCCGGGTCGCGGCAATTGCTATGTGACTGAGGGCAATCTGAACGGCGTTTGGTTTGGATTTACAGAATCGTTGAATGCAACAGGATTCAACCAAGCGGCCTTTTATTCCGGTTCAGCCATCCACCCGATGACGATGGCATACGTCTTTGAATTCCCACTCACGCCCGTGGAGCTAGCGATTGTCCAGCAATCCGGCGTGTTGCCCAAATCAACCGGCGTCTCGTCGTCGGTTATCGTCCCCTAGGAGCATAGTTATGAAAATTGCCAACCTGCCGGCAAGCAAGTTCCCGATTCCTTTCGCGAACTCTGCCGGAGCGGGATACAAGCGCTCAATACCGGTGAATTCTCAGATCGGTATTACGAATGGTGCCGCATCACTCACCGATGGATTTCCTCCGTTGAATTTCCTGCCGGTTGGTTCGGGTGGCGTACCGCCGTTTGGGCAGGATATGAATGGTGTCTTGAACCAGATTACTCAATGGCTTCAGTGGCAAAATGCGGGTGGTCCGCTTCCATACGATTCCGCGTTTTCCACCTCCATTGGCGGGTATCCCCAAGGGGCGGTTCTCGCGGGTGCAACTGCAGGAACGGTATGGCTCAGCATCGTTGACGACAATACATCAAATCCTAATACCGGCGGTGCCAATTGGATCAATATTGCGACTTCCACTGCCATTCAAAACAACCAGTATAACTTTGCCGTTGCGGGCGGCACAGCGAATGCGCTGACTGCAACGCTCTCCCCGATACCAACAGCACTTGTGGCTGGCATGTCTATCCGGTTGAAAATCTCGACCACCAACACTGGGGCTGCAACACTCACCGTTAACGGGTTAACTCCAGTTGCAATTCAAGCAGGTGATGGAACTGCCATTCCCAAGAACTATCTCATGGCAGGTCAGATCGTTGACCTAACTTATGATGGGTCAGCGTTTCGATTACAGAATTTCGTGCGTCGCAACGGCGATACGATGGTGGCGGCAGATGCCTCTACGACAATTCTAAAACTGATTATGGCCGCAAGTCAGTCAGCAAATCCGTTTTCCATCCAGGACAGTTCTTTCAACGACCGCGTTGCCTATGACCTGACATATGGCGGATTGAGAGTGCCAAATGGGCTTGGGTCCATTCTTACCAGCGTGATGTTGTTGGCGGGGGCTACGGGCTCCGGTCATTTTACGGTGACGGATGGCCTCTATCGACATCAAGTGGAGTATGGATTCTACAATGCGGCCGGTACCGGCACGACCAATGTGACATTTCCAATCGCATTCAAAACAGGCACCCTCCCGAGCATTCTTGTGTTGCCGAATAATTCAGGAGCGCTCGCAACAACTCAGTCGCTCGCGTATCCGGTATCTGCATCGTCAGCGACAGGGTTCACCGTGGAGAAGCGCTACGTCAATAATGGTGGCACAGTCGGTGAGGCTACACAGCCGTTCTTTTGGCTTGGGCTCGGTCAGGTTTAAGGAAAAACACGATGTATCTTTGTGCGCATGATGACGCTGGCAAAATTCTTGGCTGGTATACAGAAGATCGACTGGACGAAATCACCGGATCATACATTGAAGTGGATGATGAAACGTGGCGTCAGGCCTCACAGGTTATGTATGCGACCCATGTCGATCTTGTGACGAAAGCATTTGAGCATCGTGGAGCTGTTCTGACACTTGATGCCCTGAAAGCAGGTTTGAAATCACAAATCGATGCTGATGCAGAGATCGAGCGTTTGAAGTACATTACGACCGGCGCAGGCCAGTCGATGACCTACAGCCAAAAGTCCGCCGAGGCACTCGCCTATTTATCTGCATCCAATCCGATTGCGAGCGACTATCCACTCTTGTCGGCAGAGGTTGGCATTACAGCCAAGGACATCGCCGGCGTGGCGGCCGTGGTTAAGGCTGCTTATCTCCAATGGCAACAGATCGGTTCCGCAATCGAGACAACTCGACTGTCGGCGAAGAAGGCCATCACTGATGCCAAAGACGCCGCCGCAGCACAGGCCGCAGTGGTAAATCTCACCTGGCCAACTCCACAATAAGCTAGCTTGTAGCAGCAATGAATTGAGAACCCAATGATATCAGTATGTGATTGCGCCGCACTCATGGCGGTGGACCCCGCAATCAATCCTGTTATTTATTTGGGAGATGAGTTGCGATCTGGTGTCTTTAGGTGGACGTCGGGAGATTTGTCGTCACTCGTATCTTCTGACGTCCAGAACGCAATGTACGTCTGCTCTAGTTCGATCCCTACCACAACCGGTGCCTGGGTGAGATCACGCACAAATCTTGAATACAATGTGCTCTGGTTTGGTGCCAAGGGGGACGCGTCGAGCGATGATCAGGCCGCATTCAATGCCATAAACACCCTATTACCTGTTACCGGCGGTGAAATTTATATCCCGGCCGGTTGCTATTCATTGAGCCAAAGCTGGCAGCTATCGAACAAACCAGTCACGATCCGCGGCGCGGGCGTGAAAATCACAATGCTGTTTTTCACCGGAACAACAGATGGGATCGTATATTCTGGGAGCGATTTATCCCAGACGCTTACGATTGAAGGCTTTTCTGTCATTTCGCTTTCAAATGGGACGACCACTGGCCTCAACGTATCATTCCCAGTGAATCTCGGTTCATCGTGGAAGAACTGCACCATCAGAGACATGATTTTTGATGGAAGTTCCAGCATTGCAGCCTATCAAAGTACCAACGTTTCTCAGGGCGCTGCACGTTGGGGCATCGGCATCAGTTGTAACAACGTGGCCGGTCTGACTATTGATAATGTTCATGTCCGCGGAAGGTATTCAACCAAAGATAGCGTTGGAATCTATCTGACGGGTTGGACGGTAGATCTCAGGCTTGTGAATTGCATTCTCCAATTCCACAACGTAGCGGTCTTTAAGGTTGGCGAACTTGAAGGGTTCAATATCGACCACTGTACCGGCCTGTCGTGCAATGTGTTCATACGCTTGTGGAATTCCAATCCACCTGTTGCAGGAGCCGCCGGTGGGGTGTCTGGGTTCATTTCAAACTGTCACTCCGGGAATACCATACGCGGCATCGATATCTGGCGATTCCCGCAGACATTTATTACAAATTGCCTACTCTATCAGGATGCCACGTCTCCAGCTAATACTCAGTTTGCTCATATTTTTGCGTCATCAAGTGACTCTCTCAAGATTATCGGCAACCATATGCAGGGCTCGGATGGAAGTCATGGCTGGAATGTCCAACTTGCAGGCTGCTATGCACCAGTCATAAGTAGCAATTTTTGTTGGGGCACTTATTTCAGCGTGAGTGTGGATTCGGCGAGCGTTTCCCCGATCATAACCGGCAATCACATGCAGGGTAGGGTCTCTAATGGGGCCTCTGGAACCGCTGCTATCGCAAACAACATTGCACTTTGAAGACTCGTAATCTGCTCCGCTAATTGGTGCTCGTGGTCTTCGACAAAATGAAATTGCGCCACCCAGACCACGCTCACCTCCAGTAAACCAAGCGGCTGCCCAATCCCATGAAACGGCTGACAGCAATCATCATTTGGATGTTGCTGCTCTACATCGTTGTTTACCCGCAAAACAGGAAATCACAATGAACCTCACCCTCGGTAACACGCGGTTGATCGTAGATTCATGCCTGAAGCATGGGCTTTTTCGCAATCAGGCAGCATATGTGCTTGCAACCGCTTACCACGAGACTGCGCATACAATGGTGCCGGTGCGCGAATATGGTGGCGAAACATACCTCAAGAGCAAATCCTATTATCCGTATGTTGGGATGGGTTTCGTTCAGCTTACATGGTTGTACAACTACCAGCGCGCCACTAAGGAACTTGGCATCGATTTTGTATCTGATCCCAAGAAGCTTCTGATCCCAGCATATTCTGCCGAAATCATCGTGCTTGGCATGAGTGAAGGATGGTTCACGGGCAAAAAGCTATCGGACTACATGACGCTTGCCGCCTCGGACTTTTCCAATGCGCGCAAAATCGTCAATCCCAAGGACTATAAGACATTTGGCCTGATTGCTGGATACGCCACTCAATATGACGCTCTGCTCAAGACCGATGGATATGGTGAGACGCCGCCTGTTGCGCCACCTATAGTCACTCCAGCCGCACCAGCACCGATTCAGCCTCCGGTGACATCACCTGTAGCAACAGCACCAGCTGCCGCTCCGGTTCAGTCATCTGCTCCCGCGGTTCCAGCATCCAGTTCGGTTGTGTCGTCTTTTCTTTCCCTCATCTCATCACTATTAAGAGGACCCAATCATGACGATTGACCTGTTTATTCCGATCTTTCGGCAAATTCTCACCATGCTTGCTGGCGTATTGATGGGGCACGGTTTGCTCAATTCGAGTGCATCTGATGCATTTATCGGTTTGGGTGTGAATGCCTTCACCTTGGGATGGTGGTTCTTTGACCGGTGGCGCATTAACCGTGCCACTCGGGCTTTGTTGTCGCTAACTCCGGAGAACCCCAAATGACTGCGCTCCTTTCGCTGTTTACCGGCTCAAACACGCTTATTGCTGGCCTTCTTGCGGTTCTGGCTGCCGTCGGCGCTGCTTGGTTCAAAGGGCGCTCCAGTGGCGTCAAATCAGAACGTGACAAGCAAACATCACGCGATGCTGCCGCGATGACTGAGGCGCAGAAGATCGATGAGGCCGTGGCTGGAAACACACCGGAAGCCAATCGCGCTGAGCTTTCGAAGTGGTCGAAATCATGAAGATTGCTATCGGGGTGCTCTTGATGCTGACACTGGCATCCTGCCAGACCACGGGCGGTTCATTCTGTTCTATCGCAAAACCTATTCGCCCGAGCAAAGAGACCATCGCCCATCTGACGGATGCGGAAGTTTCGGCAATTCTCTCCCATAATCGTAAGCTAACCCAGCTTTGCGGGGTAAAGCCATAATGGGCCCAATCACGTGGGATCAAATCGCAACGCTGGTCTTGGTGATTGGCGCGCTTGGTGGCCTTTGGTGGCGCCTTCAAAGCCAGATTAGTACCAATCAGGCATCGGCCGACAAAAAGCTCTATGAGTTCAAGATTCATATCGCTGAAATGTACATCACAAAGGCTGGGATGACTGAACAGACCGACCGCATGATGAAGGCGATAGAGGGCCTCGGGGCCAAGATTGATCGAACCAATGAGCGGATCGATCAGGCATTTGTGCCCGCCAAGCCAACTCGGCCATCGCGCTAGAACAATTCCGCTCGCTGCCAGCGGCTACATGGTAGCTTTCAAAGGCATCCTCCCATGTCATTTGTTCCCCGACTGAACGCGTTTCAGCGCGTCTTCATGTGCATTTTTGCTGCCATTGCCGCGGTATCTATTGGTGTTGCAGCGAATTTCCCCACCATGCCCCCCCCAAAGCCACGTCCATCGTCTGTCGTTAAAGTCATTCTCGCCAATGGTCATGGGTCCGGCGTTTCCATCGGTGGTGGCTACGTCCTCACTGCCGGTCATGTCGCAGTTGATGGCGTTGTATCTCTCAAGAACAGCCTTGGCGTTGAACAGCCCGCGGAAGTCCTCTGGTACAACAGGGACTATGACGTCTCGGTGATCATGGCTTCCAAGCCTGAAATCCTTGGCAATTCACCGCTGTCTTGCCGTATACCTAATGTGGGTGAAGAGGTTATCGCAACCGGTTCTCCGCTCAATACTGAATTCACCAGTTATTGGGGGCACGTGAACAGCGGCATGTTCAAAAGCGGGATGTGGAAAGAGATTATCTCTCTCGACATGACAATCGTCCCAGGTATCAGCGGTGGCCCATTGTTCGATAAACATGGGAATGTCGTCGGGATCGCCGTGGGCGTTGCAACATTTCCGTTCGGTCAGTCCCCATCCCTAACAGGTATTGGCTTCGCAGTCCCCGGTGCGACGATCTGCAAGTTGTTGGCTCGCTCGTAAATCCCCCGAAATAACATATAGGCGGTGAAAATGGGTGTTGCACCCTTGACCGACGAACAATGCCTAGAGGCAGTTGATGCACTTAAAACTGCGGATGGCAACCAAGCGGAAGCCGCACGCATACTTGGTATAGCAAGGGCCACTCTTCAGTCTAGAATTGTCGTAGCAGCCAGGCGCGGAATGATGGGATACTCCCCGGTTCTTCAGGGCTTTGAGATTTCAAGCATTAGTTCTTCAGTTGATGATGATGGAAACGCCACCAAACATCACATTCGACAGCGGCCAGAGCGAGAACTCTCCCCGTTCAATCTTCCACAAGGCCACACCATCAAGGGGATGTCAGCCCTTGTTGACGCAAATGGCCACCAGGTTCAGGCGTGGTATAAAACCAGCGTAGAGGCCGCACAGCGCGATTTGGCAATGCGGGCAGTCATAGACGCCCTCAAGGAAGAAGTCATTCCCATAGGCCCCATGAAGGGTCCGGATCATTGCAACTCTCTTCTACTCAATCAGTTCACAGTTACCGATGTGCATATGGGGGCATTGGCATGGGGTGAAGAGTCCGGCGCAGATTATGATCTGCAGATTGCCGAAAAGCTTCTCACTGATTGGTTCTCGGCGGCGATTGCCATGGCCCCGAATGCCCATACAGCCGTTCTGGCGCAATTGGGCGATCTTCTTCACTATGACAGCCTTGATAGTGAGACACCAGCCAATCGGCATGTGCTTGATGCTGACAGTCGTTTCCCCAAGATGGTACGGGCGGCGATCAGGGTGTTCCGGCGCATCATTTCGATGCTTCTGAGCAGCCATGAACATGTCCACATCATTATGGCAGATGCTAACCACGATCCGGCGTCTGAAACTTGGCTTAGGGAATTTCTATGCGTTCTCTATGAGAATGAGCCTCGCGTGTCAGTCGATACGAGCGCCAGCACGTACTATTCGTATTCTCATGGTGAAACGTCATTGTTTTTCCACCATGGCCATAAACGCGGCGTGAAAAATATCGATCATGTCTTCGCTGGTCAGTTCCGTGAACTCTACGGTTCAACCAAACATAGTTATGCCCATGTCGGCCATTTGCATTCCGATGAGGTTATTTCAACCAATCTCATGAAGGTTGAGCGCCACGAAACCCTCGCTGCAAGGGATGCCTATGCCGCCCGCGGTGGCTGGCTTAGCAAGCGATCAGCCAAAGTGATCACCTATCACAAGCAATGGGGTGAGGTGGGTCGTATTACCCTTTCTCCAGAAATGGTCACAACATGAAGCGCCTATCCAAGCGACAGGTGGTCAATGATTATCTGGCCAAGGCTGACGGAGATGTAAATAAAGCCCTGGTAAAGGCCGTGGACGACATGTTGACGTTTGCTAAGTCAACGTCAGGCGGCTTCGTCCGATGCGCTCCAGCGGCCCTCATTCGCCCGATAAATCTCCACGACGATCCAATAGATATCGACCCGCCAGATGGTGACGAGGAGTGACTTTGAATTGGACGCACTCAAATCAAGAATCAGCCGTAAAATCGAGCCAGTAAGCATGCCAGCTCATACGGCTTATCCCATCAGAAACGGCTCTCGAATTTCGATAGTCGTTGATGGAATGGAGCATCCATTGCATCCGATCGATGTCGCCAATATCGCCAGGGCATGGAACAATGCGTTGTCCGGCGCTTATACCGCCATCATGCAGGAGCATGGCCATGAAGATTAAGCCGGAGGAAATCGAACGCGAGATTACCAATCTCCGCGGCGGTTCCCAAAAAGACAGGCGCATCGCCATAATGCTGGCGTGGATGCTGGAACAGACAAAGCCAAAACCAAGTGAGTTTGACCGATTGATGCAGTAATTATCCCTGCCGGAATACTTAATCCCTGAAACAGGGATAATACAAAGCGCCCTCTGTCCTTCGGGATGGAGGGCGCCTTTTTTGCGTTTATAGACTTGTAGTTAGCGGAGCCGCCCCATTGCCATTGATGTAGCCTCCCTCGTTTCGTTTTATCGCAAAATTAAGTGTTAAGATTGGGGTCGGACTAAAATGTTCTTTGGATATTGACGGTTTACTTTCGGTCACTAACCGCCGAAAGGCAACACGGCTGGAAAAGTTATTCAGAATTCTGGGTGAAACCATTGTTTTTACTGGAAATGGCGCTTGGCTTTCCTATAAGTGTTTTCCGGCATGCATTTCGTGCCGTTCAACCTTCACATAAATGAGCAGATAGTGACCAGACTAAGCGATATCCTCAGCAGAGGTTCTAACAATTTCGGATTGGTGCGCCTTGCAGCTGCAATTTCAGTAATCTGGGGCCACAATATAGCGCTTTTCAAGTCGGCACCGTTTTCCGATCCCGTGAGATCATTCTTCGTCTTTGAATATGGAGGAAGCTTAGCAGTCTATGCCTTCTTCATGATTTCGGGGATTCTGATCACTCGAAGTTTTGAGCAATCAAGGACACCCTGGCACTATCTGTTAAATCGTTTTGCGAGAATTTGGCCGGCTTTGGCGGTCGCTACAATCCTCACGTTCTTCGTGATAATTCCACTCGCTGACGACGTGGACTATATGACATTCGTCACGTCAGACGAGACCTTGAGATGCGTGTATCACGATCTAACAATGGTTTCCGGCATGTGCATAGCGATGTCCATTGCATTCGAAAGTCTCCCAATGGCCGGGGCTATCAACTATCCCCTCTGGACTGTTCTCGTTGAGGCACATTGCTACTTTTTGGTCATGGTTCTCGGCATGATGGGATCGTTCAAATCGAAAGTCTGCACCCTGACCGCACTTTCGCTGGTCTTTGTCACGTTCCTTGCAATAACAACGAACCCACCAAAGCCGGAAATGAACTATATCTACAATGATTTTGCGATGCTGGGCGGATATTCGTTTTATCCGATACCCTTTTTCTTGCTTGGGTCGCTCTTTTATGTGTTCAGAGCCCAAGTGTTTATCAGCGGCTACGTCGCTATAGGATTATGTGCAGCCTATCTTGCTTTGAGGGGCACGGCGCTTGAACCCTATCTGCTGTATCCGGCCTTCATATACGGAGTGTTGTATCTCTGCCATGCGCCCTTGCTGCGCCGCCTGGACCCGAAGCATGACTATTCGTACGGCATTTACATTTACGCCTTCCCACTGTCCCAAGCCGCGAATGTCGCCATGCCTGATAGCAACTTCTGGGTTGCAAACGGCGTTGCTATGCTGCTCATATTGGTATTTTCGGCATTGTCTTGGCATTTGATCGAAAGGCCCGCACTAAACCTTGCTAGGAGAATTGGCTCACTGCGCCCCTTGTCCCCTGCCTATGCCCCGGCCATTGGGGATGGAAAAATAGCTGTTAGCTCTTAAACCCTGCCCAGCCGTTCACGGTGCCTTTGCCACCCTCGGCTTTATGCTCACCGCAATACCATTCCGTTCCATAGCGCTTGTTAAAGCCGAACGGGGCAACCTTGCTGCAGCCCTCATGTTCGCAGATGTGGTTTAGACGCCCTTCGGGCAAAATGGATTTGGGTGTCTCGGACATTCCATCATTTCTTTTTCATCAATTTCGCCAGACGAATCTCAACGTCTGTCTTTGCCTTGGCATCTAGGGCAAGCGCTGTGTTGTCCGCAACGGCTATGATCGCTGTGATGACTTCCTGCTGACTCCACCCGGCAGTTGATGCAGCTCCGATCAGATCAATTAATCCATCCTCAATTGCCATCTGGCAATCTTCGAAACGATCAGCATACTTCCCTTTGGCCTTGGGGGATTTAATTCTCATGAGAGTGTTCTTGCTTTGGATATCTCACTGTGTTTGCCGGCGGTTCGAATTCGCGCGAATGCAACACGATGACCTGGCCTTCGTCCTCGTCAGGCACACCGGTGAAAATGTAGACCTCTCCAAACGATGGATCGCCATCGTGGGTTCCGTGCACTCCCGTGAACGGTAATTGCTCGGGGACGGCGGCCTCCTCGAATGTGATATCGGCTATTCGCTCAAGCTCTTCATGCAAGATAATGTTGAATGTGCCTGGGAGCTCTTGGGCATCCGGCATCCCATCGAGCAGATTGTCGATGTCTTCCGCCGCAAAGTTGAAGTCGAGCGTGAATTCCTTCCCGCGGAATTTAACAGCAAATGGCATGACTTTCCTCCATCAGGCGAATGTTGGTTCTTCCAGTTTGGGAGGTTCGGGCGCCAGGACAATGAGATCATTGTCGGGCAGGGGCTTTTGCAGCTTCAGAGCCTCTTCTGCCGGCGCATTCATCCACACGTCGATTTCCTCGGCTGTTCGTAGAACGACCGGCATTGCTTTTGAATGGATGGGCTTCACAACCGCGTTCGGCTCAGTGGTGAGGAAAGCAAATATCTCGGTATCAATAGAGCCTTCCTTCTTCTTCCGTGTTCCATGCCATTTGGTCCACACACCCGCAAACCAGAACAGCGGTTCGTCTTCATTCAATGCGAACCAGTGAAGCGGGAGCTTCTTTGTTTCGGGATCGCGGACACTGCCATATTCGGAAAATCGGGTTGCCGGAACGACACAGCGGTTTTCAGGTCCAAGCCATCGGCGCCAGTGTGGAGACTTCACGTTTCGGATGTTGGTCACACCGCTATCGGTTTCACCTTTTACGAACATTGGTGGTGTCGGCATTCCCCAGCGGAGCATCGCAAGCTCCAGATCCCCATCCTTGTCATTGCGCGCTATCGGGGCAGGGTAGTCCGGATAGATGTTGTCATCGAACTCGGTCTTGTTCGTTCGGTTGCCGATCCCCTTGAAGAGATCGCGCATTGCTTCAAAGCCGGTGGTTATTCTGTAGAGGTTGCACATGATCGCTCCTGTTCACCACTTTAAATCGGCTCTGAGTTTGCCTTACGTATTTCTTTTACAACATTTTGGAGATTTATGATCGTCTCCTCCGCGGCGTTGAGGAATTCATCCATATCGTAGGTCCTGACATAGTCTTCGTTCATGCTTTTCCAACGCAGCTTTACATATCTCTTTGCATCACCGGTCACATTGAGTTTGATGATCGTCTTCCCTGTGAAGACGCTCTCGTAGCTCATGCGCAAAATTGTTCTGTGGGCTGCAAAAAATATCTTTGTCGATTCCCAAAAGTTTCGCGACAATTCGGCCTCCCCACCTTCACCCCGTTCTGCATGAGGATAATTGATCCCTTGGCGTTCACAAGATGGTCAATCACGCGGCCCATTTGCTCGACCGACCACGGAGACGGTCTTCCTGTCACACGCTTTGCAGAAGAGTTTTGGCCTGATTACGTTGATGGGTGAGTAGATCCCGTATTTCTTGGCCAGATCGTAGCGGTCAATCTGCTTGGCCCGGCCGCATTCCGTGCAAACGGCAAACAGGATCTCGTAGCTGGCCAGATCGATGAAGGCATCCATGTTGGTCACGAACGCCATATAGACGCGCAGCTTTGCCATCACGCCTCAATCCCGAACCCGATTCCGCCGGCCAAACTCGTTCATAGTCTTGCCGTCACAAAGATTGCATTTGAGACGGGGGACCAGATCATTGATCCTGATGTACTTCCCATACTTCCGCTCAAGCTCATACCGATCGATCATTCCTGCCCGGCAACAGTCGCCACAATAGCCATAGAGGTCATCCCAGCTTTCCAGATCACAGAAGCGGTCTGTGTCTTTCAGGCCGTCCAAGAACTTCTTCCTAGCCATAGCGGCCGACCAACTGCCGAACCCATGGAGATTTCCATGTGCGCTTCTTGCGTTGTTCTGGAGTAATCCAGCGCCCATCAAACGCCTTCAGGAATACCTCGGCGCTCTCCTGCTCGGGAAAGCAGTAGATGACAAAATCTTCGCCATCGTCGCGGTAAGAGTGATTGAGGCGGTATCTTCCGAGCTTTGATGAAAGAAACTCAACGTTGTCAAATCGGTATTTCACCTCGCACGCAAGCAATGCCACCTGATACGGGTATTCCAGGTCAACCGATGATGCCGAGATAGCACCTCTACTACGACTGGCCATCTCAATTCCTGAATGTTCTGGGCTTCCATCCACGGGCATATCCGTGCCCCGCAATCAGCGAGGCATACTCAATCTCTCTGATAAGGAAGGCATTGTCCTTCAGGAGTGCGTCTATCGCTGCCCGGAAATCGCCGCCGTGGTCGGCGATGATCTGTTCGATGTCATCATCATGTTTCAATACTGGCTCGTTCATGGCCCGTTTCTCCTTCAAGAGACAAAGCCTGTCCGCTCCCCATCGCGCGAGACAGTAGGGGTTATCAAATTTCAAGTTGTGACTGGTGTCAGTTCTGTGCGGTCAGTTGGTCTTCCGAGTATTTTCCCCAAAGCGCCATAAACGTGGGAAACCCAGTATCACTCTCATCAGTACAGAGGAGATAGACGTCGCCAAGGCCATCTTCATCCGGTTCAAACCCGTGCCACGCATCATATGGCAAGACAACCGGCAGTGGCGATTCCTCAATAACAATCCGTGTCCCGGAGACACTATCTTCGACGCTCTTGACGCGGAACGAGCCTTCTACCAATTCCAATTCAGGCAGACAGGTTTCAAGCATTAGATGCGTCTCTTCATCAATTTCAGTTTGGAGGAGGAAGTTTCTTTCCTTGAACTGAACAACAGCTAACATTGCCGCACCTCCTTATGTACTCAATGTTCTATATTTGTTCTCATGTGGCGCGAGAGTCAAGAGGGATCGAAACGCCCTTAGTCGAATCATTCGCTTCTGGCTGTGGACGAGGCGAGAGGGGAAGTTGCAGTTCGGAGAACGTTTTAAGAACATGTGCGGCGCTTTGTGCGTGATTTTAGTATCCGGTCGATAACGCACAGGCCAAACTTTCACATTTCGTTCTTTTTTGGGTTTTGACCTCTTGCGCTAAAACGCCCAGTATTCTAGGGGTTCGGCACCGGCGGAGCGTAGCGCAGCCCGGTAGCGCACTTGACTGGGGGTCAAGGGGTCGTCGGTTCGAATCCGGCCGCTCCGACCATTTATCCCGCCAGATCAATCATTGGTTGGATAGATCGGTTATCAAAAAGCCAGACCTCGCGTCTGGCTTTTTTGCTTGGCAGCGCCGTCAAAGCTTGTCCGGCGTGGCACCCGTCCGTGATTCCAGCCGGTAGCGATTGCCGGGATAGACCAGATGGACCAGCGAGACCACGGTGTCGCCCGACCAGGTGCGGCGGCGGATGGCAAGGCATGGCTCGCTGCGCGCGATGCCGAGCAGCTTGCGGTCGCGTGCCGACGGCATGGCAGCCTCGACAATATGTTCCGACCCGCTGAGGGGGGCAATCGCGCTGAGATAGGCGTTGGGCGTGCGCGCCGTAAAATCCTGCGCCAGATAATCGGGCGCCGCGCGCGGATTGACGAAACGATCCTCGATCTGCACGGCGATACCGTTTTCCCGGTGCACGATCACCGAGTGAAAGACGGGTGCGCCGGATGGCAGCTCAAGCGCATCGGCGACGGCACAGGCGGCGTTCTCCCGATTGAGAAGAACCACTGACGCGCCATGGACATGGCCGCGCTCGATGATTTCATCGGCGATGTTGCGCACCTCGAACAGCGTTGAATGGCCCTTGCGCGCCGCGACAAACGAGCCGACGCCGCGGATGCGCACCAGCTCACCCTCATTTGCAAGCTCGCGCAGGGCGCGGTTGGCGGTCATCTTGCTGACGCCCAATCCGGCCACCAGCTCGTTCTCCGAGGGGACGCGATGCTCGGGCGGCCATTCGCCGCTGTGAATGCGGCCGAGGATCATCCGTTTCACATGGGCATAAAGCGGCGCACCATAACGTGTGGCGGGTTGCTTCTTGAGCATGGCATCGGTCATCGCAGGCCCTTCATTGCTCATTCCTTGTGCAGGATCAGAATTTGCCTCGCTGTGCGACTTTCCCTCTTGCGCGGCACAGGGGATGTCATAAGGTACCATATACAACTTGCCAAAAGACAAAAGCTCAAAAGCCACCGCAGTGTGGCACGGGAACACGGGTTCAACACTTGCCAACCTCAAGAGGAGAAGGCTGATGAAACTACACAAGCTCCTGCTGTCGGGTGCGATGGCGCTTTCCGCGCTGTCCATGTCTGCGGCCCATGCGAAGGACTGGAAGACCGTCACGATCACGCTGGAGGGCGCCTATGCCCCCTGGAATGTCACCAATCCGGACGGGACGCTGGGTGGCTTCGAGCCGGAACTGGCCGCACATATGTGCGCCCAGATGAAGGTCGAGTGCAAACTGGTGGCTTCCGATTGGGATGGCATGATTCCGGCGCTCAACGCAGGCAAGTTCGATGTCATCATGGATGCGCTGTCGATCACCGACGAGCGCAAGCAGGTCATCGATTTCACGATCCCCTATGCCAATACCCATGCGGGTTTCGCCACCCAGAAGGACAGCCCGCTGGCCAATGCGGCCGGAACCGGTTCTGTTCTCAAGCTCACGCCGGGGCAGACCGGCGTTGCCGAAATTGAGGCGATGAAGACAGCCTTCAAGGGCAAGACCATCGGCATCCAGGCGGCGACCGTCTATGCCAAGTTCATCTATGACAATTTTGGCAGCATCGCCACCGTGCGCGAATACAAGACCGGCGCCGAACGCGATCTCGATCTGGAGTCCGGCCGTATCGATCTTGCCTTCGACGATGCGGTGTATTTCGGCACGACATTCGAAAAGGCCAACGGCGCGCTGGTTTTCACCGGTCCTGAATTCGGCGGTACGATCTTCGGCATCGGCGAGGGGCTGGGCATCCGCAAGGCCGACACGGATCTGAAGGCCATGTTCGACAAGGCCATCACCGCCGCCCTGGCGGATGGCACGGTCAAGACCCTGTCGATGAAGTGGTTCAAGACCGACGTCAGCCCGTGACTATCGCCGCGAGGCGGTAACGCCCTCTGGATGAATGGGGCATTGTCAGAAAGGCGCGGCATTTGCAGCATCTGACAATGCCCGCCTATACTCTGAAAAACCGGATCAACCGGGCGGAGCGGGAACACGGCGCATGTGGATAATCGAGGTGCTCGGATTTGGACAGCAGGGCTGGGGCGGGCTGCTTATCGCCGGTGCGCTGATGACCCTGTGCGTGACCATCGTCGCACTGCTTCTCGGCGCTGTTCTCGGCACCATGGTTGCCTGGGCGAAACTGTCGGGAAACAGGGTTCTGAGCGCGCTCGGAAACACCTATACGACGGTGTTTCGCGGTGTTCCTGAACTTCTGATCATCTATCTCATCTATTTTGGTGGGTCCGGCGCCGTCACCGCCATCGGTCGCTATCTCGGCTATGAAGGCTTTCTCGGACTGCCGTCCTTTGCCGCGGGCGCGCTGGCGGTCGGCATCATCTCCGGCGCCTATCAGGCGGAGGTCTATCGCGGCGCTTTTCTGGCCATTCCCAAGGGGGAACTGGAGGCTGCGGAAGCCATCGGCATGCATCGCGGCCTGCGCTTTCGCCGCATCATCGCGCCGCAGGTGCTGCGTTTCGCCATTCCCGGTATCGGCAATGTCTGGCAGCTGAGCCTGAAGGACTCGGCGCTGGTTTCGGTGACCGGGCTGGCGGATCTGATGCGCACGAGCCAGGTCGCCGCCGGATCGACCCGGCAATATTTCCTGTTCTTCATTGCCGGCGGCTGTCTCTATCTCGTTCTGACCAGCCTGTCGGACCGGCTGTTCAACCGGGCGGAGCGGCGCGCCAACCGCTCCATGCCGTCGTCCCTCGGTCAGGCCTGAGGAGCGGTCATGGATTTTGTCTTCATTTTCCAGACCATGAAAACCCTGCTGGCAGCGGTGCCGATGACGCTGGCGCTGTTTTTCCTCTCGATCTTCTTCGGCGGTCTGCTGGCCTTGCTGATCGTGTGGATGCGTGTCGCCAAAAACCCGATCCTCAGCAATTTTGCCAAGGGTTACATTTTCGTGTTCCGCGGCTCGCCGCTGCTGATCCAGATGTTCCTGGTGTTTTACGGCCTCGGTCAGTTCGGCTTCATCCGCTACAGCTTTCTCTGGCCGTTCCTGCGCGAACCCTTTGTCTGCGCCGTGCTTTCCCTCGCGCTGTGCACGGCCGGTTATACCGCCGAGATATTTCGCGGCGGTCTGCGGGCGGTTTCCGTCAAGGAGATCGAGGCCGCGCGCTCCATCGGCATGTCGGGTTTTCTGCTCGTCCGGCGGATCATCGGACCGATCGCTTTCCGCCATGCGCTTCCCGCCTATTCCACTGAAATCGTCATGATGGTCAAATCGACCGCGCTCGCCAGCCTCGTGACGGTGTGGGAGGTCACGGGCGTGGCGCAGCGTCTCATTTCGCAGACCTACCGCACCATGGAAGTGTTTTTGTGCGCGGCGGCGATCTACCTCATCCTCAATTTCCTGATCCTGCAGGCCATGGCGCTGCTGGAACACCGGCTTTCCCACCATCGGCGCGCCGTTCCGCGTTTGCCGTAAGGAACCTTGTATTATGGTGCATGAACATTCCGCCGATCCCGCCGCAGCAACCGTCAACCGGCTTTCCGTGCGCAATATCCGCAAGAAATTCGGTTCACTGGAAGTCCTGCGCGGGATTTCGCTCGAAGCCCATGACGGCGACGTCATTTCCATTCTCGGGTCGAGCGGTTCGGGCAAATCGACGTTCCTGCGCTGCATCAATCTTCTCGAAATTGCCGATGAAGGCGAGATCTGGGTGGATGGCGAACATATCAACATGGTCAGGAAGCATGGCAGGAATGTCCCCGCGAGTTCGAAGCAGGTGGACCATATCCGCGCGGAGCTCGGGATGGTGTTCCAGTCGTTCAATCTGTGGTCGCATATGACCATCCTGCAAAACCTGATCGAAGGCCCCGTTCACGTGCTCAAACGCCCCCGGGCGGAGTGCATCGCAGAGGCGGAAGCGCTTCTGGAAAAGGTGGGGATCGCGGAAAAGCGCCATGCCTATCCGGCCCATCTGTCCGGCGGTCAGCAGCAGCGGGCAGCCATTGCCCGCTCCCTGGCGATGAAACCGAAGGTCATGCTGTTTGACGAGCCCACCTCGGCGCTCGATCCCGAACTGGTCGGTGAAGTGCTGCGGGTGATGCGCTCGCTGGCGGAGGAGGGGATGACGATGCTTGTCGTGACCCATGAAATGAATTTTGCGCGGGATGTTTCCAACCGCGTCGTGTTCATGCGCGAAGGGCTGATCGATTGCGACGGTTCGCCGGCGGAGATGTTCAGCGGCGCAACCTCGCCCGCATTCCGGCAGTTTATCGGTAATTTCCGGGGGTAGGGCGGATTCTGCCTTTGGCGGCCTTCCGCCGGATGAGTACGGCATTCACGGCAAATCGGGCTATCGCTTCGGCATCCCGGTTGCCGATGATGAATGCGGCACGGACAAAACGCTCCAGAGTTTTCCGTTCCGGATCGTTGTCATCCTCGATTTTCAACGTGCTTGCCGCCTCGTCCAGCGCCTGCTGCATGAGTTCGCCGTCGGCTGTTGAATAATTCGGATTATCGGTATCTAAAAACGTCAATGACCATTTCCACCCATTATTTTATGTGTTGGATGCAACCGGTAGTTTATTAATTCTACTTGTATGAGAAGCTTGATTTAATCGCCTGATGCTGCGTTGAAATTGCGTCTTTCTCAAGGTAACGCACGGAGGCGACATTGGAAATCTATTATAAGTGATTATCCGGCTGTGGTTCCGAAGTGCCTATTTGCGCTAAATATATAACTGGAATTCATAGGAAAAAAGCGCTCGGGTAGAGCCTGTCGCGACCGCTTCACACCCTTGTTTCAGAAGCGGCGGGCGCCGGCGAATATCGGGCTTCCAGCGCGACGCAGCCCCAGATGATGCCCACAAGAATGTAGAAATGGCGCCAGTGATCGGTATCGATGACATTGCCGATCGCCACATGCGAGAGATAGGTGAGATAGGCGCATAGCAGGAAGGGCTGCCAGGGCCTGTCGCGTAACAGGATGCGCAGGCCGAGACCCAGCGTCAGCATGGTCAGGATCAGGTAGCTGACGAAGCCGATCCAGCCATAATCAAGCGCCGCCTTCAGCCAGATATTGTGGGTATCCTCGCCATAGATGGGCCCGAACTCCAGCGGTCCGATCCCGAGGGGATGATCGACCGACATCAGCAGGCCATACCAGTGGCGGGCGAAGCGCCCGAACTGGGCATTGTCGTAATCCTGCACCAGTTGGGCGCGCGCAAAGAACAGTTCCGACACGCTTGGAATCTGCAGCGCGATGACGATGGCGACGAGAAGAATCGCGACCGCCAGGCCGGCAAGCAGGATGATTCTGATGCGGAAGAGGCGGCTAGGGCTGCGGATGAACAGCGCCAGGGCAAGGCCCGCAATCACCAGCACTGCCATGCCCCATGCGGCACGGGAAAACGACAGGAAAACGCCGAGGGTGAGGATGAGCGTGGGGATGAGGCGCAGCGGCAGGGTGCGCAGATCGCCCACCAGTATGCCATGCACCAGCCAGGCAATCGGCAGGATCAGGAAGGGGCCGAAGACGTTGGGGTCCTTGAAGGCGCCCATGGCGCGGCCATAGCGCGTAAAAACCTCCGCCCCCGGGAAGGCATCGAAATAGCCGAGAATCCCCAGCATCGTCGTACAGACCGCCGCGATCACATAGCCGTTGAAGATCGCCTGCAGAATGCGGTGGTTGCCTTCGATGATCGCAGCGAAGAACACCGACGTGAGCGCCAGAAACAGCGACACGGCCATATACATCGGTGCGGTCTTCAGATCGGCCATCTGCGCCACCGACAGCCAGCCGCCGAGATTGAACAGCACAAGCGTTGTGAGAAGAACCACCACGCTGCGCGAGAAGCGCAGGCCGAAGAGTGCCCAGCCCACGATCAGGGTAGCCATGTACAATTCGTAGGGCGCGGGTTCGTTGATGACGAACCCGCTGAGGAACACGCCGAACCCGACGGCCGTCATCGAAAACATCCGGATCAGCGCACGGTTGCCGGCGGCCCTGCCGACGCGGGCTGAATCAGTGGGATCGGCGGCGGCGCTCAATAGGCGTTGTCCGTGTTGAGCAGGCGGACCGGTGTCAGGAACAGGATTTTCAGATCGAACCACAATGACCAGTTTTCAATGTAGTAGAGATCGAACTCCGTCCGCATCTTGATCTTGTCTTCCGTATCGATTTCACCGCGCCAGCCATTGATCTGAGCCCACCCCGTCACACCCGGCTTGACCCGGTGGCGGGCGAAATAGCCGTCCACGACCTCATTGTAGAGCAGATTGTGGGTATGGGCCGATATGGCGTGCGGCCGGGGGCCGACCAGCGAAAGCGTTCCCATCAGGGAATTGAAAAACTGCGGCAGTTCGTCGACGGATGTCTTGCGGATGATGCGTCCGACCTTCGTGACGCGCGGGTCGTTCTTCACCACTGCATTGCGCGCCGTCGGATCGCACATTTCCGTATACATGGAACGGAACTTCCAGACCTCGATGATTTCATTGTTGAAGCCGTGCCGCTGCTGCTTGAAAATGACCGAGCCCTTGCTCTCCAGCCGGATGGCGAGGGCGGTCGCCAGCATGATCGGGCTGAAGACAATGATGCCGAACAGGCTGAAGACGATATCGAATGCCCGTTTCGCCACGGAATCCCAATCATTGATGGGCTTGTCGAACAGATCGATCATGGCGATCGAGCCGATATAGGAATAGGCGCGCGGGCGGAACTGCAGGTGATTGTTGTGGGCCGACAACCGGATATCCACCGGCAGGACCCAGAGCTTCTTGAGAAGCGCCAGAACGCGCTCTTCCGCCGTGATCGGCAGGGAGACGATGAGCATGTCGATATGCGCGATGCGCGCAAACTCGATCAGCTCGGAAATATTGCCCAGCTTGGGATAACCAGCGACGACCGGCGGGGAACGCTTGGCATCCCGGTCATCGAAGACGCCGCAGATGCGGATATCGTTGTAGGGCTGCTGCTCGATCGAGCGGATCAGGTCTTCGGCCGGCTTGCCGCCACCGACAATCACGGCGCGGCGTTCCATCTTGCCGTTGCGGGCCCAGCGGCGGATAAGCCGCGACATGATCACGCGAAAGGCAATGAACAGGATCAGCCCGGAGACATACCAGGTGCCCAGCCAGACCCGCGAATAGGCCTCGGAAATCTTGAGGAAAAAGGCGGCCAGCGCCATCAGCGCAAAAGTGCCGGACCACGCCATCAGCAGGCGGCCGAATCGGGTGAACGGATTGCGCATCACCGCAAGCTGGTAACTGTCCGTGAGTTCCAGGACGAGCACGCCGACAATGGCGGTCACAAGAACGGCGGAGAAATAACTGAAGATTGCCCCCCGCTGCAGGCCGACATACATCAGAAAGACCGTCATGCCGGTCAGCAGGATAATCAGGAATTCCACGATGCGCATGATGCCGCTGATCATGACGGGCGAATTGCTGTTGCGCGCATATTGCGAGGCAATCTGGTAGGCGACAGGGCTGAGTTTGGCCTTTTCCGCCGGTTTGGACGACCCGGCATCGGCCGCAAGATCGCGCACGGCATCCCGCGAGAACCTGTTTTCCCCTTTTCTGTCTTTCATACTGCACCTTGAAGAGTTCGATTGATCCGTCATATCACGGATGAGCTAAGGAATGCTTGCCTGAAAAATGCATGCGGACGGGGTTCGGCCTATTCATTCAGCGCGGCGAAATATTCCGTCTCGAGCTGCGCCGCCATGCTGTCGGCGCTGAAGCGTTGCCTTATCTGATCGGGACCGGGAAGGGCAGCCAGATAGGCGGCGGGATCGCCGAGAACGGCCGCCATCTTGCGGGCAAGCTCCTGCGCATCCGGTTGCACCAGGGCGACGGAATTCTCACCCACTATCTCCGGAATGCCGCCGACGCGGCTGACGATGACGGGCCGGCCGGCGGCCAGTGCTTCCAGGACAATGTAGGGCAGGGCTTCGGCGCGGGAGGGAATGACCACAATCCGGGCAAGACGAAACGCCGTGCGCACCTGCATGGGCGGCAGGAACCTGATCTGCGCGCGCATGCCCGTCGCTTCAGCCTGCCGGACAAGCGGATCGCGCTCGCCGCCATCGCCGACCATGACGGCAGTCGGCGCTCGCCCGCCCATGGTGCTCACGCCTGCCAGGGCATCGATAAAAATATCGGGCCCTTTCAGGCTGCGCAGTTCGCCGATGAACAGGAAATCCGCGGCATCCTTGTCCGGCCGGACGGGTTCAAAATCAGCATCCGCCAGACCGTTATAGATCAACGCGGATTTGCAGCGCGGCGCGCCGACCTTGGTGATGTATGTGTCACGCTCGAAAGCGGAGACAAAGATGATCCGGTCGGTCATCCCTTCCATGAACCGCTCGATGCGAAAAATCACGCGGCCGGCCGTGGTGGCCGGGCTGTAGTGCAGGCTGCCGCCATGCGGGGAGTAAAACCGCGCAACGCGCTTTCCAGAGAGCCGCAGCAGCGAGCCGAACAGTCTGGCATAGGTGCCGCCCTTGGCGCCGTGCCCATGCAGGATATCCGGCTGCATTGCCTTGAGCGTCTTGCGGGTGCGCACCGCCGCCATCAGATCGCCGGGGCCGATCTGCCGCTGCATGGCAATGCGTTGCATCCCCAATGCCAGCTTGTCCCGCATCTGTTCGAGCAGAGCCTCTTCGAAATCCCCGCCGGTCGATGCGTCGCAGACAACGCCGACCTGATGTCCTGCCTTTATCTGCGCATCAATGAGATCGCGCACGTGCCGGAATATTCCCCCGACAGGTGCGCGAAAGCAGTGAACAATACGAAGGGATCGGCTGTCACTCATCTCCCGCGATCAGAAGAAGCGCTCGCGCACATAGACGGTATCGCCGGGCAGGACGGGATCGGAAATCGTCACGCGGCCGGTGAGGATTTCACCGTTGAGCTGGCGCGTGATGTCGACATCCCCCTGATTGGCCCTGGCGCTGAAACCGCCGGCGGCGGCAATCGCCTTCTGGGCGGTCATTCCCGGCACGTAGGAATACTGACCGGCGGCGCCGACTTCGCCCATGACGAAGATCGGCCGGTAGCGGTCGACTTCCACGGCGACATCGGGGTCACGCAAATAGCCCTTGCGCAGCTTGGCGGCTACGGCCGCTTCGATCTGCTGGATTGTCTTGCCGCGGGCGGGCACGCTGCCGATGAGCGGCACCGAGATATAACCGGCCTGATCAACGCTGTAGGTATTGGTCAAGCCTTCCTGTTCGAACACGGTCAGGCGCACCCGGTCACCCGCATCGAGCAGGTAGGGTTTGTTGATGGCGTCATGGAATGCCGCAGGGGCAGGGCGATAACTGGCGCAGCCGCCGAGTGTCATCGACACAACGCTGATCGCGACCAGAAAGATTTGCTTGCTGAACACCGTAAATACCCTTGCAACAATGGCGACGAATTCGCTCGACTCTGAGCGGGATTATCAGTTCATTAGGGTTAATGGCTGGTAAACTGCGCGTGCACTTTTGTTGCGCTGTCTGCTTTATAGTGCCGGATATTTTAACCCGCTGGTTACCATGGGTCTTTACCATTGCGGCATTCAAAGTGGAGTGGGGAATGCCTCGGGCTGGCTCTGTCGATAGTGACGTGGATATTGACGTTGGTGCACTGTTTGCCAGTTTATGGCGTAACAGGGTGCGCGTTTTGCTGGGCGCCATTCTGCTGACGCTGGCGGCGTTCCTGGTTCTTTCGCTTATTTCGCCCAAATACCGCGCGGAAACACGCATTCTCATCGAGACGCGCGAATCCGTGTTTACCCGCCCCAGCGGCGAGCAGGGTGACGACCGGCCGATTCTCGATCAGGAGGGAATCAAGAGCCAGGTGGAACTCATCGGCTCGTCCGACCTGTTGAAGCGGGTGATCACAAAACTCGATCTGGGCAACAATGCTGAACTCGCTGCTGGTGCCGATCCTTCAGCGCTGACGCGTATCCTGGCCAAGCTTGGCCTGGCGGCCGATCCCGATGCCACGGCACGCGATGATTATATCCTGCAGGCCGTGCGCGATCGCCTCGTGGTCTACAGCGTGCAGAATTCGCGCGTCATCGTCATCCAGTTTTCCTCGAAGGACCCGACGCTGTCCGCTGCGGTGCCAAATGCCATCGCGGACGAATATGTGGCAACGCAACAGGCGTCGAAATCCCAGTCGAATGCCGATGCCACCGGCTGGCTCGAGCCTGAAATTGCCGATCTGAGCAAGCGGGTGAAGGATGCCGAAGCCAAGGTTGCCGCCTATCGCAGCTCGTCGGACCTGCTGATCGGCCAGAACAATGCGGTTTTGGCCACGCAGCAGCTGTCCGAACTGTCATCGGAACTGTCGCGCGTGCGCGCCAGCAAGGCGGCCAGTGAAGCCAAAGCGACGGGTATTCGCACCGCGCTCGCCAAGGGTGCCCCGGTGGAAACCCTGCCTGATGTGATGGCCTCGCCGCTGATCCAGCGGCTGCGCGAACGCCAGGTTCAGCTCAACAACGACATTGCCGATCTGTCCGCGTCTCTGCTGAGCGGTCATCCGCGCATCAAGGCATTGCGGTCGCAGCTGGCCGATCTCGATCAGCAGATCAGGCTGGAGGCCCGCAAGGTGCTTGCCAGCCTTGAAAACGAGGCGGAAACGTCCCGTCTGCGTGAGGCCGAACTGACGCGCACCCTCAACGGTTTGAAGGCGCAATCATCCAAGGCCGGTGAAGAAGAAGTGGAATTGCGCGCGCTGGAGCGCGAGGCGACGGCGCAACGCCAACTGCTCGAATCATACCTGACGCGTTACCGCGAGGCTTCCTCACGCACGGATCGCGGCTATCTGCCCGCCGATGTCCGGATTTTCTCCCGTGCGGACAAGCCGGTCGAGCCTTACTTCCCCAAGGTTCTCCCGATGACCGCTGCGGCCTTTGTCGCCTCGCTGCTGATCCTCAGCATCGGCACGCTGCTCAGCGCCTTGTTCAGTGGCCGGGCCCTGCGTCCTGCGCCCACGGCCGTTGCAGATGTTGGTGTGGTGGAACCCAAGGTGGCCGCTTCGCCGAAAATCGTGGCAGCGGCTGTGCCTCCGGTTGAAAGCAGCAAGCCCCTGCATGCGGAGCCGTCGCCGGTTGCCGCACCGGTATTCACGGCGCCATCCGTTGCAGCCCCGGTTCTGGCTGCCGCGCCATCGGTAGAAAGTCCGGATCACCATGCGGATCATTCGGGTGTTGCCGGCGTTGCCGACCGCCTGATGGCAAGCGGTGCCGCCCGCGCGGTCATCGTGTCGCCGGAAGGGGACGAGGCCTCCGCGCTGACCATATTGCTGGTGCGGGAGCTTGCCGATCGCGGCGTGCGGGTCGTTCTGATCGATATGACTGGATCGGGTGAAATCGGCCGCTCCATGCTGGATGGCCAGAATCTCGCGGGGATGACCGACCTTTTGTCCAATGAGCGGTCATTCAGCGAAGTCATCCACGCTGATCATTATTCGCAGGCGGAACTCATCCCCCTCGGCATCCACGACCCCGTCAAGGCCATGCAGTCCATCGGGCGCCTGCCGATGATTCTCAATGCCTTGCAGTCCGCCTATGATCTGGTGGTCATCGACAGCGGACCGGCCACGGCGGCCGAGCTGAAGCACATTGTCGACGATGGTTCCGAACTTGTGCTGAGCCTGGTCGATCCCGAAGACCATGACGTCAAGGCGATATCCATGGCGCTGTTTGACGGCGAGTTCATCAAGCCCGAGCTTCTCACCCCGTTCAAGGATGGTGCGCTGGAGCTGGACGACGGGCTGATCGTCCGCACCGCTGCCGCGAGCCATCGCCACTGAGACTGTTCAGGCGCGGCCAAAGAGCCGGGACCGCAGTTTTTTCACCGCGGTCCACAGGTGGTCATTTCTCTTGACCGCACGCACGAGATTGCCGCGGGCGGCCCGGTAGGCGGCACAGGCGCGGCCCTTGGCCGTCAGGCTGTGCTGCGTGTCATGGAGCAGCGTTTCGACATCGCACCAGTTCCGCTTGTACGGCTCATCGCCAACCCCGAAACTGTAGGAGGCAAGGTCGGTGTTGCAACTGTCCTGAATGTCTTCGAAAAACAGGAATTCACCCGGACTGGCATTGCTCATGTCATCGTCGGCAATGCCGATGAAGTCGATGAAGGTCTGCGTTCTCGCCCGGGATTTGCCGAGGACCGCCCGATAACGCCCGGCGACCTCGACGGCTTTGAGCTGGAACAGGGGCTGCTCCTTCGCCGCGTGCCGGGCAAACAACTGTTGGAAGAAACGCTGAATTTCCTCGGGTTCAAACGTGTTCCTGATCCCGGATCTGGCGAACTTTTCCGCCTTGTTTGCAAGGTAGTTCTCAAGCATGGCATCGGCCTCGCCTGGCACCGTTGCCGTGACAATGCGATAACCGCCGGCCTCGGCAAACTTGCCGATGCTGTTGCGGTGTTTTTTCTTCTTGCGCTTGGCGTTGTGGCGCTCGAGAACCGTCTGAAAATTGCGGTCCAGCGTGATCGCCAGACTGATATTGGCATTTACCCGGTTCGGCAGTTGCAGCAGCGGATTGGCGCAACCGTCGAGCAGCGGAAGCTGCCGTTCCAGCGTGACGAGGTCGATGTCCGGCCGCGACTGGTGCAGGGCCTCGAAGAGCCGGTTCAGGTCGCCGGGGCTGACGGGATGCGCGGGGGACACAACGGGGAAATTGCAGTTGGCATGCGGCCCGCCGGGGTAGGCGGCGACCCTGAACGGTCCGGACCGGCTGATTGCCAGCGGCAGAACGAAGACCGGTGTTTCTCCGGCGCAGAGGCAGGCGATCAGGCAATCCGCATTGACATTCGACTGCCACAGGGAAACCCAATCTTCGGACTGTGCCGGGCCGCAGACATGGTTCTGCGGCAGGGATCGCCAGATTGTTGCGATTTCACCGGGTGCCGCAATGATTCTTGTATCGAGATGGGGTAAAGGCATGGCGGGTTCCAGTGAAAGCGGTGTTGCGTCAAATACCATGCCGTTGATCAACGATATATAAACACTTAATCTGCATGAAATGACGGTCACGATCCCGTTTCAACATGCCTATTAGCGCGAATTGGTGAAGGAATGGTCCACGCGGCCGACTTGATACGAAAGGCCGTGATGCGACTGGCGTGGCACACCGGTTTTGCGTCGACGGCGCGCGAGCATTTTGGCGGGCTGGGCTCGATCATCATGCTGCATCGCGTCCGTCCGGACTGCGTCAGCCCGCTTGGCGTGACGCGTTCCCTGTCCATCACGCCAGCGTTCCTTGAACAGATCATCGTTTCGCTCAAATCCGAGGGAACCGAGTTCATCTCCATGGACGAGGTGGTCGAACGGGTGAAGAGCGGCAAACGTTCCAACCGGCGTTTCGTCGCGGTGACGCTTGACGATGGTTATGACGATAATTTCCACCACGCCTATCCCGTCTTCCAGAAACATTCGGTGCCGTTCGTCGTGTATGTCGCGCCGGGTTTCATCGAAGGGGCGGCCGTGCTGTGGTGGGAAGTCGTCGAAAGTCTTGTCGCCAAGGCGGATTTCATCCGAATCCCCGACGGGCCGGAATGGCGATGCGGGACGCTTTCCCAGAAAAGGTCGGCTTTTCATGCCATTATGCGGTATTTCTCATATACGCTGACCGAACTGGAACAGATGCCCGTCCTGCGCGCGATGTGCGCGGCGCAGGATATGGTGTGCAGCGTCGCGCCGGACCGCGATGTCATGAGCTGGAACGAGATCCGCCAGATGAACCGCGATCCGCTGTGCACCATCGGCGGCCATACGGTGCACCACTACAATCTGAAAAAGCTGACGGCGGGCATGGTCGCGCAGGAAATGCATCTGTCGGCGGGCATGATCGAGGACCAGCTCGGACGGCGGCCGCAGCATTTTGCCTATCCCTACGGCTCGGCCAAGGCCGCCGGGCGGCGGGAAGCCGACATTGCGGCATCGGAAGGTTTTCTGTCGGCGGTCACCACGCGCCACGGCACCATCCATACCGAGCACAGCAACAATCTGCATGCCCTGCCGCGTATTTCGATTAATGGCCGTTTTCAGAAGCTTGTCTATGCGAAGACGATGATGAGCGGTGTGACAACGCCGATCGCCAATGCCGGACGGCGCGTCATTCAGGCCTGAGTTAGGCCTTCTTCTTCGGTGCCTTTTCCATCCAGCTGATGATGAACATGGCGGGAATGACCCAAAGCAGGCCGGTGCCAAGAAAATAGATCAGGTGGATCCACGGGCTGGCATTGGCAAGCAGCGCCACGGCGAAGATCGTGGCCACGATGGCGTAGACGCAAACCAGGGTAACCAGCAGGATGGTTCCGATGAGTTTCTTGAGCCTTACGGGCATGAATCCATTCCAGTTCTGGTCTTTTTCATCTGCAACACGTGCGCAAGGGTTTCATCTAACCGGTTAAGCCGCGGGCGAAAAGCAAAAAAGCCCCCCTTGCGGTAAAAACGCGACGGCTTGTCGCGTAAACCCGGCTTGTCATCCCGGCGCATATGCTGCACCTATCCGGCCAGTTACAGGAGTGTTTTGAATGGCCGCCCACACCCTATCCGAAGGCGCTGTGTCCTCCGCCGGAGATCGCGAAGCGCGCAACCGCAGACTGATCCGCGTGTGGCTCTATCTCGTTCTGCTTGTGCTCGCCACGATCGTTCTTGTGGGCGGTGCGACGCGCATGACCGGTTCGGGCCTTTCAATCACCGAATGGAAGCCGATCCACGGCATCATTCCGCCCTTGAACCACGCGCAATGGCTGGAAGAGTTCGAGAAATACAAGCTCATTCCCCAGTACGAGCAGCTCAACAAGGGCATGAGCCTTGGCGAATTCCAGCGCATTTTCTGGTGGGAGTGGTCGCACCGGTTCCTGGCGCGGGGCGTCGGCTTCCTCGTCGCCATTCCGCTTGCCTTCTTCTGGCTGACCGGCCGGCTTGAACGGCTGCTGAAGCCGCGCATGATCGGCATCCTGGCGCTTGGCGGCCTGCAGGGCGCCGTGGGCTGGTGGATGGTTGCATCGGGTCTCAGCGGCCGCGTCGACGTCAGCCAGTACCGGCTGGCGACGCACCTGACACTGGCCTGCATCATTTTTGCCGCCGTGATGTATGTGGCACGCGGGCTTGCCGTCTATTCGGAACGGCCGGCCGGCAGCGGCATCCAACGTCTGGCGGGTTGGTTCGTGGTGTTTGTCTTCATCCAGATTTACCTCGGCGCGCTGGTTGCCGGGCTGGATGCCGGTCTTTCCTATAATACCTGGCCACTGATGGATGGGGCCGTCATTCCCGGCGACATGTTCCCGATCCAGCCCATCTGGCACAATTTCTTCGAGAATCCCAAGACCGTGCAGTTCGTTCACCGCTGCTTCGCCTATTTCGTGCTGCTTGCGGCGCTGTGGCAGGCGGTCTCGACGGTGCGGCGCCTGCCGGGCACAACCCATGCGCGGCGCGCGATATTCCTGGTGGTCCTTGTCCTCACGCAGGCAGCCATCGGCATCACCACGCTGCTGATGCAGGTGCCGATGAGCCTGGGCCTTTTGCATCAGGGATTTGCCATCGTCATCCTTGGCTTTGCCGTTGCCCATTGGCGTGCCACCAAGGGCGCCTATCCCTTGTCAACGGAAATCACCACCGCACGCTCGTAGCGGCTGTCTTTGCGCAAAGACTCGGTGTAGTGATTCGAGAGCTTCGCTGGCTACGGACAGCGGGGCATTCCCGCCGTATCGAAAGCAACCATCATGATTCTCAGCGCAAGACGCTCACTGGCCGCCGTTACAGGTCTGGGTGTCACGCAGATCGTCAGCTACGGCACGCTCTATTACAGTTTCAGCATTCTCGAGCCTGCCATGGCGCAGGAGTTCGGCCAGTCGCGGCAATGGCTGTTTGCGGCCTTCTCCGGCACGCTTCTGATCGGCGGCATCATCTCGCCATGGTCCGGCCGCTGGGCCGACCGCTTCGGAGCAGGGCGGGTGATGACATTCGGCTCGCTCGCCGCAGCACTGTCGCTCATCCTCTGCGTCCTGGCGCCAAGCTGGATCTGGTTCGCTCCGGCGCTCGTGACGACGGGAATGGCCACACCGTTCATCCTCTACAACACGGCCTTCGCGGTGCTTGTGCAGATCGATCCGCAGACGGCGCCGCGCCGGATCACCTATCTGACGCTGATAGCCGGGTTTTCCTCGACCTTGTTCTGGCCGCTGGCAACACGTCTGCTGACAGTGTTTACATGGCGGGAGATTTACCTGTTCTACGCGGGATTGCAGGTCTTCATCTGTTTTCCCATCCATTTCTGGTTGTCGCAGATGACGCGGCGCTCGCCAAAGCTGCATGAGGAACGGGCGGATGAACCCGCCAGGGGCGTCGGCGGGCAGTTGCCCGTCGAGAATAGGCGTTCGGCGCTGCTGCTGATCATGGCGGGGTTCTCACTGGCAAGCTTTTCGCTGTCGGCCATGCTCGTGCATCTGGTGCCTGTTCTGGCTGCTGTGGGTGTCGGCACGTCGGCCGTTCTGGTCGGCGCCATCTTCGGGCCGTCGCAGTTCGCCGCACGTCTGGTGAACATGGTTTTCGGCACCAAGCTGTCGGCGATGTCGATCGCCGTGCTGTCGACAGCCTTGATCCCCCTGTCGTTCCTGATGCTGATCGCGCCACTGCCGGTGCCGCTGGTGGCGGGCGCCGTGGTCTTCGCCATGCTCTTCGGCATGGGCTCGGGGCTCAACAGCATCGTTCAGGGGACTTTGCCGCTGGCGCTGTTCGGGCATCAGGGCTATGGCGAAATTCTGGGCAGGATCACCTCGGCGCGGCTGATCGTGTCGTCATCCGCACCGTTCATTTTCGCCTTCATCATGGAAAAGCTCGGGCCGACGCTGGCTTTGTCTGTTGCCGCCACGGTGGGCATTCTCGGCGTCCTGACATTCCTTGCGGTCGCCCGCCTGGTCCGGCGTTCAACCCAGTGAGGCCATCACCCGTTGCACTGCCCGTGCGACGTCGAGGCTCCGCTCCGCTTCCTCGAAATTTTTGTCTTCCGTGTGCCATGAGGCCGACAGCGCCGCGTGCGACATGGCATAGCCGAGGATGGTGCGGATATCGCGGTTGAAGGCGCGGGAGAAGGTGAGGGCCATGGTGGCAACACGCTGGTCGCTGGCGCGCAAATCCTGCCGTTCCAGCGGGTTGTAGAACATGTTGGCGGCATCGTACATCGGATCGCCGAGGAGCCCCTGCGGATCGATGACAAGCCAGCCGCGCTCGCCCAGAAGAATGTTCTCGTGGTGGACATCGCCATGCAGCGGCTGAACGTCGACCGGGTTGCTGAGCAGCGTGTCGGCAATCTCCGCCGCTGCAGCAAAAATGCTGGCATCGCCGTTGTTCCGGTCGATTTCCGCCTTTTTGAACAGGCTGGCATATTGTTCGCGCAATGGCCGCAGGTCCGGGGCGAAGGATTTGCCCTTGCCATTATTGCCCAGCAGTTTCAGCAGGACATCGACAGCAATCGCAGTGGCCGCATCGTCGCCATGCGCGTTCAGCTGGTCCAGCAGCGTGCGGCTGCCGGCATGTTCGAGCAGCAGCAGATTGCCTTTTTCGGCCAGCACACGGATGGAGCCATTGCCGTCGTGCCAGTCGAGATAGTGCACGCCACGCAGCTCTTCCCGCATGCCGGTTTCGTTGAGTGCCTTGATGACAGCGGGTGTGCCGTCAGCCAGCCGCACCATGATGATGCGGCTGGTATGGGTTTCAACGAACAGTTCCGGAGAAGATATCTGCCATTCGGCAGGGAACGTCTCGTGGATACTGTCAGCCATGGTTCAGCATGAGGTCGAGATTCTGCACGGCCGCGCCGGAAGCGCCCTTGCCGAGATTGTCGAGCAGCGCCACGAGGTTCACCTGTCCCTGACCTTCGGTGCCGAGCACGAACAGCTTCATGATGTCAGTATCGCGCAGTTCCTCCGCATCGATTCTTGCCAGCGATGCGCTCTCCGCCAGCGGCACCACCTGCACGATGTCCTGGCCTTCATAATGGGCTGTCAGGGCGGCATGGATGGATTCCAGCGAGGCATTGCCGTTGAGGTCGCCGGTGAACACGGGAACCTGCACGATCATCCCCTGGGCAAAGCGGCCGACGCTGGGACTGAAGATCGGACGCCGGTCGAGATGGCCGTGCGTCTGCAGTTCCGGCACGTGCTTGTGCTTGAGCGGCAAGCCGTAGAGGAAATTATTGGCGCTGATATGGTCCGGATTGGCTGGATCTTCCATCTGCGCAATCATCTGCTTGCCGCCGCCGGTATAGCCGGAAACCGCATTGACGGTGATCGGGTAATCGCCGGGCAGGATGCCCGCATCGCGCAGCGGACGGACCAGCGAAATCGCGCCGGTCGGATAGCAGCCGGGATTGGCCACCAGCCGGGCATCGGCGATCTTCTGCCGCTGCGCCCGGTCGAGCTCGGCAAAGCCATAGGCCCAATCAGGATGAATCCGGTGCGCCGTCGATGTATCGATGATCCGCGTGGAATTATGGCCTTCAAGGATGGCAACAGCTTCTTTCGACGCGTCGTCCGGAAGGCAGAGGATTGCCACGTCGGCGCTCTTCAGGAAGTCGGCGCGCATGCCCTTGTTGCGCCGCTCGGCTTCCGGAATGGAGAGGACGTCGAGATCGTGGCGGCCGGCCAGTCGTGTCCGGATTTGCAGTCCTGTCGTGCCGTGTTCGCCGTCGATAAAGATTTTCGGTTTCATGTGAGATGCCTTTGGCGCTTGATATTCAGAGAGTTAGCGAGAAAACCGGATTCGATATGTAAGAACCCTGAATCAGAATGTCAGCTTCGTCGCTTGGCTTTTTTCTCCGCCAGAATACCAAGGTAGTACATCGCTATTGTGGCACCGGCGATGGCCGTCACATCCGCATGGTCATAGGCGGGTGCGACCTCCACCACGTCGGCGCCGACAATGTTGAGTTCGGTCAGATGGCGCAGCACCGAAAGGATTTTCGCCGAGGACGGACCACCGGCAACGGGCGTACCCGTTCCGGGGGCAAAAGCCGGGTCGAGGCAATCGATGTCAAAGGTGAGATAGACGGGTTTGCCCGCCGTGCGCTTGATGATCGACTTGGCAATCTCGGCAGCCGACATCTCCTCGACTTCGTAGCCATAAACGATCTGCAGGCCGCAATCATCCGGTGCATGGGTGCGGATGCCGACCTGAATCGAATGCGCGGGGTCGATGACGCCGTCGCGCGCCGCCCGGCCGACAAAGGAGCCATGATCGATGCGCTTGCCGTCATCGTACCAGGTGTCCTGATGCGCATCGAACTGCACCAGCGCCACCGGGCCATGCTTGGCCGCATGCGCCTTCAGGATGGGCCAGGTGACGAAGTGATCACCGCCCATTGAGAGCAGGAACGCGCCCGATTTGACGATCTTGGCCGCTTCGCGCTCGATTGTCGCGGGAGTCTTCTGGTGATTGCCGTAATCGAGCAAGCAATCGCCGTAATCGATCACGGCGAGGTCTTCGAACAGATCGCGCTGGAAGGGATATTGCGGGTCATTGTCGAAAATAGCCGATGCCCGCCGGATGGCCTGCGGGCCGAACCGCGCACCCGGCCGGTTGGAAACCGCCGCGTCGAAGGGAATGCCCCAGACGACCACTTCCGCACCGTTCAGATTCTTCGTGTAGCGCCGGCGCATGAAGGACAGCGCCCCCGCATGCGTGGGATCGGTCGCAGCGCTCGTCAGGGTCCGTGCGGTGAAGGCGTGATCGATGGTCTTCGATGGCATTGGATTTCTAACTCCGGGATAATGCATCTTCAGCTTGGCGGCGAAGCTACCGCAAACGCATTTATTGGCAACAAAAAAGCGGACCCGAGGGCCCGCTTTCTGTTCTGTCCAATGGAAACGCTGGATTAGCGCTTCGAGAACTGGAAGGAACGACGGGCCTTCGCCTTGCCGTACTTCTTGCGTTCAACAACGCGGCTGTCGCGTGTGAGGAAACCACCCTTCTTCAGAACACCGCGCAGGGCAGGTTCGAAGTAGGTGAGGGCCTTGGAGATGCCGTGACGAACGGCACCGGCCTGACCGGACAGACCACCACCGGCGACGGTCGCGATGATGTCGTACTGGCCGGCGCGGTTGGCGGCAACGATTGGCTGCTGCAGGATCATCTGCAGAACCGGACGGGCAAAATACTTGCCGTATTCCTTGTCGTTGATAACGATCTTGCCGGAACCTGGCTTGATCCAGACGCGGGCGACCGCATCCTTACGCTTGCCTGTTGCATAGGCACGGCCATTGGCGTCGAGCTTCTGGACATGAACCGGTGCAGCTGCCTGCGTCGATGCAGCGGCAGTACCGAGATCTGCGAGCGAATTGAGCTCAGCCATTCTTATGCGCTCCTTTTGTTCTTGGAATTCAGTGCACCAACGTCGAGAACGACGGGCGCCTGCGCTTCATGGGGGTGATTGGAACCTGCGTAAACGCGCAGATTCTTCATCTGGCGACGGCCGAGCGGACCACGGGGAACCATGCGCTCAACAGCCTTTTCGACGACGCGTTCCGGGAAACGGCCTTCGAGCAGCTGACGGGCAGTGCGTTCCTTGATGCCACCTGGGTGGCCGGTGTGCCAGTAGTAAACCTTGTCGGTAAACTTCTTACCGGTGAAGGCAACCTTTTCAGCATTGATGATGATGACATTGTCGCCATCGTCAACGTGAGGGGTGAAGGTTGCTTTGTGCTTGCCGCGCAGGATGTTGGCAACGATGGTGGCGAGACGGCCGACGACGAGACCTTCGGCGTCAATCAGGATCCACTTTTTCGTCACATCTGCCGGCTTCTGGGTGAAGGTAGCCATTTGTGTTCGTCCTTGAGATCATCCTTCACATAGGAAGGCTTTTCTTGTTGCTTGCGTTGTGTGAATGGCGATCATCCGCACAACAGTTAAATGCGGCAGGAAGAACCTACCGCAGTCGAGGGGTTCAATACCGGCCCAACAGGATCACGTCAAGCAGATGTTTTCGGCGGTTTTGACAAATACTCTTTATAAAACAATGGCTTATGAAAAAGGTATTATATTACCACATGCTTCTTGCCCGGATTTGCCGCGTTTTGCGGGATTTCAAGCCCGCTTGCAGCCCTAGCTGCGCGGCGGAATCGAATAGGTCGCCGTGGCATGGGCCACCAGTTCCTTGTCTTCGCCATTGGTGAGCGCGATATCCATCACCGCGAGCCGCTTTCCCAGCTTGAGCACCTTTGCCGTGGCATCGATGGGCCCGAGTTGCGGCTTGCGCAGGAAGTTGATGTTGAGATTGGTCGTCACCGCCAGGGCGACCGGGCCGATCTGCGCGAGGATCGCCACATAGGCGGCGATATCGGCAAGGGCAAACAGGGTGGGTCCCGATACCGTGCCGCCGGGGCGCAGGTGCCGGTCCGCCGGATCAAGCCGCATCGTGGCATAACCCGGGCCGGCACCGGTAACGGTGTAGACGACCCCGTCAGCGTTCACCTGTGGGAACTCCCGCTCGAGAAAGGCCGTTAACGCTGTTACATCCATTGCCGTTTCCAAAGGGCACTCCATCTGTTCTCTGGCGATGATCGCTGGTATTCCTAATCATCCGTGTCTTCTTTGCAAGGAAGCCAGTCATGACGCTGTTCCGATCCACGCTGTTTTTCATTGCCATTCTGGCGGCAACACCCGTGGTGCCATCCTTTGCACAGACCGCGCCGCAGATCGAACCCTTCAGCCTGCCGGTCCGGCCGGTGGCGCTGACCCAGGACATCATCAAGCGCTTTCTCTACAGCTTTGCTCCCGTCGGCGCGCAGATGAAGGAAGAAGCGGCGGGCAACGCCGTCCTTTCACCGGAAGCAACGGCGCGGCTGGACAAGAAGGCAGCGGAATATGGCTTCAAGGATTTCAACGACTGGGGCGAAACCACAAGAACGATCATGGTGACCTATCACTGGGTCACCAATCCGGAACCGCGCGAGGAGGTGGAAAAGGCCATCGCCTCCATTCCGTCCATGCCCAACCTGACCGACAAGCAGAAGGCGGAAATGATCGACGGCCTGAAGAGCGGATTGGCAACGGTCGAGAAAGCACGCCCGTCGGCGGAGAATCTCGCTATTGTCAAAAAGCACGTGAGTTCGATCAAACCACTCTATAAACAATGGACCAGCCTTTGACCGGGTTGCAAGCGCTGGGGAATGAGGAGCGATATGGGAGAAGTTCACATTATCCGCAAGGATGAACCAATCGTCGGGTATGAGCTTGCCTCGGGCGTTCTGCGCCTGACATTGCAGAATCCGCCCGCCAATGCGCTCTCGCTCGCCATGATGCGCCTGCTGCTCGATCATCTGCATGCGGCGCGGGATGACAAGGCGGTGCGCGTGATCATCATCGATTCGGCGCAGAAGCTTTTTTCGGCGGGCCATGACCTGAAGGAGCTGACCGTGCACCGGCAGGACGCTGATCGGGGCCGGGCCTTTTTCGAGAAGACGATGCAGCTCTGCGCTGAACTGATGCAGGCCATCGTGCATCATCCGAGGCCGGTGATTGCCGCCGTCGGCGGTCTTGCAACGGCTGCCGGTTGTCAGCTTGTCGCCTCCTGCGACCTGGCGATCTGCTCGGACAAGGCGACATTCTGCACGCCGGGCGTCAATATCGGCCTGTTCTGCTCGACGCCCATGGTGGCCCTGTCGCGCAATGTCTCGCGCAAGCAGGCCATGGAAATGCTCCTCACCGGCGAGACCATCGATGCCTCGACGGCACGGGAGTTCGGTCTGGTCAACCGGGTGGTGCCGGAGGAGTACCTGAATCCGATTGTCAGGAAATACGCGCAAGCCATTGCGGAGAAATCGACTTTAACCGTTAAAACCGGCAAGGAAGCCTTTTACCGGCAGGCCGAAATGGGACTTTCCGAGGCCTATGCCTATACGGCGCAGGTGATGGTGGAAAACATGCTGGCGCGCGATGCGGAGGAAGGCATCAACGCCTTCATCGAAAAGCGCAAGCCGGAATGGACGGGCGAATAAGCGCATGGATCACGATCATTACCCGGACGACTATATCAGCGGCATTCTTTCATCCGTCAAAACCATTGCCATGGTGGGTGCTTCAGCCAATGAGGTGCGGCCAAGCTTCTTTGTCATGAAGTACCTGATCGACAAGGGCTACCGGGTCATACCGGTCAATCCGGGACAGGCGGGCAAGGACATTCTCGGCCAGAAGGTTTTTGCGCGCCTCGCCGATATCCCTGAAGCCATCGACATGGTCGACGTGTTCCGTGCCTCCGAGGCCGTGCCGGCGATTGTCGATGAGGTCTTGACGCTGACGCCGCTGCCGAAGGTCATCTGGACGCAGTTGACCGTCCGCCACGACGAAGCGGCACGCAGGGCGGAAGCTGCGGGCATTCAGGTGGTGATGAATCGCTGCCCGAAGATCGAATATGCGCGGCTGTGCGGCGAGATCGGCTGGAGCGGCGTCAATTCGCGCATCCTGTCGGCGAAAAAACCGCAGATGCGGCAGGGCTTCCAGAGTTTTGGCCTCAGATCGCCAAAATAGGTTGGCGGCAAAGCCGCGATCCCATAGCGTGTAGCAAAATCAGGAATGACAGGGAGATGAACCATGGCGCACCGCGCACCCGGAATTGAAACTCTTGCCGTACATGCGGGCGCCCAGCCCGATCCGGCAACCGGCGCGCGCGCCACGCCGATCTACCAGACGACGGCCTTTGTTTTCGACGATGCCGACCACGCCGCATCGCTGTTCGGCCTGAAGGCCTTCGGCAACATCTATACCCGCATCACCAACCCGACCAATGCGGTGCTTGAAGAGCGCGTGGCGGCACTGGAAGGCGGCACTGCGGCGCTGGCGGTTGCATCGGGCCATGCGGCACAGTTCCTGGTGTTTCACACGCTCATGCAGCCCGGCGACAATTTCATTGCCTCCAGAAAGCTCTATGGCGGCTCGATCAATCAGTTCGGCCAGTCGTTCAAGTCCTTCGATTGGCATGTGCGCTGGGCGGAACCCGACGATCTCGCCTCGTTCGAATCGCAGATTGACGAGCGGACGCGCGCGATCTTCATCGAAAGTTTTGCCAATCCCGGCGGCATCGTCACCGATATCGAGGCCATCGCCGCCATCGCCCACAAGCATGGCCTGCCGCTGATTGTCGACAATACGCTGGCGTCGCCCTATCTCATCCGTCCCATCGAACACGGTGCCGATATCATCGTGCATTCCATGACCAAATTCCTCGGCGGCCATGGCAATTCCATGGGCGGGGTGATTGTCGATTGCGGCACGTTCGACTGGTCGAAGTCGGGCAACTATCCGCTGCTGTCCGAGCCGCGCAGCGAATATAACGGCATCGTGCTGCACGAAACCTTCGGCAATTTTGCCTTTGCCATTGCCTGCCGCGTCCTCGGCCTGCGCGATCTCGGGCCGGCGCTGTCGCCGTTCAATGCGTTCCAGATCCTGACGGGGATCGAGACCCTGCCGCTGCGCATGCAGCGCCATGCGGACAATGCGTTGAAGGTGGCGCAGTGGCTTTCCAGCCACGCAAAGGTGGCCTGGGTCAGTTATGCCGGGCTGCCTGATGATCCCTATCATGCCCTGCAGCAGAAATATGCGCCGCGAGGCGCCGGTGCGGTTTTCACCTTCGGGCTGAAGGGCGGTTACGAAGCCGGGGTCAAGCTGGTCGAGCACCTGCAGCTGTTTTCGCATCTGGCCAATATCGGCGATACCAAGTCCCTGATCATTCATCCCGCATCGACCACGCATCGGCAATTGAGCGATGCGCAGAAGATCGCCGCAGGTGCGGGGCCGGATGTGGTGCGGCTGTCCATCGGCATCGAGACCGTCGAGGATCTGATTTCCGATCTCGACCAGGCACTGATGAAGGCGGGATAGGCCATGACACCGTCGCATTTTGTCGCCATCGATTTCGGCAGCATCGACCCTGAACATGGCGCTCCGGCGGCAGACCGGGTGATTGCGGGCGATCCGCAGTTCCGCACCTGGAACTGCGACGAGGCCGATGGTGGTCTCTACGCCGGGATCTGGGAAGCAACGCCGGGCAAATGGCGCATCGTCTATGATGAGTGGGAGTTCTGCCACATTCTCTCGGGCCGCTCGATCGTCACGGAAGAGGGCGGCAAGGAACGGCATTTGCAGGCCGGAGACAGTTTTGTGCTGCGCCCCGGCTTTCGCGGCACCTGGGAAGTCATCGAAACCACCCGCAAGGAATACGTGATCCGGTTGTGAGTTTTTGCATTGCCACTGTGCGTGGTTCGACAAGCTCACCATCAGGGAAATGAGTGGGTTGCAGGGCGTTTATTCTGCAAAGTTGCTGGTTAGCTTTGCAATCAAACCAGCTCCCTCATGGTGAGCTTGTCGAACCACGCATGATGGTTGTGCAAGCGTTCTTCACACTCACCACTCCACAATCAATCTCTCCAATCCATGGAAATGATAGGTATCCTTGAAGCGCGGGGCTTCCTTGAAATGCAGTCCGGGAAGCCGGTCGAACAGCACTTTGAGCGAGACCTGCAGTTCCAGCCGCGCCAGCGGTGCGCCGATGCAGAAATGGATACCGGCGCCGAAGGCGAGGTTTTTCTGGTCTGACCGTCCCGGCAGGAAAGCTCCGGCATCGGCAAAGGCGTTGGGATCGCGGTTGCCCGCGCCGAGCATCAGGCCGATCTGGTCGCCGGGCTTCACCGCAATGCCGTCGCCAAGGTCGATTTCTTCATAGGCATAGCGCGTGAACATGTGCAGTGGCGCGTCGAAGCGCAGGCATTCCTCGACGGTCCGCGCCGTCGAATCCGCATCGCAAAACAGGTCGGCGGCGCTGCGGCCGCTTTCCACAATGGTTTTGACCGCATTGCCGGTCTGGTGCACCGTGGCTTCGTGCCCGGCATTGAGCAGCAGGATCGCCGTGGTGACCAGCTCATCCTCGGATAGTTTCGCACCATCCGCCTCGGCCGCCAGCAGCAGGCTGAGAAGATCGTCAGCGGGTTCGCTGCGCCGCCGTCCGGCATAGTCCCTGAGAAAGCCGGAGAACTCGGCCGCGGCGGCATTGGCGCTGTCTTCCGACCGGCGGTTGCGGCCGTGCATGTACATCGCCACCATGCGGTGCGACCAGTCGAGAAGCCGCGGCGCCGCGTCCGTCGGCACCCCGAGCATCTCGGCAATCACGGTGACGGGAATGGGCGTGGCGAAATCGGCGATGAGATCGGCTTTACCCTTTGCTTCGAAGCGGTCGATCAGCGCATGCGCCAGCGTCTCGATGCGCGGGCGCAGCCTTTCCACCTGCCGGGAGACGAAGGCCCGGTTCACCAGCGTGCGCAGCCGGGTATGGGTGGGCGGTTCCAGCTCCAGCATCGAAAATTTTTCGACGTGGTCGAAATCCTTCAGATGTGCGCGATCGCCGGTATTGCCCTGGGAATCGGCGATGCCATGGCGGTTTTCCCGGCCGAAGCGGCGGTCGCGCAATAGTTTGTTGACGCCGTCATAGCCGATGAAACACCAGAAGCCGTATTCCTCCCAGAAGAACGCCGATGTCTGCGCGTGCAGCGCGGCATAGGTGCCGTAGGGATTCTGCACGAAGACCTGGTCGTGCGGATCGAGCCGCAGATGGCGGGTGGCAGGATTGAACTGGAATGAGGCGGGCGTGGCAGGGGTCATGATCAGATATACCGTGGGTCAGACGAAGGAAGGACAGGGAACAGGCGGGTCGCCGCTTTGCAGGAAGGAAAGCCGCAGGTCGCGGCAAACACCGGATGAAAGCTTTCCACGTCGAAAATGTTTGAGCAATCGATGCGAATGGTTTCATATTGCATGCGAATCTCCCTCCTTCAGCAGTCATAGCAGGACCCCATCATGAAAATCACCATCGTCGGAGCAGGAATTGCCGGACTGTCCAGCGCCTGGTCGCTGACCAAGGCCGGTCATGCGGTGACGTTGATCGAGCAGGGGCCGATTCCCAATCCGCTGGCCGCCTCGGGCGATCATCACCGCATCATCCGCCGCGCCTATGGTGCCGCGGGCGGTTACGCTGATGCGATTTCGGAGGCCTATGCGGCCTGGGACGAGCTGTGGCAGGACATCGGCACGAGCCATCTCGATCCGCGCGGCTTCATTTGCATATCGCGCGACGCAGGCGATGAAGCCGAGGAATACCGCAAGGGGCTCGAGCAGGGCGGCTATCCCCTCGAGCTTTATGAGCCCGCCGAGGCCATAAAACGCTATGGCTATCTGGAAGCGGGCACGTTCCGCTATGCGTTCTTCTCGCCGGAGGGCGGCGCGCTGCATTGCCGCAGGATCGCCGGGGATATGGCCCGCTGGCTGCGCGCGCACGGCGCCACGCTGCTGGAAAACACCGGGGTGACCGCCGTCGACAGTGCCGCAGGGACGGTGACCTTGGCCGATGGTGCGGTCATTGCTGCGGACAGGGTGGTCGTTACGGCGGGTGCCTGGGTGACAAAACTGTTCCCCGACCTCGTCTCTTCGCTCACCACCTACCGGACGGCCGTGGTCTATCTCGAACCGCCGGCGGATTTGCAGGCGGCCTGGGAGCATTCTCCCGTCGTGCTCGATGTGGGCGGGCGTACTGACGGTTATATCATTCCGGCCAGCGGCGGCGGTGGCCTGAAATTCGGCTCTGGCCTGCACAAGCGCAAATCGGCGGATGCCGACGCCGCCCGCGTTGCGGAACCGGGCGAGGGCGAAGCGATCCGCGATCTCTTCGCTCCGCCGCTGCAGCGGATCGGCGAATACAGGGTGAGCAGTGTTGTCACCTGCGCCTATACCTTCACCGCGGATGAACGGTTTTTCGCCGTGGAACGGGACAAATGCCTCGTCGTCTCGGCCTGTTCCGGACATGGGTACAAATTCGGCGCGGCGGTCGGGCGGCGGGTCGCGCAAACGCTGGGAACCGGCGATGTACCGCTGCTGCAGCGCTGGTTGCGGGCGGAAGCCGCGTAAAAAGCGGTTCTGCGCTTGCGCTCCTAGTGGAACGAATTTGACATTCGCACACCATGTGACATCACGCGCAACAAGCGAATGTCAAATTCAAAGTTCCACTAGAATTATATGCTTGCTAGTGGTCCTTTGATTCTGACATTTGCCTGAATGGCTTGTATCCAAGGGTTGCAAATGTCAGAATCGGACCGCTAGCCGGATGGCGGCAGAACATCTTGCGGAACAGGGTGGCAACACCCTATGTATCGAAAGTGAAATCCACGAATCTTGGGGGCGTTCAAACCCCTTGTTCTCCAAAACGCTGAGGCCCACCGATGAGAGATCCAATCGAAACAGCAATGAACCTCGTACCCATGGTCGTCGAGCAGACCAACCGGGGCGAGCGGGCCTATGATATTTTCTCGCGCCTGCTGAAAGAACGCATCATTTTCATTACCGGACCCATCGAGGACGGCATGGCGACGCTGATCTGCGCCCAGCTTCTGTTCCTTGAATCGGAAAATCCGAAGAAAGAGATCAACCTCTACATCAATTCACCTGGCGGCGTCGTCACGTCGGGCATGGCGATCTACGACACCATGCAGTTCATCCGTCCGGCCGTCTCGACCCTGTGCTTCGGTCAGGCCGCCTCGATGGGCTCGCTGCTGCTGACAGCCGGTGAAAAGGACATGCGCTTCGTGCTGCCGAACGCCCGCATCATGCTGCACCAGCCATCCGGCGGCTTCCAGGGCCAGGCATCGGACATTGAGCGTCATGCCCAGGACATCATCAAAATGAAGCGCCGCCTCAACGAGATTTACGTCAAGCACACGGGCCGCGACTACGAGACAATCGAGAAGACTCTCGACCGCGACCACTTCATGACGGCACAGGAATCACTCGAGTTCGGTCTTATCGACAAGGTGCTCGAATCCCGTGCGATCATCGAAGGGGATGCAAAGTAACCGGCTAAATGGCCGCACCGGGTCGAGAATGAACTTTTTTTGACCCGGATGCGGACTTTTTGCCACACATCCGGCTTGCATGCAGGCCAACAGACGCTACGTTAAGTGATTGGTGAGTAGAGGAAGCCTATTCTTCGAATTACTATTCGAATCATTCCCCGCAGGGCAGAGTCCCGAAGGGTGTGAACGGTTCCCGGCCAAACAGGGCGCCGATACTGAAAGGAAACTGCAATGAGCAAAGTCAGCAACGGCGGCGGTGATTCAAAGAATACGCTTTATTGCTCGTTTTGCGGGAAGAGCCAGCACGAAGTTCGCAAGTTGATTGCGGGCCCGACTGTTTTCATCTGCGATGAATGCGTCGAGCTGTGCATGGACATCATCCGCGAGGAAAACAAATCCTCGATGGTGAAATCCCGCGAAGGCGTTCCGACGCCGCAGGAAATCATGGCGGTGCTCGATGATTACGTCATCGGCCAGAACCATGCCAAGCGTGTTCTCTCTGTCGCGGTGCACAACCACTACAAGCGGTTGGCCCACGCATCGAAAAACAATGAAGTCGAACTGGCGAAGTCCAACATCCTTCTCGTTGGTCCAACCGGTTGCGGCAAAACCTATCTGGCGCAATCGCTCGCCCGCATCATCGACGTGCCGTTCACAATGGCAGACGCGACGACGCTGACGGAAGCCGGTTATGTCGGTGAGGACGTCGAGAACATCATTCTCAAGCTGCTCCAGTCGGCCGACTACAATGTCGAGCGGGCCCAGCGCGGCATCGTCTATATCGACGAAGTCGACAAGATCAGCCGCAAGTCCGACAACCCGTCGATCACCCGCGACGTGTCGGGCGAGGGCGTGCAGCAGGCGCTGCTGAAGATCATGGAAGGCACGGTCGCTTCCGTTCCGCCGCAGGGCGGGCGCAAGCATCCGCAGCAGGAATTCCTGCAGGTGGACACGACCAACATCCTGTTCATCTGTGGCGGTGCCTTTGCCGGTCTCGACAAGATCATCTCGGCACGCGGCGAGAAGACGTCCATCGGCTTCAGCGCTGCGGTGAAGGCGCCGGACGATCGCCGCGTCGGCGCGATCTTCCGCGAGCTTGAACCGGAAGACCTCCTGAAATTCGGTCTCATCCCCGAATTCGTCGGCCGTCTGCCTGTCATCGCCACGCTTGAGGATCTCGACGAAGCTGCCCTGGTGCAGATTCTGTCGGAACCGAAGAACGCCCTGGTCAAGCAGTACCAGCGCCTGTTCGACATGGAGAACGTCGAGCTGACGTTCCATGAGGACGCGCTGAAGGCAATCGCCCTCAAGGCCATTGCCCGCAAGACCGGTGCACGCGGGCTGCGTTCGATCATGGAAAAGATCCTGCTCGACACGATGTACGAACTGCCGACGCTCGACGGCGTTCAGGAAGTCGTGATCTCCGGCGATGTGGTCGAGGGCAATTCCCGCCCGCTCTACATCTATGCCGAGCGCAAGGAAGAAAAGGGCAATGTTTCGGCGTAAGGCGCCGAACCAGTGTCTGGAAAGCAGGGCTCCGCGTCAGCGGAGCCTTTTGCATTTTTACCCTGGCATTTGTTGCGGGTCTTAATTGCGCCACGAAACAATATTTACGGTTGATTAACCATGCGGGGCGCACAATTTTTGCAGAGCAGCGTCGGTAAGACAGTGTAGGCCGGGCAGTATCGCCCCCGTCGACAGATGATTTCCACGAAAATCATCCTCTTCAGAGGTGTGCTGCATCGCAAAAGATTGCGCTTGGAGTTTGGTAGGAGCAGGATAGATTACGATTCTGTGACCGAGCTTGAAACCGGGGCGCTTGAAACCGGAGCCCCGCCACTCCAAGTAAAGGTTAAGCTGCACAGCCGGTCGTATGCCGCTCTTCGCATGATCCCCAAAATGGATCCCGATTTTGGACAAGATCATGCAACCAAAGGGTACCCGGATGTGGCGATCTAGGCCGATTGGCCTGAGAAAGGACATGAAATGACGGTTGCAAGCAAGAAGACACTGGCGGGTGGAGAAAGCGGGCTTTATGCCGTTTTGCCATTGCGCGATATCGTTGTCTTCCCACACATGATCGTTCCGCTCTTTGTAGGTCGCGAAAAATCCATTCGCGCACTTGAGGAAGTGATGGGCGTCGACAAGCAAATCCTGCTTGCCACACAGAAGAACGCTGCGGATGATGATCCGCAGGCGGATGCCATCTACAACATCGGCACCATTGCCAATGTCCTGCAGTTGCTGAAACTGCCGGACGGTACGGTCAAGGTTCTGGTCGAAGGTATTGCCCGCGCTGAAATCACCAGTTTCAGCGACCGCGAGGATTACCACGAAGCCAACGCCACGACGCTGTCGGAACCCGCCGAAGACGCGGTTGAAATCGAAGCCCTGGCCCGCTCGGTCGTGTCGGACTTTGAAAACTATGTGAAGCTGAACAAGAAGATTTCGCCAGAGGTCGTTGGCGCTGCCGGACAGATCGAGGACTACTCGAAGCTGGCCGATACGGTCGCCTCGCATCTTGCGATCAAGATTCCCGAGAAGCAGGACATGCTGTCGATCCTGTCCGTGCGTGCACGGCTGGAAAAGGCCATGTCGTTCATGGAGTCGGAAATTTCCGTTCTTCAGGTGGAAAAGCGTATCCGTTCTCGCGTCAAGCGCCAGATGGAGAAAACCCAGCGCGAGTACTACCTCAATGAACAGATGAAGGCGATCCAGAAGGAACTCGGCGACGGCGAAGACGGCCGCGACGAGGCAGCCGAGCTGGAAGAGCGCATCAAGAAGACGAAGTTCTCCAAGGAAGCGCGCGAAAAGGCCAATCAGGAGCTGAAGAAGCTTCGCCAGATGAGCCCGATGTCCGCCGAAGCGACGGTTGTGCGTAACTATCTCGACTGGCTGCTCACCATTCCGTGGGGCAAGAAGTCGAAGGTGAAGAACGACCTGAACCTCGCCGACGAGATCCTGGATGCCGAGCATTACGGCCTCGACAAGGTGAAAGACCGGATCGTGGAATATCTCGCTGTGCAGTCGCGGTCGACCAAGATCAAAGGTCCGATCCTGTGCCTCGTTGGTCCTCCCGGCGTCGGCAAGACCTCGCTGGCCCGCTCGATCGCCAAGGCAACCGGCCGTGAGTATGTCCGCATGTCGCTTGGCGGCGTGCGTGACGAGGCTGAAATCCGCGGTCACCGCCGCACCTATATCGGTTCGATGCCCGGCAAGGTCATCCAGTCGATGAAGAAGGCAAAGAAGTCCAATCCGCTCTTCCTGCTCGATGAAATCGACAAGATGGGTCAGGATTTCCGCGGTGATCCGTCTTCCGCTCTGCTCGAGGTGCTCGATCCGGAACAGAACTCAACCTTCATGGATCACTATCTCGAGGTCGAATATGACCTCTCGAACGTGATGTTCGTGACGACGGCCAATACGCTGAACATCCCGGGTCCTCTGATGGACCGTATGGAGATCATCCGTATTGCCGGTTACACGGAAGACGAGAAGGTCGAGATCGCCAAGCGGCACCTCCTGCCCAAGGCCATTCGCGACCATGCGTTGCAGCCGAAGGAGTTTTCCGTATCGGAAGGCGCGATCCGTGCCATCGTCCGCGATTACACGCGGGAAGCCGGCGTGCGCAGTCTCGAACGGGAGCTGATGAAGCTTGCCCGCAAGGCAGTGACGGAAATTCTGAAGTCGAAGACCAAGAAGACGGTGAAGGTCACCGAGACCAACATCAACGACTATCTCGGCGTGCAGAAATTCCGCTTCGGCCAGATCGACGGTGAAGATCAGGTAGGCGTTGTCACAGGTCTTGCCTGGACTGAGGTGGGCGGCGAACTGCTGACCATCGAAGGCGTCATGATGCCCGGCAAGGGCCGCATGACCGTCACGGGCAACCTGCGCGACGTGATGAAGGAATCGATTTCCGCAGCGGCATCCTATGTCCGCTCCAGGGCCATCGATTTCGGCGTCGAGCCGCCGCTGTTCGACCGCAGGGACATCCACGTGCACGTGCCGGAAGGCGCGACACCGAAGGACGGTCCGTCGGCCGGTATCGCGATGGTGACAGCCATTGTCTCGATCCTGACCGGTATTCCGGTTCGCAAGGATATCGCCATGACCGGCGAGATCACGCTGCGCGGACGGGTCCTGCCGATTGGCGGCCTGAAGGAGAAGCTGCTTGCCGCCCTGCGCGGTGGCATCAAGACGGTTCTGATCCCGGAAGAAAACGCCAAGGATCTGGCGGAAATTCCGGACAATGTGAAGAACGGCCTTGAGATCATCCCGGTATCGCGTGCCGGGGAAGTGATCAAGCATGCGCTCGTGCGTCAGCCGGAGCCGATCGAGTGGACGGAGCCGGTCAATGTGCCTGCCGCCGCCGTGGTCGAGGATGATGCTTCGGCGCAGATCGCGCACTGAAGCCATCGGAAATAAACAAACAAAAGCCGGGCAAGCAATTGCCCGGCTTTTTTGATTCGGCATTCGAATTGTTCAGAGCGCGCCCGTCAGAATGCCGACACCAGCCAAGGCGGCAAGCCCGCCGATGATTCGCACCGCACTGGGGCCGGCACGTTGGCTGATTCCGCCGATGGCAAAGCCGATGCCGATACCGGCGACGTGGAGCAGGGCAGTGGCGGCCATGAAGCCGCCCGCATAGGCGAGGCCGCCGGCGCTTTCCGGCATTTCCGCGCCATGGGCATAGCCATGGAAAATGGCGAAGAGGCCGACGAGGGCGGTTGCAATGGCCACGGGCGCCTGAATTTCCAAGGCCACCGCCGCTCCGAGCACAATCACCGAGAGCGCGATTGCGAGTTCGACAAAGGGCAGGCTCACTCCGGCAGCGCCAAGCGCGCCGCCAGCGGCCATCATCCCGACGAACGCTGCCGGAACGAGCCACAGGGCGCGTCCGCCCAGCTGGAAGGCAAGGATGCCGACGAGAATCATCGCCAGGACATGATCGAGGCCGGACACGGGGTGGGCGAAGCCATGGGTAAAGCCGCTGGTGTCACCCACGCCGACATGCGCATGGGCAAGGGCAGGGTAAAGCGTGGCGAATGAAAGGATTGCGATTCGTGCTGCACGGTTGTTTGGCATGTGATGTTCCCGTTTTCTGGTTTGCTCTTGGAAGGAGGAGAACATTGTTGCCGCAGAAAATTGCTGGCGCAAAGGATAAAATATTGCAGTTGCTCACTGCCGGCGGGAAAAATCCGCAACTGGCAAATCCCGACCACGCACGCATGTCGGCTGCGATGTGAACAGACAAATTATCTCGGCTAGAAGTAAGGGAAGAAAATGTTCCGCTGGGGAATGGTGGGCGATGAGAGACTCGAACTCCCGACATCTTCGGTGTAAACGAAGCGCTCTACCAACTGAGCTAATCGCCCCCTCACAAGGGTGTGTGGGGAGCGTTTAGGCGTTTCGTGCGATATTGGCAAGAGGGTATGAGACACTTTTATGATTTGTTTGAAGAGTTTTTCACAATCGCATTTTTCCTGTCGACTAGCGCTTGACACTCCCCCGCGAACCCCTTAAACGACCGCTCACACCAGATGAATTTCTGGTTTGCAAAGTGCGCGGGTGTAGCTCAGTTGGTTAGAGTGCCGGCCTGTCACGCCGGAGGTCGCGGGTTCGAGCCCCGTCACTCGCGCCACTTTCCCTCTCAAGCAATTGATGTAAATGCTTGATATTACGGAAAGTGGTGCCCCGCACGCTTGCATCTCTTCTCTCCCGAATGTTCCCATGGTCCACTGCCCGCCGCTCTCCGGTTCGCCCCTCAGGCGCCTGCCGGTTTCTGATGCGGCTTAGGAAAATCAGTCCTGTCCGGTTTTCCGCTGGTGTGCGGACGGCGAATCTTTTTCGCTGTTTTTCAACCCGTCGATACGATTCGCCGCCGGGGTGAATCGCCCCGCATAAATGCATTGCTGCGTTGCACAAAAATCAGTTGTGAAAGCTTTGTGGACTAGGCAGCATGATTCCTTACTCCAGCTCCGATGGTTGCCGCCCATGCCCTTGCCGATTCTCGCTCTTGCCATTGCCTCCTTCTGCATCGGCACAACCGAATTCGTGATCATGGGTCTGTTGCCGGAAGTCGCGGCCGACCTGCATGTCACCATCCCCCATGCAGGCCTGCTGGTGACCGGCTATGCGCTTGGCGTCGTCATCGGTGCACCCATCATCGCCATTGCCACGGCATCCCTGCCGCGCAAGCCCGTGCTCATCGGTCTCGCGATGCTCTTTGTCGTCGGTAATCTGTTCTGCGCCATTGCCCCCAATTACTGGATGCTGATGATCGCCCGCGTTGTCACCGCCTTCGGCCACGGTGCCTTCTTCGGCATCGGGTCGGTGGTGGCCGCCAGCCTCGTGCCGCGCCACAAGCGCGCCAGCGCCATCGCGCTGATGTTTGCCGGCCTGACGCTCGCCAATATCCTCGGCGTGCCCGCCGGTACCGCCCTCGGCGAGCTCTATGGCTGGCGCTCCACCTTCTATGCCGTCGTCGCCATCGGCGTTGCCGCCGTCATCGCCATCGCGCTACTGGTTCCCGCGGCCGGGGCAGAAGAGAAGGGCGGCGGCATTCTCAGCGAGATCAAGGTTCTCGGCAAACTGCAGGTCTGGCTTGCCATGCTGATCTCGGCGCTCGCTTCCGGCAGCCTGTTTGCCGTCTTTACCTATATCAAGCCGATCCTCACCGATGTGTCCGGCCTGTCGACCGCGGCGGTGACCTGGGTTCTGCTGCTGTTCGGGGCTGGGATGACCGTCGGGAATGTCATCGGCGGCAAGCTTGCCGACTGGAAGCTGATGCCCACGGTGATCGGCACCCTGGTCACCGTGGTGTTCACCCATGCCCTGCTGGCGGAAGTCAGCGGCACGGCAGCGGCGGCAATCGCCGTGGTGTTCCTGTGGGGCATGCTGACCTTCGTCATCGTTCCGCCATTGCAGATGCGGGTGGTCGAAACCGCGAGCGAAGCGCCCAATCTGGCGGCCACGCTCAACCAGGGCGCATTCAACGCGGGCAATGCCGCCGGTGCCTGGGTTGGCGGTGCGGCGCTCACCTGGGGCGTGTCCTATCAGAACCTGCCCTTTGTGGGGTCGGCGCTGGCCTTGCTCGGTCTTGGCGTGGCCGTCTGGTCGCTGCTGCTCGACCGCAGGGCGCAGAAGAAGCAATATCTATCCGAAGAGGGGGAAAGGCTCAGTCTGGAGCCTCTCGCGGGTCTCTAAGCGCCCCTCTTTCCCAAACTCTGCACAACAGCATTCGCGCCCTGGCGCGCGTGCTGTTTCCACGCGCGCGGCATATCTGCATTTTGTCCTAAATCGTTTATAGGACCGAATGTCGCAGTTCTGAAAACCACGTCGCGGACAAACAGGCCGGCAAGGCACATTAATATCATTCTAAAGAGTGATTCAGCTGTGTTTTGCGGGCCAAACTGGCTTAAAACTGCGAAATTCGCGGCTTTTTATGGATATGCGTCACGAAATGGTGACAAAAAACCGGTGGTATTGGGGCGATTGTTGCACTTGCGCGCATGGCGCTAACGCGCTAACCCTCGCCGCATCGTACCGGTGTCAAAGCTGGTGCGGTCTGTCGCGTATTGGTGGCAGTCATGTGCATAACATGGCATTCTTGTCAGCCTGAGTTCACAAGGCGGAAAAAGTCGGATCATGAACGAGCTTTTAAGTTCCTACCTGCCCATCGTTATCTTCATCGGGGTAGCGCTGGTAATCGGTTTGGCACTGTTGGTTGCGCCTTTTCTGGTCGCATACAAGTCGCCAGACCCGGAAAAATTGTCGGCCTATGAGTGCGGCTTCAACGCATTCGATGATGCCCGCATGAAATTTGATGTCCGCTTCTATCTTGTCTCGATTCTGTTCATCATCTTCGATCTGGAAGTTGCCTTCCTCTTTCCGTGGGCCGTGGCCTTCAGCAAGATCGGCTGGTTCGGTTTCTGGTCGATGATGATCTTCCTCGGCGTTCTGACAATCGGCTTTATCTATGAGTGGAAAAAGGGAGCGCTGGAATGGGATTGACCGCTAGCCAAACCACCCTCGTGGCACCGAAACCCAAAGGCATTCTTGATCCCGGTACGGGCAAGCCGATCGGTTCCGATGATGCGTTTTTCGGTGAGATCAACAATGAGCTCGCCGACAAGGGATTTCTCGTAACCTCCGCCGATGCGCTGGTCACCTGGGCGCGCACCGGTTCGCTGATGTGGATGACCTTCGGCCTTGCCTGCTGCGCGGTCGAAATGATGCACACCTCCATGCCGCGCTATGACGGCGAGCGGTTCGGCTTTGCCCCGCGCGCGTCACCGCGTCAGTCCGACGTGATGATCGTTGCCGGCACGCTGACCAACAAGATGGCTCCGGCGCTGCGCAAGGTCTATGACCAGATGCCTGAGCCGCGCTACGTCATCTCGATGGGCTCCTGCGCCAATGGCGGCGGCTATTATCACTATTCCTATTCGGTGGTGCGCGGTTGCGACCGCGTCGTGCCGGTGGATATCTATGTGCCGGGCTGCCCGCCCACGGCCGAAGCGCTGCTCTATGGTGTTCTGATGCTGCAGAAGAAAATCCGCCGCACCGGCACGATCGAGCGATAGGAGAGGGCGATGTTTGAAGAAGCATTGAATGAACTCTCCAGCTACCTCCAGGAAAAGCTGGGTGCGTCGCTGAATTCGGTGGCTCTGGCCTATGGCGATCTGAGCGTTGAAGTCGACGCGGCAAGACTGCTCGATGTTCTGACCTTCCTGCGTGACGACGTGCAGTGCCAGTTCATTTCGCTGATCGATATCAGCGGCGTGGACTATCCCTACCGCTCGCATCGCTTTGACGTGGTCTATCATCTTCTGTCGCCGCGCCAGAATCTGCGCATCCGCGTCAAGGTGGCGACGGACGAAGATACACCCGTGCCTTCCGCCACGCCGGTCTATCCCGGTGCCGACTGGTATGAGCGCGAGACCTACGATCTCTATGGCGTGCTGTTCTCCGGTCATCCGGATCTGCGCCGCATCCTGACCGACTACGGTTTTGACGGCCATCCGCTGCGCAAGGACTTCCCGCTGACAGGTTTCGTCGAAGTCCGTTATGACGACGAGGTCAAGCGCGTCGTATATGAACCTGTCGAACTGCGGCAGGAATTCCGCAATTTCGACTTCCAGTCACCCTGGGAAGGCACGGATTATGTGCTGCCGGGTGATGAGAAGGCCAAAGCGAATTGAATGCGTGCGAATACAGACGTGTAAGACGCCAGGAAGCGAAATATGACTGAACACAGCGTCCGCAACTTTAACATTAACTTCGGCCCGCAACATCCTGCGGCGCATGGCGTTTTGCGCCTTGTGCTTGAACTGGACGGTGAGGTGGTCGCGCGCGTTGACCCGCATATCGGGTTGCTGCATCGCGGCACCGAGAAGTTGATGGAAGCCAAGACCTATCTGCAGGCCGTGCCCTATCTCGACCGCCTCGACTACGTGGCGCCGATGAATCAGGAGCATGCCTACGCGCTGGCCGTCGAGCGCCTGCTCGGCATTGAGGTGCCCAAGCGCGGCCAGCTGATCCGCGTGCTGTTCTCGGAAATCGGCCGTATTCTTTCGCATCTCTTGAACGTGACCACGCAGGCCATGGACGTCGGTGCCCTGACGCCGCCGCTCTGGGGCTTCGAAGAGCGCGAAAAGCTGATGGTGTTCTACGAGCGCGCTTGCGGTGCCCGTATGCACGCGGCCTATTTCCGTCCGGGCGGCGTGCATCAGGATCTTCCCGACAGACTCATCGAGGATATCGGCAAGTGGTGCGATCCGTTCCTGCAGACCGTCAAGAATCTCGACGACCTGATCACCCCGAACCGCATTTTCAAGCAGCGTAACGTCGATATCGGCGTCGTGAAGCTGGAGGACGCATGGGCATGGGGTTTCTCCGGCGTCATGGTACGCGGCTCGGGTGCCGCCTGGGATCTGCGCAAGTCGCAGCCCTATGAATGCTATTCCGAGATGGAATTCGATGTTCCGATCGGCAAGAACGGCGACTGCTACGACCGTTATCTCATCCGCATGGAAGAAATGCGCCAGTCGGTGCGCATCATGCGCCAGTGCGTCGATCTCCTGCTGGGCAAGGAGCGGGTAGGGCCGGTTTCCAACATGTCCGCCAAGATCGTTCCGCCGAAGCGCGGCGAGATGAAGCGGTCGATGGAAGCGCTGATCCATCACTTCAAGCTTTACACTGAAGGGTATCACGTGCCCGCCGGTGAGGTTTACGCCGCGGTGGAAGCGCCCAAGGGCGAATTCGGCGTGTTCCTGGTGTCCGATGGCTCCAACAAGCCATACCGCGTCAAGCTGCGCGCCCCGGGCTTTGCCCATCTCCAGGCCATGGACTTCCTGTGCCGTGGTCACATGCTGGCCGACGTCTCCGCTGTCCTCGGCTCGCTCGATATCGTATTTGGTGAGGTTGATCGCTAATGTCCGTCCGTCGTCTTGCAGAAGATAGCGTCCAACCAGCAGCCTTCGCGTTCAATCGCGAAAACACTGCCTGGGCCAAGCAGACCATCAAGAAATATCCCAAGGGCCGCGAACAGTCCGCGGTCATTCCGCTGCTGATGCGCGCGCAGGAACAGGATGGCTGGGTCACCAAGGCTGCCATCGAGCATGTTGCAACCATGCTCGACATGCCGCTGATCCGCGTTCTGGAAGTGGCGACATTCTATACGCAGTTCCAGCTGAAGCCGGTCGGAACGCGTGCCCATATCCAGGTTTGCGGCACCACGCCGTGCATGCTGCGCGGCGCGGAAGACCTGAAGAAGGTCTGCCAGCACCGCATTCACCACGAGCCGTTCCACACCAACGAATCCGGCACTTTGTCGTGGGAAGAGGTCGAATGCCTCGGTGCCTGCGTCAACGCGCCGATGATCATGGTGTTCAAGGATACCTATGAGGATCTGACGCCCGAACGCCTCGAGGAAATCATCGATGCTTTCGAAGCCGGCAAGGGCGATACGATCACGCCCGGCCCGCAGATCGACCGTTATTTCTCCGCCCCTGAGGGCGGCGCAACGACGCTGATCGAAGGCAATGGCGCGGCCAAGCCGAAGCGTGCGGCAAAGGCTGCCGATGCCGCTGCTGTTCCGGCCGCGAGTGTGGCAAAGCAGGACGAGGCACCGGCAAAGGCCGTATCGCTCGAGGACAAGAACCGTCCGGCCGCGATCGACAAGCCTGCCGTCGTGGATGATCTCGAACTGATTTCCGGCGTCGGCCCGAAGATTGCAGGCATCCTGCATGAACTCGGCATCTATACATTTGCCCAGGTCGCCGGCTGGAAAAAGGCCGAGCGCGAATGGGTTGACGGTTACCTCAACTTCAAGGGCCGTATCGAACGCGACGACTGGGTCAAGCAAGCCAAGGCCTTGGCCAAGGGCGGCGAAGCCGAGTACATCAAGGTTTTCGGCAAGAAGCCGAGATAAGATCATTGGCGGAAACGATGTGCGTTTTCGCTGGAGAATGGACGAAGAGAGTAGGACGGGTGCGATATGCTCGCTGACAAAGACCGCATCTTCACCAATATTTACGGCCTTTTCGACAAGTCGTTGAAGGGTGCGATGTCACGCGGCTGCTGGGATGGCACTGCAGGGATCATCGCCAAGGGCCGTGACTGGATCATCAACGAGATGAAAGCTTCCGGCCTGCGCGGCCGTGGCGGCGCCGGCTTCCCGACGGGTCTGAAGTGGTCCTTCATGCCCAAGGAAAGCGACGGACGCCCGCATTATCTCGTCATCAATGCCGACGAATCCGAGCCGGGCACCTGCAAGGACCGCGATATCATGCGCCACGATCCGCATACGCTGATCGAAGGCTGCCTGATTGCCGGTTTCGCCATGGGCGCCAACACCTGCTACATCTATGTGCGCGGCGAATATATCCGCGAGCGCGAAGCGCTGCAGGCCGCCATTGACGAATGCTATGACGCCAAGCTGCTCGGCAAGAACAACAAGAACGGCTGGGACTACGATATCTATGTCCATCACGGCGCCGGCGCCTATATCTGCGGCGAGGAAACCGCCTTGCTGGAGAGCCTGGAAGGCAAGAAGGGCCAGCCGCGCCTGAAGCCGCCATTCCCGGCCAATATGGGCCTTTATGGCTGCCCGACCACCGTCAACAATGTTGAATCGGTTGCCGTTGCCCCGACCATCCTGCGCCGCGGCGCGGCCTGGTTCTCCGGCATCGGCCGTCCGAACAATGTCGGCACCAAGCTGTTCATGATCTCCGGTCACGTCAACCGTCCATGCACGGTCGAAGAAGCCATGGGCATCACCTTCCGCGAGCTGGTCGACAAGCATGCGGGCGGCGTTCGCGGCGGCTGGGACAATCTGCTGGCGGTTATTCCCGGCGGCGCGTCCTGTCCGGTCGTTCCGGCTGCCGATATCATCGATTGCCCGATGGATTTCGATGGGTTGCGCAACGTCAAGTCATCCTTCGGCACGGCGGCTGCGATCGTCATGGACAAGTCCACCGACATCGTTCGCGCCATTGCGCGCCTGTCCTACTTCTTCAAGCACGAGAGCTGCGGCCAGTGCACGCCATGCCGCGAAGGCACCGGCTGGATGTGGCGCGTCATGGAACGCATGGCGGTCGGCAATGCGCAGAAGCGCGAGATCGACATGCTGCTCGACGTGACCAAGCAGATCGAAGGCCACACCATCTGCGCGCTCGGCGACGCGGCGGCATGGCCGGTACAGGGTCTGATCCGGCATTTCCGTCCGGAAATCGAACGCCGTATCGATGAGTTTACACGCAACGCTTCTGCGGCAAGCCCCGTGCTTGTTGCGGCGGAATAGGGTTGAGGGGATATGCCGGATACCGGAACAGACAAGCGATCGGGTGCGGACTGGTCGGCAGTGATGCCGAAGCAGATCGTTCCGGCTGCCAATCTGCTGACACCGCCGATGGGTGCGATGGCGGCGGCGTCTGTTTTGACTCTCGGCATCGCCAGCCAGATGTGGGGTCTGTGGGCCGGTGCTCTTGCCGGTATGCTTGATGCCAACGCGAAGCTGAAGCCGCTGGACAGGTCGCCGGCGGCCGCAGCAAAGCAGGCGCCTGATGTTGCTGAGTTGAAGACGATCATACGCAACAAGGCGACCGAAACCGCACCAAAGGCGGTTGCTGGTAAAAAAGCCAAGCTGGCGGCGGTTTCAACGGGGCCGTCGAAACCGGCGGCAATCGCAAAGCCGGCCTTGCCGGACGACCTGAAGCGGATTTCGGGCGTTGGCCCGAAGCTGGAGCAGGTCTTGAACGGTCTTGGCATCTACACCCATGCGCAGATTGCGGCATGGTCACCCCAGGAGATTGCCTGGGTCGATGATCATCTGAAATTCGGCGGGCGTATCGTGCGGGATGAGTGGGTCAAACAATCCGCTGCCTTGGCGGGGGTGAAGCCCGAATAAAGCCATGCTGGCTTGGACCGGCATGGAGCAATTGAAGGTATTTCAGCGGTTTCGCGGGAATGCCAAATGAAAATGCGGAATGTTCCGCGAGGTTGGACAGACGATGGCAAAGATCAAAGTCGACGGTAGGGAAATCGAAGTACCGGATCACTACACGCTTCTGCAGGCTGCGGAAACGGCGGGTGCCGAGGTGCCGCGGTTCTGTTTCCATGAGCGTTTGTCGATCGCCGGCAATTGCCGCATGTGCTTGATTGAAGTGAAGGGCGGACCGCCCAAGCCTGCCGCGTCCTGCGCCATGGGCGTGCGCGACCTGCGTCCGGGCCCGAACGGCGAGACGCCGGAGATTTTCACCAACACGCCGATGGTCAAGAAGGCCCGCGAAGGCGTGATGGAATTCCTGCTGATCAACCATCCCTTGGATTGCCCGATCTGCGATCAGGGCGGCGAGTGCGATCTGCAGGATCAGGCCATGGTCTTCGGTATCGGTGCGTCGCGCTACAAGGAAAACAAGCGCGCCGTTGAAGACAAATATATCGGACCGCTGGTCAAGACGGTCATGACGCGCTGCATTCACTGCACGCGCTGTGTCCGCTTCACCACGGAAGTGGCCGGCATTTCCGAGCTCGGCCTTATCGGCCGCGGCGAAGATGCCGAAATCACCACCTATCTCGAGCAGGCGATGACATCGGAGCTGCAGGGCAATGTGATCGATCTTTGCCCGGTCGGTGCTCTGACATCCAAGCCCTACGCCTTCCAGGCCCGTCCGTGGGAGTTGACCAAGACCGAATCCATCGACGTGATGGATGCCGTCGGCTCGTCGATCCGCGTTGACACCCGCGGCCGCGAAGTGATGCGCGTGCTTCCACGCGTCAACGAAGCGGTGAACGAGGAATGGATTTCCGACAAGACCCGCTTCATCTGGGATGGCCTGCGCACCCAGCGCCTTGACCGCCCCTATGTGCGTCGCGATGGCCGTCTGGTTCCGGCAAGCTGGCCGGAAGCGTTCGAGGCGATCAAGGCTGCCGTTGCCAAGACGACCGGCGACAAGATCGGCGCGATTGCCGGCGATCTCGCCAGCGTCGAGGAAATGTATGCGCTCAAGCAGCTCATCACATCGCTCGGCTCCGCCAATATCGACGGACGTCAGGACGGAACGGTTCTGAACACGGCCAATGGCCGCGCCTCCTATATCTTCAATCCAAGCATTGACGGTATTGAAGACGCTGACGCCGTACTCATCATCGGTTCCAATCCGCGCTTTGAAGCGTCGCTGCTCAATGCCCGCCTGCGCAAGCGCTGGCGCGCTGCCGGAATTCCGATTGCGCTGATCGGCGAACAGGCCGACCTGCGCTTCAACTACGAATATCTCGGCGCCGGCGCAGACACCCTGGCGGAACTTGCCAACGGGTCGCTGAAATTCCATGCGGTGCTGAAGAAGGCCAAGAAGCCGATCATCATCATCGGGCAGGGCGCGCTCAGCCGTGCAGATGGCAACGCGGTTCTCGGTCTTGCTGCCAAGATTGCAGCGGATACCGGCGCGCTTGCCGATGACTGGAACGGTTTCGGCGTCATTCATACCGCTGCCAGCCGGGTTGGCGCCCTCGATATCGGTTTCGTGCCGGGCGAAGGCGGCAAGTCGGTTGCGCAGATGCAGGGGGCACTCGACGTGCTGTTCCTGCTCGGCGCAGACGAGCTGAACTGGGCCGGCAAGGGCGGTGCCTTCACCGTCTATATCGGCACCCATGGCGATCAGGGCGCACACAATGCCGACGTGATCCTGCCGGGCGCGACCTACACGGAAAAGTCCGGCACCTTCGTCAACACCGAAGGCCGTGTGCAGATGACCAACCGCGCCGCCTTTGCGCCGGGCAATGCCAAGGAAGACTGGGCGATCCTGCGCGCACTGTCCGATGTGCTCGGCAAGAAGCTGCCATTCGACTCGCTTGCCGCCCTGCGTGCAAAACTTTATGCAGAATACCCGCACCTGGCCGTCGTCGACGCCATCCAGGCCGGTGATGCTGCCGACATCAAGAAACTGGCCAATGCGTCGGGCACCGTTGACAAGACGGCCTTCGTATCGCCGGTCCAAGACTTCTACTTGACCAACCCGATCGCCCGCGCCTCAGCCGTCATGGCTGAATGTTCCGCGCTGGCCAAGGGCGGCTTCAAGCAGGCGGCCGAGTAGGCGGGGAAGAGACTGATATGGAAGATATTTTCGCAACCTACATCCTGCCGCTGCTGATTATCCTCGGAAAATCAGTGCTGATGCTCGTGGTGATGCTACTGATCATCGCCTACCTGCTTTACGCGGATCGCAAGATCTGGGCGGCAGTTCAGTTGCGCCGTGGCCCGAACGTCGTTGGACCGTTCGGCCTGTTGCAGTCCTTCGCCGACCTTCTGAAGTTCGTGGTCAAGGAACCGATCATTCCGTCCGGCGCCAACAAGGGCATTTTCCTTCTGGCCCCGCTGGTGTCTTCGGTGCTGGCCATGGCGGCCTGGGCGGTCATTCCGGTCAATGAGGGCTGGGCGATTGCCAACGTCAATGTCGGCATTCTCTATGTGCTCGCCATTTCCTCGCTCGAAGTCTACGGCGTCATCATGGCCGGCTGGGCATCGAACTCGAAGTACCCGTTCCTCGGCGCGCTCCGCTCCGCCGCGCAGATGGTGTCCTACGAAGTCTCTATCGGTTTCGTCATCGTCACCGTTCTGCTCACTGTCGGTTCGCTGAACCTCACGGATATCGTCTTGTCGCAGAAGACCGGTCTCGGCACCATGGTCGGCCTGCCCAATACCTTCCTTGACTGGCATTGGCTCGGCCTGTTCCCGATGTTCGTCATTTTCTTCATCTCGGCGCTGGCCGAGACCAACCGCCCGCCTTTTGATCTGGTCGAAGCGGAATCGGAACTCGTTGCCGGTCACATGATCGAGTATTCGTCGACCGCGTTCCTGCTGTTCTTCCTCGGTGAATATGTCGCCATCACCCTGATGTGCGCGTTGACCACGATCCTGTTCCTCGGCGGCTGGCTGCCACCGGTTGACGTCTGGTTCCTGAACTGGGTACCCGGCATCATCTGGTTCATGCTCAAGCTTTTCTTCGTCTTCTTCATGTTCGCCATGGTGAAGGCATTCGTTCCGCGCTACCGCTACGACCAGTTGATGCGTCTGGGCTGGAAGGTGTTCCTGCCGATCTCGCTCTTCATGGTCATCGCCACCGCGGCGTTTCTTAAAATCACCGGCCTGACACCGTAAGGAGAATCAGCATGGCACAACTCGCACAAGCTGCTAAATCGCTCCTGCTGGCGGAGTTCGTCGGCGCCTTCTTCCTGTCGATGCGCCAGTTCTTCGCGCCGAAGGCGACGCTGAACTACCCCTACGAAAAGGGACCGCTCAGCCCGCGCTTCCGCGGAGAACATGCGCTGCGCCGCTATCCCAACGGCGAAGAACGCTGCATTGCCTGCAAGCTCTGCGAAGCGATCTGCCCGGCGCAGGCCATCACCATCGAAGCCGGTCCGCGCCGCAATGACGGAACGCGCCGCACGGTGCGTTATGACATTGACATGGTGAAGTGCATCTATTGCGGCTTCTGCCAGGAAGCCTGCCCGGTGGATGCCATCGTCGAAGGCCCGAATTTCGAGTTCGCCACGGAAACCCGTGAAGAGCTTTATTATGACAAGGACCGGCTGCTCGCCAATGGCGACCGCTGGGAACGCGAGCTGGCACGGAACATCGCAATGGATGCGCCGTACCGGTAACAATTGAGTGGATGGGGCGTCGTCCCGTCCGAGTGCGCGCATGTGTCTTAGGGCAGGGTGCTTCTACCCGCCCGGAACATGCGTTATGAGGCTGCGAATACACGGAATCTCCGTGAATCGCTTTTAAAATGGCAGAACAGTCTGCCGGAATGGAAATCGGGGGAACCCATGCTGACAGGTATTGCGGCGGCGTTTTTTTATCTCTTCGCCTTCATCACCGTCGCCAGTGCGTTCATGGTGATTGCGGCGCGTAATCCCGTGCACTCCGTGCTGTTTCTGATCCTCGCCTTCTTCAACGCGGCGGGGCTCTTCCTGCTGACGGGTGCTGAATTCCTGGCGATGATCCTTCTTGTGGTCTATGTCGGCGCGGTGGCCGTCCTCTTCCTCTTCGTCGTGATGATGCTGGATGTGGATTTTGCCGAAATGAAGCGCGGGGCGCTGCAATATGCGCCCATCGGCGCGCTTGTCGGCATGATCCTTGCGGTGGAACTGATTGTCGTTCTCGGCGGTTCGGTCTTCACGCCAAGTATTGGCCGCGTGGTTGTTCAGCCGACACCCGATATCGCCACGCGCAGCAATACGGCGGCGCTCGGCGACATCCTCTACACGGATTACATCTACTACTTCCAGATTGCCGGTCTCGTGCTTCTGGTCGCCATGATCGGCGCGATTGTGCTGACGCTTCGCCACAAGGAAGGCATCAAGCGCCAGAACATCTCCCAGCAGGTCGGACGCACGCCTGAAACGGCCATCGAGGTCAAGCAGGTCGAAACGGGCAAGGGTATTTGACAGGAGCGCATGATGGTCATCGGTATTGCACATTATCTGACAGTTTCGGCGCTCCTGTTCACGATGGGGATCTTCGGTATCTTCCTCAATCGTAAGAACGTGATCGTCATCCTGATGTCGGTCGAATTGATCCTGCTCGCCGTCAACCTGAACTTCGTGGCGTTCTCCGCTGCACTGGGTGATCTGGTCGGACAGGTTTTTGCATTGTTTGTCCTGACCGTAGCGGCCGCTGAGGCTGCCATCGGTCTGGCTATTCTCGTCGTGTTCTACCGCAATCGTGGATCGATTGCCGTAGAAGACGTCAACATGATGAAAGGTTGACGGGGGCATGCTGTATCTGGCGATTGTCTTCCTTCCGCTGCTCGGCTTTCTGATCGCGGGTCTGTTCGGCTCGTCCATCGGCGCGAAGGCGAGCGAGTATGTCACCACCGGTCTGATGATCGTGGTTGCGGTTCTCTCATGGATCGCATTCACGACCGTGGCGCTCGGCCATGGCGAGGCGTTCAAGGTTCCGGTCATGCACTGGGTCGAGTCCGGCTCGCTGAGCTTCGACTGGGCCCTGCGCATCGATACGCTGACCGCTGTCATGCTGATCGTCGTCAACACGGTGTCGGCGCTCGTCCATACCTATTCGATCGGCTACATGCATCACGATCCGCATCGGCCGCGCTTCTTCGCCTATCTCTCGCTCTTCACCTTCGCCATGCTGATGCTGGTGACTGGCGACAATCTGGTTCAGATGTTCTTCGGCTGGGAAGGCGTGGGTCTTGCCTCGTACCTGCTGATCGGTTTCTGGTTCAAGAAGCCTTCGGCCAATGCCGCGGCGATGAAAGCTTTCATCGTCAACCGCGTCGGCGATTTCGGCTTCCTTCTCGGTATTTTCGCACTGTTCGTGCTGTTCGATACGGTTCAGTTCGACACGCTGTTCCAGTCCGCCGCGCAGTATCTTCCGGCGGAGGGAGCAGGGGACGGCAAGGTTGTCCTGAATTTTCTCGGCTATGCCCTGGGCAAGCAGGAAGCGATCACGGTTGCCTGTCTGCTGCTGTTCATGGGCGCGATGGGCAAGTCCGCGCAGTTCCTGCTGCACACCTGGCTGCCTGACGCCATGGAGGGCCCGACACCGGTGTCCGCGCTGATCCATGCGGCAACGATGGTGACCGCAGGCGTGTTCATGGTTGCGCGCCTGTCGCCGATCTTCGAACTGTCGCACACGGCCTTGATCGTTGTGACGCTTGTCGGCGCGACGACGGCCTTCTTTGCCGCCACGGTCGGCCTGGTGCAGAACGACATCAAGCGCGTCATCGCCTATTCCACCTGCTCGCAGCTCGGCTACATGTTCGTGGCGCTTGGTCTGGGTGCCTATGGCGCGGCGATTTTCCACCTGTTCACGCACGCCTTCTTCAAGGCCCTGCTGTTCCTTGGCGCCGGTTCCGTTATTCACGCGGTTTCCGACGAGCAGGACATGCGTCACATGGGCGGCCTGCGCAAGCTGATCCCGCAAACCTACTGGATGATGGTCATCGGCACCGTCGCGCTGACCGGCCTCGGTATCCCCGGCACGTCGATCGGCACCGCCGGCTTCTTCTCCAAGGATGCGATCATCGAGTCGGCCTATGCGTCGACCAGCCCGGCGGCAGGCTATGCCTTCATCCTCTTGGTTATCGCAGCGCTGTTCACCAGCTTCTATTCATGGCGCCTGATTTTCATGACGTTCCATGGCAAGCCGCGCGCGTCGCACGACGTCATGCATCACGTGCATGAATCGCCCTATGTCATGCTGGTGCCGCTGTTCATCCTGGCCATCGGCGCGCTGTTTGCCGGTGTCATCTTCCGCGAATACTTCTTCGGCCACGAATATGCCGAGTTCTGGAAGGGTGCACTGTTCACCGGCAAGGAAAACGAGATTCTGGAGTTGCACCACCATGTGCCTGCTCTGGTTGCTGCCTCGCCGTTCCTTGCGATGCTCGCAGGCTTCATCCTGTCCTGGTACTTCTACATCCGCTCGCCGCAGACACCCGTCCGGCTGGCCGAGCAGCACCGCGGCCTGTACCAGTTCCTGCTCAACAAGTGGTATTTTGACGAACTCTACGACTTCCTGTTCGTGCGTCCGGCCAAGGCCCTTGGCAGGTTCCTGTGGAAGAAGGGCGATGGTTGGCTGATCGACGGCCATGGTCCGGATGGTATCTCGGCCCGCGTCGTGGATGTCACCAACCGCGTGGTGCGCCTGCAGACCGGTTACCTCTATCATTATGCGTTCGCGATGCTCATTGGGGTCGCCGCACTCGTCACGTGGATGATGCTCGGGAGCAACTTCTGATGACCGACTGGCCAATTCTATCGACTGTTACCTTCCTGCCATTGGTCGGTGCATTCCTGATCCTTCTGATCCGGGATGACAGTGAATCCGCGCGGCGCAATATCCGCAACGTGGCGCTGTGGACGACGGTCATCACATTCCTGCTTTCCCTGCCGATCTGGTATTATTTCGACAAGGGTCATGCCGGCTTCCAGTTCGTGGAAAAGGCAGCCTGGCTCGACTCCGGGATTTCCTATCACATGGGCGTGGACGGCATTTCGATGCTGTTCGTCATCCTGACGACATTCCTGATGCCGCTGTGCATCCTGGCCAGCTGGGAAGCCATACAGAGCCGGGTCAAGGAATACATGATTGCCTTCCTCGTGCTGGAAACGCTGATGATCGGTGTGTTCTGCGCGCTGGATATCGTGCTGTTCTACGTGTTCTTCGAAGCCGTGCTGGTGCCGATGTTCATCATCATCGGCGTGTGGGGCGGCAAGCGCCGCGTCTATGCCAGCTTCAAGTTCTTCCTCTACACGCTGCTCGGCTCCGTGCTGATGCTGCTGGCCATCATGGCCATGTACTGGCAGGCTGGCACGACCGATATCCCGACTCTGCTGGCCTATCCGTTCCCGGCCTCCATGCAGACATGGCTGTGGCTGGCCTTCTTCGCGTCCTTCGCCGTGAAGATGCCGATGTGGCCGGTGCACACCTGGCTGCCGGATGCGCACGTGGAAGCACCGACGGCGGCGTCAGCCATTCTGGCCGGCATCCTGTTGAAGCTCGGCGGCTACGGCTTCCTGCGCTTCTCCCTGCCGATGTTCCCGATCGCGTCCGCCGACTTCGCGCCGCTGATCTACACGCTTTCGGTTGTCGCCATCGTCTACACCTCGCTGGTGGCGCTGATGCAGGAAGACATCAAGAAGCTGATCGCCTACTCCTCGGTTGCGCACATGGGCTATGTGACCATGGGTATCTTCGCCGCCAACGAGCAGGGCATCCAGGGCGCATTGTTCCAGATGCTGTCGCACGGTCTGGTTTCGGCCGCACTATTCCTCTGCGTCGGTGTTGTCTATGACCGCACCCATACCCGCGACATCTCCGCCTATGGCGGCCTCGTCAACAACATGCCGAAATATGCGGTGGTTTTCCTGGTCCTGACCATGGCCAATGTCGGCCTGCCGGGCACCTCGGGCTTCATCGGTGAATTCCTCACGCTGCTTGGCGTCTTCCGCGTCAACACCTGGGTTGCGCTGTTTGCAACATCAGGCGTGATTTTCTCGGCGGCCTATGCGCTGTGGCTCTATCGCCGCGTCGTGTTCGGCTCGCTGGACAAGGAAAGCCTGAAGTCGCTTCTGGATATGTCGCCACGCGAAAAGCTGGTGGTCTATCCGCTGGTGATCCTCACCATCTTCTACGGTGTTTATCCGATGCCTGTCTTCGATGCGACGGCAAGCTCGGTGCACGCCCTTATCAATCAATACAATAACGCGCTGTCCGCAGCCGCCACACTGGCGCTGAAATAGCAGGAAGAGGCCAAGGCCGATGCAGACCGACATGATTGCCAACCTGACGCTTATGGCTCCCGAACTGCTCATCGCAGTGGGCGCATTGGCTCTACTGATGATCGGGGCCTTCTCCGGTGAACGGGCGAATTCCCTGGTCAACGGACTGGCGGTTGCCGTGCTGCTTGCAGCATTGGCAATCCTCGTTCTCTTCCCGCACGATGGTCACGTCTTCGGCCGTGCCTTCGTTTCGGATCCGTTCGCGCGCTTCATGAAAGTGCTGACACTGGTCGGCTCGATCGTTGCGCTCGTCATGTCGGTTGGCTTCGCCAAGGCGGAGAAGTTCGACAAGTTCGAGTTCCCGATCCTCATCCTGCTGTCGACCCTCGGCATGCTCCTGATGATTTCGGCCAATGACACCCTGTCGCTCTATCTCGGCCTCGAACTGCAGTCCCTGGCGCTCTATGTCATTGCTGCAATCAACCGCGACAGTGCCCGCTCGACCGAAGCCGGCCTGAAGTATTTCGTTCTCGGCGCATTGTCGTCGGGCATGCTGCTTTACGGCATTTCGCTCGTCTACGGCTTTACCGGCCATACCGGCTTTGCGGGCATCGCCCAGGCGCTGGCAGGCGGCGAGCGTCAGCTTGGCGTCGTGTTCGGCCTGGTGTTCATCTTTGCCGGTCTCGCCTTCAAGATTTCCGCCGTGCCGTTCCACATGTGGACGCCGGATGTCTACGAAGGTGCGCCGACGCCGGTGACCGCCTTCTTCGCCAGTGCGCCGAAGATGGCCGCCATGGCGCTTCTGACACGCGTTGCCGTCGAGACCTTCCAGCCGATCACCCATGACTGGCAGCAGATCATCGTCTTCATCGCCATTGCGTCGATGGTCCTGGGTGCATTCGCAGCCATCGGCCAGCGCAACATCAAGCGCCTGATGGCCTATTCGTCGATCAGCCACATGGGCTATGCGCTTGTCGGCCTTGCCGCCGGTACGCAGGTCGGTGTGCGCGGCGTGGCGATCTACATGCTGATCTACCTGATCACGACGCTCGGCGTGTTTGCCTTCATCCTGGCCATGCGCCGCAAGCACGGCAATGTCGAACTGATCGAAGATCTGGCCGGCCTGTCCCGCACCAATCCGATCATGGCGACGATCTTCACCATCCTCATGTTCTCGCTGGCCGGTATTCCGCCGCTCGCCGGGTTCTGGGGCAAGTGGTACACCTTCCTTGCCGCGATGCAGGCCAATCTCTATGCGCTGGCCATCATCGGTATCGTGGCTTCGGTCGTGGGTGCGTTCTACTATCTGCGCATCATCAAGATCATGTGGTTCGATGAACCGGCTGGCGAGTTCGTGCCGGTTGCCGGTGAACTGCGCCTGGTCCTCGGTGTCTCGGGCCTGCTGACGCTGCTTTATGTACTGATCGGCGGACCGGTCAGCACCTATGCGGAAGCTGCCGCGAAAACGTTCTTCTGAGGCCGGGAACCCTGATCAATGGGATTCTCGCTCTCGCCGCTGGCGCAGAAAAACGGCTTCCGGATGGAGGCCTTCGATACGGTCGGCTCGACCAATGCGGTCGCGCTGGAGCGCGCGCAGGCTGGTGATCCCGGACGGCTGTGGATCGTTTCGAAGAAACAGGAAAGCGGGCGCGGGCGCCGCGGCCGCGCCTGGGCCACATCCCACGGCAATCTGGCGGCCTCCCTGCTGCTCACCGGCAATTTCGAGTTGAAGACGGCGGCAACCCTCGGCTTTGTCGCCGGGCTTTCCCTGGCGGACGCGCTTGACGCCGTCTGCCCGCAAGGCGCGGTTTCGGTCGGCGTCGATGGTATCGGTGCCAGCAGGTCGGATTTGCGTGTCGAGCTGAAGTGGCCGAACGATCTTCTGGCCAACAAGGCCAAGCTTGCCGGCATTCTCCTGGAATCGACGCATCTGCCGGACGGGCGGTTTGCCGTCGTCGTCGGCATCGGCGTCAATGTGGTTGCTTACCCCGAGGACGTGCCTTATCCAGCGACATCGCTGAAGCAGCTTGGTGCGGCCTGCGATGCGGAAACGCTGTTTCTGGCGCTGTCCGATGCCTGGCAGGAAAACAGCCGCATCTGGAACGAGGGGCGCGGGCTTGCCGACATTCGCAAGCGCTGGCTCAAGCGCGCGGCAGGAATTGGCAGTGAAGTTGCCGTGCGGGTCGACGGCTCGGTGCTGCGTGGTATATTCGAAACAATTGACGAAGACTGCCGTTTCGTCATACGCGATAATGATGGGGAACGGGTGAAGATTGCTGCCGGCGATGTTCATTTCGGAGCAGTTGCATCGGCAAGTGCCGGATAGCCGGTTGTAAGGAGTATAAATGGCAAATTCCGATCAGGCAGAGCTCGTGTTCCTGCCTTTGGGCGGCGTTGGTGAAATCGGGATGAATCTGGCCATGTATGGCTATGGCCCCGCACACAAGCGCGAATGGGTGGTCGTCGACATGGGCGTCACCTTCGCCGGACCGGATCTTCCAGGCGCTGATCTCGTTCTTCCCGATATCCGTTTTCTGCAGGCCGAGCGGCACAATCTCAAGGGGATTGTGATCACCCATGCCCACGAGGACCATTACGGTGCCTTGCTCGACCTTTGGCCGCTGTTGAATGTGCCGGTCTATGCGACGCCATTCACCGCCGGGTTGCTGGAAGCCAAGCGCCAGTCGGAGCCGGGTGCGCCGGATATTCCCGTCACCATTTACCGCGCCGGCGAAAAGTTCAATGTCGGCCCCTTCGAGTTCGAAGCGCTTGCCGTGACCCACTCGATCCCGGAACCCGTCTCGCTGGCGATCAGGACGCCGTTGGGCATCGTCGTTCACACCGGCGACTGGAAGATGGACCCGGAGCCGTCGCTTGGACCGCTGATCGATGAGGCCGGATTCCGTGCCCTCGGTGATGAAGGCGTGCTGGCGATGATGTGCGACTCCACCAATGCCTTGCGTGACGGGGAATCGCCCTCCGAGCGGGAGGTCGGCGACAGTCTGCGCGACATCATCGAAAATGCCCGCGGTCGCGTGGCCATCACCACCTTTTCGTCCAATGTCGGACGTATCCGTTCCATCGCTATCGCCGCCCGCGATGCCGGGCGCCAGGTGCTGGTGCTCGGCCGCTCGATGAAGCGGATGATCGATGTGGCCAGTGAACTGGGTTATCTCGACGGCATTCCGGAATTTCTCTCCGAAGAGGATTACGGTTTCATCCCGCGCGAGAATATCGTCATCATTCTCACCGGCAGTCAGGGCGAATCCCGCGCGGCGCTGGCCAAGCTTGCCCGCGATGAAATGCGCAATGTGGCGCTGTCAGCCGGCGATACTGTCATTTATTCCTCGCGCACCATTCCCGGCAATGAAAAGCCGATCATCGAGACAAAAAACCTTTTGATCGAGCAGGGTATCCACATCATCTCCGACGATGATCAGCTGGTGCACGTCTCGGGCCATCCACGCCGCAATGAGCTGAAGCGCATGTATGAATGGGTGCGTCCGCGCATTCTCGTGCCTGTGCATGGCGAAGCCGCGCATCTCGTGGCGCAGGGCTCGCTTGCGGCCATGGCCGGCATTCCCGAGGTGCCGCAGGTGCGCAATGGCGACATTCTGCGTCTGGCGCCGGGCAGGGCGGAGATCATTGATCAGGCGCCGTTTGGCCGCGTCATGAAGGACGGCAAGCTCATCGGCGACGAGGAAGAGGTCGGCGTTGTCGACCGGCGCAAGCTGTCCTATGTCGGCCACGTCGCGGTATCGATGCTGCTCGATACGAAGTACAATATCATCGAGGACCCGGAAATCGTGCCGGTCGGCCTGCCGGAGAACGATCGGGAAGGCGAACTGCTTGAAGACCTGCTGTACGATGCGGCCGTTGGTGCGGTGCAGAGTATCCCGCGTGAAAAGCGCAAGGATTTGGCGATGGTCCGCGAGGCGGTGCGCCGCGCCGTCCGTGCCGCTGCCAACGAGGCCTGGGGCAAGAAGCCGATCGTCACCGTGTTCGTAACCCGCACGTGAGGTCAAGGATGCTTGGTCGTCTGAATCATGTCGCCATCGCTGTACCGGATCTTGCGGCAGCGTCTGCGGTCTATCGCGATACGCTCGGTGCGACACTCACCGAGCCGCAGGTTCTGCCGGAGCATGGCGTGACCGTCGTTTTCATCGATGTCGGCAACACCAAGATCGAGCTTCTCGAACCCTTGAATGCGGATTCGCCCATCGCGGCGTTCCTGGCAAAGAACCCGTCCGGCGGCATGCATCACGTCTGCTACGAAGTGGCCGATATTCTGGCGGCACGAAATCAGCTAAAACAGCAGGGCGCCCGTATCCTGGGCGATGGCGAACCGAAAATCGGCGCCCACGGCAAACCGGTGCTGTTCCTTCACCCGAAGGATTTTAACGGGACGCTGATCGAACTGGAGCAAGTCTGACATGCCCATCGCAACTGGAATGGCGATCTATTTCATCTTCTGGTGGCTGACGCTGTTCACCGTGCTGCCGTTTGGCCTGCGCACCCAGGCCGATGAGGATGATGTCACGCTGGGCACGACCGCCAGTGCGCCGCACAAGCACCGGATGGGACGGGTGTTCCTGATCACCACAGCGATTTCAGCCGTGGTTTTTATCCTCTTCTACATCGTCAACCAGAAGCTTGGTTTCGGCGTCGAGAGCATTCCGGTTTTCTTCCCGCAACTGCATTAGGACTGTGGTCTGAGCCGGCATCCGAACCGTGGTGCATTGTGCGTGGTTCGACAAGCTCACCATGAGGGAGAGTGAGGATTGCAGGGAGCATAATTCTGCAATCTCCGTGCTTGGCATTGCAGCCAAACCACCTCCCTCATGGTGAGCTTGTCGAACCACGCATGACAAGCGTGCAATCGTCAAAAACCGCTTGTCCGCCGATAGTGCGACGATCTCTTGCCAAGGCAGCCCTGACAGATGCCGAAAATACTGCCCATGCATGCCGCCAGCCGCACCAGCGCTTCGCCGCGCGTGAACGGCGCCGCAGCCGCGTAGCTGCACAGTTTGAACACCCGGATCGCCAGCGAGCCGGGGATGCGCAGCAAGGTCAGCGCGCGTTGCTGGTCGAGCTTCCGGCAGGTTTCAACCGAACTGCTGTCCCGGTCACGGCGGAAATGGTAGCCGAGGGTCAGCCGGTCCATCGGCACGGTTTCGTAGGCAATGGCATGCGGCGTCCAGCCGGTCCTGGCGCCGAGTTTTTTGGCTTCCCTGTACAGGCGCCAGTCTTCCCCGCCGGCCAGATCAAGCGTGTCGTCGAAACGCAGGCCCGTCCGGTCAAAGAAACTCAGCCTGCCCATCCAGCTGCCGGTTGCCAGCAGAATCCTGTGCGCTTCGTTGCGCTGGCACCGCCGCCGGGCCTTGCGTTCGCTGTCCATGCCCCTGCGGTTGAGACCGGCCCAGACCAGTTGCGCGGAAAACGGCGCGTCGGCGGAAATCGGCGCGGCGCGCACGGGGGAGCCGACGATATCGAGCGTCGAGGCATCCAGTTCCGCCAGCAGTTCAATCAGCCAGTCGGGTTCCACCCGTTCATCATCATCGGCAAATGTCATGAGATCGTGATTGCCGGCCAGGGCGCATGCCAGCGCATGGTTGCGGGCGCGGGCAATGCCGAGACGCGGTTCCACCTCGTACTGGACCGTCCATTGCGGCACGAGCGCCCGGAAATGCGCGATGACATCGTGCAGCGTTGCCTTCTCATTGTTCTCGACGATGAGAAAATGGAGGTTGACACCATGGGGCACGCCCATGGTGGCATAGGACTGCAACAAGTTCTGCAGCATGAGCGGACGATTACGTGTAATCGTGCTTATGCATATGCTGCGCTTGCCGGGCTCAGCCGCGCCGCGTGTGTAAATTCCCATGGTTCGTCCCCGAACATTGTAACGTCGCTGATGTGCCAATCCCCGCGCCTGGCACACCGATCCTGCGACGCCGATTTAACAGGCGAAGATGAGCTGAACATTGCGACATTGGTCTAAGATCGCGCTGCGGGGATGAGACGACATCGCGCGAATCGACACCGGCATCATCGTGCCGTTGCGGATCTTCCGGATGGTGGGGGTGAAGGGAAATATCCCATCAGGTGTGAAGGCTGGTCGGGGTGAAGCGCGTCTGCCTGTCGCCCAAGTAGTTGCAAAATAGAACTGAAGCAACGTGATCGAGGCGCGGCAGTCTGCGCAACCACCTTTAAGTTTATTTGATAAGTGCTTGTATTGCCGCAACAAGACAAAAAAAATGCAAGGCTTTCGCCTTGCATTGTTAGATCGCGTCTGACCCTATTCCATTTGCATGGTGGCTGCGTATTACCGCGCCAAAGGTCACATCCTCCCAAGACTTTGACCGCGCTGGAAAGCAGAATTATTCTTACTTTCTCATTATGATTAAAAAAATAGCGGACTGCCTTCGAAATGTCACGAAAAATATTCGGTACAGTCATTTTTTGCTTACAAATCTGGCAGCGTAACAAAACTGTCACAAATCTGAGATGTCTCATTTGGCGTTGGCGGGTTCCCAACCCGCTGTTAAGCCGCTAAGAAACATTGCTGCGTCGCGGATTAATCCGGGTTTTGGGCGGGACGCGGCAACACATTTGGCGGCGTATGAGTCTTTCCGGAAATCGGCAACGATTTTTGGGTAATACGCTAACTTTGCACTTGGTTTTGCCTGATTCTTCAAGCATTCAGGCTGTGTTTCAATTTGGTGATCTCAATGCGGCTTTCCCGTTATTTCCTGCCTATCCTGAAAGAAAATCCCAAAGAGGCGGAAATCGTCTCGCACCGGCTGATGCTGCGTGCCGGCCTGATCCGTCAGGAGTCGGCCGGCATCTATGCCTGGCTGCCGGCAGGCCTGCGCATCCTCAACAAGGTGTCCAACATCATCCGCGAGGAACAGAATCGGTCCGGCGCCATCGAGCTGCTGATGCCGACGATCCAGTCCGCCGATCTGTGGCGCGAAAGCGGCCGTTATGATGCCTATGGCGACGAGATGCTGCGCATCAAGGATCGCGGTGACCGCGAGATGCTGTTTGGCCCGACCAACGAGGAAATGATCACCGAGATTTTCCGGGCTTATGTGAAGTCGTACAAGGACTTGCCGCTCAATCTTTATCACATCCAGTGGAAGTTCCGCGACGAGCGCCGCCCGCGTTTCGGCGTCATGCGCTCGCGTGAATTCCTGATGAAGGATGCCTACAGCTTCGATATCGATTTCGAAGGCGCCAAGGCCGCCTACAACCGCATGTTCGTGGCTTATCTCCGCACCTTCTCGCGCCTCGGCATCAAGGTCATCCCCATGCGTGCCGATACCGGCCCCATCGGCGGCGACCTCAGCCACGAATTCATCATCCTGGCCGAAACCGGCGAGAGCCAGGTCTATTGCGACCGTGCCTATCTCGACCTGCCGGTTCCCGGTGCCGATACCAATTTCGATGACAATGCGCAGGTCGCCGATATCGTGACGAAATGGACGACGCCCTATGCGGCGACGGATGAAATGCACGACGAAGCCGCCTGGGACAAGGTCGGTGCATCCGAACAGCTTGCCGCACGCGGCATCGAGGTCGGCCACATCTTCCATTTCGGCACCAAATATTCCGAACCGATGGGCGCCAAGGTCACCGGTCCCGATGGCAAGGAACACATGGTTTCCATGGGCTCCTACGGCATCGGCCCCTCGCGTGTCATCGCCGCGATCATCGAGGCATCCCATGACGAGAACGGCATCATCTGGCCGAAGGCCGTTGCGCCGTTCGGCGCGGGCATCGTCAACATGAAGCCGGGCGACGAGGCGTGCGACGCGGCATCCGCCAAGGTCTACGAGGCCTTGACGAATGCCGGTCTCGAGCCGCTGCTGGACGATACGGATGATCGTCCCGGTGCGAAATTCGCCAAGATGGACCTGATCGGCCTGCCGACGCAGGTGATCATCGGGCCGCGCGGTGTTGCCGCGGGCGAAGTCGAGATCAAGGATCGCGCGACGGGTGAACGGGAAACCCTGAGCATTGAAGCTGCAATCAACAAGCTTGCAGGCCCCGCTGACTTTCAGGCTGGAACTCTATGACAGAATCGGCCGTCACTGCTGTACAACAGGGTCCCAAGCCGTTCTCTGCCTATGAACGGATGATCGCATGGCGCTATCTGCGCGCCCGGCGCAAGGAAACGTTTATTTCGGTGATCGCCGGTTTCTCCTTTACCGGCATCATGCTCGGCGTGGCGACGCTCATTATCGTCATGGCCGTCATGAACGGTTTTCGCAGCGAATTGCTGACGCGCATTCTCGGCATCAACGGCCATGTCATCATGCAGCCCATGGACCGGCCGCTGGATGACTATGACAATGTGATCAAGCGGATCGATGCGGTTCCCGGTGTTTCCTTCGCCATTCCCGTCGTGGAAGGCCAGGTGCTCGGCCAGGGCAATGTCGGGCAGGGCACCGGCACGCTCGTGCGGGGTCTGCGCGAAGAGGATATCAACAAGCTCCAGCTCGTCGCCAAGAACGTCAAGCAGGGCACCTTCGCCAATTTCGACAAGGCGGGTGGCGTGGCCATCGGCACGCGCATGGCGGAAAATCTGGGGCTCGGCATCGGCGACAAGCTGACATTGATGTCGCTGGACGGCGATGTGACGCCGCTCGGGGTTTCGCCGCGGGTAAAATCCTATCCCGTCGTCGCCATTTTCCAGATCGGCATGTCCGAATACGACGCCTCGATCGCGCTCATGCCGCTGGATGAAGCGCAGCTCTATTTCAACCAGGAGGGCAAGGTCCAGTCCATCGAGATCTTTGCCAACAATCCCGACAATGTCGACGCGCTGAAAAAGCCCATCGAGGATGCGGCGCAGCGTCCGCTGATGCTCACCGACTGGCGCCAGCGCAACGTCACCTTCTTCTCCGCCCTGCAGGTGGAGCGCAACGTCATGTTCATGATCCTGACGCTGATCGTTCTCGTGGCGGCCCTGAACATCATTTCCGGCCTGATCATGCTGGTGAAGGACAAGGGACGCGATATCGCCATCCTGCGAACGATGGGCGCGACGCGCAACTCGGTCATGCGCATCTTCCTGATGACGGGCGCGGCGATCGGCGTGACCGGTACGATTGCCGGCGTGGCCCTGGGTGTCCTCGTCTGCCTCAACGTCGAGCGCATCCGGCAATTCTTCTCCTGGTTGTCTGGTACGACCCTGTTCAATCCGGAGCTTTATTTCCTGAGCACCTTGCCCGCCAAGATGGATTTCAATGAAACCTTCACGGTTATCCTGATGGCGCTTGTCCTGTCGTTTCTGGCAACGCTTTTCCCCGCATGGCGCGCGGCCAAGCTCGATCCCGTTGAAGCCTTGAGGTACGAATAATGTCAGCCGGGCCCATTCTTCAGCTGACCAGCGTCGGCCGCCGGTACAATGAGATCGACCGGGAGCTGGTTATTCTGGACGATGCCAATTTCTCCCTCGGCAGGGGCGAGATGGTCGCGCTTGTCGCGCCGTCGGGCGCCGGCAAGTCAACGCTTCTGCACACGGCGGGTCTCCTGGAGCGGCCTGACAATGGCGATGTGATTCTGGACGGCCGCGCCTGCGGTTCGCTGTCCGATGAAGAGCGCACCGCCATCCGCCGCAACGACATCGGTTTCGTCTATCAATTCCACCATCTCCTGCCGGAATTTTCCGCGCTGGAGAACGTGATGATGCCGCAGATGATCCGCGGCATGAAACCGCGCGTTGCCTCCGAACGCGCACAGCAGCTGCTTGATTACATGAAGGTGGGGGCACGCGCCTCGCACCGGCCGTCGGAACTGTCCGGCGGCGAGCAGCAGCGCGTTGCCATCGCCCGCGCGGTGGCCAATGCGCCGCTTGTGCTGCTTGCCGATGAGCCCACCGGCAATCTCGATCCGGTGACGTCCTCCTATGTGTTCGAGGCGCTGGAAGCCCTGGTGCGCCAGTCCGGCCTGTCGGCGATGATCGCCACGCACAATCACGAACTGGCCCGCCGCATGGATCGCCGCGTCACGCTCAAGGACGGCAAGATCACTACGGTCTCCTGATCCGTTCACACCATGGAAAGTAAACGGGCGCGGAAAAATCCGCGCCCGTTTGCGTTTGGCGGCACCCGCTCGCCGGTCCGCGTTTTACCCTCTGTTAAGAAATCGACAACCATAGCGCCAATGGCAGCTTTGGCACGCTTGACTTTGGAACAAAAATAGAACAAAACATATACATAGAGCAAACGAAGAAGGGTTTTACCGATGAGCGAACTTTTCCAGGACGTCATGTCATTCGTTACAGTCAGTCTGTTTATTGCAACATTCGCCATGTGGGTCAGCGTTATCTGAAAGAACCGGCGGGGCCGGGATGACTAGGTTTTCCCTGGTTCCTGGCCCGCGGGCGTCGCCCATCATCATGTCTGGTTCCACATGCGGACAACCGGTTCGGTCAGGTCGTGCTCATAGCCGAGGACGCTGATGCTGGTGGTATCCAGAACGAAAAGCGCGCCGCCTTCGGGCGGCAAGCCAAGCCAGCGGGCCGTAAGCACCCGCAGGAAATGCGAACTCGAGAAGATGAGAATCCTGTCATTCGCCGCGCGGATGGCATGGATGATCCGGTCGGCGCGCGCACCGACATCGGCTGCGGATTCGCCGCCGGGGCAGCTGTCGCGAAAAAGCTGCCAGCCGGGGCGCTCCGCCAGGATCGCCTTGGTGGTGATGCCCTCATAGGTGCCGTAATCCCATTCCGCCAGATCGTCCTTGATGATGCTGGCGTCGCCGAATCCGGCGAGGGCACAGGTTTTCGATGCGCGCTGGGAAGGGCTCGACCATACGGCGGAAAAGGCAAGGCCCTGCAGGCGGCCTGCCAGGGTGCGGGCTGCCGCTTCGCCAGCTGCCGTCAGCGGCATGTCGGTTCGCCCGGTGTGCTGGCCGGACAGGCTCCATTCCGTCTGCCCGTGTCGCACCAGATAGATTTCGGGATATGCATTGCTCATTCACGGGCCTTTCGCTGGCACATCACAGGTTGTTCACAGTCGCACGATCCGGCGGTCAAAGTATAGGTGGACACCCCCTGACCATTGTTCGAGAATGCGCGGGTGGTGAATCAGCGCGTTCGCCGGAATTTTCTGGAGATGGATACAGTGGCAGACGGACAGGGCAGACCCGGCGAAGGCAGTGCGGAAAAGCAGGCGCTTCGTTTCGTCCATCTGCGGGTGCATTCCGCCTATTCCCTGCTGGAAGGCGCGCTGCAGGTCGCCAAGGTCATCGATCTCGCCACGTCCAACAAAAGCCCGGCCATCGCCATCACCGACACCAACAATCTGTTCGGGGCGCTCGAATTTGCCCAGAAGGGTTCGAAGTCCGGCTTGCAGCCGATCATCGGCTGCCAGCTCGACATCGCCTTTCACGACCAGGCGGAGGAAAGCCGCAGCGCCAACCGGCGCGAAGCGCTCGGGCTTGCGCCGCTCGTGCTGCTGGCGGCGACGGAAACGGGCTATGCCAATCTCGTCCGGCTTGTCAGCCGCGCCTATCTGGAAACGCCCGCCGGCGATCCCGTCCATGTTGCCGCGTCCTGGCTGCCGGGTCTTACCGACGGTATCATCGTTCTTTCCGGCGGTCCCGAGGGGCCGATCGCCAAGGCGATCAAGGACGACCGCATCGACCGCGCCCGCCAGCGGCTCATCCATCTGCGCTCGCTCTACGGCGACCGGCTCTATGTCGAGCTGCAGCGTCATCGCGGCTATGACCGCGCCCTCGAAGCGACCCATATCGCGCTTGCCTATGAGCTGGAACTGCCTCTGGTTGCCACCAATGACGTGTTCTTCTCCAAGAGCGCCGACTATGAGGCGCATGATGCGCTGCTGGCCATTGCGGCGGGTTCACTGCTGTCCATCGACGATCGCCGCCGCCTGACGCCGGACCATTATCTCAAGACCGAAGACGAGATGGTGGCGCTGTTCGCCGATCTGCCCGAGGCGCTGGAAAATACCGTCGAGATCGCGCTGCGCTGTTCCTATTATCCGAAGAACCGCGCGCCGATTCTGCCGCGCTTTACCGGCGAAAGCGACGATCCTGAAGCGGCCCTGCAGGAGGAAGCCGACGAACTGGCCCGGCAGGCGCGGGAAGGCCTGGCAAGCCGCATTGCGACGCTCGGCATGGCCGATGGTCATACGGCGCAGGAATATGCCGACCGGCTGGAATATGAGATTTCCATCATCACCCGGATGAAATATCCGGGTTACTTCCTCATCGTTTCCGACTTTATCAAATGGGCGAAAGCCCATGATATTCCTGTCGGTCCCGGCCGCGGCTCCGGTGCGGGTTCGCTCGTTGCCTATGCACTGACGATCACCGACGTCGATCCGCTGCGCTTCTCCCTGCTGTTCGAACGCTTCCTCAATCCCGACCGCGTCTCGATGCCCGACTTTGACATCGACTTCTGTCAGGAGCGGCGCGACGAGGTCATCCGCTATGTTCAGGCCAAGTATGGCCGCGATCAGGTGGCGCAGATCATCACCTTCGGAACGCTGCAGGCGCGCGCCGTGCTGCGCGACGTCGGCCGCGTGCTCGAAATGCCCTATGGGCAGGTGGACCGCCTGACCAAGATGGTTCCGGCCAACCCGGCCAATCCGGTGACGCTGGCAAAGGCCATCGAGGATGAGCCGCGCCTGCGCGAAGAGCGCGACAAGGAGCCGGTTGTCGAGCGCCTTCTGGACATTGCGCTGAAGCTGGAAGGGCTGTACCGCCACGCCTCGACCCACGCCGCCGGTATCGTCATCGGCGACCGTCCGCTGTCGGAACTTGTGCCAATGTACCGCGATCCGCGCTCGGACATGCCGGTTACGCAGTTCAACATGAAGATGGTGGAAGAGGCCGGGCTGGTCAAATTCGACTTTCTCGGCCTGAAAACCCTGACGGTGCTGCAGACTGCGGTCAATCTGGTCAAGCGGCGCGGCATCACCGTGGATTTGTCCAATCTGCCGCTCGATGACAAGCTCAGCTATGAAATGCTGTCGCGCGGCGAGACGGTCGGCGTGTTCCAGGTGGAAAGCACCGGCATGCGCAAGGCGCTGATCGGCATGAAGCCTGATCGGATCGAGGACATCATCGCGCTTGTGGCGCTGTACCGTCCGGGTCCGATGGAAAACATCCCGACCTACAACGCGCGCAAGAATGGCGATGAGGAGATGGCGTCGATCCATCCCAAGATCGACCATCTCGTCAAGGAAACCCAGGGCGTCATCATCTACCAGGAACAGGTGATGCAGATCGCGCAGGAAATGTCCGGCTATACGCTGGGCGAAGCCGATCTGCTGCGCCGCGCCATGGGCAAGAAGATCCGCTCCGAGATGGACATGCAGCGCGTCCGTTTCGTTGACGGCGCGGTGGAACGCGGCGTGACCAAGCCGCAGGCCAACTTCATTTTCGACCTCTTGGCAAAGTTCGCCGACTACGGCTTCAACAAGTCGCACGCCGCCGCCTATGCCATCGTGTCGTTCCAGACCGCCTATATGAAGGCGCATTATCCCGTCGAGTTCCTCGCTTCGTCGATGACCTACGACATGGCGAACACCGACAAGCTCAACGATTTCCGCCGCGAGGCACTGCGGCTGGGCATCGAGGTGGTCACCCCTTCGGTCAACACGTCGTTCCGCCTGTTTGAAGTGGGCGACAACCGTATTTTCTATTCGCTCGCCGCCATCAAGGGCGTGGGCGAGGCGGCGGTCGACCATATTGTCGAGAAGCGCGGCGACGCGCCCTATGCCAGCCTTGAGGATTTCTGCGAACGCATCGATCCGCGCGTCGTCAACCGGCGCGTCTTCGAAAGCCTGATCAATGCCGGGGCGTTCGACTGCTTCGGGCGTGAACGCCCGGCGCTCATAGCCGGTCTCGACCGCATCATCGGCCATGCGCAGCGCACGCAGGAAGACAGTGTCAGCGGGCAGGCGGATATTTTTGGCGGCATGGCCGCAGGGGGCTCGCAAGGGCTGCAGCTGCCCAATGCGGCGCCATGGCTGTCGGCGGAAAAACTGCGGCGCGAATTCGAAGCGGCGGGTTTTTACCTCTCCGCCCATCCGCTCGACGAATACCGGCCGATCCTGGAAAAGATGCGGGTGCAGAGCTGGGCCGAATTTTCCGCTGCGGTCAAGCGCGGCGCCAATGCCGGACGGCTTGCCGGAACCATCACCGCCAAGCAGGAACGCAAGACCAAGACCGGCAACAAGATGGGCATCATCCAGTTTTCCGATGCATCGGGTCAGTTCGAGGCCGTGCTTTTCTCCGAGGCGCTGGCGCAGTACCGCGATCTCCTGGAGCCGGGACGCTCCGTCGTGGTGACGGTCGGCGCCGAAGACCGGCCGGAGGGCATCAGCCTGCGCATCCAGACGGCGCAGTCGCTCGAGGATGAAGCCACGCGCATGCAGAAGGCCTTGCGCCTCTATATGCGCTCCAGCGAGCCGCTGAGCGCCATCACGCCCTATCTCGCCCCGCAGAATGACGGCCAGATCGTCTCGCTCATCCTGATCAAGGAGAATGGCGCCAGCGAAGTGGAGATCGAACTGCCCAACCGCTACCGCGTCGGCCCGCAGGTCGCCAGCGCCATGAAGGCCATTCCCGGCGTCGTCGATGTGGAGATGGTTTAGGTCACACCGTACTGAGGCACGTTGGACTGCACTGATCGATCCCTCCCAAACCGCAAGATCGGTCGAGCGTCGTATATCCGCGAGGGGCTAGCTGGTGCCGCCACGGAGGAACAGGCGATGAAGGCGGCACTTGAAAACTACCATGCCCGGATGCAACGGGTGCTGGATCACATCGAACAGCATCTTGACGATGATCTGGGCCTGGAAGCGCTGAGCGGCGTCGCGGCGTTCTCGAAATACCATTTCCACCGGCAGTTCATGTCGACCTTCGGGTTATCAGTGCATCGCTATGTCCAGCTTGCCCGTATGAAGCGCGCTTCGTACCGGCTGGCCTACATAGACGCCCAAAGCGTCACGGATATAGCGATGGATGCCGGTTACGACGCACCCGATGCCTTCGCCCGCGCCTTTCGGCAACGGTTCGGGCAATCGCCTTCGTCGTTCCGGAAATCTCCCGACTGGGAGCCGTGGCTTGCGGCCTTCGGGCCTTTTGACAACGCAAGGAGCAAGCTCATGCAGAAGACTTTTACCACCAGTGACGTGACGATTCGCGATGTCGCCCCGACGCGGGTGGCGATCATGGAACATCGGGGTGACCCCGCGATGATCGGTGCCACCATCCAGCGGTTCATCGCATGGCGCAAGGCCGCTGGCCTGCACCCCAGGACAAGTCCGACCTTCACGGTTTGGCATTCCGAGCGGCGTCCCGCATCGCCCGCCGATTACAGCATGGACCTTTGTGTCGGCACCGGCCAGCCGATCGAGGCGAACGGCGAGCAGATCAAGGCCGGCGAGATTCCCGGTGGTCGCTGTGCGGTGCTGCGCGTCGTCGGCAACACCGACAATCTGGAGCCCGCCGCGCTCTATCTGTATCGCGACTGGCTTCCGGCCAGCGGCGAGGAAGCGCGCGACTTCCCGATCTATTGCCAGCGTCTGAGCTTCTTCCCGGAGGTGCCGGAGCATGAAGCGGTTGCGGACCTGTTTCTGCCGCTGAAATAGCGCCGGTCAATGGTGGCCTGGCCATCTCTCCTTCGCTTTGCTGCAAAAGGCATCTTGTGTGGTGCGTGGTTCGACAGGCTCACCATGAGGGAGCGTGAGGATTGCAGGGAGCTATATCCTGCAGGATTGCTCATACCTCGATGTTTCCGAATAGTCTTGCAGCCCACTCAGCCCCTCATGGTGAGCCTGTCGGACCACGCACAAATGGTCTTGCAGCAGGGCCGGATTCAATCTTTTAAACAAATCTGACAAACCTTTGAATCAAATCAATCAATCTCGTCCGGGACCGGCCGTGTCCTTTGCCTGATCTTGCCGAAGGTATAGCCGGTTTCGACGGCATTGTTGCCGAATTTTCCGCGCAGCTTGTCGATGGCCGTCTCCGCCACGGCCCGCTTGGTCGCCTGCACATCGACGAGGTCGAGCGGATCGGCGCGGCCATCGTCGCTGAGGTCACTCACGCCGATGCCGATGAGCCGGAACCGCGTACCGTCGATCTCCTTTTCCAGCAGCGCCAGTCCCGTGCGGAAAATCCGGTCGGCAAGCTGGGTCGGGTCGGCCAATTGCCGGTTGCGGGTTTTCAGCTTGAAATCGCTCGACTTGAGCTTGAGAACCACCGTCCGTCCGGCAATGTCGGCGGCCTTCAGGCGGCGTGACACTTTTTCGGACAGCGAGCGCAGAATCGGAACCAGCTCTTCCAGCGTGCCGATATCCTCGTTGAACGTTGTTTCCGCCGAAACGCTCTTGGATTCGCCGTCCGGCTCCACCCGGCGCGTGTCGATGCCGCGCGACAGCTGGTAGAGGCGCTGGCCCATGCTGCCATAGGCAGCCATCAGCGCGCCAAGCTCCATGGTCTGCAATTGGCCGATGGTGCGGATGCCGTCCCGTTCCAGCGTGGCGGCAAACACCTTGCCGACGCCCCAGATCATCGTCACCGGCTTGTCATGCAGGAAATGCGGGGTTTCCGCTTCGCCGATGACGGAAAAGCCGCGCGGCTTGTCAAAATCCGAGGCGATTTTTGCCAGGAACTTGCAATAGGACAGGCCGACGGAAACCGACAGGCCCATTTCCTTCTCCACCCGGTTGGAAAACTGCGCCATGACCCGCACCGGCGGATCGTGGTGCAGGCGCTGCGTGCCCGACAGGTCGAGAAACGCCTCGTCGATCGACAGCGGTTCCACCTGCGGCGTCAGATCGCGCATCATCTGGCGGATTTCGCGCCCCACGCGCACATATTTTTCCATGTTCGGACTGATGACCACCGCATGCGGGCAGGCCTCCAGCGCCTTGAACATCGGCATGGCGGATTTCACGCCATGAATGCGCGCGACATAACAGGCGGTGGAGACCACACCGCGCTTGCCGCCGCCGATGATGACGGGCTTGTTGCGCAGCTCCGGATTGTCGCGTTTTTCCACCGAGGCGTAGAATGCATCGCAATCCACATGGGCAATGGAGAGCCTGTAGAGTTCCGGATGGCGCAGCAGGCGCGGGCTGCCGCATTGCTGGCAGCGGCGCCCGGCCGAGGTCTGCGCTGTCAGACAGTCGCGGCAGAATCCAAATTCAGGATCGTTGAGGGGGGCCATGATGCTCGGAACATAAATAGAACATGCCGAACTTACTGAAGAGACAAGCCTCTTGCAAGCCGTTTGCGCGTTAGTACACATCCTCCTGCCGTCCGCCCGGCAGCAGCCGCAGCGCCTGCTGGAACAGGGCAGGGTCCGTCTCTGTCGCCTCGCAATAGCGCATCAGGGTCGGCTCATGCGCCAGGTAGAACTGCAGCACGCCGGCCAGAAATCCCGGCTCCTGCGCCGCTTGGCGGATTTGATCCGCCGTGATGCCCGTAAGGGCAAGAAAGCGCGGCAGCAATTCACTGTCCTGCGCCAGGAAAACCAGGGCATTGATCGCCAGATCCTGTGCGTTCTCGAGGTTCATCTGCTGTTTCATTCTGCCTGTCTGTCCCGAAATGTGTGTTCATCCGAACACCCTTGAAAACAATATTCCCGTTTGACCGCCTGCCGCGACCCCATTGCAGGCGGAAGGGCCAATGACCAATTGAATCTCTACAAAAGAAGATGTTCAATAAAGCCTTGGTTAAACATGATCTGCAGCATTTTTTGACCGCCGTGAAGAGTTACCTTTTCATCAATCAAAACGCGCTATTACTTGCATCCATTCAATGATGCTGCGGTGGGAGCCTTGTCAAGGCGGCAATCCCACGCCACGCATGATCAACGGGACGTTGCCAATGGTGAAGAAAGTCATGATTGTCGAGGACAATGAGCTCAACATGAAGCTCTTCCGCGACCTTATCGAAGCCAGCGGCTATGAAACGATCCGCACACGCAACGGTCTCGAAGCCCTCGATCTGGCGCGCGAGCATCGGCCCGACCTGATCCTCATGGATATCCAGCTGCCGGAGGTTTCCGGGCTCGAAGTGACCAAATGGCTGAAGGCGGATGATGATCTGCATGTGATCCCCATCATCGCCGTCACGGCCTTCGCGATGAAGGGTGACGAGGAGCGTATCCGGCAGGGCGGCTGTGAGGCCTATATATCCAAGCCGATTTCCGTGCCGAAATTCATCGAAACCATCAAATCCTACCTTGGCGACGCTTGACCCGTCAGTTTTCCCGGAGAAGTGAACTATGACGGCCCGCATACTTGTCGTAGATGATGTTCCTGCCAACGTGAAGCTTCTGGAAGCGCGGTTGAGCGCCGAATATTATGAAGTCGTGACGGCGTCGAACGGCTATGAAGCGCTGGAATTCTGCGAAAACAACAGCGTCGATGTCATCCTTCTCGATGTCATGATGCCGGGGATGGACGGGTTCGAGGTCTGCCGCCGGCTGAAATCGCAGCCCGCCACCGCGCATATCCCGGTCATTCTGGTGACAGCGCTCGATCAGGATATGGACCGGATCACCGGCTTGAATTTCGGCGCCGATGATTTTCTCACCAAGCCGGTCAACGACCTGCAACTGCTTGCCCGGGTGAAAAGCCTGGTGCGGCTGAAGAATCTCACCGACGAATTGCGGCTGCGGGTGGCAACGACCCGCGATGTCGGCCTTGAATCCATCCTGCGCTTTCCCAGCGGTGTCGAAGCCATAGCCCGGGATGCCAAGGTACTGCTCATCGACGAGCGGCCCGGCAGCGTCGAACGAATCAGAACCATTCTGGCGGAAGAATGCACCGTCGACGTGCAGACCGATCCGCAGACGGGTTTTTTCGACGCCATTCAGGGCAATCACGATTGCCTGATCATCGCATCGAGCTTTGCCGATTACGATCCGCTGCGCATTTGCGCACAGTTGCGCTCGCTCGACAACACGCGGTCGATGCCGATCATATTCGTCGCGGATCAGGGCGAGGAACCGAAGGTCCGCCGCGCGCTGGAGCTTGGCGTCAACGATTATGTGGTGCGGCCGCTCAATTCCAACGAATTGCTGGCGCGCCTGCGCACGCAGCTGCGCCGCAAGGCCTATCATGACGGCCTGCGCGCCAGTGTCGTCAAGACTTACGAGATGGCGGTCACCGACAGCCTGACGGGCCTGCACAACCGGCTGTATCTGGAAACGCACCTGGCAACCCTGTTCAAGCGCGCGGTGGACCGCCGCCGTCCGCTGTCGATCCTGATGACGGACATCGACCGCTTCAAGCTGATCAACGACACCTATGGCCATGATGGCGGGGATGAGGTGCTGCGCGAATTCGCCCAGCGCCTGCGCCGCAACGTGCGCGGCAGCGACCTCGCCAGCCGCTATGGCGGGGAAGAGTTCTTCATCGTCATGCCCGATACGGACCTGACGATGGCGGCCATTGTCGCCGAGCGTATCCGGCGTGAAGTGGCCTCGACGCCGTTTTTCGTCGATGACGGCGCCACCAGCGTGCCGGTGACCATCAGCATCGGCATTGCCAGCGTGCAGTCGAAGGATGACAGCGTGCAGAACATGCTCAAGCGTGCCGACGAGGCGCTGTATGGCGCCAAGGCGTCGGGCCGCAACAAGGTTGTCTCCGAGGCGGCCTGAGGCCGCCCGAATCGGATTGCCTATCCCCAGAAACAAAAATGCCGCCCGAAGGCGGCATTTTGAACATGCGGGAAAATCCAGGATTACTTGATCTTGGTTTCCTTGAATTCAACGTGCTTGCGTACGACCGGGTCGTACTTGCGGAAAGAGAACTTCTCTGTCTTCGTACGGCTGTTCTTGCTCGTAACGTAGAAGAAACCGGTGTCAGCGGTCGACAGAAGCTTGATCTTGATATTTGCAGCCTTAGCCATTTTCAGTTTACCTGTCTTTATTAGAAGAGGACCGCCGTTCAGTCCAACAACGTGGCTATAAGCGGAAATTCAGGCGGACATGTACCAACACCCGCCGAAAAGTCAAGGGTGGAGCTATTATTATCTGGCCATCCGCTTGACGTCTCGTTGTGCCCATAAGCGAAACGCATCGCATAATACGTGATTCAGAATGAGGCGCAGATACTCACTTTTATATCTTGACGGAAGACTTCTCCTGGTTGAAATAAATTCCGGCTTCTTTTGCAGCTTCGATGAACGCCCTTTGAACACTCGCAGCACTCGCCTTTCTGCTTGTGGCGTCAATGCACGCCTGATGGGCGATGGACCATCGCACGCCCCGATACTGTTTGGGCCAATAAAGCGTAAGCAATTCAAACGCGTCCTCCACGCAAGTGACGTTGCGTAGAGTTCCGGCCCTGCCAGTCTCGATTGTGACATATGGGAAAGACAGCTTTCTCATCGCAATAGCCGTATTCATTGTCTCAGAACCGTACCGTCAGATCGGCTTTGACGGAGTTGTCGTTGACGCCGGCGGAGAACTGGCCGGTATAGGTGAGGCCGAGCGTCGTTGCCCTGCCGATATCGAAGGCGAGGCCGGCTTCGACCAGTGCCGCATCGGCGGCAATGGGCCGGCCGCTGATGTCGAAGCTTTCGCCGCCGCTGGCAAAGGCGAACTGCGCCTGCGGCGTGACATCGCCATAGGCATGCCGCCAGCCGGCCATGCCCCGCGCCCTCAGCGTTGTGGCATTGCCGAGGGTGAAGGCGCGCGAGGCCCTGAGCCCGAGCGTCGTCGTCGTCAGGTCCGTCGTGGATGATGGCGCCGACAGGGCGGCGATGCCACCGGTTTCGGCAAAGCCCGATGTCTTCAGGTGGGTATAGGCCGCCGCGGCAAAAGGTTCGAGTGCCGCATAGGGCGTCTCGATGCGGTAGGCGGCTTCACCGAAGAGCTGCACCGTGTTGGCGCTGTAGCCGGCGGTGTCCGTCTCCTCCAGCGAGCCGAACGACACCGTGCGGCGCGTATCGATCTCGTGATGCGCCAGGATGGTGCCGAGGCTTAAACGTAGCGCATCGATTGTCGTGCCGCCATAGACACCGAGCTGATAGCTGTCGGCGGAGACGGACGACCCCGCCCCATGCAGCGATGTCGAGCCGTAACCCGCCAGCAGACCAAAGCGCCATGTCTCCGCAATCACCCCATCCATGCCGGTGACGATGCCGCCGGTGCTTCTGTTGTAGGCGGCGGCATTGCCATCGCTCGAACCATGGCTCCAGCCGCCATAGGCCTGCCCCCACAAAGCGGTGGTTGAAACGGCCGGAGCTGGTGTTGCCGCATCAAACGCCTCACCGGCATACCGCTTGTCCTTGGCCTCCGGGCCATAGGCGAGCGGCGGTGCAACCGGCGCGGCTTTGGCGGCGACACCGTCAAAGGCGGCGCGCACCCGCTCGGACGCCGCCCCGCTGACCAGCCCGGCATCCTGCAACAGCGTGCCGCGCAACGAGGCATGCGCCTCGCCCGACAGGGCGGAGAAACCGGCGGGCAGATCCTGCGTCACTGTTGAGACAGCCACTGTGTCATAGAGGAGATTACCGCGACCCAGACTTTCAACCCCGGAAGCCGCTGCCTTCTGGTTCTTTGTCTCGCCGACATCGGCAAAGGCAACATTGTTGCGGGCAAGGCTGACTGTGACGTCATTGGCTGCATAGGCGAGTGCGGCGCCGATGAAGTAATAGTGCGGCAGGGCCTTATCGAAGGTCCCGCTCACACCACCCGCAGTTGCTAGTATCATGTATGTCTTATCCAGGAGCGCTAGCGTTTCGGCTGGCGACAGGGGCGCTTTTCCCTCTTCAGTGGTGACGGTGACAACGCCGCCGAGCAGTGTCGCCTTGCCGGCAATCTCCAAACGGTCGCTACGCCCGTCGGCAGCCACCTGAATGAGCAAACCTGTATCTTTGTCGAAAGTGGCATCGGTTGCCACATGTAATGTGCCGATGGAATTGCCCGGCGCGACCATGCCACCCTCATGCACAGCCAGACGCTCCACGGTGCCGATGCCACTGAGCACACCGCCAGTGTTGACCGCCGCTGCGCCGCTGCGGCCATCGACGGAGGCAAAGCCGCCGTTCAAGGCGAGATCGCCGGTCACACCCGTGGCATTGACCTTCACCTGCCCGCCCGCATTCGCGGTTACCGCCGCCGTCGTGCCATCGACGGTTAGAAGCCCCGTATCATTAATGATCGATGTTGAAACCACAGAACCGCCAAGCCCGATGCCAAGCTCGCCGCCATTGATCAAGGTATCGCCGCGATAGGTATTCTTGCCCGTCAGCCACAGCGAGCCCAGCCCCGATTTCGTCAGCCCCGCATCATAGGATTTCGGATCGGCAAGCTTGTCGGAGAGATAGGCCGTGCGCGATTCGGTGAATTGATATTCCGTTTCCAGCGCGGCTATCTGTTCAGCCAGCATTGTCTGTTTCAGCACCGTAAGCGGGTCTTGCTTTCGGCCGGTTTTGTAATCTGCATAATCTGCAGTGGGATCACTCCCGTACGTTGTGACAGATTTCGGATAAGCCTTTTTGAAATCGGCTAGTAGGGCCGAGGCGAGGGGATTTACTGTGATTGTGATATTTTTTGCGAGTGTTATTTTCCAATTAACTTCGGTGGCAGCAGCCACGGCTTTGAACAGCGCCGTCAACAAGGCTTCGGCCGCAGCAATCTTGTCAGAGGAAAATTGTGGTTCGATTGTCTTCGCCAGCTCCGAGCGCTGTTTCTCGCCAAAACCGCTCTCCCAGCCCCGCACCTTCTTCCGCGTAGTCCAAGCCGCCACTTCCTCTGCTTCCTCCCGCTTGCGCTGATCCAGCGCCACCTGCGAGATGTCGTTGCTCCAAGTGTCTTTTACACCGGCACCTAGGTTGGCATCAAACCGGCCGAGGAATTGGGCAGGGCCGTTCATAGCCTTCTTAAGATCGATTAGGCCCCAACCAAAGATATTGGGAAGATTTGTCAAACCAGGTTTCAAAGGAGACACGCTGCGATACAAGCTTCCTAAGGTATGCTGTGATCTGTTGGGATCGTCCTCCATGTTCTGTGCCGTTGTCAGCATTACAGACAAGGATTCAGCATTGGTCATGTAAGGAAAACGCTGCATAATCAATGCAAGCGAGGCCGACGCATGGGGAGTAGCTGCGGACGTGCCATTAAAATTAGGACTATAGCCACCATTTATGCCCGTTGATAGAACATCTGTTGGAGCCATGATGCACCAATATTTGGCAACGCCACATTTATTGTAAACTTGGCCTGTGTCGCGCGCATATCCACTGACTGCGAGCCAATGTCCCTCCAACTCCGGTCTGAAATAGGCGAGGTTTGGCTCCAGACTTGGACTGGTCGGGGACCCAACATCGGCATTGCCCGCCCAATTGGTTTGAAGCACATCATGCTTCTCTACAGATTCTGCAATGGCGTCGAGCCACGTTTTATGGCCACTTGTTCTAAGCTGCTCGAAGTTTTTGTAAGCGTTGGCCAGTTCGTTTGGCGTACTCACTAGACTTTCCGATGGTATACTGGATATTTGTCCCCAGCTATTATTGATAATTCGCGTTCCTTGCTTGCCTAGAGCATCATAAATTGCCTTGAAATAATTATAATCCAGGTTGTTGGAGCCTTGCTGAATACTATCTGTCCCGTTGGTATTCGCTGAATAGATATCAGCCTCGAAGGACACCCCATGAAATTGAACTCCGTCTTTGGCAGCGCCTATTGTGCCACTGACTTCAGTTCCGTGAGCATCGTTGACCCCAGGAATGTAAACTCCGGGCACATTGAAGGCTTCACCCCTTTTGAACGTGCGTTTTTTTTTGTCAGTCCAATTGTTGTCCGCGGAATAACTTCCTTCAACGGCGACTGGATGAAAACGTGAAGTGGTAAATTCCGAGTGAGGTAGATAAATCCCAGAATCCACTACGCCGATTTTGATGCTTTGCCCGTACAAGCCGCGCGCATAGGCATATTCCGCTTTCAAAGCACCAATGCCCCAATTGCCCTGAAACTCCTTGTCGGCACGCCATGTCGCCGCGGCCTTCTCCAGATCATCCGTCCTGCTGCCATCGGCGTTGAAATATTTGCCCGGCACCTCCTGCGCATGGGCGCCGGGTCCAGCGGCAGCGATGATCAGCGCGGCACAGACGCTGCTCATCAGATGGTTGCGGAATTTGGACAAACGATCAGAACGCGCGGAAAAAGCCGCACCTGTGGCGTGAAAAGACATGAAATATGGTTCCCGATATAAGCGTCGTTTGAAATGCAGAAATAGAAAACTAAAATGTGAGGCAAAATAGAGTTGCAATGACGTGTAATAGTCAAGTGCAAAATATATGGGCAAAGCGTTAACCCGCCGGTTTTGACGGCAAGTCAGACTAAAGTATTCCGAATTTCCGCCCGTATTGCTCGCATAACTAGAGGGGGTAAGGAGGTTATACTTTGTGGTGTATCTCTGGATGATTCTCCGAGAAGAGACAAATAGGTGGCCTAGTTCCTGCGTCTTATCAGCCGGGAACCGACCAGAAGCGCGTAACCGGCGAAGAATATTGCCAGCGACACCGCAAATCCGCCGGGGCCCATCGCGTCCATGCCAAGCCCCAGTGCCTGCGGACCGACCAGCATGCCGACGGCATAGCAGAACACGAACGCCGCATTGGCCGAGGCGAGTTCGCGGCCAGTCAGCTGTGAGCCGAGATGCGCGAGGCCGACCGTATAGAGCCCGGCCACCACGCCGCCCCAGATGAAGAACAGGCCCGCCACCAGATACCAGTTGGCGGTGATGAAGGGCAGGATGCACATGCCGGCAAGCCCGACCAGCGCGCAGACAAGCAGGATCTTGCGGCGGTCCTGCACATGGTCGCTGAGCAGGCCGATCGGGATCTGCATCAGCACATTGCCAAGGCCGATCGTGGTCAGGAGCAGGGCGGCATCCGCCTCGCTGTAGCCGATGCGCGAGCCATAGACCGGAAACAGTGCAAAGCCGCCGGTTTCCACCGCGCCGAACACGAAGACGGCCGCCGTTGCCGTCGGCACCGCCCAGATGAAGGGGGCGAAGGGCACGTGTTCTTCCTCGTGAAAATCGGGGCTTTCCTTCCAGGCAAGGAGAACAGGCAGCATAGCGAAAATGATGATGCCGAAGCCGACGGCAAACGGCGTGATGCCGGTGCTGCCGATGCGCGAAAACAGCCAGGGCCCGAGCGCAAAGCCCATGGACAGCACCGTGGCGTAGACGCCGAGCACCAGCCCGCGTTTTTCCGGCGGCGCGGCGGTGTTGATCCAGTATTCCGACAGGATGAACAGCATGGTCAAGGCGAAATGCAGGAAGACGCGCAGCACCACCCAGACCCAGAAATCGCTGAAGACATAGAAGCCGAAGAAGGAGCAGGCGCCGATCAGAAGCATCAGCAGCAGGGTCGGCACCACGCCGAGACGGGCGGCGATGGAGGCGGCGAAGGGCGCGGCAACGATGGAGGCGATGCCGGCAACCGCCGCGTTGAGGCCGATCATCGTGGCGGAATGGCCGCGATTTTCCAGGATGACGCTGAGCAGCGGAATGCCGAGGCCGATGGCGACACCGACGGCACTGATCGTCGCGATGGCCGCAACAAGGGCGCGCCAGGATGACCGGACCACGATCTGGTCGGACGTCTTCTGCATTGCATCCATGAACTAGAAGACCTCTCGGACGAAGCGCCCGTATTTCATGCGGTATTCAACGACGGTGTGGCCGGGTTGCAGGGCCGGATTGGTCTCCAGCACCGCCTGCGCCTCCTGGATGATGGCGCGGGTGATCGTCGGAATATCGAGCTTCAGGGCGTCGTTGAAGGGGAGCCAGCACAGCTCCTCAAGCTCGAGCGACGATCCGGTGCCTTCGGGCAGGCTGTCGGCCACCGCTTCGCGGAAGGCCATGAAAAAGCGCGTATCGAAGCGGCGCGAGCCGCCGGGCGGCGTGGTGGCGCGGGCAAAATAGCGCATGGCCGAAAGGTCGGGCAGGATGCCGCGCTGGTCAAAGGCCGCCCAGTCGGGGTGGCCGATGGCGGCGGGTGCGTGCCGGCCGAGGAACAGCCCGGCTTCCTCAAATGTCTCGCGGATGGCGGAAAGGGCGAGGGCGCGGCAGCGCTGGGTGCTGGGGCGCGTGCCCATGCCCTTCAAAAGATTGCCCTCGTCGGCCGGCGTCAGCTCGCCAAAGGCGGCAATCCGGCCATCGGCCCGTTCGGTGCGCCCGCCCGGAAACACGAATTTCCCCGGCATGAAGACATGGCGCATGTGGCGCCGGCCCATGAGGATGCGCAGTTCCTTGCCCGTGCGGTCAACGAGCAGCAGCGATGCGGCGTCGCGCGGCCGCAGGCGGGCATGTGCAGCTTTGGCAGGCGCGGATTTGTCGAGGTCGCTCAATGGCATCGTATCACCGTTCCGGCGGTTCCAGCTCATCGGTTTCGCCGCCGAAACCATGCATGTAATTGGCCCATTGCAATCCAATGATCGCGCCCTTTATCGGTTGGAGCAGGGCGATGGACATGGCAACCGTGAGGGGTGCCCAGATTGCCAGATGCACCCAGCTTGAAAGCAGAACGAGCGTTTCCACCGCGAGGAATCCGCCCAGCACAATATGGCCTACAATTGTGATGGTTATATAAGCAGGAAAATCATCGGCTTGCTGGTGGGTATAGTCCTCGCCGCAGACGGCGCAGCGGTCGACCGATTTGACGAAGGCGCGGAACAGTTTTCCTTCGCCGCAATGCGGGCAGCGGCCGCGAAAGCCGCGCCACATGGCCTGACCGACCGGGCGGACGGGTCTTGCCGGGGCAGTATCCGCACCAAAAATATGTTCCGTCATCCCTTACCTCTTCGCCCGCCGCGGGAAAACCCGCCCGGACGTTTCTGGCTTCCGCGCGCAAAACGCTTGGCCTTGTGGTGCGAGCGCACGCCGCTTGGAACGGCATGCGGTTCGGTCAGCATTTCGAACCGCAATGCACCCGCCACCGGCAGGGCCTCGATCAGGCGCACATCGACGATGTCGCCCAGCCGGAAGCCCTTGCCGCTTCTTTCGCCCGAAAGGGCATGGTTGGTTTCATCGTAAAGATAGTAATCATCGCCGAGGGTTGAAATGGGAATAAAGCCATCGGCACCATATGTCGCAAGGGCAACGAACAGCCCGGCCTTGGTCACACCGGAAATCCGCCCCTGGAAACTGCTGCCGACCTGTCCGGCGAGGTGATGGGCGATCAGCCGGTCGACGGTGTCGCGTTCGGCCGCCATGGCGCGCCGCTCCGAGGTGGAAATCAGCGCGGCGATCTCCGGCAGGTCTTCCTCTTCCTTGCGGGTGATGCCGTCGGGGCCGAGTGCCAGCGCCGCGATCAGCGCGCGGTGCACGATCAGGTCGGCGTAACGGCGGATCGGCGAGGTGAAGTGCGCATATTTCTGCAGGTTGAGACCGAAATGGCCAATATTCTCGGGGTTGTATTCCGCCTGCGACTGCGAGCGCAGGACGACCTGGTTGACCAGTTCCTGCTGTTCGCTGCCTTCGACGCGCTTGAGAATATGGTTGAACTGGTTCGGGCGCAGTTCGGCGCCGCGCGCCAGCGAAATATCCAGCGTGCGCAAAAACTCGCGCAGAATTTCCTGCTTGGCCAGCGAGGGCGCGTCATGGATGCGGAAGATCAGCGGCTGGCGCTTGCGCTCCAGCGTTTCGGCGGCGGCGACATTGGCCTGGATCATGAATTCTTCGATGAGCTTGTGCGCATCGAGCCGCGGCGGAATCACCACCTTGTCGACCTTGCCTTCCGGCGTCAGCAGGATTTTCTTTTCCGGCAGGTCGAGTTCCAGCGGTTCGCGGGAATCGCGCCCGCGCTTGAGCACGGCGTAGGCTGCCCAGAGCGGCTTCAGGATGCTGTCGAGAATGGGCGCCGTCTTCTCGTCGGTCGCACCGTCAATGGCCGCCTGTGCCTGCGGATAGGACAGGCGCGCATGCGAGCGCATCATGATGCGGTGGAATGTGTGCGAAATCTTGCGCCCGTCGGCACCGAAAATCATGCGCACGGCAAGGGCGGGGCGGTCGACCAGTTCCTTCAGTGAGCACAGGTCGTTGGAAATGCGTTCCGGCAGCATGGGAACGACGCGGTCGGGAAAATAGACCGAATTGCCGCGCTTCAGCGCTTCGCGGTCGAGCGCCGAACCCGGCGTGATGTAGGCGGCGACGTCGGCGATGGCGACGGTTGCGATGAAGCCGCCGGTATTCTTCTCGTCCGTGTCCGCTTCGGCGCAGACGGCATCGTCGTGATCCTTGGCGTCGGCCGGATCGATGGTGACGAGCGGCACGTGCCGCCAGTCCTCCCGGTGCGCCATGGTGGCGGGCTTGGCCTTTTCCGCCTCGGCAATGACGCTGTCGGGAAACACGTGCGGGATTTCATGCTCGTGGATGGCGATCATCGATAGCGCCCGCTCGCTGGCAACGGAGCCGATGATCTGGCTGATCCGGGCAAGCGCCAGCCCGTAGCGGCCGATCTTGCTCACTTCGACTTCAACAAGGTCGTTCGCCTTGGCATTGTTCAGCTGGGCCGGGTCGACGGAAAGCTCCGCCTGCCGCCGCTCCACCGGCTCGATCCGCCATTCGCCATTGTCGAGATGGCGCAGCACGCCCAGTACCGCATCCTTGCGGTGTTCGATGCGCTTGATGACGCGGGCCGTATAGGCCGGACCGCTGGGATCGGCGCCCTGGAAAATGCGGGCGAGAACGCGGTCGCCGACGCCGGGCGTCGGGCCCTTCTGGTTGCGCGAGGCGCGGATGAAAACGGTAGGCGGCCGATCCTCGTGATCGGCAGGCCATTCGGCCGGCTTGGCAATCAGCCCGCCATCACCGTCGCGTCCGGTGATATCGAGGACGGCAACACTTGGCAGGCTGCCGGGCACGGCGAGGCGCTTTGCCCGCTTTTCCACAAGGCCGTCATCGGCCAGATCGCGCAGAATGTCTTTCAGGCCGATGCGTGCATCGCCCTTGAGGTTGAAAGCCTTGGCGATATCGCGCTTGCCCGCGCGGTCCGGATTCTCCTTGATGAACTGGAGAATTTCCTCGCGGCCCGGCAGATAGGGCTCGCGACCGGTGTCTGCGGAACTGGCAGGCCGCTTTTTTCCTTTGGGTGGAGAGATACGGCGTGCCAATGTTCGGGTCCTTAACTAGCTTTTTTCGTCGCCGCCTTTTTGGCGGCTGGTTTCTTGGCGGCGGGCTTTTTCGCCGCAGCCTTGCGGGCAGGGGCTTTCTTGGTGCCCTTGGCCCCGGCCTTCTCGGCGATCAGGAGCAGAGCTTCCTCGACGGTGACGGTTGCCGGGTCCTTGCCCTTCGGCAGGGTCGCATTGACCTTGCCCCAATTGACATAGGGACCGTATTTGCCGTCGCGCACGGTGATCGGCCCGCCATCGGGATGTTCGCCCAGATCCTTCAGCGCCGCTGGTGTGCCGCGCCCGCGACCCGGGCCCTTGGCCAGCTTTTCCGCCAGTACTGTGACGGCGCGGTTGAGGCCGATGGAGAACACGTCCTCCGCGCTTTCCAGATTGGCATAGGTGCCGTCATGCGAGAGGTAGGGGCCATACCGGCCGATACCCGCCGAAATCATCTTGGCCGATTCGGGATGCTGGCCCACATCCCTTGGCAGGGACAGGAGCGCCAGCGCCTTTTCATGGTCCATGGCCTCGATGGTCCAGCCCTTCGGCAGGCTGGCGCGCTTGGCTTCCTTGCCGTCGCCGCGCTGCACGTAGGGGCCGAAACGGCCGTTGCGCACGCTGACGTCCTCGTCGGTATAGGGATCCTTGCCAAGCACCTTCGGCTCGTCGCCATTGCCGTTCTCGCCGGAGGCTTCGCTGCCGCCGAGCTGACGGGTGAACTTGCATTCCGGATAGTTCGAGCAGCCGACGAACGCGCCGTACTTGCCGAGCTTCAGCGAGAGATTGCCGGTTCCGCAGACCTGGCAGATGCGCGGATCGCTGCCGTCTTCGCGCGGCGGGAAGACGAGCGGGCCGAGCTGGTCGTTCAGCGCATCGAGAACGTTGGTGACACGCAGTTCCTTGATGCCGTCGACGGAGCCGAAGAAATCGGTCCAGAAGTCGCGCAGAACATCCTTCCAGCGCAGCTTGCCATCGGAAATCTCGTCGAGCTTTTCTTCGAGGTCAGCGGTGAAATCATATTCCACGTAGCGCTGGAAAAAGCTCTCGAGGAAGGCAATGACCAGACGGCCCTTGGCTTCGGGAATGAGCTTGCGCTTTTCGATGGTGATGTATTCGCGGTCGCGCAGGGTGGCGAGGGTTGCCGCATAGGTCGAGGGACGGCCGATGCCGAGCTCTTCCATCCGCTTGATCAGCGTGGCTTCGGAATAGCGCGGCGGCGGTTCGGTCGAGTGCTGCGTCGCGTTGATCTTTTCGCGGGCGAGGGCCTCGCCGGCACGGATCTCGGGCAGGCGGGCGCCGTCCTCATCGACATCCTCTTCCTCGCGGTGATCCACATAGGCACCGAGGAAGCCATCGAACTTCACCACGGAACCATTGGCGCGCAGCTGGGCAAAACTTGAACCGTTCTGCGCGTCAATGTCCACGACGGTCCGTTCGATATCGGCCGACTGCATCTGGCTGGCGATGGCGCGCTTCCAGATCAGCTCATAGAGCCGCGCCTGGTCGGCATCGAGGAACTGGCGCACGTCCTTCGGGTGGCGGTTGAAATCGGTCGGGCGGATGGCTTCGTGCGCTTCCTGGGCGTTCTTCGCCTTGGTCGAGTAGAAGCGCGGCTTCTCCGGCACGTATTTTTCGCCGAATACCTTGCTGATCGTCTGGCGCGCGGCCTGAACCGCTTCCGGCGCCATCTGCACGCCGTCCGTACGCATATAGGTGATCAGACCGGCGGTCTCGCCGCCAAGGTCCATACCCTCATACAGGCGCTGGGCGATCTGCATGGTGCGCGAGGCCGAGAAGCCGAGCTGCCCGGATGCCGCCTGCTGCAGGGTGGAGGTGGTGAAGGGCGGTCCGGGATTGCGCTTGGTCGGCTTGGCTTCGACGGATGCCGCCTTGAAGCTTGCGCCCTCCAGCATGGTGCGCAGCGCACCCGCCTGTTCGGCGTTCTTGATATCGAGCTTGGCGAGCTTCTTGCCGTCGACGGAAATCAGCCGGGCTTCGAAGCCGTCATTGCGCGGCGTCTTCAAGAGCGCTGCAATGTTCCAGTATTCCTCGCGCACAAAGCGTTCGATCTCGGCTTCGCGATCGGCAACGAGCCGCAGGGCGACCGATTGCACGCGGCCGGCGGAGCGGGCGCCGGGCAGTTTGCGCCAGAGCACCGGCGACAGGGTGAAGCCGAAGAGATAGTCAAGCGCACGCCGGGCCAGATAGGCATCGACCAGCGGCATGTCGATGTCGCGCGGATTGGCCATGGCGTCGAGCACCGCGTTCTTGGTGATCGCATTGAACACCACGCGCTTGACCGGCTTGGTGCCGATGGCCTTTTTCTGCCGCAGCACTTCCAGGACGTGCCAGGAGATTGCTTCACCCTCGCGATCCGGATCGGTTGCGAGAATGAGGCCGTCACTGTCCTTCAAGGCCTTGACGATATCGCCCAGACGTTTGGCCGATGCCCCGTCGACTTCCCACGACATGGCGAAATCTTCATCCGGACGTACGGACCCATCCTTGGCAGGCAGATCACGGACATGGCCGAACGAGGCCAGAACCGTATAGCCTGAACCCAGATATTTGTTGATTGTTTTAGCCTTGGCGGGCGATTCGACGACGACAACGTTCATTATTGAATTGGGCTTTCCTGCTCTTGTCACATTACAAAAGCACAGTTTTCACTTCGAAACAGGTCTTGTGAAATGAACAGGCTTGCTCGGAACGTCAAGGCCTGTGCGTGAAAAATCGTTAAATGCAACTTAAAGTTGCTATTTGAAATATTGCAATTAATGATATTATCCATGCGTCTCAGACGCTTTATTGAGAAAGGCAGCGAGTCCCGCCTTTTTTAAGAAAGCGAATCACTATTTGATTGTTTTTGTGGAGGTTCGGACTGGCAAACTGTGAAATCCACCGGATTAAAGACCTATATAATATAACTTTATTTATTTCTGTATAAATGCGTATTTAAGGACGAAGTCATGGGTGAGAACAAGTTCAGTCGGACAGAAAACATAAGATATATTCAGCAAATGCTGGGAGAATTGCGCAGTATGGCCAAGTTGAATGACCTGGACATGCTGGCCTATCTGATCGAAATCGCTTACATCGAAAGCAATGATCTTTTGGCAAAAGAGACAAATATTGTCTCCTCTCTAAAGAAGCGAAACACTTCCACCTGAGTGACGCTGCAGCCGGCCGGCCAGATCGAGTTCGAGCAGAATAAGCGATATGGCCGCCGGATGAATTCCGCTTGTCCTGATGAGGTCGTCGACATCGGCGGGCGTTGGACCCAAAAGGGTGACGACCCGGTCGCGGTCTGTCTCGTTGGGCGGGGGAATGGACGGAAAGGCGGATTCCGGCGCGAAAAATGCCGTATCGTCGAGGGCGGGCCGGTCCACAAGCGGTCCGATGGCCGACAGGATGTCGGCGGTTTCAGTCACGAGAATGGCGCCGTTCTTCAAGAGAGCATTGGTGCCCTTGGCCCTCGGATCGAGCGGCGAACCGGGGATGGCGAAAACCAGGCGACCGAGTTCTCCGGCAAACCGGGCGCTGATCAGCGAGCCGGATCGCTCCGCCGCCTCGACAACCAGCAGGCCGAGGGAAAGCGCCGCGATGATCCTGTTGCGGCGCGGAAAATCCCGGGCGCGCGGCTCCCAGCCGAACGGCATTTCGCTGATGACGGCGCCGCCGCTTGCGGGGATCGCTGCGAAGAGGTCGAGATTATCCGGCGGATAGGGCTTGTCCAGGCCGCCGGCCATGACGGCAACGGTGCCGCTGTCAAGGCTTGCCTCATGCGCCGCCTTGTCGATGCCGCGGGCAAGCCCGGAGATGACGGCGTAACCCGCCTGTCCCAATTCCCGTGCAATGATCCGCGTGAGCTTGATCCCGATGAGCGAGGCATTGCGCGCGCCGACAATGGCGACAGCCGGACGGCGAAACACCGCCGCATCGCCCTTGATCGCCACCAGCGGCGGCGGATTGTCGGCGTGGCGCAGATAGCGGGGATAGTCGGGTTCGCCGATACCGGTGAAGACGGCACCCACGCGCGCGGCCATCGCCATTTCGCGCCGGGCCTCGTCGAGGCTGGCGATCCGGATGGGACGGCGGCCGCCGCCGCGCCGTACCAGTTCCGGCAGCATTTCCAGAGCGTCGGAAGCCGAGCCGTAGCGGGCAATCAGATGGCGGAAGGTGACCGGGCCGACATTCTCACTGCGGATCAGCCGAAGCCAGCTCAGTCGCTGGCTGTCAGAAAGGCGGATGCCTTTCTGATCCTCCGTCACCCCTTGGACCCGATCTTGCCCTCGGTGCCGGCCAGGAGGCGCTCGATGTTGGCGCGGTGCTTGATGAAGACGATGACCGTCAGGATGAGGAAGAGCAGGGCGATGGCGTGGTAGCCCATGACATAGAGAATGATCGGGGTGGCAACCGCCGCGATCAGCGCCGACAGCGAGGAATAGCGGGTGGTGTAGGCAATGATCAGCCAGATGGCGGCGAAGATCAGCGCCACCTGCCAGACAAGGCCAAGCAGGACGCCGAGATAGGTGGCGACGCCCTTGCCGCCCTTGAATTTCAGCCAGACCGGAAAGATGTGCCCGAGAAAGGCGCCGAGACCGGCGACAATGGCGGCCTGCGGGCTGATGGCGCCGGCGATCAGTACGGCAGCGGTTCCCTTGAACATGTCGAGCAGCAGCGTTGCCGCCGCCAGCTTCTTGTTGCCGGTGCGCAGCACGTTGGTGGCGCCGATGTTGCCGGAGCCGATGCTGCGCACGTCGCCGAGGCCCGCGAGCCGTGTCAGGATCAGCCCGAACGGAATGGAGCCGAGCAGGTAGCCCAGGACCAGCGCGGCGAAAAGATATCCTGCCTGCCCGTTGATGAAATCCGACATGCTCTCTTCCCCGGTTTTCTCTTCAGATGGTGAAAACGGACTTGCCCGCCACAAATGTCTGCAGAACGCGGCCCTGGAAACGGGCGCTTTCAAAACAGCTGTTCTTGGAGCGCGACCGCAGCTGTTCTTCCTTCACAATCCACGGCTCGTCAAGATCGACTATGGTCATATCCGCCCGGGTGCCTGGCTTGAGCGTGCCCGCATCGAGGCCGAAAATTTTGGCGGGGCCGCTGGAAAGCGCCTCGACGACGCGGATCAGCGGCACATCGCCATTGTGATAGAGCCGCAGGGCGGCGCCGAGCAGTGTTTCCAGGCCGATGGCCCCGGCCGCCGCATCGGCGAAGGGCAGGCGCTTGGTGTCGACATCCTGCGGATCGTGCGACGAGACGATGATGTCGATGGTGCCGTTGCGCAGCGCCTCGACCATGGCCAGCCGGTCCTCCTCGAGCCGCAGCGGCGGCTGCAGGCGGAAGAAGGTGCGGAATTCGCCGATGTCGTTCTCATTGAGCGAAAGATGGTTGATCGAGACGGCGGCGGTGGCATTGACGCCGTTCTGCTTGGCGCGGGCCACCACCTCGGCGGACATGGCCGTCGAGATTTGCGCGGCGTGATAGGTGCCCTTGGTCAGCGCGGCGAGACGCAGGTCGCGTTCGAGCGGAATGACTTCCGCTTCGCGCGGCGTGCCGGAAAGACCGAGCCAGCTGGCATAGAGGCCTTCATTCATCACGCCCGAAATGCCGAGATAGGGATCCTGTGTCTCGTGCGACAGGACAACCCCGAAATCCCTGGCATAGGTGAGGGCGCGGCGTAAGAGCTGCGTATCGGCGATGGAATGGCGCCCTTCCGTGATCGCCACGGCACCCGCTGCGCGCAGCAGGCCGATTTCGGTCATTTCCTGGCCCTGCAGCCCCTTGGTGACCGCCGCAGCCGGATAGACATTGACCACGGCCGTATCGCGCGCCGTGCGGCGGACGAATTCGACCAGCGCCACATTGTCGATCACCGGATCGGTATCCGGCATCATGATGATGGAGGTCACGCCGCCGGCCGCTGCCGCCTGGCTGGCCGAGGCGATGGTCTCTCGGTGTTCAGCACCGGGCTCGCCGATGAAGACGCGGGCATCGACGAGCCCCGGCAAGACGGTTTTTCCCGTGCAGTCGATAACAGTCGCGCCTTCGGGCGCACCCTGGTTGCGGGCATCGGCGCCGCTGGCAACGATGCTGCCGTTCCTGATGATGATTGTTCCGGTCTCATCGAGACCGCGGGATGGATCGACGATCCGGGCATTGTGCAGAACGGTCGTGCTCATCCCGCTACTCCTTCCGCGTTGCGGCGCGGGTCCAGCAGCGCTTCCATCACCGCCATGCGCACGGCGACGCCCATTTCAACCTGCTCCTGAATGACGCTCTGCGAGCCGTCGGCCACATCCGAGGCGATCTCGACGCCGCGGTTCATCGGTCCGGGATGCATGACCAGCGCGTCGGGCTTGGCATGCTTGAGCTTTTCGCGATCAAGCCCGTGATAGTGGAAATATTCACGCACCGACGGCACGAAGGCGCCCGCCATGCGCTCACGCTGCAGGCGCAGCATCATCACCACGTCGGCGTCTTTCAGACCCTCCTCCATCGAGTTGAAAACCTCGACGCCCATCTGGCTGATCCCGGCGGGCAGGAGGGTCGAGGGGGCGATGACGCGCACCCGCGCCCCGAGGGCGTTGAGCAGCAGGATATTGGAGCGGGCCACGCGCGAATGCAGCACATCGCCGCAGATCGCCACGATCAGCCGGGCAACCTTGCCCTTGGCGCGCCGGATTGTCAGCGCATCGAGCAGGGCCTGCGTCGGGTGTTCATGCGCGCCGTCGCCGGCATTGACCACCGAGCAGCCCACCTTTTGCGCCAGCAGGGCGGCGGCACCGGCGGAGCCATGCCGGATGATCAGGATATCCGGCCGCATCGCATTCAGCGTCATGGCGGTATCGATCAGCGTTTCGCCCTTTTTCACCGAGGAATTGCCGACCGACATGTTCATCACATCGGCGCCGAGCCGTTTTCCGGCCAGCTCGAAGGATGACTGTGTCCGGGTCGATGCCTCGAAGAACAGGTTGATCTGCGTCCGTCCGCGCAGGACACTCTTTTTCTTCTCGGACTGGCGCGAAACCGCGATCTCGCTGTCGGCAAGGTCGAGAAGAATATTGATGTCCTCGGGGGAAAGGTTCTTGATGCCAAGCAAATGGCGGTGGGGAAACAGAAGGGGGAGCGTTTTTGATGTCATATCAAGTCCCCCCTATAGGCTTGATGCCGCCGCCCCGCAAGCGTTTGGCAGCATATCCCGCCCTGTTCCCCCAAAAAATCCCTTGTTCTTATAAGTTCGTGACGCTGCATGAATATTGTGCGTGGTTCGACAAGCTCACCATGAGGGAGGTGGTTTGGCTGCAGGGCTCATCACAAACGTTGCAGAATAGTGCTCCCTGCAATCCCCCGTTTCCCCTCATGGTGAGCTTGTCGAACCACGCACCACGCACGATGCCGATGCAACGAAGCAAGACCCCTAATGCGCCTCGGCGGCCAGAATGGCCTCGCTGCGGATTTCTTCCGTCAGCTTCAGCCGCATCCCGGTGAACTCGGGGCTGGCCTTCACCGTATAATGCCGGGGGTGGCCGAGTGGCACGGGCATGATGGATTTGATCCGGCCCGGCCGTGCTGACATCGTCACCACCCGCGACGCCATGAAGATTGCTTCCTCGATATCGTGCGTGACGAAGATGACGGTTTTCTGCTCGTGTTCCCAGATACCGAGCAGCAGCTCCTGCATCAGCCCGCGCGTCTGGTTGTCGAGCGCGCCGAAGGGTTCGTCGAGCAGCAGGATTTTTGGATTGTTGGCCAGCGCCCGGGCAATCGCCGTGCGCTGCTGCATGCCGCCCGACAGCTGTTTCGGCCAATGGTTTTCGAAACCGCGCAGGCCCACCTTGTCGATATAGGAGGCAACGATGTCGCGCTTTTCTTTTTCGGCAACGCCGCGTTCACGCAGGCCAAAGCCGATATTCTGCTCGATCGTCAGCCATGGAAACAGCGTATAGGACTGGAACACCACGCCGCGATCAGCGCCGGGACCTTTGACCTCCTGCCCATCAAGCGTCACGGTGCCGCTGGTCGGGCGGTCGAGCCCGGCGACAATGCGCAGGAGCGTGGACTTGCCGCAGCCGGACGGACCGAGGATCGAAACGAAGTCGTTATGCGCCACGGTGAGGTCGGTGGGTTGCAGCGCCTCGGTCGGCTTGCCGCCGTGCACGCCCGGAAAGATGCGGCTGACGCCTTTGATGACAAGCGTGCTCATGCGAGCCTCCAGGCGAAAAGCCGGCGATTGACCGATTTGAACAGGAAATCCGAAATCAGGCCGATGACACCGATGACGATGATGCCGAAAATGATCTGCCCGGTGGCGAGCAGCGCCTGGCTGTTGATGATCATGTAGCCGATGCCCGAGGAGGCACCGATCATTTCGGCAACGATGACATAGGTCCAGGCCCAGCCCAGCACCAGCCGCAATGTTTCGGCGATATCCGGCGCATTGGCCGGGATGAGGACACGCTTGACGATGCCGCTGTCATTGGCGCCGAGCGTATAGGCGGCTTCCACCAGATCGCGGCGCGTATTGGCGACGGCCACGGCCACCATCAGGATGATCTGGAATACCGCGCCGATGAAAATCACCAGCAGCTTTTGCATCTCGCCGATGCCCGCCCACAGGATCAGGAGCGGAATGAAGGCCGAGGCGGGAAGATACCGGGCAAAGGAGACGAAGGGTTCCAGCATGGCCTCGATGGGCTTGTAGGCGCCCATGGCAATGCCGAGGGGAACGGCGATGATGGCCGCGATGACAAAGCCGCCGACAACCCGCCAGATCGTCATGCCGATATCATAGAGAAAATTCTGCTGGGACAACAGGAGCCAGCCGTCATGCAGCATGGTCAGGGGATCGGCGAGAAATGTGCTGGATACAAAGCCGCCGAAGGTGGCGGCGGACCATGCCGCAATGAACAGGATAAAGAAGAGGACGCCAAGCAGGACGCGTGACGACGCCCCGATCGGCTGGAGAGGTTGAACCATGAGTGTTCCGATGCAAAGAGTGAAGGTATAACCCTAGGAGTGCCGATGTTGTCCGGTTGAAGTGGCTGCAAGTTGCAGTGCGTGGTTCGACAAGCTCACCATGAGGGAGGTGGTTTGATGCAAGGCCAATCCGATGGGTTGCAGAATAGTGCTCCCTGCAATCCCCCACCTCCCTCATGGTGAGCTTGTCGAACCACGCACCCTCCTCTTGCAGCCATCAGCTGATTACTTGATGAAGCTGGTATCGACGATGGTGCTGATATCCGGCTTCTTCTTGATGACGCCAATTTCAAGCAAAAGGTCTGCCGCCTCGTCGGAGAATTTGGCAAAGTCTTTCTCGAAGAAGGCCTGGTTGGCTGCCTTGTCCTGCCAGCGCAGATATTGCGCGGAATTGCCGAACACCTCTGCTGTCTGCTTCACGTCGGCACCCATGATCGCGTAGGCCTTGTCCTTGTCGGCTGCGATCAGCTCGAGCGCGTCGAAGTAGCTCTTGGCGAAGGCCTTGGCCGCTTCCGGATTCTTTTCGAGGAATGCATTGGTGCAGCCAAAAGTGTCCATCACGACGGGATAATCCAGCGTGGTGGCGATGATCTTGCCCTTGTCCGGGGCGGCGCGCACGGTGGACAGATAGGGCTCATACGTCATCGCCGCGTCGTTCTGCCCGGCGACAAAGGCCTGGGCCGCCGGTCCCGGCTCGAGATTGACGACCTTCACGTCCTTCAGCGACAGGCCGTTGTGCTTCAGCATCCATGCCAGGACGAAATAGGGCGATGTGCCGGGCGCCGATGCGGCGATGGCCTTGCCCTTGAGGTCGGAAATCTTGGCGACATCGCTGCGCACGACCATGCCGTCGGCGCCGAATGACTTGTCCATCTGGAAAATCTGCTTGGTGGCGACGCCATTGGCGTTCCAGGCGATCCAGGTTTCCACCGTGGTGGCGGCGCACTGCACGTCGCCCGATGCCAGCGCCAGATGGCGGCTAGCCTGCGGAATCTTGGTCAGCGTGACGTCAAGGCCGTTCTTCTTGAAGATGCCGGCCTCCTTGGCCAGCGTCAGCGGGGCAAAGCCGGTCCAGCCGGACAGGCCGACGGAAACCGCCGTGTCCGCCTGTGACGGGACGGCGGATGCCAGAAGCGCCGCGCATGCAGCGCCGAGATACCATTTGAATTTCATCTGATTGACCCCTTTGTTCATTTTTTTGGCACGATGAATATAAAGGCATGATAGGCAGGCAGCTTTTCATTTGTCTAGACATAAGCTTGCGCCCGGATACAGAAAAAGCTGCCTGAGACATTTTGCATCGGCGCCGTCATTCGGCTAGAAGAAGATGGATCGGTTAACCGCTTGTCAGAACCTTCATTCCATAAATGCGCGACTCATGATTGCGGCGCTGACGTGTTCGGATGAAACGGGCCATGCCGTGAAGACAGCTCATATTGGATCAGGACATTTTCTTGAAAACCCACGACGTTCTCAACCAGACACCCTCCATGATCGGCCTCAACGCCTATCTCGGCGATCCGTTGCTGATGCAGATCACCAAGCGGTTTCCGCAGGCGACCCGGACGGAGCTGGAACAAAGCGGCCGGTTTGTCCTGTCCGGTGATGCGCAGGATCTGGCGCGGCTCGCCAATACGGAAACGCCCAAGCTGCGCACCCATGACCGCCAGGGCTTTCGCGTCGATGTCATTGATTACCATCCGGCCTATCATGCGCTGATGCGCCGTTCCGTGGCGCAGGGCCTGCATTCGTCCATCTGGGAAGACGGCCCGACGGAAAACGGCCTGCGCCACCAGGCGCGCACGGCGCGCTTCTATACGGCAGCGCAGCTGGAATGCGGGCATCTCTGCCCGATCACCATGACCAGCGCGTCGCTGGCGGCCTTGATGTCGTCGCCAAGCCTGTACCGCGAGTGGTCGCCGCTGGTCCTGCCGCGCAAATATGATTCCAGCAACAAATCCCCGGCCAAGAAGGCAAGCCTGACTCTCGGCATGGGCATGACGGAGAAGCAGGGCGGCACGGATGTGCGCACCAATACGACGCGCGCCGAACCCGCCGGCAGCGGTTTTTACCGGATTACCGGCCACAAATGGTTCATGTCGGCGCCTATGTCCGATGCGTTCCTGGTGCTGGCGCAGGCGCGGGAAGGCCTGTCCTGTTTCCTCGTGCCGCGCATCCTGCCGGACGGATCATCCAACGGCTTTCGCTTCCAGCGCCTGAAGGACAAGCTCGGCAACCGCTCCAATGCCTCGTCCGAAGTCGAATTCGACAATGCGCTGGGCCAGATGGTCGGCGGTCCGGGCGACGGTGTCAAAACCATCATCGACATGGTGACGCTGACGCGGCTGGACTGTGCCATCGCCTCGGCCGGGATGATGCGCGCCGGTCTCGCCGAGGCGGTGCACCATGCGCGCCATCGCATCGTGTTTGACGGGCCGCTGTTCGACAAGCCGCTGATGCTGCGGGTCATGGCCGACATGGCGCTGGATGTGGCCGGCGCGACGGCGCTGACCTTCCGGCTGGCCCGCGCCTTCGACAATGCGGCACAGAATCGCGGTGAGGCGGCCTTCGCCCGGGTGATGACCCCTGTGGTGAAATACTGGGTTGCCAAGATCGCGCCCGCCTTGCTGTACGAGGCGATGGAATGCCTCGGCGGCAATGGCTACATCGAGGAGGGCAATCTGGCCCGCCATTACCGCGAAGCCCCGGTCAATGCCATCTGGGAAGGTTCCGGCAATGTCATGGCGCTGGACGTGCTGCGCGTTCTCAAGCGCGGGCCGCAGCTGTTCGACGAGGTGCTGAACTGGATCGGCGCCCAGCTCGGGCGCGGCGGGCAGGGTACGGTCGAGGTGCTGCGCGCCGCCATGCGTGTTGCGGAAAACGACGAGGGCGCTGCGCGCATCCTGACTGAGCAGCTGGCGCTGGCCGCTGCGGGTGCGGAACTGCGGCACCTGCACTCGGAAGATATCGCCGATGCGTTCATCGAAACCCGCCTCGGCGGGCAGTGGCGCACCACCTACGGCATGCTTGATGCCCGTCACAACGCCAAGAGCATCGTCAACTCGCTCTATCCCCCAGCCAACTGAGCGCCGTTTCTGCCGGCATAGCCGTTGCGCGTGGTTCGACAAGCTCACCATGAGGGAAGTGGTTTGGCTGCAATGCTAATCGGAAACATTGCGGGATAAGGCTCCCTGCAATCCTCACCCTCCCTCATGGTGAGCTTGTCGAACCACGCATAACGCACAGTGGCCGCTGTTTTTCGACGCGCCTTCACACCGCTTTTGTCAAATCTGCGCATCGGCCGCTGATCGGCCCTCTCGCAGGGCCGAAAAGTGCTCCGGCTAATACCTTCAATTTTAATAAAATTTTTTTAAATTAACCTTAACAAACGGTTTACGTTGCGCCTAAACTCTTAGCAGATATCAATGTGATTCGAAAATACCTCGTGATTTCACGGGGTTACACAAACCGCCACCAACTTCCCCGCTAGGAGAAATGAATGCGCAGCTTCCTGATATTCTGGGCAGGCCCGTTAAGCTTTCTGTGGGGTTGGTATTTTCTGTCGTACTACGATCTGAGCATGGGGATGTACTTCTTCAGCCGTGAAATGCACGATCTGGTCTTCACCATTTACGGCAATATTCTCGGGATCGCGCCGGACAGCATTCCGCCGCTGGTCGCCCGTGCCTGCATCGTCGATACGGGGCTGGTTTTCTGCCTGATCGCCTTCCGCCGCCGCAAGCAGATCATCGCCTGGGTCAAGGTGTGGCGGGCAAACCGTGCCGCCGCCGCGGCATCGGCCAATACGGCGCTGGCCTATTCGAAGGAATTGCCGTCTGCGTTCTGACGCAGGCTCTGCAGGCGGTCCAATGCCCCTTGCAGGATGAACGCCGCCGCAGCGGAATCAATCCGCTCGGCGCGTTTTTGCCGTGATACATCCATGCCGATCAGCGCGCGTTCCGCCGCAACCGTCGATAGACGCTCGTCCCAGTAGACGAAGGGCAGGTCGGTCAGCTTTTCCATGTTGCGCACGAAGGCGCGGGTGGCTTGCACGCGCGGGCCTTCGCTGCCGTCCATATTGACCGGCAGGCCAATGACGATGGCGCCGACATTGTCGCTTTTCAGCGCCTTCAGCAGATCCTGCGCGTCGTGGGTGAACTTGCTGCGCTTGAGCACCGGGCGCGGATTGGCAAAGGAAAAACCCCGGTCCGAAATGGCGATGCCGATGGTTTTCGTGCCCAGGTCGAGCCCCGCGACGGTCTGGCCGTCGGCGACGTGATCTTCGAGCTGTTCAATGGTCAGAACCGTCAAGGGTGTTTCCTGCACTTGAATTGGCCGGCGAAAGGCCGTTGTAATTCGCCGTTGTAATTCGAATGAATGTCACATAGCTGCAATAGACGGTTGTGGCGAGCAAAGACTGACAATGGAAGGGAAAACCCCATGAAGATTACCTGGCTTGGCCATTCGGCCTTTCGCATTGAAATCGCCCAGAGCACGATTCTGATTGACCCTTTCCTCAACGGCAATCCGGGTGCGCGCGGCGTTGACCCGAAGGAAGCGACACGCGGCGCCACCCACATCATCCTGACGCACGGTCACGGCGATCATGTCGGCGATACCGCCGCCATTGCCAAGGATACGGGTGCGGTGGTGATCGGCAATGCCGATCTGGTGACCTGGCTCAACAATCGCGGTGTCGCCCGCGTCGATCCAACCAATACCGGCGGGACCGTATCGCACAATGGCTTCACCGTGACCTATGTCAACGCGCTGCATTCCTCGGCACAGATCACCGAAGATGGCGTGTCGCATTCGCTGGGTTCGGCCAATGGCGTCGTCCTGCATTTCGACAATGAGCCGACGCTCTATCACATGGGCGATACGGATATCTTCTCCGACATGGCGCTGGTCAACGAACTGCACCAGCCGGAGATCGGCATCGTGCCGATCGGCGACCGCTTCACCATGGGTGGTGCCGTCGCCGCGTTGGCAACGCAGCGCTATTTCAAATTCGCCAGGGCGATCCCATGCCATTACGGCTCGTTCCCGATCATCGACCAGACCGCCGACAAATTTGTCGCGGCGATGGAAGGCAGCAAGACGCAGGTCTTTGTCGCCGGGACAAATGATCAGTTTACGGTTTGAGTTTGGGTTGCTAAAGCCGTTGTGATTTTGGTCGTCACCACGACGATAGGCTGAGCTATTGGAGGTATTGTGCGTAAACTATTCCTGATTTCCTGCGTCATGGCGTTGTCGACACCGGCTTTCGCCCAGACAATCGATGCCAAGGGCGCCGATGAGCTTGCCAATACCCTGTCGAAATATGTCGGCAAGACCGCACTCAGCAACGGCATTCTCAAGGTAACGCCCGAGGCCGACGGCTACCGCGTTACCTTCAGCACCGATGCTTTCCTCAAAACCATGCCGAAGCAGGACCTGCTGAAGGGCAGCCTGGGGGATTACAGCATCCTGACCAAGCCGCTGGCCGACGGAACATGGAATGTGTCCTCGGGCAACATACCTGCGGCGGCCTTCGACGTGAGCGGGCCCAAGGGCCCTGAGTCGTTCCATTGGTCGGTCGATGGCGGCAGCTGGACCGGATTGTTCGATCCGAAGATCGGCACGTTCTCGACCTCGACCTTCGCCTATGATGCGTTCAAGCTGTCGCTGAAGTCGGCGGAACAGGATATCGACGCCAGCGCCAGCGGGGCAAAAGGGCAGATGCTTGCCAAGGCCGCTGCATCGGGCGGCATCGATATCGATATGACGCAATCCCTCGCAAATTTCAGCGAAACGATCGTCACGAAGCTCCCCACGCCTGATGCGGCCACCGAAGAGGGCGAAGCAGCCAAGACCGAAACGCCGGCTGCCGGTGAACCGGTGAAGGTGACGCTGCGCAGCGGCGAACTCGGCAGCGTTGCCGAGGGCAAGGGCTTCCGCAACCGGGAGCTGCTGGACCTGTGGGCATTCGTCATCGCCCATATGGACGAGAAGAAGCTCAACAAGGCCGGACAGGACGAGCTCAAGCTGAAGCTGCGGGCGGCCCTGCCGCTCTGGGACAAGCTCAAGGGCGAGTATCATTTCAAGGACTTCAACGTTGAAACGCCGCTGGGCAATTTCGCCGCCCAGAACATTTCGCAGGAAACCAACCTCGACGGCATCAGCAAGGATGGCGCCTATCACTACGCCATGCGCACCAACGGCCTGAAATATCCGGCCCTTCCGATCCCCGAATGGGGTGTGCCTTTCCTTCCGACCGATGTGGAACTGGTGATCGGGACTGCCGGTGTCGATCTTGATACGGTCGTCAAGGGCGCCATCGACGATATGGACCTGAACCGCGACAAGGTTCTCTCCGAGGAGTTTGAAGCGGCAACCGCCGCACAGTTCCTGGTTGCGCCGCCCAAGCTGGTGATTTCGAAGAGCCTGGTGCGTACCGCCGATGCGGAACTGACGGTCGAAGGCGAGATGACCTTTGCCGGCCTGAAGCCCGCCAGCCACACCACCTGGGAAATGGCCGGTTTCGACAAGGTTGTCGAGCGCCTGAACAAGGCGGCGGAAACCGACGCCGAAATCCAGAATTACATCACCTTCGTCAAGCTGGCGAAGGATTTCGGCACGGAAGTCGACGGCGGACGGATCCGGTGGGTCGTCGATCAGCAGGCCGACGGTTCCGTTGCGATCAATGGCAATCCCGTGAAAGGTCCGGACCCGGTTGTCGAACCCGGCAGCGAGGATGTCATTGATGTGCCTGCACCCGACGATGAAGAAGACAATCCGGATGCGCAGGCGGACAAGGCGCAGTAATCGGCGCCCGGCATGCCGACTTGTCCGTTGCGCTTGCCCGCAACGGACACTATAGCTGCTTGATCAAGAATTGAATTTTCGGGAATCCCAATGTCTGTCGATATTTCCACCGTCAAACGCGTTGCGCGTCTTGCCCGTATTGCCGTGAGTGAGGATGATGCAACCCGCATGACCGGCGAACTGAATGCCATCCTCGGTTTCGTCGAACAGCTGAACGAAGTCGATGTGGCGGGTGTCGAGCCCATGACATCGGTCACGCCCATGGCCATGAAAAAGCGCCGGGACGTGGTCAATGACGGCGGCAAGGCGGCCGATATCGTTGCCAATGCGCCCGTCACCGAAGAGAATTTCTTCGTCGTTCCGAAAGTGGTGGAGTAAGGCGCAGCCATGACGATCACGGTCGCCATCGAAACGCCCCTGCAGGATGACGTCCGCGCCCTTGTGGATGCGCTGAATGCGCATCTTCTGCCGCTGTCGCCGGTCGAATTCCAGTTCAAGATGACGGTGGAAGAGATGGCGGGCGACGACACCACGGTGTTCATCGCCCGCGACGAAACCGGGCGGGCGGTGGGCTGCGGTGCGCTCAAGCAGCATGACGCGGAAACCGGCAAGATCAAGCGCATGTTCACCCTGCCGTCCGTGCGCGGCAAACGCGTCGGTTCGATCCTGCTCGAGGCCATAACCGGGCTCGCCCGCGACAAGGGCATGTCCCGGCTGGTGCTGGAGACGGGCGTCGGTCCCGGATTTGACGCGGCATGGCGGCTGTATGAGCGTTCCGGCTTCACCCGCTGCGGTGCGCTCCTCGATTATCCGGATTCGGAACACAGTGCATTTTACGAAAAGCGGCTCGCCCTCGCGCCAGCCCAATAAACAGGACTTGATATGACCGATCTGACCGCTCTCACCATTGCCGAGGCGCGCGACCAGCTGAAAGCCAGGGCGATCACCGCCACTGAGCTGACCAGTGCCTATCTCAAGGCAATCGAGACCGCGAACGGGGCCCTGAACGCCTATATCGCCGTCACGCCGGAGAAGGCGCTTGACATGGCCAAAGCATCCGATGCCCGTCTGGCTGCAGGCAAGGCGGGGGCGCTGGAAGGCATACCGCTGGGTATCAAGGACCTGTTCGGCACCGAAGGCATCCACACGCAGGCCTGTTCGCATATTCTCGACGGCTTCAAGCCGCATTATGAATCCACCGTCACCTCCAACCTGTGGGCCGATGGCGCCGTGATGCTCGGCAAGCTCAACATGGATGAGTTCGCCATGGGGTCATCCAACGAAAGCTCCTATTACGGTCCGGTGAAAAACCCGTGGCGCGCCAACGGCTCCAATGCCGATCTGGTGCCCGGCGGTTCGTCCGGCGGCTCGGCCGCTGCGGTCGCAGCCCGCCTGTGCGCCGGTGCGACGGCCACCGATACCGGCGGTTCCATCCGCCAGCCCGCCGCCTTCACCGGTACCGTTGGCATCAAGCCGACCTATGGCCGCTGCTCGCGCTGGGGCATTGTCGCCTTTGCCTCGTCGCTGGATCAGGCCGGACCGATTGCCCGCGACGTGCGCGATGCGGCGATCCTGCTCAAATCCATGGCCTCGGTCGATACCAAGGACACGACATCGGTCGATATCGCCGTTCCCGATTACGAATCCATCATCGGCAAGCCGCTGACCGGCCTCAAGATCGGCATTCCCAAGGAATACCGTGTCGAGGGCATGCCGGAAGAGATCGAAAAGCTGTGGCAGCAGGGCATTGCCTGGCTGAAGGACGCCGGTGCATCCATCGTCGATATCTCCCTGCCGCACACGAAATACGCGCTGCCGGCCTATTACATCGTGGCCCCGGCGGAAGCCTCGTCGAACCTTGCCCGCTATGACGGCGTGCGTTACGGCCTGCGCGTGCCGGGCAAGGACATTGTCGACATGTATGAAAGGACCCGCGCCAGTGGTTTCGGCGACGAGGTCAAGCGCCGCATCATGATCGGCACCTATGTGCTGTCAGCCGGTTATTACGACGCCTATTACCTGCAGGCGCAAAAGGTGCGCACCCTGATCAAGAAGGATTTCGAGGACGTCTTCCATGCCGGTGTCGATGCGATCTTGACACCCGCAACCCCGTCGGCAGCCTTCGGCATCGCCGATCAGGATCTGGCGTCCGATCCGGTGAAAATGTACCTGAACGACATTTTCACGGTCACGGTCAACATGGCGGGGCTTCCCGGCATCGCCGTGCCTGCCGGACTGGACAGCCGGGGCCTGCCGCTTGGCCTGCAGCTGATCGGACGCCCGTTCGACGAGGAAACCCTGTTCCAGACCGCCTATGTCATCGAACAGGCCGCAGGCAGGTTCAACGCGCCGAAATGGTGGTAATCAGGCCTGCCACGCAAGCCGACATCGCGGCACTGGCCGCGGTCGGCTCACGGGCCTGGGCATCGAATATTTTCTCGTTCGAACCGGAACTGCCCGGCATGCGCGCGCATGTCGAGCGTGCCTACCAAGCCTTTGCCGAGGAACATTTTGCCCGCGTGCTGGTTGCCGAGGTGGATGGTGTCATTCTCGGCTGGGGCGCGCGCGAAAAGAACGATGACTACATCTCGGATATGTGGGTCGATCCCGGCCATCAGGGGCAGGGCATCGGTTCGCTCCTGCTCAAGGCGCTGAAAGCCGACATTGCCGCGGCGGGATATGCAACCGCCCGGCTTGAATCCCATGCGCGCAATGCGGGTGCCATACGCCTGTATGAGCGTGAGGGCTTTGAAATCGTGCACCGGAGCCTCGAATGGTCGGAGAGCCTCGAACGCAAGATCGAGAAGGTCAAAATGCTGGCGAACCTGACGTAGGAACTTTCAATGTTTTTCTTTGTTTCCAAGGTGTTCTGGTTCGTTGCTCAACCCCTGAATTTTTCCATTCTGCTGATGGGCCTCGCATTTTTTGCCGTGTGGTTCTCCTGGCGGCGCATGGCGATGACCGCATCCGCCGGGGCATTTCTGATCCTGGGGCTGGCCGTCTGGAGTTCGCTGGGCGCGCTTCTCATGCATCCGCTGGAAGACCGGTTCCAGCGCCCGTCGCCCGCACCGTCGCATGTCGATGGCATCATCGTCCTTGGCGGCGGTTTTGAAGGCGGGGTCAATCTGGTGCGCGGCGGCTACGAGCTCAATGCCAGCGGTGACCGCTTCGTTGAAACGGCGGTGCTGGCGCGGCGTTACCCCGAGGCAAAGGTCGTGGTTACCGGCGGCGGCGGCACGCTGGTGCTGGAGGGCGAGGGCGATGCGGCCACGGCGCCGCGCCTGTTGACGGCGCTCGGCGTTGCCGCCGACCGGCTGGTTCTCGAGAATGAATCGCGCAACACCTACGAGAATGCCCAGTTCACCAAAAAGCTGCTCGACATCAAACCCGGCGAGACGTGGCTGCTCGTCACGTCCGCCTTCCACATGCCCCGGTCGGTCGGGCTGTTCCGCAAGGCGGGTTTTGATGTGGTGCCGTGGCCTGCCGATTACCGCACCTCCGGCATCGAATATCCCGGATTTGCCCAGGACAACCCGATCGATTCCCTGCAGAACCTGACGATTGTCCTGAAGGAATGGGTCGGGCTTTTCGCCTATTGGGCGACCGGCCGCACCGATGAACTGCTGCCGTCGCCATGATGAAGCAGGTGGACGTTCTCATCATCGGCGCGGGCGCTGCGGGCATGATGTGCGCTGTCGAGGCGGGCAAGCGCGGCCGCTCGGTTCTCATTGTCGATCACGCCAGGGCGCCGGGCGACAAGATCCGCATTTCCGGCGGCGGGCGTTGCAATTTCACCAATCTCAACGCCGCCCCGCAGAACTACATCAGCAGAAACCCGCATTTCTGCATTTCTGCGCTGCGCCGCTATACCCAGCGCCATTTCATCGCGCTGGTCGACCGCTATGGGATCGCCTGGCATGAAAAGACGCTGGGCCAGCTGTTCTGCGATGGTTCGGCCAAGCAGATCATCGATTTGCTTGTCACGGAGATGAAGCAGGCCAATGTCGAGCTGCGGTTGCAGACGGCGGTCGAGTCCATCGAGGCGACGGCGGGCGGCTATACCGTTGCACTGTCCGGCGAGCGCGTGCGCTGTACCTCGCTGGTGGTCGCCTGTGGCGGCAAGTCCATTCCCAAAATGGGCGCAACCGGCTTTGGCTATGATGTTGCCAGGCAGTTCGGCCTGGCGCTGACCGACATCCGCCCGGCGCTGGTGCCGCTGACCTTCGATGACAACACGCTGGCGCCGCTGAAACCCCTGTCCGGTATTTCCGTCGATGCCGTCATCAGCCACGGCAAGACAAAATTTGCCGAAGCCATGCTCTTCACCCATCGCGGTCTCAGCGGCCCGTCGATCCTGCAGATTTCGTCCTATTGGCGCGAAGGCGACACGATCAGCGTCGCCATGCTGCCGGGTGTCAAAATTCTTGACGCGCTGCGCGCCGCCCGCGCGCGCAATGGGCGGCAGGCGCTGCAGACAGCCCTGTCGGAGCTTCTGCCGAAGCGGCTGGCGCAGCTGATCGCCGAAAACAGCGGCATCCACAGCCATCTCGCCGATGTCTCCGACAAGCAGTTGCTCGGCGTCGAGAAGGCCATCAATGAATGGCAGGTCAAGCCCGCCGGGTCCGAAGGCTACCGCACGGCGGAAGTCACGCTGGGCGGTGTCGACACGGATGGGCTCGACCAGAAGACGATGGAAGCCAAATCCGTCAAAGGCCTCTACTTCATCGGTGAAGTGGTCGACGTGACGGGCTGGCTCGGCGGCTACAATTTTCAGTGGGCCTGGTCATCCGGCTGGGTGGCAGGGCAGGCGGTTTAGGAGAAAGCAGTGATGGATGATCTGAACTGGCGTGTCGAGGAAGCATGTTTCAATGCGTGGCCGTCGCCGCGGCAGGTTCTGCATGGCGGCTGGCTGCTGCGGTTTTCCGGCGGCGGCGTTCGCCGCACCAACTCGGTCAACCCTTTGCGCGGACCGCGCGCCGAACCTGCCGGCGTGATCGATGCGGCGGAAAAACTCTATGGCGCGCTCGGCCGCGACTTCATTTTCCGGGTTCCGACCATCGCCGATGAAATGGAGTCGCATCTGGTCGAGCGCGGTTACCGTTTCGAGGGCGGCAGCACGGTTCTGCATTGCGACCTGCGCCGCCATCGCCCAGTCGGCGCTGCTGCCGCCGAACTGTCACGCGAGATGACGCCGGGCTGGTCACGTGACGGCAAGCGCATCTCCGGCTGGTCGGACGCCGAACAGGCGGTTTTCACCGATATGATCGCCTCCATCGTCGTGCCAAAGGCCTTTGCCTCCGTCACCATGGATGGCCGGATCGTCGCGAAGGCCTATGGTGCCATCAGCAACGGCCTGCTGGTGCTGGAATCCGTCGCCACCGATGCGGATCACCGCAAACGCGGCTATGGCCAGCGGGCGGTTGGAACCTTGCTCGACTGGGCGCGGGACGAAGGCGCCGAGGGTGCCTGCCTGCAGGTTCTCACCGACAATCAGCCGGCGCGGGCGCTCTATGCCTCGCTGGGTTTTGACCGCGAACTGCACAGCTATCACTATCGCCGGAAACCATAGTCGGCAAGAATCTCCGGCAATGCCGTTAATCGAATTGCCTGATGCCGGGAAACCTGCTTCCCTGACGGCACAGCGTGTCTGTTGAAGCCGCTGTGCAGTCAAACTGGGAGGGAAGACAGCCATGTGGATCAAACTGACCGACGTCAACGGCGATCTCATCACACTCAACTTTGCCCATGTCGTATCGTTCAACCCTTACGGGACGGGAACGCACATCGTGACCGTAACCGCTGGCCTGACCTTCTTCGTCAAGGAGACGATTGACCAGATCCAGCGCAAGGTCGGCATCGAGTCCATTTAAGCCGCCACACGATCACCCCGGTTGCAAAGCCCTTGATGCGTGGTTCGACAAGCTCACCATGAGGGATGTGGTTGGGCTGCAATGCCAATCGCGGGCGCTGCAGAATATCGCTCCCTGCAATCCACGGCCTTCCTCATGGTGAGCTTGTCGAACCACGCACCACAACCACGCACTGAGCCTCCGCCATGCCGGTTGCGTTAACCATAAGAGCGGGATCATCCCGGCCGAAACGGCCTTTTACTGTTGTTTCATAGTGTAATATTTACGTGATATTTACGGACGGGGAACCTTTTTACGATTTGTTGGTTTTATTCAAACGAGAGTCAAAATCGGATACAAATAGTGATTTGTTAAATCGTTTGAATTTTCTTAATGTCACAATGCATCCGAAATACAGACGCATGCTGAAACAGGATTATTCTCTTGGCGAGAGTAGTTTAACTAGAGGTGTGAACAATGCTAACAATAAATAAAGAAACGTCGTCGCCGTCTGAAGCACGTGTCATCAAACTGCCGAAGGTCGGCGTGAAGTCGAGCGCAACAATGGTCAAGGCCGCCGCCAAATTGGCAGAGCCATGTGACAAGCGCACCATTTCGCAGATCCTTCGCGAATCCAGCGGCGGCTTCAGCTTCCGCCGTTAATTCCCCGATATTCTTTCTGTCTTGAATACCGATATCCCGCCCTAGAGCGGGATATTGTCATGTTTCTTCCAGGGATTTTCGAGATCCTTGTTGCGCAGCATGCGCAGTGCCCGTGAAACCCGCTTGCGCGTGGAATGGGGCATGATCACCTCATCAATGTACCCACGCTCGGCCGCCACGAACGGCGACAGGAACCGGTCCTCGTAGCGCTTCGTGTGCGCCGCGATTTTCTCCGCATCGCCAATATCCTTGCGGTAGATGATTTCCACCGCGCCCTTGGCACCCATCACCGCGATCTGCGCCGACGGCCAGGCATAATTGATGTCGCCGCGCAGATGCTTGGAGGCCATCACGTCATAGGCGCCGCCATAGGCCTTGCGCGTGATGATGGTGATCTTCGGCACCGTTGCCTCCGCATAGGCGAACAAGAGCTTGGCGCCATGCTTGATCAGGCCGCCATATTCCTGCGCTGTGCCGGGGAGAAAGCCCGGCACGTCGACGAACGTGACGATGGGAATGTTGAAGCAGTCGCAGAAGCGGACGAAGCGCGCCGCCTTGCGCGAGGCATCGCTGTCCAGCACCCCGGCCAGAACCATCGGCTGGTTGCCGACGATGCCGACGGTGCGGCCCTCGACGCGGCCGAAGCCGACGACGATGTTTTTGGCAAAACTTTCCTGGATCTCGAAAAAATCCGCCTCATCGACGGTTTTGCGGATCAGTTCCTTGATGTCGTAGGGCTTGTTGGCATTGTCCGGCACCAGCCGGTCGAGCGAGTAATCCGGCTCGTCCGTGTCCTGGAAACATTCGATCTCGGGAATATCGGCGGTGTTGGATGCCGGGAGAAAATCAATCAGGCGGCGCATCTGCAACAGCGCCGCCACGTCATTGTCATAGGCGCCATCGGCAATCGACGATTTGGTGGTGTGGATCGACGCGCCGCCCAGCTGCTCGGCCGTCACCGTTTCATTGGTCACGGTCTTCACCACATCCGGCCCGGTGACGAACATGTAGGACGTGTCGCGCACCATGAAGATGAAATCCGTCATGGCGGGGGAATAGACGTCGCCGCCCGCACACGGTCCCATGATCACCGAAATCTGCGGGATGACGCCTGACGCAAGCACGTTGCGCTGAAAGATTTCCGCATAGCCGCCGAGCGCCGCCACGCCTTCCTGGATGCGCGCGCCGCCCGCATCGTAAAGCCCGATGACCGGCGCGCGGTTGCGCAGGGCCATGTCCTGGATTTTCTGCACCTTTTCCGCATGCGCCTCGGAGAGCGAGCCGCCGAACACGGTAAAATCCTTGGCGAAGACGAAAACCGTGCGCCCGTTGATGGTGCCCCAGCCGGTCACGACGCCATCGCCGGCAAATTTTGTCTCTTCCATGCCGAAATCGGTCGAGCGGTGTTCGACGAACATGTCGAACTCCTCGAACGAGCCTTCGTCGAGGAAAATGTCGATGCGCTCGCGCGCCGTCAGCTTGCCGCGCTTGTGCTGGGCCTCGATCCGCGTCTTGCCGCCGCCCTCCCGCGCAATGGTCCTGCGGCGCTCCAGCTCGATCAGCACATCCTTCATGGCATCCTCCTCATTGTGACATTTCTGATATCAGGACAAACCGGCCTGCGAAAGCGGTTTGTCGGCGATATCAAACGTCCGTCGCGGCGAAATTCCGGCCGCGTGATTGCCATCCCGTCCCAAGTCGGGCTAAGCCTGTTCCTGGAGTCCTGTCGGACAAAACTGTTTCGGGGGAAACATGGAAGGCTCGCCACAACCACGGTTCGGCCGTCCGGCTGAATATACCGGTCACCGGTTTTCGTTCTCCGGCACCGCCAAGGAATATTTCGGCATCTGGATCGTCAATGTATTGCTGACGATTGTGACGCTCGGCATCTATTCCGCCTGGGCAAAGGTGCGGCGCAATCGCTATTTCTACGGCAATACCAAACTGGCCGATGGCCGGTTCGATTATCACGCCCGGCCGAAGCAGATTCTGATCGGGCGCATCCTCGTCGTCGGCTATCTCATCCTCTACAATATACTGCTCCGGTTTTCGCCGCTCCTCGGCGGGCTGCTCGGCCTGGTGTTCATCGCCGCGATCCCCTGGCTGATCGCGCGCGGCCTGCGTTTCAGCGCACGCGTCACCAGCTACCGCAATGTGCGCTTCGATTTCACCGGCGGTTACTGGGGTGCGGTCAGGGCTTTCTTCCTCAGCAGCCTTGTGGCGGGGATTTCCTTCGGCCTGCTCGCGCCCGTCGCCAGCCGGTGGACCTTGCGCTACACGCTCGGCAACCTGCGCTATGGCGGCAAGGTGTTTTCGCCGGACCCGACGATCGGCGCGCTTTATCGCGTCTGGGTTTTACCTGCCATACTCACGGTTGCCGGGCTTTTTCTTTTCGGAATCCTGATCGCCGGCGCATCGGCCGGGCTTGCGGCAATGAAGGCGGAGGCTTCGAGCGGCGAAGTGGCATTCATTCTGCTCATATATCTTCTGTTCGTGCCCGTGCTGCTGATCTATGCCGTCACGGGACTGCTCTATTCCGCCGGCATACGCAACGCCGGTGTGAGTGCCACGACATTCGATGACAGGCACTATCTCTATTCCGACATGCCGCGCTGGACCTATGCCTGGGTGATGATTACCAATCTGGTTGTCACCATCGTCACCCTCGGGCTGATGCGGCCCTGGGCTGCCGTCCGGCTGGCGCGTTTTCATGCGGACTACACGGCCATTGTCTTTGACGGCGATGTCGGCGAGATTTTCTCGGATATCAAGGACAGCGGTTCGGCTGTCGGTTCGGAATTCATGGATATCGAAGGTATCGACTTTGGCTTCTGACATGGGAAAACTGACGACAGGCCTCTGGTACCGCGAAGGATCGAGCGCGGGCCGGGGAGCCAGTCTGGTTTTCGCCGACGATGCCGTATCGGTCGTTGCCGTGGATGGAACGGTCCTGTCCGCCGCCGCCTTCGATCAGATCGGCATCAGCGACCGTGTCGGATCGATACCGCGGCGCCTGACCTATCCCGACAGGACCAGCTTCGAGACGATGGACAATGACGCCATCGATGCGCTGGTGGCGGCGCAGCAGGGGCGCAGCGCCGGGTGGGTGCACCGGCTGGAGCGGTTCCATCCGCGGCTGCTGGTGCTCGTCCTCCTGACCTTTGTCTTCGCCTTCTCGATCTACCGCTTTGCCGTGCCCGCGCTGGTTGAAGTCGCCGTGGTGGTCACGCCGCCGGTTGTCCCCGCCCTCATGTCGAAAGGGACGCTGCAAACGCTCGACACCACGGTTTTCTCGCCCAGCACTTTGCCGGATGCCGACAAGGTCAAGCTGAATGAGGGCTTCGGCAAGCTCGCGGCCAAATCCAGCCTCGGTGCTGGCGGCTTCAACCTGAATTTTCGCGACGGCGGCATCATCGGCCCCAATGCCTTCGCCTTGCCGGATGGCACGGTCGTCATCACCGACCAGCTGGTCAGGCTGGCGGCTGGCGACACGGACATGCTGCTCGGCGTGCTTGCCCACGAGATCGGCCATGTGGAGCTGAAACACAGCCTGCGCCAGCTCTACCGCGCCGCCGGGGTTGCCGGGCTGATCATGCTGATCGGCGGCGATATCGGCGGCAGCACCCATGACGTGCTGGTGCAGGGCGGCGGTCTGCTGGCCTTGTCCTACTCACGCGCCGACGAAAGCGCGGCCGACCGGCACAGCGTCGAACTGATGCAGAAGGCTGGTTTTGACCCCGCCGCCATTGCCCGCTTCTTCGCGCTGGTGGAGGACAAGCTCGACGACCACAGCCCCACCAGCATGCTGCAAACCCATCCCGGTACGCCCGAGCGGCGGAAAATGGTGCTCGACTATGCCGGGGAGTTGAAGGCGAGGGCCGGGACGAGCAATTAGTTCAGGCCAAGTGTTGGACGACGGCTGCCAGCTGGCCGATGGCGGTGCCCCAGCCCTCGTCAAATCCCATTTCCTCATGCTTGCGGGCATCGGCGGTGTCCTTGTGCAGGACGCGCGAGGCGTAGCGGGTGCCGCTGCCCTCGGCCGCGAAGGTGATGATCGCGGTCAGGGCCAGCCAGGGTTCGGCCGGTTTCCAGCCGCCGGTCATGACCGTGGTGAACACCAGTTTCGCTTCCGGCACGATCTCCAGGAAACAGCCATCGACGTGCGGCTGGAAATCGCCGCCGTCCTCGCGCATGCGCGTCTCGAACGCGCCGCCGGGGTGAAGGTCAAGCTGGACCACCTTGCATTCGATGGGGGCGGGGATCCACCATTTCGCCAGATGCTCCGGCGTGCTCCAGGCCTGCCAGACGAGGGCGGGCGGCGCCTTGATGAAACGCGCAATGGTCAGTTCGGATGGGTCAACCGGCATCTTCAACACTCCCGTGCATCTGGGTTTCAACATAATCGGCCAGCCGGTCCGCCCGGCCCTGCCAGAGGGCCCGCTGCTCGGCGAGCCAGGTTTCGGCGGCCGCGAGCCTTTCGGTATCCACCCAGCAGGTGCGCACGCGGCCGATCTTTCTGGAATGGATCAGCCCGTCGGCCTCAAGCACCCGCAGGTGCTTCATGAAGGACGGCAATCCCATGGCAAAGGGTTCCGCCAGTTCCTTGACCGGGGCGGGGCCCCGGGTCAGGCGGCTGACCACGGCCCGGCGGGTGGGGTCGGCGAGGGCGTGAAAGGCGGCATCCAGCGATATCTGATAGTTTTCCATATGGAGAACTATAGTCAAAAGTTTTCCATTTGGCAAACTGTTTTAGGTGCAGAAGTGTATCGCGCTAATCCGCCAGCCGGACACCGGCGCCGCCGGCGCGCTCAGTGCCCTTGTCGAGAAAGACCACCCCAGCCGCCGTCAAGGCGTCCTTGAGATCGTCAAGCGTCCGGTCATAGGGGATGCGTTTGCCGGTTTCGAAGGTTGCAATGGTCGCCGGCGCAACCTTTGCCACGTCCGCAAGCTTGGATTGCGACCAGCCAATCAGGGCGCGTGCAGCACGGCACTGTGCGGGGGAGATTGTCACTCTATTTCAGCCTGACACCGGGCCCGCCGTCGACGGTCTGGCCATCGGCGAGGAAGGAAACCCGTGCCTCAAGCACCTGTATGATGGCTTGCAGATTGTTGGTCACCGGCGTTGACTTGCCGGTTTCGAAATTGCGGACGGTGGACAGGCCCACCCGCGCAGCCTTGGCCAGATCCTCCTGGGACATATTGGTGAGCGCGCGTGCAGCCCTGCATTGATCGGCGGTTAAAGGCTTTTTCTCCACGAGGTGTTGACCCTCAGTCCTTCCGGAGTCGTACGCCCGGCTGGCCATGATTGAGAAATTCCACGCCCGCTTCCTCAAGTACGCGCATGACAGCCCGTATCTTGTCGAGGCCGCTTGTGAGTACAGCAGGCCCCTTCTTCTCCATGGCGCTTATCGTATTGATGTTCAGGCCTGCGCCCTTTGCGAGGGTTGTCTGGTCCATATCCACAAGAGCGCGTGCCGCGCGAAGCTGGTTTCCCGTCGTCAGCAATGCACGCTCCCGATCTGGTCCACTTGTGATTGTTCCATAGCCCCGGGCTGGCAGCAATATAGACGATGGTATGAGGGAACTTATTCCCGCCGCAGCCGGATACCCGGCCCGCCATCGATGTTTTGCCCATCGCCGAGAAAAACCACGGACTTGGCTTCAAGCGCCGCTTGAATAGCCCGCAAGGTGGACGCCTTGGGGTCGGCCAGACCGCGCTCGATATTGTTGAGGCCGGTTGTCGACATGCCAGCCAGCGTTGCGAGCTCCGCCTGGGTCAGTCCCAGCATCGCCCGTGCGCCGCGTATTTGCTCAGGAGTAATCATGGTTTTTTGTATTCTGTAATTGATTTTTTAACAAGCGAGCTTGACGCGGTGGATAATTGATAATAACTTAAGTATGGTTGATAAAATAACAATTTTTGGATTTATATGATAGCGAGACTCCCTCATGAGCAATCGATCAACCCAGCTGGTGGATGCCAGCAATCTGCTGATTGAAGTCAAGAACCTTGTCGAAGTGCTGTGCATGGCCGCGTCCGATATCCACGATGAGCGGATTGCCGCGATCAGTGCGGTGCTGGACGCTGTACGCCAGGAGCCGGTTTGAAGCCGTGCGTAGCGGGCGGATGATTATTTCACCTTGGCCTGTTTGAGGGCGTCGTTGATGCGGCTCTGCCAGCCTTTGCCCGTGGCCTTGAATTTTGCCAGAACATCCGGGTCGAGCCGCAGCGTGACCGACGTCTTGGTCACGGCCAGAGGCGGGCGGCCACGCGCGGCGATCTCCTTGTCGATTTCGCGGGCGAGTTCGGGAAACACCTCCCTGAACGGCCGCATCTGTTGGATTTCGTCGTCGGTCAGTTCGGGATTGTCCGGATCTTCGGCAATTCCCCGCTGTATTCGGGCTTCCTCCTCATCGCTTAGGGGGAGCAGGTGTTTGAATTTGCTGTTCATCATAGGCTCCTTTCCTTCCGGCTGGCGGGGCGCATGGAGACAATCGACAGGGCTTCCGAGCCCAGCGGGCGAAACAGCACGGCGATGACAAGCTGCCCGTTGAATGCGCCAACGGCTTTGAACCGGCTGTTCCTTGCCGATCCGACATATGCCGTCAGGAAGAATTCAATAGGCAGGTCGGCAAAATCCAAGCCGTGCTTGGCTATGTTCTGTCGGCGCTTCGGTTCATCCCAGACAATCTGCATTTAATGTACGTACATTAAATGCATTGCGCAAGGTATTGGTAGTCGTACGGAGGTGTTTTGCCATCCGCATCGGGCGGATGATTATTTCACCTTGGCCTGTTTGAGGGCGTCGTTGATGCGGCTCTGCCAGCCTTTGCCCGTGGCCTTGAATTTTGCCAGGACATCCGGGTCTAGCCGCAGGGTGACCGGCGTCTTGGTCACGGCGAGAGGCGGGCGGCCACGCGCGGCGATCTCCTTGTCGATTTCGCGGGCGAGTTCGGGAAACACCTCCCTGAACGGCCGCATCTGTTGCATTTCTTCCTTGGTCAGCTCGGGGCTGTCGACGGCATCCCAGTCTTCCCTGGTATAGCCGCGACCCGGTTGGAATGCCTTCTGCAATTCGCGTTTGACAGCCATCAGATCAGCTTCCTTTCATCTTTCCGGGCGGGGCGCATCGATATGACCGAAAGTGCCTCCGTTCCAAGGGCAAGGAAAATCACCACGATTGTTCCATCTGCCAGGCGCCCGACGGCTTTGGAACGGCCTCGATTGACCGGCATCGTAACCGCATGGACGAAAAACTCGGAGGACAAATCGGCAAAGTCGAGACCGTGTTTCTCGATATTGGCAAGCCGCTTCAGTTCGTCCCAGACAATCTGCATTTAATGTACGTACAATAAATGCTTTGCGCAAGGTATTGGTAGTCGTACGGATGTTCCTAGTGATCCATCACCGCCGCCTCTCAGGCGGCGGCGATGACATCGGCATAAAAATTACCAGCTGCCGGTATTCGGCATCGACAGCCAGGGTTCCTGCGGCGGCAGCGGTACGCCTTTCTGCAGGATTTCGATGGAAATGCCGTCGGGCGAGCGGACGAAGGCCATGTTGCCGTCGCGGGGCGGGCGGTTGATGATGACGCCGCTGTCCTGCAACTTCTGGCAGGTGGCGTAGATGTTGTCGACGACATAGGCGAGGTGGCCGAAATTGCGCCCGCCCGTATAGGTTTCCGGGTCCCAGTTGTAGGTCAGTTCCAGTTCCGGCGCCCGTTCGGCCACGGCGCGGCCCTTGTCGTCGGGAGCGGCCAGGAAAATCAGCGTGAAACGGCCTTTTTCGTTTTCCGTACGCCGAATTTCCTCAAGGCCGAATTTGTTGCAGTAGAAATCCAGCGATTCATCGATATCGCGGACGCGGACCATTGTGTGAAGATAGCGCATCGTTTTCCCTTGATGTGTGCGTCAGTGTATGAAAGGCGGCAGCAACCGGACGGCTGCCCCGGGCAATTGTGCAATTGCCCCGGGCAATCGTGTCATTGCCCCGGGGTGATCATGCGATCGCCGGGCTAGGCGCCTACATCTTTTTGGTAACATTATTTTCATGACGCCACAAATTGACAGGCTTACAACGGGTGGTTGAACCGGTCATCACAAGATTTGCACCTGTTTTTCAACAAAAACAGCCAGATGATACTTGCCCTCATCCATTGGACAGGTGTTATTCTGACTCCAGAGAATCAGTGGTTGCTTTCAGGAGAGGAGGGGCTCGCTTCATGTCAGACAGACCAGTATCAGCCCGGCATTCCCCCGATGATGAACAATTAGCCGATGGCCTCGACCTCATCGAGGTTTCGGGCGCTATCAAATGGTTCGATGTCGCCAAGGGATATGGCTTTGTGATCCCCGACAATGCTGATCTGCCTGATATCCTGCTGCATGTGACCTGCCTGCGCCGCGACGGCTTCCAGACTGCGCTCGAAGGCGCGCGTGTCGTGTGCGAAGTCAAGCAGGGCGAGCGCGGCATGCAGTGCTTCCGCGTGCTCTCGATGGACAGTTCCACCGCCGTTCACCCGACCGAACTGCCGCCGGTGCGCACCCATGTCACCGTCACGCCGTCGAGCGGACTGGAGCGCGTTCTGGTCAAGTGGTTCAACCGCACCAAGGGCTTTGGCTTTCTTACCCGCGGCGAAGGCACCGAGGATATCTTTATCCACATGGAAACCCTGCGCCGCTTCGGCCTGACCGAATTGCGTCCGGGACAGGTGGTGCTGGTCCGCTTCGGCAATGGTGACAAGGGCCTGATGGCTTCGGAAATTCACCCGGATATCGGCACGCAGCTGCCGGCATCCCACTAAGACATCCCATGAACAGGCTGTTGCGCGTGTGCCGGTCTTTGCTGATCGGCCTTCTTGCGCTGGTCCTTGCCACATCGGCCGTGCCCGCCGCCGATCAGAAGCCGATGCATCTGCCCATCGATGCGGCGCCGCTGGTGATCAACACCGCCAGGGGCGATGTTCCCTTTCAGGTGGAGGTGGCCGATACCGACGAGGAGCGCGAGCGGGGATTGATGTTCCGCACCGACCTCAGGGACAACAGCGCCATGCTGTTCGTGTTCGAGGACAGCCGTCTCGTCACCATGTGGATGGAGAATACCCCTTCGGCGCTCGACATGATTTTCCTCGATGAAAACGGCCGTGTGTCGGCGATTCGCGCCAATGCGGTGCCGTTTTCCCGGACGACGATTTCCTCCGGCGGTCCCGCGCGGTTCGTCATCGAAGTCAAGGCAGGCACGGCCCGGCGGCTCGGCGTTGCGGTCGGCGACAAGGTGCATCACCCGGCCATCGCCGCGGTCTGCGGCACCTGCAGCAAAAAATAGGCTGCATTCGCGTGGTTCGTGGTTCGTGGTTCGACAAGCTCACCATGAGGGAGGTGGTTTGTTGCAAGGCCAATCTGATGGGTTGCAGAATATAGCTCCCTGCAATCCTCCACCTCCCTCATGGTGAGCTTGTCGAACCACGCACGATGACCCATAGCATTGCGCCTTGTTTCCAGGAAAAAAGCCCCTTACCATTTTTGACCAGATCAATGAGTCCCGACCCCATGCAGTTTTTTGAGAATGATGGATTGAAGCTCGCCTATCTCGATGAGGGCGCGGGCGAACCGGTCCTGCTGATCCATGGCTTTGCCTCGTCGCACTTCTACAATTGGGTGCAGCCCGGCTGGGTGCCGGCCCTGACCGCCGCCGGCTACCGGACCATTGCCATCGACAATCGCGGCCACGGCCAGTCGGACAAGCCGCATGAAAAATCGCTGTATACGCCGACCCTGATGGCCGGGGATGCCGCGGCCCTGCTCAGGCATCTCGGCATCGCGAAAGCCCATGTGATGGGCTATTCCATGGGCGCGCGCATCACCGCTTTCCTGGCGCTGGAACATCCCGAACTGGTGCATGACGTCATTTTCGGCGGGCTTGGCATCGGCATCGTGGAAGGCGCTGGCGACTGGAATCCCATCGCCGAGGCGCTGCTGGCGGAAGACGCCGAGACGGTGACGCATCCGCGCGGAAAAATGTTCCGCATGTTCGCCGACAAGACCAGAAGCGACAAGATTGCCCTGGCCGCCTGCGTTATCACCTCCAAGGAGGAAATCAGCGAAGCCAATATGGCGCGCATCACCCAGCCGGCGCTGGTTGCGGTGGGAACCAAGGACGACATCGGCGGCAGCCCGCACCGGCTGGCGGCGCTGATGCCGCAGGGCGAAGCCATCGACATCCCCAACCGCGATCACATGCTCGCCGTCGGCGACAAGGTGTTCAAGGAAGCGGTGATCCGGTTCCTGCAAGCCCATCCGCTCTGATGGCGGCGGTGTAAACCGCAAGAAGATGTGTGGTGCGTGGTTCGACAAGCTCACCATGAGGGATGTGGAGGATTGCAGGGAGCACTCTTCTGCAATGGTTCCGATGAGCGTTACAGCACCAACCTCCCTCATGGTGAGCTTGTCGAACCACGCATAGACCGCGACACTGTTTCAGCCCGGTGAATTTGGGGTGTCAACCCATCGCTTTTGCCGTATGCTGGTGACAACGCAAGACTATTGGCTGATTGCCTGGAGTAGGACATGTCCACAAGCAACCCGATGAAAATGACCGGATCGGTCAAGCAGATGGATCCGATCTGGCTGTCCATCCGTGCCGAAGCCGAGGAAACCATCCGCCAGGAGCCACTGCTGGCGACGTTCCTGTACACCACGATTCTCAACCACCAGTCGCTGGAGCAGGCGGTTATTCACCGCATTTCGCAGCGGCTCGATCATCCGGATGTCGAGTCGGAGCTGCTGCGCCAGACCTTTACCGCGATGATGGACGCCACGCCGTCCTGGTCGCAGATTCTGCGCGTCGATGTCCAGGCCGTCTATGACCGCGATCCCGCCTGCACGCGGTTCATCGAGCCGATCCTCTATTTCAAGGGGTTCCAGGCGATCCAGACGCACCGGCTGGCCAACTGGCTGTGGAACGAGGGCCGCAAGGACTTTGCTCTCTACCTGCAGAGCCGCTCATCCTCCGTCTTCCAGACGGATATCCATCCCGCCGTGCCGATGGGGCAGGGCGTGTTCTTCGACCATGCCACCGGCATCGTCGTCGGCATGACCGCCGTCATCGAGGACAATGTCTCGATCCTGCAGGGCGTCACCCTCGGCGGCACCGGCAAGGAAACCGGCGACCGTCATCCAAAAATTCGCCACGGCGTGCTGATCGGCGCCGGGGCCAGCATCCTTGGCAATATCGAAATCGGCCATTGCTCGAAAGTTGCCTCCGGTTCCGTGGTGCTCAAGCCCGTGCCGCACAATGTCACCGTCGCCGGGGTTCCCGCCCGGGTCGTTGGCGAAACCGGCTGCGCCGAACCGTCCCGCGCCATGGACCAGCTCATCACCAATTTCGACTGAAACCGGGCGCTTCAGTGATTGAAACGAACATGCCGGCCCTTTACAGGGCCGGTTGCTGCATGCCACAAGCCCGCTTCACAATTTTGCATTCGACAGGAGAAACCGCGTGAAACCCGAAGAACTGAAAAAACTCGACAGCTATTTCAAGCGTACATTCAGAAACACGGAACTCACGGTAAAGGCCCGTCCCCGCAAGGACGATTCGGCTGAACTCTATCTTGGCGATGAATTTCTCGGCCTGATCTACAAGGATGAAGACGAGGGCGAACTGTCCTACAACTTCTCCATGGCCATTCTCGACATGGATCTCTGACGGTTAACGCCGTTTGGAATGGAAGTGCCGCCCGCATTCGGCGTCACTTCGGTGTCTTGAGATGGCCTTGCGCAAAGGCCAGGACCTTTTGCTCCAGTTCCTGCCAGTTGGCGAGAAATTCGCGCGGGAATCGGTAGGTCAGCTGCAGATCCTCACCGATGAAAACATCCCGCTGGCAGGAGGCGAGGTTGCTTTTCGACGTCGCCTCGTCGAGGCAGCGTGCGACAAAGAAGCTGCGGCCCTTGCTTTCCGGTGAGGAGACGAGCTGTTCACTGACGAAACCGCTGGTGGCGCGAAAGGTCTGGATGGTCAGGCCTGCCGGGCCTTTGATGCCGGGGCCGTCCGTCAGGGTACTGTAGACCGGACCGTAGCGGCCGGACATGTCGCGCGAGGTTGCGCGCGGCTCAAACGTCAGGAAGAGCAGCGCCTTCTTTTCGCCCGCGCCGTTGAAATCCCGGATGAATTCCGGCTGGTAGCCCTGCATGTCGGGCCAGTGCAGGTAAAGGTCAACCCGCTGCGCCACCCCATCGCGCCGCTGCGCCCGGAAGCGGATGGTGTTGGCCGGCAGCGCCAGCACGCTGTTGCCGATCACCACCTCATGCACATCGGTGTTTTCCGTGTGCCCGCCGAGGGAAATCGTATGGCCGAAATAATGCCCGGCAACGACAAGCCCGATGGTCAGGAGCGCCAGCGCCGCGACGCCATAGAAAATGCGCTGCAGAAAGGGGCTGCCCGTTATCGATTCCACGCGCTGTGCGGAAGCTTGCATCAACCTTCAGGTCCTGTTGCCTCGGTTGACAGGAAGGCTAACGTCAAAGTGCTGATTTATGGTTAACCACACGTGAAAGTTGTATTCGCATCGGCATCGCCAAGCGGGCGGCGGCTCGCTAAGCTAAGCGTGAAGAATCTGAGGAGGAACGATGCCCCTATTCACGCTCGACGGCCACGCGCCTGAATTTGAACACCGCCCGTCAAACTGGATCGCACCCGATGCGACGCTGGTCGGCAAGGTCTTTCTCGGTGAAAATGCCGGCATCTGGTTCGGTGCCGTTCTGCGCGGCGACAATGAACTGATTCATGTCGGCCGCAACACCAATGTGCAGGAACATACGGTGATGCACACGGATATGGGCTATCCCCTGACGATCGGCGAGGGCTGCACCATCGGCCACCGCGCCATGCTGCACGGCTGCACCATCGGCGAGAACACGCTGATCGGCATCGGCGCCATCATTCTCAACGGTGCGAAAATCGGCAGGAATTCGCTGGTGGGTGCCGGGGCGCTGGTGACGGAGCGCAAGGAGTTCCCTGACAATGCGCTGATTGTCGGATCGCCGGCGCGGGTGATCCGCACGCTGGACGAGGCTGCCATCGAACAGCTCCGGCTTTCCGCCGCCCACTATGTCGAGAACGGCCGGCGCTTCATGCGGGGGCTTGAGGTCAGCTGATCCTGTCCGGCATTATTTCCCGATGCTGCCGACCAGAACCTGGCGGTCGTCGGTGATGGACACCCATGCGCCGGTATAATGTGTCGACTGGCGCTTCAGATAGTCATAGCTCGTTTCGTTCCACGGCTTGATCTGCGGTTCCAGATTGTCGAGGACATAGTCTCCCCGGTCGGTGCGCACGGTCAGAACCGCGTGGCCTTCGCCATTCATCTGGCGCACGACGGTGATCAGCAGCGCGCTGACGGGCAGGCCGCGCTGCATCAGCATCCGGCGCTTGAGCAGCACATAGTCTTCGCAGTCGCCGACATTGCCGACCTTGTCGGGATAACCCCAATATTCCTCGACGCCGTAGATTTCCATATCCGTGGCTGGCTTGATATCCGTGTTGACCTGGGTGTTGACCTGAACCAGCTGCGCCCAGACTTTTGGCGTCAGGGACACCGGCGTGTCGCTGATGCTGCGGATGCGGCATTCGTCCTGGTAGATCTGGCAGAAATCGTAATGGCCGATGGGCTGCGAAGTGCGCCCGCCGGTCTGCATCACCGTCGCCGTGGACCGCGCCGGGCCCGCCTGGGTGCCTATGCTCATCAACAGAAGGGCTGCGCCCGCAAGAATTATGCTTTTTATCATACCGTCGTCTCCCCGGTTGAGGTGACAATGACAGGGAGACCTTGATCTGACGGAAATCTGAAGCAATAAATCCGAACAAAACGGGTAGCAAAAAATAAACTATCGCCCGTTGCAAAGTATTATTGAATATTACTGTTTTGTTTAAAGCATGAATTGAGTGAAGTATGCGAAGTATATTTCGGTTAAAGTTTGGTTTTTCTCAGAGGGCAATTATTTATGATCGCTTAAAGCGCGCCGCTCTATGGCTTGCACGCTGAAGTCATTTGGTAACCAAGCGAAGGATATTTAATTCTGCAGGGAGATTTCGATGGCTTCCCGGCTCTGGACCGTCGCGAACTCGATGGCAATGCCTTCCTCGAAATGGCGCACGACGCGCCCGCGCATGGAGCCGAGAACGACCTGGCTGTGCAGGGCAGGGCGCATGCGGATTTCAACCGCCGCGCCGGAGATCGACAAATCGATGATGCGGCAGGGATATTCGCGGCCATCCGCCATGCCGAGCTTGGCAATGGGATTGCGCGGCGCGATACGCTGGTGGCGCCGGTCTTCCGGCATGTCCAGTTCATGCTTGTTGGCAAGCCAGGTCAGCTGCGCCGCGATCTTGTTCTTCTTGCGCTCCGATGCGACGAGCGAAAGGTAAAAGCCGTTGCTGACGAGGCGCTCCACCGTGCCTTCGATGCGGCCGATATGATCGACATAGGCAATGATGCGCTCGCCCGTGCCGGCCATGACCTCCGTGGTGAACAGGGCCTCGCCCGGCGACATTTCACTGATCTGACCGACATGTTCGGTCCGGTCTTCCAGCATGAAGCGGCCGTAAAGTTCGACCTTCACGCGATGGAATTTTCCCGTCGTGGCGATAGTCTGGGTTGAATCGTCACGGGTCAGATGCATGAAGTGTGTCCGAAGGCTTAAAATGACTCTTTATCTCTGAAGATTAGAACACAAGTCTTAACGGCGATGTAACGCAGGCGTGCTCTGCTTAGGTTTTACTAACCTAGTCCAAGATTTTCCCGCCGTCGAAGACCATGAGATGCCTGACCCGGCGGCTGCCATTGGGAGCAGGCAGGAGTATATTGGAAATCAGGGGCTTGTGATCTTCAGCCCGGACCCCGCCGGCAGGCTTGTTGGCTGCATTGCGCGGATCGATCATCGCGATGGACCGCAGGCTGTTTTCGATGATCGCGTCGGATTCCAGCCAGAACGGCTTGCCGGCCGGTGCGATCATGCCCAGCAGGTGCCGTTCATGCACCTCGTTGGCGAGGGGCAGCAGGATGAGGTTGAACAGCATCTTGCGCCCGCGGCTGCTCTTGCCCTCATAGGTCGACTGGACGACGGTCTTGCTGGTCAGGCTGCTGGCGACGATGCGCGCGATGACGGCCTTGTCCTTGGCCTGCCAGATGGAGCTGAAGCTCTGGCCTTTCAGTTCGCGGCCATAGATCGAGCAGATGCGCGTTCCGGCCAGCCGGAACCGCGCTTCGCCGGGGCCGCTGGCGCGCAGGATGAAGGTTTCGGACAGGCGCGAGCGGATGAGCGCGGGCGAAATCTCCCGCCGTTCCGGCGCTGCGCGGGTTCCGCGCAGATCGTTCCAGTAGGCGAAGATCTCGCTGGTTCCGTCGTGCCGCATATGCTGCTTCCTGTTGATATTCCGGTCTTGCGCCGTATGGGGTGCGTGGTTCGACAAGCTCACCATGAGGGTGTGGTCTGGCTGCAATGCCAATAGCAAACGCCGCAGACTATGACTCCCTGCAACCCACAACCTCCCTCATGGTGAGCTTGTCGAACCACGCGCCGCGAACCCCCGCTGTCCACGAGCGCTGACTTTGGCACCGGCAGGCGGGAAGCGCCATTGGCGAAGCGGCTGCGTCCACCGCAGGGGACGATTAAGGTTAACAAATGGTTTAGATTGAGCGGGCGGTGCAGGCATGCGACAAGGGGGGCGAGTAGAGTTCTATGTTCATGTATCCAGCTCGGGGCCGTTCAACATCATTGAACGGCCTTATTTTTGTTTGGAGAGTTTGCTGCTAAGCACGGCATTGCACTGAATCAGTTGCGGGAAGAATGACGGACCTATGAGCACCCCTGATCAATCACCGGCACGCGAGCCGATCTTCAACATTCCCGGCGTCATCCTCGCCATATTCGCCATCTGCGCCGCGGTGTTTCTGGTTGAAAACTATGTGCTGACCGAGGCGCAGGACAACAATTTCCTGCTGGATTACGCCTTCATTCCCGCGCGGTTTTCCCAGTTCGGCGGATTTTATTCGCCCGCCGCCTGGCTGACCACCATCACCTATTCCTTCATGCATGGCAGTTTTGCCCATATAGCGCTCAATATGGTCTGGCTTGCCGCCTTCGGCTCGCCATTGGCGGCGCGCATCGGGCCGCTGCGCACGTCGCTGTTCTGGATCGTCACCGCCGTTGCCGCCGTCATGATGCACTTTGCCATTTATCCCGCCAGCCCGATCCCGCTGGTCGGTGCCTCCGGCGCCATATCCGGTATGATGGGGGCGGCCGCGCGCTTCGGTTTCCGCCGCTCGACCCAGCGCAATTCCGCGGCGTTTACCGGGCCGATCCTGCCGATTGCCGTTGCGCTGCGGACCCGCACCGTTCTCGTTTTCGTCGCCGTCTGGTTCATCACCAACATCGGCACCGGCCTTTTCGCCGTCGTGCCGGGAGATGCCGCGACGATTGCCTGGGAAGCGCACATTGGCGGCTTTCTCATCGGGTTTCTGGGCATTGCCCTGTTTGACCGCAGCGACCGGCGCTGAATTGTCGGCATGATTGCAAAGCTGTTGCATTGGGGGCAACATACGCGCACCATGGCGCATTGATCGCCGGGATAAAGGAGGATCGCGGCGGTCAGCGTTAGGACTTATGTGCAAGGAGGACGTACATGACAGTCAAAATGATACTGGAACGCAAAGGCTACGACGTTTTTAGCGCAGCACCCGAAACGACCCTTGGCGACGCGGTCGCCGCACTGGCCAAGCACAAGATCGGCGCCATTGTCATCGTCGATGACGAGAAGGCCATCAAGGGTATTCTCTCCGAGCGCGACGTCGTGCGCGCCATTGCTGCCGATGGCGCCGATGTGCTCTGGCGTCCCGTTTCCGAAATCATGACCATCAAGGTCAGCGTGTGCTCGGAAAAGCATACGGTCAACCAGGTCATGGAAATGATGACCCGCGGCCGCTTCCGCCACCTGCCGGTCGAGAAGGATGGCCGGTTGCACGGTATCGTGTCCATCGGCGACGTGGTGAAGCTGCGCATCGAGGAAGTGGAGCGCGAGTCCCAGGAAATTCGCAGTTATATCGCAACCGCCTGAAGCGGTTGCTGAGGTCGTGTCAGAACACGACCTTCTGCATGCGCTCGAGCTCGCCGAGCCGGGCCATGGTTTCCTCATAGCCGAGTTTGATCGCCTCGTCGGCGCGGTGAAACTCGGCAAGTCCCACATGGCCGATTTTCGGCAGCAGCGCGATGTCAGGCGGATCGCCGGCCATGCGGGCGCGGGAAATCCGGTCCTGAATGATGTTGAACGATTCCATCATCACGCCCGTAATGCCAAGCCGCGTGGCGCGCGCCGCGCGGAAATGCGCCACCGCGCCCTCGCGTTCGGCATCGGCGGCAAGCGTCGCTCCGGCGGAATGCTTGATCACGGCGGCACGCCCGAACTGGTCGTAGTGCAGGTTCACCGCCACCACCAGCGGCTGCTCGTAGGAACGGCAGACGGAAACCGGCACCGGATTGACCAGCGCGCCGTCCACCAGGATGCGGCCGTTGCACTCGACGGGCTCGAACACGCCGGGCAGGGCATAGGATGCCCGCATGGCGGTGATCAGGTTGCCGCGCGTCAGCCAGATTTCATGGCCGGTATTGATCTCCGTGCACACCGCGATGAACGGTTTCGGCAGGTCTTCGATGGAAAGCGCGGAGAGATGATCGCGCAGGCGCTTGTCAAGCTTCATGCCGCCGAACAGGCCGCTGCCGCCGAACCGCAGGTCCAGCAGCGAGAAAATGCCGCGCTTGGTCAGGCTGCGCGCGAACTCTTCCAGCTGGTCGAGCTTGCCGCCGAGATAACAGCCGCCGACCAGCGCGCCGATCGACGTGCCCGCAATCATCGAAATCTCGATACCGGCCTCGTCGAGCGCGCGCAGCACGCCGATATGCGCCCAGCCGCGCGCCGCGCCGCCGCCCAGGGCCAACGCGATTGGGGCTCTCTTGTCACTGTGGGGGGACGGATCCATGACCGGTGTTTCAGGACCGTTCGTAACGCCAATCGGTTCTGCCGCACGTAGCCGTCGCGATGCCCATTCGAGCATGGCATGCACTCCTAAAGTCGTATTCGCACATTATCCCCTCACTTTGGTATCCAAAGGATGAATATTGCGGAATTATGGCCGCTTAGCCAACCAACGAAAACGAGAGCATCCGATCAACGGCACCGGAGAGCAGAAATATGCTACGCCTCCGGCGTCATGACCAGATGGGATGTGCCATTTTCGCTGACGACCTGACGGTAGAAACATGATCGGCGGCCAGTATGGCACGTCGGGCCGTTTCCAGCCACCGTTACCTCCAGCCAAAGCGCGTCCTGATCGCAATCGGTGCGCATTCTGACAACGGTCTGCAGGTTTCCGGAGGTCTCGCCCTTCTTCCACAGCGACTGGCGCGACCGCGACCAGTAATGGGCGATGCCGGTCTCCAAAGTCAGGCGCAGCGATTGCGCATTCATGTGCGCCACCATCAGGAGGTGGCCGTCACGCGCGTCGGTGACGACGGCGGTCACCAGACCGGCGGCATCGAAGCGCGGTGCGAACACCGCGCCTTCTTCGTTTGCATGTGTGTCGGCAAGGGGCGACGAAAAGGAACCGTTGGACATGACTGCCAATTCTGGAAAAGACTGGTTTAGCGACCCTTGACGAGGGTCATGAAGCGGACCTGTTCGTTGACGTCACCCTTGAAGGCACCGGTAAAGGTGGTGGTGGTCGTCGTCGAACCGGACACGCGGATGCCGCGCATGGCCATGCACATATGCTCGGCCTCGATCATGATGGCCACGCCGCGCGGGCGCAGCGACCCCTGGATCGCATTGGCGATCTGGGCTGTCATGCTCTCCTGCGTCTGCAGGCGGCGGGCATAGATATGCACGACGCGGGCGATCTTCGACAGGCCGACCACTTTCTCGCCATCGGGCAGGTAGGCGACATGCGCCTTGCCGATGATGGGAACCATGTGATGCTCGCAGTGCGAAAAGAACGGTATGTCCTTGATGAAGACGATGTCGTCATAACCGGCAACTTCTTCAAAGGTGCGTCCGAGCACTTCCTCCGGGTCTTCATCATAGCCCGAAAACAGTTCCTTATAGGCTTTTGCCACGCGCTGCGGCGTGTCGAGCAGGCCTTCACGGTCCGGATTGTCGCCGGCCCAAAGCAGCAGCGTGCGAACGGCAGCTTCCGCTTCTTCCTGGGTTGGGCGTCGTAGGTTGTTCTGATTGCCAGTCGGTGACTGCAAACTTTTTATTACCGCATCCATCGCGATCTCCCGTAGTCGCCCTCAAGGGAGCGACGAGTTAAACGGCAATACACGATAGTCGTTCCGAAACGAATACGTGGTGTATTGAAGCCGGCTTGGCCCTGAGGCTGAACCTGGGCGACTACATCTACCATTGACGCAGAATTTACGCCATGGCGCTTTGTGCTCGCCCGCTCACATACTATATAGAGAGTGAATTCGGGATTCATAGGGCCAAAGCGATGGACAATTGTCTGTTTGCGCTTCGCTTCGGGCCGTGTCACCAGCGGAAGCTCAATATGATCAATGACGTCTACAACACGCGCATTCTGGAGTTTGCCGGGAATATCCAGCGCCTTGGCCGTCTGGACAATCCCGATGCAACCGCTACGGCGCATTCGAAACTGTGCGGATCGACGGTGATCGTCGATCTCAAGGTCAAGGACGGCGTGGTGACGGATTTCGCCCATGACGTCAAAGCCTGCGCGCTCGGCCAGGCGTCGTCGTCGATCATGGCGCGGCATGTGGTCGGCGCGACCAGCGAGGAATTGCACGCTGTGCGCGATGCCATGTTCAAAATGCTGAAAGAGAATGGGGCGCCGCCGCAGGGGCGCTTTGAAGACCTGAAATTTCTCGAGCCGGTGCGCGACTACAAGGCCCGGCACAATTCCACCATGCTGACCTTCGAGGCGGTGGTGGATTGCCTCGACCAGATCGAGAAGAAAAACGCCGAAGCGGCCGCCTGAACCGCCGATGTGCGCTGACCCCGCCCACAACCATTCCCCTGCGGCGGGAAAGAAATATTCCCGCAACTGGAACGGACCATGGCGCAAAACGCCGGGGCGGCTGTTCGGCACGGCCTTCGTCCGGCTGTACCAGCTGACGCTGTCCGGCTTCATCGGCAATTCCTGCCGCCACTTGCCGACCTGTTCCGAATATGCCTATGAATCCATCGCCCGTTACGGCCTGTGGACCGGAGGCTGGATGGGCCTGTTCCGGTTTGTCCGCTGCGGGCCGGGCGGCACCAGCGGTCACGATCCCGTGCCGACGACGCTGGACAAGCGTTTTGTCTGGTACCTGCCGTGGCGGTACTGGGGTGTGAGCAAACAAAATACATAGAATGGGTTGTCAGCATTGGTCTAACGCCACCCGGGCGCCGATTAAGCGCGGGCCATCTCGGATTCGGCCCACACGGCGTATTCTTCGAGTTGGGTCAGCAGTGACTGGGCGTCAGAGAGCAGCATGAAACGCCCGCCATATTGGGCCAGGTCTTTATTCCCGAGTATTCGGGCCAATTTCGTTTCTTGGGCCTTCGGTAGGCGATTACCCATAACCTGACGCAGGGTCTTCACCATAGCCGAATGGTCCTGCTGGTTTATCTTGTTTCCGAAGGTTGCAGTCAAGGCATCCGTATAGGCGATTGCCGCATTGACGATCGTCGCGGCGATCGGGTTTCCCAGGGTGCCGCATTGCGCTATGGCCACCTGATTCTGCGCGGATTCCAAAAATGCTCTGGCGATCGTCAGGCGATTTAAACCATGGCTGGCATCAACTGCTTTCGTGGAGCCGCTTCTGGTCACGCCGGAGTTTCCTTATCGGGAGTTGCTTGGAAGATGGACGTGGGTCGCGGACCGCTTACCACCAAAGCATCGGCAGCAAATGCTTTCCATAACGGATCATTGTTTTCCATTAATCGTCTAAGATCGGCGCGTGAAAGCGTATTGACCGATGGCGAGAACGATAGGGCCTCACCTCTGGCCAACAGAAAATCGACGCTCCCGCCTTGCACAGACGAAACATCTTCGTCTTGAGCGATAAGGACAACATCCAGATCGCTCTCCGCACGGTCTTCTCCCCGGGCGACACTGCCATAAATCCATGCCGCCATCACTTTGTTGCCGAGTGAGGCCACACACTCTCTTACAGCGTCGATAACAGCATTGAAGCGTGCCTCTTCTGCATCGAAGAGAGACAGAATGGACGTGTTGAGCGGCGATATTCGGCTCATGCTGAAAAGTCGAGTGCGTCCGCTGCCCACTTCGTCAAGTATGCCGAACGCGACGAGAATGGAAAGCGCATTGAGCACAGAAGGCAGCGTCAGTTTTGTTCTCTTGACGAGAGTGGATGCATCCAATTGACCGCCATGGCGTGACAGTTCACGCACGACCCTGACGTTGGCTTCGGTTCCGAAAACCGACGAGAGAGGAAAGCGAATAGCGCTTTGGGGTTTGGGGCGGGCCACGACGACTCCTGAACGATATCTGCCTTTATATATGAATGTCTTTAGAAAACAATAGATATCTTTAGTTTACTATTGTTATCTATATTAAAGTCAGTTCTGTCCCGATACGTAGGGCTGCCGATTTGTGCCAGCGCCACAACGCGGTAAAAACCCAAATAAATGTGTCTGGAGTGTGCATGCCGGTATCAGGGAACCAGATTAAAGCGGCGCGTGCCTTGGCGGGGATGGACCAGAAAGCCCTTGCCGATGCAGCCGGGGTTGGCATCAACACGATCCGTAATTTCGAGGGGGCGGGCCAAGCAATCGTTCGCGGCAGGATCGACACGCTGGAAGCCATTCGCAGCGCGCTGTTTACGGCCGGTGTCGAACTGCTTGATGACGGCCAGACCTCCGCAAGCGGTCCGGGGGTGCGCTTGCGCCGGGAATAGGGCCGCACGTTGGATGATGATTGGCATCAGATTGTGCGTGGTTCGACAAGCTCACCATGAGGGAGGAGGATGATTACAGGGAGCTAAGTTCTGCAACGTTCGCGATTGGCCTTGCAGCCCACCCAGCTCCCTCATGGTGAGCTTCCTGAGCTTGTCGAAGGGCGAACCACGCACCACCCACTTGCAGCGGCCAAAACCCGCTTTTCCGCAACCGCCACTTTACGCCGGATCATTCTGCGCATAAAAGTCCGCTCGCCGGAGCCGTTCCGGTCATGAAACACCACCCGCGATTGTTGGCGGGACTGGATAGGAGCAACTGATGTCACAGACAGTTTCCAAAACTGTATCCATGCAATTCCCCGATGGCTCGAAGCGCGAATACGACGCGGCCATATCCGGTGCGGAACTTGCCGAATCCATTTCGAAATCCCTGGCCAAGAAGGCCGTGGCCTATGCGGTCGACGGGGTCGTGCGCGATCTGTCCGACCCGCTGCAGCATTCCGGCAGCATCGAGATACTGACCCGCGACGATCCGCGTGCGCTCGAGCTGATCCGGCACGATTGCGCCCACGTCCTGGCCGAGGCCGTGCAGGAGCTGTTTCCGGGCACCCAGGTCACCATCGGCCCGGTGATCGAGAACGGGTTCTATTACGATTTTGCCAAGAACGAGCCTTTTACCCCCGATGACCTGCCGCTCATCGAGAAGAAGATGCGCGAGATCATCGCCCGCAACAGGCCGTTCACCAAGGAAATCTGGTCGCGCGAAAAGGCCCGCAAGGTCTTTGCCGACAAGGGCGAGGCCTACAAGGTCGAGCTGGTCGATGCGATCCCGGAAGGGCAGGACCTGAAGATTTACGCGCAGGGCGACTGGTACGATCTGTGCCGCGGCCCGCACATGGCCTCGACCGGCCAGGTCGGCAATGCCTTCAAGCTGATGAAGGTGGCCGGTGCCTACTGGCGCGGCGACAGCAACAACCCGATGCTCAGCCGCATCTATGGCACTGCCTTTGCCACCGATGCCGAGCTGCAATCCTACCTGCATGTGCTGGAGGAGGCGGAAAAGCGCGATCACCGCAAGCTCGGCCGCGAAATGGACCTGTTCCATTTCCAGGAGGAGGGCCCCGGCGTCGTGTTCTGGCACGCCAAGGGCTGGCGCATGTTCCAGACGCTGGTCAGCTACATGCGCCGCCGTCTCGACGGCGTCTATCAGGAAGTCAACGCGCCGCAGGTGCTCGACAAGTCCCTGTGGGAGACGTCGGGTCACTGGGGCTGGTATCGCGACAACATGTTCAAGGTGACGGTCGCCGGCGATGAAACAGACGACGAGCGCGTCTTCGCGCTCAAGCCGATGAACTGCCCGGGACATGTGCAGATCTTCAAGCATGGCTTGAAGTCCTACCGCGATCTGCCGGTGCGGCTTGCGGAATTCGGCAATGTGCACCGCTATGAGCCGTCGGGCGCGCTGCATGGGCTGATGCGCGTGCGCGGGTTCACGCAGGACGATGCGCATGTCTTCTGCACGGACGAACAGATGGCGGCCGAATGCCTGCGCATCAATGACCTGATCCTGTCCGTCTACAAGGATTTCGGGTTCGACGAGATCACCATCAAGCTGTCGACGCGCCCGGATAAGCGCGTCGGTTCCGATGCGCTGTGGGATCGGGCTGAAAACGTGATGATGGGTGTGCTGGAGCAGATCCAGCAGCAGTCGAACGACATCAAGACCGGCATTCTGCCGGGCGAGGGTGCCTTCTACGGCCCCAAGTTCGAATACACGCTGAAGGACGCCATCGGCCGCGAATGGCAATGCGGCACGACGCAGGTCGATTTCAACCTGCCCGAACGGTTCGGTGCCTTCTACATCGACTCCACGTCGGAAAAGAAGCAGCCGGTGATGATCCACCGCGCCATCTGCGGCTCGATGGAGCGCTTCCTCGGCATTCTCATCGAAAACTTTGCCGGTCATCTGCCGCTGTGGTTTGCGCCGGTGCAGGTGGTTGTGGCCACCATCACCACGGAAGCCGACGATTACGGCAGGCAGGTCGCCAAGGAGCTGAAGGCGGCGGGGCTGCAGGTCATCACCGATTTCCGCAATGAGAAGATCAACTACAAGGTGCGCGAGCATTCCCTGCAGAAGGTACCGGTCATTCTTGTCTGCGGCATGCGCGAGGCGGAGGAGCGGACGGTGAACATGCGCCGTCTGGGTTCGCAGAACCAGACGTCGCTCAGCCTTGATGATGCGATCCGGCAGCTCGGCGAGGAAGCCACGCCGCCGGACCTGTTGCGCGCCGCTGCGGAGTAATCCCGCCCATTGCTTTGTGACAGCGTGGTGACTTTCATCACGCTGTCATGGAGTTGCGTGTGCCAGTGAATACAGTTGTTTCAGCGGGCGTTGAGCAAGGCGGGCTTGTATGCCTCGGTAGCTCTGCGGATTCCTGGGATGCGCATCGCCTGATAAACTGCCTCCACAAATGCAATGTGGATGGGCGCCGTGATCGGGGAAAACGAAGCATAAATCGCATATGGCAGGTGTCGAAGCGTTTGAGCTGAATCTGACCGGCGCTCACCCAAAACAATCCAATGGAAGTGCGACGAGATTGTCGTTTGCAAAAGCCGTCCGCTTGATCTGGTCGCTGAAAAGATGACTCTTGCCAATTGGCGATAATGTGCTAATTTTATGCCAGAAAGAGAGAGTGCCATGCAACTCCAGCCTATTGCTTCAACCCCATTCAACAGATCATCTGCTGAGATCACCGATGTGGAAGCAGGGGCGCTTGCCCGCACAACGGTGAACCTCTTCAGTGCCTGGAAGCTCACGGATGCACAAGCTTGCACCTTGCTCGGTGGTTTGTCAGCCCGCACGTGGGCACGCTGGAAAGAAGGCAATGTGGGGCGTGTCGACCGAGACCTGAAAATGCGGATGGCTCACCTGATGGGTATTCATAAGGGCGTCCGACACCTGTTTAAGGAGCCAGCACGAGGATATGAGTGGATTAAAGCGCCCAATACGGCTTTTGGCGGTAAGTCAGCGCTCGACGTGATGCTGCAAGGCGAGCTTTCTGATCTGGCGGTAATGCGTGAATGGCTCGATGCGGAGCGCAGTGCGTGGTAAGTGGGCTTGCTGTCCGAACCCAGGTACAGTGGCCCAAAACCTACCGCATCATCCGATCCATCTATCCGCCTATCGATTTGTTCGAGGACATCGCCGATCCGCGTGACTGGGAGGCTCTTGTCGCTGTCGAGGCGAAAACGAATCCGCGCATTCGATTTGAGGTGGGCGATCTTGGCAAGGTACCCGCGCACCGTCGCGTTTCGGGCATCGGCGCCAGTTATGTCATGGCCCCCTTTGTCCATTGCTCCACAGGACGGCCGGGTCGCTTCACGGACGGAAGCTATGGCATCTACTATGCAGGCGAGAGTGAAGATGTCGCCGTCGCCGAAACCATACATCATCATCAGAAATTCATGCGTTCAACGCCGCAGCCTCCGGGGTGGACGTCTGACTTTCGCGTCTTGGTGGGCAGCGTGGACCGGGCACTGGATGACGTGAATGTGGTGCCTGACGTTCTTCATCCGCACGATTACACCGCTTCGCACGTTGAGGGACGTAGACTTCGGGCCGCGGGAAGCGATGGCCTCCTGTGGAACAGCGTTCGAATGCCCGGTCAACGATGCATCGGCATCTTCTGGCCGGACGTCATAACCATTCCTGTCCAGGGACGGCACTACAGCTATCACTGGAACGGCACGCGGGTCGATTTTGTGCGTCAGTACGATACCGGAGCCGTCCTGGCGGTAACGTGACAGGCGGCTTGTGGCACTTGCCCTATACGGCGGGAAAAATGAACGAACGCCGCAAAGGTGTCGTAAAATGCGTCCTCTGTTGCGCCAGTACACAAAGTAATCTAGCAGATGCCGCACATTGCTTTGTGACAGCGTGGTGACTTTCATCACGCTGTCATGGAGTTGCGTGACTATTCAGCCGTTTCATTATTTGCCGGGATGCGATCGTGCAGTTCAGAGAACTCTCCTACGCCAATGACACCCAGTCGCGCATCACCCAATGGTTGATCCGTTCGATTGAAGGCCTGTCCGGCCGCGACCATTATGTCCGGCTCTACAATGCCTGGCGCACCGACATCGTCCCGGCGGGAATCGATGTGTTCTGCCGCATGATGGACCTGATCAACATCAGGCTCGACGTTGCGGACCAGTGGCCGCCGCAGCATCTGCCAGATACGCCGCTGGTGATCGTCGCCAACCATCCCTTCGGCATCGGCGACGGCATTGCCGCGCTGGCGCTGGCCGAACAGCTCGGCCGGCCGTTCCGCGTGCTCATCAACAACGACCTGATGAAGGTGCCGGAAATCCGCCCCTATGCGCTGCCGGTCTGCTTCGACGAAACCAAGGAAGCGGTGGCGATGAACATGGCCACCCGCCATGAGGCGGTGCGTTTGCTGAAGGAGGGCGTCACCATCGTCGTCTTTCCGGCGGGCGGCGTAGCCACGGCGCCCAAGGGTTTTGGCCGGGCGGAGGATCTGCCCTGGAAGATTTTTCCGGCCAAGCTGGTGCAGCAGGCCAAGGCGTCGGTCATCCCGGTGTATTTCGGCGGGCAGAACGGCCGGGTTTTCCATCTCGCCAGCAAGATTTCAATGACGCTGCGCATCTCGCTGCTCATCCGCGAATTCCGCAAGCTGTCCGGCAAGGCCATCACCGTGCGCATCGGCCGGACAATGGACTGGTCGGAACTGGCGCCGCTGGCCGACCGCAAGAATTTGCTGGATTATATGTATGGCGCGGTGTTTGCGCTGGCTCCGGCCGCAACGCGCCGCTGAGCCCCGGTCCAGCGGCCCGGTCCTGCGGCTCAGTCCAGCGGATCGTCGCCGCTGGCGGGCTGATTGGCGGTGGAGGCGGCGCTGGCACCGTTGGTCGCCAGAAGTTCCACATCCTGGTTGCGCCCGGCAACGACCTTGAAATCGCGCTGGTAAATCTTGTCCTTGTTCTTGGCGATGATGACGTATTCGCCTTCCGCCAGCACCATGGAGGCGAAGGCGCCGACGCTTTCGCGCACGATGTCGCCCGAGGTCGTCAGCACCGACCAGGCGGTATCGGCAAGCGCTTCGCCGCCCGCCTCGCGCACCAGCTTCATCGTCAGCTGCGCGGCACGGTGCTCCACATTGGCCTCGGTGATCTTGCCGGCCTCGACGCGGATATCCGCGCGGATGACCGCATTGGCCGTGCCGTAATTGGAGACGATCTGATAGGTCCCGGCATTCAGCCGCACGACGCTTTCCGGCTTGACGTCGGGGATGATGAGCGCCCGTTCGCCGCTGGCGTCCTCGTGATCCTCATAGATGGAGAATCGCAGCTGGTCCTGCGGGATGCGCGCGCCGCCGGACAGAACCGCGTTGAGCTTGACGCCGCCCGCGTCGAGAATCATCGTCTCGTTGCGCTTGGTGCGGGTCATGGTGATGCGCTTGGTGGCGCCCGCCCGGCCGAAGGCCACATGCACGAGATAGCTGCCGGGGGCGAGGTTGAACGAGGTCGTGCCACCCTTGGCCGTTGCCAGCAGGGGCAGCTTGCCATCCGCATCGGCATCCGGCGAGAACACGCGCCAGACGAGGCCGCGGCCGATGTTTTCGCCGTTCTCCGCCAGTTTCGCCGACAGGACCAGCTCGGCTTCCGCGGCAAGCGGATTGTTGGCCGGGGCTTTCGGGTTGGCATATTGGTTGAGGTTGGGGATCGACGGCAATTCCACATCGGGCGTGGCGATGTCGGGTGCAAGTGCCTGCGCCCAGGCGCCCGTGGTCAACAGGGTTGCTGCCAGTGCCGCCGGCAAAATCCAGGATGTGCCGGAGCCGAAGCCCACTTTCTGAGTGTCGAATATGCCCATGCACTGTTTTGATCCGAAGCCGGTGGCAATTTCAAGGCTTTTTCACGCGATCATGACTTTACACGGCCGGTGAAACCGCGACATTGTCCGCCCATTCGAAAAACAGCATCTGGTACCCCGTTTCATGCCTTCTCCCATCATTGAATTTCTGTCGCAGCGCAGCTCAACCCCCATTTCCGCCATTGGCCTTCCCGGTCCAAGCGATGCGGAGATCGAAACCATGGTCCGCATCGCCGCGCGCGTGCCCGATCACGGCCGCCTGACACCCTGGCGTTTTGTCCTCTATCGCGGCGATGCGCGCGTCGAGGTCGGCAAATATCTCGCCGATCTGGCCGAGGAGCGGGAAGGGCCGCTGACCGAACAGCGGCGTGAGCAGGAGCTGAAGCGCTTTGCCCGCGCGCCGCTGGTCATCGGCGTGATCTTCTCCAAGGTCGATCATCACATTCCGGAATGGGAGCAGTTCCTGTCCTCCGGCGCGGCGGCGATGAACCTCGTCCATGCGGCCAACGGCCTCGGCTACGCCACCAACTGGATCAGCAACTGGTATTCATCCGATGAGAAGGGCCGGGCGCTGCTCGGGCTGGCGCCGCATGAGCGGGTGGCCGGTTTCGTCCATATCGGCAGCTGCGACACGAAAGTGCCGGAACGCCCGCGTCCCGAGGTAAAGGATATCCTGTCCGAATATGCCGGACCGTGGAAGGGCTGAGCCGCCATGTTCTACAAGTTCGATGATGGCCATGGCCTGCCGCACGATCCCTTGAAGGCCATCGTTTCGCCCCGTCCTATCGGCTGGATATCCAGCCGTTCGGCGGAGGGCAAAATCAACCTGGCGCCCTATTCCTTCTTCAACATGATCAGCACGAAACCCTGCCTGATCATGTTTTCCTCGGAAGGCCGCAAGGACAGCGTCACCTTCATCGAGGAAACGCGGGAATTTGCCGCCAATCTCGTCAGCGCCAACCTGTCGGTGGCCATGAACAAGACCTCGGTCAATGCGCCGCGCGGCGTCAGCGAGTTCGAATATGCCGGCCTCAATGCCGCCGATTGCCGGCTGATCGGCGCGCCGCGCGTGGCAGAAGCCTTTGCAACGCTGGAATGCGTCGTCACCGACATCCGCCATCCGGCCGACCGTCATGGCAATCCGGTGCAGGCGCTGATGGTCACCGGCGAAGTCGTCGGCGTTCACATCGACGAGGCGATCCTGACCAACGGCCTTGTCGACATGACCAAGGCGCAGCCGGTGTCGCGGCTCGGCTACATGGACTTTGCCACGGTGTCGGAAACGTTTCAGATGTTCCGGCCGAAGTGGGAGGGGTGAGGGTGTTCGCCGGGGCTTGCACATATCATTGCAAATACCCCCTCTGGGCTGCCGCCCATCTCCCCCACAAGGGGGGAGATCACATCGGCATCAATGGCATCGCGCTATTTTCAATGTTGAATATTGGCTGAAATAGTTTTGAAAGCTGATCTCCCCCCTTGCGGGGGAGATGTCCGGCAGGACAGAGGGGGGTGATCTCATCCCGGACGGATTCAAGTTGCCGCAACCCGCCCCATCAGCCGTTCCGCCCGGCGCAGGTGCGGGCGGTCGAACATCAGCCCGTCAATGCCGATGACACCCGCTGCGGGATCCTCGGCGAAGGCCCGGATGATCTTTTGCGCCTGTGCCACCGCTTCGGCCGAGGGCGTGAACACCGCGTTGATCACCGGGACCTGCGCCGGATGGATCGCAAGCTTGGCGGTAAAACCGTCGCGTTCCGCCTCAGTGCATTCGAGGGCAAGCCCGGCATCGTCCTTGTAGTTGATGTAGACCGTATCGATGGCGGCGACATCGGCGGCCGAAGCGCCGAGAATGGTCAGGGCCCGTGCCAGCCGGAACACGTCGGTATAGCGCCCGTTGTCATCGCGCACCGCGCGTGCGCCGATGACCGCCGACAGGTCTTCGGCACCCCAGGTGAGGCCGATGAGGCGTGCCGATGCATCGGGGTAGCTGGCCGCCGACAGTGTGCCGAGCGCGGTTTCGGTGATGATGGCGAGAATCCGCGTCGAGCCTTCCGCCGCGTCCGCATGGGCCTCGTGCACGTTCAGCTTGGCCGACAGCCGCGTCACATCCTTGCCGCTGTTGGATTTGGGCAGCAGGATCCCGTGGGGCAGTGACGGCATGACCGCGCCGAGGTCGGCATCGGCAAGGCCGCTCGCCAGATCGTTGATGCGCACGAACAGGCGCGGCGAACTCTTGTCGCGGTTCGATTTGAGAAAATCCGCCGCGATCTGCCGGGCAGCGGGCTTGCGCTCGGCGCTGACCGAATCTTCCAGATCGATCAGCAGCACATCCGCGCCGCTGGCAAGACCCTTTTCCAGCTTCTTTTCCGAATCGCCCGGCACGAACAAAAGCGAGCGCATCAGGCAGCGCTCCTGGATTTCATCATCGCCTGACGCGTGCATTTGGCAACGAGAACGCCGTTCTGGTTGTAGGCGCGATGCTCGAACGCGACGATGCCGCGATCCGGTTTGGATTGGGACGGCCGCGTTGAAAGCACCGTTGTCTCCACCCGCACGGTATCGCCGTGGAACAGCGGCGCGGGGAAGGTCACGTCGGTCATGCCCAGATTGGCAATCGTCGTGCCGATGGTGGTGTCATTGACGGAGATGCCGATCATCAGGCCGAGCGTGAACAGCGAATTGACCAGCGGCTTGCCCCACTCGGTCTTGGCGGCGAAGTCGAAATCGATGTGCAGCGGCTGCGTGTTGAGCGTCATGACCGAGAACAGCATGTTGTCGCTCTCGGTGATGGTCTTGCGCAGGCTGTGATTGAACACGTGCCCGACTTCGAATTCTTCCAGATACAGTCCGGCCATGTGCTGGCGTCTCCTCAATGCGATTTTTGGCGAAAGACTAGGGCGGCTTCGGCGGGTTCGCAACGGGGAAGGATCAAAGTTCTCTCGCGGCGCCGAAACAACATGGTTAATCGACATGGTGAACCGATCGTAAACCTTTTGCCGCTAGCCTTGGCTGCAATAAGGGCTTGGGGTATAAATTCATGACAATACAGCATTATCTGGCGATGGTCGGACATGCTTCTGCGGCGCAGCGTTGCCATGCCGCAGGCGCGCTGGCCCATGTCTATCTCGAAACCGGACGCGCCTTCGAGGACCGCTGTGCGGCGGAGGCGGCGCTGACGCTGCTGCTGGACGACCCGTCGCCAAAAGTGCGCCTTGCGCTGGCCGAAGCTTTCTCCACCAGCGCCCATGCGCCGGCTCACATCGTCGCCGGGCTGGCGCGCGACCAGGCGGAAATCGCGGCCTACATGCTGGCGCGCTCGACGGTGCTGACCGACATCGACCTGATCGACTGCATTGCCGGCGGCTGCGCGGAAAGCCAGAGGGTGATTGCGGGCAGGGCCAAGGTGTCCTTTGCCGTCAGCGCTGCTCTCATCGAGATCGCCGAACCGGTTGCCATTCTGGAACTGCTGGCCAACAGCCGCGCCGAGATTGCCGATATCAGTTTCCGCCGTCTGGTCGAGCGCCTTGGCCATGTCGCCGATATCCGGTCGCTGCTCGCCGATGATGACCGCTTGCCCGCCGATTGCCGCCACGCGCTGGCGATCAAGGTGGCCGAAGCCCTGTGCCAGATGGATATGGTCATGGCCCTGATGGGCGAGCGCCGTGCCAGGCGCATCACCAGCGAAGCCTGCGTCAAGGCCTCGATCAGTCTGGTTGCCGAAACGCCGCCAGCGCAATATCCGGCGCTGATCGAGCATCTGCAGCTGCGCGGCGACCTGACCACCGCCTTCGTCATCCGCATCGTTGCCTCCGGCAAGATCGATTTCTTCGGTGCCATTCTGGTGGCGCTGTCCGGGCACAACCTTGCCCGGGTGCGCAACCTTTTGATCGATGGCCGCGATGCGGCGCTCGGTGCGCTGTTCAGTGCCGCCGGACTGCCCGACAGCACGCACCAGCCGCTGCGCGTCGCGCTGCATGCCTGGCGCGATGTCGCCAATGGCCGGCTGGCCATCGGGCCGCAGGAAGTCACGCGCCGCATGATGGAGCGTCTGGCGCCGGAAAAGCCTGTAATGGCGCATGACCTGACCGCGGCCAATGACGGCATGCAGTCGCTCCTGCGCAAGATTTATCTGGAAGCGATTCGGGAGAATGCGCGCAGTCACGCCCTGGCCATCGCCGCCGCCTGACCCGGCTTTTTTCGCCATGAGCACGCATTTGATTACAAAATCCGATGCCCGTGTGAACGAATGAATATGCGGGCCGCGTGTTCCGTGATGCAAAATTGCTTTTTTCCGGCGCAGCGCCGTGGCCCGGTCCCGAAGCCGCGCCGGAATGATCATAGATTTCATATTGTTGCCGCCGGATATTGATGCTTGCAGGCATTTTCGGCGAGCAGGGCGGAATAATAAGACAGTATTACTGACCTAATATTTCATGGTAGAGTGCGGAAACGTCGCGTGACTGGGAGGTCTGCTGAATGCCCGATGATTCCACGAGTGAATTTGGTCCACTAAGCCTGCACGTGCCGGAACCGGCCGTGCGTCCCGGCGGCGAGCCGGATTTTTCCAATGTGAACATTCCCGAAGCGGGTTCGGTGCGCCGTCCGCCCGTCGATGCCAATCCGGAGGAAATCCGCGATCTGGCGTTTTCGATCATCCGTGTTCTCAACCGCGATGGCGAAGCTGTCGGCCCCTGGGCTGGCGAACTGACGGACGAGCAGCTGGTTGAAGGCCTGCGCCACATGATGACGCTGCGCACCTTCGATGCACGCATGCAGATCGCCCAGCGGCAGGGCAAAACCTCCTTCTACATGCAGCATCTGGGCGAAGAAGCCGTGAGCTGCGCCTTCCGCATGGCGCTGTCGCCGGGCGACATGAATTTCCCAACCTATCGTCAGGCCGGTCTGCTTATCGCCGGCGGCTACCCGATGGTCGAGATGATGTGCCAGATCTATTCCAACGAAAGAGATCCGCTCAAGGGCCGCCAGCTCCCCATCATGTATTCCTCGAAAGAACACGGGTTCTTCTCGATCTCCGGCAATCTGGCGACGCAGTATATCCAGGCCGTCGGCTGGGCCATGGCATCGGCGATCAAGAAGGACACCAAGATCGCGGCTGGCTGGATCGGCGACGGATCGACGGCGGAATCGGATTTCCACGCCGCACTGGTCTTTGCCTCCACCTACAAGGCCCCGGTTGTCCTCAACATCGTCAACAACCAGTGGGCGATCTCCACCTTCCAGGGCATTGCCCGCGGCGGTGCCGGCACCTTCGCCGCGCGCGGCCTCGGCTTCGGCATGCCTGCCTTGCGGGTTGACGGCAATGACTATCTCGCCGTTTTCGCCGTGGCCAAATGGGCCATCGAGCGGGCGCGGCGCAATCTCGGCCCGACCATTGTCGAATATGTCACCTACCGTGCCGGGGCGCATTCCACCTCGGACGATCCGTCCGCCTACCGGCCGAAGACCGAATCCGATGCCTGGCCGCTTGGCGATCCCGTCATGCGCCTGAAGAACCACCTGATCGGGCGCGGCGTCTGGTCGGAGGAGCGCCACACCCAGGCCGAAGCGGAAATTCTCGACAGTGTGATCACCGCCCAGAAGGAAGCCGAAAGTTTCGGCACGCTGCATGCAGGCGGCAAGCCGTCGGCGCGCGACATGTTCGAAGGTGTCTACGAGGAAATGCCGCCGCATCTGCGTCGTCAGCGCCAGCAGGCGGGAGTGTGAGCGATGCCGCGTAAGACAATGATTGAAGCCATCCGCGATGCGATGGATGTGATGATGGAACGCGACGACAACGTGGTCGTGTTCGGCGAGGATGTCGGGTTTTTCGGCGGCGTGTTCCGCTGCACCCACGGCCTGCAGGCCAAATACGGCAAGACCCGCTGTTTCGATGCGCCGATCAGCGAGGGCGGTATCGTCGGTGCTGCCATCGGCATGGCGGCCTACGGCCTGAAACCCTGCGTCGAAATCCAGTTCGCCGACTATGTTTATCCGGCCTATGACCAGATCGTTTCGGAAGCCGCGCGCCTGCGCTACCGCTCCAATGGCGGCTTTACCTCGCCGATCGTCATCCGCATGCCGGCGGGCGGCGGCATTTTCGGCGGCCAGACCCACAGCCAGAGCCCGGAAGCGCTGTTCACGCATGTATCCGGCCTGAAGGTAGTCGTGCCGTCCAATCCGCACGATGCCAAGGGCCTGCTCATTTCATCCATCGAAGACCCGGACCCGGTGATCTTCCTCGAACCGAAGCGGCTCTATAACGGTCCGTTCGACGGTCATCATGACCGCCCGGTGACACCGTGGTCGAAGCATGAGCTGGGCGAGGTGCCGGACGGGCACTACACGGTGCCGCTGGGCAAGGCCATCAAGCGCCGCGAGGGCAAACAGCTGACCGTGCTTGCCTATGGCACCATGGTCTATGTGGCGGAAGCTGCCGCCGAGGAGACCGGCATCGATGCGGAGATCATCGATCTGCGCACGCTGCTGCCGCTCGATCTGGAAACCATCGTCGAATCCGTCACCAAGACGGGCCGCTGCGTCATCGTGCATGAGGCAACGCTGACCTCAGGTTTCGGCGCCGAACTCGCCGCACTGGTCCAGCAGCATTGCTTCTACAATCTGGAAGCGCCGGTGGCGCGGGTGACGGGCTGGGATACGCCCTATCCGCATGCGCAGGAGTGGGACTATTTCCCCGGTCCCGCGCGCGTTGGCCGTGCATTCCTTGAAACGCTGGAAGGGTAGGAGCAGACGATGGGTGAATTTGTCATCAAGCTGCCGGATGTCGGTGAAGGCGTTGCAGAAGCCGAACTCGTCGAATGGCATGTGAAAGTCGGTGATCTCGTGCGCGAGGACATGATCCTTGCCGCCGTCATGACCGACAAGGCGACCGTGGAAATTCCATCCCCGGTCGACGGTGAAATCCTCTGGCTGGGCGGCGAGATCGGGCAGGTGATCGCCATTGGTTCGCCGATCATCCGCCTGAAGGTCGAAGGCGAGGGCCATGCCCCCGCTGCGGAACCGGCGAAGCCGGTCAAGGCGGAAGAGCCGAAGGCCCAGCCCGCCAAGGCAGAACCAAAGCCGGAGATCAAGGCTGCAAAGCCCGAAAAGGCCGCAGCCCCGGTTGTGCATGCGCCGGTATCCGTGCCGCTTGGCATCGGTGCGCCGCGCGCCGAGGGCGACAAGCCGCTGGCTCCGCCGGCGGTGCGCCTGCGGGCGCGCGAGGCGGGTGTCGACCTGCGCCAGGTGACCGGCACCGGTCCGGCCGGGCGCATCACCCATGAAGATCTCGACACCTTCTTTGCCCGCGGCGCGCAAAAGCCCGTGGTCTCCGGTCTTGCGCCGGACACGTCGGTCAAGGAAATCAAGGTGGTGGGCCTGCGCCGCAAGATTGCGGAGAAGATGGCGATTGCCAAATCGCACATCCCGCACATCACCTATGTCGAGGAGATCGACGTCACCTCGCTGGAAGAACTGCGCGCTTTGCTCAACGGCAAGAAGCGTGCCGACCAGCCGAAGCTGACGCTGCTGCCGTTCCTGATGCGCGCCATGGTGAAAGCCATTGCTGAACAGCCGCAGCTGAATGCCCTTTATGACGATGATGCCAATATCATCCACCAGCATGGCGGCGTGCATATCGGTATCGCGGCGCAGACGCCGTCCGGCCTCGTGGTTCCCGTGGTCAAGCACGCGGAAGCGCGCGATCTCTGGGGCTGCGCCGCGGAAGTCAATCTTCTGGCCGAAGCGGCCAAGACCGGCACGGCAACGCGCGAGCAACTGACCGGTTCGACCATCACCATCACCTCGCTGGGCAGCATGGGCGGTATCGTCACGACGCCCGTGATCAATTATCCGGAAGTCGCCATCATCGGCGTCAACAAGATGATGACCCGGCCGGTATGGGATGGCGCGGCCTTCATTCCGCGCAAGATGATGAACCTGTCCTCAAGCTTCGATCACCGCGTGATCGACGGTTGGGACGCCGCAGTCTTCATTCAGCGGATCAAGACGCTGCTCGAAACGCCAGCGCTGATATTCGTGGAGGGGTGATCCGATGAAAGATATTTCCTGCAAGCTGCTGGTCATCGGCGCTGGCCCCGGCGGCTATGTCTGCGCCATCCGCGCCGGACAGCTCAATGTCGATACGGTGATCGTCGAAGCGGCGAAGGTAGGCGGCACCTGCCTGCTGGTCGGCTGCATTCCGTCCAAGGCGCTGATCCACGCGGCCGATGAATTTGCCAAGGTCGCGCATTTCGCCGCACGGCAGACGCCTCTCGGCATCTCGGTTGCCGAACCGGCCATCGATTTCACCAAAACAATCGCCTGGAAGGACGGCATCGTCAGCCGCCTCAACAACGGCGTTGCCGGCCTGCTGAAGAAGGCGAACGTCAAGATCGTCACCGGCAAGGCCCGCTTCCGCGACGGCAAGACCATCGAGGTGGAAACCTTGACCGGCCTGCAGATCATCCGCGCCGAAAACGTCGTTATCGCCACGGGTTCGGCGCCGGTCGAAGTGCCGTCGCTGCCGTTCGGCGGCAATGTCATTTCCTCCACCGAAGCGCTGTCGCTGCCGGACGTCCCGGAAAAGCTCGTCGTGGTCGGCGGCGGCTATATCGGGCTCGAGCTCGGCACGGCCTATGCCAAGCTTGGCTCCAAGGTCACGGTTGTCGAAGCCCAGTCAAAAGTTCTGCCGCAATATGACGCGGAGCTGACGCGCCCGGTGGTCAAGCACCTGAACACGCTCGGCATCACCGTCCTCACCGGCGCCAAGGCCAAGGGGGTCAGCAGCAAGGGCGATGCGCTGTTGATCGAAACTGCCGACGGCAAGGACGAGCGCATTGCCGCCGACAAGATCCTGGTGACGGTCGGGCGCAAGCCGGTCACGTCGGGCTGGGGTCTTGAAGAGATCGACATTGACATGGATGGCCGCTTTGTCCGCATTGATGACAAGTGCCGCACCTCGATGCGCGGCGTCTATGCCATCGGCGATGTCACCGGCGAACCCATGCTGGCGCACCGCGCCATGGCGCAGGGCGAGATGGTGGCCGAGATCGTTGCAGGCGAAAACCGCAGCTGGGACAAGCGGGCCATTGCCGCCGTCTGCTTCACCGATCCGGAAATCGTCACGGTGGGCTTGTCGCCGGATGATGCCAAGCAGGCCGGGCATGAGGTCAAGATCGGGATGTTTCCCTTTGCCGCCAATGGCCGCGCCATGACCAAGGAAGGCGAGGAGGGCTTTGTCCGGGTGGTGGCTGCCGCCAGCAATCATCTCATCCTCGGCATTCAGGCCGTCGGCCATGGCGTCTCCGAACTGTCGGCTTCGTTTGCGCTGGCCATGGAAATGGGCGCGCGCCTGGAAGACATCGCCGGAACCATCCATGCGCATCCGACGCAGGGCGAGGGGTTTCAGGAAGCCGCGCTCAAGGCGTTGGGCCACGCGCTGCACATCTAATCAACCTGTCTTCGTATCAAGGGCGCCGGAAACGGCGCCCTTTGCATGCGCCGGGCGCGGCATTGCCTTGCCACGCCCGCGATCGCATCTGGCCATTGCAAAAGAGGAAAGACGGGCGGTCCCTGGAACGCGGGTCTTGGGGTATGTGGTATGCTATGCTTGCGATCCTGGGACCACCCGCCCCGGCGATTTCAGGTCTTGCCTGTTCTGCCTTGTTTCCTCATCGGAAACGCGCACAGCCTCAGCGCAACCTCCTCATCCCGCAGGTTTTCCCTGCGGGATGAAGTGCCGGTCCTTTCCCGACTTTCGAAGGTTTCCGGAAGCATTCCCGCCGGAAAGGACAGGGATGAGAATATCTCGGCTTGGGATGTGGTGGATAAGTTTCAGCCCAAATACTTTTCACCCCCCCCTGTCCTGCCGCCCATCTCCCCCACAAGGGGGGAGATCGCATCGGCATCAATCATCTCGGTCAACTTTCATCCTTGAAGATTAGCTGAAACAGCTGTGAAAGCTGATCTCCCCCCTTGTGGGGGAGATGTCCGGCAGGACAGAGGGGGGTGAAAGCCATTGAGCGCTTGCCCAAAACAAAATGGCGATGCAAAGCACCGCCATTTGAAACAGGTTTCATCGCTGAATATCAGATGTCCAGCTCTTCCACGAACGCGGCGCGGTCCTGGATGAAGCGGAAGCGGGCTTCCGGTTTCGTGCCCATCAGATCATCGACCGCGAGTTTTGTTTCCTCGATCCACTCCTCGTCGATCTGCACCCGCAAAAGCGTGCGCTTCTTGCGGTCCATCGTGGTTTCCTTGAGCTGGTCGGCGCGCATTTCGCCGAGGCCCTTGAACCGTCCGATTTCGATCTTGCCCTTGCCGGTGAACAGGGTGCGCATCAGTTCATCCTTGTGCGCGTCATCGCGGGCATAGGCGACCTTGCCTCCCTGGGCGATGCGGTAGAGCGGCGGCACGCCGAGGAACAGGTGGCCGTTGCGGATGAGTTCCGGCATTTCCTGATAGAAGAAGGTGATCAGCAGCGAAGCGATGTGCGCACCGTCGACGTCGGCATCGGTCATGATGATAATGCGGTCGTAGCGCAAATCCTCGTCGCGGTATTTTGACCGCGTGCCGCAGCCGAGCGCCTGGATCAGGTCGCCGATCTGCTGGTTGGCCGTCATCTTTTCCCGCCCGGCGCTGACGACGTTGAGAATCTTGCCGCGCAGCGGCAGCACCGCCTGCGTGGCGCGGTCCCGCGCCTGCTTGGCCGAGCCGCCGGCGGAATCACCCTCGACGATGAAGAGTTCGGCGCCGAGCGCACCCGTCTGGGTACAGTCGGCCAGCTTGCCCGGCAGGCGCAGCTTGCGCACCGCCGACTTGCGGTTGACTTCCTTTTCCTGGCGGCGCTTGACGCGCTCGTCGGCACGCTCCACCACCCAGTCCAGCAGCTTCGACGCTTCCTGCGGCGAGGCGGCAAGCCAATGATCGAATGGATCGCGGATGGCATTTTCGACAATGCGCTGCGCTTCGACCGTGGCAAGCTTGTCCTTGGTCTGGCCGACGAATTCCGGCTCGCGGATGAACACCGACAGCATGGCCGCCGACGAGATCATCACGTCATCGGTGGTGATGATCGACGCGCGCTTGTTGCCGGTCAGTTCCGCATAGGCCTTCAGGCCGCGGGTGAGGGCGATGCGCAGGCCCGCCTCATGCGTGCCGCCTTCGCCCGTGGGAATCGTGTTGCAGTAGGAATGGACAAAGCCGTCGCCGCCATACCAGGCAACCGCCCATTCCAGCGCGCCGTGCCCGCCGGACTTTTCCGTCCTGCCCGCGAACATGTCGCGCGTGACCTGAAAATCCTTGCCGAGCGAGGCCGCCAGATAGTCCTTCAACCCGCCGGGGAAGTGAAACACCGCCTTGTCAGGCGTCGGGTCCTTCGGGTCGAGCAGGGATGGCGCGCAGTTCCAGCGGATTTCCACGCCGCCGAAGAGATAGGCCTTTGACCGGGCCATCTTGAAAAGCCGGGCCGGATCGAACTTGGCGCCCTGGCCGAAAATCTCCGGGTCCGGATGGAAGGTCACGCGCGTGCCGCGACGGTTGTGCACCTCGCCGACATCCTCGATCGGTCCGAGCGGATGGCCGCGCGAGAAGCGCTGGCGGTAGAGGCGCCGGTTGCGGGCCACTTCCACTTCCACGTGATCGGACAGGGCGTTCACCACCGATATGCCGACGCCGTGCAGACCGCCGGAAGTTTCGTAGACGTCGGAATCGAATTTGCCGCCAGCATGCAGGGTGGTCATGATGACTTCGAGCGCGGATTTGCCGAGCTGCTTGGGATCGGGATGCGGATCGACCGGGATGCCGCGGCCATTGTCGGTGACCGAGAGATAGCCGTTCTCGTCCAGTTCGATATCGATGAAGTTGGCGTGCCCGGCAACCGCCTCATCCATCGAGTTGTCGATGACTTCGGCAAAGAGATGGTGCATCGCCCGCTCGTCGGTGCCGCCGATATACATGCCCGGACGGCGGCGAACGGGTTCGAGACCATCGAGAACCTGGATCTGCGCCGCATTGTAGCCGCCGCTGCTGTCGGGGGCGGCCCGTGCCGGGGCCTTCGCGGCCGCAACCGGCGCGATTTTCACAGGCGGTGCCACCGGCGTCGCGGCGGGTTCGACCCTGGTCTGGTCCACCGCTGCCTGGCGTTCCCGGGCTGTTTTGACTACCGCTGAAAAGAGGTCGTTATTGTCATCCATATCGTATTTTGGCCAATGCTACAGGGGCTGCGAATCACCGGCAATCTTGACATGCTTCGCCGGGAAACGCGATGGGCGTTCGTGATCTGTTCCGGGGTTCACCACAGAACTATGCGGTTAAAACCCAAGTTTCAAGCGGCTTTGAGGCGCGAGACGGCTTTTTCGAGCTCTTCGATCCGCTCGCCCAGCTCCTGGTGCAGAGCCTTGAGATTGGCGATCTGGCTTTTCAGCAGGCGGTTTTCGTCCGCCGTGTCGCTCTCGTCGGGCGATTGTCCGACCCCGTGTATGAGCCAGGTCTGCGTGACCCCGAGCGATCCGGCCAGCATGAACAGGCGGTGGACACCGGGCTCCGACCGGTCGGATTCCCAGGCCGCGATGGTTTCCGGCTTGACGCCGACACGCACCGCGAGCTGCGCCACCGTCATCGACTTGGCGTCGCGCGCGCGGGAAAGGCGGCCGCCCAGCGTGTCCGTGTCGGGCATGGCGGTGATGATGTTGGAGATGAAATTCATGGCTTTCTCCATCTTTTTCTTGTTTTTAAAGTGTAGACGAAAGCTTTTGCACCATTTGGAAGCAGAAAAGTCAAATCCGGCGGCATTCTGCTTCCATTTTGCATTATGCGGATGATTGCATTTTTCCGCAGAGCCGATATGGCTGGGGCCCCACCTGAGCCATTTGTCCCGGAAAGGCCGCACCATGGAAAACACAACCTCGCCGCAAATGAGGGGCGTCGGAACGATGGCCGGTGCGATGTTTATCCTGCCGATGATGGATGCCATCGCCAAATGGCTGTCGACCGTGGACAGCCTGCCGCCGGCCACGGTGACGTTGTCACGCTTCGTTGTCCAGACGATCCTGACCATGCTGATCATCGTGGCGCTGACCGGCATGCGCTCGCTCAAGCCGCACAACCTCTGGGGCAACCTGCTGCGCGGTTTTCTGATGGGCATCGGCAGCCTGTGCTTCTTTGCCGCCGTCAAATACATGCCGCTTGCCGACGCGATGGCGGTGTTTTTCGTCGAGCCGCTGATGCTGACGCTGCTCTCGGCTGTGGTGCTGAAGGAAACCGTCGGCTGGCGCCGGCGCATTGCCGTTGCGGTCGGGTTCATCGGGACGCTGATCGTCATCCAGCCGAGCTGGGAGCTGTTCGGCTGGGTTTCGCTGCTGCCGCTGGGTACGGCGGCGCTATTTGCGGTCTATCTCGTTCTCAATCGCCGCCTGGGCGTGCACGACACGCCGCTGGTCATGCAGCTCTATGCCGGCATCGGCGGTACGGTGACGGTGATCGTCGCGCTGTTCCTCGGCGCCGCCTTCGGCGTCAGCGACATGACGCTGGGCACGCCCGCAACCGGCATGTCCTGGTTCCTTTTGTTTGCCATCGGCGCGATCGCCACGGGCGGGCATCTCCTCGTGGTGCAGGCTTCGCGCCTTGCGCCGGCGTCACTGCTGGCGCCGTTCCAGTATCTGGAAATCGTCATGGCCGTCATCATCGGCCTGTTCGTATTCCAGGAGTTTCCGACCGCGTCGAAATGGCTGGGCATCGCCATCATCATTGCCTCGGGTGCCTATGTGGTCTGGCGCGAGGGGAAAAAGCAGAAAACGCCGGAGCCCGCTTTCAATTAACCGGTCTGCTTTCCATGCAAGCACTGACAATAGCAGTTGAGCAAATCAGCCATTGGCAATAGAACCAGAGGCGCATTTTGTGCGGGAGGTCCATAAAAGTGTTCAAGAAAATCCTGATTGCCAACCGTGGGGAAATTGCCTGCCGCGTGATCAAGTCGGCAAGGAAAATGGGTATCGCCACGGTGGCGGTCTATTCCGACGCGGATCGCGATGCGGTTCATGTCGATATGGCCGACGAGGCGGTGCATATCGGTCCGGCGGCGGCCTCCGAGAGCTATCTCGTCGCCGACAAGATCATTGCCGCCTGCAAGGCGACCGGGGCTGAGGCCGTTCATCCCGGCTATGGCTTCCTGTCCGAGCGCGCCTCCTTCTGCGAAGCGCTGGAGAAGCAGGGCATCGTCTTCATCGGGCCGAAACCCAGGGCGATCATCGCCATGGGCGACAAGATCGAATCGAAGAAATTCGCCAATGCCGCCAAGGTGAATACGGTTCCGGGTTTTCTCGACATCATCACCGATGCGGCGCATGCGGAAAAGATCGCCGGTGAAATCGGTTATCCCGTGATGATCAAGGCCTCCGCCGGCGGCGGCGGCAAGGGCATGCGCATCGCCTGGGACGAGAGCGAAGTGCGCGACGGCTTTGAACGCGCCACCTCGGAAGCGCGCAATTCCTTCGGGGATGACCGGGTTTTCATCGAAAAATTCGTGGTCGAGCCGCGCCACATCGAAATCCAGGTGCTGGGCGACAGTTTTGGCAATTGCATCTATCTCGGTGAGCGCGAGTGCTCCGTGCAGCGCCGCAACCAGAAGGTGGTTGAGGAAGCCCCGTCGCCATTCCTCGACGAGGCCACCCGCAAGGCCATGGGCGAACAGGCCGTGGCCCTGGCCAAGGCGGTGGATTACCAAAGCGCCGGTACGGTCGAGTTCATTGTCGACAAGCACCGCAACTTCTATTTCCTCGAGATGAACACCCGTCTGCAGGTCGAACATCCGGTGACCGAACTGATCACCGGCATCGATCTGGTCGAGCAGATGATCCGCGTGGCGGCGGGCGAAAAGCTCGCGCTGAAACAGTCGGACGTCAAGCTGAACGGCTGGGCCATCGAAAGCCGCCTCTATGCCGAAGATCCCTACCGCAATTTCCTGCCGTCGATCGGCCGCCTGACCCGTTACCGCCCGCCAAGCGAAGGCCCGGTCGGCAAGACCATCATCCGCAACGATACCGGTGTGACGGAAGGCTCGGAAATTTCGATGTTCTACGACCCCATGGTGGCAAAGCTCTGCACCTGGGCGCCGACCCGGCTGGAAGCCATCGACGCCATGGCCGATGCGCTCGATACCTTCGTGGTCGACGGCATCGAGCACAACATCCCGTTCCTGGCGGCGCTGATGCAGCATCCGCGTTGGCGGGAAGGGCGGCTGTCCACCGGCTTCATTGCGGAGGAATTTCCCGACGGTTTCCATCCGATTGCACCAACGGCCGGCGACAGGGACGTGCTGGCCGCCATTGCCCTTGTGGTGGAACTGGTGCGCAAGGGACGCCTCGACGGCCTCAGCGACCGCCTGCGGCCGCATACGGGCAGGATCCGCGCCGAATGGGAGGTGCGGATCAACGATGAATACGTGCCGGCGAAAATTCACCGCAGCGTGGCCAAGCCGCCGGTCAAGATCGAACTGTCGCTGCATGGTGGCGAAGCCATCACCATCCGCAGCGACTGGCGGCCCGGAGATGCGGTCTGGGACGGCTATATCGACGACCGCGCGGTGAAGGCGCAGCTGCGTCCGGTGCTCAACGGCGTGCGCATCGACTGGAAGGGCATGTCGGTGATCGGCCATGCCATGCAGACGCATGTGGCGGCGCTGGAAAAACTGATGCCGGTGAAACTGCCGCCGGATACGTCGAAAATGCTGCTCTGCCCGATGCCCGGCCTGATCGTCTCGATCAACGTGGCGGAGGGTCAAGAGGTGAAGGCGGGTGAAACGCTGGCGATTGTCGAAGCCATGAAGATGGAAAACGTGCTGCGCGCCGACCGCGATCTCACCGTATCGGCCATCAATGCCAAGCAGGGTGACAGCCTGGCCGTGGATGCGGTGATCATGGAGTTTGCCTGATCCGGTTGCATGACCATAGTGCGTGGTTCGACAAGCTCACCATGAGGGATGTGGGGTGATTGCAGTCAGCAAGCTCCCTCATGGTGAGCTTGTTGAACCACGCAGATCGGTTCTGCCAAATCCTCTAGCGCTCGACCGGCCCGAACACAGGCTCGAATGCGTCCCGCAGCGCCCGGTCGAGATCGTCCATGCCGACGGGCAGGCCGAGATCGACGAGGCTGGTCACGCCATGGCCGCGCACACCGCACGGCACGATGCCGTCGAAATGGGCAAGCTCCGGTTCCACATTGATCGAGATGCCGTGGAAGCTCACCCATTTGCGCAGGCGGATGCCGATGGCAGCGATCTTGTCTTCGGCGGGAGACCCGTCCGGCAGCGGCGGGCGTTCCGGCCGGGTCACCCAGACGCCGACGCGGTCCTCGCGCCGCTCGCCGCGCACGTTGAACGCGCCAAGCGTGGCAATGATCCATTGCTCCAGTGCCGCCACGAAGGCGCGGATATCCTCGCGCCGCCGCTTCAGGTCGAGCATGACATAGGCCACGCGCTGGCCGGGGCCGTGATAGGTGTATTCGCCGCCGCGCCCCGTGGCATAAACGGGAAAGCGGTCGGCAGCCAGAAGGTCGCCGTCCTTGGCGCTGGTGCCGGCGGTGTAGAGCGGCGGATGTTCGACCAGCCAGACCAACTCCTTTGCCGTACCGGCGCGAATCGCCGCGACGCGGTCTTCCATGAAGGCGAGGGCGGCATCGTAATCGGTCAGCCCATCGGCGACGCGCCACTCCACTTTCGGGGAATCGCTTTGGGCAAAAAACGCGGAGACGAGATCGTCGCGGTTGTTCTTCATGATCGGAAACCAAACTTTCGACTGTCGCTTCATCCCGGATGAATGGCGGCGGATGGGCCGTTTGCGGCCATCAAAGCGCCGATTCCCTTGGGATAAAGATGGTGAGCCGCATATGGACTTTTTCCTGGAAGATTTCCAGTGTGCGGGGTGCGGCATAACTTTCACCCGGCTTTGTGAAAAACATTCGGGTTTATTGCCGACAGGGCTTGTTTCACTGAAATTCATTTGCTACATGCCGCGAGCCGACACGTTCGGCTTCTACCACAGTGCGGTCGTGGCGGAATTGGTAGACGCGCAGCGTTGAGGTCGCTGTGTCGCAAGACGTGGAAGTTCGAGTCTTCTCGACCGCACCATTTGGTTTCTCTTCAACATTGAAATCATTGCAGAATAGGGCAGCCTAACGGCTGCCCTATTGCATTTCCGGCCGGCACTCTGCCTGCGAACATCACGGTCTCTCCGGTTCCGGTCAAAATAGTCGGGAACTACGGCATCTGCCGTATTGATGCAATGAACGGCGCACATTAGGGATGATGGTTGCGTTGGGGATGCAATGGGGCGGGGGAATAATGCCGAGATCGAATTGGCCGGAGGGGCTTGTCCCCCACCGGCAGGTATGTGGTGCTCGCCCAACACCATTGGCGGCATGGCTGTTCTTCGTCTGTTTGGCCGTATTCTGGCCCGCCCTGTCGCAGGCCCAGACAGCGCCGATTGTAGGTCCCGTGCACGTCACCGTCGGCTATGGCAGCACTGCCAATCCTGTAACGCTCAGTATTGGCGGCGGCGCGCCGACATCAGTGGCGGTAGCAAGCGCTGCAGCGAATGGGACTGCGACTGCATCCGGAACGTCGATCACCTACACGCCGGTACGCGGCTATGCCGGAGCTGACAGTTTCACCTATACCGCCACCAACCTGGACGGAACGTCGGCTCCAGCCACTGTTGACATGACAGTCTCACCGCCTGTTCTTACCATCACGCCATCCTCGTCGCATATCACCCAGGTAGGCACCCCATATACGCAGACCTACACTTTCGCTGGCGGCCAAGCGCCTTTCCGTAACGTTCTCATCAGCGGCATCCCGCAAGGCATGCTCGTCACGCCAGTGACAGGCAACAGCGTTACCTTCTCCGGGACTCCGCAGGTTGCCGGCAACTATTCCGTGATGGTGAGTGCGCAGGACAGCAGCACCGGTGATGGCCCCTTCACAATCGTCAGCACTTTCACACTGACTGTATCGCAATTAACAGTGACGTTAAGTCCGGCAGGGCCGACGCTGCCGGATGCCAGTTCTGGTTCCGCTTATAGCCAGACATTCTCAGCCAGTGGTGGCACAGCCCCCTATAGGTTCACGATTGTGAGCGGCGCACCTCCCGCGGGCATGACATTCAACACCGCGACGGGAGCCCTATCGGGGCTGCCAACCGCCAGCGGTACTTTCCCTTTCAGCGTGCGGGCGACGGATACCAGCACAGGCCCCGGCGCGCCGTTTTCCGCCACGAATAATTATACGCTGACTGTCAATGCCGCTAGCATCAGCTTGGCGCCTTCAACTCTTCCCAACGGCAAAACCGGCGTCAACTATTCCCAAACAATGGTGGCGACCGGCGGGGTGGGCCCCTATACGTTTGCAATCACATCCGGCGGACTGCCAAACGGCATGACGTTAAGCAGCGCGGGCTTTTTGTCTGGTGCACCGGATACGGCTGGAGCGTACAGTTTTACCATCACGGCGACGGACCATCAGAGTTTCAACGGTGCTCAGGCCTACACATTGATAATCAATCAGGCCGCGCCGGTTGCGGTCAACGATGCCGCCGCAACCTTGGCCAACCAGGCCGTCACCATTCCCGTGATTTTCAACGATGGCGGCCCAATAACCTCCATTGCCGTCACCAGCGCGCCCTTGCACGGCACGGTGACCGTGAACGGTCTTAGCGCCGTGTATACGCCGGCCGCAAATTTCTTCGGCACCGATACTTTCACCTACAGCGTCACCGGGCCCGGCGGCACCTCCGCCCCGGCGACGGTCACCATCACCGTATCGCCGCAGGCTGTCCCGGTTGCCGCTGCGCATAGCGCTGCAACGATGGCTGGACATGCCACCACCATTGACACGACGGCGGGCGCCACCGGCGGTCCGTTCACGGGCGCGGCCATTGTGACCCCACCGGCTTTCGGTAGCGCGACCGTGTCGGGCACCAATATCATCTACACGCCGCCAGCCGGGGCGTCAGGCGCGGTCAGCATCGGCTATACCCTGAGCAACGTGTTCGGAGCGTCGCCGCCGGCCACGATCACGCTGACGGTCAATCCGCTGCCGGTGGCCGCGGCCCATTCCGTCTCCACAAGGGCGGGAACGCCGGTGACGGTGAACCTGACGGACGGTGCAACCGGCGGTCCGTTTACCGCCGCGACAATGGTGTCGCTCAGTCCATCGGGGTCGGGCACCGCAACCATTCGCGACGGTGGCAGCCGGGCTTTCCAGCTGGATTTCACGCCCGCCGCCACGTTCAGCGGTGTTGCTACGGTCAGCTACACCCTTGGCAATGCATTCACCACATCGGCGCCCGCTAATGTTACGATTACGGTGATGGCAAGGGCCGACCCATCAAAGGACGTGGAAGTCATCGGTATCGTCAACGCCCAGGCGGAAGGTGCGCGCCGGTTTGCCGATGCCCAGCTGTCGAACTATGGCGACCGGTTGCGCCAGCTGCGCCGGGGCGGCGGCAATGAGTCCAGCCAGGGCATCAGCCTGAACACGCCGCGCAGCGACGACGGGACAAAAGATCGGCGCGACCCGGCCGACGCAACGCCGCTCGGGTTTTTCACCGAGCCGAGACGAACCCGGCCTGCCGAGCCGTTCAACAGAGTGGTCGCGGAAAAGCCGGTTCCATCCCGCTTCGGCGTCTGGACGGCCGGTCAGGTCGACATTGGCGACACATCCGGCAAATCCTCCGGATCAGCCCGGGATTTTACAACCTCCGGTGTGAGTGCCGGGCTGGATTACCGTTTCAACGAACGGTTGACCGCCGGTATCGGTCTTGGTTACGGCAGGGACAGGACGGATATTGGCAGCAATGGTACGCGCAGCGAAGGTGAAAGCTGGAGCATCGGAACCTATGCCAGCTGGCGGCCGATCAGGAATACCTATTTTGAAGCCGTGCTCGGCTATGGCGCGCTTTCCTTCGACAGCAAGCGCTACCTGACGGAAGATGGCGGCTTCGCCAATGGTTCCCGCGATGGGCAGCAGGTGTTCGGCAGCGTGAAGGCCGGGTATGAAATAAGCCGGGATGCCCTCTACTTCACTCCTTATGTCGGGATGGACGCATCCTGGACGAAGCTCGATGCCTTCAACGAAAGGGATGGCGGATCGAACAGCCTGCGCTACGGCAACCAGACGGTGAATTCACTCGTTGCCGTCGTGGGTTTTGAGGCGGATTATACCTATCGTTTCACCGGCTACACGTTCACGCCGAACCTGAAGGCCGAATGGCGCTACGACATGGCAAATGCGAGCGACATTGACCTGAATTATATCGATTGGTCCGGCGGCCCGTTGTTCAGTCTCAAGGGGGATGGCACGGTTCGCAACGCGGTCCGGCTGGGCCTGGGTTTCGACGTGGTCCTCGACCAGGGGCTGAATCTCGGCCTTGCCTACAACACCACGCTTGGAGAAGGCGGCGCCATTCGCCATGGCTTCAATGCAAAGGCCGGTCTGAGGTTCTAGACCTCGTCACTCCGTGCAGCTTGCTCTGGCTGGTTCCTTCTCAAAATTAAACCGCAATTCGATTTAGGGTAGATCGCACCGCATCACTCTAAAGGATTTGTTCTGATGTTCAGCGCCGCAAAATACGCACTTCTCGCATGTTTTCTCGTGTTGAATGCTCCCGCCAATGCATCGCAATCCGCCGTTGCGCTCGTATATCGCGGGCCTGCCGGTTGTGATGATTGTTCATCGGCGGCCGCCGAAGCCCTGAGGAACAGCACCTTTCATTTTGATGTTAAATTCATCGGCCCCAATGAGCAGCTGAAGCTGGTGCCATCCAGTTTCATTGGAGCTTCCTTATATGTACAACCCGGCGGCGGACAGGACATTGACGGCGCAAGGAGAAGCCTGGGCAAGGCGGGCATCCAGGCCGTCCGGGATTTTGTATCCAAAGGCGGCCGGTATTTTGGAATTTGCATGGGCGCGTATCTCGGTACGGATTTGGGCTTTGACATCGTCGAAGGAGAAACGGATTCCGAGGTCGGGAGGCCGGGGTTTTCCGTGTCCGATATCGGCGATCACGTGGTGCCGGTTCAATGGGCAGGGGCGTCATTGTGGACATATTTTCAGGATGGTCCGCATCTGCCCAGAAATCATGCGAATTCAGGTTTCCGGGAACTTGCCCATTATCAGAATGGCGATCTGGCGGCCGCTCGTTACGCATTTGGCAAAGGCAGCGCGACTTTGGTCGGGCCGCACCCTGAAGCGCCCCAGAAATGGTATGATCATTACGATCTGCACAATCCTGATGGTGTGAACTCCAGGCTGATCCAAGGATTGCTGAATGCGGCGATGGCAGAATGAGGCTCCGGGGATCAGACCCGTCATCATCCGCGTGGATGCCGCTGGCAATACCAGAACAATAGCGGTCATCCCCGGGCGGAAAGAGGGGGAAAGTCCGGGGCGTCGCCGATCAGGTCAAAAACTCGGGCCGCTGTTGGTCGTCCACTCCGCATCGGGCACACCATCGGTAAAGCCGCGTTGCGCAACCACGAACGTGATGTCGGACTCCAGGACAAAGGGCGTCGTTTCATAATAGGCGGTTGCAATGCAATCTTTTTCGGCGCGTGTCAGCCCGCGGCTGGTGATGACGTCGACGTTGTATTCGTTCTCGTCGGTGGGTGCCAGTTTTACTTTATAATGACAGTCACGTGGAATATGGATCCTGATTACTTCGATGCCAAAGGGCCATCTGACCTTCACGGAATCTCCGCGATCGTAGTATTGATCGGTTGTGATCTCGTTCGACAGTGCTGGAGATGATGACTTGTGCTTTGTCATTTGCTTTTTTCCTCCAATATCCCGGAAGTATCCAACAACGGTTGCATCAGGAAATCAAGGTGACGACGATGTCCCTACTTGGGTCATGCGGGCGTCTGCAGGTTGCCGGATGCACACCTGCCAGCAGGGGAAACAAAGCCAGATAAGAATGGCTGGATAGCGGCCGTCCCGGCCCTGTGCCGGCGAAGCATGCTAGGCCCGGCGCTTTGCCGCCTGAGCCTGCTATTGCAGGTGTTCTTCGGACTCGCGCTGCGAATAGGCTAGGATCGCCTTGCCGATCAAGGAGGTCTCCGCGTCGATGCAGTCGGCATAGATGGCCGCGCGCACGCGGTGCACCGCCTTGTCCTGCGGCGCGGCCGCCACGGCAAATTCGATCAGGTGTACGGCCAGGCGGGCCTGGCCCGCGGCCCGCAGCGCCTCGGCTCGTTGCGCCAGGTTTTCGACGCCGCCTGCAAGGCGCGCGATTTCCCGGCCGAGGTCCCGGTCAGCCGCCGGCTTGAGATGCGCGGGGTTTCCGTCAAACCAGCCGGCATAGAGATGCCAGACGCTGCGCACGACAAAGGCGGGATCATCATATTTCGGCAGAAGATAGGGTTTGCCGAGAAGCTCCGAGGGCGCCTGGACGCTCTGCAGGATTGAATTCAGCGTGTCGCCCCCGTTCATCCGCTCAAGTGTCTGGCTAACGAGGCTCTCCAGGGCGCTGGCAGCGTCATCCAGCATCTGCGCCACGCGCGCGGCGCCAGCAACGACCGGTCCATGGCCGGGAACCAGGATGTGGGGTTCGAGCGTATGCATATTGCGCAGCGTTGACGCCCAATCCTGCGGATATCGCTGCACCTTGCGCGGATTGCCGGCATTTGGGAACACCCAAATGACAAAATCGCCGCTGACCAGAGTTTTCTTCTGCGGCAGCCAGACAAAGGTTGCATCGTCCGTTTCGCCGCGCCCATGCGTCAGTTCCATGCGCAGGCCGCCGATATCGAGGCTGAGCCGATCGTCATAGACCTCGTCGGGGCGCCGGTGCTCGCCGGGGAAGACATAGCCGGCTTTGTTGAACTGGCGTCCCATGACGAGACTGTTCAGATCCTGCGACTGGTCATAGCGTGCGAAGCGCTGCAAGACGTTGCGGTGTGCAACGATCCGCGGGCGGGCAACGCCGTTGGCGTCCGCTTCCGCATCCAGGAGGCGGGCACCCCAGGTATGGTCGATATGGCCGTGGGTATAGATGACCGTGTGGACGGGACTGCTGTCCCAGCGGCGGATCACGTCGAGCGTTTCCCGCGCGGTCTCCCGGCCGCCCGTATCGATGAGCACCAGTCCGGCGCCGGTGCGGATTGCCGTGACATTGCCGACGACGTAATGCGTGGAGACAACGATCATATCGTCGCAGACGGCTTGCGCGGAACCGCCGGTGACGGCTGCGCTCCATTCTTCCATGGCCGCTTCGCCGCGCCATAATCTCTCGAAAAGGCGGTTCATGTCTGTGTCATGCATGGAATGGATCCTTCATCGCGATGGTCCCGCATACAACAGGCCTCCTGACAGCTTCATGTCAGGAGGCATTGTCCTTCCGCGCGGGTCAAGAGCGACCCGGATGTCTCCAGCATGTTTCGTGCTTGGCGCTATTGGTGGCCGAAATACGCATTCGCGACGGTTTCGGCATCTCCATCCATCTTGACCTTGCCATGCTCGAGCCAGACGATACGGCTGCAATTGGCGAGGAGCAACTGTCTGGAGTGGCTGGCGATGATCAGGATCTTGGTCTTGTTGACGAGGTCGTGCAGGCGCTCATTGGCCTTGTTCTGAAAGCTTTCATCGCCCGCCGCCAGCCATTCGTCCATGATCAGGATTTCCGGCTGGATGACGGTCGAGATCGAAAAGGCCAGGCGCAGCTGCATGCCGGTCGAATAGGTCCTGACCGGCATGTCGAGGAAGTTGCCGAGTTCGGAGAATTCTTCGATCTCCGCCTGTTTGGCGGCCATCTCGCGCTTGGAAAAGCCGAGCAGCGCGCCGCGGATGCGGATGTTTTCCCGCCCGGTGGCTTCCGCATCGATGCCCAGCGAGATGTTGATCAGCGAGGTGCATTTGCCGTTGATGGCGATGCGCCCGCCGGAGGGATAGTACACGCCGCTCATCACGCGCAACAGCGTGGTTTTCCCCGAGCCGTTGTGGCCGATCAGGCCGAGCCGTTCGCCGTCGTTCAGGCTCAGGCTGATCGATTCCAGGCCGCGGATGATCACATGGCCTTCGGCGTTCGAGCCGATGGTGCCGCCCGTCGCCAGACTCATGACCTGGTTCTTGAGGGACCGGCTTTTCGCATTGTAGATCGGAAAATCCACAGTGACGTTATCGAGTATCATAGAAGTCATGTTGGCCTTCGCAGGAAAAGGGTGGGGCGTGCCGAAAGGGTTTAGAGCCAATAGGTGATGCGCGAGCGGTAGCGGTTGAGGAAGAGCAGGGCGACGATCCATCCGATGATGGCCATGCCGGCGACCATGCCCCAATTGAGCGCGGTGCCCGTCTGCCCGAGCAGCGGCTCGCGGACCACGCTGATGAGATGATAAAACGGGTTGAGATCCAGCATCAGCATGGATTTGTCCGCCGGCAGCTGGTGCGGCTGCCACATGATGGGCGTCACATACATGCCGACCTGCATGACGTTCTGGATGATCTGCGTCAGGTCGCGGTAGCGCGTGCACACCACCGCCAGCACCACCATCATCCACAGAAGGTTGAGCGAGACGAGAACGAACGCCGGGAAGACCAGCAGGGCGGTCCATCCCATGAACTTGCCGAACAGCAAGAGCACGATGGGGAAAATGACGATGTTGTGGAACAGGATGATCGAGTTGCGCCACCAGGTGCGCAGGACATAGGTGAAGAACGGCAGCGGCAATTGCAGCATCGTCTCGGTATTGGAGATGAAGCTGAGGCAGCCCTCGTTGATGAGCTGCGAAAAATACCCCCACATGATGAGGCCGACGCAGATGAAGGGCAGGAACTCGGACATGGGCGAGCGGAAAATGGTGCCGAATATCACGCCCAGGGCGCCGATCAGCACGCCCATGTTGATGGTCAGCCAGAAGGCGCCCACGCTGGAGCGCCGGTAGCGCTGCGCCACGTCCTGCCAGCCGAGAAGCGCGGCGAGATGAAAATTGTTCACGGCAGCCGTGATATCTTCCCATGCGGTGATTTTCTGCGAATTCGCTATGGTCATGTCGACGCGCGTCTTTCCTTACAATGCGGGCTTTAGCATGCGGGCAAGGCCCTGCCGGACCTGCCTATACACCGGTTGGCAGAACAATTCCAAGCCGCATCGCATTTCATCAACACGGTAGAAGCGCGGAGGATGGCGATGGATCGAGCAAAACCGGCTCCGGACAGGAGATTTGAAATGATCGCCTAGTTCAGCGGTTTGACCAAAAAGAGGCATGGATGGCCTTCCGCCCACAATGTGGGGAAGATTTCCGCCTTGAGAAAACCGTTGCGGTCATAGAAGGCGCGCGTGCTGTCGAGATGCGGTTCATGCCGGCCGCGCGGCGCCAGCGTCTTGACCGTCAGCAGGGAGCAGCCGGACTGGCGCGCATGGGCTTCGGCGGCCTGGAGGAGGGAACGGCCGATCCCCCGGCCATGGAATTGCCGGCGTGTGGCGATCACAAGGATTTCCGCCGCCGCCGGCGGGTGGTATTTGAGCGCGATGAAGCCGGTGCAGGTTCCCATGTCCGTATGGGCGAGAACGGGCAGCCCGGTCACCAGATCGGCGCAGGCGGCAATGCCATCCGGTTCCTCGAACCATTCCGGCAGGCCGCTCATGATGTCGGCGCACAGGGCGCTCTTGTTGTCAGGGCAGGTGATTTCACTGATCATCGGGACGATCTCTCCGCTGTTGGTTGCATCCATGCGAAACACGGCATGAAAAATTTCATCCAGGATGTAGACGCGGCGCGGCGGAGCGGATTTAGGGAATTTCTGTGCGATCAAGCGGTTGTGAATGCCGGTAAGCTTTGCACTGAAATCGCAAGGCCGGACGGGCTGCGGCGTGCATCTGACGAATCCGCACCACAATAGGTCGCGCGGGAGAAACCCGTCGGGTGATTCCCGCTGTAGGATCGCGGAAAACAACGGGAACCCAGACCATTGTCCTCACATGCCGATCCGCTTCTGCAACCCTATCAGCTGAAACATCTGCGCCTGAAAAACCGTCTGATGTCGACCAGCCACGAGCCGGCCTATTCGGAAGACGGGATGCCGAAGACCCGCTACCGGCTTTACCATGCGGAGAAGGCCAAGGGCGGCATCGCCCTGACGATGACGGCGGGGTCGGCGGTCGTGTCGCGCGAGTCGCCGCCGGCCTTCGGCAATCTGCATGCCTATAAGGACGAGATCGTGCCCTGGCTGCGCGACCTTGCCGACGATTGCCATGAACACGGCGCCGCCGTGATGATCCAGCTGACGCATCTCGGCCGCCGCACCAGCTGGAACAAGGCTGACTGGCTGCCCGTGGTTTCGGCTTCGCCGGTGCGCGAGCCTGCCCACCGGGCCTTTCCCAAGGAAGCGGAAGACTGGGATATCGAGCGGATTGTTGCCGACTATGCATCGGCGGCGCAGCGCATGCAGGCGGCGGGGCTCGACGGCATCGAGTTCGAGGCCTACGGCCATCTCATGGACGGGTTCTGGTCGCCCGCCACCAACCGGCGCGACGATGAATATGGCGGCTCGCTCGACAATCGCCTGCGCTTCACCTGGGCGGTGATCGACGCCGTGCGCCGGTCCGTCGGCCCGGATTTCATCGTCGGCATCCGCATGGTGGCCGACGAGGACTGGGAGCAGGGCCTGTCGCGGCGGGAGGGCGTCGAGATCGCCCGGCGCATCGCGGCATCGGGCAAGTTCGACTTTCTCAACATCATTCGCGGCCATATCGATACGGATGCGGCGCTCAACGAGGTCATTCCGGTGCAGGGCATGCGCTCGTCGCCGCATCTCGATTTTGCCGGGGATGTCAGGCAGGAAACAAAGTTTCCGGTCTTCCATGCGGCGCGCATCGCCGATGTGGCCACGGCCCGCCATGCCATTGCCGAGGGCAAGCTCGACATGGTCGGCATGACCCGCGCCCATATTGCCGATCCGCATATCGTGCGGAAAATCGAGGCGGGCGAGGAACACCGCATCCGCCCCTGTGTCGGCGCGACCTATTGCCTTGACCGCATCTATGAGGGCGGCGAGGCCCTGTGCATCCACAATGCGGCGACCGGCCGCGAAGGCAGCATGCCGCACGCCATCGCCAAAGCGGCAACCAGCCGGACGGTCGTGGTCGTCGGGGCAGGGCCTGCCGGACTGGAGGCGGCGCGTGTTGCGGCCGAAGGCGGGCATAGCGTCACCGTGCTGGAGGCCTCGGACCATGCGGGCGGGCAGGTGCGCCTTGCCGCGCAGAATCCGCGGCGCAAGGAGATGATCGGCATTGTCGACTGGCGGCTCGAGGAGCTGCAGCGGCTGGGTGTTTCCCTGCGCTACAATGTCTGGGCCGAAACCGGCGATGTGCTTGGGCTTTCGCCCGATGTGGTGGTGATCGCCACCGGAGGGTTGCCGCAAAATCCGCCCCTGGCGGCGGGCGATGATCTGGTCACCTCAAGCTGGAATATCCTGGCGGGCGCGGTGAAGCCGGGCGAAACGGTGCTGCTCTATGACGACAATGGCGGCCATCAGGGCATGAGCGCGGCGGAGATGATCGCGCGCGCCGGTTCAAAGCTCGAACTTGTCAGCCCGGAACGGTTTTTCGCACCGGAAATGGGCGGCATGAACCACGTGCCCTATATGCGGGCGTTCCACGAGCACGGCGTGCGGGTGACCATCAACACGCGGCTGATGAGCGTCGCCCGCAACGGCAACCAGCTTGTCGCGACACTGGGCTCGGATTTCGATCCGGACTATCACGAGGAACGGCTGGTGGATCAGGTGGTTGTCGAGCACGGCACCTTGCCGATCGATGATCTCTACCGCGAGTTGAAGCCGCTGTCGCGCAATGGCGGTGCGGTGGATTACGGCAACCTGGTCAATGGCGGCGCCATTTTCCCGCAGCGGCTGGCGGAGGGGCAATTCGATCTGTTGCGGATCGGCGATGCGGTGCACGCCCGCAATATCCATGCCGCCATCTATGACGGGCTGCGTTACGCCATCCGGTTTTGACGGCGCCCGCGTGATGCGGCAGCTATCTCCCCCAATGAGGGGGAGATAAACGACGCCAGCCAGTGTTACTTCAGCGAAGCCTTCACCTTTGTTGCCACGTCGGCGCTGACCCATTTGGTCCAGATGTCCTCGTGGTTCTTGAGGAAGTATTTTGCACCGTCTTCGCCGGTTGCCTGATTGTCGGTCATCCAGGCGAGCAGTTCGTTGACGGTCTTGTTGGACCATGACCGCGCCTTCAGATAGTCCATGACCGGGCCGGACTTTTCGCTGAACTTCTTGGTGACCACCGTATCCACTTCGGCCAGTTCCCAGGCGTTCTTTTTCGGGTCGGCGCAATCGGCCACGGTGTTGCAGCGCTTCCATTCCGCCGCGTTGAAAGGTGCGCCGTGATCAAGCCTGACCATCTGGTACTTGCCGAGGAGGGCGGTGGGTTCCCAGTAGTAACCGACCCAGCCCTGCTTGCGTTCATAGGCCTTGGCGAGCGACCCGTCGAGGCCGGCAGCCGACCCGGTGTCAACCAGGGTAAAGCCCTTCTTCTCCGCATCATAGGCCTTGAAGAACTGTGCGGTCGCCAGCGTGCCGCCCCAGCCGGGAGGACCATTGAACACAGCGCCCTTGGAAGCGTCTTCCGGCGCCGGGAACAGTTCGGGATGTTTCAGCGCATCGTCGATGGTCTTGATGTCGGGGTGGGCATCGGCGATGTATTTCGGAATCCACCAGCCCTGAACGCCGCCGTCCGACAGCGATTTTCCGGTATAGACGAGCTTGCCGTCGGCAACGGCCTTGTCGAGGATATCGCGCATGAAATCGACCCAGCCTTCGGGAGCGATGTCCGGCTGGCCCTTTTCGGTCATCGATGTCAGGGTCGGGATCGTATCGCCCTGCACGATGTCGGCATTGCAGCCATAGCCCTTGTTGAGAATGATCTTGTCGAGATTGGCCAGAACCTCCGCCGATTGCCAGTTCATGCTGGCAATGGTCACGTCACCGCACTCGGCTGCCGAAGCCGCGCCCGCGGCACCCATCAGGGCAAAGGCCATGACGCTGCTCATCAATAGTGTCTTCATGTGAGAACCCCTTTTGTTGGTTTTATGGTGTTGGTGGTGGAGATGGCCGTTCGCAGCAGCACCGGACGCAGGGACTGCACCCGGCCTGTACAAAGCCGATTGGAGAAAGGCTGGACCATGGCTGAAACGATAACCCTGCATGGGGTGCCCGAGAAGCCCGAACGCGCCACATGCTTTGTTCTCAGCGACATGGCTGGGAAGAGCAGAATACGCTTGTTGCAATGATATCGTGCGTGGTTCGACAAGCTCACCATGAGGGAGATGGCGGGCTGCAAGGCCAATCGGAAATGTTGAGTTTGAACACTCTTGCAGAATATGGCTCCCTGCAAAGCACCAATCTCCCTCATGGTGAGCTTGTCGAACCACGCACACCAGTAATGCCATGTGTTATTTGAATGGCTAACCAATAATTTTGCCGGGGTTCATGATGCCGTTCGGATCGATGGTCCGCTTGATCGTCCGCATCAGGGAAAGTTTCACCGGGTCGGCCAGCGCCTGCAGTTCCGGCATCTTTTCCAGGCCGATTCCATGCTCGGCGGAGAAGGAGCCGCCCATCTGCCGCAGGTTGGCATAGACGATATCCTTGACCGCATCCTTGCGCGGGTTCTCGTCTTCGCCCGCCACGCAGATATGCAGGTTGCCGTCGCCGAGATGGCCGAAGGCAAAGCCCCTGACATCGGCGCCGAGCGCCGCGACACCCCTGTCGAACTGCCTGAGATAGGCATCCAGATGCTGCAGCGGCACGGAAATGTCGAACCAGTAGCCATGCGGATAGGCACGGGTGATGACATTGCTGTCTTCGCGGATATTCCAGATGTCGTTCCGTTCCTTGCCGCTCTGGGCAATGATGGCATCGAGCACCAGTTCGTTTTCGATGGCAGCGCCAAGCGCCTCTTCCAGCGCTGTTTGTGCGGCTTGCTGGTCGAGGCCCTCGGTTTCGACAATGAGATAGACAGGCGCCGCGGTGAATGCGGCGAGCGATGCGGGACCAAGGGCTTCGACGGCAAGGCTGAAGTAGGTCTGCGCCATGAATTCGGTGCGCAGCAGACGCAGCGCGCGATCCTGCCGGAGCGTCTGGAACAGCGACACCGCCGTTGCGGCGGACGGGCAGGCGACAAGCGCGGTGGCGGTAAACCGGTCGACCGGCGCCAGTGCGAGGACGGCGCGGGTGACGATGCCGAGCGTGCCTTCCGCGCCGATGAAGAGCTGCTTCAGGTCATATCCCTCATTGCTCTTGGTCACCTCGGCGAGATCGCTCATGACGGAGCCGTCGGGCAGGACCACTTCGAGCCCCAGCACACGCTGGCGCATGACGCCGAGCCGGAATGCCTCCATGCCGCCGGCATTGGTGGAAATCATGCCGCCGATGGTGGCGCTGCCGCGCGAGGGGATGTCGATGCCGGTGGTGAGGCCGACCTTGGCGGCCTCCTCCTGCAACGCCTGCAGGGTGACGCCGCTTTCGACGATGGCGGTTCCCGCCGCGGCTTGCACGGATTCGATCCGGTTGAGCGCAGCCAGCGACAGAATGATTTCGTCCCTCTGCGAGACGGCGCCGCCGGCAAGGCCGGTGCGCCCGCCATGCGGGACAATGGCGATCCGGTTGTCGTTGCAGAATTTGACGACGGCGCAGACCTGTTCGACATTCCGGGGGATGACCATCAGCCCCGCATCGAGATTGTGCGGATCGGAGCCCGGATGAATGGCCCGCAAGGCGTCGCCCGTCTTGATTCCGCCCGCGCCGGTTATCGCCTCAAGCGCTGTTACACTATGGTCTGCAATCATTTTGTCTCCGATGTCCCGCGCCGTTCGATAAAAATCCTCAGGGCGAGGATGACCGCGGTGACGATGATCAGAAGCACGGAAATGGCGGCGATGGCAGGATCAATATTGTCGCGCAGGCCCATCCACATCAGGCGCGGCAGCGTAATAGCATTGACGCTGGTGATGAACAGGGTGACGCCGATCTCCTCCCAGGACAGCACGAAGGACAGCAGCGCCGCCGTGGCGATGCCGAACTTGATGTTGGGAATGATGATGCGGAAGGCGCGGGTGGTCAGATCAGCGCCAAGACCGCGCGCCGCAAGATCGATGCGCCGGTCCACCTGGAACAGCGCGACAAGGATGAGAACCACGGCAAAGGGCGTGATCATCACCGCATGGGCCAGCGCCACGCCGATCCAGGTGTCATAGCCGATGAAGCTGTTGAAGGCGGAAAGCGTCGTCATGAGGAAATACAGCGTCATGGCCGACACGACGGGCGGGACGATCAGCGGCAGCAGCACGAAGCCGATGAGCAGCGCGGAAAAGCGCGGCTGGAACATCCAGATGCCGAGGCCGAACAGGGTGGCCAGCACGGTGGCGATGGCGCTGGAAAGAATGCCGATGCGCAGGCTGAGCAGCACGCTTTGTCCCCATGCCGGATTGTCGATGAGGGCCTGATAATGCCGCAGCGACAGCGTGCCCGTCGGCATCGACAGAAACCGTTGCGGCGTGAACGACACGGGCACGACGGCCAGAAGCGGCATCAGCAGGAACAGCGCGACGGCGGTGGCAATGATCAGGAGGACGGGACCGGGACGGGATGATTGCATGGGTCAGCCCACCAGATGCGCGGGTTTGATGAAGCGGCGCATGAGTGCGAGCAGGATGCCGATGAACAGCACCAGCACGACGCTGATCGCCGCACCGAGCCCCCAGTCGGGGCTCTGGAAGATCCGCAGATACACCAGCTCGGCCACCATGACGCTGCGGCCGCCGCCGAGAATGGCCGGGGTGACGAAGAAGCCGAGGGCGAAGACGAAGACGATCAGCGCCGCGCCGATCAGGCCGCCATAGGTCAGCGGCACGAAGACGCTCCAGAAGATGCGGCTGCGCGATGCGCCCATGCCGCGCGCCGCCAGAAGCACGCGCTCATCAATGGCGCGCATGGCCGAGGCAATGGGAAAGACCGCGAAGGGAATGAGAAAATGCGTCATGCCGACGACGACGCCGAACTCGTTGCGGGCAAGCGCCAGCGGTTCGCTGATGATACCGGCCGCCTGCAGCCAGGTGTTGATCAGGCCGCGATTGGAGAGAAGCGCCAGCCAGCCGAAGGCGCGGGTGAGCACGGAAATCCAGAAGGGTACGAGAATGCAGAATTCCGCCAGCATGCGCTGCACCGGTGTTCCGCGCACCCAGACATAGGCGATGGCATAGGCCATGACCAGCACGGCGGCGGTGACGATCAGGCAGATGCGCAGCGTACGGATGAACACGGACTGGACGAGCGGATCGGTAAGCACGGCGCGATATTGCCCCAGACCCGGTTCGGGCAGGGTGACGCTCCATCTGACGACACCGAGAAACGGCACCACATAGGCAAGCCCGAGAAACAGCAGCAGCGGCGCAAGCAGCAGGATTGTTCGTGATGTCGCCGACTTTCCCATTCAAAATTCCTGTTGCTGTCAAAATGCGGCCGGTGATCTCCCCCGCAAGGGGGGAGATGACCACTTCTGTCAAGCCGAGATGACTTTCGTGTATTCGTCGAAAGCCGAGGCATAGTGTTCGGCATACCATTCCATGTTCAGCGGGATCTGCTTGGCCATGTTGGCCGGATCGACGCAGTTGACCCGCTTCTTGTCGGCTGGAATGAGCGCATCGGTGGCCGGATTGGCCGGGCCCTGTCCGAGCAGTTCGAACATCTGCAGCTGGCGTTCCGGCGTCTGCGCGCTGGCGATGAACTTCATCGCATTATCCTTGCCGCCGGGATTGTTTTTCATCACGGCCAGGGCGCCGGGTGAAATCAGGCCCTGATCCCAGACGAATTTGATATTGCCGCCGGAATCCTTTTCGAGCAGTTGCGCGCGGGTCGACCAGATCAGCGCCATGGAGGCTTCGCCGTCCATGAGCACGGACTGGCTCTCGGCGCCGCCGCCCCAATAGGCCACGACGTTTTCCTTGAAGGCGGCGATCTTGTCATGGGCGCGCTTCAGGTCGAGCGGGTAGAGTTTTTCCGGCGCCACGCCATCGGCCATCAGCGCCGCTTCCCACATCGCCGAGCCCCATTTGTAGAGGGAGCGCTTGCCGGGGAATTTCTTCACATCGAAAAAGTCGGCCATCCCCGTTGGAACGTGATCGCCGAATTTCGACGAGTCATAGGCGATGATGTAGGAGAAGAAATAGGTCGATGCGGCATGATCCCAGCCGAAGCCGGGGCGCATCTTTTTCCTGTCGACAATGGCGTAGTCGATGGGCTCAAGCATGCCCTGCTTGCCGAGGGTAATGCCGGAGAACGGATCGATGTCCATCAGGTCCCAGCTGGGCTTGCCGCTCTTGAACTGGGCGGTAATGGCGCCTTCCGTCGGGCCGGAACCGTCCATCTTGACGGCAATGCCGCTCTCCTTGGTGAAGGGCTGGCCATAGGCCTTGTCATAGGCGGTCATGGCATCGCCGCCCCAGTTGACCAGCACGAGGTCTTTCGCCTGTGCCAGTGCCCGGTTCGAGCGCATGAGGGCCGGCGCACCCGCCAGCAGCATCGCGGCCATCTGGGTGAAACGGCGGCGGCTGATTTCGCCGCGTTCCACCTTTTCAGCCAGTATTTCCAGGCAGTCTTTTTGAAATGCGTGATCCATTGTGTTCCCCTAGGATTGTTATTGTCACATTCCGTATGTCCGGCTGTCTTGCCGTATGCATGGTTCTAGTGGAACGAATTTGACATTCGCCCCCGTTTCACATCACGCAAGCCACGCGAATGTCAAATTCAAAGTTCCACTAGAATCATATACTTACTAGTGGTCCTTTGATTCTGACATTTGCCTCAATGGCTTGTATCAACGGGATGCAAATGTCAGAATCGGACCACTAGGTCTGGTGCGGCAGTAAAAACCCCTGTTCTATGGGCCAGGACACCCAGACATCGGCGCGATGCGCAAAGGGCGGCGTTGCAACCGTCGGCATCGACACCGCGATCGATGCACCGGTGCGGGTTTTCAGGTGATAGCGGGTGACGGCGCCGAGATAGGTCGCGTCCTCGACCCGGCAGGCGATGGCATTGTGCCCGGCGTTGTTCGGCGCCGCTGCGATGGTCATATGTTCGGGGCGCACGGCGGCGACGGCTCTTGGCCCGATCTGCGGCTTTGTCCGGGCAAGCACGATGGTCCTGTCCTCGAACTGCCCGGCCGCCCTGTCGCCGTCGAGGCGCAGCGCATCGAGCGGCAGAAGGTTGATCTCGCCGAGAAACTCCGCAACGAAGCGATTGGCCGGCCGTTCATAGACGTCCTGCGGGCGTCCGACCTGCAAAAGCTCGCCATGGTTGAAAATTGCCACGCGGGAGGACAGGGCGAGGGCCTCCGACTGGTCATGCGTGACGAAGACGAACGTCGTGCCGGTTTCCTGATGCAGCCGTTTGACTTCCTCCTGCATCATCTCGCGCAGATTCTTGTCGAGAGCGGAGAATGGCTCGTCCAGCAGCAGCACCGCGGGTTCGAAAGCCAGCGCCCGCGCAAGAGCAACACGCTGCTGCTGGCCGCCGGAGAGTTTTGTCGGCAGCTTTTTCTCGTGCCCGATGAGGCCGACCCGCTCGACCATCTCGCCGACGCGGCGCTTGATATCGGCGGCGGAGCGACCGCGCACCTTGAGCGGGAAGGCGATATTCTGTTCAACCGTCAGGTGCGGGAACAGGGCATAACCCTGGAACACCATGCCGTAGGAGCGGTCTTCGGCCGGCACATCGGTGATATCCCGGCCATCCATCATCAGGCGGCCTTCGCTCGGCGCGGTAAAGCCGGCGAGAATCATCAGGAACGTGGTCTTGCCCGACCCGGAAGGACCGAGAAGGGTGAGAAACTCGCCGCGTCCGATGTCGAGCGACAAATCCTTCAGCGCACGGAATGCACCGAACGTCTTGCCAATGGAAACAGCCTTGATCTCGGCGGCTTTCGCATCGCCCAGTTGCATGCGTTGAGGCATTGATTGACCTCTTTCCCCTTCTTTTCGGGAAAGCCTAGGCACAATCTCCGGTGACGACAATTGAAATATATTGCCGCGATACGTGAATGAAATTCACGCCAGCATGAGCAGATGTTATTCCTGGCTTCATGCGTTGCGCGTTTGCGACAGACGCGATTTCAGCCATTCCGTGAATGCCAGCTGGGCCGGATGCTCGATCTTGGCGAAATCCGTGACGAGAAAATACGACTTCGGCGACTTGATGCTGAGGTCGAACGGACGGATGAGTTGACCTGCCTTCATGGCTTTGCGGCAGGTGAGCTCGTCGCCCATGGCGACGCCCTGCGCCGTGATGGCGGCGGAATAGACAAGGTTCATGTCGGAAAAGATGATGCCGCGCTCCGAATCCGGGTTCTCGACATTGGCCAGCGCCATCCAGCGGGTCCAGTCCTCGAAATCGCCCAGATGCAACAGCGGCGCGCGCAACAGGTCTCTTGGCTCGGCGATGCCGCCGATCTTGTTGAGCAGCACCGGGCTGCATAGCGGCGTGAATTCCACCTCGCACAGCAGTTCCACCGCGCGGTTCGGCCAGTTGCCGTCGCCGAAGGCTATAAAAATATCGACAGTGGAATCAGTCACGTCGTCGAGCTTGCGCGGCGTGACGATGCGCAGCGCGACATCGGGATATTTCTCCTGAAACTCGGCGATATGGGTGCACAGCCACAGCGACGCGAAGCCTGCCGTCGAACTCACGCACAATGATCCGCCGACACCCGCCGGGCTCTGCCTGCCGGCGGCATCGTCGATGACGATCAGCGCCTTGCGCACGTCATTGGCATATTTGCGGCCGCGCGGCGTGAGCGCAACGCCCTTGCCGTCGCGCTGCAAGAGTTCGAAGCCGAGATCGCGCTCCAAAAGGCGCAGTTGATGGCTGACCGCACTGCGGGTGAGATGCAGCTCTTCCGCCGCACGCCAGACGCTGCCGTGCCTGGCAAAACTCTCGAGCGACCGCAGGGCCTGGGTGGAAGGAATGCGCATGAATGGAATTCCGGTTGATGAGGTGAATAGAATTTGCACGTTTTGAAAAAACATATCACTTTTTGTCCCGCCTTCCAGATGATTATCTCGCCGCAACGGGGAGATGGATGGTGATCACGGCAGCAGGAAGCACAGCGCTGGATTTTGTCGACGCGCATCAGGCCGACCTGTCGGCATGGACGCGCACCATTTTCGATTTCGGCGAAACCGCCTGGCGCGAATATCAATCGGCGGAGTGGTATGTGGCGCTGTTGCGCGGCGAGGGGTTCGACGTCGAGGTCGGCTCGGGCGGCATGCCCACGGCATTCTGCGCGCACTGGAGCAACAGGGCGGGAATGACAGGCAAATCCCCTGTCATCGGCATGTATGCGGAATATGATGCGGTTCCCGGCAACTGCCAGGACGCGGCAACGGTCAAACGGCCAAGACCCGGCCTGAACGAGCATGCGGGCGGGCACACCGACCCGCATTCGGGGCTCGGCATTTCCAGCCTTGGCGGGCTGCTGGCAACAAAAGCCGCCATGCAGAAGCACGGCATTGCGGGCACGCTGCGCTTCACCGGCGAACCCGCCGAAAAGGTGCGGGGCTCGAAACCCATCCATGCCGCCAAGGGCTATTATGACGGGCTGGACGGGATGATCTCGTTTCATCCGTTCTACATGCTGCCGCTGTGCAATACGGTACGCTGGGAGACCCATTGCGGTGCCGCCTATTCCATGATCTACCGCTTTGTCTGCGACCAGCCGGAGGGTTGGGGGCTCAGTGACGGCGCGCCGATCCCGCAATCCCATTCGGCGGTGCGCGCACCCGGCGCCAACGATGCGCTGATGATGATGTACATGGCCTCGAAGGCGCTGCGCGATTCCATGCTGCCGCATCAGGGCGGCTGGTCGATCAGCGAGGCGATCCTGACGGCGGGGCAGGCGACCGCCGACAATCTTCCCGCCGGGCTTGCCGAAATCCAGTACATGATGCGCGTGCCTGACATTGCCATGGCCGAGCGCGTCACCGCCGTGCTCGACCGCAACGCCGAGCACGCTGCCGCCATGACAGGCTGCCGGGTGGAGCGGCACTGGGTGTGCAAATCGCGGCCCGGCCTTGCCAACCATGCCATGGCCGAAGTGACCTGGGATGCCCTGCAGGCTGTCGGCGCACCGCGCTGGAACGAGGCGGCAAAGGCGGTTGCGCGGGAGATTCAGGTGAATGCCGGGATCGATGCGATGCAGGACCCGTTTCTCGATGAATGCGAGGCATTGATCGCGCCTGTAGAGGCCGAAGCGATCCTGCGCCGCGACCTGCCGCCGTCGCAGATCAATTCCACCTCCGACGACTATACCGACATGACATGGCATGCGCCGACCGTACGGTTCTACGTGGCGCGTCCCGCCCTGAAGGCACCGAAAGGCTTTGCCTATCCGGGCTGGGTGATGAATGCGCTCGGCGGTATTCCTGCAACGATCGATCCGATGGTGCTGACCGCCGCCAGGACGGTGGCGCTGACGGCCCTGCGCCTGCTTGAGGATGGCGGGGCGAGGGACAAGGCAAAGGATGAATTCATTCAACGCACCGGCGGCGGCATTGGCGGCTCCAACTGGATCGCACCGCTGTGCGACTACGAACCGCCGATTCATTTCCGCTGGCCGGAATATGTGACCACTGCACGCGGGCGGGAGTGGTGGATACCCACGCGCCCCTGACGAGGAGACGGACCAATGACACGCCATGAACAGGGTTTTGACGGCGATGCTTTCACGCTGAAGCGCCGCAATCCGAACGGTGGCACCGCGCCGCTGAAAGGCTGGGGTTTTCGCAACGAAACCGACCCGCTGACCGAAGTCCTTTTGGGCTCGCCCGCCTTCCTGCGTCACATGGCGACAAGCTCGCTGTCGCGCAAGCATCTGCGCGAGGCGCCGTGCAACATTCAGACCGCACAGGCCCAGCACAAGGAACTGGTCGCCGCCTATGAGCATTTCGGTGTGAAGATCCACTGGCATGAGCCGGAACCGGAACTGCCGATGCAGGTCTATTCCCGCGATTCCAGCGTCATGACGCCCTATGGCGCCATCATCACAGCCATGTCCAACTGGTGGCGGCGCGGCGAAAACTATGCCGCGATCCGCACCTATGAAAAGCTTGGCATTCCGATCTACGACATGGTGACCGCCGGCACCTTCGAGGGCGGTGATTTCAACGTGATCGAGGAGGGCTGCGTCCTCATAGGCTGCGGCGGCGCCCGCACGCAGGAAGAGGGCGCGCGACAGGTGGAGGAATGGTTCCGCCGGGAGGGCTGGGAGACGCGCCTTGCCTTCATCGACGAGTATTACGTGCATATCGACCTGATGGTGGTGCCGATTGCGCCGAAACTGACCGCCGTGTGCCTCGCCTGCACCGAGCCGGGCATTGTCGACTGGCTGAAGGCCAAGGGCCACGAGATCATCGACGTGCCGTTTGAGGATACGATGAATCTCGGCTGCAACTTCATGGCGCTGGGCAAGGACCGGATCATCGCGCCGTCGTCGAGCAGGACGCTGATCGACAAGCTGCGCGCACGCGGATTCGAGGTGGCTGCGGTGGATATGAGCGAGATTTCCAAAACCGGCGGCGGCATTCACTGCATGGCGCAGGCGCTGGTGCGCTCGGCGGGGTGAGAGTGGATTCAACCCCCCTCTGTCCTGCCGGACATCTCCCCCACAAGGGGGGAGATCTCATTGACATCAATGATTCCGTATCATTTTCAACGTTGAAGGTTGGTTGAAACAATTGTGAAAGCTGATCTCCCCCCTTGTGGGGGAGATGGGCGGCAGCCCAGAGGGGGGTGATACCGATAACCGGCCACCACATAAACTTTCCGTCGCTTTTGCGTCTGGTATCCGGATGAAAAGCCCCATACCATTTCCGGGACAAACGGCATTCATAAGGAGGCGACGATGCTCATCAAGCGGGATTTCTACATCAATGGCGCATGGGTGCCGCCTCTCAAGGCCAACGATCTAGAAGTGATCAACCCGGCGACGGAAAAGCCGGTCGCCGTCATCTCCATGGGCACGGCCGCCGATATCGACCGCGCCGTGGCTGCGGCGAAGGCGGCCTTCCAGACCTACAGCCGGACGTCGGTGGAAGAACGGCTGGCGCTTCTGGAAAAGCTGCTCGCGATCTACAAGCGCCGCTACGACGAGATGGCACGGACCATCACACTGGAACTCGGCGCGCCGATCACCATGAGCACCCAGCAGCAGGCGGATGTTGGCGTCGGCCATCTCCAGGGTTTTATCGACGCGCTGAAAGCCCTGCACATGCGCGAGGAACTGCCGAACGGCGATCTGCTGGTGCGTGAGCCCATCGGTGTGTGTGGGCTGATCACGCCGTGGAACTGGCCGATCAACCAGATCGCGCTGAAGGTCGTCCCGGTTCTGGCCACCGGCAGCACCTGCGTGCTGAAGCCGAGCGAGTTCACGCCGCTCAATGCGCTGCTTTACGCGGAGATGGTGGATGAAGCGGGCTTTCCCGCCGGCGTGTTCAACCTCGTCAATGGTGATGGAGCGACGGTGGGCGCGGCCCTGTCCAAGCACAAGGACGTCGACATGATGTCGTTCACCGGCTCGACCCGCGCCGGTATCGCCGTCAGCAAGGACGCGGCCGAAACGGTCAAGCGCGTCACGCTGGAACTCGGCGGCAAGTCACCCAACATCGTGTTCGAGGATGCCGATCTGGAAGATCGCGTGGCGGGCAGCGTGCTCGAATGTTTCAACAACAGCGGCCAGTCCTGCGATGCACCGACGCGCATGCTGGTGCAGCGCTCGGTCTATGACAAGGCAGTGAAAATCGCCGAAGCCACCGGCAGGCAGGCACAGGTGGGTGATCCGCAGGAGGAGGGCGATCATATCGGCCCGCTCGTCAGCCATATCCAGTATGGCCGGGTGCAGAACCTGATCGAAGCGGGTATTTCCGAGGGCGCGCGCGTGCTGGTCGGCGGTGCAGGCAAGCCGGAGGGCTATGAGACCGGTTATTTCGTCCGCCCCACCATCTTTGCCGACGTGCGCAACGATATGCGCATTGCGCGGGAAGAAGTATTCGGGCCGGTGCTCGCGCTCATTCCGTTCGACACGGAGGAAGAAGCCATCGCCATCGCCAATGACACGCCCTACGGCCTTGCCGCCTATGTGCAGACGGGAGACGCCAAGCGTGCGGAGCGCGTGGCGTCACGGTTGAAAGCCGGCATGGTGCATATCAATGGCGGCCCGCATCGCTATGGCAGCCCGTTCGGCGGCTACAAGCAGTCAGGCAATGGCCGCGAGGGCGGCAAATTCGGGCTGGAAGACTTTCTCGAGGTCAAGACGATCCATCGGCCGTAACCGGCAGACATGGTTGATGGCGCAAAGCCATCAACCAATCAATGTTTCATCGATTTCAATCAGATATGACTTTCCGCTCGCCTTGGCTTTCAACAGGGCGGCGGGCAGTTCCTCCAATGTTTTCAGCTTCTGCGAAGCCACGCCATAGGCCTCGGCGATTTTCAGGTAATCGGGCGCCGAGGGACGCACGCCCACCGGATTGATGTGGACATCGCGCATGGCGCGCTCGATTTCCTGATAGCCCTGATTGTTCCAGACGACGAAAATAACCGGCACTTTCTCGTCGACCGCAGCGCCGAGTTCCCCCAGCACGAACTGAAACCCGCCATCGCCGACAATGCAGATCGTCGAGGTCTCGGGTTTCCCGAGGGCTGCACCGATGGCAGCGGGCGGGCCGAAGCCGAGCGCGCCGAAGCCTGTCGCCGCATTGAACCAGCCGCTGACGCGGTCATGATCGTAATAGAGATTGCCGGAATAGATGGCCTGCGTGGAATCCCCGACGATGAGTGAGCCCGGCAGCGTGTCGCGAAGGGTGTTGAGGAAGCGCACATGGCTTTGCGTACGCGGACCGATCTCGGTCCATGCGGCATCGCGTGTTGCCAGGGCGCGGTCTTCGCCGGACTTCGTGTTGCGCCGCGCGGGCAAGGTAGCGGCGAGCGCTTCGACGGTTTCCCTGGCCGAAGCCTCGATGGGCATGAAGGCGGGACGCCGGTCGAGCTGTCCGGCATCGATGTCGATGCGCACAAGGCGTTTCAACTCGGGAAAACCGCCATCGCCATACATGTCATAATCGGTCGGTCCCATTTCCGTGCCGATGGCAAGGACAAGGTCGCTTTCCGCAAGAAGGGTGCGCACGGCGGTGAGGCTGGCGCTCGCCGGGATCAGCAGCGGGTGATTGTGCAGGATGCCGCGCGCATTGGTGGTTGCCACCACGGGCGCATCCAGCTTTTCCGCCAGATCCCTGAGTTCCGCCGCAGCGCCCTTGGCGCCGCCGCCGATGAGAATGACCGGACGTTCCGCCGCAAGGCACTGGCGGGTGAGTTCCGCCATGGTTTCGGTCGATGCCTGCGGGATCGGCGCATCGGACAACTGGCGGCTCGCACCATCCAGCGGCTGCGCCATCACGTCGAGCGGTATCTCGATATGCACCGGGCCGGGACGCCGCGAGGCGAACAGCGCAAAGGCGCGGGCGAGCACGATGGGCAATTCGTCCGCTTTTTCAATGCGATGCGAGAACATTGCAACCGTCTGCAACATGGCGCGCTGATTGGGCAGTTCATGCAGGAAACCCATGCCCTTGCCGAGCGACTCCCGCTGGTTGACGCCCGAGATCACCAGCATGGGAATGGAATCGGCGCGCGCCTGACCCATCGCGGTGATCGTGTTGGTGATGCCGGGGCCGGTGATGACGAAGGCGACGCCGGGCTTGCCGGTCGCCCGGGCATAGCCGTCGGCCATGAAGCCCGCGCCCTGCTCGTGGCGCGGCGTGATGTGGCGTATCGTCGATGCGGCAAGGCCGCGATAGAGTTCGATGGTGTGGACGCCGGGAATGCCGAAGACGGTATCGACATCGTAGGATTCAAGCAGATGGACGAGGGCTTCACCGACCGTGGTCATGCGGATTTCCGTTGCTGGAGGCGGGTTGCGAGGCGGACGATCCCGGCGCAGGCGGCATCGATCTTGTCATCGGCGACGCTGAGGCTGAGACGCAGGTAACCGGCGAGGTTGTCGCCGAAGGATTCGCCGGGCATGACGGCCACGTGTTCCTCTTCGAGAAGGCGCATGGCGAAATCATTGCCGCTCAATCCGGTGGCGCGGATGTCGGCGAGAATGAACATGCCCGCCTGCGGCACGTCGGCGCCGATGCCGGCAATGCCGTCGAGCCGCTTGGAAATCAGCTGGGCGCGGCGGAAATAGCTCTCGCGCATCGTGGCAGCGGCAGCCGATGGCTGGCCGAGGGCATAGGCGGTCATGTCGGCGATGAAGGGCTGGACGCCGAACAGCATGGATTCGGACAGCGGCAGCAGTTTCTGCGTGAACTCCGCCGGACCGACGCACCAGCCGCTGCGGAAACCCGGCGCGGCATGGGATTTGGAAATGGAGGCAACCGCAATCGTCCGGTCGGCGAGTTCCGGCCGGTCGAGCGGCGAGGCAAAAGTGCCGTCGAAGATCAGCAGTTCGTAGACCTCGTCGGAGACGATCCACAGATTGTGTCTGCGGCAGACTTCACCGATCTCGGCCACTTCCTTGGCGCTCAGCACCGCTCCGGTCGGGTTGTGCGGGGTGTTGAGGAGGAGGACACGGGATTTCGGCGTGATCGCCTTTTCCAGATCGGCGGCCTGCATGCGGAAACCGTTTTCCGGCCGCAGGGGAACGGACACGCGCGTTGCGCCGGTGGCACGGACGACGCCGTCATAAGTGGCATAGAGCGGATCGCCCGTGATGATCTCATCGCCTTCCTCGGCAAGGCCGAGCATGACGAGTGACAGGGCGGTCTGCGTACCGGGAAAGCACAGGATGTGTTCCGGACCGATGGCCCGGCCGGTGCGTGCGGTGTACTTTGCCGAAAGCGCCGCGAGAACGCCGGGTTCGCCGCGGCCGTTGGAATAGCCGGTGCGGCCGGAGCGCATGGCGTGTTCGGCCACATCCAGCATGTCGGTGGGGGTGGGAATATCCGGTTCGCCGATGGTGAGCTCAATGATCTCATGACCGGCGCGCTTCATTTCGCGCGCACGGATATGCACGGCCCATTTATCCGATCCCAGTCCGGCCAGACGGCCGGTCACAGACGCATAGCGCATCATTGGGCGCCTCCTTTAGCTTGTAATGAAATTCCCAGTACGGCTTCAATAGCGGCAACCCCGGTTTCCGCCAATTCCCCATCGTCGAAAATATCGCCGGCAAGACAGCCTTCCAGCCACAATCCGTCGATGATGGCGTTGATGGCGATGGCGTGGCGGCGGGTGTGGTTCGGTTCCGCCGGTTTGCCGGCGGCGCGCAGCGCCTCGCGGATCAGGATTTCCAGCTCGTCGCGAAAGCCGAGATAGCCGTCGCGGTGGGCTGCGGCCATGGCCGGGTCGGCATGCACGAGCGCGATGAAACCCGCCCACAGCGAGAGGTTGTGCGGGTCCATGATCGGTTCGCCGAGATTGGCGGTAACGAACGCCTGCAGGCGCGAACGCGGATCGTCAGCGGCATTCTGCAAGGCATCGCTGGCCTGCACGGTCATGCGGTTCATCACGGCGCGGTAGGCGGCGCCGATCAGGTCGTCCTTGGTAGGGAAATAATAGCGGATCAGCCCGGCGGTTACACCGGCCCGCTGGGCGATTTCGCGCACGGTCGCACCGGCAAGACCGCGCTCGGCCACACATTCAAGCGTCGCGGCGATCAGATCCTCGCGGCGCTTGTCCTCGCCTTCACGGCGAAAGGTTTTGCGTGTGGCCGATTGTGCGTTCATTGCCGGAAAACCGGACGGGTGAGGCAGGTCGGGCCGCCTTCGCAGGCAATGCACAACGCATCCGCCTCGAAGGTCGTGACGGTGCAGCCGGCGGCTTCCATGGCGGCCTTGGTCTTTTCGAAGCCTGCCACGGCGATGACTTCGTAGGGCGCAGTTGGCAAAACGTTGAGGTTGAGGCCGTTGCTGGCGGCAAATTCGTCCTCCGGCGCGGCGATCAGGCGGATGCCGCGCTCCTTCAAAAGCTGGTAGAAGGCGGCGGGCAGCAGCGGCAGGTGCACCAGCGCCAGGTCTTCGGCCAGCGGCGAAATGATCGACATCAGGTGCAGGCAGGCTTCTTCGCCCTGCCACAGCGGCAGGTCGAACCCGAGGACGGTGACGCCAAGCGGCTCGAGGATGGCGGCCATCTGCTCGATACCGGCCTGATTGGTGCGCACGCCGCGGCCGATGGCCAGCGTCTTGCTGTCGACCCAGACGCAGTCGCCGCCCTCGACGGTGCCCGGCGCGACGATGCGGCCGAGCACTGGCACATCCATCCGGCTGTAGGTTTCGTGGTGCAGGTCCGTCTCGTCGAGGCGCAGGGATTTGCCCATGCGCAGGAGAATTGCGCCCCTGTCGGTGACGAGCGAGGGATCGTGCGTGAACACGGAATCCGACAATCCATCATTGCCGTCCCTGATCCAGGTGATGTCGGCGCCCGACTGGGCGACGAGACCGGCAAAGACGCGGTGCTGTTCGGATGCGCGGCGCGGATCGAACTGCGGACCGTAATGCCAGACGTCGCGTTCGGCGCCCGCCATGACGCGGTCAGGCATGCGCATGATGACGCGTTTCAGGGGAAGGGCCATGGACTGGGAACCGAATGCGCTCATGCGACTGCTCTCTCGTAAAAATTGCATCTGGGAGTATTTATACGCTTGCATAATTAGAGCGCAAGTGGTGTGATGCCCTAAATTAGGCAGTTTCGCCTCATGCTGACAAAACAGGCAGAAATGAACGGTGTCATGACAGCAGGTGCAAGACAACCCATGGGAACCCGGCAATGACGGAGGCGTTGCGCGCATCCGTTGCCACGGACCCGCTCCAACCCGGTGCGGCCGAACGGGCCGAAGCCATCCACGTCTGGAACCTGCACAAGAAGTTCGGCGCCCTTGAGGTTCTCAAGGGCGTTTCGCTGACAGCCAGGGACGGCGACGTGGTTGCCATGATCGGCGGCAGCGGCTCGGGCAAATCCACCTTCCTGCGCTGCATCAATTTCCTCGAAAACCCGACGAGCGGCGTCATCCGCATCAATGGCGAGGACGTGCAGATGGTCAGCGACGGCGAGGGCGGCCAGTATCCCGCCAACCGGCGCCAGATCGAGCGTATCCGCAGCCGCCTTGGCATGGTGTTCCAGAATTTCAATCTCTGGCAGCACATGACCCTGATCCAGAACGTCATCGAAGTGCCGGTTCACGTGCTGGGGATGAAGCGTGACGAGGCCATGGCCATCGGCGAGCAATTGCTGGAGCGGGTCGGGCTGTCGGCCAAGCGCGATGTCTATCCCGCCTTTCTCTCCGGCGGCCAGCAGCAGCGCGGCGCCATTGCCCGCGCGCTCGCCATCCAGCCGCGCGTCATGCTGTTCGACGAACCGACCTCTGCGCTCGATCCGGAACTGGTCGGAGAAGTCCTGAAAGTTATCGGTGACCTCGCCAAGGAGGGGCGGACGATGCTCCTGGTCACGCATGAGATGAAATTCGCCCGGGAAGTGGCGAGCCATGTCATGTATCTGCACAACGGCATTGTCGAAGAAGAGGGGCCGCCGGAAGAATTGTTCGGATCACCAAAATCCGAACGTTTGAAGCAGTTTATCCGCACTGTTTCATAAGTCGCATGAAAAAATACAGGGAATAATCCTGGGGAACAATAAAGAGAAATGGAGATAGGAATGAAAGCTTTCTTGAAATCAGCGGTTGCCGCCGCTGTGCTGGTTGCCGGAATGGGAGTCGCCAGCGCCGAACAGATCAAGGTCGGCATTGCCGCCGAACCCTATCCGCCCTTCGCCTCGCCGGATGCCTCGGGCAAGTGGGAAGGCTGGGAAGTCGATGTCGCCCTTGCCATCTGCGCGCAGGCCAAGCTTGATTGCGTCATCACGCCCGTGTCGTGGGACGGCATCATTCCGGCGCTGACCACCAAGAAGATCGATATGATCGCTGCCTCCATGTCGATCACGCCGGAGCGCGAGAAGACCATCGATTTCTCCGACAAGTATTACAACACGCCCACGGTCATTCTCGGCTCGAAGGACGTCAAGATGGACGCGTCGCCGGAAGGCCTGAAGGGCAAGGTGCTCGGTGTGCAGGTGTCGACCATCCACCAGGCCTATGCGAAGAAGCATTTCGCCGCGACCGCCGCTGAAATCAAGGAATACCAGACGCAGGACGAGGCCAATCAGGATCTGGCGGCCGGACGCATCGACGCCACGCAGGCCGATTCGCTGGCGCTCGAGACCTTTGCCCAGACCGATGCGGGCAAGGCCTGCTGCGAGATCAAGGGCAAGGTCGCGCCCGATCTGGAAGTGCTTGGACCGGGTGTCGGTGTCGGTCTGCGCAAGGGCGAGACGGAGCTGAAGACCAAGATCAATGCGGCCATCAAGGACATTCGCACCAACGGCAAGTATGACGAGATTTCGAAGAAATATTTCAACTTCGATATTTACGGGGGGTAAGCCGCTCACTTGATGGTGGTTCGCGGTACTGGTGCGTGGTTCGACAAGCTCACCATGAGGGAGAGGGGTGCTGTAAGGCTAACCGGAAAGATTGCAATCCGAACGGTCTTGCAGAACTTGGCTCCCTGAAGTCTTCACTCTTCCTCATGGTGAGCTTGTCGAACCACGCACCAGCACCATGGGCCTTGTGAGAACGGTAACGCATTGTTTTGAATCGAGGATCGCTTGGCCGACGCATCGATTGCTCCCGCCGCAATAGCCGGCATGTTCGACCTTCTGTCGCCCAATCCGCCGGGTTGGGGCGGCAACCTCCTGCGCGGTCTGGCGAATTCGCTGCAGATCGCCGTCGGTGCCTTTGGCATGGGATTGCTCATCGGCACGGTCGGTGCCTATGGCAAGCTTTATGGCGGCCCGCTGGTGCGCGACATCGCCGCCATCTACACCACCATCGTCCGCGCCGTGCCGGAACTGGTGCTGATCCTTTTGCTCTATTATGCCGGTACCGACATGATCAACCGGGTGCTGGAAAGCCTCGGCTATCAGCGCGTCGACATCAGCGGACTGGTGGCGGGGATCGTGGTTCTCGGCTTCGTGCAGGGCGCCTATGCAACCGAGGTGCTGCGCGGTGCCATCAAGGCCATTCCGCAGGGGGAAATCGAGGCGGCGCGGGCCTATGGCATGTCGCCTGTTCTGATGATGCGCCGCATCACCCTGCCGGCCATGCTGCCGCATGCGCTGCCGGGCCTTGCCAATCTGTGGCTGATCTCGACCAAGGATACGGCGCTGCTGGCAGTCGTCGGTTTCAGCGAGTTGACGCTCGTCACCCGGCAGGCGGCGGGCACGACAAAGGCGTATTTCCTGTTCTTCATCGCCGCCGGCATCCTCTACCTCGCCATCACGCTGTTTTCCAATGTCATCCTTGCCAAGGTCGAGCAATGGGCGCGGCGCGGCATGCCTTCCGTCAAGGAGGCGCGCTAATGACCGAGACGCCGCTGGAAACCCCGATCGAGACGTTCCCGATCCACAAGGACAGCGACACGAGCGGTCAGGCGCGCGCACTGCCGCCGCACCGCATCGTTCTCATCCTCATCGGCCTCGCGCTTGTGGCCTCGGCTATTGTCTTCATGCGCTGGGACTGGCTGCCCAATTACGGCGATCTGATCCTGCAGGGCCTGTGGCGGACGATCTGGATACTGGTCGTCACCGTGATCATCGGTTTTCTGCTGGCGGTTCCGCTTGGGCTGGCACAGGCAGCCGGGCCCGCTATGGTGGCGGTGCCGGCGCGCGTGTTCTGCACGGTCATCCGCGGCACGCCGCTGCTCCTGCAGCTCTGGCTGCTCTATTACGGCCTGGGCTCGCTGTTTCCGCAATATCCGTGGATACGCAGTTCCGAACTCTGGCCGTATCTGCGGCAGGCATGGCCCTATGCCGTTCTCGCGCTGTCCCTGTCCTATGCGGGCTATGAGGGCGAAGTCATGCGCGGGGCCTTCGCCGGTGTGCCCAAGGGACAGCTCGAATCCGCGCGCGCCTTCGGCATGCGCCGCTTCACGATTTTCCGCCGCATCTGGCTGCCGCAGGCCATTCACCGCGCTCTGCCGACACTGGCGGGCGAGGCGGTCCTGCAGCTGAAATCCACGCCCCTGGTGGCGACGATTACGGTCGTCGATCTCTATTCCGTGGCCTCGCGCGTCAGGCAGGATACCTACATCACCTATGAGCCGCTTCTGCTGCTGGCGGCCGGGTATCTCGTCATCACCGGCATCATCGTTTTCCTGTTCCGGCGGCTGGAAAAGCTCATACCATCGAGGCTCGGATGAGACTTTTTCATCGTGACGCAAATGACCGCACATATGTCGCAAGTGTTTGGTCCGCTTAGCCGGACAGATGCGCATAGTAGGATAAAAAGGAACACCTCGCAAAAGACGAGAAAATGGGATTGATGTTTTCACCGGGTGTTCTGCCCGGTGTGCGTTATCTGTTTTCAGCTCCGCTGTGAGGACGAAAGATGATAATGCGGACAGTCGAAACATTTCAGCATCAAGTGAAAGAAACCGCCGATCTGGGCATTGTCCTGCCCGATGGCTGCCGCCTGTCGGCCCGGGTCTGGATGCCCGAGGACGCCTTGGAAAATCCGGTGCCCGCGATTCTCGAATTTCTGCCCTATCGCAAGCGCGACGGCACGACGGCGCGCGATAATCTCACCCATCCCTATATCGCCGGGCATGGCTATGCCTGCCTGCGCGTCGACATGCGCGGCAATGGCGATTCGGAAGGGCTGATGGAGGATGAATATTCGGTTCAGGAGCTGAACGATGCCTGCGCGGTGATCGAATGGATCGCGGCGCAGCCCTGGTCAACAGGCAAGGTCGGCATGATGGGCATTTCCTGGGGCGGGTTCAATTCGTTGCAGGTGGCCGCGCTGCAGCCGGAAGCGCTGAAGGCCATCATCACGCTCTGCTCCACCGATGACCGCTATGCCGATGACATCCATTACAAGGGTGGGCTGCTGCTCAACGAGAATCTGGGATGGGGCGCCACCATGCTCGCCTATTCCTCCCGCACGCCCGATCCGGCTCTGGTCGGCGACAAGTGGCGCAGCATGTGGCTGGACCGGCTCGATCATGAACCGTTCCTGCCAGCCGTCTGGCTGGCGCACCAGACGCGCGACGCCTATTGGAAGCGCGGCTCGGTCTGCGAGGATTTTTCCGCCATCAAGGCCGCCACGCTGGCCGTCGGCGGTTGGGGCGATGCCTACAAGAACGCGGTGCCGCGCCTGATGGAAGGCATAAAGGCACCGGTCAAAGGCATTGTCGGGCCGTGGGTGCACAAATACCCGCATTTTGCCGTGCCGGAACCGCGCATCGGCTTCCTGCAGGAGGCACTGCGCTGGTGGGACCGCTGGCTGAAGGACATCGATACGGGCGTCGAGAACGATCCGGCCTATCGCGGCTATCTCATGGATTCGGTCCGTCCGAAGAGCTGGTACATGGAGCGTCCGGGGTACTGGATTGCCGAGCCGCAATGGCCGTCCAAAACGATCCGCAGTGAAATCCTTCAGCTCGGTGCCGACAAGTCCCTGAGCGCCAGACGGGGTGGGGCGTTTTCCCATCTCGTCGCCTCGCCGCAGGATTGCGGCATGATGGGCGGCGAATATTGCGCCATCTGGCTCGGGCCGGAGCTTCCCGGCGACCAGCGCCGCGATGATGCGCTGTCGGTCTGCTATGACGGCGATATCCTGGAAAAAGCGGTCGATATTGTCGGCGCGCCGGAAATCAGCCTGACCGTGTCCAGCGACAAGCCCGTTGCCATGGTTGCCGTGCGCCTGTGCGACGTGCATCCCGATGGTGCTTCAACGCGCATCACCTATGGCGTGTTCAATCTGTGCCACCGCGACAGCCATGAAAAACCCCAAGCGCTCACGCCGGGCGAACCGGTAAAAATCCACTTCAAGCTCGACGATATCGCCTATCGCGTGCCCGCCGGGCACCGGCTGCGCATCGCCGTTTCCTCCAGCTACTGGCCGATGGTCTGGCCATCGCCGGAAGCGGTCAGCCTGACGCTGCATGCGGGCGCGCTCGACCTGCCGTCGCGCGATCTCGCCACCGGCGATGAATGGACCTTTCCCGAGCCCGAGGCCGCATCGCCCTGGCAGCTCGACATCCTGCGCAAGGGCACCAACAGCCGCCGGATCGAACATGACCAGGTCAGCGGCAGGATCATCCTGTCGATCGAGGATGATTTTGGCGAGGCGCGGGACAAGGAACATGGGCTCGTCCACGGCAGCGTGGCGCGCGAACGCTGGGAAATCCACGCGGACGATCCGCTGTCCGCCTATGGCGAGACGCATTGGACGGAACTGTCCGGCCGCGACGAATGGCGCGTCCGCACGGAAACGTTCACCACGATGCGGTCGGACAAGGCCAATTTTCATCTGACCGGCCGGATCGAAGCCTACGAAAATGACGAACTGGTTTTCGAGCGGAATTTCGCCGAGACGATCGCGCGTCAATACATCTGATTGCTGGAGGAGAACGTTAGACAGTCACGTTAACGGTTGAAATTTACGGGTATCAAGTCGCATAATTCACAAAAACCGAATTTGGACGCCATGCGTTCCAAGCAACAAAAGGGGAATGGGTATGTCAAGAGAACTCGATTATCTGAGCCGCAAGGTCGCCCGCGGACATCTGTCGCGGCGTGACTTTCTCGGCCGTGCAGCAGCCCTCGGTGTCACCACCGTTTTTGCCAATTCACTTCTGTCCAGTGCGGCCCTCGCCGAAGGCCCGGTCAAGGGCGGCACGCTGAAAGCCGGCATGCAGGGCGGTGCCTCGACCGACAGCATGGACCCCGCGACATGGCAGAGCCAGGTGCCGTACAAGTTCGGCCGCCAGTGGGGCGAGCAGCTTGTCGAAATCCAGCCGGATGGCACGCTCAATCCAAAACTGGCGACCGAATGGGGATCAACCCCCGACGCCAAGGTCTGGACCTTCAAGATCCGCAAGGGCGTGCAGTTCCACAACGGCAAGGACATGACGGCCGATGACGTCGTGGCCACGATGGAGCGCCACTCCGACGCCAATTCGAAGTCCGGCGCCCTTGGCGTCATGAAGGGCATCGAAAGCGTGAAGAAAGACGGCGATACCGTTGTTTTCACATTGAAAGAAGCCAATGCCGACCTGCCGTTCCTGATGGATGACTACCATCTGATGATCCAGCCGAACGGCGGCAAGGACAAGCCCACTGCCGGTATCGGCACCGGACCGTACAAGGTGGTCAAGGACGAGCCGGGCGTAAGGCACATCGGCGAAAAATTCGCCAATTACTGGGATGGCGACAAGCGCGGCCATGCGGCGCAGATCGAAATCATCGTCATCAACGATGCCACCGCCCGCACGGCTGCCCTGCAGTCCGGCCAGGTGCACATGATCAACCGCGTCGAGCCGAAGATCGTCGATCTGGTCAAGCGCGTGCCGGGTGTGACCATCCAGAACGCGGCAGGCAAGGGACACTACGTCTTCATCGCCCATTGCAACACGGCGCCGTTCAACAACAATGACCTGCGTCTGGCGCTGAAATACGCCATGAACCGCGAAGACATGGTGCAGAAGATCCTGCGCGGCTACGGCACCATCGGCAATGATTTCCCGATCAACAAGGCCTATCCGCTGTTCTCGGACGATATCGAGCAGCGCGCCTACGATCCCGACAAGGCGGCTTTCCACTTCAAGAAATCCGGCCATGACGGCGCAATACTGCTGCGCACCTCCGATGTTGCCTTCCCCGGCGCCATCGATGCGGCCCAGCTGTACCAGCAGAGCGCGGCCAAGGCCGGCATCAAGATCGAGGTCAAGCGTGAACCGGGCGACGGCTACTGGTCGGAAGTCTGGAACAAGCAGCCGTTCTCGACATCCTATTGGGGCGGCCGTCCGACCCAGGACCAGATGTATTCGACCGCCTATCTGTCCACCGCCGACTGGAACGACACGCGCTTCTTCAATGAAAAGTTCGACAAGACATTGATTGCAGCGCGCGCCGAACTCGATCCGGTCAAGCGCAAGCAGATGTACCGTGACATGTCGGTCACGGTGCGCGACGAGGGCGGCGTCATCGTGCCGATGTTCAACGACTTCATCGACGCCACCAGCGCCAAGGTTGGCGGCTGGGTGAAGGACGGCAATCAGGAAATGAGTGGCGGCTATGCCTTGTCCCGCTGCTGGCTGAACGCCTAAGGCCGGGGCGAATGAGCGGTCCTGTCCTCAAACTGGTGGCCCAGCGCATTGCGATGGGCCTTCTCCTTCTCCTTGCCGTCTCGGTGCTGATTTTTGCAGGCACCCAGATATTGCCGGGAGACGTGGCGCAATCCATTCTCGGCCAGTCGGCCACACCGGAGGCATTGGAAAACCTGCGGCGTGACATGGGGCTGAACGATCCGGCCTATATCCGCTACCTGCATTGGCTCGGTGGCATATTGACCGGTGATCTCGGCACGGCGCTTTCCAGTGGGCAGGACATCGCATCGTCGCTCAAGGGGAGGTTGTGGAATACGCTGTTCCTTGCCTTCTGGGCGGCGGTGGTTTCCATTCCGCTCGCCATCGGACTGGGTTTGCTGGCCGTGCGCTACCGCAACGGCTGGGTGGACAAGATCATCTCCGGCCTCGGCCTCGCATCGACGTCGTTGCCGGAGTTCTTTACCGGTTATCTCCTGATCTACTTCGTCGCCGTGCGCCTGCAATGGTTTCCGAGCGTCTCGACCGTCTATGACGGCATGCCGCTCGGCGAAAGGCTGAGCGCCATCGCCCTGCCGGTGACGGTGCTGACCCTCGTCGTTCTGGCGCATATGATGCGCATGACCCGGGCGGCCATTCTCAACGTCATGCAGTCGGCCTATATCGAAACGGCTGAGCTGAAGGGGCTGACGCCGTTCCAGATCATCGCCCGCCATGCGTTCCCCAATGCCATTGCCCCGATCATCAATGTGGTGATGCTCAACCTGGCCTTCCTTGTCGTCGGTGTCGTCGTGGTGGAGGTGATCTTCGTCTATCCCGGCATGGGGCAGTATCTGGTCGACCACGTGGCCAAGCGCGACGTGCCGGTCGTGCAGGCCTGCGGACTGGTGTTCGCGGCTGTTTACATCACCCTCAACATCATTGCTGATATCGTGGCGATTGTTTCCAATCCCCGCCTCAGACATCCCAAGTGAGGCCGCGCCATGCTGAATGTTAAGAACATCCCCATCAGCGCCTGGATCGGCCTGATCATCACGGCGGTCTTCCTGTTCGCGGCCATCTTTGCGCCGTGGGTTGCGCCTTATTCCGTCGGCGAAACCGTCGGCGACGTGTGGGAGCCCATGTCGGCGAAATACTGGCTCGGCACGGACAATCTCGGCCGCGACCTGCTTTCCCGCATGATCTACGGCGCGCGCATCACCATCTTCATCGCCGCCATGGCGACGGCGCTGTCCTTCATTCTCGGCTCGGTGCTGGGTTTTGCCGCCGCCGTCATCGGCGGCTGGTTCGACCAGCTGATGTCGCGTTTCGTCGATCTGATCATGGCGATCCCGACGCTGATCTTCGCGCTTGTGGTGCTGTCGGTCCTGCCCGGCAATGTCACCACGCTGATCCTCGTCATGGGCCTGCTCGATGCCACGCGCGTCTACCGGCTGGCGCGGGCCGTGGCGGTCGATATCAATGTCATGGATTTCGTCGAGGCGGCAAAGCTGCGCGGCGAGGGGCGCATCTGGATCATTTTCCGCGAGATACTGCCCAACGCCCTGACCCCGCTGGTTGCCGAACTCGGCCTGCGTTTCATCTTTGCCGTGCTGTTCCTGTCGGCGCTGTCCTTCCTTGGTCTCGGCGTTCAGCCGCCGGATGCGGACTGGGGCGGCATGGTCAAGGAAAACAAAGAAGGCATCGTCTTCGGCATTCCGGCCGCGCTGATCCCGGCGGCGGCCATCGCGATCCTTGCCATCTCGGTCAATCTCGTCGCCGACTGGATTCTCAACCGGACCACCAGCCTGAAGGGAGGACGCGGCAATGGCTAAAGCGCCTGCGAAGGACAAGACCGGCCTGCTTCTCGACATCCGCAATCTGCGGATCGAGGCCACCAGCTATCCGCCCGGCGAAGCGCCGCGCAATGTGGTGATCGTCGACAATGTCTCGGTAAAGGTTGAACGCGGCAAGGTGCTCGGCCTGATCGGCGAATCCGGTGCCGGCAAATCCACCATCGGCCTGTCCGGCATGGGATTTGGCCGTGGCGGCGTGCGCATCACCGGCGGCGAGGTATTGCTCAACGGCCGCGACATTCTCAAAGGCGGTGCGACCATCCTGCGGCAAATCCGCGGGCGCGAGGTCTGCTATGTCGCGCAGTCCGCCGCCGCTGCCTTCAATCCGGCGCGCAAGCTGATGGACCAGGTCGTCGAAGCAGCGCTGCAGCACAGGATCGCCACGCGCGCCGAGGCGGAAAAACGCGCCATCGGCCTGTTCAAGAAGCTCGGTCTGCCCAATCCTGAAACCTTCGGGCAGCGCTTTCCGCATCAGGTCTCGGGCGGGCAATTGCAGCGGGCCATGACCGCCATGGCGCTGTGTTCCGAGCCGGATCTGATCGTGTTCGACGAACCGACAACGGCGCTCGACGTGACCACGCAGATCGATGTGCTTGCCTCGATCAAGGATGCCATCCGCGACACCAACGTCGCCGCGCTCTACATCACGCACGATCTGGCCGTCGTGGCGCAGGTCGCCGACGACATCATGGTGCTGCGCCACGGCAAGATGGTGGAATACGGCGATACGCGTCAGATCATCAAGGAACCGCGCGAGGACTATACGCGCCAGCTGGTGTCGGTGCATCACATCCCGCATCAGGAAAAGACGAGCGCAGGCGCGCCCATCCTGTCGGTGAAGAACATCACCGCGGCCTATGGCGGCGGGCTGGTCAAGGTGCTGAAGAACGTCTCTGTGGATCTGCATCCCGGCCAGACACTGGCGGTTGTCGGCGAATCCGGCTCGGGCAAATCCACCCTGGCGCGTGCCATCACCGGTCTGCTGCCGCCGATGGAAGGCACGATCACCTTTGACGGGCGCACGCTTTCGCCGCGCCTTGCCAACCGCACGCGCAACGATCTGCGCGAGTTGCAGATGATCTACCAGATGGCCGACGTGGCGATGAACCCGCGCCAGACCATCGGCACCATCATCGGCCGTCCGCTCGAATTCTATTTCGGCATGCGCGGCAAGGAGCGCGACGCGCGCATTGCCGAACTGCTCGACAAGATCGAGATGGGCAAAGGCTTTGCCGACCGCTACCCCGCCGAACTGTCCGGCGGACAGAAGCAGCGTGTCTGTATCGCCCGGGCACTCGCCGCCAAGCCGAAACTGATCATCTGCGACGAGGTGACCAGCGCGCTCGATCCGCTCGTGGCCGACGGTATCCTGAAACTGCTGCTCGACCTGCAGGCGGACGAACATGTCGCCTATCTCTTCATCACCCACGATCTTGCGACGGTGAAATCCATCGCCGACGCGATCGCCGTGATGTATCGCGGCGAGGTGGTGCGCTACGGTCCGAAAACGCAGGTGCTGAAGCCGCCCTTCGATGCCTATACCGACCTGCTGCTGTCATCGGTTCCGGAAATGGAACTGGGCTGGCTGGAAGGTGCGGTCAAGAACCGGCGCATGGCAAGCGCCGGGAATTGATCTGTATCACCAAACTGCAAAATCAGGTTTAAAGCTGGCCCGGCCAGCGCCCCTGACCCAGCAGGTGCACGGCGGTGCAGATGCGGCGGAAACTGGAGCGCGCGCGCGTAACACTGTGGCGGGCACGCAGATAGCCGTGCACGAGGCCGGGCTCATTGTTCCAGATCGCCTTGCCGCCCGCAGCAGAGATGCGCTGACAATACTGCCTGCCATCGTCGGAAAGCGGATCGCATTCGGCCGAGATCACGACGGTATCGGGCAGGCCGGAAAAATCCGTATCGGCCAGCGGGGCAAAGCGCGGGTCTTTCGACCAGTCGCGGTCGCCGCTTCGGATTTTCGCATAATAGGCGGTGTCGCGCGTCGTCAGCATCGGTGCTTCCGCATGGGTGAGGTAAGACCCCTGGTCCTGCGCGCCGCCCAGTCCCGGATAGACCATGACCTGGCCGATCGGCGCGCGATCGCTATGGCGCACATGGTGCGACACGGCTGCCACCAGATTGCCGCCGGCGCTGTCACCGCACAGGACAATCGGCAGGCTGGATGTTGCCGCCACGTGTTCGAATGCCGCAAGGCAATCCTCGAAGGCGGCGGGGTGCGCATGTTCCGGCGCAAGGCGATAGTCGACCGCGATGACGTGAAAGCCGGTGCTCTCGCAAATCTCGGCACAGACATCGTCATGGCTGTCGAGACCGCCGACGACAAAACCGCCGCCGTGGAAATAGAGGCACACCGCTTCCGGATTGCTACCTGCCTTGTCGTAGAGACGCACCGGAATCGTGCGGCCATCGGCCTCGATGAAACGATCCATTGCCGAGATGCCCGCAGGGTAGCCGGCAAAGAAGGCCTTGCACATGGTGTTGTAGACGTCGCGCTGCTGCGCGACGGTATAGTCGACGGCATCGGGCGGATAAAAGCTGTTCGTCCGCTCGATGAAGGCCCAGGTTTCCGCGTCGATCAGGACTGAATAATCCGTGCTCATCTGCCCTTCCATACGGGATCGCGTTTTTCGGCAAAGGCTTTGAACCCTTCCTGACCGTCTTCCGAAGCATAAAGCATGTCAACCGTGCGGAATTTGCGCTTGGTGATCCAGTTCATCGCGTCCTGGAAGCTCATGTCTTCCGCTTCGCGCGCCACTTCCTTGATGGCGGCGAACACCAGCGGCGGACCGCTTTCCAGGAGCCGGGCGATCTCCCACACCCGTTCCATCAGCTTGTCCTTGGGCAGAACCTCGTTGACGAGCCCCCAGCGATGCGCCTCGGCGACATCCATCCAGCGGCCGGTCAGAAGCAGGTCCATGGCGACGTGGTAGGGAATGCGCTTGGGCAGTTTCACCGTGGCGGCGTCGGCCAGCGTGCCCGCGCGGATTTCCGGCAGGGCAAAGCTCGAATGATCGGATGCGTAGATGAGATCGCAGGAGAGGGCGAGTTCGAACCCGCCTCCCACCGCCATGCCGTTGACCGCGGCGATGACAGGTTTGTTGAAATCGCGCAGTTCCTGCAGCCCGCCAAAGCCGCCGACGCCGTAATCGCCGTCCACCGCATCGCCGCCTGCAGCGGCCTTGAGGTCCCAGCCCGCGCAAAAAAACTTGTCGCCTTCGGTCTGCACAATCGCGACCCGAAGCTCCGGATCGTCGCGGAACTTTTGAAACGTTTCACCGAGCAGGCGGCTGGTCTTCAGGTCGATGGCATTGGCCTTCGGACGGTCCAGCGTGACTTCAAGAATACCGCCCTCGCGGCGCGTCCTGACAACATCATTCATGCAGCTCTCCCCTGGTGATCAACAATGCATCGGCGATCCATGCGCCCTGGCCGCTGCGGCATACAAGCAGCGGATTGATATCGAGTTCAACGATCCGGCCGGCATTCTTGACCGCAAATCCGGCAATGCCAAGGATGGCATCCAGCGCCGCGTCCAGATCAGCCTTCGGCTTGCCGCGATAACCGTCGAGCAGCGGAAACATGCGCAGGGAGCGAAGGGCGGCTTCGATCTGCGCACGGCTGGAGGGCAGCAGCAGCGTGACACTGTCCTGCAGCAGTTCCACCAGCACGCCACCGGTCCCGAGGGTCATCAGCGGCCCGAACTGCGGATCATCGACAATGCCGACGATCAGTTCCGCAACGGCGTCGGTCACCATGCGCTCGACATAGAGGCCGCTGCCGATGGCAATCAGGTCGGTTGCCGCCGCGCGGACGGCTTCCGCATCGCGCAGATTGAGCCGCACGGCATTGTGCTCGGATTTGTGCGCAACGCCGAGCGCCTTGAGCGCAACCGGGAACGTCAGGTCCTCCGCAGCCGCAACCGCGGCGTCGACCGTCTGGCAGCGCCAGCCCAAGGGTACCGGCAGGCCGTGCTTCGCCAGAAGAGCCTTTGCGGCGGCTTCGTCGGGCGCCTGTTCGTCCGTGTCACGGATTTCCGGGGAGACGACCGGCTGGGCAAGGGGTGTCTTCCATGCCTTGCCGATGAAGGCGGCGGCCTCGGCCGCGTCGAATGCCTCGGTGATGCCGCAGAGCGGCGCAATGCCCCGCGCCATCAGCCCGGCCATGTACGCCTCCGGGATGTTTTCCGGCAGCGAGGCGACGATGGCGCCCTTGGCCCTGTTGGTTTTGAGGGCCGATTCAAGGCCGCGCACCGTCGACCACCAGTCGACATCGGAACAGCGGTCCTTGCGCGGAAAATCGAGCACGAGACAGCTCAGGGCAAAACCGCCGGATACCATGGCCGTGAAAGTCTCGGTCAGCGCCGGTTCGTTGTTCCAGATGAACGTATGGTAATCCAGCGGGTTGGCGACCGCGACCAGCGGCCCCAGCGTGGATTTGACATGGGCGCGATGTTCCGGCGTGAGCGGTGGAAAGTGGATGCTCCGCCCCTCGGCGCTGTCAGCCATGACGGAGGCTTCGCCGCCGGAACAGCTCATGGAACACAGCGTATCGCCATCGAGCGGCCCGTGCACATGCAGCAGTTTCAGCGTTTCGAGGAACGAGGCGATGGAATTGACGCGGGCAATGCCGAGCCGTTTCAGGAATGCATCGGACGCCGCATCCGATCCGGCCAGCGAGGCGGTATGCGACACCGTGGCGGCGCGCGCCTGGGCGGAGCGTCCAACCTTCATGGCGACAATGGGCTTGTTCAGTTCCCGCGCCCGTTTTGCCAAAGCTTCGAATTTCGCCGCCGACTGAAACGCCTCGATGTGCAGACCCAGCGCCGTGACCCGTTCATCCTCGAGCAGGGCAATGGCCATGTCGGGCAGGCCGGTCTGCGCCTGGTTGCCTGCCGTCATGACATGGGCAATCGGCAATCCGCGCGTCTGCATCGTCATGTTGATGGCGATGTTGGAGGATTGGGTGATGATGGCGACACCGCGCTCATCGGCGGCGAGTCTGCGCCCGCCATGCTGGTCCGGCCAGAGCAGGGCGCCATCACAATAATTGATCAGGCCATAGCAGTTCGGCCCGATGATGGGCATGTCGCCCGCCGCCGCGATCAGTTCATCCTGCAGGCGTGCGCCATCCGCGTCGTCGGCGCCCGCTTCAAGAAACCCCGAGGCGTAGCAGACGGCAACACCCGCGCCGCGTTCGCGCAATTGGCGGACGATATCGAGGGTCAGAAAGCGGTTGACCCCGACAAAGGCTGCATCGGGACTGCCGGGCAGATCGGCAACGGAGCGGTAGGCCTTGAGGCCAAGCACTTCGTCATGCTTGGGGTGGACCGGCCATATCTCGCCGGAGAACCCCATTTTCTGCGATTGCTTGATGACTTCGGCAGCCTGAAGGCCGCCGAAGACAGCGATGGTTTTGGGACGGAGCAGACGATCGAGTGCGCGCATGTGTCAGACACCCCCCTCTGTCCTGCCGGACATCTCCCCCACAAGGGGGGAGATCACATTGGCATGAGTGCTTTCGCACAACAGGAAACGTTTCAAATTTCGCAGAAACGGCAATGCAGGCTGATCTCCCCCCTTGTGGGGGAGATGTCCGGCAGGACAGAGGGGGGTAAAACCTGACCGCATAATCACTTACGCTCCATGCGGGCGAAGCAGGGCGCGCGAGATGATATGCCGCTGGATTTCGGATGTGCCTTCCCAGATGCGCTCGACGCGTGCATCGCGCCAGATGCGCTCAAGCGGCAGGTCGTCCATCAGCCCCATGCCGCCATGAATCTGGATCGCCTCGTCGGCGACGAAGGCGAGCATTTCCGTTGCCTTCAGCTTGGCCATGGCCATGTCCTGATCGGTGACGGTGCCCTGATCGAACTTCCAGCCCGCCTCGAAGGTCAGGAGATCGGCGGCCTTCAGCTCCGTTGCCATGTCGGCGAGTTTGAACGAGACGCCCTGGAACTTGCCGATCTGCTGGCCGAACTGTTCGCGCTGTGCGGCATATTCGATGGCATGACCAAGCGCCCGTTCGGCGCGGCCGAGACAGGTCGCCGCGACCTGCAGACGCGTCGCACCGAGCCATGTGTTGGCAACCTCGAAACCCTTGTGCACCTCGCCAAGAATGGCGTCGGCGGGCAGCCGGCAATCGTCGAATTCGACGATGGCATTGGTATAGCCCCGGTGCGAGACGTTGCGATACCCTTCGCGGATCGTCATGCCGGGATGGCCCTTGTCCACGAAGAAGGCGGTGATTTTCTTCTTCTTGCCGCGCGGCGTGTCTTCCTCGCCCGAGGCCACGAAGAGGATGACGAAATCCGCTTCCAGCGCATGGCTGATGAAATGCTTGGTGCCGTTGACGACCCAGTCACCGCCCTTTTCGACGGCCGTCGCCTTCATGCCGCGCAGGTCGGAACCGGCGCCCGGTTCCGTCATGGCGAGGCAATCGGACTTTTCGCCGCGAATGCAGGGATAGAGGTATTTTTCCTTCTGCGCGTCGGTACCGGCGAGCAGGATGTTGGACGGACGGCCGACACAGGACCAGTGCAGCGCATAATTGGCGCGGCCAAGCTCCTTTTCGTAGAGCAGCCATGTCACGGTATCGAGACCGGCGCCGCCGACGGATTCCGGCATGTTCGCCGCATAAAGACCGGCTGCTATCGCCTTCTGCTTGAGTTCGTCCGCAAGCTCCTTGCGCAGGACGCCGGTGCGCTCCACTTCCGCCTCATGCGGATAGAGCTCGTTTTCGACAAAGGCCCGCGTCGTCTCGACAATCAGCCTTTGCTCCTCCGAAAGACCGAAATCCATGATTTAAGCCTTCTTCTTGGGTTTGGTGGATTTGGCCTTTTCAGCCGCCTTGGAGACCGCAGGCTTCTTTGCCAGTTTCGACAACTGCTTGGTGTAATCCTTGTAGAGCGCACCGGCACCCCAGCCCTTGCCCTTGTTCTGGCGGGAGAGGGCATCCATGATCGCCACGAGGTTATCGTCGCGGATGCGTTCCAGTTCGCGGATGGACAGGCCATGCGCCTGTTCATCGGACTGTGCGGCGATCTTGTCGACGAGTTCATCGGTGAGTTCGGGCACATCCATCAGCTTGGTCCACGGCCAGGACAGGCAGGGGCCGAACTGGGCCATGAAATGGCGCATGCCGGCTTCGCCACCCGCCACGCGATAGACCTGGAACATGCCCATCTGCGCCCAGCGGATGCCGAAGGAATAGCGCATGATGTCGTCGAGTTCCTCGACGGTGGTGATGTCGTCCTTGATCAGCCACAGCGCTTCGCGCCAGACGGCTTCCAGCAGGCGGTCGCCGACAAAGGCTTCGATTTCCTTGCGGATGACCACGGGCTTCATGCCGATGGAGGCATAGAGTTCCCGCGCTGTCTCGATGGCTTCCGGCGAGGTCAGCTTGCCGCCGACGATTTCAACCAGTGGCAGGAGATAGACCGGATTGTAGGGATGGCCGACGACAAGGCGCTCGGGGTGCTGCATCGATGTCTGCATGTCCGATGGCAGGATGCCTGAGGTGGACGAGCCGATGATGGCATCGACCGCCGCATGCTTGTCGATCTCCGCCAGCACCTTGTGCTTGAGGTCGAGGCGTTCCGGCACACTTTCCTGGATGAAATTGGCACCGGCAACAGCCTCGGCGATTGACTTGGCGAAGGTCAGCTTACCCTCTTGCGGCAGGCCGCCGGGCACCATGGTCTTGTAGGCGCGGCGTGAATTCTTCATCACCTCGCTGACCTTGCGTTCCGCCTCCGGGTCCGGATCGAAGATCGATACGTCGATGCCGTTGAGAATGAGACGGGCAACCCAGCCCGCACCGATGACGCCGCCGCCGACGGCTGCCGCTTTGCGAATGACGCTCATGATCTCACCAGCCCTTTGTCAGTTTCATGCGGGCCCGAACCTCGTCCGGTCCCAGAATGCGGGCGCCGATGCCCTCGGCAACCTTCACGGCCCGTTCGACCAACTGGCCGTTGGTGGCAAGGACACCCTTGTCGAGCCAGATATTGTCTTCGAGACCGACGCGGATATTGCCGCCGGCGAGCATGGCCATGGCTGCATAGGGCAGCTGGTTGCGGCCGATGGAGAAGGCCGAAAACGTCCAGTTGGCGGGCAGGTTGTTGGTCAGCGCCAAAAGCGTGTTGATATCGTCCGGCGCGCCCCACGGAATGCCCATGCACAGTTGGACCATGACCGGGTCTTCCAGAAGCTTCTGGTCATAGAGCCACTTGGCGAGGAGCAGGTGGCCGGTGTCGAAAATCTCGACTTCCGGGCGCACGCCCAGCGCCTTGATCTGTGCCGCCATGTCTTTCAGCATGGCAGGCGTGTTGGTCATGACGTAGTCGCCTTCGCCGAAATTCATCGTGCCGCAATCGAGCGTGCAGATTTCCGGGCGCAGCTTGGCCACATGCACGAGCCGTTCGGTGGCGCCGACCATGTCGGTGCCGACGGGTGAGGGCGGCATCGGCTGTTCGGTGCTGCCGAGCGTCAGGTCGCCGCCCATGCCGGCGGTGAGGTTCAGCACCATGTCGACGCCCGATGCCTTGATCAGCTCGACCACTTCCGCATAAAGCGCGACATCGCGCGACCCCTTGCCGGTTTTCGGATCGCGCACATGGATATGCGCCACCGCGGCACCGGCATTGGCGGCGGAAATGCATTCGTCGGCGATCTGCCGCGGGGTGACCGGAACCTTGTCGGACCGGCCTGTGGTGTCGCCCGCGCCGGTGACGGCACAGGTGATGAATACGTCGCGATTGGGGGTGAGTCCCATTGCTTTGCTCCCATTTTTTCGTTGGGCAAATCATGCAGCTGTTGCAAATGCATGCTTTGCAATATACGAACTTGATTTGATGAATAGCGAAACGTCGCCACTCTTTTTGCCCAACACCAAAACGCTTGACGTGACGGTCCTCGTCTTCAGCGGCGCGTCGCTGATGTGCGTGGCATCGACCATCGATCCCATGCGTGCCGCCAACCGCGTCTCGGGCAGCACCCTGTTCAAATGGCGGATCGTTTCGCTGGACGGCAACCCGGCAATCACCACCTGCGGCCTGCCGATTGCCGTTTCCGGCGCATTCGATCCGGCTGACAAAGCCGACATGCTGCTGATGATCGGCGGCTTCGGCACATCGGATATTTCGCGCACCACCTTTACCGCCGGCCTGCGCCGCGCCATGCATCACTACCAAATGATCGGCGGCATCGAGGCGGGGTCATGGCTGCTTGGCCGGGCGGGGCTGCTGCGGGGACGGCGTGCCACGACGCACTGGGAGGACATGGAGGAATTCACCGCCGAATTTCCCGAGGCGGATATCCGGCCGGACCGCTATGTCATCGACGGGCCCGTCTTCACCACGGGCGGCGCGTCGCCGACCTTCGACCTGATGCTGCATCTCATCCGCTCACGTTGCGGCATGTCCGTGGCGCTCGATGTGGCGAGCGTCTTTATCTACGATGAAGCGCATGCATCCAACGTTGCGCAGCCGCTTGTCTCGCTGGGGCGGCTCGACGGCGTGCATCCGAAACTCGCCACGGCGATTCGGCTCATGGAGGGGCATCTCGATGCGCCGCTCACCATCGGTGCGATCGCCAAACGCTGCGGCCTGAGTGCGCGCAGCCTGGAAAAGATTTTTGCGAAGGCCGTGGGCGAGGGACCCGGCCGCTACTATCTGCGCCTGCGTCTGAAGATCGCGCGGCGGCTGATCACCGACACCAAAACCCCGCTGGCCGATATCGCCGCGCGTACGGGTTTTTCATCCGCTGCCGCGTTCGCCCGCACGTTCCGCACCTTCGAGGGCAAGCCGCCGAGCAGCCTGCGCGCGGCAGCCAATCGTTAGGCAGCCGCCATTATCAGTCGTTTTTGACACAGTGGACGGGCGGCTGCCATGGTTCAAATGCCGCCGAGTTTTACCAATGAGGGGACTGCCAGCATGCCAGAAGGTGATTTGTACCGCTCCGCTCCGATAGCCATGGAAAAGGAATGGATCGATTATAACGGCCATCTGAACATGGCCTATTACAACGTGGTGTTCGACCGGGGCGGCGACGAATTCCTTGCCGAACTGGGATTTGGCCCGAAATATGCGGCGGAACGCAAGCTGACGATCTACACGGCGGAGGTTCACATCTGCTACGTGCAGGAGATCCATCTCGACCATCTGGTGACGGTCACCAGCCAGCTCATCGATTTCGACGGCAAGCGTCTGCACACCTACAACGAGATCATTCACGTCGATGGCTGGGTTGCCGCGACGTCGGAAGTTCTGTCACTGCACGTGGATATGAACGGCCCGAAGGTTGTGCCGTTCCCGGAGGACGTGCTGCCAAAGCTTGAGTTTTACAAGACTGCCCATGCGAAACTCGGGATTCCGGCGCGGGTTGGAAAATCGATCGGGATTAAAAGGAAGTGATTTGTACCCCCCTCTGTCCTGCCGGACATCTCCCCCACAAAGGGGGAGATCGCATCGGCATCGATCATCTGGGTCAACTTTCACCCTTGAAGGTTGGCTGAAACAACTGTGAAGGCTGATCTCCCCCCTTGTGGGGGAGATGGGCGGCAGCCCAGAGGGGGGTGAAACAACAGCAATCGTTGGTTTCATCCGCCGAACTGCTCCACCAGCCACTTCTCGAACTGGCGGATGCGCGCTTCATTGACCCGCTCCTTGCGGCAGATCATGTACCATGCACTGGGTTGCGGGACTTTCAGCGCGAACGGTGCCACCAGACGCCCCGCCTTCAGATCGTCGGCGACGAGAAAGCCCGGTGCGATTGCCAGTCCCTGACCATCGAGAGCCGACTGCAGGGCGGCGAGGTAGGTGTCGAACTTCAGCGTCACCGCCTGGCCGCTATCGGCAATCCCTGCGGCATCCAGCCATGTGCCCCAGTCCTCCGGCGCGGTATAGAGCGCCAGACGCGGCACCTTGTTGAGTGCCTTTGCCTCGGTGTCGCCCGCGATCCGCGCCGCAACCGCCGCGCTGCACACCGGAAACATCTCGGCTTTGACAAGCAGCCGGTAATGCAGGTTCATCCGCTCCGGCCGGGTCGTGTGAATGATGCCGATATCCGAACTGTCGATATTGAGTTCCCAGTCGAGCTGGCTGGTGCCGATGCGGATGGCAAGGTTCGGATTGACCTTGCGGAAATCGGTCAGGCGCGGAATGAGCCAGCGGATGGCGAAGGTCGCATAGGTTTCAATCGCCAGATCGTCCGTCGTGCCCAACCTGTTGATCAGCGCCGTGCCGCGGGCGATCTTTTCGAAGGCATCGCGCATATAGGGATAATACAGCGTCCCGGCATCGGTCAGCGCCACGCCGCGCGGCAGGCGTTCGAACAGCTTTACCCCGAGAATCGCCTCCAGCTCGGAAATGCGGTGGCTGATGGCCGATTGGGTGACGCCGAGCTCGTCGCCTGCCAGGCGAAAGCTCAAAAGACGGGCCGAGGCTTCAAACGCGCGCAACGAGCCGAGCGGGGGTATTCGGGGCTTCGACATCATCGGGCGGCATCCTGTAAAACAGACTGTTGAGAATAATTCATGTCTTGATGAGCAACCATCGCTTGAACGGCGCCCAATGCGGAATCATTCTAATCTGCGACGCATCCGGGAAACAAGGGAGCGCGTCGGGGGACCACTCTTTTTGAGCGAGGCTAACATGGGCGCGGAACAGGCATTGGCCGGCGTTGCACTGGCAGGCGACAAGATCGACCGCATGATTGCGGACCACCGGCCCGGCCATGGGCTGGCGCGCGCCTTCTACATGGACCCGGATGTCTATGCCCGGGACATGGAACGGGTGTTCCGTCGCCATTGGCACTGCATCGGCCATGCCAGCATCATTCCCAATGCGGGCGATTTCGAATTGTTCAAGATCGATTCGGAGGCGGTGATCGTTTCGCGCACCGAGGATGGTTCGATCCACGCATTCCTCAATGTCTGCCGCCATCGCGGCGCCGAGGTCTGCACCCAGCAGAAGGGCAATGCCCGCTTCTTCGTCTGCCCCTATCACGCCTGGACCTACATGAATGACGGCAGCCTGCGCGCAGCGCGGCTGATGCCGCGGGATTTCGACCGTAGCGCCCATGGCCTGAAAAAGCTGCATGTGCGCGTGGCCGAAGGGCTGATCTTCATCTGCTTTGCCGACGAACCGCTGAATTTCGACATTATCGAGCAGTCGCTGCGCACCACCTGCGGCCAGTATGGCTGGGCCGATGCCAAGGTGGCGCACCGCGAGACCTATCCGGTGGATGCCAACTGGAAACTGGCCGTGGAAAATTATGTCGAGTGCTACCACTGCGGCCCGGCGCATCCGGAATATTCGCAGACCCATGCGCTTGAGCAGCCGCTGGAAAAAATCACCGAGCTGAATGCGCGGATGGAGCAGCGCACCTGCGCGCTCGGCATCGACATTGCGACCGGCGACCACTGGCAGAGCTCCGCACAGGGCAATGAAACGATTCATACGTTCCGCTATGCGCTCTATGACGGCGTATCGAGCGGCAGCCAGGACGGCTCGCCCGTCGGCCCGCTGATGGGCCGTTTCACCGAATTCGACGGCGGCGTGACCTCAATCCACCTTGGCGGCACCAGTTTCCTCGTGTGCTACCCCGATCATGGCATGATTTATCGTTTCATTCCGAAGACAGCCGATACCTGCGAGATGGAGCTGATCTGGCTGGTGCGCGGCGATGCCGAGGAGGGCCGGGATTACGACCTGGACAAGCTGACATGGCTTTGGAAGGTGACCACCGCCGAGGACAAGACGATCATCGAACATACGGCGCGCGGCGTGCGCTCGCACTATTTCGTGCCGGGGCCCATCGCGCCGATGGAACACAACGAGTTGCGGTACATCCAGTGGTACCTCGATGAAATCGCCCGGGCATGACCGGGCAGCAAAACCACAGCATGAGACCACGGGAGACTATGCATGTCTGAATTTCCAACGTCGGCGCGGGTCGTCATCATCGGCGGCGGGGCGGTCGGTGTCTCGTCGCTGTATCATCTCGCCAAGGCGGGATGGACCGACTGCGTGCTTCTGGAGAAGAACGAGCTGACATCGGGCTCCACCTGGCATGCGGCGGGCAATGTGCCGACCTTCTCCGCCTCGTGGTCGGTGATGAACATGCAGCGTTATTCCGCCGAGCTGTACCGGCGGCTGGCGCAGGAAGTCGATTATCCCATGAACTACCATGTCACCGGCTCGCTGCGGCTCGCCCATGGCAAGGAGCGCATGCGCGAGTTCCAGCGTGTCAAAAGCATGGGCCGATACCAGGGCATGGATATCGACGTGCTCGGCGTCGATGAAATCAATGGCCGCTATCCCTTCATCGCGACGCATGATCTGGCGGGCGCGCTGTACGATCCCAATGATGGCGATATCGATCCGGCCCAGCTGACGCAGGCGCTGGCCAAGGGCGCACGCGACATGGGCGCAAAGATCATCCGCTTCTGTCCGGTGACAGGTGCCCGGCGCGACGGCGACGAATGGGTGATCGCGACCCCGCAGGGCGAGATCCGCTGCGAATATGTGGTCAATGCCGCCGGTTACCGGGCGCAGGAAATCGGCAGGCTGTTCGGCCGCGACGTACCGATGATGGTCATGAGCCATCAATATCTGCTGTTCGATGAAATCCCCGAAATTGCCGCATGGAGCCGCGAGCAGGGCCACAAGCTTCCGCTGCTGCGCGATGTAGATTCGTCCTACTATCTCCGGCAGGAGAAGAACGGCATGAATCTCGGCCCCTACGAGCGCAATTGCCGGGCGCATTGGGCCACCTCAGACGATCCGATGCCGGACGATTTCTCCTTCCAGCTGTTTCCCGACGATCTGGAGCGGCTCGAATGGTATCTGAACGACGCGATCGCCCGCGTGCCGATCCTTGGTACGGCCGGTCTGTCGAAAATCATCAATGGCCCCATTCCCTATGCGCCGGATGGCAACCCGCTGATCGGGCCGATGCCCGGTGTGCCCAACGCGTTCGAAGCCTGTGTTTTCACCTTCGGCATCGCGCAGGCAGGCGGGGCAGGCAAGGTGCTGGCGGAATGGGTGACGGAAGGCGCGACCGAATGGGACATGTGGTCCTGCGATCCGCGCCGCTTCACCGCCTTTGCCGATCATGATTACAGTGTCGCCAAGGGCGTGGAAGTCTATGGCCACGAATACGCCATCCATTTCCCGCGCCATACGTGGTCTGCCGGACGCAACAAGAAGCTGTCGCCGCTGCATGCGCGCGTGACCGGTTTGGGCGCGCAGTTCGGCGTCTATAATGGCTGGGAACGGGCAAACTGGTATGCGCAGCCGGGCGACGATACCTCGGAAGAGGCGACACAGACATTCACGCGGGAAGGGCCGTGGCAACGGCGCATCCGCGAAGAGTGCCATGCGGTACGCGACGCGGTCGGCATTCTCGATCTGCCCGGTTTCTCCCGCTTCAAGGTGAGCGGCGCCGGGGCACGCGACTGGCTATCCGGCCTGATCACCGGTCTGGTGCCGAAACCCGGCCGCATCGGCCTTGGCTATTTCGCCGATGCCAAAGGCCGTGTCGTCACCGAAATGTCGATCATGGCCATCGACGAGGACGTGTTTTTCCTGATCACCGCAGGCGTTGCCGAGTGGCACGATCTGGAATGGCTGCAAAAACACCTGCCCAGGGGTAGCGCGATCAGCATCAGCAACGTCACCGAGCAGTTTTCCTGCCAGATCGTCACGGGCCCGAAGGCGCGCGATCTGTTTGCCGGCATCTGCGATGCGGACCTCGGCAAATCCTGGCTGTCGCACCAGACGACACAGATCGCCGGACGCTATTGCCAGCTTGTGCGCGTGTCGTTTGCCGGGGAACTGGGCTGGGAAATCCACAGCAAGGTCGCCGATACCCAGGCGATTTTCGATGCGGTCTGGCAGGCGGGGCAGCCATACGGGCTGAAACCGTTCGGCATGTATGCACTGGACTCGCTGCGGCTGGAAAAAGGCTACCGCGCCTGGAAGGGCGATCTGTCCACCGATTACACGCCGTTGCAGAGCGGGCTGGACCGTTTCATCAAATGGGAAAAGCCTGATTTTCTCGGCAAAGCCGCGCTGGAAAGCGAAAAGCAGCACGGTGTGAAGAAACGCTTCGTCACGCTGACCGTCGATGCCGGGGATTGCGACGCGCCCTATATGTCGACGCTCTGGCACCAGGGTAGCATTGTCGGCGAAACCACCTCGGGCGGCTGGGGGCACCGGATCGACAAATCCATCGCGCTCGGCATGCTCAAGACCGAACTTACCGAACCTGGAACGCAAATCGAGGTCGAGATTTTCGGCGAACGTTTCAAGGCTACCGTGCATCCGGATCAGCCGCTCTGGGATCCCGCTAACGAAAGAATCCGCGCATGAGTTCTCTTCCGGCCAAGGCCAGAGCCGTCATCATCGGGGGCGGCGTTTCCGGCTGTTCCGTCGCCTATCACCTTGCCAAGCTGGGCTGGACCGACATCGTTCTCTTGGAACGCAAGCAGCTGACCTCGGGCACCACGTGGCATGCGGCCGGGCTGATCGGCCAGCTGCGCGCCTCGCAGAACATGACGCGGCTCGCCAAATATTCCGCTGATCTCTACGTCAAGCTGGAGGCGGAAACCGAGGTGGCCACGGGCATGCGTCAGGTGGGATCCATCACCGTGGCGCTGACCGAAGAGCGCAAACACGAGATCTATCGCCAGGCTTCTTTGGCGCGTGCCTTCGATGTGGATGTGCGGGAGATTTCTCCACGGGAAGTCAAGGAGATGTACCCGCATCTTAACATATCGGATGTGGTCGGCGCCGTGCATCTGCCGCTGGACGGGCAGTGCGATCCCGCCAATATCGCCATGGCACTGGCCAAGGGCGCAAGGCAGCGCGGCGCGAAAATCTTCGAGAACGTGAAAGTCACCGACATTCACAAGAAGAACGGCCGGGTATCCGGCGTTTCCTGGGCCAAGGGCGAGGAACAGGGCACGATCGAGACCGATGTGGTGATCAACTGCGCCGGCATGTGGGCGCGTGATCTGGCGTCGATGTCAGGCGTGACGGTGCCTCTGCACGCCTGCGAGCATTTCTATCTTGTCACCGAGGCCATCGAGGGGCTCGGCCGCCTGCCGGTGCTGCGCGTGCCTGATGAATGCGCCTATTACAAGGAAGATGCCGGCAAGATGATGCTCGGCGCCTTCGAGCCCGTGGCCAAGCCGTGGGGCATGAACGGCATTTCCGAAGATTTCTGCTTCGACCAGCTGCCGGAGGATTTCGAACATTTCGAACCGATCCTCGAAATGGGCGTCAACCGCATGCCGATGCTCGGCACGGCGGGCATTCACACTTTTTTCAACGGCCCGGAGAGCTTTACCCCGGATGATCGCTATTATCTCGGCGAAGCACCGGAACTGGGCGGTTACTGGGTGGCGGCGGGCTACAATTCCATCGGCATCGTGTCGTCTGGCGGAGCCGGCATGGCACTGGCCCAGTGGATTCACGACGGTGAAGCACCGTTCGACCTGTGGGAAGTGGATATCCGCCGGGCCCAGCCATTCCAGAAGAACCGGCGCTATCTGAAAGAACGCGTCTCCGAGACGCTTGGCCTGCTCTATGCCGACCATTTTCCCTACCGGCAGATGGCGACCTCCCGCAATATCCGCCGTTCGCCCATCCATGAACATCTGAAGGCACGCGGTGCCGTTTTCGGCGAAGTGGCCGGATGGGAACGGGCAAACTGGTTCGCCAATGACGGGCAAGAGCGCGAATACCGCTATTCCTGGAAGCAGCAGAACTGGTTCGACAATCAGCGCGCGGAACATCTGGCGGTGCGCAATGGCGTCGGCCTGTTCGATATGACCTCCTTCGGCAAAATCCGCATCGAGGGCCGCGATGCACTGGCTTTCCTGCAAAGACTTTGCGCCAACCAACTCGATGTCGAACCCGGCCGCATCGTCTATACGCAAATGCTCAACAATCGCGGCGGGATCGAAAGCGACCTGACCGTCACGCGCCTGTCGGAGACGGCATTCTTTGCCGTTGTTCCCGGCGCCACCCTGCAGCGCGATCTCGCCTGGATGCGCAAGCATCTCAACGACGAATTCGTGGTCATCACCGATGTGACGGCGGCGGAATCCGTGCTGTGCCTGATGGGGCCGAAATCCCGCGAGGTGATCGAAAGGATCAGCCCCAACGATTTTTCCAATGCGGGTCATCCCTTCGGCACCGCACGGGAAATCGAGATCGGCATGGGCCTCGCCCGCGCCCACCGCGTCACCTATGTCGGCGAACTCGGCTGGGAGCTTTATGTCGCGTCGGACCAGACCGCCCATGTGTTCGAGGCGCTGGAGGAGGCCGGTCAGGAGCTGGGTCTAAAACTGTGCGGCCTGCACACGCTGGATTCCTGCCGGATCGAAAAGGCCTTCCGGCATTTCGGCCATGATATCACCGACGAAGACCATGTGCTGGAGGCAGGGCTCGGCTTTGCCGTCAAAACCACGAAGGGCGACTTCATCGGGCGTGATGCGGTGTTGCAGAAGAAGGAAAACGGGCTGGACCGCAGGCTGGTGCAGTTCCGTCTTGCCGATCCCGAGCCGCTGCTGTTCCACAATGAAGCCATCGTGCGCGATGGCGAAATCGTCGGAACGATCACCTCGGGCAATTACGGCCATTATCTCGGCGGGGCGATCGGGCTTGGCTACGTCGCCTGCAAGGGCGAAAGCGCGGAGCAGGTGCTGGCGTCGAGTTATGAGATCGAGATCGCCGGAGAGCGGGTGAAAGCCGTGGCATCGCTCACGCCGATGTACGATCCGAAGGCGGAACGGGTGAGGATGTAAGTATTTCACCCCCTTCTGTCCTGCCGGACATCTCCCCCACAAGGGGGGAGATCAAATCGGCATCAATGGTTTCGCCTTATTTTCAATGTTGAAGATTAATTGAAATAGCTGTGAAAGCTGATCTCCCCCCTTGTGGGGGAGATGGGCGGCAGCCCAGAGGGGGGTGTTGAACCCCTAGGCCTCAATTCATGCTGGTCAGCACTTCGTTGAACTGTTCCAGTGCCCAATCGATCTGATCGCGCTTGATCACCAGTGGCGGCGCGATGCGGATCGTATCGCCATGGGTGTCCTTGGCGAGAATGCCGCGTTCCTTCAGCTCGTAGCAGAAGCGGTTGGCGCCACCGGCTTCCGGATGCAGCTCGATGGCCAGCATCAGGCCGCGGCCGCGCACTTCGCGCACGATATTGCTGCGGATACCCTTGAGCTGCTGCAGGAAATACTCGCCCTCGATGCGCGAATTCTCGATCATGTTCTCTTCGGTCAAAACACGCAGCGCGGCGCGGGCGATGGCGCAGGCCAGCGGATTGCCGCCGAATGTGCTGCCGTGCTGGCCGGGCTTCAGAACCCCGAGTACATCGCTGTTCGACAGCACGGCCGAGACCGGATAGAAGCCGCCCGAGAGCGCCTTGCCGATCAGCGTCACGTCGGCCTCGATTGCCTCATGTTCTTCCGCCAGCAGCGTGCCGGTGCGGCCGAGGCCGGTCTGGATTTCATCGAGGATCAGCGTGATGTTGTTCTGCGTGCAGAGCGCGCGCACCTTGGAGAAATAGCCTTTCGGCGGGATTTTCACGCCGGCCTCGCCCTGGATGGGCTCGACAAGGAACGCCACGGTATTGGGCGTCAATGCCGCCGCAAAGGCATCGATATCGCCGAAGGGAACGACCTTGAAGCCCGGCGCAAACGGGCCGAAATTCTCGCGGGCGGACGGGTCCGTGCTGAACCCGACGATCCCCATGGTGCGGCCGTGGAAATTATCGGAACAGACGATGATCTCGGCGGCATTCTCCGGCACGCCCTTGACCTCGTAGCCCCATTTGCGCACGGCCTTGATGGCGGTCTCGACGGCTTCGGCACCGCTGTTCATCGGCAGGATCTTGTGCGAGCCGGTGAGGGTTGCCAGCTCTTCGTAGAACAGGGCCAGCTGATCGTTGCGGAAGGCGCGCGACGTCAGCGTCAGCTTTGACGCCTGTTCGGTCATGGCTGCCAGGATCTTGGGATGGCAATGGCCCTGGTTGACGGCGGAATAGGCTGAAAGACAGTCGAGATAGCGGTTCCCATCGATATCCCAGACATGCACGCCTTCGCCGCGCGACAGAACCACATCAAGCGGCTTGTAGTTGTGAGCGCCAAGACGGGACTCGGTCGAAATCAGTTGGGCGGCTGTTTGCAGCAAAATATCCTCCTATTTGCCAATTTTCTTATACGTTGAGCGCCGTGGTGCTCTGGTCTGAAACGGCGGGCCGTTCATAGATCTGCCGGCCGAACAGGCTGGCGACGAGATCGACGAGCAGCATGGCGCTCTTGCCGCGATCGTCGAGGAACGGATTGAGCTCGACGATGTCCAGCGAGCCGACAACGCCGGAATCATGCAGCATTTCCATCACGAGATGGGCTTCGCGGTAGGTGGCGCCGCCCGGAACCGTCGTGCCGACACCCGGCGCAAGCGACGGATCGATGAAATCCACGTCGAAGCTGACATGCAGGATGCCATTGGCCTTCTGCACCCGCTCGATGATGCGGCGCATCAGCTTGGCCACGCCGAACTCATCGATCTGGCGCATGTCGATGACATCGATGCCGCGTTCGCGCAGCAGCTTGCGCTCCACCGTGTCGATGGAACGGATGCCGAAGAGATGCAGGTTTTCCGGCTTGATCAGGCCGTGCGGCTCGTCGCCGAACACCCCTTCAAGGCCGGGCTCGTTGCACAGGAGCGCTGCGGACATGCCGTGCATGTTGCCGGATGGCGAGGTTGCCGGGGTGTTGAAATCGGAATGCGCGTCGAGCCAGAGCACGAACAGTTCGCGGTTGTTTTCCTGGCAGTAGCGGGCGATGCCGCCGACCGAGCCCATGGACAGCGAATGGTCGCCGCCCAGAATGACCGGAAAACTGCCGTCCTTCATGGCCTCATAGGTTTCAACGCAGAGCATGCGCGACCATGCGGCGATCTTTTCGATGTGATGGGCAAGGCCGGTGACAGGTGCAACGGCGGGCAAGGTCTGCGGCAGGCGAAGATCGCCATGATCGTCCACCGGGTGGCCCATCTCTTCCAAAGTGCGGATGAGACCGGCGGTGCGCAACGCTGCCGGGCCCATCAGGGCGCCGAGACGACCGGCACCTTCCTCGATGGGCGCGCCGACGATCATCAATTTCTGTTTGGGGTCGTTCTCAAAGTTGCTGAGCATGTTCATCAACAAGCGCCACTTTCGCGTTTGAATGGTCAATCAAATGAAGCCGGGGGATTCACCGGCGCAGCCAGTATACTGCCACCCCGAGACGGTGACAAATAGACAGCATCCTGATAGAAATGCGCTACTTAATGCGCAGTTTGCGCATCTCAATTGTACAAATTGGAGCAGACATGGATGATCTTGACCGCCGCCTCTTGTCACTGCTGCGCGATGACTGCCGCATGCCCGTCTCGTCGATGGCAACGCTGCTCGGCACTTCGCGCGCCACCGTGCGGGCCCGCGTCGACAAGCTGACGACCGACGGCACCATTCAGGGTTTTACCGTGACGCTGAAGGCGGGTGCCGGCGTTTATGGCGTTCGCGCCATCGCCATGATCGAAGTGGCCGGGCAGGGCGCGGAAAAGGTCATCCGCCGCCTGCAGGGCTTTCCCGAAATCCGCGCGCTGCATACCACCAACGGCCGCTGGGATATTGTTGCGGAGATCGAGGTGGAGACGCTGGAGGCGTTCGATCACACCCTGCGCGACATCAGGCATATTGACGGAATCACCCTGACCGAGACAAGTATACTTCTTTCCACCCGCAAGAGCGGGTAACGCCATCGTTCGGGAAAGGCTGACAACGGATGTACATCCGGGAAATCCCTTGGCTGGAACCAGTCGACGCTGCCGAACGCCTGAAGCCGTTCGGCGGGCTGAGCTTTCTTGACAGCGCCATGCGGCACGACCAGCTTGGCCGCTATTCCTACGTGGCTGCCGATCCCTTCGGCACGCTGGCGGTCCGGGATGGTGCGGCCCGCTGGAACGATCAGCCACTGGATCTTGGCCCGCTGGAGGCTCTTTCCCAGTATCTCAAACGTTTCCGCCTCGACGATCAGGCTGGTCTTCCGCCATTCCATGGCGGGGCCATCGGCTATTTCTCCTATGAATTCGGACGGTTGCTGGAAAATCTTCCAGAACCGCGCAAACAGTCGCAGGGCGATGTGCCCGACGCCATCTGGCATTTCCATGATGTCGTGCTTGCCTTCGATCACCTGACGCAACGGGTCTGGCTTGTCTCGTCCGGTTTGCCCGAACAGGCGGATGAAAGGCGTGCCGCCGAACGCGCTCATGTCTTTCTCGCGGCGCTCGAGAAGCCGGTGCACACGCAAGACTCCGCGCGGCCACGCGTTGCGCGCAATATCTGGCAATCCAATTTCACGCGCGAAGCCTATAAGCAGGCGGTGGCGAAAGTTGTCGAATACATTCTCGATGGCGATATTTTCCAGGCCAATATCGCGCAACGCTTTATCGCCGATCTTCCCGAAAACTATCCTGTCTGGGCCTTCTACAAGGCGCTGCGCCAGCGCAATGCCGCGACATTTGCCGCCTATCTGGAGCACGATGATCTGGTCATCGCGTCGAGTTCGCCGGAGCGGTTTCTTTCCGTTCGGGGCCGGGACGTGCAGACACGGCCGATCAAGGGCACGGTGCCGCGCTCGGCCGATCCGGATATCGACCGGCGGCATGCGGAGACCCTGCTCGCCTCGGAAAAGGATCGCGCCGAAAACCTGATGATCGTCGACCTGATGCGCAATGATCTGTCGCGGGTCTGCAATCCCCATTCCGTGCTCACGCCCGTGCTGTGCGGGCTGGAATCCTATGCCAGCGTGCATCATCTGGTGTCGGTCGTCACCGGGCGTCTGGCGGACGAAAAATCACTGCCGGATCTGATCCGCGCGGCTTTCCCCGGCGGGTCCATCACCGGTGCGCCGAAACTGCGGGCGATGGAAATCATCACCGAGATGGAACAGGTCGCGCGCGGTGCCTATTGCGGCTCGATCGGCTTTTTCGGTTTCAACGGCAATATGGACACCAACATCGCCATCCGCACCGTGCTGTTCCAGGGCGGCAAGGCGGTGTTCCAGGCGGGCGGCGGCATCACGGCGCTCTCCGATCCCGCAGCGGAGTATCAGGAGACGCTCGACAAGGCGGCGCGGATTTTCGATGTGTTTGACATGGCCGGAGATGCCGGCTCATGATCCTTATCATCGACAATTATGATTCCTTCGTTTTCACCGTGGCACGCTATTTTGCCGAGCTCGGCGAGGAAACACGCGTCGTGCGCAACGACGCAATCACCGTCGCCGACATTGAAACGCTGCAACCCGCGGCTCTGGTCATCTCGCCCGGTCCCTGCGGGCCACACGAGGCGGGGCAGTCGCTCGCCATCATCGAAGCTTTCAGCGGCAGCATTCCCATTCTCGGCATTTGCCTTGGCCACCAATGCATCGGCGAGGCCTTCGGCGGCACGGTGCTGCGGGCGCAGGAACCCATGCATGGCCGCTCGTCGCTGATCCAGCATGACGGAACGGGCGTTTTCAAGGGATTGCCGAGCCCGTTCAAGGCAGGGCGCTATCATTCGCTGATTGTCGTTGCGGACGAGGACAATGCGTCGCTCACCGTAACGGCCCGCTCCGACAGGGGCGAGATCATGGGGCTTGCCCATCGGGCGCACCCGACATTCGGGGTGCAGTTCCATCCGGAGTCGGTGCTGACGGAATATGGCCACGCCATGCTCGGCAATTTCCTGCGCATCGGGCGTGCCTTCCACCACCGCAGGAAATGACGATCAGACGTCAGCGCGCCGCTATTTTCGCCTCTTTGTTCGATATTCCTGTTGGCTGCCGGTCCATTCATCCGCTACACCAGCAGTCCAACGGATGCACATCCGCCCCTGAACCAACCCAATCCGACAGCACCAGGCAGGAGACCAACCATGCTTCGCAAGACCGATTTCTATATCAATGGAAAATGGACCGCTCCGGCCGTGGCAAAGGATCTTGATGTCATCAATCCTGCCGATGAGCAGCCTTTCGCCGTCATTTCAATGGGCTCGGCCGCCGATGTCGATGCCGCCGTTGCCGCCGCACGCAAGGCATTCGCCACCTGGAGCCTGACAAGCCGCGAGGAGCGCATTGCCTGGCTCGAGCGCCTGACTGCCGTCTACGAGACGCGCATCAATGACATGGCGCAGGCCATCTCGTCCGAAATGGGCGCACCGATCAAGATGGCGCTGGAAGAGCAGGCAGCCTCGGGCACCGGCCACCTCAAGGCCTTCATGCGGGCGCTGAAGAGCTTTGAATTCGAACGTCCGCTCGACGAGCACAACCCCAATGTCCGGATCGCCTATGAGCCCATCGGCGTCTGCGGCCTGATCACGCCGTGGAACTGGCCGATGAACCAGGTTGTGCTGAAAGTCGTGCCTGCCATCGCCGCCGGTTGCACCGTGGTGCTGAAGCCCTCGGAAATCGCACCGATTTCGTCGGTGGTTTTTGCTGAAATCATCGATGCATCGGGCCTTCCCGCCGGTGTGTTCAACATGGTCAATGGCGATGGTCCGTCCGTGGGTGCTGTCATGTCGGCGCATCCGGGCATCGACATGATGTCCTTCACCGGCTCGACCCGTGCCGGCATTGCCGTGACCAAGGCTGCTGCCGATACGGTCAAGCGCGTATCGCTGGAACTCGGCGGCAAGTCGCCCAACATCGTTTTCGCCGACAGCGATGTGGAAGCGGCGGTAACACGCGGCGTCCTGCACGTGTTCAACAACACGGGCCAGTCCTGCAATGCGCCGACGCGCATGCTGGTCGAGCGCTCGGTCTACGACAAGGCGACTGAGGTGGCTGCTGCCACGGCGAAGGCGACCGTTGTCGGTGATCCCGCGCAGGACGGCGATCATATGGGCCCGCTTGTCTCCGAGGCGCAGTTCAACAAGGTGCAGGGGCTGATCGAACAGGGCATCAAGGAAGGTGCACGCCTGATCGCCGGTGGCACTGGCCGTCCGGAAGGCTTCAATCGCGGCTATTTCGTCCGTCCGACGGTGTTCGCCGATGTGAACAACGACATGACGATTGCCCGTGAGGAAATCTTTGGGCCGGTACTGGCAATGATCCCGTTCGATACGGAAGAAGAAGCCGTCGAAATCGCCAACGATACGCCATACGGTCTTGCCGCCTACATCCAGTCGGGCGATCGCGAGCGGATCAAGCGCGTGTCGAAGCAGCTGCGTGCGGGCATGGTGCGCATCAATGGCGCGTCGCACAAGGCCGACGCCCCGTTCGGCGGCTACAAGCAGTCCGGCATCGGCCGCGAAGGCGGTCACTGGGGGCTGGAAGACTTCCTTGAGGTCAAGGCCATCAGCGGCTGGGAAGACAGCGCCGCCTGACCCGGCTGCGCCGCGCACACGATCCCGCAGGGGGGATAACCTTCTGAATTGACGCGCAATCCCCGGAGAAATCGATTTGGATTTCGGGGGTTATGCGTTAACTGACACTGTATGGTGCAAGTCGTGTCGGGAAGGCAGGTGCGGATCGATGGACGAAACGGAAACATTGCCTCCGCCCGCCGATGACGAGCGGGACGTCGACATTTACGGCGAAGACGGTGCCGTCCGCTCGTCCTATCTCGCCCGTGTCGGCGCCGCCATTGCGGATCGTGATGTTCTGTTCCTGCGTTCCCATGTCGGCAAACTGCACCAGTCCGAGCTGGGCCACGTTCTTGAAGCGCTGCAATCGGAGCAGCGCGCGGCCCTCGTTGAACTGCTTGGCGATGAATTTGATTTTGCCGCGCTGACCGAAGTCGACGAGGCCGTGCGCCTCGAAATCGTCGATGCCATGCCGAATCAGCAGATCGCTGAAGCGGTTCAGGACCTGGATTCCGACGATGCCGTCTACATCCTGGAAGATCTCGACCAGGAAGATCGCGACGAGATTCTGGCGCAGCTGCCATTCACCGAGCGCGTGCGCCTGCGCCGTTCGCTCGGCTATCCGGAAGAAACCGCCGGACGCCGCATGCAGACGGAGTTCGTTGCCGTGCCGCCGTTCTGGACCGTCGGCCAGACCATCGACTACATGCGCAACAATGCCGACCTGCCGGAATCCTTCTCGCAGATTTTCGTCATCGATCCGATGTTCCGGCTGCTCGGCGCCATCGATCTCGACCGCATCCTGCGCGCAGGCCGCGACAGCAAGATCGACGAGATCATGCACGAGACGCGCCACGCCATTCCCGCGACGATGGACCAGGAAGAGGCGGCGCAGATTTTCGAGCAGTATGACCTGCTGTCCGCCGCCGTTGTCGACGAGAATGAACGGCTTGTCGGCGTGCTGACCATCGAAAATATCGTCGACGTCATCCAGGAGGAGGCCGAGGAGGACATCATGCGCCTCGGCGGCGTCGGCGACGAAGAACTGTCCGACTCCGTCCTGTCCACCTCGCGCTCGCGCACGCCCTGGCTGGTCGTCAACCTGTTCACGGCGTTTCTCTCCGCCTCCATCATCGGGCTGTTTGACGGCACCATCCAGCAGATGGTGGCGCTGGCGGTGCTGATGCCCATCGTTGCCTCAATGGGCGGCAATGCGGCGACCCAGACCATGACCGTGACCGTGCGCGCGCTGGCGACACGCGACATGGATATCTACAATGCGGGCCGCATCATCCGGCGCGAGGCTTCGGTCGGTTTGATCAACGGCATGGTGTTCGCCGTGCTGATCGGCATGGTCGCCGGCTTCTGGTTCCACAATGCCGAATTGGGCGGAATCATCGCCTCGGCCATGATCATCAACATGATGGCCGCTGCCCTCGGCGGTATTCTGATTCCCCTGCTGCTCGACAAGTTCGGGGCCGATCCCGCCATTTCGTCGGCTGTCTTTGTCACCACCGTGACCGATGTGGTCGGGTTTTTCTCGTTCCTGGGACTGGCAACCTGGTGGTTCGGACTGGCCTGACAGCTGATTTCCCGGCATTTGAGACTAACGTTCATTTATGCTAACAAAGGTACAATTGACTTTTACGTAATTGCGTGGCCAAACATCCATGTGAAATAGTAAGAAAAATCAGAGCAATGTCTGTCATGCGCGAATATTATTCCATTACTGAGCTGACGCGGGAGTTCGGCGTTTCCACCCGGACATTGCGCTTCTATGAGGATGAGGGGCTGATCCACCCCGTCCGGCGCGGGCGGACACGCCTGTTCCGGCCATCGGACCGGCATCTGCTCAAGCAGATCCTGCGCGGCAAGCGGCTCGGTTTTTCCATCGCGGAAATCCACGAGATCGTGCAGATGTACCGCGAGCCGCCGGGGGAAATGGGTCAACTGCACCTGTTGATGAAGCGCGTCGAGGAAAAGCGCGGCGACCTGCGCCAGAAGCGCCGTGACATCGAGGAAACCCTGGCCGAACTTGATCAGGTTGAAGAAGCCTGCATCGAACGGCTGGCGGAACTGGGCGTTAATACCTGAGAGCTGGTAATGTCCTTCTGCATGGTTCGTGCTGTGTGGTTCGACAAGCTCACCATGAGGGTGGTGGGTTGGCTGCATGCCAATCGCGAACGTCGCGGAATACGGCTCCTCCGCAACTCTCAACCTTTCTCATGGTGAGCTTGTCGAACCACGCACACTGCAACTGCCGATAAAAATTTCGATCAGGGCTGCATCGCTTCCTGGGTGCACATGCCGGTGATGTCCTGTATCTGCGGGTCATTGTCCTGGTTGCGCTTACCCGAATAGACGTCATCGAAAATCTTCTGGGTCTCCAGCTGACCCACCGTGCAGGTGCAAAAACGTTCGCAGAACGCCCTGTCATTATCCACCGAGCAGCTACGGGTGCATTCCCGGTCGAAAACCTCGTGCGGTGTAAGCGTGGCTGGCGGAAACACCTGCGCGATCAGGAAAACGCAGCTGATCAGCACCGGCTGATGGATCAGATAGAACGCCAGGCTGTGCTGGCCGATGAACCGCAATCCCCGGTCGAGCCAGGCCGGACGGATGGTTCCGGCGAAAATGCGCATCCGGTCTAAGTGCAGCAATGTCTTGGCGAGTGCCATGCCCGCCAGGACCGGGCCGAACCACGGGAAAATGGGCACGTAATCATTGGAACGGATGGGCATTTCCGACAGGCCGAGCGGCCAGAGCGCCGGTGCGTCGAATGCAGCGGAGGTCAGGTAATGCGGCGCGGCGATAACGGCCGCGGCTGCGGCAGCGATGACAATGGCGGGAAGGCGCAGAAACAACAGGCCGAGCACGCTGGCGGCGGCAATCTCATGCAGGATGCCGAAGAACACAAAACTGTCCGGCGTGACGTACCGGGTGACGAGGGTGATGGCGAGGGATGCCGCAACGATCTGCGCCAGGCGGATGCCGAAAGAGCGCCAGCGGATACCGTTGCGATGGGCCAGCACGAGGCTGAAACCGACAAGCAGCAAAAAGGTCGAGGCAATGATGCGGGCATAAAGCTTCCAGGCCCCATGGCCCGTGGTGCCAGGCTCCATGTAGCCGAAGAATTCGAAATCCCAGCCCGTGTGATAGGTCGCCATGGCAATGAGCGCGATACCGCGCAGCACATCAAGCCTGCCGAGACGGGATTTGGCGGGCGGGGCAAGCGTCTCGGTCTGGCTCATGCGGGAATCTCGATGATTGCAACTCCTGACAGGCTAGGGGAGTTACAACACAAAATCCATGTGTTTCCGGCACGCATCACGGCTGATATTTCGCACTTGTTTCAAAGGTTTCTGCGAAACAGACATATAATGTCGCTTGATTGACTGCTATCCATGGTTTCGCGCTCCACTGTCAGGGGGCGCTCGAATCAGCATTTCCCCGATAGCCAAGCCAGTGATCAATCAAGTTCGCCATCCCATCTGGATCAGCACGGCCAAACGTCCGACAGCCCGGGTGTTTGCAATCCTGTTTGGCATCGAGTCGATGGCCCGGGCGATCATCACCAGCGTGGTGCCGATCCAGACCTACGACCTGCTGCAGAGCGAACGCAGCGTCAGCATCCTCTACACCTGCATGTCGATGCTGGGGCTGATGGTCACCCTGTCGATTCCGCTGCTGATCGTCCGCATCCCGCGCCGCTGGGTCTATACGGCCGGCGCCACCTCGCTGATCCTGGGCTGCTGCGCCTTCGCGCTCGACACCGTGCCGGGGCAGGCGGCGGGGTTGTTCCTGCGCACGTTCGGGGCAGGCGCACTGTCCATCACGCTCAGCCTCTACATCATGGACCATATCAAGAAGGGCGAACTCGTCCGCGCCGAGTCCGTGCGCATGGCGACGGCGACCTTTGCCTGGACGGCCGGGCCGTTCCTCGGCGTCTTTCTTTACAGCACCATCGGCATGATCGCGCCGTTCCTGTTGTCGATCGGCTTTTCGCTGCTGCTTCTGACGCTGTTCTGGTACTTTCGCCTCAGCGACAATCCCGCCCTGCAGAAGGGCCCGAGCCGCGCCGCCAATCCGATTGCCAATGTCCGGCGGTTTGTCGCTCAGCCACGGCTGCGGCTCGCTTGGCTCATCGCGTTTTCGCGGTCGTGCTACTGGAGCACGTTCTTCGTCTACGGGCCGATCCTGATGGTGGCGACGGGCCAGGGCAAGCTGGCCGGCGGCCTGCTCGTCTCGCTCGGCAACCTGTTCCTGCTGGGATCGATCCTGTGGGGCAAGGTCGGCATGGCCAAGGGGCTGATGCGGACGATATCAGGCGTTTTCATCCTTCTGGCCATTGCGCTGGCCGGCGCCGGGCTGGCGGGTGAGAAATTTCCGATGATCGCGGCGCTCATGCTGCTTGCCGGGGCGTTTTTCTGCGTTGCGCTGGATACGTTGGCCTCGACCACCTTCATTCGCGCGGTTCACCCGCACGAGCGGGCGCAGATGACCTCGGTCTACCGGACCTATCTCGATTTTTCCGAGCTCCTTCCGGCGTTTTTCTATTCGATCATCCTGACATTCTTCAGCCTTGGCGCGATCTTCATCGCCCTGGGGGCGCTGATGGTCTTCACCGCCGTCGTCGTCTGGCGCTATCTGCCGCGCAGCCTATGAATCCGCATTGGCATTGTTGCGCATCAGCGCGTCGCGGGCATTGGAGAAGAACTGACGGCGCAACAGCACAACCGCCACAAGGCTCGTCGTGATCATGAACAGCAGCGGATCGAGAAACCATCCGAGATAGCCGATGGAAAAGAAGATGCCGCGCAGTCCGCTGTTGAAGTGCTGGCCGGCGAGGATGTTGATCTCCGCCGCCCGGTTGACGCTGACAATGACCTGCGGATCATCCGGCGCCTTGTCGCGCGCCATGGGCACGCCGCCAATCAGGATCGAGCAGTAATTGAACAGCCGGTAAGCCCAGGCGAATTTGAAAAAGGCATAGGCGAAGAGCACCAGCAGGCCGAGAACCTTGGTTTCAAACAGCCGCTCGGTTGTCTCGCCGAGGAACGGGATATCGTGGAACAGCGTGACCACCCGGCCGGATGAATTCAGCAGGCCGAAACAGCCGCCGATGGCCAGAATCGATGTTGACGCAAAAAAGCCGGTGCCCTGCTGCAGGCCGATCATGATGCTGGTGTCGATCATGCGCAGTTCGCGGCTCGACATCGTGGTCATCCATTGCCGCCGGGCGAGATTCATTTCCGATGTCAGCGAGCGCCGGTTGAGAAATCCCTTGTCCGTGGTGCGCGAATAGAGCACCCACACGCCAAAGAAATAGACGAGGGCCAGCGCATCGAGCCAGTAGGACATAAAGCGTGCGGGTTCCATGCGGGCTCTCTCGGTGTGAGACAAAGACGTGCACAAACACATGACTCAGTTTGCAGATTCACTCAACACGAATTTACCCCAATCGTAAACGGCGCAGCCTGCTGAAGCTTCATTTAACATATTGAAATCATTGAAGTCATGCGGCTGGCTCAACGCAGCCATGCGCCGCGCCGCCCTGATTTTGCCATCTTTGGCGTTGCGAAGGACGGCATGGACGGATATACCCGCGTTCCCAGGGAGGGAGCGTTTCGACAGAATCGTGTCCTTCCGAGAGCAACAGGGAAATACAAAATTCATGGACGATAGCGTTCAAAAATCCTGCTGGGGCATTACCGCCTGGGCAGTTGTCGGTTTCGCAGTGATCATGCTGGTGACCTATCTCATCGCGATGCACTGATAAAAAATCAGGCTCCAGTCCCGTTGAGCCGGAATAAATTTCTGATGGAGGGGTGCAGTGCGTCTGCACCCTTTTTCTTTGGTCCGGCATGTCGTAGAAACACAACGCTAGGTCGGTGGCTGGCTTCGGCTTATGTCTTGGAGCAGCCATTATAGCGCGATGCAATTTCACCATTTGAGGTAGCCGGATGTTCCTGTCGGTTTTCGATCTTTATAAAATCGGCATTGGTCCTTCGAGTTCCCATACGATGGGCCCGATGACCGCCGGCAGCCTGTTCCTCGAAGAGTTGAAGAACGGGCAATGGCCACGCCCGACCGGCGTGAAGGTGGATCGCCTGCGCGTGCATCTGCATGGATCGCTGGCGTTCACGGGCATTGGTCATGCGACGGACCGGGCGGTGATCCTTGGCCTCTGCGGCCTTCTGCCCGCGACGGTCGATCCCAACCAGATGGATGCGCTGCTTGAGACCGTCAAACAGGAAAAACGTATTCGCCCCGAGGGGCATCCCGCCTACCGCTTCGATCCGGCTACCGATCTGATCATGGACCGCAGGACGCCGCTGCCGGGACATGCCAACGGCATGGCTTTCGAAGCCTATGATGCCGATGAACGCCTGCTTCTGCGCCGCATCTTCTATTCGATCGGCGGCGGTTTCGTCGTCACCGAAGAAGAGCTGGAAAGCGCGAAGACCCGCACAGCACCAAAACCCGAACATCCCGTGCCGTTCCCGTTCAAGAACGCGGCCCAGATGCTGGCCATGAGCGCGGAAAGCGGGCTCTCCATCGCGGAAATGAAACGCCGCAACGAAGAAGTCTTCATGAGCAGGGATGAGCTTAACGCCGGTCTTGATCGCATCTGGTCGGCCATGCGCTCCTGCATCGATCGCGGGTTGGAGCAGGAAGGCATCATGCCGGGCGGCCTCAAGGTCAAGCGCCGCGCCCGCTATTTGCATGACCGGTTGCAGGAGGAATGGCGGCAGAACCGCATGAACCCGCTGCTGGCCAATGACTGGCTGTCCGTCTACGCCATGGCGGTGAACGAGGAGAACGCTGCCGGCGGGCGCGTCGTCACCGCGCCGACCAATGGCGCTGCGGGCGTGGTTCCCGCCGTGCTGCGCTACTACCTGCATTTCCATGACGATGCCGACGCGGATGGCATTCGCGATTTCCTGCTGACATCGGCGGCCATTGGCGGCGTCATCAAGCACAATGCCTCGATATCAGGCGCGGAAGTCGGCTGTCAGGGCGAGGTGGGCTCTGCCTCGGCCATGGCGGCGGCCGGGCTCGCTGCCGTTATGGGCGGCAATGCCGCGCAGATCGAGAATGCGGCGGAAATCGCGCTCGAGCACCATCTCGGCATGACCTGCGACCCCGTGGCCGGGCTCGTCCAGGTGCCCTGCATCGAGCGCAATGCGCTGGGCGCGGTCAAGGCGGTGACGGCGGCATCCCTGGCGATCAAGGGGGATGGCACGCATTTCGTGCCGCTCGACGCCTGCATCGAAACCATGCGCCAGACCGGCAATGACATGAACGAACGCTACAAGGAAACCAGCCTTGGCGGTCTTGCGGTCAATGTCGTGGAGTGCTGAGATTGATTGAACCGGCGCGTGCAATACCTGCACGCAGCCGAAAACACTTTCAATAAATCAGATACAGTCAAATCCCAAAAAGCTGCCATAGTTTTCGTCCCGCCCGATCAGCAATGTTTGGTTGGGCTGCATAAAGGTATTGGGAGGACACTACCTTGGCATCACGATTGAATGAAAATACGCCAGAGGACCGTCCGGAGGACGAGAATCTGGGGCTGGCGGCCAATATGGCCTATGGCTTTCAGCATGTTCTGACCATGTATGGCGGCATCATTGCCGTTCCGCTGATCCTTGGCCAGGCGGCAGGGCTGTCATCGAACGACATCGGCCTTTTGATCACCGCGTCGCTGTTTGCCGGCGGGTTGGCGACAATCCTGCAGACGATGGGCCTGCCTTTTTTCGGCTGCCGCTTGCCGCTCGTTCAGGGCGTGTCGTTTTCCGGCGTGGCGACCATGGTCGCCATCACGGGCAATGGCGGCATCGAGGCGGTGCTGGGCGCCGTCATGGTCGCCTCGTTCATCGGCCTGCTGATCACGCCGGTCTTTTCCAGGATTACCCGGTTTTTCCCGCCATTGGTCACCGGGATTGTCATCACCACCATCGGCTTGACCCTGATGCCGGTTGCCGCGCGCTGGGCGATGGGCGGCAACAGCAAGGCGCCGGATTTCGGCAGCATGGCCAATATCGAGCTGGCAGCGGTGACCCTTGTCATCGTGCTTTTGCTCAGCAAGGTCGGCAGTGCCCGGATTTCACGGCTGTCGATCCTGCTGGCCATCGTCATCGGCACCCTGATTGCGCTGGCACTGGGCATGACCGACTTCTCCAAGGTGAGCGAAGGGCCGTTCATCGCCCTGCCGACGATCTTTCAATGGGGGTATCCGACCTTCCAGGTGGCGGCGATCATTTCCATGTTCATCGTGATCATGGTCACGCTGGTCGAAACATCGGCGGATATCCTGGCGGTTGGCGAGATCATCGAGACCAAGGTGGACTCGCGCCGTCTCGGCGATGGTCTACGCGCCGACATGCTGTCGAGCCTGATCGCACCGGTGTTCGGCTCATTCACGCAGAGCGCCTTTGCCCAGAATGTCGGGCTGGTTGCGGTGACCGGCATCAAGAGCCGCTATGTGGTGGCGACGGGCGGTCTGTTCCTTGTCGTTCTGGGTTTGCTGCCCGTCATGGGACGCATCGTTGCGGCGGTGCCGAGTGCCGTCCTCGGCGGCGCTGGCCTCGTGCTGTTCGGAACCGTGGCTGCCAGCGGCATCCGCACGCTGTCCAAGGTCGACTATGCCAACAACATGAACCTCATCATCGTCGCGACGTCGCTGGGGTTCGGCATGATCCCGATTGCATCGCCGAATTTTTACGATCATTTCCCCACATGGTTCGCCACGATCTTCCATTCCGGCATCAGTTCGGCCGCACTCATGGCGATTGCGCTGAACATCGTGTTCAACCATCTGACCGCGGGCAATTCGGACCAGCAGTCGGTCTTCGTCGCCGGTACCGAGCGGGTGCTGCGCTATCAGGACATCGCGCAATTGCATGACGGCGACTATTTCCTCAACGGCAAGCTCTATGATGCCAAGGGCGTCGAGGTGCCGGTCGTTGCGGCGGACGTTCATGCCCCGGCGGTCAAACGGCAACCGGGCGGCGGGGCGGCCATACCCGCAACCGGTCACTGAGACTTTCACCGGCGGGCGGCATCGCCATGCTTCCCGCCGGCGCTTTGTGGAGAACCCGCCGGTTTCGGTTGACCTTGCCGCCTGAAAGCGTCAAATCTCCTGCATGGCTCTCAATCTCGTCAAACTTTGTGTCGGCTGCACTGCGATCGAAGATCTCGCGGCGTGGATCGATTTTCGCCTGGATGAGCGCAGGCGTGCCGGCCTGTCGCCCGAACAGTTCCATACGACGCGCATGGTTCCCAAGCGCGTCGAGGAATTGCTGGCCGGTGGATCGCTCTACTGGGTGATCAAGGGCAATGTCCAATGCCGCCAGATACTGACGGACATTCGCACCTTCATCGATGATGAGGGGATTTCACGCTGCCATCTGGTGCTGGATCCGCGCATCATCGCGACGGAATGGCAGCCGCGGCGGGCGTTCCAGGGCTGGCGCTATCTGACAAGCGAGGATGCACCGGCGGATGAGGGGCAGGGCAAGGGCCGGGCCAAACTGCCGCCGGAACTGCGCAACGAGCTGGCATCGCTGGGGCTGCTCTAGACCCGAACTCTCAGGAAACCTTGAGACGGACTGCGGTAACACCATTGTGACCGGCGGTGCGGATGTGCAAGCGCACGGCAGGCATGGCCGCGCGGCGCGTTCTCGCCGCCTGGCACAGCAGCACGTTCACCAGGTCCATCGTCTTGAACGCTGCGTTGCCGCGCCGCAGATCGGCAAGGCGCTGCGCCGCCTGCTGCAACGCGTGCATACCGCCAAAGAGCGACCGGGATTCCTTGCCGGCAGCACCGGCAGAACCATGGAAATCATTGACACTCGACATTCGCAAAACCCTCAACTCTGTACAAACTGGGTCTTTCAGATCACTGCCTTACGATTGGGGCGCAATTGCAAAGCAGTGGTAGTTTTGACGCTTCAGTGCGGTGCAGGCATTGTTTGCAGCCTTGGCTGAGGCAATGCCGGCAAAGCGGGCGCGGTAATAGGTTGCCGAACCCTTCTGGAATTTTTCGGTGTAGGGCGACAGGGTGGCAAGCGAACCGCCGACTTCTGATGCCGCGCGGGAAAGGATCGCCTTGGCTTCGTCAGCACTGCCCATCGAGCCGATCTGCACCATCCAGCCGCTGGCCGTACCCTTGTCCGAAGCCGAAGCGGTGGTGACCGGATCAACCTCTGCCTCATCGTCGGATTCGGCTGCCGCAGCGCGTGCGGTCGGGGTCGGAACGGTCAGGATCTGCGCGGCTGGCGACTGGGCCGGGGCGGAGGCATAGGCCGTCACGACATTGCTGGTTTTCGCAACAACTTCGGCACGCTGTGTCGGCATTGGTGCATCGTCATCTTCAGGCAGTTCGACGGCTGCGACCTGAACCTTGCTGTTCTTGCGCGAGGCCAGCAGATTGCCGCCGTCGCGGCGCGAGGCGCCGGGCAGGTACTGTTCGATCAGCTTGGCCATCTGCGCATCGCGGGCGCCGCCGCTGGTGCCGCCCATCACGACCGCAACCATCTTCTTGCCGTCGACATTCACCGACGAAACGAGGTTGAAGCCGGAATCGCGGGTATAGCCGGTCTTGATGCCATCGACACCGCGCACCTTGCCGAGCAGGCGGTTGTGACCGGCGATGCGGCGGCCGCGATAGCTGAAGCTGCGTGTGGAGAAATAATCATAATATTGCGGGAAATGCTCACGCAGGGCGATGCCGAGCAGGGCAAGGTCGCGCGCCGACGAGCGCTGCTGCGGATTGGGCAGGCCCGAGGCGTTGCGGAAGGTGGTGTTGCGCATGCCGAGCTGGCGCGCCTTGTTGGTCATCATCTGGGCAAAGCGCTGTTCCGAACCGCCGAGATATTCGCCGATGGCTGTCGCCGAGTCGTTGGCGGATTTGGTGATGACGGAGAGAATGGCCGCTTCCGCGCTGATGGTCTGGCCGGGCTTGAAGCCGATCTTTGTCGGCGGCTGGCCGGCGGCATAGGCGGAAACGGGAATGGGTGTCGACTTCGAGACCTTTCCGGCTTCCATCGCTTCAAACAGCATGTACAGCGTCATCATCTTGGTGAGGGATGCCGGAAAACGCTGGGCATCGGCATTGGACGAGTAGAGCGTCTTGCCGGTGTTGGCATCCACCACGATGGCCGATGCCTTCGAGGATGCTTCTGCCCTGGGTGTCTGTGTCAGGCCTATTCCGGAAGCGAGCGCCAAAGCCAGGAATGTATGGGTAAGTCTGGTAAAAAGTCTGGAACCTTGGCGGGCTGGATAAAGCACAATCAACACCTGCTCATACTGAAGCGTATATGGAATTTGACTGACGTAATGTTTCGTCAGGTACGGATCGTCGAACATTACCCGCAACAGCGTTACCAAACTGTTTATGGTAACCGGAATGTTCACGAATTCCGCGGCATTGCGTTGTTTAAAATTGTCGGAAATTATTGCGATGCACAAAAAAATTGACTTTTTGTGCAGTGCACACTAAATACGGCTACGCAGAAATTTAATCCATGGAAGGATTTATCATGGCCAGCCCATTCGAAACTCTGAGTGAATCCAGCAAGGAATTCGTCAACAACTCGATGAAGAGCGTTTCGGTCCTGTCGCAGGGTTTGCAGACAATCGCCAATGAAGCGGCTGAATATTCGAAGAAGTCCTTCGAAGACGGCACGGCACTTGTTGAGAAGCTCGGCACGACCAAGTCGGTCGAGCAGCTCTACGAAGCGCACACCGCATTCTCCAAGAAGGCCTATGAAGCCTTTGTTGCCCAGGCAACCAAGTTCGGCGAACTCTATGCCGACCTCGCCAAGGAAGCCTACAAGCCCTACGAGGCGGCAGTTGCCAAGGTTACCAAATAAATCCAGCCTTATTGGCGGCTTGCGAAAGGTCCGGTTGCGCGTGCAACCGGACTTTTTTTATTTGCGCGCCCGAAAACGGGCCGAGTGATATTGCATGCTTTGTGAGAGGGCTTAAAATCAGCGCGTTGCGACCTACATAGAATGCACAGGGCAACACATGACCACCAAATGCGGGTATTGGAAGAGATGAAGCGGTTTGCACCAACAATGCAAGATGAAGACAAAGGCAGCGGCAATGGCCCCGGCCGGGGAACGGCTGTCATCACACGTACCAAGCCTAAGCTGAAGAAGCCGAGTCTTTACCGGGTGTTGCTCCTGAATGACGATTACACCCCCATGGAATTCGTCATTCATGTTCTGGAACGCTTTTTCCAGAAAAACAAAGAAGATGCCACACGCATCATGCTTCATGTGCATAATCATGGAGTCGGAGAGTGCGGCGTCTTTACCTATGAGGTCGCGGAGTCCAAGATGACCCAAGTCATGGACTATGCGCGGCAAAACCAACATCCGCTACAATGCGTGATGGAGAAAAAGTGAGGTTTCATGCCATCTTTCTCACCTAGTCTGGAGCGGGCCCTCCATCAGGCGCTGACAATCGCGAACGAGCATCATCATGAATATGCGACGCTGGAGCATCTGCTCCTCGCGCTCATCGATGATCAGGACGCGAGCAGTGTCATGCGCGCCTGCAATGTTGACCTCGCACAGCTGACCCGCACGGTGACCGACTATGTCGATCACGAACTGGACAACCTTGTCACCGGGTATGACGAGGATTCAAAACCAACTGCCGCGTTTCAGCGCGTCATCCAGCGCGCCGTTATTCACGTTCAATCCTCCAACCGTGAAGAAGTCACCGGCGCCAATGTTCTCGTCGCTATTTTCGCCGAGCGGGAAAGCCATGCGGCGTTCTTCCTGCAGGAACAGCAGATGACCCGTTATGACGCGGTCAACTACATCTCCCATGGCATCTCGAAGCGCCCCGGCGCATCCGAGCCGCGCACCCCGCTGGGTACGGAGAGCAACAACGAAGAAAACCACGCTTCCGAGTCGGAAGAGGGTGCAACGAAGAAGAAGCAGGACGCCCTGACGGCCTACTGCAACAATCTGAACGACCGCGCGAAAGCCGGCAAGATTGATCCGCTGATCGGCCGCGATCAGGAAATCAACCGGACGATCCAGATTCTGTGCCGCCGTTCCAAGAACAACCCGCTCTATGTCGGTGATCCCGGCGTGGGCAAGACAGCCATCGCCGAAGGTCTTGCCAAGCGGATCGTCGAAGGCAAGGTGCCGTCGGTCCTGGCCGACGCAACGGTGTTTTCGCTCGATATGGGCACGTTGCTGGCCGGAACACGCTATCGCGGTGATTTCGAAGAGCGTCTGAAGCAGGTCATCAAGGAGCTCGAAGAGTTTCCGGGTGCGATCCTGTTCATCGACGAGATTCACACGATCATCGGTGCCGGAGCCACGTCAGGCGGCGCAATGGATGCGTCGAACCTTCTGAAGCCGGCCTTGTCGTCCGGTGCGATCCGCTGCATCGGCTCGACGACGTACAAGGAATTCCGCCAGTTCTTCGAGAAGGACAGGGCGCTTGTCCGGCGTTTCCAGAAGATCGATGTCAATGAGCCGTCCATCCCGGATGCCATCGAGATCATGAAGGGTCTTCGCCCCTATTTCGAGGACTTCCACAAGGTCAAGTACACGGTGGAAGCGATCAAATCGGCGGTGGAACTGTCGGCGCGCTATATCAACGACCGCAAATTGCCCGACAAGGCAATCGATGTGATCGACGAGACAGGTGCCAGCCAGATGCTGCTGCCGGAAGGAAAGCGCAAGAAGTCCATCGGCGTGAAGGAAATCGAGGCAACCATTGCCACGATGGCCCGCATCCCGCCGAAAACCGTGTCCAAGGATGACGAAGCGGTTCTGTCCAATCTTGAGGCCGAACTGAAGCGCGTCGTTTACGGCCAGGACCTGGCAATCGAAGCTCTGTCCTCCTCGATCAAGCTGGCTCGTGCCGGCCTGCGCGAACCGGAGAAGCCGATCGGCTCCTACCTGTTCTCGGGTCCGACCGGCGTCGGCAAGACCGAAGTTGCCAAGCAGCTGGCGCTGTCGCTCGGCGTGGAACTCCTGCGTTTCGACATGTCGGAATATATGGAGCGTCACACGGTTTCGCGTCTGCTCGGTGCACCTCCCGGCTATGTCGGTTTCGACCAGGGCGGTCTTCTGACCGATGGCGTCGATCAGCATCCGCATTGCGTGCTGCTGCTCGATGAAATCGAAAAGGCCCATCCGGATCTGTTCAACATCCTGTTGCAGGTCATGGATCACGGCAAGCTGACGGATCACAACGGCAAGCAGATAGATTTCCGCAATGTCATCCTGATCATGACAACCAATGCGGGTGCTTCCGATGCCGCACGTTCGGCCATCGGCTTCGGCTCCTCGCGTCGTGAAGGCGACGACATGGAAGCGATCAACCGGCTGTTCACGCCGGAGTTCCGCAACCGTCTCGATGCCATCATTCCGTTCGGTCCGCTGCCGATCCCGGTCATCCATCAGGTGGTCCAGAAATTCGTCATCCAGCTTGAGGCACAGCTTGCCGATCGCGGCGTGACGTTTGACCTGAAGCCTGAGGCAATCGCCTGGCTGGCCGAAAAGGGTTACGACGACCGTATGGGCGCCCGTCCGCTCGGCCGCGTCATTCAGGAGTACATCAAGAAGCCGCTGGCTGACGAAGTGCTGTTTGGCAGGCTGAAGAAGGGCGGTACCGTGGTCGTCTCGGTTGCCGAGAAGGCCGATGGTTCCAAGGGTCTCGTGCTCGACTATATCGCCGACGAAGTGGCGGTGAAGCCGAAGCAGGAAATCGCGGTCGAGAAAAAGCCGGTGGCGAAGAAGAAGCCTGCGCCGAAGAAGCCGATACTTGAAAAAGTGACGGCCGGTCCTTCCATCGCCGACGAGCCAACGCCGCCATCGCGCGGCAAGGCATCGGTGCCCAAGGTGCCGCGCAAGAAGTAACGAAAAGGCCGCCTCCGGGCGGCCTTTTTCTTGCTGGCATGGCAGGATCGGGCTATCGGTTGAAACATGGGCGATTCCGAATTTCCTTCATCACAGACGCCGACAGACGACACCGTGAGAACGCGGTTCTCCTGGTTTCTGTCCGGCATGGCGATGATCTTCAGCATCCCGGCCTTCATTCTGATGACGGCGCATGTGGGCTTTGCCGGTTTTGCCAGCGAGAATGGCGTATCCCTGCTGCAGGCAACCTTCATGGTCGCGACGATCTGGGCGCTTCCGGCCAATATCGTCCTGATCGGCGCAATTTCCGGCGGTTATTCGCTGATAGGGGCAGCGGTTGCGGTCACCCTGTCGTCGATCCGTCTCATGCCGATGGTTGCCGCCTTCATCCCGGAAATGCGCGGGCCGAAGACGCGCAGGATCACGCTGCTTTTCCTGTCGCATTTCATTGCCGTCACCGCCTGGGTCATGGGCATGGAGCGATTCCGCCACATTCCGCGCGATATGCGCGTCAGCTACTTCGCCGGGCTCGGCATCACGCTGACCGTGACAAACTCGCTCGTGGTGGCACTGGTCTATTTTCTGTCGACGGATTTTCCGCCGATTGTTTTCGCCGCGCTGTTCTTCCTGACGCCGATGTATTTCCTGACGTCGCTGTGGGGATCGGCGCGCGACCGGTCGGTGCACGTGGCCATGGTATCAGGCCTCGCGCTGTTCCCGCTCATTCATCACCTGGCACCGGCCTATGATCTGCTGCTGACGGGCTTTGCCGGCGGCGCGGTGACGATGGGCTATGTGCGGTGGGCGAGGGGGCGCGCAGCATGACTTGGCACAGCCTGACCGACTGGTGGTGGCCCTATCTCTTCATCCTGCTGGCGGGCTGGCTGCCCACGGATATCTGGCGCTATCTGGGGGTTCTCATCGGCGGCCGCGTGCGCGAGGATTCCGATGCGCTCATCGCGGTGCGTGCCGTTGCAACGGCGCTCGTCGCGGGTGTCATCGCCCAGCTTATTCTCTATCCCAGCGGGGCGCTGGCCGAGTCCTCGGTGTTCCTGCGCATTGGCGCTGCAGCCGTTGGGTTTCTGGCCTATCTGCGCCTTGGCCGCCATGTGATCGTCAGTGTGATCGCGGCGGAGATCGTCTTGATAATCGGGCTTTTTCTCCATTTTTAACTTTGATTAAGCCAATCGCTTAACGGGATAAACATCCCCGCTCTCTAGGTTTGCCGGAGTACTCGTGCGGGGAGTTCAGATGAGGTCGAAGAGTCAGACCCTTTGGAAAGCATTGATTGTTGCCGGAATACTGCTGATCGACGCGGTGTGGATTGCCGTGTCTGATTTCCGGTTCGACACTTTCAGTGCCTTGAAGGCGGTCGTCCTGACGGGCCTCTGCAGCATCGTAGCCTATATCTATCATGCAAAGCGGCCGGTGCGTCATCTGAGTGTGATGTGCGTTGAAACGGCGATTCTCATGGCATTCAGCGCTGCCGCGGCGGTGTTGAGCTATCTGGTGACATCGCTTGATTTTCCCTCCGTCGACGTCCCGCTTATGCGCCTCGACGCTCTGCTTGGCTTCGACTGGCTCGCCTATGCGCAATATGTTGGCGATCACCCATGGCTGGGTCTGTTGTTCTCGATCACCTATCTGACGACGCTGGCTCAAGTCGCCTGCGCCGTCATCATTCTCGGCGTGATGGAGGATGCGAAAAGGGCGCAGCACTTCGTTGCAGCCGTCATGGCGGGCGCCCTTGCGTGCATCCTGATTTCGGCGGTTCTGCCTTCAGCAGGAGCATTGGCGACAATCAAACCCGCCGATGCCATTTGGAAAATACACAGGCCGGTGGTGGATCTCGCCTATAAGCAGACCTTCTTTGATCTTCGCTCCGGCGTTGATCAGTGGATTTCGTTCTACTCCATGAAAGGACTGATTGCATTTCCGTCCTATCACGGGACCCTCTCTGTCCTGCTGGTGCTGGCTTTTTCCGGTGTCCGGTTCTGGTTTCTGCCGATCCTGATATTGAACACCATTATCCTGATCGCCACGCCGATCGAGGGAGGACATCATCTTGTCGATGTCATCGCAGGCGTCGGCGTGGCACTGATATGCTGGTACGGTACCGGCCTGCTTTACAAATCGGGCCGTGCTGTCGCCGCCAGAACGATCTCGCGTCCTGCCATGGCGACAGCCTAAGCGGCCTGTGCGAGCGCCTGTCTGATTTTCTCAGCGTTGGCGGCGAGCACGCCCTGATCTTCCATCTGACCCGTATGAGGCTTCAGTGCAATGCCTTCAAAGCGCGGAATAATATGGAAATGCAGGTGGAAAACCGTCTGGCCCGAGGCCGGTTCATTGAACTGGCTGACCGTCACGCCATCCGCGTCAAAGGCCGTCTTGACGGCGCGCGCAAGCTTCTGCGTCGTGGCAATGGCGGCCGCGAGGCTGGCCGGTGCGGCATCGAGGATGTTGCGCGAGGGCTGCTTGGGTATGACCAGGCAATGGCCCTTGCCCTGCGGCATCACATCCATGAAGGCATAGGTGTCGGCATCCTCGTAGAGTTTGTGGGACGGAATCTCGCCGCGCAGGATTTTTGCGAACACATTGTTGTCGTCATAGGTCTGGCTCATGGGGCACCCGTCTTTCCTGAATGATGAATCGGATGTTTGCCATGTGCTAGTGGTCCGATTCTGACATTTGCAACCCCTTTGATACAAGCCATTCTGGCAAATGTCAGAATCAAAGGACCACTAGCAAGCATATAATTCTAGTGGAACTTTGAATTTGACATTCGCATGTTGCAGATGATGTCAAATGGGATGCGAATGTCAAATTCGTTCCACTAGCGCAAGGTCAAGCGTGCCCGGGCAAATGGTGTGTTCAGCAGTCGGATTTCTTGAAGGGGGCGTGTTCGTTCAGCACGTCGCTCATCAGCGCAACGTCATTGCGCTCGTGCTCAAGAAAACCGGCGACGGCGCGGCGCAGGCCCTCATGCGCGATATAGTGGGCGGAATGGGTGGTAACCGGCAGATAGCCGCGCGCCAGCTTGTGCTCACCCTGGGCGCCTGCCTCGACCACATGCAGCTTGCGTTCAATGGCAAAATCGATGGCCTGATGATAGCAGACCTCGAAATGCAGGAACCGGTGGTCTTCGATGCAGCCCCAGTGGCGGCCAAAAAGCCGGTCGGAACCGATGAAATTGATGGCTCCGGCGATGTAGCGGCCGCCGCGCCGCGCCATCATCAGGACGATGTCGCCGGGCATGCGCTCGCCGATCAGCCGGTAGAATTCCCGGTTGAGATAGGGGCGGCCCCATTTGCGGTTGCCGGTGTCGGTATAGAAGGTGAAGAAGTCGTCCCAGACCGGTTTGGTCAGGGCGCTGCCGGTGAGGCGGTCGATCACGATGTCATCGGCCAGCGCTTCGCGCCGTTCGCGCTTCAGGGCCTTGCGTTTGCGCGCGGCAAGACTGTCGAGAAAATCATCATAGGTTGCATAGCCTTCGTTGAAGAAGTGAAACTGCTGGTCGATGCGATGCAGGAAACCGGCTTCGTTGAATGCCGGCAGATCGTCGGCATTGACAAAGGTCGAATGCGCGGATGAAACCCCGAGCTGCCCGGTAAGTTGCCGCAGGCCATTGGCAAGAGCGGTCCGGACAGCCGGACCGTCCCAGTCCCGATGCACAAGCAGACGAGGGCCCGTTGCGGGCGTGAAGGGAATGCTGGCCTGCAATTTGGGATAATAGCGCCCGCCGGCCCGTTCGAAAGCGTCGGCCCAGCCATGGTCGAAAACATATTCGCCCTGGCTATGGCCCTTCAGATAGCACGGCACCGCGCCGATGACGGTTCCAGCGGCATCCTCGAGGCGCAGGAACTGCGGCAGCCAGCCGGACTTGCGGTCGACGCAGCCGGAATCCTCAAGGGCGGAGAGAAAGGCGTGCGAAAGAAACGGATTGTAACCGGGCGCGCCGCTCGACGTTCCCGAGAGCTGCGACCACTCCTCCGGCGTAAACGCGCCGATTCCATCGCCGACGCGCAAGGTAAACTCGCCCTGATCAAGATTTGACATTGCTGAACTTGGTTTCCTGACGTTGCCGGCAGGATGAAAGTCGCCTCGCTGCCTCTGATTAAACTAGGTATTCCACCCGGCGATACAAGAGGCAGCGCGGCATGACAGCCGTGTTTCAAACGGCGCGGGGATCGAAGCCCTCGAACGTGATCTGATCCACATGCGCATCGCTCGTGGCCTTGTCAGCGGGGCTGCGCACCGTCCACGAAATGACCGGCAGGCCGAGCCTGCCCTTCACGAAGCCGACAAAGCGGTTTTCCAGATGATGGACATTGTAGGAGACGAAATCGATATCATGGGCGAGCATGGAGAAATGCGCCTCCAGATCGCTGTCATCGAGACCCTCCGCCGTGAGCCCGGCCGGGATCCCCGGAGCGTCCCTGCCGAACAGCCGGATGAGGTGATGGTCGAATGACATGATGGCGGCATTGCCCTCATACCCGGCCAGATCCCCGGCGACTGCCTTGACGAGACCATCATCCCTTCCCGGAATACCCTTCAATTCGATGACGATCGGCACGCGGCCGGCAATGAGCTTGAGCGCCTCAGCGAGTGTCGGCACGTGGTCCTTTGTGCCGCCGACCCGCAACGCGGCGGCGTCGGCCACCGTGACATCATGAATGTTGCCGGGCTTTGCAACCAGACGATCCAATGTGCCGTCGTGAAACACCAGAGCCTTGCCATCGGCAGAAAGGTGCACATCGCATTCGATGGCAAAGCCGGCACTTGCCGCCGCATCAAAGGCTGAAAGCGTGTTCTCCCAGCGGGATTTGTTGAGGTCATGCAATCCGCGATGGGCAATGGGCGTCTTTGTCAGCCATTCCAGTGATGCCATGATCAGCGGACCTCGATGATCGCTTCGATTTCGACCGGCGCATTCAACGGCAGCACCGCTGTGCCCACGGCGGAACGGGCGTGGCGGCCCTTGTCGCCCAGCACGGCCACGAGCAGGTCGGACGCACCATTGGCGACGAGGTGCTGTTCGGTGAAATCCTTGGAGGAGGCGACAAACACCGTGATTTTCACGATGCGCTCGATCTTCTCGAGATCGCCGAGCGCGGCCTTTGCCTGGGCAAGGATATTGACGGCGCAGGCCTTTGCCGCTTCCTGGCCCTGCGCCAGATCGACATCAATACCGAGCAAACCGGTATGGACCAGCTTGCCCCCAGCCAGCGGCAATTGCCCCGAGGTGAGAAGCAGTGAACCGCTGCGTGCGAAGGGCACATAGTTTGCGGCCGGAGCGGCGGCAACGGGCAGGGTAATTCCAAGGTCGTTTAGACGGCTGTCGATGGTGCTGGTCATTGGGTTTCTCATCCTTCTCATGCGGAATCGCAAGTGATTGTGAATGAAGTTGCGATTTTTGCCTCGCTTCCGCCAAGAGTTTTTTTAATATGGCCATTCGAAAACTGGAGAATCTTGTCAATGCGTCTATTCCCCGTCCTCGTTTTCAGCCTGAGTGCCCTTGGTCTTTCCGGATCGTCGATGGCACTTGCCGCTGGAACAGCGACTCTCGTACCACACCGCGCCATTTATGATCTCAAGCTGGATAACGCGCAGGAAAGCAGTGGTATCACGGGGCTGACAGGCCGCATGGTATACGAATTCAATGGTTCGGATTGTGAAGGTTACACGACAAATTTTCGCTTTGTGACGCGCGTCGACATGGAAGAACAGCCTCAAAGGGTGACCGACCAGCAGACCACCACGTTCGAGTCGGGTGACGGCGCCAAATTCCGTTTCGTCAACAAGACATTTGTCGATCAGAGCCTGACCAAGGAAGTGCGCGGCGATGCGCTTCTGGACAAGGACAAGACGGAAATCTCCCTCACCAAGCCGGAAGCGAACAAGGAAAATCTCGAGCTTTCGCAGTTCCCGACACGCCACATGCAGGAACTGATCGAGAAGGCGATCGCCGGGGATGTGTTCTATCAGACAAAGCTGTTCGACGGTTCCGAGGATGCCGACAAGGTCATGGCGACGACGGTGGTCATCGGCAAGCCCGCTCCCGGTGATTCCGATGACGAGACGAAGAAGATGGGCGCGCTCGAGAAGGAAAACACCTGGCCGGTTTCCATCGCCTATTTCGACGATACGGACAAATCGGAAGGGCTGCCCAGCTACCGCATCAATTTCAAACTCTATCGCAATGGCGTGACCCGCGATCTCAAGATGGATTACGGCGATTTCTCCATGACCGGCAAGCTCGTCAATCTGGAGCTTTTCGATGCGCCGAAGTGCACGAAGTAGAGGACCAAATCTCCCATTCTTGAATTTTCGCGATAAAGTGAATACATTGAATGCAGTGAATACAACTGGCGGCAATCATGGCGACATCTATCCGTTTAACTCCTGAAATCGAACAGAGACTGGATACCCTCGCGTCCAAGACCGGCCGGAGCAAAGCATTCTATTTGCGCGAAATTATCGAGAATGGCCTGGATGACATGGAAGATTACTATCTAGGCCTTGGCGTTCTCGAGCGGATACGCAAAGGAGAAGAGCGCGTTTACTCCTTGGATGAAGTGGAACGCGATCTTGGTTTGGCAGATTGAGCTATCTGCTACCGCCGCAAAGCAACTGGAAAAACCTGATCGACATGATGCAAAGCGAATTGCTGCGTTTTTGCGAGAACGTCTGGCTTCAGTCGACGATCCTCGGCAATTGGGCAAAGCGCTGACAGGGCCGCTTGGCGGCCTTTGGCGCTATAGAGTCGGAAACTATCGCATCATTTGCGATCTGCAGGGAAAACGGCTTATTATTTTGGTTCTTGAGATTGGCCATCGCGGAGCCATTTATCGATGATGCGGCGGTGAAACCTGTGAAAATCGCCTTTTCTCACCGTAGCTCTTGCGTTTGCCGGTAATATCCATTAACAGCCGCTTCATTCCACACACGGGATTTGGGTTGATATCGGGAGAAATCCGATATGGCCTCCGGTGGCGGGTTTCCCGCCTCTTTCCTGTGGAGGTTAAACCGGAAAAGGAAAACTAAGAGATGGCATTGCCTGATTTCAGCATGCGTCAGCTCCTCGAAGCTGGCGTTCACTTCGGCCACCAGACACATCGCTGGAACCCGAAAATGGCACCATACATTTATGGTGACCGCAACAACATTCACATTCTCGATCTGGCCCAGACTGTTCCGCTGCTTCACCGCGCGCTGCAGAAGGTTTCGGACACCGTAGCCCGTGGCGGCCGCGTTCTGTTCGTCGGCACCAAGCGCCAGGCTTCGGACATCATTGCCGATGCGGCAACCCGTTCGGCCCAGTACTACGTCAATGCCCGCTGGCTCGGCGGCATGATGACCAACTGGAAGACGATCTCGAACTCCATTCAGCGTCTGCGCAAGCTGGACGAACTTCTTTCCGGCGAAGCACAGGGCTTCACCAAGAAGGAACGCCTGAACCTCGATCGTGAACGCGAAAAGCTCAACCGCGCCCTCGGCGGTATCAAGAACATGGGTTCGATCCCGGACCTCATCTTCATCATCGATACCAACAAGGAAGCGATTGCCATTCAGGAAGCCAAGCGTCTCGGCATTCCGGTTGTAGCCGTTATCGACTCCAACTGCGATCCGGACCAGATCGACTTCCCGATCCCCGGCAACGACGACGCCTCGCGCGCCATTTCGCTCTATTGCGATCTGATTGCCAAGGCTGCCCTCGATGGCATCCTGCGTCAGCAGGGCTCGCTCGGCATCGATATCGGCGCCCAGGACGAAGCACCTGTCGAGCCAGCGCTCGAAGAGCCGGCACCGGCTCCTGCACAGGACGGTGAAGCCTCCGCTTGAGGCTTCATATACCCGTCGTAACGGGTGACTAAAAACAATTGTATTGGCGCATGACGCGCCGCAAAGTTGGCATGCTGGTTTCCCCAGTATGCCTTCGCTTTGAGAAGAGGCGACATAATGAGCATTTCTGCATCACAGGTAAAAGAACTCCGCGAAATCAGCGGTGCCGGCATGATGGACTGCAAGGCAGCCCTGACCGAAACCAATGGCGACATGGAAGCTGCCGTTGACTGGCTGCGTGCCAAGGGCATTTCCAAGGCCGACAAGAAGGCCGGCCGTACGGCTGCCGAAGGTCTCGTTGGCGTTGCAACCAACGGCAAGAAGTCGGTTATCGTTGAAGTCAACTCCGAAACGGACTTCGTTGCGCGCAACGACGCGTTCCAGGACATCGTTCGCAACGTTGCGACTGTTGCTCTTGGTAGCGATGGTTCCACGGCTGCCGTTGCTGCTGCGACCTATCCGGCAACCGGCAAGTCCGTTGTCGACACCATCAAGGATGCGGTTGGCACAATCGGCGAAAACCTGTCTTTCCGCCGGTCTGCAGCGCTCAGCGTTGGTGAAGGCGTTGTTGCAACCTACATTCACAACGCTGTTTCCGACGGTCTCGGCAAGCTCGGCGTTCTCGTTGCCATCGAAACAGCCGGCAATGCCGACGCTGCCAATGCATTCGGCCGCCAGGTGGCCATGCACGTTGCGGCAACCAACCCGCTGGCTTTGACCGCCGCTGAAGTCGATCCGGCTGCTGTCGAGCGTGAAAAGGCGGTTTTCACCGAATCTGCACGCCAGTCCGGCAAGCCAGACAACATCATCGAAAAGATGGTCGAAGGCCGTCTGCGCAAGTTCTATGAGGAAGTTGTTCTTCTCTCGCAGGCTTTCGTCATCAATCCCGACCTGACTGTCGAAGCCGCTCTGAAAGATGCGGAAAAGGCAATCGGCGCACCGGCCAAGATCACGGCATTTGCCCGTTTTGCTCTGGGCGAGGGCATCGAGAAGGAAGAGACCGATTTCGCAGCGGAAGTTGCAGCAGCTGTGAAGAAGTAATTTCACAACTGACGAAATCAGAGGGCATCGCGTGACAACGCGGTGCCCTTGGTGTATCCGGGCTTCGAATATCTGAAATGCACGACTCTGCGGGAGGTCTTATGGTTGGTACGGCTGTCTATAAACGCGTTCTACTGAAAGCCTCCGGTGAAGCCCTCATGGGCGATCAGGGTTTCGGTATCGACGTTGCGGTTGCCGACCGTATTGCCAGTGATATTGCCGAAGCGCGGGCGCTCGGCGTTGAAGTCGGGGTGGTGATTGGCGGCGGCAATATCTTTCGCGGTGTCGCTGTCGCGTCCAAGGGTGGCGACCGGGTCACCGGTGACCACATGGGCATGCTTGCCACGGTGATCAATTCACTGGCCTTGCGCACCTCCCTCGTCAAGATCGGCATAGACACCGTCGTCCTCTCCGCCATTGCCATGCCTGAATTGTGCGAGACGTTCTCGCAGAGACAGGCGACAGCCTACATGGACATGGGGAAGGTCGTGATTTTTGCCGGCGGCACGGGCAATCCATTCTTTACGACAGATTCGGCCGCAGCGTTGCGCGCAGCCGAAGTGGGTGCCGATGCCCTGTTCAAGGGCACGCAGGTTGACGGCGTTTACACCGCCGATCCCAAAAAGGACCCCAGCGCCGTCCGCTTTGAGCGACTTACCCACAAGGAGATGCTCGATCGCGGCCTTACGGTGATGGATACAACAGCCGTGGCCCTTGCGCGCGAGAACAATATCCCAATAATTGTCTATTCAATCCACGAAAAGGGTGGTTTTGCCGAAATTCTGCAGGGCAGAGGACGCGCGACAATCGTTTCCGACGATTGACCCGCCAACCTCGCAGGGGCTGACCAGAATAACGGAAAGAATATAGGAGCGTTGAATATGAGTGATGCACTCGATTTGAATGACCTGAAGCGCCGTATGGATGGTGCCGTGCAGGCATTGAAACATGACCTCAACGGCCTGCGGACAGGCCGTGCATCGGCGAGTTTGCTGGAGCCGATCACCGTCGAGGCCTATGGCTCGCATATGCCGCTGAACCAGGTCGCCAACATCACCGTGCCCGAATCACGCATGCTTGCCGTCTCGGTCTGGGACAAGTCGATGGTTGGCAAGGTCGAGCGTGCCATTCGCGAGTCTGGTCTCGGCCTCAATCCGATCACCGACGGCAACAATCTGCGCATTCCCTTGCCGGAACTCAACGAGCAGCGCCGCAAGGAACTCGTCAAGATTGCCCATCAGTATGTGGAGCAGGCGAAAGTTGCCGCCCGCCATGTGCGCCGCGATGGCATGGACGAGTTGAAAAAGCTCGAAAAGGATGGCGCGATCAGTCAGGATGACAACCGCGTTCTTTCCGAAAAAGTACAGAAGCTGACGGACGAGACCATTGCCGAAATGGACAAGGTTGTTGCAGTCAAGCAGACGGAAATCATGCAGGTTTAGTCTGTTTTTAGCCCGTTAATACCACCGGAGGTTGAATGCCATGTCCAATCCGCGCCACATTGCCATCATCATGGATGGAAATGGCCGTTGGGCAAAAGCACGTGGCCTGCCACGCACCGCCGGTCACAAGGCGGGCGTCGATGCGCTGCGCGAGACCATTCGCGCCGCCGGCAAAATGGGCATTCCGTACCTGACCCTGTTTGCGTTCTCATCGGAAAACTGGTCGCGCCCGCGATCCGAAGTGTCTGATCTGATGGGCCTGCTCAAGCTGTTCATCCGGCGCGATCTGGCTGATCTGCATCGCGAGAATGTGCGCGTGCGCATCATCGGCGAGCGGGAAGGCCTGGCGAAGGATATTCGCGCCCTCCTGACCGAAGCGGAAAGCCTGACCGAGAAGAACACGGCACTGACGCTGATCATTGCCTTCAACTACGGTTCGCGCAATGAAATCACCCGCGCGGTGAAGGCGCTGCTGTCCGACGTGGCGGCGGGTGTCCTGACGCAGGACGAGGTGACCGCCGAGGCTATCGGCGAGCGGCTCGATACGGCGGGCATCCCGGATCCTGACCTGATCATCCGCACCAGCGGCGAGATGCGGCTGTCGAACTTCCTGCTCTGGCAGGCGGCCTATTCGGAGTTCATGTTCCTGCCGTGCTACTGGCCGGATTTCAAATCGACCCACCTGGCGGAAGCGATCGAAACCTTCCACATGCGCGAGCGGCGCTTTGGCGGCGTCAATCAGCAGGAAATAGCTCTGTGACGGCTTCGGGGCCATCCGCACCGGACAAGGGCACCGGCCGTCTCAGCAATCTGCATATACGAACCCTTAGTGCCGTTGTCATGATTGCAATCGCCGTCGCCCTGACCTGGGTTGGCGGCGTGCCATTTGCGCTCATGGCCAGTGCCATCGGATTGGGTGTCTTCTATGAATGGCATGCCATAACGCTCGATCGCTCCAGTCCGCTGACCCGCGGCGTTGCCTGGGCCTGCCTGATCGTGGTGCTTGGACTTTTGCTGCTGTCGCACAATGGACTTTTAATCATCGGCATATTGCTGGCTGGAGCCGTGCTGACGGCAGTGTTGGGCGGACGCCAGTCCGGCCTGTGGCCGGCGATCGGCCTGCTCTATGCCGGATTTCCGGCCATCGCGCTGACATTCGTGCGCGGCGACACCGGGGATGGCTTTGCCGCTGTTCTGTTCCTGTTTGCCGTCGTCTGGTCGACCGATATCTTTGCCTATTTCAACGGGCGGGCACTGGGCGGGCCAAAACTGGCTCCGCGTTTCTCGCCGAATAAAACCTGGTCTGGCGCCATTGGCGGCGCTGCCGCGGGCGTGGCTGCCGGTGTGGCCTGCGCAGCCTTCATTACCCCGGCCGGCGGTGTGCCCGTTCCGCTCATCGCCTTCGTGCTGTCGGTGACCGCGCAGATCGGCGATCTCGGCGAATCATGGGTCAAACGGAAATTCGGCGTCAAGGATTCGGGATACATGATCCCCGGTCACGGTGGCGTGATGGACCGGGTGGATGGACTTGTAGCCGCAGCGGCATTGCTGTACCTCATCGGGGCAATTCTGGTGAAGCCGGAAACGCCTTACGACATTCTTTTCTAGCAGGCTGAGCTTAGGTGACCCTCTGACGGGGTTGGGCAAGGCCCGGAGGACACTTTGACGGATACGCTGAGCTATATCTTCGGCACGCACGGTTTGCTTATCGGTACGATTTTACCCTTTCTGATTGTACTCACGGTTGTCGTCTTCGTTCACGAGATGGGGCACTATCTCGTGGGACGGTGGTGCGGCATCGGCGTCAAGGCCTTTTCGATCGGTTTCGGGCCTGAATTGTTCGGGTTCAACGACCGCAGCGGCACCCGCTGGAAATTATCGGCGATTCCCCTGGGCGGTTATGTGAAGTTCGCCGGCGACGAGAGCGTGGCCAGTTCGCCGATCGGCTTGTCTGAAAACATGACCGCTGAAGAGCGTGCCGTTGCTTTTCACACCCAGCCCGTGTGGAAGCGCGCGGCGACGGTCTTTGCCGGCCCGGCGTTCAATATTCTGCTGACCGTTGCGATCTTTTCCGTCTTCTTTGCGCTCTATGGCCGCATGGTGGCAGACCCGGTGGTTGCGGAAGTGCGTCCGGGCGGCCCCGCTGCGGTGGCCGGATTTCTGCCGGGCGACCGCTTCATCAGCGTGGACGGAGACAAGGTGGAAACCTTTGCCGATGTTCAGCGCCATGTTTCGGCACGGGCGGGCGATTCTCTGAAATTTGTCGTCGAGCGCAAGGGGCAGGAGGTCAGCCTGACCGCCACTCCGGAGCTTGCCGAACAGAAGGACGCCTTGGGCAATCCGGTGAAAGTCGCCGCGATCGGTGTAGTGAACAATCAAGAGTTCGGCAACTTCCGGCGGGTGACCTACAACCCCATCGAATCAGTCGGCCAGGCGGTGCGTGAAAGCGGTTTCATCATTGCCCGGACAGGCCAGTTTTTCAGCCGTTTCTTTGCCGGCAGGGAAGACAAGTGCCAGCTGGGCGGACCGGTCAAAATTGCCACGATGGCAGGGCAGGCTGCCAGTCAGGGTATCGACTGGCTGATTCAGCTGACCGCCATGCTGTCGATCGGCATCGGTTTGCTCAATCTTTTCCCGCTGCCGCCCCTGGATGGCGGACATTTGATCTTTTACGCCGTGGAAGCGGTCATCCGCAGGCCGGTAAAGCCGGCCGTTCAGGAGATTTTCTTCCGGATGGGCTTCCTTCTGGTGCTGGGATTCATGGGTTTTGTTGTGTTTAATGATCTTTTCGCCTGCCGGTGATGAAAATTAAACATTAGTGAAAATTAGAGGGGTGGGGTGGAAAAGCGTTATGATCTGTTTACTATAAGCTGTGAATGGCGTGGCAGGGATGCCACGCTTTCGTGTGAAGTAAATAGATTTTAACCGTAAGCCTTGCGTGTATGTAAAAACCGGCTATGACGGTGTGCGAGTAATTGCTTAGTCCGGGATCTCGCCCGGGGACAACGAGAAACAAAGGTTTAGTAGGCCTATGGCGGCAAGTTCAAAATTCGTTGGTGCAGCGTCGGCGCTCGCCATTTCAGCGGCTCTGGTAAGTTCGGGAGCGATCGTTACGACGGTTGCGGGGATTACAGCAGCACAGGCAGCAACCGTCAGCCGCATTGAAGTGCGCGGGAATACCCGTGTGGATGCCCAAACGGTCAAGGACAATCTCGGCATTACGCCAGGCAAGCCTTTTTCCAACAATGATATCGATGCTGCCACCAAGCGCCTGTTCAACACGGGTCTGTTCGGCGATGTGCGCATCACCCAGTCCGGCGGTGCGTTGATCGTTACCGTGTCCGAGCATCAGGTCGTCAATCAGGTCATTTTCCGCGGCAACAAGAAGATCAAGGACGCGCAGCTGACCGGTGTCGTGCAGTCGAAGTCGCGTAGCGCCTTCAGTCAGCAGACGCTCGACGCTGATACCGAGGCTGTCCGCGCCGCTTATCGCAACATCGGCCGCAGCGATGCTACGGTAAGTTCGCGCATCATGGATCTCGGTCAGGGTCGCGTCAACGTTGTCTTCGACATCAACGAAGGTGACCGCACCAAGATCGCCAACATCGTGTTTGTCGGCAATAACGCCTTTGGTGAGCGCCGCCTGCGCGACGTGATCTCGACCAAGCGTTCCAACCCGTTGTCCTGGCTGACGCGCAATGACGTGTACAGCGAAGACCGCATGCGGGCGGACGAAGAGTCGCTGCGCCGCTTCTATTACAACCGCGGTTATGCGGATTTCCGCGTCGTCTCGTCGACGGCCAATCTCGATGCTGCCACCAACGAATACACGATCACCGTTACGGTTGAAGAGGGTGAGAAGTATAAGTTCGGCGGCGTAGAAATCCAGAGCTCGGTCGAGGGTGTCGATACATCCAAGCTGGGTGGTCTCGTGCAGACATCCGAAGGCGATACGTATAACGCCAAGGAAGTCGAAGACTCCATCATCAAGCTGTCCGAAAAGGTGGCTGGCCAGGGTTATGCCTTTGCCAAGGTGGAGCCGCGCGGCGACCGTAACTTCGAGAACCACACGATTTCGGTCGTCTACAACATCGACCAGGGTCCGCGCGCCTATCTCGAGCGCATTGAAATCCGCGGCAACGAGAAGACGCGTGACTACGTCATCCGCCGTGAGTTCGATGTGAGCGAAGGCGATGCGTTCAATCAGGTTCTGATCCAGCGCGCCAAGAAGCGCCTGGAGCGGCTTGAATTCTTCCAGACCGTCAATATCTCGACCGCTCCCGGCTCGCAGCCTGACCAGGTTATTCTGGTTGTGGACGTTGTCGAGAAGTCGACCGGTGAATTCTCCATCGGTGGCGGTTATACGACCGGTGGTGAAAGCCCCGGACCGACAGTGGAAGGCTCGATCACCGAGCGCAACTTCCTTGGTCGCGGCCAGTATATCCGTATTGCTGCCGGTGGCGGTCTGAACAACAACCGTACCTACTCGCTGTCCTTCACCGAGCCTTACTTCCTCGGTCAGCGTATTTCGGCTGGTTTCGATCTGTTCAAGCGCCAGTCCGGCGTCAATGACAAGTATCAGACCGATCTGACCGGCGGTACGATCCGTTTTGGTCTGCCGATCACCGAAACACTGACGGCGGGTGTTGCTTACAACCTGTCGCAGGAAAAATACACGATCGAAGACGCTGCGAAGATCCCGGGAACGGACATTCCTGATCCGTCGCAGATTTCGCAGGCATTCATTGATGCGGCAAATCGCGGTACATGGATCAAGTCGTCGGTCAGCTGGTCGCTTGTCTACAATACCATCGACGATACGAAAAACCCGCATGATGGACTCTATGCCAAGTTCAACCAGGAATATGCTGGTGTCGGCGGCGATGCCAACTACCTGAAGACAACGTTCAAGGGCAGCTACTACAAGACGCTTTCCCAGGAAATGGACATTGTCGGCCTCGTCGGTGTCGGCGCTGGCTACATCAAGGGATTTGGCGACGATCTGCGCGTGTTTGACACGTTCAAGAACAATCAGGAAATGATTCGCGGCTTCAAATATGCCGGTATCGGTCCACGCGACTTGAGCGTGGCGGATGCCAAGGGCAGCTTCCTGGGTGGTAATACCTACTTCAATGCCACCGTGGAAACGCAGTTCCCGCTGCCGATCGTTCCTGAGAGCCTGGGTATTCGTGGCGCCCTGTTTGCCGACGCTGCTACATTGTATGGCAATGATCTCAAGCAGGCATCGAACACCAGCATGGAATGGCGCGCATCCGCGGGTGTAAGTATCATGTGGGCATCGCCGTTCGGTCCGCTGCGCTTCGACTACGCTTTCCCTGTCAAGAAAGTGGATGGCGATCAGGTGCAGAATTTCAACTTCGGCATGTCGAGCAAATTCTGATAGATTGCTGACCTCCCGGGGGAGCATATTTCCCCGGGGGAGAAAGTTAGTCGATGGCCGATCCGATCTTTTATGAGCCACTGCTGAACGTGACTGTTGGTCAGATCGCCGATCTGACCAATGGCGTTCTTGTGGACAGTTCTCTGGCCAACCGGCCGGTCGCCCGCCTCGCATCCCTGGCTGATGCCGGTCCCGATGCACTTGTGTTCATCGATGGCAAGAAAAACGCGCAAAATCTCGAAGGTTTGAAAGCCGCCGGCGTTCTGTGCACGGACGAAGTCAAGGCAAGCGTGCCCAAGACCGTTGCCGTTATCGTCAGCCGCCATCCGCAGCAGGATTTCGCCGCCATTGGCCGCGCGCTTTATCCGCGGGCGGTGAATGCGCATCTCTGGAGCGGCGAAGAGACGGGTGTTTCACCGCACGCCATCATTGATCCGACCGCCGAAATAGAAGACGGCGTGACGATCGAGCCCGGTGTCATCATCGGCAAGCGCGTTTCCATCGGTGCCGGCACCGTCATTGCCGCCAGCGTGGTGATCGGCAACGGCTGCAAGATCGGCCGCGATTGCTATATCGCGCCGAGCTGCTCGGTCCAGTATGCCTTTCTTGGCAATCGCGTGCTGCTGCATCCGGGCGTGCGTATCGGGCAGGATGGTTTTGGTTATGTCCCGGGCAAGGCCGGCCTCGACAAGATGCCCCAGCTTGGCCGCGTCATCATCCAGGACAATGTCGAAATTGGTGCCAACACGACCATTGATCGCGGCGCGCTCGCCGATACGGTGATCGGTGAAGGCACGAAAATCGACAATCTCGTGCAGATTGCCCACAATGTTCGTATTGGACGCCATTGCGTGATTGCTGCGCAATGTGGCATTTCCGGTAGTGTGGTGCTTGGCGACATGACGATGCTGGGTGGCAGCGTCGGCATCAAGGATCACGTCAATATTGGTTCCCGCGTGGAAATCGCCGCAGCAAGCGGTGTGATGAATGATATTCCGGACGGTGAGCGGTGGGCCGGTGCGCCCGCGCAGCCGTTCAAGCAATGGTTCCGTGAAATCGCGAGTGTCCGCGCGATGACCAGGACCAAGAAGGAGAGCAGTTCAGATGAATGAAAATGTACAGGCGAGCAGTCTTGGCGTCGCGGACATCCAGAAGCTTCTGGCAAATCTGCCGCATCGCTATCCCTTTCTGCTGATTGACCGCATCGTCGATATCGATCGCGATGTCTCGGCCACGGGCATCAAGAATGTCAGCATCAACGAGCCGCATTTTGCCGGTCATTTTCCTGAACTGCCGATCATGCCCGGCGTTCTGATCATTGAGGCCATGGCGCAGACCGCCGGTGCTATCGTTCTGTTCCATAATGGCAGCGGCAAGCCGGGCAAGGTGTTCTTCATGACCATCGACAATGCCAAGTTCCGCAAGCCTGTCGTGCCGGGTGATCAGCTCAAGCTGCGCGTGACCAAGCTCAAGCAGCGCGGCAACATCCACAAGTACAGCTGCGTTGCGGAAGTTGACGGCGTGAAGGTTGCCGAAGCTGACGTGGCGGCAATGGTCAGCTTCCCAGAAGAAGACGAGACCGGAGCTTGATGTCCAATTCCAGCATTCATCCCACGTCGATTGTCGAGGCGGGCGCAAAGATTGGTGACAGGGTAAACATCGGGCCATTCTGCCATATCGGACCGGAAGCGGTCATTGGCAATGATGTCACTCTGCTGAGCCATGTCGTCATCATGGGGGCGACCACCCTCGGCGATGGTGCCAAGGTCTATCCGAACGCCATTCTGGGCGGCGATCCGCAGAACACCAAGCACAAGGGCGGGCACACAACGCTTGTCATTGGCCGGAACTGCACGATCCGCGAAGGCGTCACGATGAATCGCGGCACCGATGGCAGCCGGGGTTTGACCACGGTTGGCGACAACTGCATGTTCCTGGCCTATTCGCATGTGGCGCATGATTGCGACATCGGCGACAATGTGACCTTTGCCAACAATGTCATGATCGGCGGCCACGTGTCCGTCGGCAACAACGTCATCATCGGCGGCGGCGCTGCCTTGCATCAGTTTGTGCGGGTTGGCCACCATGCGTTTGTCGGCGGGCTTGCAGCCGTGGCACTGGATGTCATTCCCTATGGCATGGTGATCGGCAATCATGCCTATCTGGGCGGCCTGAACATTGTCGGCATGAAGCGCTCGGGCATGGCCCGTCCGGAGATACACAATCTGCGCCGTGCGGTGCGCATGCTGTTCGACCGCAGCAAGCCGGTCCGCAATCGCGCCGGTGACGTGCGTCTTGCCTTTTCTCAATCGCCGGCGGTTCTCGATCTGGTCGATTTCATCACCGCTGATACCAAACGTGCCTTCTGCACGCCGCCCCTCGGTTCCGGAATCGAGACCAGCGACAGTGACGACAACAGCTAAGACAACGGATGGGACGCAACCGGCGGCCATAACGGGCCGCACGGCGATTGTCGCGGGCAACGGGCTCCTGCCCATTTCCATCGCGGAAAGCCTGCAGAAGCAGGGTGCGAACCCCCTGATCATCGCCATCAAAGGCGAGGCATCGCCCGAGATCAATGCGCGCAAGCACGCCGAAATCTCGATCGTCGAGCTGGGCGGCCTGATGAAAATCCTGAAATCGGAAGAGATCAGCAACGTCGTTCTGGCGGGTGGCGTGCGCCACCGGCCGGAATTCTCCGCGGCGCTGCGGCCCGGTAACGGCAATCTCGTTGCGTTGTATCGTTTCATGCGGGCTTTTCGCCTCGGTGACGATGGTTTGCTCAAGGCCGTGATCTCAACCATTGAGTCCTACGGTTTCCGGGTTGTCGGTGCGCACGAGATCGTTCCGGATATTCTGGCGCCTGAAGTGGGCACCATCACCCGGAAGAAAGCCGATCAGGCAAGCATTGCCGATATGCGGGCCGCCCGCGAGGCGGCCATCATGATCGGCTCGCTCGATATCGGGCAGGCGGCCATTGCCGTCGGCAGCCGCGTGGTGGCGCTGGAGGGCGTGGAGGGCACCGATGCGATGCTGCAGCGGGTCGCCGAACTGCGCATTGCCAAGCGGATCAACCGCAAGGGCGGTGTGCTGGTGAAATGCGCCAAACCGCAGCAGGAAGTGCGGGCGGATTTGCCGGCCATCGGCGTAAGCACTGTGGAGAATGCGGTGAAGGCCGGTCTGAAGGGCATTGCCATCGAAGCGCGGCGCACGCTGATCCTTGGCTATGCCGAAACGATCGCTGCTGCCAACGAAGCTGGTATTTTCATCGAAACTTTTGCGCAGGAGGCCGAGTGAAAACAGCAGCAAAGCCGCTTCGCCTTGCCATTGTCACCGGCGAAGAGTCCGGCGACCTGCTTGGTGCCGATCTGGTGCAAGCCCTGCGGCGGCAGTATCCGGGCGAGGTGACGCTGACCGGTGTCGGCGGCGAGCATCTCTCAGCCCTCGGCCTCAACTCCTTGTTCGACCAGCACGAAATCGCTCTGGTCGGGCTGACGGCCATCGTCACCAAACTGCCGCAGCTCATCCGCCGCATAGCGCAGCTGGCCAAAGCGATCATTGCGGCGAAACCCGATTGCCTCGTGATTATCGACAGCCCGGATTTCACCCATCGCGTCGCGCGCAAGGTGCGGGCTGCCGATCCATCGATCCCGATCGTCAACTATATCAGCCCGTCGGTCTGGGCCTGGCGCCCGGAACGCGCCAAGGCGATGCGCGGCTATATCGACCATGTGCTGGCCATTCTGCCGTTCGAGGTGCAGGCATTGCAAGATCTCGATGGCCCGCCTGCCACCTATGTCGGCCACAGGCTGGTGACCCATGCGCCGCTGCTGGCGGCGGCAGAGCGGAACCGGGCGCGGGAAAGCAGTTTCGCTGACAGAACCGAACACAATCTTGTTGTCCTGCCGGGGTCGCGCAGAGCAGAAATATCAAGCCTTTCCAAACCTTTCGGTGAGGCAATTGAACTGCTGGCGGAACGCGGCAACCGCTTCAGGCTGACATTGCCGACGCTTCCCAAAGTCGAACCACTGGTGCGACAGCTCACTGCCGGCTGGAAAGTCCAGCCAGACATCGTGGTGGGTGAAGCGGAACGTCTGAAAGCCTTCGCCGAAGCCGATGCGGCTCTGGCCGCGTCCGGGACCGTGTCGCTGGAACTCGCACTGGCGCGCATCCCGACGGTGTTGTCGTACCGGCCTGACTGGCTGGCGCGCATGTTCATTGCGCCGCGCATCAAGGTCTGGAGTGCGGCCTTGCCCAACATCATCGCCGACAAGCGGGTTGTTCAGGAATATTTCAACCAGTTCGTTCGTCCCGGCCCGCTGGCGCGCGAGATCGAACAACTGCTGAAACCGGGTTACGCCAGGGCGTTGCAGCTCGAGGGTTTCGACGAGATCGCGGCATTGATGCGGACCGAACGGCCGTCCGGCGAGATTGCCGCCGAGAAAGTTCTCGAATACGTGCATCAGAGGGCCTGAGGAACAGGCTTTTGGATATGAAAAAGGCGCCGAATGGCGCCTTTTTTCGTATTCTGGAGATCTTATTTGCGATTGCCGACCGGAACGTAGTCGCGCTGCGTTGCACCGGTGTAAAGCTGGCGCGGGCGGCCGATCTTCTGGTGCGGGTCTTCGATCATTTCCTTCCACTGGGCAATCCAGCCAACCGTCCGGGCAACGGCGAACAGCACGGTGAACATGGTGGTGGGGAAGCCGAGCGCCTTCAAGGTGATGCCGGAATAGAAATCGACGTTCGGATAGAGCTTCTTCTCGATGAAATATTCATCGGTCAGGGCAATGCGCTCCAGCTCCATGGCGACGTCGAGCAGCGGATCGTCCTTGATGCCGAGTTCGGCGAGAACTTCCTTGGTGGTCTGCTGCATGATCTTGGCGCGCGGATCGTAGTTCTTGTAGACGCGGTGGCCAAAGCCCATCAGGCGGAACGGATCGTTCTTGTCCTTGGCGCGGTTGATGAATTCCGGAATGCGGTCAACCGTACCGATTTCGCCGAGCATGTTGAGCGCGGCCTCATTGGCGCCGCCATGGGCAGGGCCCCAGAGGCAGGCAATGCCGGCAGCGATACAGGCGAACGGATTGGCACCGGACGAACCGGCAAGACGCACCGTCGACGTCGAGGCATTCTGCTCGTGATCAGCGTGCAAAATGAAAATCCGGTCCATTGCGCGGGCAAGAACCGGATTGGGGACGTAGTCTTCGCACGGCACGGCAAAGCACATGTGCAGGAAGTTGGTGGCGAAATCGAGATTGTTCTTCGGGTAAACGAAGGGCTGACCGATGTGATACTTGTAAGCCATCGCAGCCAGGGTCGGGATCTTGGCGATCATGCGGATGGATGCAACCATGCGCTGATGCGGATCGGAAATATCGGTCGAGTCGTGATAGAAGGCGGACAGGGCGCCAACGCAGCCGACCATGACCGCCATGGGATGGGCGTCACGGCGGAAGCCGCTGAAGAAGCGCGACATCTGTTCGTGCACCATGGTGTGGTGCGTCACGCGATAGTCGAAATCATGCTTCTGGCTCTTTGTCGGCAGTTCGCCGTAAAGCAGGAGATAGCAGGTTTCGAGGAAGTCGCCCTTTTCGGCGAGTTGTTCGATCGGATAGCCGCGATGCAGCAGAATGCCTTCGTCACCGTCGATATAGGTGATCTGCGACTCGCAGGAGGCTGTGGATGTAAAACCCGGATCGTAGGTGAATGCACCCGTGTTCTTGTAGAGTGTTCCAATGTCCACGACATCAGGTCCGATGGTGCCTTTTTTAATCGGTAACGCAAACTCGTGACCATTCAGATCGATGTTGACGCTATTCTCAGACATTGCCGTTCCTTTCTTGCTTCAGCTCCCGCTGACATCCCGTGTACCATTCCGAAGTTCGCTGCTTGAGCAGTAGACTCTCGTCGAACTTCGGAAGTGAAAGCACACGAGTTACTTCATATTCCAGTATGCCTTTGAAACAGGATGTTCCTTCCAGGCAGGTTATTTTCTGACCTCTGCGTTCAGCACACTGGCCCAAAGCCTTGACCTCTTTGCAAGGTCTTTATCCTGATTTTCTCAGGCACGTCACCGTAGCCGAACGGCATAATGTTGCAATGCAAAAATGCACCGTCGAGGCTGCGGATTAACCTTTTATCCGGTCTTCGATACGCCCCAGTGACTCCTCGCGGCCAAGCACCGCCAGCACGTCGAAAACCCCCGGAGATGTTGCTCTTCCCGTCAGCGCGGCGCGCAAGGGCTGGGCAATTTTACCCAGCTTCAGGCCGGTATTTTCCGCATGAACCCGCACGGCCGCATCCAATGCTTCGGCAGTCCAGTCATTGACGGCCGACAGCGCTGGAAGAACACCGGAAAGCACACCCAGGCCCTCTTCATTCAACAGGCCAGCTGCCTTTTCATCCAATGCCAACGGGCGTTGCGCAAACAGGTATTTCGCACTGTCCGCCAGTTCGACCAGCGTCTTGGCGCGTTCCTTCAGGCCGGGCATTGCCGCCAGCAATTGCTGACGGGTCCGGTCATTCAGCCGCGACAGAATGTCGGCGCCGCCTTCGATCTCCGGCAGGATGTCGATCATCGCCTTGACCAGGTCGGCATCGGCGGAGAACCGCATGTAGTGGCCGTTGATCGCTTCAAGCTTCTGGAAATCGAAACGCGATGCACCGCGATTGATGTCGGAAATCTCGAACCACTCGATCATCTGCGCATCGGACATGATCTCGTCATCGCCATGGCTCCAGCCGAGGCGGACGAGATAGTTGCGCAGGGCGGCAGGCAGATAGCCCATGGCGCGATAGGCTTCGACGCCAAGCGCACCGTGACGCTTAGACAGCTTGGCCCCATCCGCACCGTGGATCAGCGGAATATGACCCATCACAGGGATATCCCAGCCCATCGCATCATAGATGATAGCCTGGCGCGCGGCATTGGTCAGGTGATCGTCACCACGGATGATGTGGGTGACGCCCATGTCATGGTCATCGACGACAACCGCGTGCATGTAGGTCGGATTGCCATCAGAGCGCAGGATGATGAAATCATCGAGATCCTTGTTGGGAAAGCGTACATCGCCCTGTACGAGGTCGCGCACCAGGGTTTCGCCGTCCTGCGGTGCCTTGATGCGGATAACCGGCTTGACGCCCGCTGGGGCTTCCTTCGGATCGCGATCGCGCCAGCGGCCGTCATAGCGCGGCGGGCGGCCCTCGGCGCGGGCTTTTTCGCGCATTTCCTCAAGCTCTGCCGGCGAGGCATAGCAGTAATAGGCCTTGCCCTTGGCGACCAGCTCTTCGGCCACTTCCCGGTGACGGGGCGCGCGCTCGTATTGCGACACCGCATCGCCATCCCAATCGAGGCCCAGCCACTTCAGGCCATCGAGAATGGCCGTGACAGCCGCTTCCGAGGAGCGTTCCCGGTCCGTGTCTTCGATGCGCAGCAGCATCTTGCCGCCCGTATGCTTGGCATAGAGCCAGTTGAACAGGGCCGTGCGGGCACCGCCAATATGGAGGTATCCGGTCGGGGAGGGTGCAAAACGGGTAACAACAGGTGACGACATAAGGACTCCAACAGACGTCTCGGCCATTAGCCTAACATCCAATCGATTTGATCTGGCGTTGATGTAGCATAGGAGCGCTGTCGTGCAAGTGCATTGGCAGAATTGGAGGCAAATGCAGGGGCCCGGCACCAGTACACAAACGAGTGAACGGCAGTTTTTTGATCGTCCGGCGGACGATGAGCCGGGTCTTGCGACCCAAATATCCCAAAATATTGCCGTCACCCGGCGAGGCGTGAGTCTGTCCATAGCGCTGCGCCGGCGCATGGGGTTGGGGCAGGATTTGCTCCCGGCCGTTTCCCGGGCATGCGCGCAGGATTATGATCGCGGCAGTCTTTTTCTGTTCGTTCCGGTTTTTGCCGGCAGCGGCGCCATCGTCTATTTCGGCTTACCAGTGGAACCGCGGCTGAGCGCCATCCTCTTTGGATTGACCGCGCTTGCCGGGTTCAAACTCCTGGCACGTGAGCGGCATCTGACGGGGATGTGCCTTTCCGCCGCCGTGCTGGTTGTCATGGGCATGCTCTGCGCCAAGCTGGAAACGCTGCGGCTGGATACACCGATGCTTGGCTCCGCCGTCACCACGCGGCTGACCGGCCGCATCGTCGCGATCAACCGCGCCGACCGGGGCGGCTGGCGCGTGACGGTGGATGTCGTGGCGACAGAGCGCCCGCAGCTGCGCTATGCCCCGGCAAGGCTGGTTGTGTCGGCCCGCGCCTTGCCACCTCAAGCTGCCATAGGCAGCGGGTTGCGCGGTCTGGCGCATCTGCGCCCGCCATCCGGTCCCGTGCGATCCGGCAATTACGACTTTGCCTTCCACAATTACTACAGGGGCATCGGCGGCAGCGGCTTCTTTCTTGGAAGGCCGGAAGCAGCCTCTCTGCCGGAACCGGCCGATTTGACAACCAGAACGCTGTTTGCCGTCGCTGCGATGCGCCAGGCACTCACCGATCGTATCCTCGGTCATATACTGGGAGAAGCCGGTGCCATCGCCGCATCGCTCATCACCGGCCAGCGCGATGGCATCGGCGAGGCCACCAACAACGCCATGCGGCTGAGCGGCCTGTCGCATATCCTCTCCATTTCGGGATTGCACATGGCGCTCGTGGCCGGGATCGTCATCGGCTCGCTGCGCGCATGCATGGCTTTCTTTCCGGACTTTGCCGCGCGCTATCCCATCAAGAAATTTTCGGCATGCGCGGCGCTGCTGGCGTCGGCCTTCTATCTGCTGCTCTCGGGGATCGACGTGGCGGCCCAGCGCAGCTTTGTCATGCTGGCAGTCATGCTTGTCGCCATGACCGTGGACCGGGCGGCGCTGTCGCTGCGCAATGTTGCCCTGGCCGCCTTGGTAACCATTACCATCGCGCCGCACGAGGTGATGGGGCCAAGCTTCCAGATGTCGTACTCGGCCACCGCAGCACTGATCGCATTTTACGGCTGGTGGTCGCCGCGCAGGGCCGGCCGCAATACCCGGCGTGCCTCCCGCAGCGGCCTGTTGCTGCAACTGCCCGGCAAGATCGGCGATCACATCAGCGACATTGCTCTGACATCCCTGGTCGCCGGTTCGGCCAGCGCGATCTTTGCCGCCTATCATTTCAACAATACCGCACCGCTCGGGCTGATCGGCAACGCATTTGGCTTGCCCGTGGTCTCGGTTCTGGTCATGCCCTTCGCCGTACTGGCGCTGTTGCTGATGCCGTTCGATCTGGATTTCCTGCCGTTCGCCGTCATGGAGCGCGGCATCGAGCTGGTGGTGTTCATTGCCCATCACGTTGCCGCACTCTCGCCCTCGGGCAATCTCGGTCCGATGCCGCAGCCGAGCCTGATCCTGATGAGCTTAGCGCTTGTGATCCTGCTTCTCACGACGTCATGGTTGCGTCTGTGCAGCCTGCCGCTGTTTGCTGCGGCCGTCCTGATCATGGCACGCACAGCGCCGCCGGATCTCGTCCTGTCGGAGGATGGCCGGCTGGCCGGTGTGCGCAATGGCACGGTATTGATGATCAATCGCCCGCAGGGCGGCGCCTTCACGTTGAACAACTGGCGGCAGGGCTTTGGGCTGGAACAGATCGTCAAACCGGCGGGGATCGGCAAAGAGGCAGCGGAGGGTGTCTTCGAATGCGCCGGAAAGCTCTGTCTGGCGCGCGAACCGGGCGGTCTCATCATTGCCTATACGGATGATCCCGCGCAAAGGAACGCCGCCTGCAGCGAGGGGAATATTGTCGTGCTGGCCTTTGCCGGCGCGGAAACCGGTTGCCCCGTTCCGGGCCCGATGGTGATCACGCGCCGTGATCTCGCCTTGAACGGTGCTGCGGAAATCCGGTTCGGTTCCGGCGGGCAAGGGCAGGGTGACCTGACGGATCAATCGAAAGCCGGAGAAGCGCTGGAGCAAAGAGTGCAGTCGGCCCGTTTGACCTGGGCGATCGGTCCGCCGGACCGCCCCTGGAACAAGTACCGCATCCACTCCAATGCGGCGCGCAACCGGCCGGAGCATTCACGCAAGGCCCACGCGACCGAAGGCGTCCCGGACAATGCCGAACGGGACGCGGCGGCCGGTCAGTAACGGCGGATCAGGCCGACAAGCTTGCCCTGCACCCGAACGCGGTCCGGTCCGAAAATCCGCGTTTCGTAGGCAGGATTGGCGGCTTCCAGGGCAATCGAGGCACCCTTGCGGCGAAACCGCTTGAGGGTGGCTTCCTCGTCATCGACCAGTGCCACGATGATTTCGCCGGGGCTTGCGGTGTCGCCACGCTTGATGACAACGGTATCGCCGTCGAAAATGCCCGCTTCGATCATCGAGTCGCCCTTGACCTCAAGCGCATAATGTTCGCCGCTGCCGATCATGTCTGGCGGAAGGCTCAGCATGTGCGTCTGGTTCTGGATGGCGGAAATCGGCACACCGGCGGCAATCCGGCCCATGACCGGAATGCTGACATTGGCAGGCATGTCCATGTCGTTGGAGGCGCGCGGCTGCGGCTTCGGCGGCGCAACATTGCGTCCGAGACTGCCCTCGATGACACTCGGCTCGAACTTTCTCTGGCTGTTGAGGCCGGGTGCGATGGAGTCCGGCAGGCGCAGGACTTCCAGCGCGCGTGCCCTGTTCGCAAGCCGGCGAATGAAGCCGCGCTCTTCCAGCGCAGTGATCAGCCGGTGAATGCCGGATTTGGAGGCCAGATCCAGCGCATCCTTCATTTCGTCGAAGGATGGCGGAATGCCCGTCTCCTTCAGACGCTCATGAATGAAGAGAAGAAGTTCATGTTGTTTACGCGTGAGCATTGGCGATCCTTTAGCAGGGAATCGGAAAAACAAAACCAGAACAAACACTATCTGTTCCAGCATTGTTCTACAAGTGCTTAATATTCCGTTGCGGCAATGCTGGAAGCTTGGTTACGAAGCATGTGCGGGCAGAAATGCGCCCGTTCAGGGTACTGTTCCGTCGGTTTCCAGTTGGATAACACAATATCATGACAGCTTTCATCCGAATCGCCGAGCGCCGGGACCTTGGCGCGATCATTGACTGGGCAGCTGCCGAGGGCTGGAACCCCGGTTTGGACGATGCGGATGCATTCTGGGCCGCGGACCCCAAGGGCTATCACGTGCTTGAGGTGAATGGTGAACTGACGGCAGCGGTCTCGCTGGTCCGCTATGCGCGAGACTACGGCTTTCTCGGTTTCTACATGGTGCGTCCGCAATCGCGCGGTCTGGGTTTCGGCTGGTCGCTCTGGCAGGACGTGCTGAGCGGATTTGCCGGACAGACCGTCGGCCTTGATGGTGTCGTTGCCCAGCAGGAGAACTATCGGAAGTCGGGGTTTGTCTATGCCCATGCGAATTACCGTTATGGCGGCGCACCCGGCTGCAAGGCACCCGTCAGCGGCGATATCGTCGCCATCGATGCGCAATGGATCGGCGCCGTCGCCGCCTATGACCGTCAATTCAATCCCGAACCACGGGAATCGTTTATCCGTGCCTGGCTTGGCCCGTCCGGCTCCCGCCACGGCCTGGCCTGTATTGTCGACGGAAAAATCGCAGGGTATGGCGTCGTGCGCGCATGCCGCGAGGGGTGCAAAATCGGTCCCTTGTTTGCCGAAACCGAAGAGATCGCCGACCGGCTGTTTCAATCGCTCTCAGCAAAAGTCGGGGATGCGCAGGTCTTTCTGGATATTCCCGGGACCAATGGGGCCGCGCGGCGCCTTTGCGACCGGTACGGTCTGGCGCCGGTGTTCGAAACCGCACGCATGTATCGCGGACCGGCGCCCGAATTGCCGCTCGACCGGATTTTTGGCATCACAACCTTCGAATTGGGCTAGGCACTCACCGGCGCGGGGCGACGGGCGGACCGCTCGATTGGCGCAGGATGAGTTCGACCGGCCATATCTCATGGATGTTTTCGACCGGCTCGCCGTCGAGGACCCGCACCAGCAGTTCGGCGATACGCGACCCGGCGGAGCGGATCGACGACCGGGTGGTGGTCATGGCGGGGACCATGTTGCTGGCATTGAGATAGGGGAACACGTCGTCATGGGCGATCACCGAAACTTCCTTGCCCAGTTCATAGCCCTTTGAACGGATGGCGCGGAAAATGCCGAGCGCCGTCATCATCGAGCCGGCGAGAATGGCGGTCGGATGCGGCGTATAGGACAAGAGCCGCTGCGCCTCATGGAAACCGGTTTCATCGGAAAAACGCTCATGCACGATGAAGCGCGGATCAACGGCAATGCCGCGCTCGAGCAATGCTTCGCGATAACCCATTTCGCGGTGTTCGGAAAACGTGTGGCCCTTCAGCCCGTCAATCATCGCGATATGCCGGTGGCCGAGATCGATCAGGTGTGATGCCGCCTGCCGGAAGGCGCCGGCATTGTCGATATCGAGCCAGGCATGCGGGGCGGCGATATTGGTTCGCCCGTGCAGCACAAAGGGAAATTTCGCTTCCGTCAGCATGGCGACCCGCTCGTCCATCAGGGTGGGGCCGGTGACGATGATGCCATCCACGCGCTTGCTGGAAATCAGCCGCCGGTAGGCCGCAAGCTCGTCATTGTTGATGCTCGGGCTCATCAGCAGGTCCATTTCATGCTGCGATAGCTGCTCGGCCAGACCGGAGAAGAACTCGCTCGTGTGCGGACCGAAACGTTCGCTGCGGTCGCGCGGCATCAGGATGCCGATGGCGCCGATGCGGCCGATGGCGAGGCGGCGGGCATTGGCATTGGCGCTGTAACCGAATTTGAGGGCTGCCTGGCTGACGCGTTCGCGCGTCGCCTTGTTGACTTCAGGATAGCCGTTCAGGGCGCGACTGACGGTCGTTTGCGAGAGGCCCAGTTGTTCAGCCAGTTCCTTGAGTTTCATGGCAAGCAATCCAGTACGGTCTGTTCAGGCAATGCAGATATGACTCCAAATAATAAACATAACCAGAGGCTAAATTCAAAGCGCTTTGGTAAATTGCTCGCGATATTGTGATCTGTGATCGACGCTGTGCTGTTTCAACAGGGTGGCAGCCCGGAATTCTTGTGCTCAGAAATACCGTATAATGCACTGTATCATATATATAATAATCCATTTCTCCATGCGGTTGACCTTGATGCATTGTTTGTGCCGCCAATTTGCAGCTTGACAGGTGAGAGGGCCTTTGTCATTTTTCATTCAAAGCGCTTTGAATTTTGATGTTTCAAATGTTTTCCAAAGCGCTTCAGGAGGAGTTTTTGAAGAGGGGCCAAGCATCGCTGCGATGTGCGGCAGCCGATTCTGTCAGATTTTTGGGAGGAAATCATGAAAGCCAAATCATTCATTGCGACCCTTTTGACCACGACCTTGCTGGCTTCAGGGGCTTTTGCCGCCAATCTGGCGATCGTATCCGGCGACACCGGCAATGGACGCGAGTTCCTGCGCAAGCAGCTTGACCAGTTCGAGAAGGAAACCGGCAACAAGGTGTCCATCGTTGCCATGCCAGCCAACAGTTCCGACAATTTCGGTCAGTACCGCCTGTGGCTCGCCGCCGGCAATACCGATATCGACGTCTACCGCACCGACGTGATCTGGGCGCCGCAGCTGGCCGACCAGTTCCTCGACCTGAAGGAAGCCGCAAAGGACGTTATCGATCAGCACATACCTTCGATCATCGAAAGCCAGACCGTCGGCGGCAAGCTGGTCGCCTTGCCGATGTTCACCGACGCCCCGGCGCTCTACTACCGCAAGGACCTGCTGGAAAAGTACAAAAAGCCGGTGCCAAAAACCTGGGACGAGATGGCGGCAACCGCCAAGGAAATCCAGGACGGTGAGCGGGCGGGCGGCAACAAGAGCATTTATGGCTTTGTCTTCCAGGCCAATGCCTATGAGGGCCTGACCTGCAACGCGCTCGAATGGGTAAAATCCTCGGGCGGCGGGCAGATTGTCGAGGCGGACGGCACGATTTCGATCAACAATCCGGAAGCCGCAGCGGCCATCGACCGCGCCAAGGGCTGGGTCGATACCATCTCGCCCAAGGGCGTGCTTGCCTACACGGAGGAAGAGGCACGCGGTGTCTGGCAGACCGGCAATTCCGTTTTCATGCGCAACTGGCCCTATGCCTATGCGCTGGCCGGGGCCGATGGCAGCGCCATCAAGGGCAAGTTCGACGTGGCGCCCCTGCCGAGCGGCAAGGAGGGCCAGAACTCCGCTGCAACGCTTGGCGGCTGGAACCTGGCGGTTTCAAAATATTCGAAGGCGCCCGAAGAGGCGATCAAGCTGGCGCTGTTCCTCGGCTCTCCCGCACAGCAGAAGGCGCGGGCGATTTCCCAGGCCAGCATGCCGACCATCAAGGCGCTTTATGACGACAAGGATATCGCCGCCGCGCAGCCGCTCATTCCAAACTGGAAGCCGGTGTTTGAAAATTCCGTTCCACGCCCCTCGGCGCCGACGAAGGTGAAATACAATGAAGTGTCCAACATGTTCTGGAGCGCGGTCCACGATACATTATCGGGCAATGGCACCGCTGCCGAAAACCTTGAGCTTCTGGAAGCAAAGCTGACCGAACTCAAGGGAAACAGCTGGTAGACCCCTGCCAGCAAAAGGGCACGGTGCGGATGGCGTTCACAACCTCCCGAACCCCGTTCGCACCGTTTGCCTGACGCTTTCGCTTCATCCGGAACCACACGGGCAGGAATACGAGCATGACGCCTTCCACCGCACGTTCAGAGCTTTTGCGGCAGCGCGCCCGCTCGGCGCAGCTGTTTCTCATTCCGATGATCATCGCGCTGGCCATTGTTGCCGGCTGGCCCTTGCTTCGGACAATCTATTTCTCGTTCACCGATGCCTCGCTGACCAATATGAGCGCGGCCAAATGGGTGGGATTCAAGAACTATCTGTCGTGGATCCAGCTGAAGAGCGGCCGCACGATCTTCTCAGGACTTCTGGTCGATCCGACCTGGTGGAACGCCGTGTGGAACACGGTGCGCTTCAGCATCATCTCCGTGGCGCTGGAAGCCTTTTTCGGCATGATCGTCGCGCTTGTTCTGAATGCCGAGTTCAAGGGCAGGGGCATTGTCCGCGCTGCCATCCTCATTCCCTGGGCGATCCCGACCATCGTGTCGGCCCGCCTGTGGGGCTGGATGCTGAACGACCAGTTCGGCATTCTCAACGATTTGTTCATGCGCCTTGGTTTCATCAGCCATCCCATCGCCTGGACGGCAAGTGCCGATACGGCCATGACGGCGGTGCTGATCGTCGATGTCTGGAAGACCACGCCCTTCATGGCGCTGCTCATTCTGGCAGGCCTGCAGATGGTGCCGAAGGACATTTATGAAGCCGCGCATATCGACGGCGTGCATCCGATCCGCCAGTTCTTCCGCATCACCCTGCCGCTGATCAAGCCGGCGCTGATGGTCGCCATCATTTTCCGCCTGCTTGATGCCATGCGCATTTTCGACCTGATCTATGTTCTGACGCCCAACAGCTCGCAGACCAAGACAATGTCGGTACTGGCGCGGGAAAATCTCATCGAGTTCGACAAATTCGCCTATGGCTCGGCACAGTCGACGCTGCTGTTTCTGGTGATCGCGCTGATGACCGTGCTGGCGATCTGGCTTGGCCGCGTGCGCCTCGACGGAGGAGACCGCTGATGATCTGGAATCTCACCAAGAACACGGCGTTTTATGCGCTCGTCACCCTGATTGTCGTGCTGGCGGTCTTTCCGTTCTACTACGCCATCATCACCAGCTTCAAAACCGGCAGCAACCTGTTCACCGTCGAGTATTTTCCGTCGTCGTTCTCGCTGGAAAATTACGTATCGGTCATCAATGCCGGCAGTTTCACCCGCAATCTGCTCAATTCGCTTGTCGTGTCGACACTGGTGGTGCTGCTGGCTTTGCTGATTGCCGTCACCGCATCCTTTGCGCTGGCCCGTGTGCGGTTTCGCGGCCGCTCGCTGCTTCTGCTGACCATCCTGTCCGTCTCGATGTTCCCGCAGATCGCGGTGCTGGCAGGCCTGTTCGAGGTCGTGCGCTTTCTCGGCCTCTACAACACGCTGTGGAGTCTCGTCTTTTCCTACACGATCTTCACATTGCCGTTCACCGTATGGGTGCTGACCACCTTCATGCGCGATCTGCCTGTCGAAATCGAGGAGGCGGCCATTGTCGATGGGGCCACTCCCTGGGTCATCATCACAAAGGTGTTCCTGCCGCTGATGTGGCCGGCGATGGTAACGACCGGACTGCTCGCCTTCATCGCGGCGTGGAACGAGTTCCTGTTTGCCCTCACATTCACGTCTTCGACCGAGGTGCGCACGGTGCCGGTCACCATCGCGCTTTTGTCCGGAGCCAGTGCGCATGAAATCCCGTGGGGCACGATCATGGCCGCATCCGTCATCGTGACGGTGCCGCTCGTTGTTCTCGTCCTGATTTTCCAACGCAAGATCATTTCCGGCCTCACCGCCGGCGGCGTCAAGGGGTAACTCAAATGACAGCTATTCATCTCAACAATGTCCGCAAGTCCTTCGGTACGTTCGACGTCATCAAGGGGGTCGATCTGGAAATCAGCCCGAGCGAATTCATGGTGTTCGTCGGCCCTTCCGGCTGCGGAAAATCCACCTTGCTGCGGTTGATCGCCGGGCTTGAGGACATCACCGCCGGAACGCTCGCCTTCGACGACAAGGTGGTCAACAGCCTGACGCCGTCGCAGCGCGGCATTGCCATGGTGTTCCAGTCCTATGCGCTCTATCCGCACATGACGGTGTTCGACAACATGGCGTTCGGCCTGAAACTCGCCAAGGGCGGCACAGATGAAATCAAGCGGCGGGTGAACGAGGCGGCGGACATGCTGCAGATCACCGCCTATCTCGACCGCCTGCCGAAACAGCTTTCCGGCGGCCAGCGCCAGCGCGTGGCCATCGGTCGGGCCATCGTGCGCGATCCGAAAGTCTTCCTGTTCGATGAACCGCTGTCCAATCTCGATGCCGCTTTGCGCGTGCAGACACGGCTTGAAATCGCCAAACTGCATGCAAAAATGCACGAGACCACGATGATCTACGTCACCCACGATCAGGTGGAGGCGATGACGCTTGCGGATCGCATCTGTGTGCTGCGCGACGGCATCGTTGAGCAGGTCGGCACGCCGCTGGAGCTTTATGAGAAGCCGCAATCGGTCTTTGTCGCCGGTTTCATCGGATCACCGAAGATGAATTTCCTCACCGAGAAACATGCGGATACCTACCGCGCCCACACGCTCGGCGTGCGGCCGGAGCATCTCGAAATCAAGGACAGGGGCGGCACATGGAACGGCAAGCTGATCCTGTCCGAAAACCTCGGTTCCGAGACCTATCTCTACATCGATATTGGCGCAAAGGACCCGCTTGTCGTCAGGCAGGACGGGACTGCAAGCCAGCAGCCCGGCGAACTGCTCCACATTTCGCCGATCAACGACAATGTCCACCGCTTCGATCAATCGGGCAGGCCGGCAGCGTCAAACTGAACTGAGCATCCTCCCAACCGCATATGCAATGAATAGGAAGACAAAGATGACCATCCGCACGCTCGTCTGGGGCGAAAATGTTCATGAGAAGATGAACAAGACCGTCGCCGAAATCTATCCCGAAGGCATGCACAACCAGATTGCCAAGCTTCTGAAGTCCGACGGCAATATCGCGGTCAAGACCGCCACCCTGCAGGAACCCGAACATGGCCTGACCGACAAGGTGCTTGACGAAACCGATGTGCTGATCTGGTGGGGGCACCGCGCCCATGGCGATGTCGCCGACGACGTGGTCGAGCGCGTTGCCAAGCGCGTCTGGGAAGGCATGGGCATCATCGTCCTGCACTCAGGCCATTTCTCCAAGATTTTCAAGCGCCTGATGGGCTCGCCATGCGCGCTGCACTGGCGTGAAGCCGGTGAGCGCGAGCGGCTCTGGGTGGTCAATCCCGGCCATCCCATTGCAAAAGGCCTGCCACGCTATTTCGAGCTGGAAAACGAAGAGATGTATGGCGAGCCGTTCTCCGTGCCGGAACCGCTCGAGACGATCTTCGTCTCGTGGTTCCAGGGCGGCGAGGTGTTCCGTTCCGGCCTGACTTACCGCAAGGGAGCGGGCAACGTGTTCTATTTCCGTCCCGGCCACGAAACCTATCCAACCTATCACGATGAGACGGTCGGGCTGGTGCTGCGCAATGCGGTGAACTGGGCCTACAATCCCAACCGCTATCCGGAACTCAATACGGCGCCGAACACGCCAGTCGAACAGGCCATCGAGCCTATCACCGCCCGCGGCGGCAGCCTGCATGAAGCTGGCGAGGAAGGTTTCCGCTAAGCCGATCCGATCGGGGACGGCCCGCGCGCGGCCGTTTCCAATATCCGCAGTATCAATGCCGGCACCGCGTTGCAGCGTGCGGCACATTCATGTGAAGGACTGGACCAATGCGTCTTTTGATCTTGGGTACCGGCAGTATGGCCAATTCCCATGCCAAGAATTTCGCTGAAATCGAAGGGGTAACACTGGCGGGCGCGGTGGATGTCGATCCGGGCCGGGCGGAAGCATTTCGCACGGAATATGGCATCGAGCGGGCATTCACCTCGCTGGAGGAGGCACTGGCCTGGGGCGATTTCGATGCGGTGGCCAATGTCACGCCCGACAGCATCCACCACGCCACGACCCTGCAGTGCATCGCGGCGGGCAAGCACGTGTTCTGCGAAAAGCCGCTTGCGGCCAATTATGAAGATGCCGCCGAAATGGCCGACAAGATCGAGGCGGCGGGTCTCGTCGGCATGGTGAACCTGACCTATCGCAACGTCGCGCAGCTGCAGGCGGCCCGCAAGCTGGTCACCAGCGGCCAGATCGGCAAAGTCAGGCACGTGGAAGCATCGTACCTGCAAAGCTGGCTTGTCTCGAAAATGTGGGGCGACTGGCAGACGGAAAGCCGCTGGCTCTGGCGTCTGTCAAAGAAGCACGGCTCCAACGGCACGCTTGGTGATGTCGGCGTGCATATTCTCGATTTCGTCGTCTATGGCACCGATACGGAAATCGATGAGGTGTTCTGCCGGCTCAAGGCATTCGACAAGGCGCCAGGCAATCGCATCGGTGAATATGAACTCGACGCCAATGACAGTTTCACCATGACGGTGAGCTTCACCAATGGCGCGCTGGGTGTCGTCCATTCAAGCCGCTGGGCCACGGGACACGTCAATGAGCTGCGCCTGCGCGTCTACGGCGACAAGGGTGCATTCGAAGTCGTGCACCGTCATGACGGCTCCAAGCTGCTGGTCTGCCTCGGCGATGACGTGGAAACGGCGGTGTGGCAAGAGGTCGAGGTCGAGCCTGTCGCGACGAACTATCAGCGGTTTGTCGAGGCGGTCAAACAGGGCAAAACACTCGAACCATCTTTCCGGCACGCGTCTAGGTTGCAAAAAGCAATAGACCTTGCCAATATAACGGAAAGTGACCGTAGAGAGCACCGGTTAACTGCCTGATTTGAGTATAAGAATTGCCTTGGGTTGCTCTCAGGCGATACCGCTCTGGAGTTGTGGACTGACCCATGACTCCAGAGGCCCGGTTTTTTAAATCAGCGTAACATCAGGATTGTACAGGGCGAACCGGCGGCAAGGGCTGGCGCATGCGGTTCGCGGATGATCAGGCCATTGGCGTCGGCGAGGAATTTCAGCATGGATGAATCCTGCAGCGGAAACGGCGTCGCGGTCAGCGTGCCATCCGGTCCGGTGGCGATGCGCGCCCGGACATAATCCTGTCTCTGGTCATTGGTGGGCATATCAGTGCCGAGAACCGCAGCGCGCAGATCGGGCGCGTGCGATAGTCCCACGAAGGTGCGGATAAGCGGCGTCAGGAATATACGCGCACAGATCAGGCTCGATACGGGATTGCCGGGCAGGCCGAGAATGCGCATGCCCTGGAGATGGCCGAACATCAGCGGCTTGCCGGGACGCAGGGCGATTTTCCAGAAATCGAGTTCCATGCCGCGCGCGGCAAGGGCGGGCTGGACCAGATCATGGTCGCCAACCGAGGCGCCGCCCAGTGTCACCAGGATATCGGCCTGCGCTGCAACAGCGCGGTCCAGCGCATCGCTCAGCGCTTCGAGCCGGTCTTCGGCAATGCCCAGATCGATGGCGATGCCGCCCGCATTGCGGACGATTTCAGCCAGACCGTAACTGTTGGAAGCAATGATCTGGTCGGGCCGGTAGCTTTCGCCGGGGCTGACCAGTTCATCGCCGGTCGCCAATATCGCGACGCGCGGACGCCGCACGACGGACAGATGCGGATGATCGGCGGATGCGGCGAGGGCAAGGGCCGCCGGATCAAGCTGCCGGCCGGCGGCAAGCAGGACATCGCCGCTGTTGAAATCGAGGCCGGCCGCGCGGATGTTGCGGCCAAAAGCAATGGTCTCGACGATCTCCACCTCGTCGCCATGCGGCAAAGTATTTTCCTGAATGACCACACTGTCGGCACCCGCCGGCACCGGTGCGCCGGTGAAGATGCGCACGGCTTCGCCCGGATCGACCGAGCCTTGGAAGGCGTGTCCGGCAGCGGACTGACCCACAAGCTTCAGGCGGACAGGCACGCTGGCGACATCGGCGGCGCGTACGGCATAGCCATCCATCGCCGAGGCGGCAAAGGGCGGTTGCTGGCGCCGGGCATGCAGGTCGGCAGCGAGCACGCGTCCGCCCGCATCGCCGAGCGCAACGGTTTCCGGTTCAAGCAGATCCACATTGGCCAGGATGCGCCGCAGCGCTTCGTCAACCGGAAGGAGGTCTGCCATCGTTCAATTCCCGTCTGAAGTTTCCGCGGACCAATCGCCGGATTTTCCGCCCGATTTCTGCAACAGGCGAATGTCCTGAATGATCATACCCTTGTCGGCGGCTTTTGCCATGTCGTAGATCGTCAGGCATGCAATGGAAACCGCGGTGAGCGCTTCCATTTCGACACCGGTTTTACCCGTCAGCTTGACGGTGGCACGCACCCGCAGACCCGGCAGGGCCTTGTCGGCGTCAATATCGACACTGATCTTGCTCAGAAGCAGCGGATGGCAGAGCGGAATGAGGTCATGGGTTTTCTTGGCGGCCATGATCCCGGCGATGCGGGCCGTGCCGATGACATCGCCCTTCTTGGCATTGCCGGAAAGGATCAGCTCGAGCGTTTCCGCCAGCATCCGCACGGACCCTTCCGCCACGGCAACCCGTTCAGTCTCGGCCTTGCCACCGACATCGACCATATGGGCCGCGCCGGTGCTGTCGAGATGGGTCAGCTTCGGCGCGGTTGTCATGCGGCGCTTGTCTGCTGGTCCGCTGTGCCATGCAGAAGCGCGTGGGTCGCCGCCGCCACATCGCTCTGGCGCATCAGGCTTTCGCCGACGAGAAAGCTGCCGATGCCGGATTTGGCCAGGCGCTGGCAGTCCGCATGGGTGAAGACGCCGCTTTCGCTGACGAGCAGCTTGTACGCCGGCACCATTCTGGCCAGTCGTTCGGATACGGCGAGATCCACATGGAACGTGCGCAGATCGCGATTGTTGATGCCGAGAAGCGGCGAGGTGAGCTTCAGCGCCCGTTCCATTTCCGCTTCGTCATGCACTTCGACCAGCACATCCATATCAAGCGCCATGGCCGTTTCTTCGAGCGCTGCGGCCAGCGCATCATCGACGCTGGCCATGATGATCAGAATGCAGTCGGCGCCCCAGCTGCGGGCTTCAAAGACCTGATAGGTGTCGAAGAGAAAATCCTTGCGCAGGGCAGGCAGGCTGACGGCGGCGCGGGCTGCAGTCAGAAATTCCGGCGCACCCTGAAACGACGGTGCATCGGTCAGCACGGAAAGGCAGGCTGCGCCACCCTGTTCATAGGCCTTCGCCAGCGCGGGCGGATCGAAATCCGGACGAATCAGGCCTTTGGAGGGGCTCGCTTTCTTGATCTCGGCGATCAGGCCGAATGCATTGGCGGCGCGTTTCTGCTGCAAGGCGCTGAGAAAACCGCGAGGGGCGTCCTGATCACCGATCCGGGCCTTGAGGTCATCGACGCTCAGGCGTGTCTTGGCCGCAGCAATCTCTTCACGCTTGTAGGCTTCGATCTTGCGAAGAATATCAACCATGGTCAGTCAGCCTTGCTGTTGGATACGTGCACCAGCTTCTTTAGCACATTTCGCGCCGCACCGCTGTCGATGGAATGGGCCGCCATGCTGATACCGGTTTTCAAGTCGCCGGTGGCGCCAGCGACAACCAGTCCGGCACCCGCATTGAACAGGGTGATATCGCGATAGGCACCATGCGCGCCGTCAAGGACGGAGAGCAGCGAAACCGCGTTTTCTTCCGCCGTGCCGCCCTTCAGATCCTGGGGATCGACAAGGCGCAGGCCAAAGGCTTCGGGTTCGATCTCGAAGGTGCGGATCACACCGTTTTCAAGGGCAGCGACTTTGGTGACGCCCGCCGTGGTGATCTCGTCGAGACCATCGCCATGCACGACCCATACGGATTCCGAACCGAGGTTCTTCAATACCTGCGCGATGGGTTCAACCCATTCGGGCGCATAGACGCCGACGAGCTGGCGGGTAACGCCTGCGGGATTGGTCAACGGGCCCAGCAGATTGAAGATGGTGCGGGTGCCAAGTTCGACCCGGGCGGGGCCGACATGCTTCATCGCCGGATGGTGCGACGGCGCGAACATGAAGCCGATACCGGCTTCCTCGATGCAGGTGGAAATCAGATCCGGACCGATTTCGATGTTGATGCCGAGCGCAGCCAGCGTATCGGCCGCGCCGGAGCGCGAGGAGAGGGCGCGATTGCCGTGCTTGGCAACCGGCACGCCGGCGCCGGCCGCCACGAAGGCAGCGCAGGTTGAAACGTTATAGGAACCCGACTGGTCCCCGCCGGTGCCGACGATATCGATGGCGCCGGGCACGGCCTTCACGGGAAGCATTTTCGAACGCATGGCCGAGACCGCTCCGGCAATCTCGTCAACCTGCTCGCCGCGCACCCGCAAGGCCATGAGCAGGGCTCCGATCTGTGCCGGGGTTGCCTGTCCCGACATCATGATGTCGAAGGCTTCCACGGCTTCCTCGCGGGAAAGCGCTTTTCCCGCTGCCGCAATGCCGATGAAACGTTTCAGTTCAGCCATTCCTGGGTCTCACTGCAATCACTGGCGGGCAAGCGCCTGATTAATAACGGTCTTGTTGATGGTGACGGGATAAACGGTCTGCAACTGCATGACCAGCTGATCGAGCAGATCGTCGGACAGGCGCGACGTGAAGGAATCCTTCTCCGCCTTGGTCAGCGAGTCCGGTCCCACATTCAACGGTTCGATCGATTCCGTCACCTTGAAGATCAGCTTCGACTGGTCCGCCGCCGATTCCGTAACGCCGACCAGACCGTTGGGCCCGTCGAACACCGAGGCAACGCCGCCAACACCGAGGTCGGTATCCTTTGACTGGCGCGTGATGCCGCGTTTGGTTTCCTTGGTGAACTTGAATTCGGCCGCGATGTCATCAAGCGATGTGCCGGATGCAACGCGCTTGCGCACTTCCTCGGCCTTTTCATTGAGGCGCTTTTCAAGCTCGGCCGTCCGCCAGTTGTCCGTGACCCGCGCCTTCACTTCGTCGAGAGTGCGGTCGCGTGCCGGGGTGATGCCGGTGACATCGTACCAGAGGAAACTGTTCGGACCGATATTGAGCGGCTCATTGTCAAAACCCTGATCGGCAAGGAAGGCGGCGGCCAGAAGATTTTCACCGAACGGAATACCGGGAATCTCCTTGTCGTCCGGTCCGCGGCCCGACTGGTCGACGGCATCAATGGTGACCACCTTGAGGTTCTGTTTGGCGGCGGCATCGGCCATGGTCGCGCCGTCGGCCCGGGCATTCTCATAGGCGTCGTGCACGGACATGACAGACGATGCGGCGAGGGAAAGCGCGATCGTCTCGCGAATATCCTTCTCCACCTCGGAAAGCGGCTTGATGACTTGCGGTGCGGCGGCAGTCACCCGCACGATGACCGGGCCAAACGCGCCGGTGATCACGTCGCTGACATTTCCGGCCTGAAGCTTGAAGATCGCATCGGCAATGGTCTGGTCGGGCAGGGCGTTGCGCTGGAACGTGCCAAGACGCACGTCATTCATTGTCTTGCCTTCGGCCTTCACTTCATCATCGAACGAGGCGCCTGCAGCCAGACGGTCATGGGCAGCCTTGGCCGCATCGGCATTGGCAAAGGTCAGCTGTTCGATGGTGCGGGTTTCCGGCGAGGTATAGCGGGCAATGTTCTTGTCATATTCCGCCTTGATCTCCTCGGGCGAAACCGACGCCTGGTCGGCAATGTCCTTGGGTTCAAGCTTGACGTAGGTGATCTTGCGGTACTGCGGCGCGGCGTAGGCTTCCTTGTTCGCGTCGAAATAGGTCTTCAGGTCCGCATCGCTGGGGGCGGGAATGTCGGTGATGAAGGATTTCGGCATCGAGACGTAATCGATGGTGCGGGATTCGCCTTTATAGGTCGCGACCGCCTTCAGCAGCGTATCGGGCACAGTGATGCCGTCGGCGACGGCTTCGACGATCTGCTGGCGGCGGGCGATCTTGCTGCGGCTGTCGAGATAGCCCTGCGGGGTCATGCCGGCATTGCGCAGCACCAGATCAAACTGGCCGGGATTGAAACGGCCGTCAGGTCCCTGAAACGCCGGATCTTCGGCGGCCAGCTGTGCCAGGCGATCCTTGGACAGGCCAAGCGACATCTTCCGCGCTTCCTCATCGAGCACGACACCGGCGACAAGCTGCGCCTGCACCTGATTGCTGACGCCAATGGCATCCGCCTGTTCGCGGGTGAAACGCTGGCCAAAACGCTGCTGCAGGGCGGCAAGCTGGCGGTCATAGGCCAGACGATATTCGACCGGTGAGACTTTCGAGCTTCCGGCGCTGATCGCCGAACCATTGCCGACGGCGCTGAGAATGGTATTGGAAACGCCCCAGCCAACAAAACTGACGCCAAGAAGAGCAAGAAGCAGCTTGGCTACCCAGGTCTGGGCCACGTCGCGCAAGGAATCGAGCATAGAAAGTCACCGTAACAGTATGAGGCTCAAATTGAATTGCTTAGGGGAATAGCGTCATGAAGGGCTTGTGTCGATTGCTTTATCAAGTGAATTTGCTAGTCAGACAATCAAATGACCGAGAAATCATCAAATCTATCGTCTTGAGGAACGCCGAATGACCCCTGATGTCCGTCCACTCGTCGCTGGTAACTGGAAAATGAACGGGACGGGAGAGTCTCTGGATGAACTGCGCATTATCGTCAACCGGCCGAATTCGGCCATTGGCGAGAAGATTGACGCATTGATCTGTGTGCCGGCCACGCTGGTTTTCCGGGCAGCCCAGTCCGTCGAAGGCGAGGCGCTTGCCATTGGCGGCGAGGATTGCCATGCGAAAAAGTCCGGCGCGCATACGGGCGATATCTCCGCCGACATGTTGAAGGATGCCGGCGCATCGCATGTCATTGTCGGACATTCCGAGCGGCGCACGGATCACGGCGAGACCGACGCGATGGTCAATGCCAAGGCCGTGGCCGCATGGGACGCCGGACTGGTTGCGATCATCTGCATCGGCGAGACCGAAGCACAGCGCAAGGCCGGAGCGACGCTCGATATCATTGCAACGCAGCTCGCCGGTTCCATCCCCGATGGAGCCACCGCCGCCAATACGGTTATCGCCTACGAGCCCGTATGGGCGATCGGGACCGGTTTGACGCCGACCGCGGGGGATGTCCGTGAGGTTCACGCGTCGATCCGTGCGGCGCTGACCGCGCGTTTTGGCACGGAAGGCGCGCGGCAGCGCATTCTCTATGGCGGCTCGGTAAAGCCCTCCAATGCGGTCGAGCTTCTGGGCATCGCGAACGTCGATGGTGCACTTGTTGGCGGCGCGAGCTTGAAAGCGGTGGACTTCCTGGCCATCTGTGAGGCGTACCATTCGCTCTGACGAGCATCAAAAGCGCCGAATTGCCGAGAAAACTGTCCGCTGACGGGCTTGGTTTATTAAGAGATACGGTGTAAAGAGCCGCGTCCGACACCTAGAAAGCAGAAAATACCCCATGCAAACCGTCGTCATCGTCATTCATCTTCTGATTGTACTTGCCCTCGTTGGAGTTGTGCTCATGCAGCGCTCTGAAGGCGGCGGTCTTGGGATCGGTGGCGGCTCGGGTTTCATGAGCGCACGCGGCGCTGCCAACGTGCTCACGCGGGCAACGGCGATTCTTGCGACGGGCTTTTTCATCACGTCCCTGGCGCTCGGCATCATGTCGCGCTACGCCGAAAGCCCGACGGATATTCTCAACCGTATCCCGGCAACGACAGGTGGACAGCCCGCAACCGGCGGACAGCCAGCTGGCAGCGGCGGCATTCTCAATCAGCTTCCGGGTGCTGCGACCACAACGCCGCCGGCATCTGACGCTTCGGCACCAGCGGCTCCGGCACCGGCCGAATCAACAGCGCCTGCGCCTGCTGCTCCGGCCGCGCCAGCACAGCCTGCAAACCCCGTTCCCAATTCGCAGTAACCGCCGCTGAAACTGATTCTTTGCGGATGCGCAGCAAATGTGTTGCGCTTCCGCAACCCTTGGCGGTGAAGAATCAGTCTGGGCTGTTCTTCACGGTGATTTGCATTGAGTGGAAAACAGTCTTCAGATATCGCCATAGTCAGGTTTGGCCTTGGGGGCCTGGCAAGTGCCGCTGATGGCGCGTGCATATTATCCGGGAACTAACACTATGATTTCACGTCGCTCTCTGCTCATCGGAATTTCTGTTCTGGCCATGTCCGGATCGGCATTCGCTCAGTCCACTGTCAATACGGCCGCAACGCCTGCCGATGCGGCAAAGGTTGACACGACGCCAACCGCTTCCACTGCAAAACCAGCCAAGGTTTCGCAGGCCCGCAAGCCTGCCCGTGCAACGGCGGCAGCGGCCAAGCGCAACTATTCGCTCGATCCAAAGTATCTGCCGCAGGACGTTTCCTTCACCGGTTACAAGACCGGCACCATCGTCATCGATCCGAAGCAGAAGTTCCTTTATCTGGTTGAGTCCTCCACGACCGCACGCCGCTATGGCATTGCCGTCGGCAAGGAAGGTCTCGAATTCAAGGGTACCGCCGAAATCCGCACCAAGCGCGAATGGCCCCGTTGGATCCCGACCAAGGAAATGATCGAGCGCGAACCAAATCATTACGCCAAGTATGAGAACGGCATGGACGGTGGTCCAGGCAATCCGCTCGGCGCGCGCGCTCTCTACCTTTCACAGGGCAACAAGGATACCTATATCCGTATTCACGGTACCGTGCAGCCCTGGACCATCGGCAGCTCCGCTTCGAACGGTTGTTTCCGCATGGTCAATGATCACGTGATCGATCTTTACAACCGCGTCACTGTTGGCACGGAAGTAGTTGTACTGTAAGAACTATTCGTCGCTGAATTGAAACGGCCAGACCTAACGTCTGGCCGTTTTGCTTGTTTGAAAAAGATATTGGCACGGGAAAAACGGCTTTCATGCCGATTTTTTTGTGGCCAAATCACTCACAAAGGACTAACGAGATAAGCCCATGGCCCGATATGTTTTCATCACTGGCGGCGTGGTTTCTTCCCTCGGAAAAGGCATCGCCGCAGCTGCTTTGGCAGCCCTCCTTCAGGCTCGTGGATACCGTGTACGGATTCGCAAGCTTGATCCTTATCTCAACGTCGACCCCGGCACGATGTCGCCGTATCAGCACGGCGAGGTCTTTGTGACCGACGATGGCGCTGAAACTGACCTCGATCTTGGTCATTACGAGCGCTTTACGGGGCGTCCTGCCAACAAGCAGGACAATATCACCACCGGACGCATCTACCGCAACATCATCGAGAAGGAACGCAGGGGCGACTACCTCGGCGCGACCGTTCAGGTGATTCCGCACGTCACCGATGAGATCAAGAATTTCATCGTCGACGGCAATGAGGATTACGATTTCGTGCTGTGCGAAATCGGCGGTACGGTCGGCGATATCGAAGCGATGCCGTTCCTCGAGGCGATCCGCCAGCTCGGCAACGACCTGCCGCGCGGCAGCGCTGTCTATATCCACCTGACCCTGATGCCCTATATCCCCGCAGCGGGCGAACTGAAGACCAAGCCGACCCAGCACTCCGTCAAGGAACTGCGCTCGATCGGTATCGCACCGGATATTCTGCTGATTCGAGCGGATCGCGAGATTCCGGAATCGGAACGCCGCAAGCTGTCGCTGTTCTGCAATGTTCGCTCGTCTGCGGTCATTCAGGCGCTCGACGTCGATACGATCTATGACGTTCCGATGGCCTATCACAGGGAAGGCCTCGATTCGGAAGTTCTGGCGGCATTCGGGATCGATCCCGCACCAAAGCCCCGCATGGAGCGTTGGGACGAGGTCAGCAAGCGTATCCACAATCCGGAAGGCGAGGTCACGATTGCCGTTGTCGGCAAGTACACCGGCCTCAAGGATGCCTACAAATCGCTGATCGAAGCCCTGCACCATGGCGGCATGGCCAACAAGGTGAAGGTCAATCTCGACTGGATCGAATCGGAAATCTTCGAACAGGAAGACCCGACGCCCTATCTGCAGAAGGTACACGGCATTCTGGTGCCGGGCGGCTTCGGCGAGCGCGGCTCGGAAGGCAAGATTCTGGCGGCAAAATTCGCCCGCGAGAAGAAGGTCCCGTATTTCGGTATCTGCTTCGGCATGCAGATGGCGGTCATCGAGGCCGCTCGTTCGCTGGCAGGTGTCGAGAAGGCATCGTCCAGCGAATTCGGCCCGACGAATGAACCGGTCGTCGGTCTCATGACCGAGTGGCTCAAGGGCAACATGCTGGAGAAGCGCACGCAGGCTGGCGATCTCGGCGGCACCATGCGTCTGGGCGCCTACGAAGCCATGCTGAAATCCGGCACGCGGATTGCCGACATCTATGGCTCGACCGATATATTCGAGCGGCATCGCCACCGTTACGAGGTGAACATCGATTACAAGGACCGTCTGGAAGATTGCGGTCTGGTGTTTTCGGGGATGTCGCCGGATGGTGTTCTGCCTGAGACCATCGAATATGCCGATCATCCATGGTTTATCGGCGTTCAGTACCATCCGGAACTGAAGTCGCGACCATTCGAACCGCATCCGCTGTTCGCCTCGTTCATCCGGGCGGCCATGGACCAGAGCCGGCTCGTTTGAAACAATACAGGGTGTGGCTTGAATTGCAGTCCGCATTGAGGCACACCCTTTTCCCATGACCATAGCAACGCCGCGCACGCCCCGACCTGTTGATCATCTGGTTCTACCGACGGTGGACCTCGATACGGCGCGCCAGCGTCTGGAAACACTCGGCTTTACTGTTGCGCCCGCCGGTATCCATCCGTTCGGTACCGAGAACGCCTGTATCTTTTTCAGCGACGACACGTTTCTGGAACCATTGGCCATCGCCCAGCGCGAGACCTGTGAAACCGAGGCGCGCAACGGCAATGTCTTCGTCGCCCGCGATCAGGCCTACCGTTTCCGCCAGGGCCAGGAAGGTTTTTCCGCTCTGGTCATGGGAACGCAGGATGCCGGCGCCGATCACGATGCTTTTGTAAAATCCGGTATATCGGCCGGCCGTATGCTGGAATTTTCGCGCGGCTTCAAAACACCGGATGGTGCGGAAGGCGTGGCGGGTTTCCGTCTTGCCTTTGCCGCGGACCTGCGGGCTCCCGATGCCTTCTTCTTTACCTGCCAGCGTGTCAATCCGCCGAAAGTGGACCGCACGACCCTGCAGACTCACAGGAATGGCGCGGTCGGCCTGCGTGAGATCGTGCTGTCGGAAGTCAATCCGACGGATTTCCAGTATCCCTTGCAGGAACTGGTCAACCAGCGCGACGTCAACGCCCATTCCTTCGGCATGGATATCCGTGCTGCCAATGCCAATATCACCGTGCTGACGCCTGCCGGCCTTCGATCCTTTCTCGGTCTGGATGCGCCGGAAAACGAGCGGGGTTTGCGCTTGCAGGCCTTTGTTGTCGGTGTTCGCGATCTGGCTGCGGTTGAAACGCTGCTCGCCAACAACAATATCTCCACCGAAAAGCGCGGCTCCCGCCTGATTGTGCATAGGGCACCGGGACAGGGCGCTGCCATTGTATTTGAGGCTGCCTGATGTCCCTGAATTCCACTGTCTCCGCCGGCCCGGTTGCCTTTTCCAATACCGCGCAGTTTTCGCTGATTGCCGGACCCTGCCAGATGGAAAGCCGCCAGCATGCCTTCGACATGGCGGGCGCGCTGAAGGAGCTGACGGGCAAGCTCGGCATCGGACTGGTCTACAAGTCGAGTTTCGACAAGGCCAACCGGACGTCGCTGACCGGCAAGCGCGGATTCGGCCTTGAAAATTCGCTGCCGGTTTTCGCCGATATCCGCAAGGAGTTCGGACTGCCGACGCTGACCGACGTTCACACGGAAGAGCAGTGCGCGGTTCTGGGCGAAGTCGTCGATGTGCTGCAGATCCCGGCGTTTCTTTGCCGCCAGACGGATCTGCTGATCGCCGCCGCCAGGACCGGCAAGGTGGTCAACATCAAGAAGGGCCAGTTCCTTGCGCCCTGGGATATGAAGAACGTCATCGCCAAAGTCACGGAAAGCGGCAACCCGAATGTGATGGTGACCGAGCGCGGCGCATCCTTCGGCTACAACACGCTGGTATCGGACATGCGTTCGCTGCCGATCATGGCGGGCTTCGGCGCGCCGGTGATTTTCGATGCGACTCATTCGGTGCAGCAGCCGGGCGGGCAGGGCGGTTCCACCGGCGGGCAGCGCGAGTTTGTCGAGACGCTGGCGCGTGCCGCCGTTGCCGTCGGCGTGGCCGGTGTGTTCATCGAAACGCACCAGGACCCGGACAATGCGCCATCGGATGGCCCGAACATGGTGCCGCTCGACCAGATGCCGCGTCTTCTGGAAAAGCTGCTGGAGTTCGACCGGATCGCCAAGTCGGCGTGATCTGATTTTCAGGAAAAGGCCGTCTCTGACGGCCTTTTTTCTGTTTTGAGCAACAATTCGTCTTCATGGGGATTTTCCTTGTCATCTTCATTCGCTATTCCAGTGGCGAATGCTGCCCAATGCAAATTGAAGGAAAAGCCTTATGACTGCTATTGTCGATATTATTGGCCGTGAAATTCTGGATAGTCGCGGGAACCCGACTGTTGAGGTCGATGTCATTCTCGAAGACGGCTCTTTGGGCCGCGCGGCGGTCCCATCCGGCGCCTCGACGGGTGCACATGAGGCCGTGGAATTGCGCGACGGTGGCACACGCTATCTCGGCAAGGGCGTTCTGAAGGCTGTCGATGCCGTCAATGGCGAGCTGTTCGATGCAATCGGCGGTCTCGACGCGGAAAACCAGATCCACATCGACAAGACCATGATCGATCTCGATGGCACGCCGAACAAGAGCCGTCTTGGCGCCAACGCCATTCTCGGCGTATCGCTCGCCGTTGCCAAGGCCGCCGCTGAATCCTCCGGCCTGCCGCTCTACCGCTATCTCGGCGGACCGAACGCCCATGTCCTGCCCGTGCCGATGATGAACATCATCAACGGCGGCGCGCATGCCGACAATCCCATCGATTTTCAGGAATTCATGATTCTCCCGGTTGGCGCATCGTCACTGGCCGAAGCCGTGCGTTATGGTGCGGAAGTGTTCCACACGCTGAAGAAGCGCCTGAAGGATGCCGGCCACAACACCAATGTGGGCGACGAGGGCGGTTTTGCGCCGAACCTGAAGACGGCACCGGCTGCACTGGACTTCATCATGGAGTCCATCGAGAAAGCCGGTTTCAAGCCGGGCGAAGAAATCGCCATCGGTCTCGATTGCGCTGCAACCGAATTCTTCAAGGACGGCAATTACGTCTATGAAGGCGAGAAGAAGAGCCGCGATCCGAAGACCCAGGCAAAGTATCTGGCCAAGCTGGCGGCTGACTACCCGATCATCAGCATCGAAGACGGCATGTCCGAAGATGACTGGGAAGGCTGGAAATACCTGACTGACCTCATCGGCGACAAGTGCCAGCTCGTCGGCGACGATCTGTTCGTCACCAATTCGGCGCGTCTGCGCGATGGCATCAAGATGGGCGTGGCCAATTCCATTCTCGTCAAGGTCAACCAGATCGGCACACTGTCGGAAACCTTCGACGCGGTCGATACGGCGCACCGCGCTGGCTATACCGCCGTCATGTCGCACCGCTCCGGTGAAACGGAGGACTCGACCATTGCCGATCTCGCCGTCGCCACCAATTGTGGACAGATCAAGACCGGCTCGCTTTCCCGCTCCGACCGGATCGCCAAGTACAACCAGCTGATCCGTATCGAGCAGGAACTCGGACCGCAGGCCCGTTATGCCGGCCGCGGCATTTTCCGCAGCCTCTGATACGCGTCACATGCGAACGATTGAGATGGCGGGCCCTGTGCCCGCCATTTTGTTTTGGTGGGGGCGGCCCCGGGGCAGCCGGAACGGCAAATTTAATCGGCTGTTAAGCAAAACATTGTTTTATGGCCGTGTGACTAATCGGGCCATCGTGACCTGATTCCGCATCCCTTCGGGTCATTTGCCATGTGGACAAAACAAAGACGGAAAACCAATCGCGGACGGCTTGTCGTGCCGATCCTTGCCTCGATGTTTTTCGCCTATTTCGGTTTCCATGCCTATCACGGCGAATACGGTCTCTACTCCACCATCAAGCTGCAGGATCAGACCCGGCTGCTGCGCGCCCAGTACGACGCGGTCAAGGCGTCGCGTACGGAGCTTGAACGGGAAGTACAACTTATGCATGATGGAACAATCGAGCGGGACATGTTAGATGAACAGGCCCGCAAGGCGTTGAATGTATCGCGGCCGGACGAAGTCACAATTATGCGTGGCTCGGGTGATTTAACTATTAACTGAATTCCTGTTAATTCACTTTTTATCGTGCATTTTGAACGTCTTATTTGCATAGCTCTTATTCAATTCTGCATATTGTAAGTTCTGCTCCTGCTGCTATTGTCGTCCGACAAAATAACAGGGAGTGAGATATGGCTACGAGGGCGAAAAAAAGCCCTGCGCGTTCTGCGCAGACCTCTGCTGTCAAAGCACCAAAACCAATCGAGTACACAAAGGAGCAGGAGCTCCACGCCTACGGCGAAATGCTGCTGATCCGGCGCTTCGAAGAAAAGGCCGGCCAGCTCTACGGTATGGGTTTCATTGGCGGTTTCTGTCATCTCTATATCGGTCAGGAAGCTGTTGTGACCGGCATGCAGGCGACACTGGTTGAAGGCGATCAGGTCATCACCGGTTATCGCGACCACGGCCACATGCTGGCCTGCGGCATGAGCGCCCGGGGCGTCATGGCCGAACTGACCGGACGCCGCGGCGGCCTTTCCAAGGGCAAGGGCGGCTCCATGCACATGTTCTCGAAAGAGAAACACTTTTACGGCGGTCACGGCATCGTCGGTGCGCAGGTCTCCCTCGGTACGGGCCTCGCCTTTGCCAATCGCTACCGCGACAACGGCAATGTCTCCCTGGCTTATTTCGGTGATGGCGCCGCCAACCAGGGCCAGGTCTACGAAAGCTTCAACATGGCCGCGCTCTGGAAGCTGCCGGTCATCTACATCATCGAAAACAACCGTTACGCCATGGGTACGGCGGTTTCCCGCGCTTCGGCCGAAACCGATTTCTCCCGTCGCGGCATTTCCTTCAACATCCCCGGTATTCAGGTCGACGGCATGGATGTCCGCGCCGTTCAGGCTGCTGGCGAAGAAGCCACCGCATGGGCGCGCTCCGGCAAGGGCCCGATGATCCTGGAAATGCAGACATACCGGTATCGCGGTCACTCCATGTCGGATCCGGCCAAGTACCGTTCCAAGGACGAAGTGCAGAAAATGCGCTCCGAACACGATCCCATCGAGCAGGTGAAGAGCCGGTTGATCGACAAGGGCTGGTCCACCGAGGACGACCTGAAGAAGATCGACAAGGACGTTCGCGACATCGTTGCCGACGCAGCGGATTTCGCCCAGTCCGATCCGGAGCCGGATGCATCCGAGCTCTATACCGACATTCTGCTCTAAGGGAGGCGCAACCATGCCTGTAGATATTCTGATGCCAGCGCTCTCGCCGACCATGGAAGAGGGCAAACTGTCGAAATGGCTAATAAAGGAAGGTGACAAGGTCACGTCCGGCGACGTTCTCGCAGAAATCGAAACCGACAAGGCGACGATGGAAGTAGAAGCGGTCGATGAAGGCACCATCGGCAAGATTCTCATTGCTGAAGGCACCGACAACGTGAAGGTCAACACCGTCATCGCCGTTCTCCTGGGCGACGGTGAAAGCGCCGATAGCGCGCCAAAGGCTGCAGCCGCTGAAGCGCCTGCCAAGGTGGAAGAAGCCCCGCAGCAGGAAGCGGAGGCTGCAAAGCCGGCCGCGACCGTTCCGGCAGCACCGAAGACCGAAGTTGCCGCCGATCCGGATATTCCGGCAGGCACCGAGATGGTCTCGACCACCGTGCGCGAAGCGCTGCGCGACGCCATGGCGGAAGAAATGCGCCGTGACCCTAACGTTTTCGTCATGGGTGAAGAAGTCGCCGAATATCAGGGCGCCTACAAGATCACCCAGGGTCTGCTCGACGAATTCGGCCCGCGCCGTGTTGTCGATACGCCGATCACCGAACACGGCTTTGCCGGCGTGGGTGTTGGCGCGGCCATGACCGGCCTGCGTCCGATCGTGGAATTCATGACCTTCAACTTCGCCATGCAGGCGATTGACCAGATCATCAATTCGGCGGCCAAGACGCTCTATATGTCCGGCGGCCAGATGGGCGCACCGATGGTGTTCCGTGGTCCATCCGGCGCGGCTGCCCGCGTCGCGGCCCAGCACTCCCAGTGCTATGCCGCTTGGTACAGCCATATTCCGGGCCTCAAGGTCGTCATGCCCTACACGGCTGCCGATGCGAAGGGCTTGCTGAAGGCTGCGATCCGCGATCCGAACCCGGTCATCTTCCTCGAAAACGAAATCCTCTACGGTCACTCCTTCGATGTGCCGAAGCTCGATGATTTCGTCCTGCCGATCGGCAAGGCCCGTATCCACAAGAAGGGCACGGACGTTACGCTCGTCTCCTTCGGCATCGGCATGAACTACACGGTCAAGGCGGCGGAAGAGCTGTCCAAGCTCGGCATCGATGCTGAGATCATCGATCTGCGCACCATCCGCCCGATGGACATTCCGACGGTTGTCGAATCGGTCAAGAAGACCGGTCGCTGCGTCACCATCGAGGAAGGCTATCCGCAGTCTTCGGTCGGCACGGAAATCGCTACCCGCGTCATGCAGCAGGCTTTCGATTATCTCGATGCGCCGATCCTGACGATTGCCGGCAAGGACGTCCCGATGCCTTACGCGGCCAATCTGGAAAAGCTGGCATTGCCGAACGTTCAAGAAATCGTCGAGGCCGTCAAAGCTGTGACATACACAGCGTAAAGGGGAGGAAATCGATATGCCGATCAATATCACCATGCCGGCTCTTTCTCCCACGATGGAGGAGGGCAATCTTGCCAAATGGCTTGTCAAGGAAGGCGATAAGGTTGGTCCCGGCGATGTGATTGCCGAGATCGAAACCGACAAGGCAACGATGGAAGTCGAAGCGGTCGATGAGGGCACGGTCGCCAAGATCGTGGTTCCCGCCGGTACGGAAGGCGTCAAGGTCAACGCGCTGATCGCCATTCTGGCGGCGGACGGCGAAGATGTCGGCGCTGCTGCCAAGGGCGGCGACGCAGCTCCTGCGAAAGCAGAAGCCGCACCTGCGCCCGCCAAGGCCGAAGCACCTAAGGAAACGGCGCCAGCGCCGGCCGCACCAGCCGCCGCTGTAGCTGCTCCGGCAAAGTCCGGCGACCGGACATTCTCGTCGCCGCTGGCCCGCCGCATCGCCAAGGATGCCGGTGTCGATCTTTCCGCAGTAACGGGCTCCGGCCCGCATGGCCGCGTCATCAAGAAAGACGTCGAGGCAGCAATCTCCGGTGGCGGTGCCAAGGCCCCTGCGGCAGCTGCAGCGGCCACGCCGGCAGCGGCTCCAAAGCCCATGTCGGACGATACGGTGCTGAAACTGTTCGAGGAAGGCTCCTACGAGCTCGTGCCGCATGACGGCATGCGCAAGACGATTGCCAAGCGTCTGCTGGAAGCCAAATCGACGGTTCCGCATTTCTATCTGACGGTCGATTGCGAACTCGACGCATTGCTGGCGCTGCGTGCCCAGATCAATGCGGCATCGCCGATGCGCAAGACGGAAAAGGGCGATGTTCCCGCCTACAAGCTGTCGGTCAACGACATGATCATCAAAGCGATGGCTCTGGCCCTGCGCGACGTTCCAGACGCCAATGTGTCCTGGACCGAAGCCAACATGGTCAAGCACAAGCATTCCGACGTGGGCGTTGCCGTGTCGATCCCCGGCGGCCTGATCACGCCGATCATCCGCAAGGCCGAGGAAAAGACCTTGTCCACCATCTCCAACGAGATGAAGGACCTGGCCAAGCGCGCGCGCGACCGCAAGCTGAAGCCCGAGGAATACCAGGGCGGCACGACTGCGGTTTCCAACCTCGGCATGTTCGGCGTCAAGGACTTCGCCGCCATCATCAACCCGCCGCATGCCACCATACTGGCAATCGGTGCGGGTGAAGAGCGGGCCGTCGTCAAGAAGGGTGAGATCAAGGTCGCCACGGTCATGTCCGTGACGCTTTCGACCGATCACCGCGCCGTCGATGGAGCCTTGGGTGCCGAGCTTGCTCAGGCCTTCAAGCGCCACATCGAAAACCCGATGGGCATGCTGGTCTGAGGCCGACGATGAAAACGGTCCTCTGCTATGGCGATTCACTGACCTGGGGGTACATTCCCGACGGGTCAGGACGCCATGCGCTGGGCGATCGCTGGCCACAGATTTTGCAGGCAGAGCTTGGCGGCAGCGTGAATGTTGTCGCGGATGGTCTGAACGGGCGGACAACCGCCTTCGACGACCATCTCTCGGGGTTTGAACGCAATGCTGCCAAGACGCTGACCACCGCGCTTGGCACGCATTTTCCGCTCGACCTCGTGATTGTCATGCTCGGCACCAACGACATGAAGAGCTTTATCTGCGGCAATGCGTTAGGCGCCAAGCGCGGCATGCAGCGGCTGATCGAGATCATCCGTACAGCACCCTACCAGCTTGATGCGAAAGCACCTGACATCCTGATCATGTCACCGCCGCCGCTGGGCGAGACGGACGGTCCGGAATTCCGGCTGGTGTTCGAGCAGGGCATCGAACAGTCCCGCCTGCTCGCCGCCTTTTATGAAGATGCCGCCCGGCAGGCCGATTGCGCGTTTTTCGATGCGGGATCGGTGGCGAAGACATCGCCGGTCGATGGCGTGCATCTGGATGCAGACAATACACGGGCAATCGGCAAGGCCATTGCACCAATCGTTCGAGGCATACTCGATATTTAGTTCAGTCTTAGGAGGACCGAGACTTGGCCAATAATTACGACGTGATCATCATTGGTTCCGGCCCGGGCGGCTATATCGCCGCTATCCGTTCCGCGCAGCTGGGATTGAAGACGGCCATCGTGGAACGCGAGCACCTCGCCGGTATCTGCTCCAACTGGGGCTGCATACCGACAAAGGCGCTGCTGCGCTCGGCGGAAATCTTTCATTACGCCGAACACGCGAAGAATTACGGCCTGAAGATCGAAGGCAGCGTGACTGCTGACCTCAAGGCCATCGTTGCACGCTCGCGCGGCATTGCTGAGCGGATGAATGGCGGCGTCGGCTTCCTGATGAAGAAGAACAAGGTCGATGTCATCTGGGGCGAGGCCAAGCTGACCAAGCCCGGCGAGATCGTCGTGTCCAAGACCACCAAGAAGCCGGTCGAGCCGCAGGCGCCGCTGCCCAAGAATACCCTGGGCGAGGGCACTTATACGGCCAAGCATATCATCATCGCCACCGGTGCCCGTCCGCGCGCGCTTCCGGGTATCGAGCCGGATGGCAAGCTGATCTGGACCTATTTCGAGGCGATGAAGCCGGAAGAAATGCCAAAGTCGCTGCTCGTCATGGGTTCCGGTGCCATCGGTATTGAATTCGCATCGTTCTACCGCACGATGGGCGTCGATGTGACCGTCGTCGAAGTCATGCCGCAGGTCATGCCGGTTGAAGACACCGAGATTGCCAGTTTTGCCCGCAAGCAGTTCGAAAAGCAGGGCATGAAGATCATTCTCGACGCCAAGGTCACCAAGGTCGAGAAGTCAGCCAATTCCATCACCGCCCATGTGGAAAAGAAGGACGGCAAGGTCGAAAAAATCACCGCGGACCGCATGGTCTCGGCTGTCGGCGTGCAGGGCAATATCGAAAACATCGGCCTTGAGGCACTCGGCATCAAGACCGATCGCGGCTGCATCGTCATCGACGGCTATGGCAAGACCAACGTTCCCGGCATCTATGCCATCGGCGACGTCGCCGGACCGCCCATGCTGGCGCACAAGGCCGAGCACGAGGCTGTCATCTGCGTCGAGAAGATCGCCGGATTGCCGAACGTGCATCCGATGGACAAGGCCAAGATCCCGGGCTGCACCTATTGCAACCCGCAGGTCGCTTCCGTTGGTTTGACCGAAGCCAAGGCGAAAGCGGAAGGCTATGACGTCCGCGTCGGCCGTTTCCCGTTTGTCGCCAACGGCAAGGCGATTGCGCTGGGTGAAGATCAGGGCATGGTCAAGACCGTCTTCGACAAGAAGACCGGCCAGCTCCTCGGCGCCCATCTCGTCGGTGCTGAGGTGACGGAACTGATCCAGGGTTTTGTGGTTGCGATGAACCTCGAAACGACCGAAGAAGAACTGATGCACACGATCTTCCCGCATCCGACCCTGTCGGAAACGATGAAGGAAAGCGTGCTGGATGCCTATGGACGTGCACTGAACGCCTGATAACGAAAGGAATTCCGGTCCGTTGGTCACCATCAAGGACAGCAAACCCTGGATCCGCCTGTCATGGGCAATCCTCAAATGGTCGACCCTGATCGGCTTTGGGCTGGGGTTTGCTGCGTCTGCCTTGAGTCTGGTTTCCGGCAACACCATATCCATCAATGGCACGGCCATCGGCGGCTGGACCGGTGTGTGGGTAGTGACTTTTGCCTGCGGGTTGGGTGGTTTTCTTTTCGGTGCTATATGGGCTCTGGTGTTTCGTGCCATTGCGATTGCATCAGGACGATAGGGCGAGCGAGGGAAGATGGATCAGCCAGTCGGTATCATGAGCATGCCCGGTGTCGGTTTCTTCGGGATGCTGGTCATTGGCTTCATCGCCGGATATATCGCGGAAAAGGCGATGAGCCGCAATCATGGCTTGTTCACCAATATTCTTGTTGGTATTGCCGGATCGTTCGTCGGTGGCACGCTGGCCGGATTGTTGAATTTCAACTTTTACGGCTTTTTTGGAAATCTGATTGTTGCGACGGCGGGCGCGATTATCATTCTGTGGATTTTTGGCAAAGCCAGATCCTCGAATTAAACTAGGAAGTCCTGATGGTAACGGTTCTCGATACGATCGATCAAAAGCGGCGCCTGCGGCATCCGGAAAAGGCGCATCGTCCGGATACGGAAATTCTGAAGAAGCCGGACTGGATTCGCGTCAAGGCGCCAGTCTCCAAGGGCTATGCCGAGACGCGCGAGATCGTGCGCTCGCACAGCCTCGTGACCGTGTGCGAAGAGGCCGGTTGCCCGAATATCGGCGAGTGCTGGGACAAGAAGCACGCCACCTTCATGATCATGGGCGAGATCTGCACCCGTGCCTGCGCGTTCTGCAACGTCGCAACGGGATTGCCGACGGCGCTTGATCCGAACGAGCCGGAAAATGTCGGCAAAGCCGTCAAGAAGATGGGCCTGACCCATGTGGTCATCACCTCGGTCGACCGCGACGATCTTCCCGATGGCGGCGCCCAGCATTTTGCCGACGTCATCAACGCGATCCGCGCGATTTCTCCCGGCACAACGGTTGAAATCCTTACGCCGGATTTCCTGCGCAAGGACGGTGCGCTTGAGATCGTCGTTGCCGCGCGCCCCGACGTGTTCAACCACAATCTGGAAACAGTGCCTTCCAACTATCTCAAGGTGCGTCCGGGTGCCCGTTATTTCCATTCCATCCGCCTGCTGCAGCGGGTGAAGGAACTCGATCCGACCATCTTCACCAAATCCGGCATCATGGTCGGCCTCGGCGAAGAGCGTAACGAAGTGCTGCAGCTGATGGACGACCTGCGTTCGGCCAATGTCGACTTCATGACCATCGGCCAGTACCTGCAGCCGACGCGCAAGCATCATCCGGTTCTCAATTACGTCACGCCAGACGAATTCAAGTCCTATGCGACCATCGCCAAGACCAAGGGCTTCCTGGTGGTTGCATCGAGCCCGCTGACACGCTCGTCGCACCATGCGGGTGATGATTTCGCCAAGCTGAAGGCTGCACGCGAGGCGCTGCACGCCAACAGAAGCTGACTGAATGCCGAAATTCGATACGACACGCCCCGTGGTGCATCGGGCCGAGCAGATGTTCGATCTGGTGGCGGATGTGGAAAGCTATCCGCAGTTCCTGCCGATGTGCGAAAGCCTGAAGGTGCGCTCACGCAAGGAGCGGGACGGCAAGACGCTGCTCATCGCCGATATGACCGTAGGCTACAAGCTGATCCGCGAGACATTTACCAGTCAGGTCCTGCTCAAGCCGGACGAGAAGGTGATCGAGACCAAATATGTCGACGGGCCGTTCCGCTATCTCGACAACAAATGGCAGTTCGTTCCCTCCGCAAACCCGGAACATTCCGAGGTCAAATTCTACATCGATTATGAATTCAAAAGCCGCACGCTCGGTTTTTTGATGGGGTCGATGTTCGATATTGCCTTCCGGAAATTCACCGAGGCCTTTGAAAAACGCGCCGACCAGATTTACGGCCGCGATTCATAACACAAACCATCTTTTGATTTGCCGGATAACTAAAGCACCCCACAGCGCAGGAATCGCCGCCGTAGGGTGTGCTGTTTCAGCCGTTCACCTGTCTGCTTGCCGCATCGATAATCCTGCCGCGCTCTGGTTCGTCGGAAATATCCAGGAGAACGACCAGACCGTCTCCAACGCTTTTACGCAGAATGTTGCGGCGGGACGGTACCGTGGACAGCAGACCGTCGCTTTCGAGTGTCTGTATCCGGCTGCGGGACAAAGCCAGTTCCGACGCCAGAAGCCGATCGAGGCGCACGGTTGCTGTCAGTGGCAGTATGAGTTCAATCGACAGATGGGTTACATCCGGCGCGTGGGATAGAACCTGCTTCCTGACGGTAACATCCGAGAACTCCGTGACCTCCATTGCCTTCAACCCCATTGGATTGAATGCCAGACGGTTGAGCCATTCCGGATCGCTGGTCTGAAGCGCTGCAAGGGTTTGCAGGTCGATATCCCGGACATGCCTGCGCTCGAAAATCGTGCGGTTCCACGTATTGTCGCAGACCGTGCACTTGTAGATGAGCCAGGCATCGAGTTTGCGGCCATTGGCGTTGAGCCGGGCCTTGCCGCTGGATTGGAAGGGCCGCACGCCGCGGCAATGGCTGCAGGCGATGCGAGGCTGGGGAGCCGTTCGTGGAACAATGGTCCATTGGACACAGAGAGTATTGGACATGCCGTCTTGATCTTCCTTTTGGAAGTTCAGCAAGAAGGCTGTCAGACAGTCATGGACTGAGCGCGGTGTGGCGTGTTCGGGGATGGGAAGAGTTTTGGGCCGATGCGTCTGCGCAAAGCACACGCTTGAATTGCCAACCGGCCTCTAACTCTGCCACCCGCTGAACATGTGTCAGCACTGCCGGAACGCAACGCGCGTCGTCAGCAGCACAGGGTAATACAGGCGAGACCGGTCTTTACGATGGCAAAATGAGACTCCAGGCGGGGCAAAAACTCTTCCGCGCTGAGCCGTATCAAAATCGGGGCGCCATTGGAAGCCCCCGGATTTCTCCCGATTAAACGGCGTCTTGCGGCTTTTAGCGCTGTGCGGCAACCAGCAGGAACATCGGCCGCTCCAGCTCCTCGGCAAGCTCGGGCCTCGCGATGATCTGTTCTTTCGTCGGCTTCCATTCTTCCACGTGGGAGATGGTGAAACCCGCCTTCATCAGCAGATTGAGGATGGTGCCGATTGTCCGATGCTGTTTGATGACGCCTTTGGCCAGCCAGTCGGTCACACGCGGTCCCTCGACCAGATAGCCGTCGATGGGCCAGGATTTGCGGCCTTCCGCATCAATCGACCAGCCGGGACGGGATGGTGCCATAAAGATGGGATGTTCCGTCGAGAAGATGAATGTCGCGCCAGGAACGAGTGCCTTGTGAACGGTCCGGAACAGCCCGGCCAGATTGTCGATATAATGCAGGGTGAGTGAACTGTAGGCAAGATCAAACGCTGCCTCGGGCAAGTCAAGCACCTCCAGATCGGCTCTGTCATAACGAATGGCCGCATCTGTCGACATTGATCGCGCCCGCGCCAGCATGTTTTCCGAAACATCGAGGCCCAGCACCTCTGCGGCACCGTTCTCGCGCGCCCAGCGGGCAAACCAGCCAAAACCGCAACCAAGATCCACGGCGCGCAGGCCGTGAAGGTCTGGCATCAGCGCCTGCAGGGCAGGCCATTCGGCAGCGCTCGCAAGACCGCCCACCGAGCGGCCCAACTGGCTGTAGCCTTCGAAGAAGGCCGGCGTGTCATAGATATTCTGTGTCATCGTGTTCTCCATCTTGATGCCGATGGACGGCGCGCACCATAAAAAAGCCCCGTCCGTTGCCGGCGGGGTTTGCTGGTGACGCGTTGCGCTTTTGGATCAGCGTGCACGAAGTCCCTGCATCCCGCCTGTTGGGATGCCGGCAACCCGCGCAACAATCAAAACGTCATGCTCGATCATGGAACCGATATCCCATGCTGGCGGTGATGATGTCAAGAATGGCAAGTTTCCGCGCATCGGATGATTGATCGCAGCGGGACGATTCAGCTAGAACTGCGGCGCAACCAGCTTGGGAGAGAATGATGAGTGGCGTTGAGCCCGATTACACCCTTCACGGGGAAGCACCATCCGTTGACGACTATTGCCGGTTGCGGGTGATTTCCGGTTTGAGTCCGAAGAGCCGTGAGGCGGCTCTCATCGGTCTTCCCAACACGGTCTGCGGCGTGACGGTGACACTGGACGGCAAGGCAGTCGGCATGGGCCGCATCGTCGGGGATCGCGGCTGCTTCTATCAGGTAGTGGACATTGCGGTTGATCCCGCCCATCAGGCGCGCGGGCTTGGCAAGAAGATCATGGCTGCGCTGATGGACCATGTGGCGGCGGAAGCGCCTGATGGCGCCTATGTCAGCCTCATCGCCGATGGCCCGGCCAAACATCTCTATGCAAAATTCGGCTTCGAGCCGGTGACGCCGGATTCCATCGGCATGGCGTTCCGAGTGTCGCGCACCTGACGTCAGGCGATCGTCTTCAACACCAGATCGAGCGCCGTTTCGACGGCGTTTTGCCGGATGCCCGCGCGCCCCTGATCGGGAAAAACATGCCGCACAGCCTGCGGCGCCTGACCCTTGAGAGCGACGCCGAACCAGACGAGACCAACCGGCTTGGCCGCCGATCCGCCGCCCGGACCTGCAACACCCGTCACCGCCACGGCAATGCCGGCGCGGGAGTGTTGCAATGCGCCCGCGGCCATGGCCAGCGCCACTTCCTCCGATACGGCGCCATGGGCAGCGATCACTTCCATGGGAATGCCGAGCATCGCGTGTTTGGCTTCGTTGGAATAGGTGATGAAGCCGCGATCCACCACATCGGATGACCCGCCGATATCGGTGAGCGATGCCACAATCAGCCCCCCGGTGCAGGATTCCGCCGTGGCCAGCAGAATGCCCCTGGCGCGGCAGGCTTGCAGAACCGCGATGGCTTTTGCCTCTGCAATCAGTCCGCTCATTCCGGCAATCCTCCCGGATAGATCACCGATGCCGTGGCGATGGCGGCGATGCCTTCCTTGCGGCCGATAAAGCCCATCTTTTCATTGGTCGTCGCCTTGACCGACACGCGATCGGGCGTAATCCCGAGCATTTTCGACAGGGCCGCGGTCATCGCCTCGCGGTGCGGGCCGACTTTCGGTTCCTCGCAGATCAGGGTGATATCTGCATTGGCGATGCGCCCGCCCGCCGCCTTGACGATTTTCACGGCATGCTCGACGAAAATATGCGAGGCGGCACCCTTCCATTGCGGGTCGGACGGCGGGAAATGCGTGCCGATATCCCCCGCGCCGCGCGTGGCCAGCAAAGCATCGGTCAGTGCATGCAAGGCAACATCCGCATCGGAGTGGCCATTGAGCTTGCGGTCATGTTCGATGAAGACGCCGGCGAGCGTCACGCCATTGCCGGGCTCGAAAGAATGCACGTCATAGCCGTTGCCCGTGCGCACATCCGGGAAGGCGGCATGCCTTTGCGACAGACGGTCATCAGCCATATCGATATCCTTTGCCCAGGTGAGTTTGGTATTGTCAGCCGATCCCTCGACAATCCGCACCGGCAGGCCCTGCCACTCGGCAATGGCGGAATCATCGGTGAAATCGGAACGGCCGATGGCAAACGCCGCATCATGCGCCGCCATGATCGGCCCATAGGGGAAGGCCTGCGGCGTCTGTGCCGCATAAAGCCCGGCGCGCGGCACCGTGGCGCTGACCATGGCATCATGGCCCGCTGCTTTCAGCGTATCGGAGACGGCAAGCACCGGCAGGACACCGATATGCGGCGTCAGGTTGAAAATAACCCGCTCGAGCAGGTCGGCGGAGATGAACGGCCGCACGCCGTCATGGATGAGCACGTGGTCCGGCGCCTGGTCCTTCAGGGCGAGCAGGCCAAGCCGGGTTGATTCCTGCCGCGTCGGCCCTCCGGTTACGCATGTGACCCGTGCCGCATAGTCTCCTGCCGCCTGGGCGAAGAGGGATTCGTCTTCCTTGTGGATGACCACGACGACATCGTCGATGAACGGGCAGCCGAGAAAGGCCCGCAGCGTATGCGCCAGAACCGCTTCACCGCCGATCTTGCGGTATTGCTTTGGTCCTTCAACGCTTTGGCCCGCGCGTTCCCCGCGACCAGCCGCCACAATGACGGCTGCCACCCGCATCTGCTTGTCGTTTGTACCTGCCGCCACACTTCTCTCCGTAACTCCAGACTGCGTTACCTCTTGCCGAGGCGAAAGACCAGAGGTTTAAACGAAATCTCGTCCATTCGAGGTGCTCTTTGCCTTGCCTAGTCCGGTGTTCCTGTCTAAAGGATAGGCGATTGGAAAATTGCATACGAAACAGGCAATAGTGACGTGATCGATCTGAATCAACCACTCGAGATAGGCGGCGTGCAGCTGCGTAACCGGGTGTTCCTTGCGCCGATGTCCGGTGTGTCCGACCTGCCGTTCCGCCAGCTGGCGTGGAAGGCCGGCGCAGGCATGGTCGTGTCCGAAATGGTTGCCAGCGCCGAGCTGTGCACGCGCGAGCGCGGCAACCTGCTGCGGCTGCGCGGAGACGGTCTCGGCACCCATGTGGTGCAGATCGCCGGACGCGAAACGAAGTGGATGGCGGAAGCCGCGCGCATTGCCGAAGGCGAGGGCGCGCATATCATCGATATCAATATGGGCTGCCCGGCCAAGAAGGTGACGGGCGGTTTTTCCGGTTCAGCCCTGATGCGCGATCTCGACCATGCCCTGACGCTGATCGAGGCGACCATTGGTGCGGTAAATATTCCCGTGACGCTGAAAATGCGCCTGGGCTGGGATGACGACACGATCAATGCGCCGGAACTTGCCGCCCGTGCCGAACAGGCAGGTGTGCAGATGGTGACGGTGCATGGGCGCACGCGCTGCCAGTTCTATGAGGGCAAGGCGGACTGGCATGCCATCCGTGCCGTCAAGGCGGCCGTCTCCATCCCGCTTGTTGCCAATGGTGATGTGTTGAACCGCGACGATGCCAATGGCATTCTCGAGGCGTCGGGAGCCGATGCGGTCATGGTCGGACGTGGCTCCTATGGGCAGCCCTGGCTGCCCGGGACGATCGTTCATGGCGTGCAGACCGGGCAGAACACAGGCTTGATCGCCGATTATGCGGTCGCGCATTACGAGGCGATGCTGGCCCATTACGGCGAGCCGACCGGCATTCGCCATGCGCGCAAGCATCTCGGCTGGTATCTGGAAAAGCACGGTGTCGATATCAGCGCGGCTGAACGCGCGTCGATCATGACCGAAACCAATCCGCGTCTGGTTGCCGGGCGCCTGCATGCCGCACTCGCGCGGCCGGACGAACATGACATGAAGAAGGTTGCATGATGACATCGGCAGACAATGTTGCGATGGACGACAAACTGGCCGGGATCGTTCTCAATGCGATCCGCCATCCGGTGATCATGCTCGATGAAAGCGGGCATATTTCCTATGCCAATTCCGATGCGGAAGCGTTTTTCCGCTCCAGCGCCAGCATATTGAGCCGTAACACGCTGGAAATGCTGCTGCCATTCGGCAGCCCGTTGCTGGCTCTGGTCAAGCAGGTGCGGGAAAGCCCGTCGCCCGTCAATGAATATCGCGTCGATGTTTCGTCGCCGCGCCTCGGACAGGATCGCATTGTCGATCTCTACGTCACGCCGGTCAGCGAAGCGCCGGGATCGATCGTCATCCTGTTCAAGGAGCGGTCAATGGCGGAAAAGCTCGACCGGCAGATGACCCATCGCGGCGCTGCCCGCTCGGTGACCGGCCTTGCATCCATGCTGGCGCACGAAATCAAGAACCCGCTGTCGGGTATTCGCGGTGCGGCGCAGCTGCTGGAAACCGGTCTCAACGATGATGACCGCGCGCTGACGCGGCTGATCACCGACGAGACCGACCGGATCGTCTCGCTTGTCGACCGCATGGAAGTGTTTTCCGACGAGCGCCCGATCGAGCGTGAGGCCGTGAACATCCATGTCGTGCTGGATCACGTCAAAGCCATCGCCAGAAACGGTTTTGCCAGCCACATCAAGTTCCATGAGGATTATGATCCGTCGCTGCCTTATGTTTTTGCCAATCGTGATCAGCTGGTACAGGTGTTCCTGAATCTGGTGAAGAATGCGGCGGAATCCATCGGCACGAGCGAGCCGGGCGAGATCACGCTGTCGACCGCCTTTCGCCCCGGTATCCGCCTGTCGATTCCGGGCATCCGCAACCGGGTATCCCTGCCACTCGAATTCTGCGTGCAGGATACCGGTTCAGGCGTTTCACCGGATATCATGCCGCATCTCTTTGATCCGTTCATCACGACCAAGCCGAACGGCTCGGGTCTCGGCCTGGCGCTCGTTGCAAAAATCGTTGGCGATCATGGCGGTGTCATCGAATGCGATTCCGTACCGCGCAAGACGACATTCCGCATTCTGATGCCCGCATGGCAGAGCGATCCGTCGGACGACGACCATGCGGATGAAATGATTATATCGAAAAAGGCAGGATTCTGATCATGAGCTTGGGCAGCATTCTCGTTGCGGATGACGACGCGGCAATCAGAACAGTCCTCAATCAGGCGCTGTCACGTGCCGGTTACGATGTGCGCATCACCTCCAATGCAGCCACCCTGTGGCGCTGGATTTCCGCCGGTGACGGCGATCTTGTCATCACCGATGTGGTGATGCCCGATGAAAATGCTTTCGACCTTCTGCCACGCATCAAGAAATCGCGCCCCGATCTGCCTGTTATCGTCATGAGCGCGCAGAACACTTTCATGACGGCGATCCGCGCTTCCGAGGCGGGGGCCTATGAATATCTGCCAAAGCCATTCGATCTGACCGAGCTTGTCAGCATTGTCGGCCGTGCCTTGGCTGAACCGAAGAAAAAGCCGGAAAAATGGGCCAATGAAGAACAGCCGGATACCATGCCTCTGGTGGGCCGCTCCCCTGCCATGCAGGATATCTACCGCGTTCTTGCCCGCATGATGCAGACCGACCTGACCGTAATGATTTCAGGTGAATCCGGCACGGGCAAGGAGTTGGTGGCGCGGGCGCTGCATGAGTATGGCCGTCGCCGCAAGGGGCCGTTCGTCGCCATCAACATGGCTGCCATTCCGCGCGACCTGATCGAATCCGAACTGTTCGGCCATGAACGGGGCGCGTTCACCGGTGCGCAGAACCGGTCGAGCGGCCGCTTCGAACAGGCGGATGGCGGCACGCTGTTCCTCGATGAAATCGGCGATATGCCGATGGAAGCACAGACACGCCTGCTGCGCGTACTGCAGCAGGGCGAATATATGACGGTGGGCGGGCGGACGCCGATCAAGACCGATGTACGCATCGTGGCCGCGACAAACAAGGATCTGCGGACGCTGATCAATCAGGGCATGTTCCGCGAGGACCTCTATTATCGTCTGAACGTGGTGCCGCTGCGCCTGCCGCCGCTGCGTGAGCGCGGCGAGGATATTCCCGATCTCGTCCGGCATTTCTTCAAGATGGCGGCAAAGGACGGCCTGCCGGAAAAACGCATCACCGCCGATGGCCTCGACCTGATGCGCCGCTATCCCTGGGCCGGCAATGTGCGCGAGCTGGAAAATCTGGTGCGCCGTCTCGCCGCGCTTTATCCGCAGGAAGAAATCAATGCGGATGTAATCGAGGCGGAACTCAAGGCCGACCTGCGGCCGGCGGAACCGTCCTCGACGTCGATGTCCAACGAGGACATCACTATCGCTCAGGCGGTGGAACTCAACATGCAGCGCTACTTCCTCTCCTATGGCGATGATCTGCCGCCGGTCGGGCTCTACCAGCGCGTGCTGGAGGAAGTGGAATACCCGCTCATCCTCTCATGCCTGACCGCTACCCATGGCAACCAGATCAAAGCAGCGGAACTGCTCGGGCTCAACCGCAACACGCTGCGCAAGAAAATCCGCGAGCTGGGTGTGAACATCTACAAGAACACCAAGAACGATCTGGGCCGTTGATTCATCAGTTCGCTGATTGAGCGGCGGATTTAAATGTTGGTTTTCCCAGAGCTTGCTATTTTGTACAAACGGGATCGTACGCGTGTACGATCCCGTTTTTGCATTTATTCAGCCTTGAATGTCTGATCAACTGAAAGCTCTACTCTTTCATCGCAGGCCATTGTGGCGAAGTATCGTCCTATGCGCTTGCCATCACTTTTAACGTAAACCGTGACTTCCCAGCCGCGGATGCCAGAATTGTATCCAAAATCCTCATCCAGTTCGAGATCATCGTACTGAAAGCCATTTTTTGCAATTTTAGTGACGTAAGAAAGTATGCCGTACTTAACTGTTGCGGTTGGCATCTCCGGGCATTGCGTTGTTCTGTCCCTGAGCAATGGGATGCCATAGACGACAAATACGGCAAACAAGAACACCACCGCCACGATGGTCCCCGTTACGCCCAGGACCCATTTCAATAGTTTCCGCATCAATGCCCCTCCCAGGAGATGGGAATGGAGCCTGGCATTGATATGTCATAGTTCGTGCCCGGCAAGAGATTTACTGTTCTTGTGAACAACTCTTGCATCATCCTGTGGTGCGTGAATCATACGTGTCGTTCCACGCGCGAACTTCCCCCTGTCTACTCCCCGCCCAACCGGTGAATGAATTGCCGGGACTACTGTCTTCCCAAGCTTTAATGATGATTGGTTTCAAGACTATCGTTTCAGGCATGCTCAAATCTCCTTGTTAAAAATAAAATCATCAAAATGAAAATCCACTTCGCCAATTCATACGGGACAGACGCAAAAAACAAAGGACGTCATCACGTTTGAATCAGGCCGGGAGAATGGGATTCTGCGTATTAAATGCTCTAAATATCACACATTATTGATAAATATGATTATAATAGTCAAGAAATAAATGCGGCGCGTTGTTGATGACTTCCTTTGTGGGGAAGAATGCCGGCCGAGGCGATCGGCGGGCTTCCGTGAATCCGGTTGAAATCGGTTCTATCCTCGCTCCGCATTTCCAGAAAATAGCCGCAATCGCACGCCGCACCACGGATAGCAAGTGGTCTTTGCCCGTTATCGATCGTATAATTATCTGACTAACTATACTTCCTGCTTGAGCCATCAAGCCCAGCACGGCCACTTGATCCTAGAGCGGCCCCTTGAACACGAAGAATGCGCCGCCGCAGATCATGGCGAAGCCGACGAGGTGGTTGATCGTGATTTTTTCACCAAGATACATCACTGAAAACCCGGCAAAGACCAGAAGCGTGATCACTTCCTGGATGGTCTTCAACTGGGCGGCCGAATAGATCTCGTGACCGTAGCGGTTCGCCGGTACCGCAAGGCAGTATTCGGCAAAGGCGATCATCCAGCTGATGAAGATGACCAGGAAAAGCGGCCGGTCCGCGAATTTGAGATGGCCATACCAGGCAAATGTCATGAAAACATTTGAGCCGAGCAGCAGCAGGATGGGGCGGATATAATCAAAGGAGGGCATGAAGTGTCCTTGGTTCTCAGCGTCTTTGGGCAGGGAATGCAGTAACGTTCAAACGGTCAAAACGATCTGGACAGCAGGCTTACGTCAAGTCGCGCACAGCGGAAAGGGCGATCTGGGGTTTGGCGGCAAGACATGCGCGGTGTGACCTAAAGGCCATAGCCTTGATCAGGCGTTGACGGGCTGTCGTGGCGGGCGTGTCAGACGGATGAGGGCAAAAACCGCCGAAGCAAGCAGCATCGCGAATCCCAGGAAGGAAAACAGGCTGGTCAGGTGTCCAGGCACATCGCCCCAACGCGGTCTGATGATGTCAGCCGTGTTGTAGGGATCGCCGCTATACTGGCACATGACGAAAGAGCCGCCATTGTGCACAAGTGTGGCATCGAGATCGGAGACCAGGGTACTGACGGCGTCCCGGTGTTCAGGCATGTCACGCATATACACAAGCACAGCCTTCGTCGCAGCAAGATAGGCGTGCGAACAGGCATTGAACGGGCTTTGCTCATCCGCAATGCTGCCGGGGACAATGCCCCAGAGACAATAGCTGTATTGGATATTGGTGTAGTTCAGCAGCCGCCGGAATTTCTCATCGGTGCGGGTCATGCGGGCCGCCAGATCGAGGATCGGCTTGCGGTAGTCGGCGATAACCGCCATTTCACCATGGGACAGGCTTGGAATGGAAATGCCCGACGTATCGGTACCGGCGCTGCTGCGGTGCGCCCATCCGCTTGCGGTTTGCAGCATGAACAGGCATGCGACCAGAGCCAGAAGCCAGCCTGCCGGGCATCCCATGGGGATATCGAAGCGTTGCGGTCTCATGACAGTCCCATCGGCAGCGGAAGCCTGAACGCCCGCGGGCGTTCAGAAATGGCGCGACTGCGCTCAGCGTGCCGCATGCAGGCGATAGCGCGGACGCTGTCCGGCCAGAACCCGTTCAGCCAAAGCGCCGAAGAGCAGACCAAGCGTTGTCCAGACGATCACATGGATGCCCAGCGATGCGACGCGGAAATTCCAGAGAACGGTCGGTGAGAACTGTTCGGGAACTTCATTGATGGCGGGAAGCGCGTATTGCACCAGCGCAATGAACACGACATAGGCTGCACCGGCCATCAATGTCGCGTTCCATGCGCCGTGCTGGGCATAAAGGCGCTTTGCCAGACCCACAGCCGCCGCAAGGGCACCGAGCGAAACCACCAGCATGACGAAGAACAGTTCCGTTCTGGCCCCGATGGTATCCGGGCTGCCAACCGCAGGCGGATTCATCGGGTACTTGATGCAGGGAACGAGAACAATTGCCACAAAACCTGCGAGCGCCAGCAGGGCCGCCGTACTACGCGGGCTGAGGGAACTGACCCGGCCATGCACGAAGGCAAAGACCAGGGAGAACAATCCGCCAAGTGCGGCACTGTAGACGACAATGCCGGTAAACAGGCCGATGCCGGCCTGTGTCGCCCGTGTGACAAGCTCCGGTTCAGCCGCTGCGCCGGCCGCCTGGCTCATCTTTTCCTCGAAGGCAATGGCATGATCAACCTGCGGTTCGCCGAATACCCGGGCAAACCCGAACGCCAACAACCCGGCGATGACCCCTGCGATCATGCCGCGGATCAAAAGATCTCTTGTCATTGTTTCGTTTCCTCAGTGGCAGGGAAAACCGAGGAGATGGCGGCCGTCATGAACGAATTCGTGCACATACATGCCCGAGAAGAGCGACATCGCACCTTCTTCCGCACCAATGAAATAGATTGCGAGCAGCATGATCAGCCCGCCGAAAATGGCCCAGGGCAAGACTTCGCCAAGAGGAATGGGCGTGACGCCTGCTGACGGCGTAAGAGCGATATCGGACATGAATTTTCTCCCAGAATGACGCGTTCACTAACGGAATAAATGATGTTGCGGCCAGGGTCTGGCTTTCAATCAGTGAAAAAGGACTGATTAATTACAGTGGCGCGACCGCTCCGGAATTTCACCGGCTTCCAAACTCGCAACAGCACGGTTATATCTGTGCGCGCCGCAGACTGTCAATGAACGGTCTGCAGGCTGTTTACGGTTTTCTCCTGAGGGTTTTGAGGGATATTTTGGCCAGAGCCACGCGGTTGACCCTTGTTTGCCATGGCGCCACACCGGCGGTCCGCACAGGTGCTTTCCCCGCCGACGAAGCGCTTGAACCCGGGGAAGCCCAAAACCTGCAGGCCATTGCCGGGCATTTGCGCCGCGCGCACCATGTTTTGACCAGTCCGGCGCTGCGCGCCCGGCAAACCGCCGATGCCCTGGGTCTGGAATCCGTTGTCGATGCGGCGTTGGCGGATATCGATTACGGGAAATGGGCGGGGAGGACACTCGCCGCTGTCCACGAAGCTCACCCGGACGATGTGACGGACTGGATGAACAATCCCGCCTCGGCCCCGCATGGCGGCGAATCCATCCATGATTTTCTCGTCAGGATTGCAGATTGGATGAGCGCGCATATGCATGATGGCGGTCACACAGTCGTGGTAACACACGCTTCCGTCATTCGCGCCGCTGTTCTGAGCGTGTTGCAGGCACCGGATTCCGCATTCTGGCGCATCGATGTCGAGCCGCGCAGCTGTACGGAAATGAGCAGCGACGGCCGCCGGTGGATGCTACGCGCTGCCGCCTGCGTGCCGTCGCGCCCCACAGGGATTCTGCCATGATCCCGGCAAAAATCAGGCTTAGCTTTCGCCGCGCGGTCGCACCCTTTCTCCGGATCCGTCAAATCCGCCCGCTCACAGGAGTTCTCATGTCACGGCTCATTCGTATTTTTGCTGTCGCAACGGTCCTTAATGCCGGCCTGTTGGGGCAGGTATTGGCGCACGCCCATCTTGAATCGGCAGTTCCGGCCGAAAACGCCATCATGAAGGTCTCGCCCGTCGAGATCGATCTGACGTTTTCCGAGGGTTTGAACCTGAAATTCTCAGGTGCAACGATCACCGGCCCGGGCAAGGCGACCATATCGACGGGGCAGGCCAAACTGTCGATCAACAACCACAAGACACTGGTCATTCCGCTGTCGGCACCCCTCGCGTCGGGGGAATATACCGTGAACTGGACCGCACTTTCCACCGACGGTCACAAGACCAAGGGCAGCTATACATTCACCGTCAAACCCTGATGGGGTTGGAGACCACGCTTGTTCTGTGCAGGTTCGTGCACAATACGTCCACGATGTTCCTGTGGGGCGCGTTTGCCTACCTCGCACTGCTTGTGCCCAAACCCCTGGCGCTGGAGATCGGGGAGCGCCTGCGTCCTGCGAGCGGGATCGCGGTCTTTCTGGCTATCGGAACGATCTTTGCCGCGCTGCCGCTGCAGGCTGGAATGATCGGGCAGGGCTGGAGCGATGCCGTCGATCTCGGAACCATCCGGGACGTGCTGCTTGAGACAAGTGTCGGCCGCGGCTGGGCGATACAGGTCGCGGCGGCGCTGCTTTTGTTGCCCGCATTGGCTCTGTCGCCACCCCGCGCGCGCATCGCTCTTGCCATGGCTTCGGGGCTGCTCCTGGCAAGCCTGGCATTTTCCGGCCATGCCACAATGCGGGAGGGTTGGATCGGCGCGGCCCACCGTTTCAACGATATGGTGCATGTGCTCTCGGGCGGCGCGTGGATCGGAGCGCTGATACCGGTCGTGCTGATCCTTGGCCGGTTGCGCCAGGTGGAATGGCGTGGGGCCGCGCGAACGGCGCTCATGCGGTTTTCGTCGGCCGGTCATGCGGCCGTCGCATTGGTGATCGCATCCGGCGTGGTCAATACCACGCTTGTCCTTCGACGTCTGCCGGCTGATTGGACATCCCCCTATCAGGCCTTGCTGGTGCTGAAGATCATTCTGGTTGTGGTGCTGACCGGACTGGCCCTGATCAACCGGTATGTTTTCGTGCCGCGCATGCGCACCAGCGAGGCAGGTTCCATACGCGCCATACGGCTCGGAACCCTGACGGAGATCGCACTGGGCATTGTCGTGCTCGGGCTGGTTGCCTGGTTTGGCATGCTCGAACCCGTCTAGGTCGAAAAGTGTGAGGGGCATGTCACGTTCGATTGGGCTGTCTCGTCTTGGTGGCGCAAGACGAATTGCAGGCAATGACAGGAGACAGACACATGATCAGGAAAATCTTTCTCGCAGGCGCCAGCGGCGCGGTTGGCAGGCGGCTTGCACCGCTGTTGGTGGAGGCCGGATATGTGGTGACCGGCACCACGCGAAGCGCCGAGAAGGCCGCTTCCTTGCGCCAGATCGGGGTTGAGCCGGCCATTGTCGATGTTTTTGACGCCGAAAAACTCAAATCCGTTGTTGCTGAGGCCGAGCCCGATGTGATCATACATCAGCTCACGGATTTGCCGCATGGTGTCAGTCCAGCGGCGATGAAGGATTTCATCAGCCGCAATGCCCGCATCCGCAGCGAGGGAACCGCCAATCTCGTACAGGCGGCAAAAGCCGCGGGTGTCGGGCGTATCATCGCGCAGAGTATCGCCTGGGCCTACGCGCCGAAACCCGGTGTGTTCATCGAGACGGATCCGCTTGATCTGCACGCGGAAGAACCCCGTGCAACGACTGTCGCCGGTGTCGCGGCCATGGAACAGGCTGTGTTGAACGAGCCCGGCATGGAGGGCATTGTCCTGCGCTACGGCTTTTTCTACGGGCCGGGGACCGGCGTCGACATGCCGGCCAATCCGGATTTGCGCGTCCATGTCGATGCGGCCGCCAGCGCAGCACTCAAGGCTATCGAGCGCGGAGCAAGCGGTGCCTACAATGTTACCGAGACGGACGTTGTCGCCAACAGCGGGAAAGCCCGCCATGCGCTCGGTTGGGACGCCGCATTTCGCATTGACCGCCGCCCATAGACCCTCGCGATGACAGGCGCGAGGCGAATCGACAGACCGCCTCCCACAGAGTTGGGAGACGGGCAAAGCGCAATCTGGTTCTAGCACAGGTGGCAGAACCGGAATCCGGTGCCCGTTTTGACGGGAGTTTTAACCGTGCTTTCGTTTCAGCATGGGGTGCCATGCCCTATGCTGTGGCCAATCGTCAAAGAATGGCCCATGAAAAACGTGTCCGACCTGAACAGCAAATCTGCCGGCCGCGCCGGCAAGAATACGTTGGAAGAGCAGAGCAGGCAGGCTTTGCTCTCCAGCGCAGCCGGGCGTTCATCGAAAGCGGTAAAGCGCACAATGAGCCAGTATTTCAAGAGCTTGTCGGATGTTGATGCGGCCAGACATCACGTGGAGAAGGCCAGGCGCACCGCCGATGACAGCTTGAACCGGGCTAAAGCTGCACCAAAACCGCATGAAATCACCAACCCGGCCTTTGTTGCGCTGTTCGAGGCGCACCAGCATGATCGGGAGGTGCTTTTTGCCGCCATGCGCGCGCTTGACCGGGCTCAGGAAGTGCTGCAATCAGAGGCAGAAAAGACGGCATTTTTTGCCAGGGATGACGATCAGCCACGCTGAAAGTTGCAATCTATAGGTGAATAAACACACCACAAGATTGTATTTTACAGACTTTTGCTTTCCGCCGGCCTATCAATCCGCTGTTCGATGTCATCAACAACGGAAAATCTGCGTGAAAAAACTCATTTCCCTGATCATGGCGGCAAGTTTTGCCTGCTTCGCTTTTTCAGCAGCAGCGCGGGCGGACAATGCCGCGACCGAGCTGTTCCAGAAATATCTTGCCAATGGCCGTATCGGCGAGGCCGATGAGCAACTGCTGGCCTTGGCGGCGAAAGCGACGAACAATGCCGATGCGCAGCTGGGCCTGGGCCTTGTGCGCACCGCCCGCGCGTTCGAAAAGCTGGCGCAATCGCTTTTCAAACATGGATTTGGTTCGAAATCGGATGGCTATGAATTGTATCTGGGGCTGGGCGCCAGCCAAATCGCCAGAAACGGCAATCCGGAACCCATCACCTATGAGCAATTCCGCGGTATTCTCGCAACGTTCATTGCCGATCTCGATTCTGCCGACAAGGCACTTGCCGCCGTTGGCGACAAGCCGGCAAAGTTGAAGGTCGATCTTTCTGTTGCCCGGTTTGACTGGAACGGCGATGGCAAGGTTGGGCCGGAAGACCATATCGGCCGTGCCATTTCGGATACCAATGAAAACGGCGATCCCCTGCCTTTCATTGTCGGCTTCGACACCGCCGATGCGAAATGGCTGCAAGGTTATGACAATCTGCTGATGGCCGTCGCCAAGGCATGGCTTTCCCATGATTTTTCCGAAAGCTGGAACAGCAGCTTCAGCGTGGTGTTTCCCCGTGCTGTCTCGACCATGTCGGCCGTCAATGGCAGGGGCGCGGACGAATATACGATGTTCGGGGTGAACAAGGCACAGGCCGATGACATCGCTGATTTCATAACCCTCATTCACACCATCCGCTGGCCGGTTGCCGACAAGGCGATGTGGAGCGAGGTGCGCGTTCATCTGAAGAAGGTGATTGCACTCAACCGGGAAACCTGGGCCCTCATCGACAAGGAAACCGACGACGACCACGAATGGCTGCCCGGCCCGAAGCAGAAGAGCGGTGTGCTGCCATCCTTCAATGTCACGCAGGAGCGCATCCAGGCCTGGCTCGCGGTATTGTCGCAATTCGAGGCGGCCCTGGATGGCAAGATCCTCGTTCCCCATTGGCGCTTTGACAAAGGCATCAATCTGGCCAAGGTTTTCGACGATCCAGGGCCGTTTGATTTCATCCTCTGGCTCACCGGTCCGGCTGCCGTGCCGTATCTTCAGGACGGCCCGGTGATGAGCAGCGGCGAATGGAACCAGATCACGGCGATCTTCGAGGGAAATTTCGCCTCTTACGCCTTCTATTTCAATTAGAATGAAGCCGTTCGGGTGTCGGCCAATGGCAATTGTTGGCCGATCTCGTGACGAGTAAAGAGAGCGGGCGCTTCTTCAAACCTTAAACTTTTGCCGTTGCGGTCTATATGTATCAAGGACGCACCGTGGCGTGCGTTCACGATCTTGCGCGCATTCCGTGCGCAACCGACGTTCCTGACTTTCATCGAATACTCCAATTCAAACGAAAGAACTGTGACAATGTCCCAATCCATTGCATCCCAATCCGGTACATTCAGAATTGGCGGTGATATCGAAATCAATCGTCTTGGCTTTGGCGCCATGCGCGTCACTGGCCGTGGTATCTGGGGGGAGCCTGCCGACAAGCCGGAAGCCATTCGCACCTTGCAGCGCCTGCCGGAACTTGGCGTGAACTTCATCGATACGGCAAATTCCTATGGTCCGGATGTTTCAGAACTTCTGATCAAGGAAGCCCTTCATCCCTATGGCGACATTCTCGTTGCCACGAAGGCTGGTCTTACGCGCGAGGGACCGGACCGTTGGACGCCGAAGGGCGATCCGAAATACCTGATCGACGAGGCGCATAAGAGCCTTCGCCAGCTTGGTGTTGATCAGATCGGTCTCTGGCAATTGCACCGGATCGACTCGAAAGTACCGCGTGACGAACAGTTCGGCGCTGTGAAATCGCTGCTCGACACGGGTGTGATCCGCCACGCCGGACTGAGCGAGGTGTCCGTTGAAGAGATCAAGGCCGCTTCGAAATTCTTCAAAGTGGCAACGGTGCAGAACCGCTACAATCTCGTTGATCGCGCAAGCGAGGATGTCGTGGAATACTGCACGCAGAACGGAATCGGCTTCATACCCTGGTTCCCGCTGGCTGCGGGTGACCTGGCAAAGCCAGGCTCGTTGCTGGACACCATCGCTGCCCGTCACAAGGCGACGCCGGGCCAGATCGCCCTGGCATGGGTGCTCAAGCGCAGCCCGGTCATTTTGCCCATACCGGGAACATCCAAGGTCAAACACCTTGAGGAAAACGTCGATGCCGCAAGGATCAGCCTTTCCGATGAGGAATTCAGCGCGCTTGACCGGGAAGGCAAGGCACTCGCCGGACGATGAATTTTCTTGGGAGAACGCAGAAAAGGCCCGGTTTTCCGGGCCTTTTTCCTTTGCTTCTTGTAAACAGCATTCGCCCGTCTAAAGTGCGGCAAACAACAGGAGAAACGCCATGAAGATCAGTGCACGCAATCGGCTGAAAGGGACAGTTGTCGAAGTGACCAAGGGAGCAACGACGGCCCATGTCCGCATCGATGTCGGCGGTTCAATCGTCACGGCATCAATCACCAACGAAGCCGTTGACGAGTTGCAGCTGAAGGTTGGCGACAATGCCTATGCCGTCGTCAAGGCTTCCGACGTCATGGTCGCCGTTGACTGATTGACCAGTCACGCCGGCAATGAAGGTGCCCGTTCGCGGGCACTTTCCGTTTGTGCACGACAACCGCTTGCCTTTTAATGTTGACTGAGTCAATACTAAAGCCAGTCAACAGCAAAGGAATGGGCCGATGTCGGAACCGGTCGCAGAAATACGCACGTTCAATCGCTTCTATACCCACATTATCGGCCTGCTGGATGAGCATCTGACCGACAGTCCGTTTTCGCTTCCCGAAGCGCGCATTCTCTATGAACTTGCCAACAATGACACCGTCAAAACGGCTGCCGACCTCTCGCGGATACTCGATATGGACACCGCGCAGATCAGCCGGATACTGGCACGGTTCAAAGCGCGCCAGCTTGTCAGCAGCACGGTGAGCACCGATCACGCCAAGCTGCGTATCCTCTCGCTGACGCCGGAGGGGCAGGCTGCCTTCGCAGCGCTGGACCGAAGCGCTATCGAGAGGGCCAATGCCGTGCTTGCGCCGCTCGATACAGCCCGTGTCAGCCGCTTGACCCAATCCATGCGCGAGATCCGCTCCATACTGGGCAATCGATCCGAAACGGTCAGCCCGGCGCCGGCCTACACGTTGCGGGCTCCCAGGGCAGGTGATCTTGGCCTGGTCGTTCACAGGCAGGCCTATCTTTACAACAAGGAATACAATCTGGATTGGACGTTTGAAGGTCTGATTGCCGGCATCATGTCCGGGTTCATCGCAAATTTCGATCCGGCGCGGGAGCAGGCGTGGATTGCCGACCGGAATGGTGAAATTGCCGGGTCTGTCTTTCTCATGCGCACGGACGACCCGCAGGTCGGCAAATTGCGCATGCTCTATGTGGAACCGTCAGCGCGGGGATTGGGCATCGGCTCGGCGCTTGTTGCCGCCTGCATCGAGCGGGCGCGGGCGGTCGGCTATCACAAGCTAACCCTCTGGACAAATGACTTTCTGCTTTCAGCCCGGCGCATTTATCAGGAAGCCGGATTCAAGCTCGTGGAGGAAGAACGGCACCATTCTTTCGGCCACGACCTTGTTGGACAGACGTGGACACTTGATCTGCGACCGGAGTGAAGCCGTCTAGGACTTGACACGGCGCAGAAGCTCGCGGGCAATCTGCAGCACGTCCTTTTCCCGGATGCCCACCGTAACATCTTCGACATCATCGATGGTTTCGCCGGCAACCAGCCGGATCGGGTTATGGCCCTTGGCAACAATCATTGTCTGCACCCGGCGCGGAATGGCCGGCAGCAGGAAGCGTTTGACGCATTCGACCAGCACCTCGCGCTTGTTGGGCGCCAGCTTGCCGAGTTTTTCGCGCAGCAGCGCGCCGAACATATTGCCGTCAGCAAAACCAAATTTGCTATCAAGATCAAAGGCATGCAATTGATATTCAAAGTGAGCCATGTTGCTCTCCCATGGGCGTCCGTCCGTGGTGCCAGATTGTGACGCCTGATCGTTTCCAGAGATATGGTGCGTGACCCGAAGGTTTTCACGTTCTTTTTGCCAATCGACACCAGATATTACAATGAGCCGGAAATCTTGATAATTCAATTGGTCTTTAGACGGGGCTTTCATTGTCACGGCGAGCCGGGTAGGTTACAGGAAGTCTATCTGCGGCGCTGCGTGATGCGGTGCGTTGTAGCGTAAACGGCAGGTGCCGGGCGCGCCTCCGGCAGATCCAAAACGACCCATACAAGGACTACCCCGGTTTGAAACATCTCAATGAATTCGCTGATCGCCGCAAAGCGGCGGCCGAGGCCAAGCAACTGCTTCTCAAAAAGTTCGAAAAAGCACCAAAGCCCACTGATCCCGAGGTGCAGGCAAAACGTGCGGAACGGGAAGCCATTGCGGCGGCACGTGCGGCACGGCAGGCAGAGCGCGAGCGCGTAAAGCAGGAAGAACGGGACCGCAAGCTTGCGGAAGCGGCAGCCGTGGCAGAAGCAGCAGAAGCCGCCGCAAAGGCGCTTCAGGCCGAGTCAAGCAACCGGATCGCCCGCGTCGTTGCCGATGAGGCCGAGCGCAAGGCGGAACGCGATCGCCGCTACGCTGCCCGCAAGGCAAGACAGCGCTAACGGCTTCTCTTTTAGTTGCTGTAGGCGCCCAGATAATCCAGCTTGCCGATGGGAACCCCATTGTGCCGCAGGATGTCATGGGCGGTGGTGACGTGGAAAAAGAAGTTCGGCAACGCGAACTGCAGCATGTAGTCATGGCCGCCCAGATGCGCCTTGTGCGGACCAAAGCTCAGGATAACCTCGCGGTTTTCGCTGTCATCGAGCACTGATGTGTCCAGGCCTTCCAGAAAGGCGACGGTCTTGTCTATCCGCGCCTTCAGATCGGCAAAGCTCACTTCATCGTCGGGGAAGCTTGGCACTTTGACGTCGGTCAGTCGGGCAATGGTCGCCTTGGACGTGTCACTGGCCCGTTGGATCTGTCCCGAAAAGGGCAGCATGTCGGGGGCCAGGCGCGCGCTGACAAGCACGGAAGGGTCGATCTTCTTTTCCTGCGCATAGGATTCGGCCTTGGCAATCAGCGCCGAGACGATCGAAAACCCGCGGATAAAGACCGGGACTGAAATCTGGTACATGGAGAGCGGCATGGGTGTTCCTTCCGGGAGCATGCTTGTTTAAGCAGTTGCGCTTTCCGATTCCGGAACAGCAACCGCATCAAGCAAATATATGCGGCTCGCCAAGGACTTCAATGCGCACATGATCCCCGGTTGCAGGAAGATTGACTGCGGAACATCTTATCAGCACCGGCGCGGCCCTCTGGCCATTGCAAGAACCGTGGTCTCCCATGATGGCAAGCGTCACCGTGCACACCGCCCCGCCGAATTCGATGTCAACGACCTTGCCATACCCGGCATTCCCGTCAGGGGCGGCCACGGCGTCGCTCTCGGTGACGGAGACAAGTTTCAGCTGTTCCGGGCGCAGCATGATTTCCGCTGTGCCCAGCCGTTCGGCTGTCCGCGCCTTCAACCGGCCAAACGCGCAATCGATCCAGCCGTTGCCGATCTGCGCCGGAAGCAGAATTGCATCGCCGAGAAACGAGGCCGTCGTGCGGTCCGACGGGTTTAGATAGAGCGAGCGCGGCGGTCCGGCCTGAACCAGTTTGCCCTGCCGCATCACGGCGACCTGATCGGCAAAGGACAGGGCTTCCGCCTGATCGTGGGTGACCAGAATGGTGGTAATGCCGGCTTTTTTCAGAACCGCAGCAACAGCCTTGCGCATGTTTTCGCGCAGACCGGTGTCGAGCGCGGAAAACGGCTCGTCCAGCAGCATCAGCTTGGGCTGGCGTGCCAAAGCCCGGGCAAGCGAGACCCGTTGCTGCTGTCCGCCGGAAAGCTGATGCGGCCGGCGGTTCAGCATGACGGGGTCGAGCTCGACCATATCCATGAGGGCAAGGATACGCTGGCTGCGGTCGGGACTGCGCTTGTCCAAGCCAAAGCCGATATTGTCGGCGACGGTCAGGTGCGGGAAAAGCGAGCCATCCTGGGTCACGAACCCGACACTGCGGCGATGCGCCGGAACGATCGCCGCGCCCTCGGCCAATACGTCGCCATTCAAAGTCACCTGGCCGCTGTCCGGGGCTTCGAACCCGCCGATGAGACGCAGCAGGGTGGTCTTGCCCGATCCCGATGGTCCGACAACCGCCGTGCGGCTGCCCGCCGGGACTGACAGCGTGACGTCATCGACGGCGGTGGTGACACCGTATCGTTTTGTTACACCGCGAATGTCGAGAAAGGTCATCGTCCAATTATCCGTTTCGATTGGGCATGCAGCAGGAGCGTGAGGGGCAGGGACAGCACCACCATCATCAGTGCATAGGGCGCGGCCGCCGCGTAATCAATCTCGCTGGTCAACGACCAGAATTCCGTCGCCAATGTACGCGTGCCATTGGGCGCAAGCATCAGCGTGGCCGTCAATTCGTTGGTAATGCCGAGTGCCACCAACGCTACGCTGGCGGCGGCGCCGGGCGCGGCCAGCCGCATGGTAATGCGCGTGACCGCCTGCACCGGCGTGCGCCCGAGCGCCATGGCGGCCCGCTCCAGTTCGACAGGCGCCTGCGCGATGCTGGCCCGCAGTCCGACGAGGGCGCGCGGCAGGAAGAGCAGCCCGTAGGCAAGCAGCAATGTCGCCGCCGTCTGATAGAGCGGCAGGACAACACGCACTGTGATCGTCACAAGCGCCAGCGCGACCACGACCCCGGGCAGGGAGCCGACATAATAATGGCAGGCCTCGAGGGCTCGCTGCATGCGGCCGGGAGCCCGCACCGAAAGCCATGCCATGGGCGTCGCTGCAACGGTGGCCAGCAAGGCCCCGGCAACGGCCAGCAGCAGTGTTGTCCCGAAGGCAGTGCCGATTTCGTTCAGCTGCCACACCGACGTGCCGCCGGCAATCAGCCAGCGGCCAAGGGTCACGAACGGAACGCCCAGCGCCAGCGCCGTGGTCATCAGCGGAATGAGCAGGCAGGGCAGGGCAAGCCAGCCCAGCCGGTACTTTGTGATCGGACGGGCTGATCCCGAGCCGACGCGGGCATAGCGTTCATTGCCGCGGATCAACGCTTCCAGCGCCAGCAAACCGGCGCAGCACAGCACCAGAACACCGGCCAGCATGTTGGCTGCAGGGCCGTTGAAGGTTGACTGGAACTGGTCGACGATGGCTGTCGCAAACGTATCGAAGCGGATCATGACGAAAAGGCCGTATTCCGCCAGAAGATGCAGGCCGATCAGCAAGGAGCCGCCGCAAATGGCAAAGCGCAGCTGCGGCAGGAGCACCCGGAAGAAGACCCGCCATGGCCCGAGGCCAAGCGATGCCCCGACATCTTCCATGGCCGGATCGACACGCCGCATCTGCGCCGCGACCGGAAGATAGAGAAACGGGAAATAAGCCAGAACGGAAACCAGCACGCCGCCGAACAGGCCGTGCAGGCTGGGGGCCATGCTGATCCAGGCATAGCTGTGGACAAATGCCGGGACGGCAAGCGGCGCAACCGCCAGCCACGCCCACAGGCGGGCGCCGGGCAGGTCGGTGCGCTCGGTCAGCCAGGCAAGGCTGACCGCCAGAACGATGGAAAGCGGGATTGTCCAGACTTCCAGCAGCACCGTATTGATCAGGAGTTCGCCGACGCGGGCGCGGAACACCAGGGTGACGACCGTATCCCAGCCGGTCTGGATGGTCACCCAGATGACGAAGCCGAGCGGCAGAAGGCTGAGCAGGGCAACAAGCCCCGCAAGGCCGAAAACGGATAAAAACGGCAGGCGACGCACGGCATGATGCGGGACCAAGGCCAGCTGCGCAGCAGCTGCATCGGGACGTTGGCCGTTCATTGATCCGGTAGACAACAATTCACATTTGCTTTCATATGCACGAACACCCGCCGGCGGCCAGATTGGCCTTCATACCCGAAGGGGAATCGAACAACACCCCCTGCAAGATCAAATGTCTGTGCAGGAGGTGTCCAGAGTTATTTCATTGCCGGCTAACCGGCATTGTGGTTACAGCAGGCCCGCTGCCGTCATCAGGTCCGTCACCTTCTTGCTGTTCAGCTTCGAAGGTTCGACCTTCGGCGCCTGCAGATCGGCCAGAGGCACCAGAGCGGCATTGGATGCTGCATCCTTGCCAACGGCATATTCAAAGGAATCCCCGTCCTTCAATACTGCCTGGCCAGCCTTGCCGGTGACCCACTTCAGGAACGCCTGGGCATCTTCCTTGTGCTTGCTCGAAGCGAGAACACCGCCGCCGGAAATGCTGACGAATGCGCCCGGATCCTCATGCTTGAAGTAGTGCAGGGACACGTTCTTGGTGTTTTCGCCGGTTTTGGCCTTATCGCCGAAATAGTAATAGTGATAAATCACCGCGCCTTCGATTTCTCCGGCATTGACGGCCTTCATGGCAACGCTGTTGCCCTTGTAGGCCGTCGCATTTTCCTTGAGTGCCTTCAACCACTTGGCAGTGGTTTCCTCGCCCTTGAGTTCCAGAAGCGCGCTGACGATCGCCTGGAAATCCGCGCCAGCCGGTGCGGCGCCCCAGCGGCCCTTCCAGCTTGCATCGGCAAGGTCGAGCAGCGACTTCGGCAGCTTGTCTTCCGTCAGCTTGTTCTTGTCATAGGCGAACACGGTGGAACGGGCGGCAACGCCGGTCCAGCGGCCATGTTCCGGGCGGTAATTGGCCGGCACCTGATCGAGCACTGCCTTGTCAAGCGGTGCGAACAGCTTGGCATTGTCGACCAGAACCACTCCCGGGGAATTTTCCGTCAGGAATGCGTCAGCCGGGGAAGCAGCGCCTTCCTGCACGATCTGGTTGGCCAGTTCCATGTCCTTGCCGTTGCGGATCGTCACCTTGATGCCGGTTTCCTTGGTGAAACCGTCGGCCCACGCCTTGGTGAGGCTTTCATGCTGCGCATTATAAACAACGATGCCATCGGCGTTCTGCGCCATCGCCGGCGCGGCGATCAAGGCAACAGCGAGCGCCGCGGCACTTGCAAAAGTCGGAAAGTTGATTTTCATGAAAACCTCTTTGATTTGTATGGCTTGCAGAGCAAATTTCGGTTGCGCCAGCAATGGACCCCGGAACAAGTGAGCCATACAAAACATGAGCGCTCTGGTCAACAAAAAATGGTTGGCGCTTCTAACCCAAAATACCTATCACAAAATAGTTATCACCAGCTTTGTCGGGTGTGATTTGCGTTCCGGCGCAAAGAGGAATCTACTCGTTTTGTCCGCGATTTTGGCGTGCCTCAGGCACGGAAGTGCGGCATTGCAAAACTTCAGTCATATCCAGGGAGTGTGTCATGCCTTTTTCAAGCAGGGACCAACGTATTCACTCCACGACGGATTGGGATATCATGCAGCAGGCCCATGACCGGGCTTCCAAAATGCTCGATCGCTGCCCGAAAACCCACGCTCGCTGCAACCAGCTCGCCCGGATTGTCATTGCGATCTATGAAAGCGGTGTGCGCGATGTGGATGAGTTGGCCGTCATGGCGGCAAATCGCGAACTGAACGTCTTGGCGGAGAGAGGGCATTTTCAGAAGCCGTTCCGCTTCACGCCAGCCGATGAACGGCCGCAAACACTGCATTCGTGAGACTTTGCTCCGTTAATACGACATGAGTATGCGTGAATCACGAAAGCCATCGCGCGCGACGGCTTTTCGAGGCATCGATGAAAATGTTGCCGCTCTTATCGCGCATCTCGACTTTCAGTGACCGTAAGATCAGAAATCGGCACGTTTCAGCACCTGCCACAATCTGCTACACCGCATCTGCCGTTTGAGGCCGGATTCGCGTGTGGAGAGAGTGATGACTGATGCGTTCAACTGGCTCAATGCGCCGCCGTCCCATCACGGCGATGCCCGTCTGCTCATGCTTGCGACGGCTGAGAACACCGATTTCTGGCAGCACACCTTTTATGGTTTCGAGCGCGACAACGGCCATGCCTATCTGACGCCGGTCAGCGGCGATTTCAGCGCCCGCGTGACGGTGCGCGGCGATTACCGGGAACTCTATGATCAGGCCGGTCTGATGCTGCGGATCGACGCCCGCAACTGGATCAAGACCGGCATCGAATATACCGACGGCCTCATGCATTTCAGCGTTGTCGTGACCAACCGCATATCCGATTGGTCCGTCATTCCCCTGCACAGCGCCCGCGTCGACGACGCGGTGCACATCCGGCTCACCCGCCATGATGATGCGGTGCGGGTCCAGTATGCCATCAATGATGCGCCATGGCAGCTGGCAAGGCTCGCGCCATTTCCCAAAGACGATGCGTCGGTCGGTATCATGGCCTGTTCGCCGCAGCGGGATGGCTTTGCGGCGGAATTCCGCGATCTCGAGGTCGGTCCGGCAATCCCGCGCGACCTGCATACGGACTAGGCCGCGGCGAGGGGCGGTTTGCTAATCGGCAAACAGCTCCGGCCGTTTGGTCTGCAGCTGCAGCAGCATTTTGCCCATCTTGGAAATATGCTCTTCCATCGCCGCCGCCGCGCGCTCGACGCTGTTTTCGGCAATGGCATCAACAATAGCCTGGTGCTCTTTCAGCGTTTCGACCATGCGCGTTTCGTAGTGCAGGAGCAGCCGGCGCACGCGGTCAATCTGGCTGCGCTCCTTGGCGGCAATTTCGCGCAATCCGACCAAACCCGCCGCATCGCAGATCATGTCGTGCAATTCCTCGTCGAGCGCATAAAACCCTTCGAAATCCCTGGAGTCCGCCGCCTTGCGCTGCCGGTCGAGATTATCGCGCAGGCGCTGCACGATATCAGCCGAGCTGCGCTCCGCCGCCCGCCGGATGGCGGCCGTTTCCAGGGCAATGCGCACGAACTGGGCGGTCTCGATCTTGTCGAGGCGCAGCCGGGCAACGAAGGTGCCGGTTTGCGGGTAAATCTCGACCAGGCCTTCGTCGGCGAGGCGGTTGATGGCATCGCTGACCGGGGTGCGCGATACACCGAGTTGCAGCGCCACCAGTTCCTTGCGGATGGCTTCGCCGGGCGCGAGCTGCGATGAAATGATGGCTTGACGCAGGATGGAATAGACCTGGTCTTTGCGTGTGACCGCAACGACTTTCTGTTCCTTGAAGCTCTTGCCGCCTGACCCCAATTGCACGTCCAAAGCTCCCCGATAGGCCCTGTTGCATGGCGGGAGGCTGAATTCCATTTCTCCGAATGAAGCATTTGACTCCTGCCCAATAACATCTAACATGTTACATATTAACTTGAAAGAATGTTTTGGGAGGAACATTTTGGATAGTCAGCTGCCGATCGTCTCGATGCGCGGCATCAGCAAGTCATTCGCTCATATTGTTGCCCTGCGAAGTATCGATCTCGACATCTATCCGGGCGAGATTCATGCCATCATGGGGGAGAACGGTGCGGGCAAGTCGACGCTGGTGAAAATCCTCAGCGGCGTGCATCGCCGCAGCGGCGGTGACATGCTTGTCCGGGGGCGGGCGGTCGACTTCGCCTCGCCGCGGGAAGCCGAGCATAACGGCATCGCCATCATCCACCAGGAACTCAATCTCATTCCAAGCCTCAGCGTGTCCGAGAATATTTTTCTGGGGCGCGAGCCGCTGATCGGCGGCCTGTTCATCGATCGCAGGAGCATCGAGACGAGGAGCGCGGAACTGCTCGACCGCTTCGGCATCGATATCGATCCGCGTGCCGATGTGGAGAATTTGCGTGTCGGCGAGCAGCAGCTTGTCGAGATTGCCCGCGCATTGTCCCTGAATGCCGATGTGCTGGTTCTGGACGAGCCGACCTCGGCGCTGTCGGAGGCCGAAGCCCAGAGACTGGCCAGTTTTGTGCGGGAACTCGCCCGTAACGGCGTTGCCATTATCTACATTTCCCACCGGATGAATGAAATATTCTCGCTGGCCGACAAGATCACCGTGTTGCGCGACGGCAGCTTCATCGCCACGCGCCGGGCGCAGGATGTAAGCGAGCGTGATCTCATCCGCATGATGGTGGGGCGCGATCTGGCAGCCCCGGAACCCAAGGCGGATAGATCGGGCAGGCCGATTGTGCTTGAAGCGCGCCATCTCGGCCTGCGCCGCCCGAATTCGCGCGGCAGCATGCACAATGTCGTTGACGATGTGAGCTTCGATCTCCACGCCGGTGAAATTCTCGGGATCGGCGGGCTGCTCGGTTCCGGGCGCACTGAAGTGCTCGAACTGATTTTTGGCGCAGCGACTGGAGAACGCTCTGGTACGATCACCCGCAACGGCACCCGCCTTGCCGCCGCTTCCCTGACCCCGCGCCGGTCGGTGGCGAAGGGCATTGCCTTCCTCACCGAGGACCGCAAGGGAACGGGTCTTCTTATGGATGCGGATATCCGGGCCAATGCCGTGCTGCCGTCCTTGCCCTGGCTCGCGCCATTCGGCTGGATCAGCCGCCGGCGCGAGGACCCCGTTGCGGGCCGGATCATCAAAGCGATGCACGTGCGCTGCGATGGGCCGGATCAGAAGATCGATCAGCTGAGCGGCGGCAACCAGCAAAAGATCGTGCTGGGCAAATGGCTGGAAACCCGGCCCAGCGTCGTCCTCTTGGATGAACCGACCCGGGGGATCGACGTCGGCGCCAAGGATGAGATCTACGAGCTCCTGAAAAAGCTCGCCCTGTCCGGCGTTGCGGTGATCATGGTGAGTTCCGAATTGCCGGAACTCCTTGCGCTGTCGAGCCGCATCCTCGTGATGTGCGAGGGCAGGGCGGCGGGCATTCTTGAGAGCACAGCGTTTTCCGAAGAACAGGTGATGGAACTGGCGACACCCCTTGGCACGGCTCTGACAAGGGACGCGGCATGACACGAACGAGCGAGCAGACCATGCAGTCACCCCAAGGCAATCTTAGCCGGATCAAGCTCCTGCTGAATGCAACCAAGCTCTACTGGGGATTGGTGCTGCTCTTTCTGATCGGCATTTTCTCATCGCCGATCTCGTCCAAGGGGCACAATATTTTCCTGTCCTATGGCAATCTGTCCGATGTTTTCCGGCAGATTTCGGTTACCGGCATTACTGCCGTGGGCATGACGCTGGTGATCCTCATTGCCGGAATTGACCTGTCGGTCGGGTCCGTGCTTGCGCTGGGTTCCGTCGTCTGCGCCATGCTTCTGACCAATGAGGGCTGGTCGGCGGCCTATACCATCGGCGTTCCCGCCATTTTCGTGCTGGCATTCCTTGTTGTGCTGGGGGCAGGGCTGTTCCTTGCCAAGGTGCCCGGCCGCTCGGTTGGCGAGCCCGAAAATGACCGGACGCAACTGAACCGCATCATCGCCCTTGTGGCTGTGGTCGCCGCGGCTGCTGTCGCCTGGTGGGTCGCCTCCGGCGCTGATGCAAAGGCCGGCGTGCTGCTGGTGCTCGTGGTGGTTCCGGCCGTCGGCTTCATGCTCGGCATGGTCAACGGCCTCGTCATCGTCGGCGGTCGCCTGCAGCCCTTCATCGTGACACTTGCCATGATGGTAGCAGGATTGGGGATTGCCCGCCTGACGGCGGGCCAGAACACGGCGGTCTGGCCGGTCTATACCGGCAGCAACGCAACGGCGAATTTCGAATTCCTGCGCGCGCTCATTTTCGGGCTGATTCCGGTGCCGGGTCTGATTTTCGCCGGCATCATTCTCCTGTTCTGGGTGATCCTGAAATACACCAAGTTCGGACGGTACATCTATGCCATCGGCGGCAATGAAGAGGCGGCGCGGCTCGCCGGTGTGCCGGTCTGGCGGGTAAAGATCAGCGTCTATGCCATATCGGGATATCTCGCCGCGCTGGCGGGCATTCTCTACGTCGCGCAATACAGGCAGGGAAAGCCCGATGCGGGCATGGGGCTTGAACTCGATGCCATTGCTGCCGTGGTGATCGGCGGCACCAGCCTGATGGGCGGTCGCGGCTCGATGATCGGCACCCTTGTCGGCGTCCTCATCTTCGGCTTTCTCAGCAATATCCTGCAGCTCAACAATATCGACAGCAACACGCAGCTGGTGCTCAAGGGCATCATCATCATCGTGGCGGTGCTGCTGCAGGAGCGGCGCTCCAGCGGATGGCTGTTTTTTCTCTCCCAGCTCATGACAGCCACGCCGTCCAAGAAATCCATGCCCGGCAAGCCAGAAAACCGGCAAGGGCAGGGGGGAATGAACTGACAACAAGCAATATCAGGGAGGATATGATGAATCTGACACGCAGACATTTTGCCAGATTGGCAATGGCAACCGCTTTCATCGCGCCGCTGGCGCTGCACATGCCGGGCGCATGGGCCAAGGATAAGTATGTCATCGGCTTCAGCCAGACCACGACCGTCGAGCCTTGGCGCGTCCAGTTCAACAAGGATCTGGTTGCCGAAGCCAAAAACCATCCGAATGTGGAGCTGCTTGTCGCCGATGGCCAGGACAAGACGGAAAAGCAGGTGGCCGATGTTGAAAACTTCATCCGGCAGGAGGTGGACGCAATCCTGATTTCACCCAAGGAATCCGCAGGCCTGACCGGTGTCGTGGAAAAAGCGATGGATGCCGGCATTCCGGTGATCGTGCTTGACCGCAACGTCGATACCGACAAGTTCACCCAGTGGATCGGCGGCGACAATGTGGTGATCGGCGAAGCGGCGGGACAACATGCCGTGGAACTCCTCGGCGGCAAGGGCAAGGCCAAGGGCACCGTGGTCGAAATCTGGGGTGGCCTCGGCACGCAGGCAAGCCATGACCGCAGCAATGGTTTCCACAAATACACCGACGCGGAGAAGGGCATCACCTATCTCCTGGACAAGCAGTCCGGCGACTGGAAGCAGGATCAGGCCTACAACATCATGGCAACCGCGCTGCGCAACCATGAGGACATCAAGCTGGTCTACGGCCACAATGATCCGATGGCCTATGGTGCCTATCTCGCCGCCAAGGATGCGGGGCGCGAGAAGGACATCCTGTTCCTTGGTGTCGACGGACTGCCGAATGAAGGCGTCCAGTGGGTCAACAAGGGGGAGCTTGCCGCAACATTCCTCTACCCGACACCCGGAGCGGAGGGATTGCGCCAGGCGCTGAAAGTTCTGGCGGGTGAAAAGGTGGAAAAGAAGATCGTTCTCGGCACTGAAACCATCACCAAGGCGAATGCGCCGGAGATTCTCAAAAAGAACGGTCTTTGACCACTGAGAGCAAAGAAGTGGAGTAACCGCTTTAGAAAGAGCGGTTACTCCATTGTTATTTTGTCAGTATTTCATTTTCAAGTTTTGATGCATGGCTGTTGCACAGGGTGTGCAATCCAGCGGTATCGCGCAATGATTTGACATGCAACCAAAAGGTTGCATAATGTGGATATGACCATAGACGCGACATTCCGGGCCCTTGCCGACGTGAGCCGGCGCCAATTGCTGGACAATCTCTTTGCCAGGAACGGCCAGACGCTGGGCGAACTCTGCGAGGGCATCGACATGACGCGTCAGGCCGTAACCAAGCATCTTGCAATATTGGAAGAGGCCAATCTCATCGCAACGGTCTGGCGGGGCAGGGAAAAGCTGCACTACCTCAACCCGGTGCCGATCCATGAAATTTCCACGCGCTGGATCCACAAGTATGAACAGGGTCCGCTGCGCACCCTCGATGAACTCAAGAAAACCCTGGAGGAAGACGGCCATGACTAAACCCAGATTTGTGTACGTGACCTATATCCGCACAACGCCGCAAAAGCTCTGGCACGCGCTGATCGATCCGGAATTTACCCGGCAGTATTGGGCGGGAACCTGGCAGGATTGCGATTGGCAGCCGGGTTCCTCGTGGAAACTCATGATTCCGGACGGGCGGGTCGGCGATGCCGGAGAGGTTGTTGAAATCGATCCGCCCAAACGCCTCGTTCTATCCTGGCGCAACGAATTCATGCCGGAATTGAAGCAGGAGGGATTTTCGCGCCTCACCTATGAGCTTGATCCGATGGGCGATATGGTGAAACTGACTGTAGTCCATGAGATGGACCGGCCGGAATCCAAGCTGATCGAACAGGTTTCCACCGGATGGCCCGGCCTTCTCTCAAGCCTCAAGAGCCTGCTTGAGACAGGTGAATCGCTTGAAGCGACGCGCCATTGGCCGAAAGATATGTAAGCGCCCGAATAAAAACGGGAACGATGTAGAATGTCGGCCCGTTCAATCGTCCTAGGGCCGTTGAACCGAATGAGGAGGATATGATGACCTATGTTGATGGATTTGTGCTTGCCGTGCCGAAGGACAAGATCGATGCCTACAAGGCCATGGCGCGCGTGGCTGGTGACGTCTGGAAGGAACATGGCGCGCTGGCCTATGTAGAATGCCTTGGCGATGATGTTCCCTATGGCGAACTCACCTCGTTTCCGCGCGCCGTGCAGGCGAAGGACGATGAAATCGTCATCTTTTCGTGGATTGTTCATGCGTCGCGAAAGCAGCGGGACGAAACCAACAAGAAAGCCATGGCGGATCCCCGACTTGCCAGCGATAAATGGGAGATGCCCTTCGATGGCAAGCGCATGATCTATGGCGGATTCGAGTCCTTTATGGAACTCTGACAACCATAAAAGGGATTTCAGCGCAATCGGGGTGACCTACCGCGCGACGTGCTTTTGAACCAGTCGATACTCGTGCCAGATGAGCAGCATGACAAACAGGTCGAAAACCGTCAGCACGATGAGCGCCGGACTCTGCGTGTAGGAGTAGCGATAAAGCTGATAGGCGATGAACAGCCCCAGAACCACGAGGGACAGCGGATAGGCCCACAGCTTGTTGCGCAGCAGCGCAATGACAAGCAGGGCTTTGACGAGGCCGTGGCTCAGCAGATAAAAGGCATAGAAATGCTGGCTGCTGACGGAGAAATCGCCGGCAAGCCTTGCAAGGTGCGTGGCGATATAATCATCGGGATCGTCCAGGAGTCTCGTCTGTGTGAAGGTGTTCACCATCAACCGGATGGAGGCCGTGTTGACAAAAACCAGGATCAGACCGCCGATACACTCGATGAGCGCATGTGCGCCCTTCAACAGGATGCTGATCTCGAAAATCCGGTGAATGCGCTTCTCGTTCATCAAGGCTTCCCGTTTCGCCGCTACGCCAGGATATTGACGGCGCGTGCTGCGACAAGGGCGATGGTCAGCAGGGAGAGCGACGCTTCCGCCATCATGAGCAGTTTTGCCCGTGGTGACAGGGGCATCGTGTCGGTCGGCGAGAAAGCCGTCGCGTTGGTGAATGACAGAAAGAGGTAATCGATGAAGCCGGGTGACCAATTCTTCAGCCGTTCATCCTGAATGACCATTTGCGGGAACTGGAAATCGCCATAGGTTTTCGATGTCAGCCCGCGGCTGGCGGGGCCGCCGCGGTCGATGCTCCAGTACCAAAGCGTGAAGGCGATGACGTTCGTCACCCATATGTTGACCGCATCGATCAGCAGTGTCTGCGCCGATCCGGCGTGACCGCCGAGAAGGGCTCGTACAAGAAAGTACAGCGCGACAAAGTTCATGAACGTGATCAGGATTGTCAGGCCGAGGGCGGCGCGGCGGATCAGGCGCCGCGAACGCCCGACCAGATGAAAATGCTCGTCTGTCATTGCCTGCCTTGCCCGCGTCTGCACCCATGCGGTTGCCATGGACAGCGGCGCCAGCAGCAAAAGCTCGATCACCGGCGCAAGCCAGCGCGGCCCCCACGAAAAATCATTCACCAGCAGGAACTGCAATCCGGCAACGACGAGGACGGCGGCGCGCGCCATCCAGAAGTCCAGTGCATGGGTCCGCACCGCCATATGCTTCTGACGGATATCCGTGTGAGCTGTCTGCACTTGTTTTCACCCCGTTGCTGAAAGACCGCTGCATCCACTGCCGCGCCGAAACAGTGCGCGGACAATTATGTCCCTGAAGCGGCGGCGACTGTCAAACGCCTGCGATTTCGGGCACGGGAGTTCTGGAACAAATGCGAGGGATAGTGCACTGTCCACAGGCTCAAACCGGAGTAACACCCTCTCATGCCGTTCAGTCCCGTTGAAACAACCCGCCTTTACCACGCTGCCATCAATGCCCTCGACTTTGAGGCACTTGCCGGTTTTTTCGCCACCGATGCCGTCTATGCATCGAGCGGTATCGGTGAGATTGCCGGGCAGGAGGCTATCCTGGACGCATTCAAGGTCTATTTTGCAAGCTATCCCGATCAGGTTGCCGAAGACGATCTGATCGAAGAACTGTCGCCCCGATCAGCGAGGTCTGTTTGGCGTCTGGTCGCAACGCACCGCGAGACGGGTGAAGTGTCCCGGCGTTCCGGCGAGGAAGTCATTCTGTTCGATGAAGCCGGGAAAATTCTGCGCGTGACGGTTCAAGACCGCGATGCCTCCTGAGAAGTTCCGGGAAGCACCGCGGCAAACCGCATTTATGGCTGTCACCAGACAGCCTGATCGGATCAGGCTGTCTTCTCTTCAGCCGTGTTCGGTCGCCATTTGATCAGCCGGTTCTCCACAACGTCGAGCACGCGGTCGATGACGAGAACAAAGACGGCCAGGATGATGATACCGGCAAAAACGCCGACTGCATCGAAATTGCCTTCCGCCTGCGCAATCAGATAGCCAAGGCCTGCCGACGCGCCAAGGTATTCACCGATGATGGCGCCAACGACCGCGAAGCCGACGGAGGTGCGCAGGGAGGAAAGAATCCAGCTGGCGGCAGCAGGAAAGTAAACGTGGCGCAGGAGTTCCGATCGCTTTGCACCGAGAATACGGGCATTGGCCAGAACCACCGGATTGACTTCGCGCACGCCCTGCATGGCGTTGAAGAACGTGATGAAGAACACCAGGGTGACGGCGAGCGCCACCTTCGACCACAAACCAAGCCCGAGCCACAGCACGAAAATCGGCGCAAGCACCACGCGCGGAATGGCATTGAGGCCCTTGATGAACGGATCGAGAATGCGCGCGGCACTGCGGCTGAGGCCGAGCCAGACGCCGGCGGCAACGCCCAGTCCTGTTCCGATGACATAGCCAAGAACGGTTTCCGTCAGCGTGATCGTGACGTGGCGATAAAAATTGGGATCGATGACCCAGTTGACGATCTGGTTGAAAATGTCGACGGGTGCCGGAAAAAAGAACACGTCGATGACACCGGTCGATACGCCAAGCTGCCAGCCGCCGAGGATGGCAACAAGCAGGCCCAGTTGGATAAGTCGTTCAGTCGCGACGTTCATAGCTCTTCTCCACTTCGCCGCGCAGCGACGCCCAGATATTGCGGTACAGATCCATAAAACGCGGATCCAGTTTGATTTCAGCGACGTCGCGCGGTCTTGCAAGGTCCACGTCGAAGCTGTCGATAACTCGGCTGCGCGGTCCGGCGGCAAGCACTGCCACCCGGTCGCCGAGCGCTATCGCTTCCTCCAGGTCATGGGTGATCATCACCACGGCGCGGCGCTCCTCCTGCCACAGGCGCAGGAGCTCATTCTGCATCAGATGCCGGGTATGGATATCAAGCGCCGAAAACGGCTCGTCCATTAGAATGACTTTCGGGCCGGTAATCAGCGCCTGCGCCATCTGCACACGTTTGCGCTGGCCGCCGGACAGCTGGTGCGGGTATCGCTGCTCAAAACCCTTCAAGCCCACCTTGGCCAGCCACATCATAGACCGCTCGCGACGTTCCGCCGTTGCGACACCTTTGAACAGCAGCCCGAGTTCAACATTCTCGATAGCGGTTTTCCAGGGCAGCAGGGCGTCCTGCTGGAACAGGTAACCGATATCGTTCTGGATGCCCGATACCGGATTGCCGTCAATCGAGACGCGGCCGCCGGACGGCTTGAGCAGTCCGGCAATGGCGTTCAATATCGTGCTCTTGCCGCATCCGGTGGGACCGACGATGGCAAGAAACTCCCCATCGGCCACCGTCAGATTGACGTTCTCCACCGCAACGAACGTGCCGAATGACATCGTTACCGAATCGATGGACACCATCGCTTTTCGCGGTTGTTCAATGGTTGCGGCCGCAACCGGTTTTACCATTGCCAAGGCCATGGTTCTCTCCCTCAGTTCGTGCCTTCGTGTGGCGCTTTGTCGACGAAATTGTTGGTGTATGTCTTCTTCAGGTCGATATCCGTTGCTGCCACCTTGTCGTTGAAGCTTCTCAGGACTGCCAGCGGCGTTTCGACTTCGGCCTCGTTGAAGCGGCCATCGATGGAGAAGATGGGCTTGGCGTTTGCCACGGCCTTTATGTAGGTTTCCTTGTCTCCGGAAATGAAGGCTTCAGGAAGTTTTTGAACGATTTCCTCCGGAGCGCTCTTGTTCATCCACTCCAGGGCCTTGACTGTTGCATTGACGACCTTCTGGATCGTCTCCGGATTCTTGTCGATGTAGGTCTGCGTGGCGTAGAGAACCGAGGTCGGATAGATGCCGCCGTAGATCTCCTTGGCGCCGTCGTCGCTGCGGGCGTCGATCAGAATTTTGCCGACGCCCTTGGCTTCAATGAAGGTCGCCGCCGGATCGTAGTTCACCAGGAGGTCCACCTTTCCCTGTTCGAGAGCGGCGACGGCTGCCGAGCCGGAACCGACGCCGATGAGCGAAACGTCATCCGCCGAAAGCTGGTGGCGCTGCAGATAGTAGCGAACGAAGAAATCCGACGAGGAGCCGGGGGCGGTAATGCCGATCTTGGCGCCCTTGATGGTTTCGGGCTTTGCGGGATCGAATGTGCTGTTCTTGCCGCCTGCAAGCACCAGCCCCGAATTGCGCGCCAGCAGCACAATGCCCACAACGTTCTTCTTTTGCGCCTGCATCTGGATCGTGTGATCGTAGAAGCCGACGGCTATGTCGGTCGAACCGGCGACGAGCGCCTGCAGCGTCTTCGAACCGCCCGAGGCAAAATTCTCGACGGTGACATCAAGCCCTTCCTTTTCATAAAGGCCCAGACCCGAGGCGACCGGAAACGGCAGGTTGTTGAGATTGTAAGAGCCGACGCTGATGCGGACAGGTTCGGCAAACGCCGATCCTGCGAATGCAACCGTCGCCGCCAGCGCGAGCATGAGTTTATGCATGGTATTTCCTCCCAGATGTGCGATGCCCTCCCGGCAACCGCGTTCAATTATGCTGCGCAAACCATTTGCGCTACAGGTTTGGCAAAGACTTGACCCTCGAACAGGCGACGGGCGGTCCGCAGTATGCCGGCGACCGTTGTGCCATTGCGGGATTCCAGCTTGACTTCCAGACGGCCGCTCGGATGTTCGAGAACAAGATTGACCGGAAGCTTGCGTCCTCCGATCAGGCGTGATGCAACCGTGGCATCGCTGATGCACGCCGTGGCGATGCCGACTGCTCCCGTCGTGGCGAGGGAGGGATGGCACTGGTGCGGCATGAAATAACGCACATTCAGGTCACCGCCGGCTTTCGGTTTTGAGATGAGGACGGGTTTGGGCGTGACCTGCATCCGCACGTCGCCCATGCCCATGCGCTGGCCCGCCTGCAGCCGCAGCCTTTCCAGCCGCTCGAGGAGGGCATGGTCGGCGTTGAGTTCGGCAGCACTCTCATAGCCTGTTGCCCCGATGGCTGCGGCCTCGACTATCATCATCGGCATGGCACAATCGATGCAGGTGACGTCGATACCGTCGATGATTTCGCGTGGATGGCCCGTTGGAAACAGCCTGCCCGTCCGTGCGCCGGCGGCGTCCATGAATGTCAAGGCAATCGGCGCGGCGTGCCCTGGCACCCCGTCAATCGACGCATCGCCGAGATAGGCCACACGGCCATCCGGCGTCGGTACCTCCGCCTCGATAAGCTTGCCGGTGTTGACATTGTGTATCCGTACCCGCGTTACCGGTCCTGTCGTTTTGATCAAACCGGCTTCGATGGCAAACGGGCCAACGGCAGCAAGCATGTTGCCGCAATTGGGTGATGTGTCGACCATCTGCTGATCGATCCGCACCTGGGCAAAGAGATAGTCGACGTCGGCACCTGTTACCGTGGACGGGCCAACGATGGCAACCTTGCTGGTGACCGGGTTGCCGCCGCCGATACCGTCGATCTGCAGGGGATGACCGGACCCCATCACCGACAACAGGATCTGGTCGCGTTGGCGTGGATCGGAGGGAAGATCCGATGCCAGAAAGAACGGTCCCTTGGATGTACCGCCTCTCATGAGGACGCAAGGTATGCGAAGGAGGTCATTCATGGCGCAGCGCTCTTTATTCATGCGTTCAACAGAACAATCTGTCGGTTTCTTGCATTTTGCGGTAAGGTGATTGATATGTGAAATGCAAAGTTTGCGAGGATTGATGTGATATGAGCATTAATTGTGAGATTCTGGATCTGCGGGCTTTTCTCTCGGTGGTGGAGCTGGAAAGTTTTCACCGGGCGGCGGAAGCCTTGAATCTCTCGCAACCGGCGTTGAGCCGGCGCATCCAGAAGCTGGAGGCAACCATCGGAGCGCCGCTTCTGGAGCGGACCACGCGCCATGTCTCGGCCACGGCGGTGGGAAGCGAACTCATTCCGCTCGTTCAGCGGATGCTGGAGGAATTTGACGGCTCGCTCTTTGCAGTGCGGGATATCGGCGCCCAGCGCAGCGGGCTCGTGACCATCGCGTGCCTGCCCACCGCCGCCTTCTATTTCCTGCCGACGGTGATCAAGCAGTTCAATGCCGAATACCCGCACATCCGCTTTCGCATCCTGGATCTTCCCGCCACCGACGGGCTTTTGGCCGTTGCCCGCGGCGAGGTGGAATTCGGCATCAACATCATGGGTGCCGCCGACCCCGATCTGATTTTCGACCGGCTGATCGAGGACCCGTTCGTGCTTGCGGCACGCAAGGATCACCCGCTTGCCGCCAAAAGCGAACTCGGATGGGAAGACCTGACGCCCTATCCGCTGATCACCGTGCACCGCTCCAGCGGCAACCGGACCCTGCTCGACGCGGCACTGGCAAAATCCAACCTGAAATTGCGCTGGTTCTACGAGGTGACGCACCTGTCGACGTCGCTCGGCCTCGTCGAGGCGGGACTGGGGATTTCCGTGCTGCCCAAGTTGGCAACGCCGCAGGAGGAGCATCCGTTTCTTGTCACCCGGCCGATCCGCAATCCGGAAATTTCACGAACCATCGGTGTTGTACGGCGACGGGGAGGAACATTGTCACCCGCTGCCGAGCGATTTCTCAACATGCTGATTGGCACATGGTCGGAAGGTTAGGGCGGCGCGAAAACTGCTTCTTCAAGGGAAGCTGTGATCTGCAATATGCTGACCATTGACCGGGTCAACCCGAAGGGATCAACCGTGCCAAACGTGCGGTGTTGAACCAATTCTGCACAGGTTTCGACGAGAGGGCGTTGCATTTCCGCCACAATGTGTTGCATGAGTGCAACTTGGTTGGGATGACGTAAGCAATGCTCTTATCAAATTCGGTCAATCAGTTGGGAAACTCGCTCACGGCTGCCGCTGGCGGCAACACGCAGCGTTTTTACTCCCGTATCGGCGTTGTCACGGTTGTTCTGGCGCTTTTGACGACGGGCATAACGTTTTTCATCCTCACGGGAATGACCCCGGTTCAGCCCGAGAGCAATCTTACATTCATCCTGACCGGTCTCAATGCGCTGCTGATTCTCGCCCTGATCGTGCTCATTGGCCGGGAAGTCTACCGCATCAGCCAGGCCAGGAACCGCGGGAAGGCCGCTTCCCGCCTGCATGTGCGCCTCGTCGTGCTGTTTTCGCTTGTCGCTGCGGTACCGGCCATGCTGGTGGCCATCGTTGCATCGGTCACGCTCGATCTCGGGCTCGATCGCTGGTTCGAAATGCGGACCACGACGATCGTCAACTCGTCGATCAGCCTGGCCAATTCCTACATTCAGGAAAGTGCGCGCAACCTGCAGGGCACGACGCTTGAAATGGTCAGCGATGTCGACGCACAACGCTCGCTGTACAATCTGGACCGCACGAGCTTCACGCGCTTCCTGACCCAGCAGGCGCTCGGCCGCGGCCTGATCGGCGCATTCATCATCCGCTCCAACGGTGACACCTCCGTTCGCGCCGACATACGCACGAATTTTTCAATTCCGCCGGTCGCGAAATCCATTCTCAACACGGCACAGGACGGCAAGCCGGTGCTCATCCCGCCGGAACGGACCAATCTGCTCAGTGCCGTCGTGAAACTCCAGCAGATACCGGATATGTTCCTCTATACGGTCCGCCCGGTCGACGGGGATATTCTCAATTCCATGCGCGCCATCGAGGGCAACAATCTCGATGCGGGTAAACCGGTTGCCAATGGTGTGGACACGCAGATTCTGTTTGCTCTGCTCTACTTCGGCCTGACTCTGACTTTGCTTCTGTCGGCCATCTGGACCGGTATCGCGGTCGCGGACCGGCTAGTGCGCCCCATCCGGCTGCTGATCGGTGCAGCGGATGATGTTGCAACCGGCAATCTGGATGTTGCGGTGCCGGTGCGCCGTTCCGACGGCGATGTCGGGTCGCTGTCCCAGACATTCAACACCATGGTGCGCCAGCTGGGAACGCAGCGCCGTGACCTCGTTGCCGCCAAGGACCAGATCGACGAACGCCGCCGTTTTTCCGAAGCGGTGCTCTCCGGCGTGACGGCAGGGGTCATCAGCGTGGATGCTGATGGGGCAATCGGCATCATGAACCGTTCCGCCGAAGCAATGTTCGATCTGGACCCCGTCACGACCGTCGGCAAGAATCTGACGGCGCTCGTCCCGGAAATCGGGCTGGTGTTCGAGGTTGCCCATGCCACGGGCCGGTCGGTTTACCGCGAACAGGTATCGATGTCGCGCCGCGGCAGCGCCCGGACGTTCAATGTCCAGATTACCGTGGAGGACGCGGAATCCGCTGACCACTCCTATGTGGTCACCGTCGATGACATCACCGATCTGGTGGAGGCGCAGCGTTCGTCCGCCTGGGCCGATGTCGCGCGGCGTATCGCCCACGAAATCAAAAATCCGCTCACGCCCATTCAGTTGTCGGCGGAACGCATCCGCCGGCGCTATGGCAAGGTGATTACCGAAGATCGCGAAGTCTTCGACCAGTGCACGGAAACCATCATCCGGCAGGTGGGTGACATCGGGCGCATGGTCGATGAGTTTTCATCCTTCGCGCGCATGCCGAAACCGGAAATCAAGGCGATGGATTTGCGTGAGGCGTTGCGCGAAGCCTCGTTCCTGGTCGAAGTCAGCCGCAGCGATATCCGCTTCGAGCGGGATTTCGGCAACGTGCCGCTCATCGGGCAATTCGACGGCCGGCTTATCGGGCAGGCGTTCGGAAACGTTATCAAAAATGCTGCAGAAGCAATTGAATCCGTTGTGAAAGATGGACTGGGTGATGGACATATCCGTATCCGGTCGAGGCAGGAGGGAGACGCTCTGATTGTCGAAATTTCCGACAATGGCAAAGGCTTGCCGCGTGAACACCGGCAGCGTTTGCTTGAACCCTACATGACGACGCGCGAGAAAGGCACGGGCCTTGGCCTCGCAATTGTCAAAAAGATCGTTGAAGAACATGACGGTCAAATTGAACTGCACGACGCCCCCGCGGACTTCCACGGCGGGCGGGGTGCAATGATCCGCATGGTTTTTCCCACGACCCATACCAATACACAGACAGCCGACAATTCCGATCCATCGGCGAAACAGGTGAATTCAAATGGCATCTGACATTCTTGTCGTCGACGATGAAGTCGACATCCGCGAGCTTGTTGCAGGAATATTGAGCGACGAGGGGCACGAAACCCGCGTAGCCTCGGACGCGGACAGCGCATTGGCGGCGATTGATGATCGCATTCCCCGCCTGATCTTTCTGGACATCTGGATGCAGGGCAGCCGGCTCGACGGTCTTGCCCTTTTGGACGAGATCAAGAGCCGCCATCCCGATATTCCCGTGGTCATGATTTCCGGTCACGGCAACATCGAAACCGCGGTTTCGGCCATCCGGCGCGGCGCCTATGATTTCATCGAGAAGCCGTTCAAGGCTGACCGTCTGATTCTCATCGCCGAACGGGCGCTCGAAACATCCAAGCTGCGGCGCGAAGTTTCCGACCTGCGCAAGCGCTCGACGGAAAGCTCGGAACTGCTCGGCACGTCGCTGTCGATGAACCACCTGCGCCAGACCATCGAGCGTGTCGCGCCGACCAACAGCCGCATCATGATCACCGGTCCGTCCGGTGCAGGCAAGGAACTCACGGCACGGGCCATCCACGCCTTGTCGACCCGTTCCAAAGGACCATTCGTCAACCTGAACGCTGCGACGATCACGCCGGAACGCATGGAAGTGGAGCTTTTCGGCACGGAATCCGATGGCGGCGAGCGCAAGGTGGGGGCGCTGGAGGAAGCCCATGGCGGCATTCTCTATCTCAATGAAATCGCCGATATGCCGCGCGAAACGCAGAACAAGATCCTGCGTGTGCTCGTCGATCAGCAGTTTGAACGGGTAGGCGGCACCAAGCGCATCAAGGTGGATGTACGGATCATCTCCTCGACCGCGCAGAACCTCGAAGCGATGATTGCCGAGGGCCGGTTCCGCGAAGACCTGTTCCACCGGCTGGCAGTGGTTCCCGTGATTGTTCCGCCCTTGGCGGACCGGCGCGATGACATTCCTGCGCTTGTCGAATTCTTCATGACGCAGATTGCCGAACAGGCGGGCATCAAGCCACGCAAGATCGGCCCGGATGCCATGGCTGTGCTGCAGTCCCATTCCTGGCCGGGCAATATCCGCCAGCTGCGCAACAATATCGAGCGCCTGATTATCCTGGCGCGCGGCGATGATCCGGAAGCGGTCATCACCGCCGATTTGCTGCCGGCTGAAATCGGCGACACGCTGCCGAAGGCTCCAACCGAATCCGACCAGCACATCATGGCCCTGCCGCTGCGCGAGGCACGTGAGCGCTTCGAGAAGGAGTATCTCATCGCGCAGATCAACCGGTTCGGCGGCAATATTTCCCGCACGGCGGAGTTTGTCGGCATGGAGCGTTCGGCCCTGCACCGGAAGCTGAAATCGCTCGGGGTCTAACCGCTTCACGCAATCTCCAAGGCTTCGGAGGAATACGTTGGTAGCCGACAGTATTCGGTTGCGACTCTCCGGATTTTACGGGAAAGTCGGCGGCCTTTGCCCTGCGGCATCGGTCTTCATCATGGGAGTGAGGAATGTTTCGCGCTGTCAATCCGCAAGGCCCGCCGGCCAGCAGTCTCGTTGACGTGGACGCAATGGTTGTGATTGCCGAAGGCAAAGCCAGCTGATGCGTGTGATCATCTGCGGCGCAGGGCAGGTTGGATATGGCATCGCCGAACGCCTGGCCGCCGAAGACAACGATATTTCGGTCATCGACACGTCGGCCGAGCTCATTCAGGTCATACGCGATACGCTCGATGTGCGCGGTTTTGTCGGTCACGGCGCCCATCCGGATGTTCTGGCGGCCGCCGGTGCCGAGCAGGCGGACATGATCATTGCCGCGACACTGTACGACGAAGTGAACATCGTCGCCTGTGAAGTGGCGCATGCGCTGTTCAACGTGCCGACCAAGATCGCCCGCATCCGCGCGCAGGCCTATCTGCAGCCGCACTACCAGGACCTGTTTTCCCGCGATCACATGCCGATCGACGTCATCATTTCGCCCGAGCTTGAGGTCGGGGAAATGGTGCTGCGCCGCATCGCCTTGCCGGGCGTGAGCGACGTTGTCCGCTTTGCCGACGAGACTATCGTGGTGATGGCGATCGAATGCCTGGAAGACTGTCCCGTCATCAACACGCCGCTCATTCAATTGAGCAATCTCTTCCCCGACCTGCCGTCGACCGTGATGGCCATCATCCGCAGTGACACGTTGCTCATTCCGCGCTCCGCCGATCATCTCTTGGCCGGTGACATCGCTTATGTCGCGACAACCAAGTCACAGGTGCGCCGTACGCTGGCGCTGTTCGGTCACGAGGAACCCGAGGCAACACGCATTGTCATTGCCGGCGGCGGCAATGTCGGGCTCTACGTCGCCCAGACGATCGAAGCCAAGCAGCCCAAGACCAAGGTCAAGCTGATCGAACCCAATTTGACCCGCGCCAATGCCATCGCAGACGGGCTTCGGCGGTCCATGGTGCTGCATGGCAGTGCGCTGGATCAGAAACTGCTGCTGGAAGCGGAAATCCAGGATGCGGACCTTCTGGTCGCGCTGACCAATGACGACCAGGTCAACATGCTCGCTGGCGTCATGGCCAAACGCCTCGGCTGCAAATCCAGTCTCGTCCTCATCAACAACCCGGACTATCTCGACCTCAGCAAATCCCTCGGCATCGATGCCCATATCAGCCCGCGCAGCGTCACCATTTCGCGCGTGCTGCAGCATGTGCGGCGTGGCCGTATCCGGGCCGTACACAGCGTCCAGAAGGGCCGGGCGGAGATTATCGAGGCTGAGGCGCTCGAAACCTCGCCGCTTGTCGGCGCCCCGCTGCGCGACCTCGACCTGCCGGACGGACTGCGGATCGGCGCGATCTACCGCAACGGCGAAGTCATCCGCCCTGACGGTTCGGTCCGCATCAAACCGCAGGACCGGGTGGTCATCTTTGCCACGGCCGAAGCGGTCAAACAGGTCGAGCAGATGTTCCGCGTCAGTCTCGAATTCTTCTGATCAGCAGAAAGATGCACCGACATGAAACTGCAACTTCTCCGCAATGCCACGCTGAAACTCGATTATGCCGGTTCAACCGTCCTGATCGATCCATTTTTCGCTCCCAAACACAGCCGTCCGTCCTTTACCGGCCGTTCGCCGAATCCCATGACGGATCTGCCGGTTTCAACCGACGAGATCCTTGATGGCGTCGAGCTTGTACTCGTCTCGCATCTGCATGCGGATCATTTCGACCCCGTGGCGCAGGAACTTGTTCCCAAGCATCTGCCGCTGATCTGCCAGCCGGGCGATGAAGAGAAAATCCGCTCCTTCGGTTTCACCGACGTCACGCCACTGACCGGGGATCTGACGTGGAAGAATATTCGCCTGACCCGCCGCGATGGCAATCACGGCACCGGGGCCGTGCTTCAGCTGATGGGCAATGTCATCGGTTTTACCATCGAAGCGGATGGCGAACCCTCGATCTATTGGGCAGGGGATACGATCCTCTATCCGCCGGTGCGCGAAACAATCGAAGCGACGCAGCCCGATATCATCGTCACCCATTCCTGCGGTGCCAAATGGGACGGTGTTCTCATCGTCATGGATGCGGAGCAGACTGTCGAGGTCTGCCGCATTTCACCCCTGAAGACAAAAGTCATCGCGACGCATATGGAAGCCCTTGACCATGCAACGGTCACCCGCGACGATCTGAAGGCCCATGCGCAGGCAGCGGCTATCGATTCCCACAAGCTGATCATCCCTTCCGATGGAGAAACCCTCCATCTCACAGCCCCCAACCCATGAGACCAACCATGCCAAAGACCTATGCTTTTGTCGGCAACCTGAATCGCAACGCTCTGCCCAATGCAGGAAAGGGGATCAGTGTCTTCCGCTTTGACGACAATACAGGTGATCTCACACTCGTCAGCGAATACCTCGCAATCGACAATCCCGGTTATATCGCCATCGACGAAAAGCGCCGGCGTCTTTACGCGGCAATGGAAATCCCCGAATGGAACGAGGGGATGGCTGTCGCCTTTGATATCGATCCGGCCTCGGGAGCCTTGTCCTATATCAACATGCAGCCGACCCTTGGCAACACCACCTGCCATCTCGGCTTCGATCAGTCGGGCGAGACGATCTTTGCCTCCAATTATACCGTTGCCGCGCTGGGCGAACGCCCCGGCAATGCCGTTGCTGCCTTCGCCATCCGCGCCGACGGCGGGCTGGAACCGGCGTTTGCCGCTGCCATTCACGAGGGCAAGAATGCGGTCCTGCCGACGGACAAGCGGCAGCATGGTCACTGCGCCGTCGTCAGCCCGGATAATCGGACCGTGTTTGTCTGCGATCTCGGCCTGGACCGGATCATGGCCTATAAGCTGCCGTCAGAGGGCGGGAAACTGGAGCTGGCGGCTACGCCCTTCACGACCTTGCCTGATGGTGCTGGACCGCGCCATATGACATTCCATCCGAATGGGAAGATTGCTTATGTTATCAATGAATTGAACAGCACTGTTTCAGTTCTGCATTACAATGCCGAAACCGCCGAGTTGGCGCTTGGCCAGACGCTTCCGTCCATCCCTGCGGACTTCACCGCGACCAATACCTGCGCAGAAATCGCCGTCAGTGCCGACGGCCGGTTCCTTTATGGCTCCAACCGTGGCCACAACAGCATCGTCAGCTATGCCATTGCCGCAGACGGCAGCCTCGCGCTGATCGGCTGGACGCCGTCGCAGGGTCTCGGCCCACGCAACTTTGTCATCGATCCCACGGGTAGGTTCATGCTCGTTGCCAATCAGAAAGGCGGAGGCATCGCCGTGCTCAAACGCGATATCGAAACGGGTGCATTGGAAGATACCGGCAAGCGGGTGGATCTGCCAACGCCCATGCGCATGGTCTTCGGCCAGTTCGAATAGGAGGCTCTACCGATGTCCCGTATCGCCTATGTCAACGGCCAGTACATTCCCCATGCCAATGCCGGTGTTCACATTGAAGACCGCGGCTACCAGTTTGCCGATGGCGTTTATGAAGTCTGCGAGGTTGCCCGCGGCAACATCATGGACATGACGCGCCATCTCAACCGCCTCGACCGCTCGCTTTCGGAGCTGCGGATCGGCTGGCCGATGAACCGGAAGGCGCTGCAGAGCGTGATCGCCGAGGTGGTCCGGCGCAATCGTGTGTACAATGGCATGGTCTATCTGCAGGTGACGCGCGGTGTCGCCAAGCGCGACCACGTCTTTCCCGCGGCCGATACACCGCCTTCCATCGTCATCACTGCCAAGCGCACGGATCCCGTCATGTTCGCTGCCCGGGCGGCAAAGGGTGTGAAGGTCATCACGGTGCCGGAAAACCGCTGGGAGCGGGTGGACATCAAATCTATCGGCCTTTTACCAAATGTTATGGCGCGCCAGCTGGCCAAGGAGCAGGGCGCTCAGGAAGCCTGGTTCATCGATCCGGATGGCACCGTTAGGGAAGGTGCGGCAACAAATGCGTGGATTGTCACCATGGACGGCGTTCTGGTGACCAGACAGGCGGAAACCGGCATTTTGCGCGGTATTACCCGCACAACCATCTTCGATGTGGCCAAAAAGCTGGGATTGACCATCGAGGAACGCGGCTTTTCTGTCGAGGAAGCCAAGCGGGCGCGTGAAGTTTTCATGACCGCAGCCACAACTGTTGTGATGCCAATCGTTGCGATTGACGGCGAATCGGTGGCAAATGGGCACCCGGGAACGATCGCACTTTCGTTACGGGAAGCGTTTTTTGACATTGCGGAAAAAACGCCATCCTGTTAACCGGAGTATGAGGGGACTAACAGAAACTATTTTTCACCTCCTGCAGGAGCAGGTTTTCTGCTCCCGTTGCCGAAATTTGTATGAGACACGTTTGCTGATCGCATAAAAGGACAAAAACAATGGCTGAACGATCGCAGAATCTTCAGGACCTATTTCTGAATTCAGTCAGAAAACAGAAGATTTCTCTGACAATTTTCCTCATCAATGGCGTCAAACTGACCGGTATTGTCACCTCGTTCGACAATTTCTGCGTCCTGTTGCGCCGCGACGGCCATTCTCAGCTCGTCTACAAACATGCCATCTCGACCATCATGCCGAGCCAGCCTGTGCAAATGTTCGAAGCTGAGGCCGAAGACAGCGACTGAGATAACATTTGACCAAAGAAACAAGGCGTAACGCGCAAAACCCTGGCGGATCAACCGATAATGGTGAGACCGCCAGAGAAGCCACGCGCGCAATCGTCATTGTGCCGGTTTTGCCGACGCGCTTTTCCGATGGCGGCAAGGCCGACGATCACGGCCGCATGAAGCACCAGCCCGAATTCCAGCGCAGCGACGATGCGCGGCTGGAAGAGGCCGAAGGCTTGGCCCGCGCCATCGATCTGGACATTGTCCATTCCGATATCGTGCAGGTTTCTGCGCCGCGCCCGGCAACCTTGCTGGGGACGGGCAAGGTTGAAACGATTCATGAGCTCATCGAGGCTTCCCATGCGGAGCTCGTGATCGTCGATCATTCCCTGACACCGGTGCAGCAGCGCAATCTCGAAAAGGCATGGAACGCCAAGGTTCTTGACAGGACCGGGCTCATTCTTGAGATTTTCGGACGGCGAGCCCAGACGAAAGAGGGCGCCCTGCAGGTGGAACTTGCGCACCTCACCTATCAGAAGGGGCGGCTGGTCCGCAGCTGGACCCACCTTGAGCGCCAGCGCGGCGGCGGCGGCTTCCTCGGCGGTCCCGGTGAAACGCAGATCGAGGCCGACAGGCGCGCACTGCAGGAAAAGATCCTGCGCATCAAGCGCGAACTGGAAACGGTGGTGCGCACCCGCACCCTGCACCGCAGCAAGCGCAAGAAGGTGCCGCATCCGGTCGTGGCGCTCGTCGGCTATACCAATGCGGGCAAATCAACACTGTTCAACCGGCTGACCGGAGCAGGGGTCGTAGCCGAAGACATGCTCTTTGCCACGCTTGATCCCACCTTGCGCCGTATCCGGCTGGAGCACGGTGAGACGATCATCCTCTCCGACACGGTGGGTTTCATCTCCAACCTGCCTACGCATCTCGTTGCCGCCTTCCGGGCGACGCTGGAAGAGGTGGTCGAAGCCGACCTCATCCTGCATATCCGCGATATCTCCGATCCCGATACCGCAGCCCAGTCGGAAGACGTCCATGCGATCATGACCAGCCTCGGCATCGAGCGCGGCGATACGAAGCGCATTCTCGAAGTGTGGAACAAGATCGACAGGCTTGACGATGCGGGCCGCGAGTCGGCGCAGCGTCTCAGCGCGGCGGTGAAGGGCGACGAACATCCGATTCCGGTGTCGGCGATCACGGGCGAGGGCGTCGACGCCCTGCTGAAGGAAATCGAGAACCGCATTGCCGGCAAGCTGAAGCATGTCAAAATCACCCTGCGGCCGGACCAGATGCGGCTGATGGACTGGATCTACCAGCACTCCAGCAATGTGAAACGCAAGGATCTGGACGACGGGTCGGTATCCCTCACCATGGACATGACCGTCGCGTCCCACGCCAATCTTGACGAGAAATTGCTGCGCCGGACCAACGGCTAAGACGGGTTACTTCGCGGTTTTGGCTTCCTGCCAAAGTGCTTCCATTTCATCGAGTGTCGCCGCGTCGAGCGTCTGTTTCTGCTCGTTCAGCTTTCGCTCGATATAGTGGAAGCGTGACCGGAACTTTTCATTGGTGCCGCGCAGGGCGCTTTCCGGTTCAAGCTTCAAATGGCGGCCGAGATTGACCATGGCAAACAACAGGTCGCCATATTCTTCTTGCGTATTTTCGCGATCACCATTGGCAATGGCCTGTTTCAACTCGCCGATTTCTTCCTCGATCTTGTCGAGAATGGGCGCGGCTTCCGACCAGTCAAAGCCAACCTTGGCCGCTTTCTGCTGCAGTTTGAGAGCGCGCATCAGGGCAGGAAAGCCGTGCGGAATGTCGTCGAGGAAACCGGTCGGTTCCACGGCGCCGAGATTGAGCGCAGCACGGCGCTCGCGCCGCTCCGCCTTTTCCTCGGCCTTGATCTTGTCCCACATGCCCTTGGCCATGCCAGCGCCACGGGCGGACTCCTCGCCAAACACATGCGGATGGCGGCGGATCATCTTGTGGGTGATCGCCTGGACCACGTCACCGAAATCGAATGCCTTCATCTCTTCCGCCATCCGCGCGTGAAACACCACCTGCAGGAGCAGATCGCCCAATTCTTCGCGCAGATCGTCGATATCATCGCGTTCGATGGCATCGATCACCTCGAAGGCTTCCTCAAGTGTATAGGGGGCGATGGATTTGAAATCCTGCTCAAGATCCCACGGACAGCCGGTCACCGGCGTGCGCAGGGCCTGCATGATCTCAAGAAGGCGGGTGATGTCGCGTGATGGTTTCATAAGAAATATACTAAGACAGGAGCAGGGCGGCTGATATGACCGAGCTGAAATGCCGGTGGCTTGTCCACAGGATCGGTCAGCGTTTCCCGGCCGCCTGCAGCGATATGGGCCCGATCACGTCATATACCACCCTGACGCCATCCACCGTTTCCGGAAGTTCGGTCGTTTCGGGGACCTGATCGCGCAGATTGATCTTGATGGCGTAGGAGTCACCGATGCGGATCAGGCCGACACCAATGACGGTGCCGCATGATCCGGCCAGTTCCCTGGCTTTCGGTTTGGCAAGTCGCGCCTGTTCGATGGAGGTGCTCATGGCTTTAATTTAGTGCATCCCGGCCAGTCCCGCTAGTGGTCCGAATTTGACATTCGCTTGGTGCGCGTGATGTGAAACGGAATACGAATGTCAAATTCGTTCCACTAGGGTCAAACCGGCATCGTCAGCCCCATTTTCTCCAGCACGATGGAAAGGTCGTTGGCAAAGGTGACACCCTTGCCATTGGTGCCGCCCTGGTCGCTGCCGGCAAACAGCAGGGCGCAGGCATAGCCCTTTTCGTCCATGATCATCGATCCGCTGTCGCCGCCGGAGCTGAAAGGACCGCTGCCTGTGGTCTGGATCTCGATCTGGCTGTCAAAACCGATATCGCCGAATTCATAGCTGACCACCACGTCATCGACTTCGATTGCCGTGACAACACCTTGCGTCACGCCGGTTGTCCTGCCGATCTTGAACACCTTGTCGCCGGGACGGAGCGGGGTCTTGCGCAGGCCCTTCAATTTCCCCGCACCCATCAGGGTCACCGCGTCGAAGTCGATATCCGCATCGATCGAGGCGATGGCCGCGTCGACCAGATTGTTTGCGCCTGATACTACCGGCTCGAAAGCCAGCAGTTCGCCGACCTTGTCCTTGCTTTTCCTGCCGCCGTCATAGGCGGCGGGCTGCAGGATCGCATCGCCGATCTTCGCCTTGTTTTCATTGGCCAGCACATGATTGTTGCTCAGAATGACGGCCTTGCCGCTGGCTGTGTGCTGCGCAAAGCCGCCAAGCGTGCCCGCCGTAATCGAATAATGCCCGACCGACGCGCCGATCAGCAGCGGCCTCTGACGCAGCTGATGCCAGGGCAAGACTGCCGGCGCTGCCACAGCGCCGCCTTTGAACACGGTGCCGATATAGGTGATATCAGCCTTGTTGCGGGCTGCTTCCTCGATCTGCTGGCGCAGATTGGCATTTGTTTCGAGCGCACGGCGCTGGACGCGGACGGCGAGCCGGTAATCGTTCTTTCCGTCGCCGGCGGCAATGCCAAGCGCGATACCGCCTTCGACGCCGGTCAGACGCCGTATTGCGGTGGAGCGGACAATGCGGCGCTCGGCGCGGATTTCAGTGACAAGCGGTCGAATGATCTGTTCTGCGATTTCGTTTTTCAGCGCGCGTACAGTTTTCAAATCCACGGTGGTCATCCTTCTTGTATCTACAAGTTCAGGGCACGTGTGCGACTCGATGATGAGCTTAGCGGTGGAGATATGGTTTGGCGAGCGATGACGGAGAGGCCCGTCGGTTCATACGAGAAAGGGGCCGTTGCTGTTGAAAATAGAATGTAGCCTACAGCAATATAAAGATCGCATAAGATAGATTATGGAACCAGAAGATGGACCGGAATGGCTCGATCAGCCCGTAATATCGGCTATTTCAGCCTTTGCGGCCGTCATCAAAGCATGTGGCTCTGCCGGGAAAACAAAGTTGGTGCCGCCTGCTGCGGCCCAGACGACATCGAACTGCATCAGTGTTTCATCCGCATAAGCCTTGATGTGGATCAGATGCCCCAATGGCGATACGCCGCCAATGGCAAAGCCGGTCTCCTTGCGGATGTGCTTTGGATCAGCCCGGTGCAGCGTTTCTCCGGTCAGCCGCGCAGCCTTGGCAAGATCAAGCTGGCGCGGTCCGGAAACCAGAAACAGATAGAGCTGCTGCGTATCGGTGCCTTGAAAAATCAGCGACTTGACGATCTGTGCGACTGTGACACCGCATTGAACCGCTGCATCTTCCGCCGTGTGGGTTGAATCGGCCATCTGGCGGATTTCGATCTCCAGCCCAGCCGCATGAGCTGCATGACGGACACGTTCAACGCTCTTGCTCATGCTTCAACCTCAAAGGACAGGCCGTCAAAGGCCGGTTCGACATGTTCCGGCGTATCGCGCAGGACAGTTCCATAATCCAGTGGCACATGCATATGGGTCAGAATGGCTCGACGCGGCTTCAGCTTTCCGATCCACTCCATTGATTCATCGAGAGAAAAATGGCTTGGGTGCGGACGGTACTGCAACGCGTCGATGATGAGTATATCGAGCCCATGCAGCTTGGCCGCTGTTGTTTCCGGAAACGCGCTGACATCGGAACAATAGCCCACATCGCCGATGCGGAAGCCCAGCGACAGGATATCGCCATGCACCTGCGGCAGCGGCAGAAAGCGGATCGGACCGCCCGCGCCGTCAACCTCAAAAGCCTCGTGATGCACGATCTCATGCGGCCGCAGGATCGGCGGATAGCTCGAACCTTCCGGCGTCTTGAAACAATAACCGAAGCCTTCGACGAGCCTGCGCTGGGTCGCCTGATCGGCATAGATGTCCACCAGATCGCGCCGGTCGATGACAAAGGTCCGGAGATCATCGAGGCCGTGAATATGGTCCGCATGCGCATGGGTATAAACGACGGCATCAAGCCGACCGGAGCCGAAATCGATCATCTGCGAGCGGAAATCCGGTCCCGTATCGATCACAACAGTGGTCACGCCGCCGTGCGCGGCAATGCGTTCCACCAGCATGGACGCCCGGCGGCGGCGGTTTTTCGGATTGTCCGGATCGCAATTGCCCCAGTCACCATTGATGCGCGGCACGCCCGGAGACGAGCCGCAGCCCAGAATGGTAAAGCGCAGGCGATCAGGCATGGGCGGGCCTTGGCATCTTGGTGAACAGGCGGAATACATTGTCGGTGGTCAAAGTGCCGATTTCCTCGACGCTGACACCGATGGTCTCCGCCAGCACGGCGGCCGTATGGGTGACAAAGCTCGGCTCGTTGCGCTTGCCGCGATGCGGCATCGGCGCAAGATAAGGCGCGTCGGTTTCAACCAGCAGCCGGTCGCGCGGCACGTTTCTGGCGATGTCGCGGATTTCCGGCGAATTCTTGAATGTCAGAATACCGGAAAACGAGATGTAACCGCCAAGCTCGACGCCAACCCGCGCCAGTTCGGCGCCGGAGGAGAAGCAATGCAGGATGAAGGGGAAGGCCCCCTTCCCTGATTCCTCGCGCAGGATCGCAATCATGTCCTCATCGGCACTGCGCGCGTGAATGACCAGCGGCAGGCCGGTGACGCGTGCTGCGGCGATATGGGTGCGAAATCCCTGCTGCTGTGCTTCCGGCGGCGCATAATCATAGTGATAGTCGAGCCCGGCTTCACCGATTGCCACCACCTTCGGGTGTTCGGCCAGCTTGATCAGGTCATCGGCGGTGACGTCGAGTTCCTCATGCGCATTGTTCGGGTGCGTCCCGACCGAGGCAAAGACGCTGTCATAGCGTTCGGCAATGCCGATAATGCCGTCAAACTTGCGAACGCGCGTGCAGATGGTGACCAGCCGCACGACACCAAGATCCAGCGCGCGCTGGACAATGGCGTCACGTTCTTCGGCAAAATCCGGAAAATCCAGATGGCAATGGCTATCGACAAGCATGAAAAAGATCCGGGTTCCTGATCAGGCGCCTTTGTCTGCCTCGACATAGCGCGGGAAGATCGGCTGCGGCGCGGGCAAATCGGCGCCGGGCACCAGTTCGCTGCCGCCGAGAAGATCGGTGAAGTTGCGCTTGTCCGCGGGCACGGCCAGGATATCGAGCAGTTTGGCCGCCGATCCCGGTATGAACGGCAGGCAGAGAATGCCGACACGCCGGATCACTTCCGCCGTCACGTAGAGAACCGTTTCCATCCGCGCGGGATCGGTCTTTTTCAGCGCCCATGGCTCCTGCGATGCAAAATAGCGGTTGGCTTCCGCCACCACGGCAAAGATCGCCCCAAGCGCCAGATGCATGGCCTGCGTGCCGACGGCCTTGCGGGCTGTCTCCAGCGCTGCGACCGCCTGATCGAGGATTGCCTTGTCGACATCGGTCAATGCGCCGGGTTGCGGAACCTTGGCCTCGCAGTTCTTGTTGATCATCGACAGCGAGCGCTGCGCCAGATTGCCAAGGTCGTTGGCAAGATCCGCATTGGTGCGGTTGACGATCGCCTCATGGCTGTAATTGCCGTCCTGACCGAAAGGCACTTCGCGCAGCAGGAAGTAACGCACCTGATCCAGGCCGTAATGCTCGACCAGGGAGAACGGATCGATGACGTTGCCGACCGATTTCGACATTTTCTCGCCGCGGTTGAACACGAAGCCGTGGCCGAAGACGCGCTTCGGAAGTTCGATTCCAGCGGACAAAAGGAAGGCCGGCCAATAGACGGCGTGGAAGCGAATGATATCCTTGCCGATGATGTGCACGTCGGCGGGCCAATAGCGCCAGCGCTCGGCCTTCTCATCGGGATAACCGGCCGCCGTGATGTAGTTGGTCAAGGCGTCGACCCAGACATACATGACGTGCTTCTCGTCGCCGGGAACCGGAATGCCCCAGTCGAAAGTCGTGCGCGATACGGACAGGTCCTTCAGGCCGGACTTGACGAAGGAGATGACCTCGTTGCGGCGCTCGTCCGGCCCGATAAAACCGGGATTGTCCGCATAAAGCTTGAGCAGGCGATCCTGATAGGCGGACAGGCGGAAGAAATAACTTTCCTCTTCCAGCCATTCGACGGGCGAGCCCTGCGGGCCGTAGCGCACGCCATCGGCACGCACTTCCGTCTCGTCTTCCTGATAGTAGGCTTCATCGCGCACGGAGTACCAGCCGGCATAGGAATCCTTGTAGATATCCCCGGCCTCGACCATTTTTTTCCAGATCGCCTGCGACGACGCGTAATGCCGCTCCTCGGTGGTGCGGATGAAGTCGTCATAGGACGCGTTCAGGAGATGGCCCATGTCACGGAAAAGCTTGGCATTTCTGTCGGCAAGCTCGCGCGGCGTGATGCCTTCCTTGCGTGCTGTTTGAAGCATCTTGATGCCATGTTCGTCCGTACCGCTGAGGAAAAACACATCCTTGCCGTCATGGCGGTTGAAACGGGCAATCGCATCCGTCGCGATCAGCTCGTACGCGTGACCGATATGCGGGCTGCCGTTCGGATAGGAAATGGCTGTGGTGATGTAAAATGTTTCGCGGCTCATACGTAACCTGATTTGCTTCGGAATTGGCATCTTGGGAAGGCGTCAGGCTGACATAACCCATGTCCGGCCTGATTGCTATACCGGTCGTAAACGCATGAATTCAATTGAAATACTATTCCGCATTCATGTGGTGTGACCGGGTGGCGGATCAAGATGCACGCAGGGCGCGGTGCATCCTGTCAAGAAAGATAAGAACGGACTGTTTGCGGTCAAGATTAAAGGCATCGGCTTCACGGGCTTCGCCCTGCATTTCCTGCCACAGCGTTGACCAGTGATTGGCCTCGGCCACGGCACCCTTCTCCGCAGCCTCCCCTGCCTTTGCCGCGATCCGCGAAAAAATGTCCTCAAGGAAGAGATCAAACTGAATTTCCGAATCGCGTCCCGACAAGGCTGTGCCAAGCGCCTGCGCCTTGGGGACATCGAATACCGCCTTTGTCAGAATAGCGTCGATGGTCTGCGATATCTCCAATCCGCCAAACGCCACAAGCAGTGCCGCCTTGCGCACGCTGCCGTCCGCATGCGTAACAAGTGCTTCGGTATCAGGCATCTGCTCCGCACCAAGGCCGATGGTTGCCAGTGCCGACAGGAGGTCGCTGCGCTGCAGCCCCTCGAAACGGATGGACTGGCAGCGCGAGCGGATCGTTGGCAGCAAGCGCCCGGAAGAATGCGAGATCAAAATAAACAGCGTTCGCTGCGGCGGTTCTTCAAGAGTCTTCAGTAACGCATTGGCAGCATTGCGATTCATGTCATCTGCCGGGTCAACGATAACAATGCGCCACGCGCCGTCATGTGCCGTCCGATTGAGAAAATGCGTCACGCGGCGAATCTCATCGACCGTGATCCCGGTCTTGAATTTTCCCGTCTTGGCATCGAGCGGGCGGCTGATATGCAGCACGGCCAGATGTGTCCCGGTGGCAATCTGCCGGTACGGCGCGACGGAAAAATCGGGCACGGCCAGTTCCAGCGGCGCATCGCGCTGCACCGGATGCTTGAGCATGTGTCCGGCGAGGTGAAAGGCCAGCGTGGTCTTGCCCACCCCCTGCGGCCCCTCGAGCAGAAGTGCATGGTGCATGTGGCCGGATTGATAGGCCTGCGCCAGAAATGAACGGATGGACGGGTGGCCGAACAGCGCGGGATTGGCCGACGGAGCGGGAATGCCGTCAATCGTATCGTGCGTGGCTGGCACGTCGGGAAGCGTATCGCTCATTGTGCCGCTCCCGCTCTGGCCGTTTCCTTTATCGCCCGCCGCGCCTTCAGGCGATCGACGAGGCGGGCAATATCCGCCGCGATATCGTCAACCGGCCGGTCCGCAGGCACCACCTTGCACCGCCCCGGCTCAGCCTTGGCGATGGCCAGATAGGCATCCCGGCGCTTGCGGTGCATCTCGATGGTTTCCTTTTCGAAGCGATCGGCGGTGCCTGTTCCGCGGCGCGCGTTTGCGCGCTCCAGACCGATTTCCGCCGGCAGATCGAGAATGATGGTCAGATCAGGCATCAGTCCGTTGACGGCTGCCCTCTCAATGGCGCGCATCAGACCGGCATCGAGATCGCCGGTGACCCCCTGATAAACCCGGCTGGAGTCGATATAGCGGTCGCAGAGCACCATGCTGCCCGTGTTGAGCGCGGGGCGCATGACCTGCTCGACGTGATCATTGCGCGCGGCGGCAAACAGCATGGCTTCCATGGCAGGACCGAAGGATTCGGCAGCGCCGCTCAGGATGACATGCCGCACTGCCTCGGCACCGGGCGAGCCGCCCGGCTCGCGGGTCACCACCACATCATCGCCGGCTGCACGCATATGCGCTGCCAGACGGGTGATCTGGGTGGATTTGCCAGCGCCCTCGCCGCCTTCAAAGGTAATGAACAGTCCTTGTTGCACGCCGTCAGCCGTCTTTCGATAAAGAGTCGCTTTTGATCTCTAGACGAGGTTCTAACGGGCGGGACTGAAAAGGTCGAGCCGGGAAAAGCTTAAAGCTTCAGGCGGCGCGTCCAGCCGGTGGTGAGTTCCAGGACCGCATCGAGCGTGCGCTTCTGCAGATCACCGGGTTCAACGGCTTCGCCCGTGTAAACCGGCGTTTCCTGCGCCAGGGCATCGCCGATCCAGATCCGCAGCACGCCGACCTGCTCGTCCGCCTTGACCGGGGCCAGCAGTGGGCCCTTATACACGACATGGGCCTTGAGGCGATCCTTGTTGGCCGTCGGGACGAGAAGGCTGATCCTTTCGTGTGCCTTGAGCGGGACGCTGGATTTGACACCGCCGAACACGCTGGCTTCCGCGATGGTCTCGCCTTCGGCAAAGATATTGACTTCCTCGAAGGCGCTGTAGGCCCATTCAAAGATTTTCTTGGCTTCTTCCGCCCGCTCCTTGTCTGTCGCCAGACCGCTCAGGGCGGCGATGTAACGGCGCCCGTTATGTTCGGCCGAACCGACAAGACCATAGCCGGATTGTTCGGTGTAGCCGGTACCCATGCCGTCAGCGCCAATATCCAGCTTCAGCAAGGGATTGCGGTTGCGCTGGAAAATATTGTTCCAGGTGAAGCTCTCCTGCGCATAGGTGCGATAATATTCCGGATATTCGTGCTTGATGTAGCGGGCCAGCGTGACAAGGTCCGTCAGCGACACCTTTTGCTCCGGATCGGGCAAGCCGGTCGAATTACGGAACGTCGAATTCTTCAGGCCGATTTCCTTCGCCCGTGCGTTCATCATCTCGGCGAATTTTTGTTCCGACCCGGCAATGCCCTCGGCCAGAATGATGCAACCGTCATTGGCTGACTGTACGATAACGCCCTGGATGAGGTCACCGACGCTGATCGACGACTTGAGCTTGGCAAACATGGTGGAGCCGCCGGACGGCGCCCCGCCCGTGCGCCAGGCATTTTCGCTGACGGTATACTGGGTATCGATCTTGATCTGGCCGGTCTTGAGCGCATGAAAGACCAGTTCCATGGTCATCAGCTTGGCCAGCGCGGCTGGTTCGATCAGCGTATCGGGTGTTTTGGCGTAGAGAATGGTGCCTGTCTGGTCTTCAAGCATCAGGGCCTGCTTGGCCTTGGTGTCGAACAATGCTTCCTGCGCGTGGACCGGCGACGCGGCAAGCAGCACGACGGCAAGACTGGCGGCAAGCTTACGGAATGGCTGTAACGGCAATGTTCTTTGACGCGGGAAATCAGTTTCCGTCATCGCGTACGACAAACGCATCACCCGCTCCCGCTTTCCAGGCAGCCTGCAGCAAGGCATCGGTGTTCTTTCCCGCGCTGGTCCGTGCAATCAGAGCAATGCGCAGGCCATCCGGGCTGTTGACCTCGGACAGATCGACCTTGCCCAATGGCGCCAAGGCGCTCATGACACGGCCCGCTTCGGACCTGTCGGCAAAAAGGCCGACATCGACATATTCACCCGCCGGTGCCGCTGCGGATTCACGCAGCTTGTTTTCATTCTTCCACGCGTCGGAAATGGCCTTCGGCGATATCAGACTGTTCATCGCCACCGCCGTGGCATTGGCACTTGCCACACGCTCGCTGGCGTAGGAACTGACGAATGGCGATGCGCGCCGTGGGCCGCCCTTCAGCGATCCGAGCAGGATCGCCGGCTTGTCGTCGATATAGGGACCAACAAGCGGCAGAACCGGCTGTATATCATAGCCGAACGGCATTGCACCCATGGCGGCATTCATCTGCGGCTGCGCGGGCGCACCAAGACTGACCGCCTGATCATTGAACGATACCGGCGCCACATTCAGGCTCGCCACCTGAACGCCCTGCACCTTCGGCTGCCGCATGCCGGGAATGGAAAGGGCATTGCGCTGGGTGGGTGTCGGTCCATTCATGGCAATCATGGTGCCTGAATCCGGCTGCATCAGACGATCACGCGTGCCGGGCGCACGATACGACGCGAGCAAAAAGCCGTCATCGCGCCCTTCGAGCGGCGCGCGGCCCACATATTCCACCTTCACGTCGGCCGTACCCGTATGCTGATAGTCCAGCATCGTCGCAGCCTTTTGCGACAGATCGATCACGCGATCGCTGTGATACGGCCCGCGGTCGTTGACGCGCACGATCACGGAACTGCCATTGGCAAGATTGGTCACGCGCGCATAGCTCGGCAGCGGCATGGTCGGGTGTGCCGCCGACAGGTGGTTCATGTCGTATACTTCGCCATTGGCGGTCAGGCGGCCATGAAAGGCCGAGCCGTACCAGGATGCCCGCCCCTGACGCTTGTAGCCCAGCTCTTCCCTGGGATAATACCACTTGCCGCGAACCTGATAGGGCCTGCCGATCTGGTTGCGCCCGCCGCCGCGCGGCATGTTGCGGAAATCGGTGACGACGCGGGGGCTGGCTTTGACGCCATACTCCGATTCAGCGAAATATTCCTTGCCGTGGCTTCGTTTAGCAACCTTTGCCGTGGGTGACGCGCAGGCTGCCATCAGGGCGCCCATCGCAACAACTCCCGCAATTCGAAAAGCTTTGGCTTTTGACAATGCAAACTACCGGCTGGATGCCGTCCCCACACTTTTTACGCAACGATACCGAACAGAACACGGTGCAGCCCCAGAACCCATCATGGAGTATTGCACCAGAATTATAACTCGCACCGATAGGTTGACAGCAGCTTAACAGAGCGGGGAGACATTGCCTGTCATGGCTAACTTTGGTTAACGGGCGCCTTATCCGCAAAGGAAGGTTTGATGCGGAGACGTGAAGCGCGTTCGGCGCAAGCGCCGTTAGAGCCAACCGCCGAAGATGTAGGTCAGAAGCGCCGCGGCGGCCACGCCCCCGATGAATATGGCGATATACCAGACATTCGAGCTGTAGCTTGGCCAGACCTCTTCGTCATCGTCATCAAAATCGTCGATCATTCTCCTTGCATCCTCCTGTGGGCCCGGCTTGTCAGAAGCTGCACACGTCCTCCAGGCCGAGCCCTGCCAACGGGGTTTCGCCAGCGTTCTTCAACTCGGATTGCCGATGAAAGTTCCAATCAAGGCGCCCAGTCTCGCTGGCGATGGACCTTCAGAGCATGCCGGGACACGCCGAACGCGATATGCAGCAGCGAAACAACTGCGCGGTGCTTTCTTTTCGCGGCCCGGTTGTATTCCGGCTTCATACAACTAAGTATATCTCAAAGAATTTCGGGGGTCTTCAAGTATGTATATAATCAAGCACGGTGTGCGAAACACGCTTGGTGATGTTTTATGGGACGAACCCCTTCCCCTGCAATTTGAAACAATTGAAGATTGCAAGCTTACTATCAGCTCGCTGATCGAGCGCTATGATCATAGTGAGTTTGAACAAGAAAACGACCGGTGGTGCACGTGGAACGATAGCAAGCAGAACGAGTTTCACTATTGGTGGATCGTTGCAGTGGCGCCATTGTCTTAGGAAAAGCCAATGCATTACCATGGCACCTTACGCATTCCTGCCAGTCATCATGCTTGAATTGTCCGCATGCGGTAGGTGCCGCGATGATACCTATTTTTCGCGAGACGAGCCTGTTAAAACCCCACGCATGGACCACGCGAATGTAAAAATTTCCAAAGTTCTGATCATCGAAGATGATTATTTTTATGCGGATTCGCTGAAGCGGCACTTCAAGACAGCAGGTCAGCACGTGGCGACCGCCGAGACCTTCCATGCGGCGCAGATGGCTATCGAGGCCGATGAATTTGACCTGATCATCATCGATCCGGGGCTTCCAGACTATGGAAGCGAGATGGAATCCCGCGATGTGCGCCTGAAAATCATCGAGTCCATCATCAATTCCACTCCCGCAGCCGTTCACCTGGTCATTACCGGCCGGTATTCGACCGATGAGGCGGAAACATGCAGGAACCTCGGCGCGAAGGGATACCTGGGCAAAAATCGGCTCAATGCTCCCACCCTCGCCAGCATTCTAGAACTCATGACCCGTTCTGAATTTGTCGTGCATCGGGGGAGCGAGACGATCAGCGATGCTTTTCCGGGCTATTATTATCCGTTCCTGTCATTGTCGGAGGAAGAATGCCTCCAATGGGTGGAAGACCGCCCGAAGGGCATGAAACGCAATGAACTGTTTGTGCTTATGGCAAAGCACTTTAAGATGAAAAGTGCCGAGATGGCCGAGCAGAAATACAAACGGGCGCGAAGCAAAGTCCTGGCTCATGGCCGCAAAATCACTGCCGACAATGATGATCCTGCAACCGATTGAGGAAAAGGCCGTGGAAATATACAGCGGTTGGCGTGCCTGCTTCTTGGGCCTTGTGCTCTTATGCGCGGTTCCCGCCGCTTCCGCCGGCATAGTCGACCCGTATGTTCTCCAGATCGAACGCCAGAGCGGAAAACCCATCGTCTCCTACAAGGAGGACGATCTGGCAAAATCATTTTCCTACCGGGAGATCCAAACCAAGACGCCTTGGACCAACGACGTACAGCGCACCTATCGCGGTTTTTCGCTGATCGAGATTTTGGCAAAGAACGGATTGGCCAATGCGAAGGTTATAAAGGGCATAGCGCCCAACGATTATTCCGCCAGAATCGATATGGACGAAATCAAACGCTACAATCCGATCGTTGCCTCACAGATTGCCTGCAATAACGTCGAAGCCAAGGCAGGAAAATGCCATGAGGGCGAATTCCGCCCGCTTGAGGCCGACGATTTTGGGCCATTCTACATTGTCTGGCCTTTTGACAGCATGCCCAAGGCCTATGACCCGGGAGATCATTCAAGATGGATCTGGTTTCTCACCGAGCTGCAATTTGAGCAATAATTTTTGATCGCGTATCAAGCCGCGTGATCCTTAGACGATGAGTGGGATTGATTTCAGACACGTGGTGGACAGGTGAGACAGATACTCCGCGCAAACGGTACGTACATCCTTGCCATTTCCTTTGGTCTCTTTGTGCTGATCGGCCTCGCCTCGTTTCTGCAAACGGACAAGTATCGCAGTCAGGCCTATGACATCATCGGGGAAGTCAACGAGGTTCAGTGGCGTTCAACCCAAGCGCGCGAGAAGATGGTCAGCATCATGGGATGGGCCCGGCTGGCTACACTCACCAAATCCCAGGAGTACCGCGCCAAAATCCTGTCTGAAAGCACCTATCTCGCCATCAATGCCAAGACGCTGATCGCTTTGCCCTATACCGAGAAGATCATGCCTAAAGTGGATATCGATCTGATCAAGACACTGCTCGATTACATAAACAATGAGCTGATGCCGCAGCTTGCGCTAGCCGATCCAGACTACAATCTGATTGTGGCCCGGTTTGAAGACTTCTGGCCGGCCATTGTCTTGACGACGACGGGTAACCTCGGAAACACCCAGAAGCGCACCGCCGATCTCGAGCAAAAAGCGCTCTACGACAATTTCCTGTACGCCTTCGTGTTTGCGACCGCGATCATGGTCGTTCTGTTTGCCATGGTCGCCTACAGGAGCAAGGCGCTCTACAACAATCAGGTCCGTCAGTTCGCGCTGCTCTTCTCCCACATGACCTTCACGCGAATCAACGGACTGTCCATGTGGATGCACGAGACACTTTCGCCCGAGGAAAACCCCGATCCAAAACTGCTCGACATGGCCCGCAAGCGGATCACTGATCTGTCGGTTGTGACCGATTGGCTGGCCCGGATCGCCTATCCCAAATTTGATCAGGACAATACGCCGATCGTGACGCTGGGAACGATCCTCGATCAGATCACGCGTCCCGACGGATCGACCATTCCCATCGTGCGCGCCGATGTGAAAGCAATGCAGCTGCTTGTACCGCAGGGCCAGTTCCATCTCATGCTCCACGAGCTTTTGCGCAACGCCAAGGACGCCGTCGAGGATGAGCAGCACCCGCACATTGTGATCAAGGTGAATATCGCCAGGCGCTGGCCGATTGGAAAAGACCTGATTGTCGCCATCGAGGATTCCGGCGTCGGCATGTCACGGGAACAGATCAAGAAGGCCACGACACCGTTCTTCTCGACGAAGGGCGAGTCGCGCGGCCATAGCGGACTGGGCTTGACGGGTTGTGCGCGTCTTATTCAGACAATGGGCGGCTCTCTTGCGATTCAATCATCAAAAGGCAATGGTACGACTGTTACACTTGCCTGCCCGCTATCGAATCTCCCAGTTATAAAGTGGAACCACGCATGACCAGTTTGCCGCAACAGGAACGAAGCTACGGACTAGACCAGGTGATCGCCGAACTGCAGGACCGGCTGGATCGGTATGAGCAAACGAATGTCGCTCTTGCCCAACAGGTCGAGTATCTGCAAACGCGTCTCCTTGCACCGAACAGGTTCAGGTGGGACGTCATCGACAAGGTCACCGATTACTTCAGGGGCGCTCAAATCAAGGGAGACTATCTCGAATTCGGCGTCTATCAGGGCGAGACCTTTGCCTATGCGTGCAACGTGATAGGGCGGGAAAATCCGGAGATGCGCTTTGTCGCCCTGGATTCGTTCGAGGGCTTGCCGCAACCAAAGAAGGGAATCGACGAGTCCGGCGGCTACAGCGGCGGCTTCTTCGAAGGCCAGTTCTCGTGCAACGAGGCGCAGTTCAAGGAAAATCTCAAGCTGCGCAATGTTGATCTGGCGCGGGTTACAACCATCAAGGGCTGGTACGACCAGACGCTGCAACCAGGACATGCGCAGTCATCGCCTATCCAGACCGTTGCGTTCGCATGGGTCGATTGTGATCTCTACGAGTCCACAGTGCCTGTGCTGGATTACCTCACCTCCCGTTTGACGGTCGGGTCTGTCATGCTGTTCGATGACTGGCGTTGTTTCAGGAATCTCCCGGAATTCGGCCAGCAAAGAGCATGCAGGGAGTGGCTGGAGAGAAACCCCCAGATCAAGCTGAATCTGCTTATCGACAACGACTATCACGGTTACGTCTTCTCCGTGGCCGCCTGTTAGTAATACCCGTGATGTGAAGTAAAAAATCGACGAATTTATTTAACGAATATTTTGGTTCAGCGTTGTTGCTTGCGGGGCTGTCGAAGCGTATTCTCTCCCCCATAGTGCCGAAGAGCACGGGGGAGAAAAAATGAGTAAATTGGGCCGTGATCCAGAACTCAATAAACTTGCAAAATATCTCATTCACCAATCGCTTCCTCTTGCCATAAGTACCTCCGGTTACAATCCGACCACGAGGGACCTGGACATGATCGAAGAAGCATTGAAGGCCCGCTACGGTACGGATCTTGCCAGTGTCTCCGTTCGGGAAATCGACGAGTTTCTGCATCGGCGCTTCAGCAGGCTGAGCGAACGGCCGAATCGGCGCACAATTCACCGTTTCCTCAAGATACTGGCAGGTAAAGACCGGAAACGAAGCTGAATGGCTGTTCGGTTGTCTCAGAAAGACACACGAAGGTCATTCAGTTGCATTTGACGTAGCATCCCATTGGGGCAGAACTATTATTCCTGAAACAGCAATGGAGAGTTGAATATGCGTGCACTTATAGCGATCGCACTTCTGGCGTTGGCAGCAAGTCCGGCCTTGGCGGATGGCACCTGTAAAAGCCAGGCCGAGGCCAAAAAGCTTTCCGGCGCTGCTTTGACCAATTTCACGAAGAAATGCGCGGCAGATGCGGCAACAACCTGCGATACGCAGGCCGCCGCCAAGAAGCTTGCCGGCGCCGCAAAAAACAGTTTCGTCAAGAAATGCGTGAGCGACACAACGGGCTAGGTCAGGCAGCTCTATTCAACGCGGAAGACCGCAAGCCGGCTGAGCCGGTTTTCATCGCCGGACAGCCGGATTGTGTCACCGGCTGTCGGAGTCGTCACCGGTGTGCGTCTGGGGGTTGAGATTGTGATCGCCCGCATTTCTGAAATCGGCCCCCATTCTGCCGAGAAACAGCACCATCATCGAAACCGCCACGAATGCAAATAGAACCGGCCAAACCGACATCACATAGGGTTGGTAGTCTATTTTTGTATTTTCGCCATCCTGATCCACAGAGCCCCCTGCCCGTAAACGACGTCATTCCCACCTTAACGCCGGCACAAAGATGCTACCTGCAGATTAATATCATCTGAACAAATGAATGCTTTGCATTGTGTTTGTACAAGCGATCCGGCCCGCGCGCGCAAGCGCTGGCGCTTCATGAAAAAGCCCAACTCCGGTGCTCATGATATCCCTGTTGCTACTCTCCATGAGGCAATGGGAGGCTCGGTGATATTCTTCCCCCGTCAATGCCCCAACCGAGCCTCACCCGCCCTCCCATTCAAATGCTGCGCAAAGAAGCGCGGGATTTCGCACAGCCCCCATTCGCCGATCAAGGTTGCAATACTGGTTATTGTCCGTGAGATGGATTACGACTCGCTGATCGAACGATCGGAGTAACAAGTGTGACGGCCATCCGATGGACTCGCTGATCAACGCCGCAGCGCACGCCCTTGCGACAGGTGATACTCTCGGCGCCTTGAAACGGGTGGCGCTGCGTGATGACGCGCCCGCCCTTGCATTGCGCGGCATCGCCATGGCGCAACTTGGCGAATTCCCGCGCGCCAGGACCCTGTTGCAGAGCGCGGCACGGGCATTCGGCACAAAAGAGGAAAAAGCCCGCGCGCGATGCATCGTCGCCGAAGCGGAAATTGCACTTGTCTCGCGCGATCTGGGCTGGCGCGTAAAGGCACTGGACATGGCGCGGGCAACACTCGAAGCCCATGGCGATCACGTCAATGCCGCCCATGCACGGACCGTGGATATTCGGCGGCTGCTTCTGGTCGGTCATGTCGACGCGGCCGAGCGCGCCCTCGCCAAGCTTGATCCCGCGCCGCTGCCGGCAACGTCGAGAGCGGCGCTCGCCCTCGTGGCTGCCGGAATTGCCATCCGGCGCCTCAACACGTCTGCAGCGCGCGAGGCACTCAGGCAGGCCGAGAAAGCCGCGGCTGAAGCGAAGATCCCCGCCCTCATCGCGGAGGTCGAGCAAGCCTCCCATGTCCTGAAAACACCCGCCGCCCGTCTGATCCAGCGCGGCGAGGAACGTCCGCTCTTGCTGGAGCAGATCGAAACGCTGCTCGCATCCGGAGTGCTGGTCGTCGATGCGTGCCGGCATGTCGTTCGGGTCGGGGATCGGGTGATATCACTGGCCACGCGCCCGGTTTTGTTCGCGCTGGCCCGCGCGCTGGGCGAAGCCGCGCCCGGTGACGTGCCAAGAGCCGCGCTTCTCGCCCGTGCATTCGGGGCAAAGCATGCCGATGAATCGCATCGCGCCCGCCTGCGGGTCGAAGTCGGCCGGTTGCGCGAGGAACTGCGAATGTTGGCAGATGTGTCCGCAACAGCGCGGGGCTTTTGCATGACACCGCTCGACGCCAGCGGCATCGTTGTCCTTGCGCCGCCTATGGAGGAAGCGCATGGCGCGGTTCTCGCCTTTCTTGCCGATGGCGAGTCATGGTCAAGTTCCGCTCTGGCAATTGCCCTGGGGGCCAGTTCCCGGACCGTGCAGCGTGCCCTTCTGATACTTGCGGAAGCGGGCAAGGTGCAATCGTTCGGTCGCGGACGCGCCCGCCGCTGGATCAGTCCGCCCGTGCCGGGTTTCCCGACAATCTTGTTACTCCCCGATCTCCTGCCAAGTGAGTAGGGTCAGGAGGAAATGTTCAGCAGTCAGGTGACAAGGATGAAATCATGAAACAATCGGCAAAAATTCTCCGCGAATATGGCCCGTTTCCCGGCACCGACCAGGTGGCCGGGGTTACCTTCGATGGCCGGAATGTCTGGTTTGCATCGGGAGAACGGCTGAATGCCCTTGATCCGGCGAGCGGTACGGTGCTGCGCTCCTTGGACATCGCTGCGCATGCCGGAACCGCTTTCGATGGCCAATATCTCTTCCAGATTGCCGAAGATCGCATCCAGAAGGTCGACCCGGAGACAGGCCGCGTACTCTCGACAATCCCGGCGCCCGGCGGCGGCGGCGATTCAGGGCTTGCATGGGCAGAAGGGACGCTTTGGGTCGGGCAGCATCAGGGCCGGAAAATCCACCAGATCGATCCGCAGACAGGCGCTATTCTGCGCACCATCGAGTCCAAGCGCATGGTCACCGGGGTGACCTGGGTTGACGGCGAACTCTGGCACGGCACGTGGGAACAGGATCAAAGTGATGTCAGGCGCATCGATCCCGCGACCGGCAATGTCCTGACCATTCTCGACATGCCCGCAGGCACCGGCGTGTCGGGGCTCGAGTCCGACGGCGGCGATCAGTTTTTCTGTGGCGGCGGCAAGAGCGGTAAAGTGCGCGTTGTCGCGCGGCCCAGATAACACGGCGGGGCGAACACCGGCTTGCACGGCCTGCATGGCAAGGGCTTTCGGCAACAGCCAGTAAAATGGAGAGAGCAATGAGCAATGCTTCGTATCGCTGGGTAATCGTTGCAGCCGGCGGCTTGCTGGGCTGCATGGCCATCGGCGCCATGTTTTCCCTCCCGGTTTTCCTCCAGCCCATTGCCCGGGACACGGGCTGGTCCGTCACCGGCGTGTCCGGCGCCATGACGATCGGGTTCATCGCCATGGCATCGGCTAGCATGCTGTGGGGGAACCTGTCCGACCGCTTCGGCGCCCGTCCCGTGGTGCTGACGGGATCGGTGCTGCTGACCGCAAGTCTGGCGCTGGCCAGCCGGGCTACGTCGCTTGCCGAGTTTCAACTGGTCTTCGGCCTGCTCGTCGGCGCCGCGACCGCGGCGATCTTCGCGCCGATGATGGCATGCGTCACCGGCTGGTTCGACACCCAGCGCAGCCTTGCCGTGTCTCTTGTTTCGGCGGGCATGGGAATGGCGCCGATGACCATGTCGCCGCTGGCGGCATGGCTTGTTTCGATCCATGGCTGGCGGACATCCATGCTGATCATCGCTGCGGTTGCCGCCGCCGTGATGATTCCCGCCGCCCTCCTGGTGCGCCGCCCGCCGGCCGCCGAGATGGGCAATACCCCGGCACTGCAGGACGCAGAGCCGCAGTCATCCATGTCGATCGGGCAAGCCATCCGGTCTCCCCAATTCATCATCCTGCTGCTGACCAATTTCTTTTGCTGCGCCACCCACTCCGGCCCCATTTTCCACACGGTGAGTTACGCGGTCAGCTGCGGAATCCCGTTGATCGCAGCGGTTACGATCTACAGCCTGGAAGGGCTGGCAGGCCTTGGCGGCCGGGTTGTCTTCGGTGTTCTGGGTGATCGCCTGGGCGCCAAGCGCGTGCTGGTCGGCGGGCTGCTGCTCCAGGCATTCGGGGCGCTGGCCTACGTCTTCGTGCGGGAACTTGCCGGGTTTTATGCGGTGGCCGCATTGTTCGGTTTCATCTATGCCGGTGTCATGCCGCTCTATGCCGTACTGGCGCGCGAGAATTTCCCGATGCGCATGATGGGCACCATCATCGGCGGAACGGCCATGGCCGCCAGCTTGGGCATGGCAACGGGTCCGTTGGCCGGAGGTTTGATCTATGACACATTCGCCAGCTACGAATGGCTCTATATCGGAGCCTGGGCTATCGGTATCGGCGCATTCCTGATCGCCCTGACGTTCAGGCCGTTTCCGCAAGCCCAGCCTGTTTCCGGGTTTCAAACCAGCTAACGTTCGCATAGAAAGCTCACACGGGTCCCATGGAGATGTAGGGCATGCGAATCATGAGCCTCAACGGCTGGGGCGGCAAGCTGCACGAACCGTTGATATCCTATCTCCAAACGGATCAGCCGGATGTTCTATGCCTGCAGGAGGTGGTCCACAGTCCCGAGGCCAGGGTCGATTGGCTCCTGTATCGCGACGGGGATCATGTCCTGCCCCAGCGCGCGAATTTTTTCCGCGATGTTGCGGCCGCACTCGCCAACCATACGGCCATATTCTGTCCGGCAGCCCAGGGCGTATTGTGGAACGGTGATCAGCCAGTGCCCTCGCAGTGGGGGCTCGCGACCTTCGTGCGGAACTCCCTGCCGGTTACGGCGCAGGCACAGGACTTCGTGCACAAGGGGTTTTCGCCGTACGGCTATGGCGATCATCCGAGGTCGCGATCTGCGCACGCAATCCGGGTTTACGACTATGCACGGGACCGGATGGTCGCCATTGCCCATATGCACGGGCTGCGCGATGTCAACGGGAAGATGGATACGCCAGAACGGCTGGCGCAGGCCCGCAGGCTTAAGGAACTGGCGGCACGGATTGCCGCGCCGGGTGACCCACTGATCGTGTGCGGCGATTTCAATGTCGAACCCGGAAGTGAGACCTTTGCGGTGCTCGCCGAGATAGGGCTGACGGATCTGGTCACGGCCGGAGGGTTCAACGGTACCCGCAGTTCGCATTATCGCAAGCAGGGACGGTTCGCCGATTACATGCTGGTGAACCAGAACGTCGAGGTTCGGGCGTTCACGGTGGTGACGGCACCGGAAGTGTCGGACCACTGTCCCTTGATCCTTGAGATATGAGCGGCGATGCCACCCCCTCCCCAGGCACCGTGATCCAGAACACGGCTCCATTGTCATTACGGGCATGGAGCATACCGCCCGACCGCTCAAGCAGCCGCGCGCACAGCGAAAGACCCAAGCCCATGCCGTTTTGCTTGGTCGTGAAGAACGGATGGAACAGGTTTTTCAGGACCTCGCCGGACATTCCCGGACCGTTATCAGCAATTTCGATGATGTTGACCGTATCCTGACTGAACGTCCTGATGGCGATCCTCTTGCGGTCATGACTGCATTCGGACAAGGCATCGATGGCGTTCCGCAGAAGGTTGTGAATGACCTGTTCGAGCTCAATGGCACCCACAACCGATTTTGGCGAGGGAGCGGCAAAATCCATCGACACCTCGATATTCTGTTCCCTAAGTTTCACCCGCAGCAGCTCGACCATGTTCACGATGATCGGGTTGAGCTCCTGCAACACCGGTTGAATATCATTCCCGACAATGTAATCGCGCATTCTGTGGAGGATTTTGCCGGCACGTTGAGCCTCGCGAACATTGGCGGCGAGCGCTTGCTTGAGGCTGCCGTCCCTGTTCCCGGCGTCCCCCTTCTCCACGAGAATGAGCCCCGCCTGGCTCTGGCTGAGCAAAGCGGTAAGGGGCTGTGCGAGTTCATGGGCAATGCCTGATGCCAATTCGCCGACAGCATTAACGCGCGAGGCCTGGAACAAGCGGTTTTCATGCCGGAGCAACTCCATTTGCCTGCGGGCGGACTGCTCAGCCTCTTGCGCTTGCGTCAATGCCGCGCGCTGGTTCACCAGCAGATGAAATGCATACAATACCGCGAGACCAAGCAGCGATAGGGGGACAATCAACCGCCAATCGAACACCTGGCCAAATGTAACGCGCTTTTCGTAACGGCTGTGAAACCGAGTATCATCATCGGGATTCTCGGATGTTCTCCGCATATCCACAAGAAACCATGGCAGGATTCTCTGCAAAAACCCGCGCGGTTGCGGGTTCGCCGTATAAATCAGCCTATTCCCCATGTAGAGTTGGTATTCTATGTTTCCAGGCACGTGGATCGATTGTATCGCCTTGGCGGCATCATAGACCACCATGACGGCGGCCGGTCTCTGCCGGTTCATGAACTTCATTGCAAACACGACATGCTCGGCAAAGTGAGGCAGTGGATAGGCGACAATGTCCCCGTCGGGCTGGCGCGCAACGGCACTTATGATGGTTTGCAAATCCGTCTCTTCCGGCGCTGCGCTCATGGCGGGCACGCTGAGCGTTTCGCTCCACTCCGATTGGCCAGGCTTGATCTCATAAAGACGGATGCTGTTGCAATAGGGGTAAGCTTTGAGGACAGCCGCGGCGATTTGAACGAATGACAGGTGGGAATCGTTGTCAGGCAATTGCAGGACAGGTTGCAACAACCCGATGCTTGAGCGCATCTCCACCGCTCGCGTCGAAAGCTGACTCGTCATTACCAAGCGTTCAAATGCAAAATCGTCGCGAATCTGGATCACGGATATGGCGGCAACGATCGCCATAACCACAAGCTCGATCGCAACCCATTGAACGAGAAAGGCCCTGATCGAATATGGTTTCACCATCGCCGCACCGGAATTTCCGTTGTCCCAATCGGATGCCTTGAACCGGCAACCTCATCTCAATGAATTCATAGCACGCTGAGACCAGCAATGCGTCAGGTTGATTTGCCGCCTTCTATCCCCGCCATTTTTTCCGGCTCGATGGAACGATATGCGATGAAACGTTTCAGCAAGCGTAAAATGACTCAGTGCTCGCGCGAATATGATTCGCGCAAACAACCGCGGTGCGATATTGCAAAATCGGTTGTCCGGGACAGGATCGACGGCATGACATCGCGCTATCCCATCTATCTGATCGATGATGACGATACGGTAAGAGAAGGTCTATCGCTGCTCTTTCGGGCCAGCGACATGGCCGTCCGGACCTTCGTTGACGCCAATTCTTTCCTGGAAAAAGTCGATCGGAACAAGCCGGGATTCCTGCTGGTGGATTTGAAAATGCCGCAGGTAAATGGCCTTGAACTGCATCAACAGCTCGTTGCACGAGGAATCCGCTGGCCATTGGTCATTTTGACCGGACACGGTGATGTTGCGGCCTGCCGCGCGGCCTTTCAGGTCGGTGTCATGGATTTTCTCTCCAAGCCCGTTGATGCCGATACCCTGTTTGCAACCATCCATGCGATGGAACGATCGCTCGACACCGTGCTCGAGCGGCAACAGGACGAGGCCTTGCTTGCGACACTGACGCCGCGCGAAAGCGAGATCCTCAACATGATCTGCCGCGGCTTCGACACGAAGGGCATTGCCAATGCCCTCGGCATATCGCCCCGGACTGTCGACGCCCACCGCGTGAATATCTCGACAAAACTCGGCACGACGTCCGTTGTCGAATTCGTTCGCATGACGATGGGTGGATGATCGCAATGGGATATGGCGGAGGGGGTGGGATTCGAACCCACGGTAGGCTCTCACCTACGCCGGTTTTCAAGACCGGTGCCTTAAACCGCTCGGCCACCCCTCCTTAACCGCACTCGGTATTCCATCGCTGCGGGCCGGTTATCCCGCTGCCTGTACTCAAGCTGGTCGGAGGCCTTTATAGCCATTCGCATTGCTGCGTCAACCGGCTCCCGGGCAGTGTTGCACTTTCATTGCAACGCATATCGGTGCAGGTGATTTTGCCCGCTGCAGCGAAAGGCCGTCGGCGGCGCTGGATGAAGGTCAGCGCCACCGACGAAGCAAGCCCTGGTCAGGAGCTCGCTTTTGGGGAAATTCTGCTGTTTGCCGGATCGCCGTGCACCGCCAGACCCATCAACGAAAATGATCGGAAAACCTCAAAGCCCGCATCGCGTTGCGGATTCTCACTGGAAACGGCATGAAACGGAATAATATGTGTTCCCGTTGCGATGATCGGGTTTTGTTCCAAGCCTATGCCAAGGCATTCCTGGAATCGGGTCAGGCAGCGTTTCAAATCCACCTGGTTGTTTCTCTCCACCTGTTTCGAACCGGCTCTTGCGGCGTTACGGGAAGAGTTACTCAATATTTACAGTGTGTCAGCCCCGTCCGCTTATGTGCAAACTCGATCTGTCGCAGTTTTGCGACAAATCAAGGCAAAAAAATCAACTGCCGTTCAGGAAAGGCCGAGGCGCTTCAGTTTGCGGTGCAGGGTCGCCCGGCTGATACCCATATCTGCCGCGGCAGCGGATACGTTGCCGCCGCTCCGGGCCAGCGCCCTTTGAATCGCACCGCGTTCGGCCATGGCAAAATCGCGCGCCGCCGACTGGTGCTGCCCCAACAGATCAGCCGCCGGCAACGGAGCGGCGAGCGAGTCGTCGGTCAGACCAAGCAGTTGGCGCGCCGAGCGCGATGCACCGATCACCAGATCATCCTCGTCGACGGCGATCAGCGCGTTCAAAGCCCGTTCGCTCATCCAGTTGTCACCGGGCGGCGCCAGGACAATGCGGGCCTTGGGGAAAGCAAGCCGGAAATTTTCCGCCTCCACGCGTCTGGCCGCGTCAGTCACGGCGATCGCTATCAGCTTGACGAAATCGTCCGTCAGGTCGTGGCGGGCGGAGGATACATCGATAACGGCGGCCAGACGGCCGCGATGATCGAAGATGGGGGCAACCGTGCAGGATAAAGCCGTGTTTCGACTGCGGAAATGCTGGTCGCGATGGATGGTCAAAGCCCGCTGCTCGGCAATGGCCGTACCGATGCCATTGGTGCCTTCGGATTCCTCGCTCCACACCGCGCCGGTCCAAAGCCCCATCCGGTAAAAGGCTTCGTCGTCCGCCACACAGCCGCGCCGGTCAACAGGGATGCTGTTCTTGTCGGCCAGCAGAATGCAGCAGCCTGCACCGCCGACGGCGGCATAAAGCCGGTCGAGACTGGTCTGGGCCGTCATGATGAGGGAGCCGAGCCGTTCCCGCGCCTGGTTGAGCTCATGTTCGGTCAACACGTTCGGCCCCTTTCCTTCGACAGGATTGAGGCCATACAGCCGCATGGACCGCCGCCATGACGCGATAAGTGCCGATTGTGCAGCAGCGCTGCCCGACGAAAGCGCTGATTCAATGTATTCAGCGTGCAAACCGCTCTGGAGCGTTACCATGGTCCCCTCCGAGGCCGAGTAGTGTGGTCCAGACTATTGTTGAGTGACGACCACGGTCAAGCCCACGCGGTCACCTATTACAGAACGACCTTTCCAGCAACAATGCGGGCAAACGACACGGTGCCTGCCCCGTCAGGCGTTCGCCGCCTGCAGGATTTTGGCTTTGCTTTGCTCGTGCTCGCGAATGTAATTGCGTGTCAGGGGAACGACGTCGTTTTTCTTCGCAAGCTGGAACTGGAAAATCACGAGGTCCTCATAGCGGAACGCCGACTCCGCCGCCGCGAGATAGAACTCCCACATCCGGCAGAAACGCTCGTCATAGAGCTGCGCCGCATCCTGCCAATGGGCCATGAACCGTTCGCGCCAGGCGGCCAATGTCGACGCATAGTGCAGCCGCAGAATTTCAATATCCGTGACCATCAATCCGGCTTTTTCGATTTCGGGCAATATCTCTGACATGGACGGTATGTAGCCGCCGGGGAAAATATACTTGTCGAGCCACGGCGTTGTGAATCCCGGCACGGCCGAACAACCGATCGTATGCAGCACCATGACACCGTTTTCGTCCAGAAGCTCTGCGCATTTGCGGAAAAACTGGCCGTAGGATGCGACGCCGACATGTTCGAACATGCCCACCGAGACAATCCGGTCAAATGTTCCGTTCAGGCTGCGGTAATCCTGCAGGGCGAAATTGACCCGGTCGGGCTGGCTCTTTGTTCCCGGCCGATTTCTGGCGAATTCGAGCTGTTCCTCCGAAAGCGTCACGCCCAGCACGTTGCCCGTGGGCGCTTCAGCGGCCAGATGCAGCGCCAATCCGCCCCAGCCGCAGCCGATATCAAGAACCCGGCTGTCGGGCCGCAGCAGAAGCTTGGCGGCCAGATGCCGTTTCTTGGCCAGCTGCGCGTCTTCCAGGCTTTGCTCCGGATGTTCGAAATAGGCACAGGAATACTGGCGGTCGGCATCCAGAAACAGGCCATACAACCGGCCGTCCAAATCATAGTGATGGGCAACATTGCGCTTTGACCGCGCCGGCAGGTTGCGGTGACGGAAACCCCGGAAGCGTGCGCGTAAAGCATCGATCACGCGTGTCGGCAGCGGATGCGTTTCATTTTGCGCCTCGCGCAGCACCAGGCAGAGAAAATCGTAGATCGTCCCCTGCTCGACGATAAAGCGTTCGTCCATGAACAGCTCGCCCAGCTGCATATCGGCGTCCATGAGAAAGGCCCATTGGGCGCGCCTGTCGGTAAAACGCACAATCACGGGATCGCCGCTGCCGTCGCCGAAGATCAGGCGGGCGCCGCTTGCCGTCAGGATTGTCAATGACCCCCGGGTGACGATGCGGGAGAAAGCGAAGCGAAGAATCCGGTCCACGGGCGAAAGAGGCATTCAGACTCTCCTGAGACAAAGGTTTTCGGCTCGTAGCATGTGCCGATGATCACAGGATTACGCGAACCTGAAGCCAAAATGAAATGGAAACGGTTTCAGTGCCGCCTCCGAACCGCGTTGTCACAGGGGGAGCGGCACTATACGGCCAGGCTTTGATGCAGCCTGTCGCTCATTGTCTTGATGGCATCCAGTGATTCGTGCCCGATCAGCAAGAACGCGTGGGTGTCGCTCGACCAGTACACGACATTCATCCCGTGGCGCCGTTCGGTATCCGCGGCCCTTGGTCCCTTGGAGGACTGGACAATACACAGTGCCATCGGCGCCTGTGCCGCGTCCAGATAGGTAATCTGCCCCAGGGCCCTGCCCTCATAGGCCAGAATCTGAGCCCGCTTCAATACGGCGCCCGGCAGCTGCACGCGATCAGGCGTCAGCGAAAGGCCAAGTTGCGACCCGACATCCCGCAATTGCGCCGACTGTACCGCAACATCCACGGGTCCATTGCCCAATGTCTCGCGGGTATAGAGCGACATGTATTGCGCGACGACCGCGCGCCAGTCACTGCCGTCCTGATCGCCGTGCAGACTGGACCGGAGGCCGAGGAAGGTCCGGTCGACTGCCACACCGACGGCAATGAAACCGATTGCCGCTGCCAGGAAACTCCGGCGATTCCAGCCGTTGACCTGTGGTCTGACCGGCTCGGGCGGCGAAATGCCGGCCAGCATGGATTGCAGTTTTTCCGCCGGTGCCTTGTCAAGCAGCGGATCAAAGGCATTCTTGAAGGGCAAGTTGCTCGAGGCGAGAAAATGCAGACGGTCGGCAACGGCCCCGTCGCTCTCGATCAGACCTTCGACCTGCCGGCGTGTATCCGGATCAAGTTCGCCATCGAGATAGGCCACCAGCATTTCATCGTTTTTCATCGTGTTGTGATTGGGATCGGTCATTGCGCGCTCCCCTCCTGCCTGCCCTGACCGGCGGATGCTGCAAGCTTCGCGCGCGCAGCTGCCAGCCGGCTCATGACCGTACCGATGGGAATATCCAGGAGTTCGGCCACCTCACGATAGGAAAGCTCCTCGACATAGGCGAGGAAGACCACCGTCCTTTGCGCCTCCGGCAGGGCCTGGACCTGGCGCAGAACCTGATTGGCAAAGATATGCGTCTCGGTGTCCCTTGCCCCGTCGAAAACCAGGGTTTCATCGGCATCGACAAAGCCCTGCCCCATCCGCACGCGGCGCGACCGGACTTCGTTGAGCCAGATGGAATGAAGAATGGAAAACAGCCAGCGATCAAGCCGCGTGCCATGCGCAAACTGGTTTGCCCGCTCCAACGCCCGCACACAGGTTGCCTGCACCAGATCGTCGGCCACATCACGCTGGTGAGACAGCACCACCGCATAGCGCCAAAGCCGCGTCAGGTGTTGGGAAAGTCCCGTCCGGATTTCCTGCTCGTTTGCGATGGTCGCCTCCGCATCGGACCGGGCAACACGGTCCGATGACTCCTTGCTACGCTTTGACTGACTATAAGCAGGAACCGTTGGATATGCGACAGGCATGATGAATCCGCTTTGAATTGTCATGATTGCTCGCCGGTTCGCTGGTTCGCGGCGCTCACTTCCCTACAGCTTGGACGGATTCTCGATGGCTTCCGCCAGATCGCGATATTCCTCGCAACCGGTTCCGCAAATACCTCTGATCTTGGCCAGCTGATCCTTGGCAAGATCAAGATGACCTTTGATGACGTAGGCTTCGCCGAGATATTCGCGCACTTTGGCGTATTGGGGGTCGAGCTCAACGGATTTCATGTAATAGCCGATCCCTTCATCCGTGCGGCCCAGCTTGCGGGTGGCATAACCACGGTAATTCAGGGCGACGGCGGTATTGGGATTCTTCAGCGTATCGAGGACGCCAAGCGCTTCTTCATAACGGCCGGCCTCTGCCAGTGCGAAGGCATAATTTGTCAGATCGGAATCCGGAAGCAGGCTGCCCTGCTGCTTGACGCATTTTTGCGCTTTCGAGCTCCAGACTTCGCCCTTCGGGCAGGTCGGCGTCGCGTTCGAGTCGCCACCGCCGCCTCCAGCCGCATATACAGGACCGGAAATGACTGCACCTGCAAGGCATGCGCCGAGCAGGACGACCGGATAAATCCGGCCAACGGACGGGAATTTTCCTATGTTGAACATCACGTTTTCTCCTGAAGCAAAGGGACTGCGATGGGAGAACACGCGGGATATCCGCTTTATTCGGCACACCGGGAAATATTCTTTAAAATCCAACGGTCGGAAAGCAAAAAATCCACCCAGAATTGTCCGTTTTATCCTGGTCGGCACTTAAAATTGCCGGCACCGCTTTCTATATGCGGGTGGCGCGCTGAAAATTGGCTGGTGCGTAACAGGAGAAATCTATGTCCGGTACTGCTTCCCGCATCATTCGCATCGTTGTGTTGCTCGTTCTGGCCTTGGCTGTCACGCTGAGTGCATTTGATATCGCCGACGCAAGGCGGGCGAGCGGCGGATTTGGCAGCCGCGGCACGCGCACGTTCGATGCGCCCGCAGCCACCCGGACAGCACCGTCGCCTGCCGCGCCGATTGAACGGACAATGACCCCGCGCCCGCAAACGAACCAACCCTCGGCCATGCAGCCGCAGGCAGCCGCCCCGCGCCCCGGTTTCTTCAGCGGTTTTGGCGGTTCCATGCTGGGCGGGCTGCTGGTCGGCGGTTTGATCGGTACGCTGCTCGGTCACGGTTTCGGCGGCGGCTTCGGTTTCCTCGGCATGCTGCTGCAGATCGGCCTGGTGATTGGCGCGATCATGCTGGCCATGCGGTTTTTCGCCCAGCGCCGGCAGTCGCCTCTTGCCGCTTCGGGTCCGGTATCCGGCCAGGGTTTCGGCCGGCAGGCTGACCCGTCCGCATCCCCGTCATTCCGTATTCCGACCGTTGGAGCGGCGATGGGTTCCGGTTCTTCCCAGCCTTCCCAGAACGCGAGGCCGGCACAAGCCTCCGCATCGACGGATGAACTCGGCCTGACGCAGTCGGACCTCAATCAGTTCGAGCAGCTTCTGACCAAGGTGCAGACCGCCTACGGGACGGAAAATTACGCCGAACTGCGGTCCCTCACCACGCCGGAAGCCATGTCCTATCTGGCGGAAGAACTCGGGGAGAATGCAACCAAGGGCGTGCGCAACAGCGTTTCCGACGTCAAGCTGCTCCAGGGCGATATCGCTGAATCGTGGCACGAGAACAATGCCGATTACGCCACGCTGGCAATGCATTATTCCAGCATCGATGCGATGCTCGACCGGACGACGGGCCGTCTTGTCGATGGCGACAACACCAGGCCAACCGAAACCACGGAGGTGTGGACCTTTGTGCGCAAGGATGGCTCGGAATGGAAGCTGTCAGCCATTCAGGCGGCTTGATCCGGTCACCCCTATTTGATCTGAACAACGGCGCAGAAGCGGGGCTTCTGCGCCGTTGTTGATTCCGGGGACTGTTGCCGCTTTTACTGTTTTACGACGTGCCAGACGCTGCCGACGCCGTCACCGCCGGTCTCGCCTTCCTTTGTATCCTTGGCAAAGGTGTAAAGCGGCTTTCCATCGTAAGCCCACATGTCCTTGCCATCGGCGGCTTTGACGAGCGACCACTTGCCTGCGGCCTTCGCTTTGGCATCGGCGTGGAAAGCCGGCCATTTTTTCAGGCAGTCCGCATCGCAATTGGATTTGCCCTTGGCATCCTTGTCGAACGTATAAAGCGTCATGCCTTTTTCGGTGGCGAGCACCTTTCCGGCCTTTGTTTCAACCATCTTTGCCGGCTCAGCGGCAAATGCTGTCAGGGTCGTGGCAGCCAGAAGACTCATTGCTATCAGCAGTGTTTTCATCGATTTCACTCCCTCATTGGTTTGACCGGCGACACGCCAGCAATACCCATTTTACGCGAATGTACTTCGCCGTTCATGACGGTGCGACCCATTCTGATCCGAATTGAGGCACAAGAGAAGAACCCGCGAACAACAATTGAGACGATTGGTAACGAAGCGAAAACAGCGTAATGATTGTTTCAATCCAGTGTAGGCTGGAACATGGTCGCCTGCAAAAAACCGAGATTCCGTCCTATCTGCCACCCGTTACTGCCCCAAATGCTGCTTTCCAGCATTCAAACGATGATCTGAACAATGCGATTGCTGCTTATTGAAGATGACACGATGCTCGGCTCCTCGTTGAAGAAGGCGCTGGAAAAGCATGCCTATGGCGTCGACTGGATGCAGGACGGTGAAACCGGGCTCGCCGCCATGCAGGATTCGAGCTTTGCTGTTGTCGTTCTTGACGTCAACTTGCCCAGGATGAGCGGACTTGAAGTGCTCAGGGCGACCCGGCGCGACAAGAATCTTGTTCCCATTCTGCTCTTGACCGCCCGCGATACCCCGCTGCACAAAGTGGAAGGCCTCGACAGCGGCGCCGATGACTATCTGGTGAAGCCCTTTGATCTCGATGAACTGCTCGCCCGCTTGCGCGCCCTGGTTCGCCGCAGCGAGGGCCGTGTCGACACGATCCTGAAATGTGCCGATGTCGAAGTCGATCCCGCAGCCAAGGTCGTGCGCAAGGCTTCAAACCAGGTGATGATGACCGCCAAGGAGTTCCAGCTGCTGAAGCTCCTGATGGAACGCGCCGGCAAATACGTCACAAAAAGCGATATCGAGTATGCGCTGTACAGCGCAGAGAGTGCGGTCGAGAGCAATACGACGGAAGTCACGATCTATAATCTGCGCAAGAAACTCGGCAGCGACTTCATCAAGTCCATCCGGGGCGTGGGCTATATGGTGGACGCATGAGCAGGCCTACCCTTACCCGCAATCTGTTCTTTCGCGTTACGCCGACGATCCTCATCACCATGGCTATCATCGGCGGTTTTGCATTCAACAGCGCCACGCGTGAAATCAATAATGTCTACGACGCACAATTAATCAATGATGCCAATGTCCTGTGGATGCTTCTTCACAATCAGTTTGATGAAACGGGAGACACCCCACCCAAGCAGATCGCCGATATCGATTTCAGCATGGGCAACCAGCTCGCGCTGAACGAGGACGCGGATGATTATGCCGACGCGCATATGTTCAGGGCCTGGAAGGACAACAAGATCGTCCTTTTCTCCGGATCGACATTTCCGGCTGAAATCCCCTTGCAGCGCGCCGGCTTCACCAACGTTCCCTTTGACAGCGAACTTTGGCGGATTTACTCCCTGCCGATCCCCGATACGCATGTTGTGATCGAGGTGGCGGAAAAGGTAGCCATGCGCCAGACGCTGGTGTCGAACATCCTGCTCAATCTGATCTTCCCTCTGCTGATCCTGATCCCGTTGATCGCGCTGCTGATATGGTTTGGCATCAACAGCGGCCTCAGCACCATCCGCATGCTGGTGCAGCAGATCCGCAGCCGCTCTCCGGACGACCTTTCGGCCATTCCGGTCGATACACTGCCAAGGGATCTGTCCCCCCTCGGCCGCTCGATCAACCAGCTGCTCGAGGATCTCGATGATTCGCTCAAGGCGGAACGGCGCTTTGCCGATCATGCTGCCCATCAGTTGCGCACGCCGCAGGCGGCATTGAAGCTTCTGCTGCAAATGCTGGCCCAGGCTGACAACGAGAAGGAGCGGCAGGCCATCATCGCCGACCTTATCATCAGCAATGAAAGGGCCACCTATCTGATCGAGCAATTGCTGCGTGCCGCCCGCGTGGGTCATCAGCCCATGCAATTGCAGGCCGTACCGCTGTACAGCAGCGTGGCATCCGTCGTTGCCGAAATGGGAAATCTGATAACGGCAAAGCAGCTGGACATGTCGCTCGATGGTGACGAAAAAGCGCTGGTGCGGGCCGATGAGCCCCTGCTTCGTCTCATGATCAGCAATCTCATCGAAAATGCGGTGAAATATACGCCCGCTTCCGGCAAGATACGCGTGGCGATCACGGCGGCCAACAACTACTGGCGCCTGTCCATTTCAGACAGCGGGCCGGGTATCGCCGAACACCACCGGGAGGCCGTATTCCAGCGATTCTATCGTGTTGATACGCCGCAGATCGAGGGAACCGGGCTGGGCCTGACGATCGTTGCCGATATCGTCAAGCGCCTGTCCGGCACGATTGCATTGAAATCCCCGGCTTCCGGAAAGGGTCTTCTCGTAGAAGTGCTTCTACCAAAAGCATAATTTCGCTTCCACACGACTGCTCTGTCCGCCCTCCCTCGATTTCAGTTTGGCATCATCTTCGCATAATTTAGCGATCATCCATCGATGCTAGAAGCTCCTCACGTTCGCACGAGGAGTGTCTGCATGCATGTATTTTGTGATTTTGATGGGACCATTTCGCTTGAGGACGCTACCGATTTCATTCTTGAACGATTAGCCAGCCCTGCCTGGGAAGATATCGAACAGCAATGGAAGCAGGGCCTCATTGGTTCCGCTGAATGCATGGCACGCCAGATTGCCCTGATCGAAGCAACACATCAGGAACTGGATAGCGCGCTTGATGACATCGCCATTGATCCAACCTTCCCTGCCTTCATCGACTTCTGCTGGGCGCAGGGCATTCCGGTCACGATCATCAGCGACGGTGTCGATTATTTCATCAAGCGCATCCTTGCCCGGCACAAGCTCGATTATCTCCCGGTCATCGCCAACAAGCTGACGATCTCCGGCGTGAATGGTCATACCCGCTATGAACTCAGTTCACCGTACAGCGATATCGATTGTTCGTCGGCCGCCGGTGTCTGCAAATGCCGTTCCGTCGAGGCCTTCGATACGCGGGTCTATATCGGCGACGGCCGCTCCGATTTCTGCGTCTCCGACAAGCCGGAACTGGTCTTCGCCAAGGACAAGCTGGCCGAGTTCTGCACGGAACAAGCCATTCCGTTTGTCGGCTACGAGAACTTTTCCGATCTTACCCAGAGCCTGAAGAATGCGCTCCCCGGCTTCAACCGCCATCACAAGAGCGCTCCCCGTTACGCCACGGCGTAAAAATGCAACAGAAGAGAATCTTCATGAAAACCAACCTTGCCATCGAGCAGAATGACAATGCTGCCCCCAAGCAGATCTCCGAAGCTGAACTTCGCGCCCTTGAGCAGGAATATTGCTCGCACGGCGATACGGTTCACTATACCGATCATCCGATGTTCTTCGACCGGTGCGAAGGCTCCTACGTCTACGACGCCAAGGACACCCCGTTCCTCGACCTGCAGATGTGGTATTCGGCGGTCAATTTCGGCTACCGCAATCCGCGCCTGAACGCCGCGGCGCATCGCCAGCTGGATACGCTTCCTCAGGTTGCCTCGCAGTACCTGCATCGCGAAAAGGTTGAACTGGCCGCCATGATTGCCAGGGATGCCGAGCGCAAGTTCGGTGCCAAGGGCCGTGTTCATTTCAACGTCGGTGGTTCGCAGGCCGTTGAAGACTCGCTCAAGCTGGTTCGCAACTATTCCGGCGGCAAGAGCCTGATGTTCGCCTTCGAGGGCGGGTACCACGGCCGTACGCTCGGTGCATCCGCGATCACCTCGAGCTATCGCTATCGCCGCCGCTATGGTCATTTCGGCGACCGCGCCCAGTTCATCGAATTCCCCTACCACTTCCGCGGCCCCAAGGGCATGAGCAAGGAAGAGTACGGTCATTACTGCGTTCAGAAATTCGCCCGCCTGTTCGAAAGCGAATATAATGGCGTGTGGGACCCGAAGACCGGCAAGGCCGAATACGCCGCATTCTATGTCGAGCCGATCCAGGGCACCGGCGGCTATGTCATTCCGCCGATGAACTTCTTCAAGGAACTCAAGAAGGTCCTCGATGATCATGGCATTCTGCTTGTGGTCGACGAAATCCAGATGGGCGTCTACCGCACGGGCAAGCTGTGGTCGATCGAGCATTTCGGCGTAACACCCGATGCACTCGTGTTCGGCAAGGCAATCACCAACGGACTTAACCCGCTGTCCGGTGTTTGGGCCAAGGAAGAATTGATCAATCCCGGCATTTTCCCGCCCGGCTCCACCCATTCGACCTTCGCCAGCAACCCGATGGGTACCGCTGTCGCCCTCGAAACCATGAAAATGCTCGAAGAAGAAGACTTCGGCGCAGCCGTCATGGAAAAGGGTGCCTATTTCCTCGATGGTCTGAAAGAGTTGCAGAAGCGTCATCCCACCATTGGCGACGTGGACGGACTCGGCCTCGCACTGCGTGTCGAAATCTGCAAGGAAGACGGCTTCACGCCCGACAAGGCAGCGCTCGACTGGATGGCCGATGAAGGCATGAAGGGCGATCTGGTCGTCGGCAACAAGAAGTACGGTCTCGTGCTCGATGTTGGCGGCTACTACAAGAACGTCATCACCTTGGCACCAAACCTGCTGATTACCCGTGAGGAAATCGATCTGGCGCTCACCCTGCTCGATCAGCTTTTCACGCGCGCCGCCAAGAGATAATCGGATGCAACTCCTCCTTCTTCACCTTGATGATGCGCTGGAGTTGCAACCCGACTTCGTGCGCGCCTGTATGCGAACCGGCGCGCGCCAGATCCACGCGGAAGACCATGGCCTGATGGTTCGTCTGTGGGGCCACCAGACGGCCATCGATGCCCTCGACGGCTGTCTTTCCCGGCAAATGGCTGGCGATCAGAAGCAGCCGCATCTGTGTTTCATGGGATCGGGCGATTTCCACCATGTCAGCGCCCTGCTGGTCGCGGCCGCCCTTGAAAACAATCCGGGCCCGGCAACGCTCATTCACTTCGACAATCATCCGGACTGGGTGCATTTCGGCAACGGAATGCACTGCGGCTCGTGGATCAACCGCGCCCTGCAGCATCCCGGCCTTGAAAAGATCGTGACAATCGGTGTGTGCAGCGACGATCTGACCAATCCCGAACGCAAGGGTGCCAACCTGTCCCTGCTGCAGCAGGGACAGCTGGAACTTTATCCCTACAGCCATGCGCCAAGCCGGGTGCGCAAGAACTATGGCAGTGGTGCCAGCTATGAGCAGAAAAACGGTGTCTTGAGCTGGAAGACAATCGCGGAGATCGGTGAAGACAATTTCATCGGTCAGCTGTTGTCGCGCATCAAGACCGAGGCGGTGTACCTCACCATCGACAAGGATGTGCTGGTGCACGATGATGCCATCACCAATTGGGACCAGGGAAACATGCGTCTGCCCTATGTGCTGTCTCTCATCACCGAGATCAGCAAGCGTCACCGGATTATCGGTGCCGACGTGACCGGTGACTATTCGACGCCGTCCTATGCCGGGAACTTGTGGACGCGCTTCACCAAGCGTGCGGAAATCTTCATCGACCAGCCGCACACGACGCCCGACCCGGTGCTCACAACCAATATCAACAGTGCTGCCAACCATGCATTGCTGGAAGTTCTGTCGGAGGCCATGGGATGACCGGCACCCTCACCCCTGCCATGCTGGCCCTGATCGCGTTCTGCGTGCTGACGGAGACTGCACGGGAAGTCTGCTTCAAACATTCCGCCGACAACGAAACGCTGTCCGCAGCCCTGGTCAAACCCATGACCTGGCTCGGCGTCCTCTTCTGGGCTCTCGAACTGGTCGGCTGGACGATCGTGCTCGAACACGTGCCGCTGTCGATTGCCTTTCCGCTCATGGCCTTGAGCTATGTCGTCATCGTGCTCGCCGGAGCATGGATATTCAAAGAACAAATCAACCTTCGCCACGCAGCCGGTGTGCTGTTCATCACAGCCGGTGTGGCTTGTGTAGGAGCAACAGGATTATGAAACTCTTCGCTCATACAAGGTGGGATATCGCGCCTGTTCTGGCAGCCATCGCTCACCTTCTCTTCAATATCTATCTGGTTGTCGGCTTCGAAAGCCGCCCACTGTGGCTGTCGCTCGTTCTCGGCGGGTTCTATGCAGTATCGATCTCGTGGAACATCAACAGCATTTCGCACAACTTCATCCACACGCCCTACTTCAAGCCGCGTGCGATGAATTATGCCTTCAGCCTGCTCGAATCGATCACGATCGGTTTCTCGCAGACCTATTATCATTGGATTCACATGCGCCATCACTCGGGCAACAGCGACCGTCCGAACGAAAAGGGTGAAACCATCGACTGGCTGTCGATTTATCGCCATGGCAAGAATGGCGAGCCGGAAAATGTTTGGAGCTATACGTTCCTGAGCTTCTTCCGCGACAGCCTCGGCGACATTCACAAGGCCATCTCGAAGAACCGCCCGTTTGACGCCAAATGGGGCCGTTTCGAACTCTATGCCTTCCTGGGTCTGGCGGCGATCGGCTTCCTCTATGACTGGAAGGCAATGCTGTTCTTCGTTCCCTTCTACTATCTGGGGAATTGCCTCTCCTCGCTCAACGGCTATTACGAGCACCTCAACGGCGATCCGGAAGAACCCATCGCCTGGGGCGTCAGCAGCCATAACCGCTTCTACAACTGGCTGTGGTTCGGCAACGGCTACCATGCCGAGCACCACTATCGTCCGAAGACCCATTGGACCGAACTGCGCACCTTCCACGAGAAGATCAAGGAAGACCAGGACAAGGCTGGCGTCCACGTCATCAGCACCTGCCATGCGCTGGGCTTCATGGCCAAGGAAAACAGAAACCCGGATATGATCGATGCAGATGTCTGATGGATTGAGCTATTTCCTCGAAGGCTCGAATGGCAAAGGTGTATTGCTTGTTCATGGACTGACGGGTGCCCCGGCAGAAATGAAAATGCTGGCGCGACAGCTGAATCGCAAGGGATACAGCGTCTATGCTCCGCTTCTGGCGGGGCATGGCGTTGACATGGCGACCTTGACGCAAACGCGCTGGCAGGACTGGCTGCACAGCGTCGAGGAAGCGACGGAAAAATTCGCGCCCTACAACAATGAAACATTTGCGGCCGGTATCTGCATCGGCGGCAAATTGTCGATGATGGCGGCACACCGCAATCCGAACAGCATCAAGGCGGTGGCGATCTATTCGCCCTGCTTCCATTATGACGGCTGGAACGTGCCGCACTATTACTGGCTGCTGTCGCCGTTCATCGAGCTTCTGTCGTATATCCCCTCCGTTGCCCGGCTCAATTTCAGCGAAACATCGGCGCTCGGTATCAAGGATGAACGCATCCGCCGCATGATGGAAAGCATGGAAGCGGAAGGCGTCATCGACAAATTCCCCGGCAAGGGCATCGTCGAGATGTACCGTCTGGGCAAAGAGCTGAAAAAGACCCTGCCGCAGATGCAGACACCAACACTGATCCTGCATGCGACGGAAGACGATCTGAGCAGCCCGAAACATGCGCGCTACATCAGCCGCCATATTGGCGGGCCGCATCAGCTGAAATGGATCGAAGACAGCTACCATATGATCCACGTGGACCGGCAGCGTCAAAAGGTCGGTGACTACACGGCGGAATTCTTCGAGGCAAACAATGCACCAGCCTATGCATGATCAGTTCCTGCCTCAGACGGCCGCATCGCCGGCAATCCCGGCGGTGGCGCAGACGCGCGTGTTCGATTCCATCCGCGATATCGGCCACGAAGCATGGAACATGTGCTTTGCCGGGGAAGTCGAGGATTATGACTGCCTGCTCGCCATCGAGGAAGCCGGCATCGCCGGTTTTGCCTTCCGCTATGTCACGGTCGTCGAGAACGGGCGGCTGCTGGCGGCCATGCCGGCGTTCCTGACCGATTATCAGCTGGATACGACATTGGAAGAAGGCCGCCTGCGCCAGTTTCTGCGCCGCATACGGCAAACCTATTCGCGCTTCCTGACGCTGAAGCTCGCCTGTCTTGGCTCTCCATGCACCGAGAATGGCGTCACGGGCTTTCATCCCGATCTGCCGGACCAACGCAAGGCCGAGCTGTTTTCGCTGGTCTTGTCTGGATTTGAGCAATACGCCAAGGCGAATGGCTGTTCGCTGATCGGTATCAAGGATGTACCGGAGCCAACCACGGCGGCCTTTGGTGCTGTCTTCTCCGACCGTGCCTTCGCGGGCATTCCGGGGTTGCCGACGGCCTGGCTCGACATCAATTTTGACTCCATCGAAACCTATATGGCGCGTCTTTCCTCCGGCACCCGCAAGGATATGCGCCGGAAGATGAAGTCATTCGAAAAGATCCGGATTGAAAACCGATCCGACTTCGGAACGATGCTGCCGCAGGTCATGGCGCTCTACCATGACACCCGCAACCGCAGTGAATGGCAGTTTGAAGAACTGACCGCAGATTATTTCGACGGCGTCCTGCGCCGCATGCAGGGACGGTCGTTCTGCACCTTCTACTATGCCGGTGACCAGCTCCTGGCCGCCAATCTGCTCGTGCATGACGGCAACACGCTGATCGACAAGTTCTTCTGCATGAACAGCGCCGAAGGCCGCGCCTACAACCTGTACTACCTGAGCTGGTTCACCAATCTGCGCCATTGCCTGGAACATGGGATGACCCGGTATCAGAGCGGGCAGGCCTATTACGAGAACAAGATTCGTCTCGGCAGCCAGCTCACGCGCAACACCATGTATTTCAAGCACCGCAATCCGGTCGTTCAATGGGCATTGCGACTGGCTTCGCCGCTCTTCGCTGCGGATGAAACGCTGAAGGACAGCGCATGAAGCCGATCAATCTCGTCTGGTTTGCCATTCCCCTCTTCAACACCCTGTTTCAGGTTTTCATCAAGCTTGCGGCGGAACAGATGACCGGGCTTGGCTTTAATATGGCCTGGCTGATCCACGCCGCCACGTCGCCCTGGATGCTTGCAGCCATTGCCGCCGAAGTCATCTGCTTCGTTTTCTGGCTGCAAGCGCTGGCCCAGCTCGACCTGAGCAAGGCATTTCCCCTGACCGGTATCAGCTATGTGATGATCCTGGCGACCAGCTGGCTGATCTTCCAGGAGGACATCACGCCGCTGCAGATTATCGGCAGCACACTGATTCTGATCGGGGTCTGGCTGATTGGAACAGCATCGGGGGAGCGAAAGGACACGGAACCGTCACTGTCCGGCGCTATACCCCATAAATTGCGTTAGGCGGATGATGTTTGACTGCGTGTCCATATTTCGATGTAATCTGCCATGACAAGACCGCATGCACCGCGAAGGTCAGGACCTATGGATCGCTACGAAACTTTTGCAACCTGGATCTTCATAGCATTTGGCGTGCTGGTTCTTGCCGGATTGATGGCGTTTTCGATCACAAGCAACGACCAGCCGGCATTTCTGTTTGCACTCGGCGCGTCCTGCACCGGGTTTTTTCTGGGCTTTGCTGTCGTTTTCAATCAGCCCAAACTGTACGGCTTGATTCTCCTGGCCACGATAGTCCTCGTGGGCTGCTCGATTGCCGCCATTGTCACCTGACTGATCACTCGACCGGCTGGGTGATGTGCCGGTATGCACCATGCCAGTAGAGCAGCGGTTCGGCATTCCGGCGTAACGTGACAGCACGCACCCGGCCGATGAGAATGCCGTGCGAATGCCGTTCGATGGCATCGTCGAGCTCGCAGTCAAGCACTGTCAGGGCATTCTTCAGCGCCAGGGTTCCCGTGGCGAGTTCCTGCCATTCCGCGTCCAGATAACGGTCTATCCCCTTGCGCCCGCCACGCCCCGCAAAGCTGTCAGCCACGTGCCGCTGGTCATGCGCCAGAACATTCACGCAGAAACTGCCATGGCGCTGCAGGACCGGCCAGGATGACGAATCCCGGTTGAGACTGACAATCACCGAGGGCGGGTCAATGGCCAGGGATGAAACAGACGTAGCGGTAAACCCCGTGCGGTCGTTGCCGCGTCCGACGGTGACAACGCTCACGGCACCCGCAAGGTGGCGCATGGAATCCTTGAACAAGTCAGCTTCCACGGTCAATTCATGCTGGGCGGCGCGCGCCCCGGTCTGAAAGACGGACATTTTTTCCTCATTCATTGGATCATCTTGGGGATCACCCTGGGGATCACTCTGGCAGGCGGGTCGTTCGATCGGACGGCCATTCACCCCTGCATTGCAGCACATACGTATAGCGACAAACCAGATTGTGCTTTGCTCAACCTGCGACCATTCGGCAATTTTGTTTTGCGTTTTTTGGCTATTTCGAGAAACCAAATCTAAAACGTCTGCAATGACGACCGGAGAGCTGGGGATTGATGGTGCTACGCGCGCCGGAATGGCTCAGTCGTGAGTCCCCGGAACCGGCGCCAAGCCACCGCGCAGGCAGCACTGCCATTTTGTCCGCGAATGACGAAAACAGACGGAGAGGAGAACTTATTTCCAGTCATTGGCATTTTGAGACAAAATCATACCCAGGAGGCCATCAAAATAGTAATCTCTATCGTGTTAATCGTCTATCGAATGCCCGATGATTGGCACCACCCGCATGGAGAGAACGAATCTGATGGCGTCCACTGACTACACGACCACCCGCGTTGCGCCAGCTCAGGCATTCCGGCGCCTCTTCAAAAACAGAGACCGCATGACTGTCGCAGTAATTTTCGCCGTTGCCTTTGCATTCCATCTGGCCGCGTTGTTTAATCTCCTGCCGGCATGATCCAAGATCGGGATGCCGTTCAGGCGATTATCCCCATACCTTCCCGCATGATCCAGATGAGCGGACGATCCCCATGGCTTCCCTGTTCTCTTCGCTGACAATCGGTGATCTCACGCTGCCAAGCCGGATCGTCATGGCCCCGATGACGCGCCACCGCGCGCAGCACGGGAAAATACCGGGCAACCTCAATGCTCTCTATTATGCGCAGCGCGCCAGCGCCGGGCTTGTCATCACGGAGTCGACGGAAATCGATCCGCACAGCAGCGTCGAGGTGCCAACCCGCCCGGGCCTTTACAACGACGCGCAGCAAGCCGGCTGGCGCCTGGTAACAGACGCTGTGCACGCAGCGGGCGGGCGGATTTTTGTCCAGCTGTCGCATATGGGCAGAGCCGCCCTTCCCTCGCAATTGCGGGATGGCCGTTGGCCCGTCGGTCCTTCAGCCCTGGCGGCTGCCGGAAAAATCTATACGGCGAACGGCCCCGAACCCTATGTCGAACCGCAGGCGCTCTCTCCCGATGACATCGCCGGGATTGTCGGTGAATTCGCCGATGCTGCGGCGCGTGCAAAAAATGCCGGGTTTGACGGCATCGAAATTCACGGTGCCAATGGTTATCTCGTCGATCAGTTTCTGCGCGATGGCAGCAATGTCCGCGCCGACGGCTATGGCGGTTCGGTGGAAAACCGCTTCCGCTTCCTGCGTGAAATCATCGAGGCGGCGAAGGCGTTTTGGCCGGCGGGCCGCATCGGCGTTCGGCTCTCGCCGACCAATCCCTTTCAGGGCATGAGCGACAGCGATCCCGTTGCGCATTTTGCCGCGATAGCCGCCCTGCTCCAGCCTCTTGGCCTTGCCTATCTGCACATTGTGGCACCGGCCGTTGTGCCCGATGGACAAGCCGATGCTGCGCCTGCCATCCGGGCGGCATTTCATGGTCCGCTGATCGTCGCAGGCGGCTACAGGCGCGAACACGCGGAAGCCGTGCTGGCCAATGGCGGCGCCGATCTGGTTGCCTTTGGCGAAGCCTACATCGCCAATCCGGATCTTCCGCAGCGCTGGCGTATCGATGCCACGCTCAATGCGGCCGACAAATCGACGTTCTATACCACCGACGCCAAGGGCTATACGGATTATCCGAGCCTTGAACTTGTTGACGATTGAAAGCGCCAGCAGGAACCGGAATATTTTTCGCTCCGCGTGGAACCAATCCTTCGCTGACGCATTGTGTGGGTACTGGTAACCCCAACCAGTCTTGGCTTTCCCCCACAAGCCAACACAGCCCAATCCTCATACCCCTTGAGGATTGGGCTTTTTTCTTTAGCATTGCGGTTCACACAATCGAAACGGAGGAAGCAATGTCCATTGATAGCGCCAAGCAAGCCATCGAGACTGCAATCCATCGCGGTGATTTCAAGAGCATGGGGATTGCCGTCTTCAAGGCAATCAATGCCTTGGAGGAGCGCATCCGGGAAATGGAAGAAGAGATCGCCCGCCTGAAAGCAAAAGTGAACTGAGCTCCGGCCATTCTTTCTTTGAAATGAAAGCTGGCTATGTTAAACTTTTGCCAAGTTGAGTGTAGCGGTACCTTGAGCCTGCGCCGCACTGAAACGATGCGTGATATTTTTATCCAGAGTCCAGTTTGTTAGAGCCAAATCAAGCCTCAACCCGTGAAACCCCTTCCGTTTAGGCAGGGGTTTTGCTTGTAAGGATGACCGCTATGAAAATCGTTCTGACGATTGTCGCCTTGCTTCTGATCATCATGGGCACCGTCTGGGCGTTGCAGGGCCTGAGCATCCTCGGCGGCAGTTTTATGGTCGGCCAGACGCGCTGGCTGTATATTGGTCTCGTCACAATCGTGATCGGTGCCATTCTCCTGGTCTCCGCCACCGTGCGGCGATAGCAGGCAGCCTTCCGCCATTCCATCCCGTCCAAATCCAGACTTTACAATGCCTTGGCTATGCTTCTGTCTGGATTTGTCAGGAGGCCGCTGATAAAACGGCAGAATGAACGCGGGAGGCGAAGTTTCATGACCGAACTGACAATTATCGTAGAATTCGAGACCCATGAGGGTCGCGAAGAGGAATTCATCACGCTCATTCGCGAGCATGCGCGCAAAACACTGGATGAGGAACCGGGCTGCCTGCGGTTCGAGGTCATCAAGCCCATTGCGCGGGACGGCACCCCCATTGCCAACAAGGTCATGGTCAACGAACTCTATGCCAATGAAGCGGCGGTTACCGCCCACGAAAACAATCCGCGCATGGCGAAAGTGCGTGCCGCCAATGCACCATTGCTCAAATCCAGCCGGCTGATCCTGGCCAAGTCGCTGAGCCCCAAGCCGGCCGATGGCATGACCACCATGGAACTGAATGCCAGCAATGATGATTGAGGAGCTATGCCTAACGTCGAATGTCGTTGGGCATCGAAATATGCGATGAATAATTCCAGCACTTTTTCATTCTCTGTCCTTGCCGCGGCTACAAGAAGGTTTCCTGTGAAAAACAAACTGGCACTGGCCATGCTTTTGCCCTGTCTTTTGACCATCAGCAATTGCGGTGCCATGCGCTGGATGGATGAGACCTCGAAAGCGTCCGGTCCAACCAGTTGTGCCGGCTGGAACAAGATCCGCATCAAGCCGGAAACAGCCGTCTACCTCGCCCGCAATGATTTCTCGGCCGGAATAGACATCGATTCTCATAATCTCAATGGACAATCGCACGGCTGCTGGAACTGACAGGCCTCGCCTGTCTGTCTGCCGGGCGGGCGTTCTGGAACCAAATGCTGCCGCCACCGTTATCCCCCTGTATCGATGAAAGGAATTCCGGAATGGCAACGAATATATCCAAAGCCCGTGACGCAGCCGAAGAGGATCTGGAAAGCCAGATCGCTGCATTGCGCAAGGAGCTTTCAGGGATAACCCAATCCCTGTCCGACCAGGGTTATGATCTGCTCGACCAGGCGAACACGACCTACCATTCGGTCAGGCGGCATGGCCGCAAGGCCGCGCGGTTCGTCGGTGATGAAGCACAGGTCGTGGCAGACAAGGCCAAGGAAAATCCCCTGATCACGGTTGCAGTTATCTCAGCAATTGCCGGGATCGGTCTGCTCGCTGGTTTGAGCGCCTATCGCCGGTAAATGCCCCTGCCCTTGAAATGGGCAATGCGGCCACCTACATCAGCTGCAGAAATTCGGCTCCGTCTTTGACCACGGATGTACTGGCACTGGTGTCGAGCCGAATTCGGAAAGGTCGGGAATTCCCGGCCTTTTTTATTGTCTTTTTGCATCAGCCGCACCTTATGGCGAGACTTTAGCGTGTCATCTGTTGCACCCGTGGGACGGAACATCTATGAAAGACAGGAATACAGCCTTGATCGGGTTGGATGAGGTTTTACATTGAGACTGAGCCCCTTCGATTCCAGGATGGGGTGTTGAGAGCGAGCTGCCTGAATGGACAATTTCGAGAAATACGCACTGGCGTTGATGGTCGTATTCGGTGCCCTTATCATTGGCGGCCTGATGGCCGTCCATATTGCTTGGGTCCATAAAGCCGGATTTCTCTACGCATTGGCCGCTGCCATCGTTGTCTGGGCCGCCGGATTTGCCGTCCTGTTTGACAAGCCGCGTGTCTATGGTTTCCTGCTGCTTGTGGCTGCTGCTTTCATTACGGCATCGATCGTCGTTCTGGTTCGCTGATCACGCCTGACCCGGCCTTCCAACGCACCATTGGAAAATATGAAACTTAGGTTCATATTATTATTTACTTTATCAAGAATAATTCTAAAGTAGCGTCTTGTTCCCATAGCATGACCTGATTTCGGGTTGAGAGAGATATTCCCATGCGACTGACCAGACAGACCAATTATGCCATTCGTATTCTGATGTATTGTGCCGCCAATGATGGCAATCTGAGCCGGATCGCCGAAATTGCGCACGCCTACACAGTCTCCGAGCTTTTCCTGTTCAAGATCCTGCAGCCGCTTGTTGAAAACGGTTTCATTGAAACCGTGCGCGGTCGCAATGGCGGCGTGAAACTCGGCAAGCCTGCCAAGGACATCACCCTTTTCGACGTGGTGCGCGTGACCGAAGAAAACTTTGCCATGGCAGAGTGCTTTGAGAACGATGCGGCGGAATGCCCCTTGATTGACAGCTGCGGCCTGAACGCAGCCCTGCGCAAGGCATTGAATGCCTTCTTCGAGGTACTCGCCCAGTATTCCATCGATGATATCGTCAAGACGAGAGATGTGCGCGCCCTCCTCGGCATCGACAATCTGGCACCCCGCCTCGCTACGGTGAGCTGACAGAATTCTCTTGGGGTGACCGGCCCGGGGATCGCTCGCCAACCACAATCCGCATGAATGGAGTTGCGCCATGTACATCGCCATGAATCGTTTCAAGGTTCAGTCGGGCTCCGAAGACGCGTTTGAAACCGTGTGGAAGTCACGCGACTCCCGGCTGTCCTCGGTGCCCGGCTTTGTCGAATTCCACCTGCTGCGCGGTGCCCGGAACGAGGAAGAGAATTACACCCTCTATGCATCGCACACCGTGTGGCGGACCCAGGCGGATTTCACCGCATGGACTCAGTCCGAACATTTCCGCGCAGCCCATCGCAATGCGGGCGATACCAAGCCGAGTTACATCGGACACCCGCAATTCGAGGGGTTTTCCGTGGTCGAGGGCGCCTGATTTAGTCTTTTTGCGACAAATGAGACGTTTTGACACATGCGTAGCCGGCGATGCATTTTGCCGGTCAGGACGGCAAAATCGACGAAATATGATTGAATTGGTTATGTTATTTTCCCAGTTTAGAATTATTCCAAGCTATTGATATCACGGCATATTCAGCGGCCGGCATTTGACAGAATTCGGACAAACCAGTCTTATAGGATCAGTATCGCGAATAACGCATGACCTTTAATGTTAGGGCCTTGAACCCTTGCGATTGGAGGAACCCTTGTCTGGTTCGAAAGTATTTCCAGGTTGCGGAACAATGTTTCCGGGCCAATTTCTGCAAAGCGCCACCCATCCTGTCACCAGGAGAAGTTCTGACATCGTAAAACTGTCAGGATTTGCGGGTATTTATTCTTATGAATATGGCGCTTAGACAACATGCTCGTATGTCATTGCAATATCATCACCCAGAAAGAAATCGAGAATACTATCACTGAACTTCTCGATGCTGACCCGTGGCAACTGATTGTCCCGGCAAAAGTCTACCATGCCATGCAGAAGCGTGGCCGCTGCTGTGGCTGCTTCCCAAACGTCGTTGAAACCATCATAAAGGTGACGGAAGAATATCACCTCCGCCACGGTTCAAACGATTCTGATGCTGTCTCGTTTATCGATCGTGTGCGGGCATTGCGTCACGAATACGGGAGTTCACGGCATGAAAGGCGACAAAAAGGTCATCGAGCGGCTTAACGAGGCACTTTTCCTCGAATTGGGAGCGGTCAACCAGTATTGGTTGCATTATCGCCTGCTGGACGATTGGGGTTACAAGCTGCTCGCCAAGAAGGAGCGCGCCGAATCCATCGAGGAAATGCAGCACGCTGACAAGATCATCGAGCGCATCATCTTCCTTGAAGGCCATCCAAACCTGCAGTCCATCGGCGCCCTGCGCATCGGCCAGAACATCAAGGAAGTTCTGGAAGCCGACCTGGCCGGCGAATATGACGCTGTGAAGTCGTACAAGAAGTCGCGTGAGATCTGCGCGGAAGTGGGCGACTACGTCACCAAGGAACTCTTTGACGAGCTTCTGAAGGACGAGGAAGGCCACATCGATTTCCTCGAGACCCAGCTCGACCTTCTCAAGCGCATCGGCGTCGAGAATTATGGTCAGCTCAATGCGGCGCCAGCCGACTCCGCTGAATAAGCGGCCGATCGCATTCACAAAAAAGGGCGCCCATGGGCGCCCTTTTCTTTTGTATCGCGGCAAACCTTATTTCGGCAGCTTGTCGTCCACGCCGGCAACGTAGAAGTTCATGCCGAGAATGGTCTTGTCGTCGGCGGTTTCACCAGCCTTCAGCCATTCGGAGCCGTCCTGCTTCTTGACCGGACCGGTGAAGGGCTTCAGCGCACCGGATGTAATCTTGGCCTGGGTTTCCTCGGCCAGCTTCTTCACATCGTCAGGCATGTTGGTGTAGGGCGCCATGACCACGAGGTTTTCATGCATGCCGTGGAAAACATTGTGGGTCTTCCATGTGCCATCGATCACGGCCTTGGCCCGTTCGATGTAGTAAGGGCCCCAATTGTCGACGATGGCGGTCAGCTGGGTTTCCGGGCCGAACTTGATCATGTCGGAAGCCTGGCCGAATGCCTTGATCTTGCGTTCCGCGGCAACCTGCATCGGCGCGGTCGAATCCGTATGCTGGGTGATGATATCGACGCCCTGGTCGACCAGAGCCTTGGCCGCATCGGCTTCCTTGCCCGGATCGAACCAGGCATTGGCCCAGATCACCTTGACCTTGAAGTTCGGGTTGACCGACTGCGCACCCAGCATGAAGGAGTTGATGCCCTGCACCACTTCGGGGATCGGGAATGAACCGATATAGCCGGCAACGCCAACCTTGGACAGCTTGGCGGCAATCACACCCTGTACGTAGCGGCCTTCATAGAAGCGCGAATTGTACACGGCAACATTGTCGGCCGTCTTGTAGCCGGTCGCGTGTTCGAACTTCACATTCGGGAACTTCTGCGCAACCTTGATCGTCGCATCCATGTAGCCGAATGAGGTCGTGAAGATCAGCTTGTTGCCGGCACGCGCCAGACGCTCGATCGAACGCTCCGCATCCGCCCCCTCAGGCACGCTTTCGAGGAAGGTTGTCTCGACCTTGTCGCCAAGCGCCTTTTCCATCTCCTTGCGGCCCTGATCGTGCTGGTAGGTCCAGCCGAAATCACCGGGCGGTCCGATATAGATGAAGCCGACCTTCAGTTTCTCTTCGGCATGGGCCGCGCCCGCAACGGCAAAGCTGGCAGCCATGGACAGCGCCATAAGCAGTTTTTTCATTCGTGTTCACCTCTCTGTTAAACCAAAAGCCTTGTCTTTTATTCTCGCCCGGCTGCTCAGCGGTCGGGCACGAAGGGTTTGCCGAGGGATGTCGGCGTATTCATCAGGGTCAGCCGCTTGTTCCGCGAAATCAGAACAAGCACGATAATCGTTGCCAGATAAGGCAGCGACGACATGAACTGCGAGGGTATGCCGATGCCAAGCGCCTGGGCGTGCAGCTGGCCGATGGTGACCGCGCCGAAGAGGTAGGCGCCCGCCAGAATCCGCCATGGCCGCCACGAGGCGAACACCACCAGTGCAAGCGCGATCCATCCCCGGCCCGACGTCATGTTTTCCACCCATTGCGGCACATAGACGAGCGATAGTTGCGCACCGGCGAGCCCGGCGCAAGCGCCCCCGAACATCACGGCGAGATAACGCACCCGAATAACCCGCACGCCAAGCGCATGCGCCGAGGTATGATTGTCACCGACAGCGCGCAATGTCAGGCCGGCACGGGTGCGGAACAGGAACCATGTGACGCCGATGGTCAGAAGGATCGACATATAGAAAATCGGATCCTGTCCGAACAGGAATTTCCCGACGACCGGCAAATCCGTCAGCACCGGAATATTCAGGGACTGCATCCGCACGCCGGGCAGCCCGACAAAACTTTCGCCGATCATGGCGGAAGCGCCCAGCCCCAGCAGCGTCAAAGCCAGTCCCGTTGCCACCTGATTGGTCAACAGCGTCAACGTCAGGAAACCGAACAGCAGCGAAAAGGCAGCGCCGGCCAGAATGGCTGCGAACATGCCGAGCCATGCCGATCCGGTGAGCTGCGCAACGCCGAAGCCGGCAACAGCACCCATGATCATCATGCCTTCGACGCCGAGATTGAGTACGCCGGAGCGTTCCACGACCAGTTCGCCCATGGCAGCGATCAGCAAGGGCGTTGCGGCTGTGGCAACCGTCAGGAGAATGGCTTCGAACATGCCCATGTCATGCCCCCTTTGCTGCGGCGTCGCTGTGCCGGGTGACGAAGCGGATGCGGTAATAAATGAGCGTGTCGCTCGCCAGCACGAAGAACAGGATGATGCCCTGGAAGATGCGCGCCGATTTCTCGGAAATGCCGAGCGAAACCTGTGCCGCTTCACCGCCCAGATAAGACAGCGCCAGAACCAGCCCTGCGGCAACGATGCCGAGCGGATTGAGGCGGCCAAGGAAGGCAACGATGATGGCGGTGAAGCCGTAGCCGGGAGAAATCGTCGTGCGCAATTGGCCGACAGCGCCGGAAACCTCGGCAATCCCGGCCAGCCCAGCCAGCGCCCCGGAGACGAGGAACGCAAAGAATGTCAGGCGCCCGGCACTGAAGCCGGCAAAACGCCCTGCCCGCGCGCTGCGTCCCAGCACCTTGATTTCAAAGCCGTTCAGCGTGCGCGACAGCATGAACCAGACAAGGAGCGCGGCGACAATCGCCAGAACAAATCCCCAATGCGCCCGCCCCGACGAAGCCCATATCTCGGGAAGGATGGCACTGGAATTGAACTGCACCGTTTCAGGGAAGTTGAAACCCTGCGGGTTGCGCCAAGGGCCGCGCACGATCCAGTCGAGGAACAACTGCGCCACATAGACCAGCATCAGGCTCGTCAGAATCTCGTTGGTGTTGAACCGCACCTTGAGGAACGCCGGAATGGTCGCGTAGGCCATCCCGCCTGCCATGCCCAGCAGCAGCATCATCGGCAGGACATACCAGCCCTGAAAACCCGGAAAAACCACCGGCAGTATCGATCCGGCGATCCCGCCCATGATCAATTGCCCCTCCGCGCCGATATTCCAGTTGTTGGAAAGGAAGCAGACGGACAGCCCCACGGCGATCAGGATCAGCGGTGCTGCCTTCACCAGCAGCTCATGCCAGGACCAGATCTCGGTCAGCGGCTCAACGAAATAGGAATAGAGCGCCGAAACCGGGTTCTTGCCGAGCAGCGCAAACAGGATGGCGCCGGCAATCAGCGTAAGGAACAAGGCGATGAACGGCGACAGCGCACTGAACAGCGCTGAATGTTGCGGACGTCTGACCAATTCGACACGCATCAGGCCGCCCCTGCACTTGCATGGGCCGACGCGGCATCGGCACCGCCCATCATCAAACCGACACGTTCCATGTTCATCGCTTCAATCGGGACCGATTGCGACAGGCGCCCATGCACCATGGCCGCAATCCGGTCGGAGATTTCAAAAAGTTCATCGAGATCCTGGCTGATCACGATCACGGCGGAACCGCTGCGGGCTAGATCGACGAGCGCCTGCCGGATATGGGCGGCAGCGCCTGCGTCGACGCCCCAGGTCGGCTGGTTGACCACCAGAACGGCTGGATTGCGGTCCAGCTCGCGCCCGATCAGAAACTTCTGGAGGTTTCCGCCGGAAAGCGCTGATGCATCTGGGTTTTCCGCACTTTTACGAACGTCCATCTGTGCGACGATCCGCTTTGCCGCAAGGGCAAGGCTGGATTGCTGGAGCAGCCGCAGCAGGCCGCCGCCGAGAAAGACTTTTCCATCGGTAGCGTAGCGCGACAACAGCAGATTGTCGGTCAGCGACATATTGGGAACCGCACCATGCCCAAGACGCTCCTCCGGCACAAAGGCAGCGCCCAGCCTGCGGCGCGCGGAGATACCGGATCGCCCGGTGTCTTTGCCGCGAATACGGACAATGTCCGGCCGTTCCTGCAGCACTTCGCCGGATATCGCTTCGAACAGTTCGCCCTGTCCGTTGCCTGCGACACCGGCAATGCCAAGAATTTCACCCGGATTGACGGCCAGCCGGATATCATGCAGCGGCACGGAAAACGGGCCGCGCGGCTTCTGAGACAGGCCATTGACTTCAATCAGTGCCGATTGGGTTGCTGGCGCCGCGTTCGGACGGCGCTCTATGACATGGATGTCGCTGCCAACCATCATGCGTGCCAGAGAACTTGCGGTTTCCTGGCGCGGATCGCACTGGCCGACAACCTTGCCGTGGCGCAGCACCGTGGCCCGGTCGCACAGGCGCCGTACTTCCTCGAGCCTGTGGCTGATATAGAGGATCGATTTTCCCTCCGACTTCAACCGCTCCAGCGTGACAAACAACAGGTCGGCTTCCTGCGGCGTCAGCACCGATGTCGGTTCGTCGAGAATGATCAGGTCGGGATTTTGCAGCAGGCAGCGGATGATCTCGATACGCTGGCGTTCGCCCACGGAGAGATCACCGACCAGCGCATCGGGATCAACCGGCAGACCATAGGTCCGGCCGATGTCCCGCGCCTTTGCGGCGATGGTATTGAGGTCGGTTTTCTCGTCGAGCGACAGCGCGATGTTTTCGGCGGCAGTCAAGGCATCGAAAAGCGAAAAGTGCTGGAAAACCATGCCGATGCCGAGCGATCTTGCCATCGCCGGATTGGCGACGGCAACCGCTTTGCCCTTCCAGCCGATCTCACCCGAAGTCGGCTGCAGCGCGCCGAACAGCATTTTGACCAGCGTGGATTTGCCAGCGCCGTTTTCCCCCAGAAGGGCGTGAATTTCTCCGGTGCCGATTGTCAGGTCGATCCCGTCGCAGGCTTTCAGAGAGCCGAAAATTTTGGTGAGCCCGGTTGCTTCCAGAAGTGGATGCCCAGCCCCGTTCTTATCGCTTATGCTTGTCATAGTTCCCCACGGCCCAGGACGATTATTCTGAGGTGCCCCTAACCATTTCCGATCCTATGTCGGGCAGCATCGATTTGGGAAGTGCAAAACCAGAGGTTGCGGCCTTTTGCGCACATTATTCGAGCATCATTTTCAGGGGCTTAAGGAATAAGCACTGTTGTTCCGGTCGTTTTGCGCGCTTCGAGATCGCGATGCGCCGTCGCCGCGTCCTTGAGGGCATAGGTCTGACCGATATCGATGCGCACCACACCGCTTTCCACCTGGTCAAAAAGCGCACGCGCTGCATTTTCAAGCGCAGCCCGCGCCGCGACGTAGACGAACAATGTCGGCCGCGTCAGGTAGAGGGAGCCCTTGCGCGACAGGATGCCGAGATCGAATGGCGCAACCGGACCGGATGACTGGCCGAAGCAGACGAGCATGCCGCGCGGACGCAGGCAGTCCAGCGATCCGTCGAATGTGTCCTTGCCGACGGAATCGTAGACCACGTCGACACCCTTGCCGCCGGTAATTTCCTTCACCCGTTCGACAAAACTCTCGGTGCGATAGTTGATGACATGGTCGAAACCGTTCTCGAGCGCCAGCTTCACCTTCTCGTCCGAACCGGCGGTGCCGATGACGGTCGCGCCGAGATGCTTGGCCCATTGGCCGGCTATGAGCCCGACACCGCCGGCAGCCGCGTGAAACAGGATCGTGTCGCCCTTCTTGACCGGAAAGGTTTCCCGCAGGAGGTAATAGGCCGTCATGCCCTTCAGCATCATCGAACCGGCCTGCTGGAAGGAAATGGAGTCCGGGACCTTGACCAGGCGGTCCGCCGGCATGATGCGTTCCTCCGCATAGGCGCCGATCGGATTGACATAGGCGACGCGATCGCCCGGTTTCACGTCGGTAACACCAGGACCGACGCTGAGCACGACGCCCGCGCCTTCATTGCCCGGAATGAGCGGCAGACCGCCGGGCGACGGATAGAGGCCGGTGCGGAAATAGACATCGATGAAATTCAGGCCGATGGCCTCATTGCGCATACGCACTTCGCCGGGGCCTGGCTCACCGACGGTAACATCTTCATAGACCAGCGCTTCAGGACCACCCGTCTGATGAATGCGAATTGCCTTGACCATCATGCCTTCTCCGTCCGTCCAAGATTGGGAAATGCCTGCATCACCGCACCGATGAGGAAGAGGTAGATGCCTGTGACCGAAATACCGACCCGCACCCAGAGGGGCGAATCCAGATGCTGGTACAGCGAAAGTACGCCGAAAGCGCACCACAGGAAGAAAATCGTGAGATTCAGCGGCCGCAGGCGCTGCACGCGCACCGGGTGCAGGAAATAGATCGGCAGGAATGAAACGACGGCGGCGCCAAGGACAATGGCAAATGCCACCCATTCGCCGGGCTTGACGATGAACAGGGTGAACACCAGCATGTTCCAGACGACCGGAAAGCCCTTGAAGAAGTTTTCCTTCGTCTTCATGCCCGTATCGGCATAGTAGATCGCACTGGATACGACGATGATCGCCGCCGCCAGAAAGGACAGGCCCTCGCCCATGAAGCCGCGCTGATACAGCGCAAAGGCCGGGATGAGCACATAGGTCATGTAGTCGATGATGTTGTCGAGCAGCTCGCCCGACCAGTTGGGCAGCACATATTTGACTTCGAGCTTGCGGGCGATCGGCCCATCGATGCCGTCGACGAACAGCGCCAGCCCCAGCCACCAGAACATAGCCGTCCAGCTTCCTTCGCTGGCCGCGACCACCGAGAGGAACGCCAGGAAGGAACCGGAGGCGGTCAGCAAATGCACTGAGAAGGCCTTGGCTTGTGGCGCCGTCACTTTTTTGGGTTTAACGCCCCGGGGCAAAGTTGGTTTTTTCACGGTCCGCGCCAATCTGCTGCATGATACTGATCCGCTTGTCGCTATATGTTACCAAGGACAAACGATTTGCGAGCAGCTTTTCTTGAAAACGACCCAAAGCGCAAGCAATGTTCCTGATATAAACTGTTGAAAGCCAAAACGGCTTGGAAGCGGAGACAGATGATGACCAGCACCCGAACGGATCCCATTGTTGTTGCAGGAACCGGTCATGTCGGCCTGATTGCCGCCATTGCCCTTGGTCAGCACCTTGAAAACGTCGTCAGTCTCGGCGTTATCCCCACCGGCACGGACAAGCGCACGACGGCTCTGATGATGCCCGCCATCCGTTTTCTCCAGCGGATCGGTCTCTGGGACAGCATTGCGCCGCATGCCGCGCCCATCGGATCCATGCGCATTCTCGATGGCACCAACCGGCTGGTCAGAAGCCCCGTGGTGACATTCGAAGCCTCCGAGATCGACGAAGACGCCTTTGGCTACAACATTCCCAATGCCGCGCTCACCAAAACGCTCAGCAATGCGCTGAAGCAATCGCCGGTCCGCCATGTCGCCGCGTCGGCAACCCACTATCATCCGGTGGACAATGCCATGGCGGTCGAAGCCAGTGATGGTTCGGTGTTCACCGCCAACATCGTAATTGCCGCCGATGGCCGCTCGTCCCTGGCCCGGGAAGCGGCCGGTATCTCCGCGCGCACCTGGCAGTACAACCAGACTGCGGTGGTGCTCAGCTTCAGCCACACGCGCGATCATCATGATATTTCAACGGAATTTCACACCGAGCATGGCCCGTTCACGCAGGTGCCGCTGGCAGGGAAACGGTCAAGCCTCGTCTGGGTGACAACACCTGCCCATGCGGCGGAACTTCTGGACCTGAACGCGGAACAACTGGCGGTCCGCGTCGAGGAACGCATGCAGTCCATGCTCGGCGCTGTCACCATCGATGTCGAAGCCCAGGCCTGGCCGCTGTCCGGCCTCGTCCCGAACGCCTTTGCCCGCAACCGCGTGTTTCTGGCGGGCGAATCGGCGCATGTATTTCCGCCCATCGGGGCGCAGGGACTGAATCTCGGCGTCCGGGACGTGGAAACACTGCTTGATACCCTGCCGTCCGATGGCAGCGATCTTGGCGCTGCACCGGTTGTTTCAGCCTATAACCGCAAGCGCAGCCCGGATATCATCGCCCGCACCGGCGCGGTCGACGCGCTGAACCGGTCATTGCTGTCGGATTTCCTGCCCGTGCAGATGGTCCGCAGCGGCGGCCTGGAACTGCTCCGCACCTTCTCGCCGCTGCGCAGTTTTCTCATGCGTGAGGGTCTGCGCCCCGGCAGCGGCTTTCGCTGGCCGCGCCGGGAAGGAAAGCGCGCCTAAACGAGGACAAAATCCAGCAGCAGCTTGATGTTCAGCACGGCAATCACCACCGCAATGACCATGGCAAGCACGGTGAGCCATTTCGGCGAGACCAGCACACCCATTTTGGTCTTGCTGGCGGTGAACATGACCAGAGGGAATACGGCAAAGGAAAGCTGAAGGCTGAGCACGACCTGTGTCAGGATCAAAAGCTTGGCCGTTCCGCTGTCGCCGTACCAGACGGTCACCGCGCCCGCTGGAACAATGGCAATGGCTCGGGTGATCAACCGGCGCAGCCAGGGCGCCAGCCTGATTTTCAAAAAGCCTTCCATCACGATCTGTCCGGCCAGCGTCGCCGTCACCGTCGAGTTGATGCCGCAGCACAGCAAGGCGATACCGAACAGGGTCGGGGCGAAACCCCAGCCGAGGAGCGGCGCGAGCAGCGAATGCGCCTCGCCGAGTTCCGCCACTTCGGTCCGCCCCGTCTTGTTGAAGGTCGCGGCAGCAAGGATCAGGATCGCCGCGTTGATGACCAGGGCAAAGGTCAGCGCAATGGTGGAGTCCCACGTAGCATACTTCAGCGCCTGACGCTTTTCAGGCGTGGTGTGGCCGTAGTCGCGCGTCTGGATGATGCCGGAGTGCAGATAGAGATTGTGCGGCATCACCGTCGCGCCGAGAATACCAAGCGCGAGATAGAGCATTTCCGGGTTGGTGACGATTTCCGTTGTCGGGGCAAAACCCTTGATCACGGCGGCCCAATCGGGATCCGCGAGGAAAATCTGGATGCCGAAGCACAGCGCAATCACGCCCAGCAGCGTGATGATCAGCGCTTCCACCCAGCGGAAGCCAAGCTTTTGCAGATAGAGGATCAGAAAGACATCAAGCGCGGTGATGAGGACGCCGAGTTCGAGCGGAATGCCGAAAATCAGGTTGAGACCGATCGCGGTGCCGATGACTTCGGCAATGTCGGTGGCGATGATGGCAAGCTCCGCCATGAACCAGAGCGTATAGGCAACCGGTCGTGGAAAGGCATCGCGGCAGGCCTGCGCCAGGTCCCTGCCCGATCCGATCGCCAGACGCGCGCAAAGCGCCTGCAGGACCACGGCCATGATGTTGGAGACCAACGCGACGACAAGCAGCGTGTAGCCGAACTTCGACCCGCCGGCGAGCGATGTCGCCCAGTTTCCCGGATCCATGTAGCCCACGGCAACCAGATAGCCCGGTCCCACAAAGGCTGCGGCCCTGCGCCAACCCGGTCCCGCTGTCCTGACAGCGACCGAGCGATGCACATCCGAAAGCGATGCATCACCCCGTTCGCGCCGCCAGCCTTCGTCCGTATCGGCTGCCTGCCGCAAGGAATCCATGAAATACCTCTAATCGCAATTGCAAATCATTCGCAATAGTACACAGAAAGCCTTTGCCTACAAGGGCCGCCTTCCTGCGACGAAACAGCCCACATTGGGAGGGAAAGACGCCGTCATGTCCGGGAGCGCTCGAAAAGCCTGCAGCACGTTTGTGCGTGGTTCGACAAGCTCACCATGAGGGAAAGTGAGGATTGCAGGGAGCCATGTTCTGCAACGTTCACGATTGGCGTGCAGCCCGCACCTCCCTCATGGTGAGCTTGTCGAACCACGCACAAAGGTCACGCCTTCGTTGTCTGGAAAACACAGGCGCTGCGACAGACAAAACCTGCAGGCATCACCTCAGATCAGTGCAAAAACACCGGCATTCACTTTTGCGTCCGTCACTTGCCCGAAATCCGGCACCGCATATTCGGCAACGAGCCGGAGCCGGTCGTGCGGAAGATGTGCCCGGCCGGGATCGCCGATAAGGACCTTGGCGCCCGCCAGAAGACAACGATCGAGGAAAAGCAGAACACGCCGCGCGAGATCGGGCGCGTAAAACAGATCGCCAACAGCAACCAGATCGACATCCATTGCCGGGCCAGCCGTCAGATCCGCATGCATCGATGTCAAGCTGACGCCATTGAGATCGGCATTGAGCTGTTGCGCGGCAATGGCATTCCCGTCTGTTTCAGCAGCGGTAACATGGATCGCACCTGCCTTTGCCGCCGCTATGCCAACAATCCCTGAACCCGATCCAAGATCCAGCACCCGCTGCCCTTTCACGACCTCCGGGTGATCGAGAAAATAACGGGCGAGCACTGCACCGCCCGCCCAATGGTAGGCCCAGTATGGCGGTTCGGGATCGGGATTGGCATCCGAGGCGATAAGGCGGCGCAATCCGCTCGCCGGCGTGGCGCTGTGAAGCACAATTTCCGGAACTGCCGGGACAGCCATGACAGGCATATGCGCCTGAATGAATTCCGCACGATCTATGGTCAAAAGCGCTCCGGCAACACGGCCACGGCCCGGCCGTTCGCCGGGTGACCTGCAGTTCCTTATCAGGGAATGAAGCCGTGCGTCATCACGTAAAGCCACAGGGTCAGGGTCACGACCGAAAACAGCGTGGTTGCCAGGATGCTGCTCGAAGCCCGTTCGACCCAGACACCGTACTGCTGGGCAATGACGAATACATTGGTTGCCGTCGGCAGCGCCGCCAGCAGCATGGCGGTGTACACCCAGACCGGCGGGAAATCGCCGGCAAGGTGAAGGATGACGTAGATAAGCAATGGCTGGAAAACCAGCTTGATCGGGACAATCAGATAGAGTTCCGGCGGCACCCGCTTCAGGGGACGCAAGGCAAGGGTGACGCCCATGGCAAAGAGCGCACAGGGTGCGGCGGCCTTGGCCAGCAGATCAATGAGCCTGTCGATGGACGCGGGCGGTTCGAACCCGGTGACAGCAGCGGCGACGCCCAGAATGGTTGCGATGATGAAGGGGTGCAGGAAGATCTTCTTGAGCACACTGACCGCCAGCTCATGCGGGCGGCGCTTGTCTTTGCCGGACAACGCCATCATGAGGGGCGCCATGACAAAATGCAGTGTGTTGTCAAAACAGAAGATCAGGGCAACCGGTACGGCAGCGGGTGCGCCGAAAGCCATGATGGCCAATCCCGGCCCCATATAGCCGATATTGCCATAGGCGGCGGCGAGCCCCTGAATGGTGCTTTCGTCTATTTTGCGCGTTCTGAAAAAAGCAAAGCCGAACATCACCAGAAAAACACAAAGTGTTGATGCGGTGCAGCCAATAATAAAGGCCCACTGAGTCAGCTCAGCGACAGGTGTCTTTGAAAGGATCTGGAAAAACAGTGCCGGCAACGCCACATAGACAATGAAAACGTTCATCCATCCCAATGCCTCCAGCGGCTGACGACTGATGCGGGCAACCAGGAATCCCAGAAAGATCAGGCCGAAAAATGGGAGAACGAGATTGAAAACGCTGAGCATGACGAGCTTTGACTGTTGGGAACGCGACCGGAAATGGCAGGACGCCATCGATGCTCGCACGATTTGATGGAGACAGGTATGTCTCTGATATCTATAATGAATGATGATGATGAAACAAATACGCCACGCAAAATTTCAGATCGGGCAGGTTGTAAGCCACCGGATATTCGCTTTTCGCGGCGTAATTTTCGATGTCGATCCTGAATTCAACAACACCGAAGAATGGTATCAATCCATTCCCGAAGATATCCGGCCAAGCCGCGACCAGCCCTTTTACCATCTCTTTGCCGAGAACGCCGACAGCGAGTATGTGGCCTATGTCTCCGAGCAGAACCTCGTCGCCGATACATCCGGCGTTCCCCTGCGGCATCCGCAGATCAAGGACATGTTCGACAAGCCGCTAAACGGTGTCTACCGGGTCAAAAGTCCGCATATCAACTGAGAAACAGCCCAATAAAAAAGGGACGCCAAAGCGTCCCTTTTTCGTGTCGATGGTTCGGTCAGTTTCCGGCCTTGGCCTTCGCCTGCTCGGCCTTCATCTTGTCTTCGAATTCCTTCTGGCGCTTCTGGACTTCTTCCTGAAGCGTCTTCTGGCGATCTTCGATTTCCGACTGCTGCAGGCCGGGGCCGTCAAATGCCTGGCTGAAACCGGTCAGCGCAACGGTGATCGGATTTGGCTTGTTCTGGAAGTTGACCGAAGTCAGCGTCAGCTGATTGCCCTTCTTGAAGGCAGCGACGAGTTCATCCGACATGGCGACTTCCGAAATGCAGCGATCCGGGAAGCAGATGGCGAAATCGATCTTCTGCGTCTTGCCGCCATTGATCTGCAGTCCAACGCCTGGACCGATCAGACGGCCGGTCGGCACGGAAACCTGGAAAATCTTGCGATTGACCTTGCCCTTGATTTCGATGAGGTTGACGGCAGTCAGAAGCTGGCCGCTGTCGGCGGTCACGATGTTCTGCGTGTTGCAGATGTCGTTTTCTTCCTGCTTGGAGCAAACCTTGAACCAACCCTGCGGCGTTCTCTGCTGCTGGGCTGATGCTGGTACTGCCGCGGCGGCGAGTAATGCAATTGCACCCGCGATGGATGCGGTTGCAGCGAATGTCTTCGGGTTGGACATGGTCAACTGGTTCCTTTCAGCGCACTTATCCGAAGTGTAACTTGATCACTTAGAATTGCTTTCTCTGGATTGGTTACCAAATGAGGCAACAGAGTGACCCTTCGTCTCGAACGCCGTGTTACACTGCATGTTAATGCAAATCCAGACTACTTTTAGGGTCAAGCCCCATTAACATGATCGAAATGGCGCCTGAAACGGCAAGAAGATGCGAGGAGAGACGCGAAGGGCGGGGTCTTTCCCCCGGCCGAGCGGCTCGACACAGCAGCTTGCAGCCGTTTCGGCGTCCGGAGGATATGGTCCACTTGTCCGGCTTCATCGTCGCAAAGGCTTGACAATGAACCACATTGCCTTCGCCTTTGCTCCTTGTAACCGAACAAATGGCCTCATACCATTTCGACCAGATTAATGGGTCTTGACCCTAGCTCTGTTGTCATTTCAGGAAGATGATTACACCCCTTTGGCCGCAGAATCGTCATGAGATGGTAATCTCGTGGGCGAATCAAAGGAAAATCCCGCCAAAGGGATCATAAGGTTGAGACGATGCTGAAGAAAAGTTTCCAGATTCTGGCCCTGCTGACCATGACTTGTTCGATGACAAGCGTGGTTCTTGCCGAGCCAAAACATGGAATCGCCATGCGCGGCGAGCCTGCCCTGCCCGCTGATTACCCCTATTTCCCCTATGTGAATCCCGATGCGCCCAAGGGCGGCTCGATAACCTATGGTGTCGTCGGCACATTCGACAGTCTCAATCCCTTTCTGATCAAGAGCATGCGCACCTATGCGCGCGGCACGTTCGGCGATGCCGAATTTGGTAATCTGGTCTATGAAACGCTGATGCAGCGCAGCGCCGACGAGCCGTTCACCATGTATGGCTTGCTGGCGGAAAAGGTGGAGACCAACGAGGAACGCACATTCGTTGAATTCACGCTGAACCCCAAGGCCAAATGGTCCGATGGCCAGCCCGTCACGCCGGACGACGTGATCTTCACCTTCAATCTCCTGACGGAGAAAGGGCGCCCGCCCTTCAACACGCGGACGAAACTGATCTCGAAGATCGAACAGGTCGGCGAGCACGGCGTCCGCATCACGTTCAATGATCAGGCCAACCGGGAATTCCCCCTCATTCTCGCGCTGATGCCGGTTTTGCCGAAGCATGCAATCGATGCTGAAAATTTTGACCGGTCGCCGCTAGCCATCCCGGTTGGCAGCGGGCCCTATGTTGTGTCGCAGGTGCAGCCGGGGCAGCGTATCGTCTTCAAGCGCGATCCCAACTACTGGGCGGCGGATTTGCCGAGCCGACGCGGCTTCAACAATTACGACGTGATCACGGTCGAATATTTCCGCAATCTGCAGGCGCAGTTCGAAGCGTTCAAGAAGGGTGTTTTTGACGTGTTCATGGAAGGCGACCCGAACAAGTGGGCGTCGTCCTATGGCTTTCCCGCTTTCAATGACGGACGTGTCGTCAAAAAGACGTTTGAGACCCATTCGCCCGCCAATGTCTATGGGTTTGTCTTCAACACCCGCCGCGACGAGTTCAAGGACAGATATGTCCGCGAGGCACTCGCCCTGATGTTCGATTTCGAGTGGACCAACCGCAACCTCTATGCCGGACGCTATCAGCGTCTGGCCAGCTATTGGCAGGGCTCGGAATTGTCGGCGCTCGGAAAGCCCGCCGATGCAGCCGAACGCGCCATTCTTGCCCCGTACCCCGACGCAGTTCTTCCCGAAGTCATGGATGGCACCTATACGCCGGCCACGACGGACGGCTCGGGCCGCGACCGCAAGGAAATGAAGCGCGCCTACGATCTGCTGGTCAGCCGCGGTTACGCGATCAAGGACGAGCAGATGCTCGATCCGAACGGCAATCCGCTGAGTTTCGAAATTTTGACGCGCTCCGTGGCCGAGGAGCGTCTGGGTATCGCCTACAAGCGCACGCTGGAGCGCCTGGGTATCGCTGTCACGATCCGCACGGTCGATGACGCGCAGTATCAGAAACGCCTGCAAACCTTTGATTATGATGTGATTCTTGGCGCCTATTCCGGGTCGCTCTCACCGGGATATGAACAATATGCCCGATGGGGCAGCCAATCGAAGGACATTGAGGGCAGCTTCAACTATGCCGGCGTTGCCGACCCGGTTGTCGACGCGCTGATTGACAAGATGCTTGCCGTCCACGGCCAGGCGGAGTTTGTCAGCATCGTGCGCGCCCTCGACAGAGTGCTGATCTCCGGCCATTATATGGTGCCGATTTACTACCAGCCCGAGCAATGGATTGCCTATTGGGCGCATCTGCAACACCCGGACAAGACATCTCTCAACGGCTACCAGCTTCAGACGTGGTGGTCTGACAAACGATAGGTTGAACATCATGACCGAAAAGAAATTTACCATCGACGTTGTGTCGGATGTTGTCTGCCCCTGGTGCTTTGTCGGCCGCAAGCGGCTGGAGAGCGCCCTCGCCCTCAATCCAGATCTGGACGTGACGGTCAACTGGCGTCCGTTTCAGCTGGACCCGACGCTGCCGAAACAGGGCAAGGACCGCAACCGCTACATGACGGAGAAATTCGGCAGCTCGGACCGGATTTTTGAAGTGCATCAGCAATTGATCGAGCTCGGCAAGGAAGAAGGCATCGAGTTCGACTTCGAGGCCATCGAGATTGCCCCCAATACACTGGACGCGCATCGCCTGATCCGCTGGGCCTCGCAGGCCGGTCCCGATATCCAGGACAAGATCGTCGGCATTCTCTTTTCCTATTATTTTGAACAGGGAAAGAACATCGGCGACCATCAGGTGCTGATCGAGGCGGCTGAAGAAGGTGGCATGGACAGCGCCATCGTCGCCAGCCTGCTGCCGACCGATGCGGACAGCGTCGGCGTGCGCCAGGAAATCGACACTGCCAACCAGATCGGCGTGCGCGGTGTGCCCTGCTTCATCCTGGACCAGAAATACGCGGTCATGGGCGCACAGTCCGCCGATGCGCTGGCCGATGCCATCCGCCAGACCGCCGACGGTTTCGAACCCCGCCCGACCTGATATGAAGCGCCGGTGGAGGCTGGCCGCTACGCTGCGGCCAGTTTCGCCAGCTGGGTCATCACGACGGCCGCGCCATTCAGGCGCTTTTCCGCGGTTGGCCAATCGCGCACGAACACGATGCTCTGGTCCGGGCGGATTTTCGCCATCGAGCCCTGCTCGCCGATCATCTTCACCAATGCCGCCGGATTGCTGAACGTCTTGTTGCGGAACTGGATGACGATGCCCTTCGGCCCGGCATCGAGCTTGTCGACATTGGCACGGCGGCACAGCGCCTTGATGTAGACGATCTTGAGCAGATGCTGAACTTCATCAGGCAAAGGTCCGAAACGGTCGATAAGCTCGGCGCCAAAGCCGTCGATATCCTGCAGTTCCTCCAGATCGGCGAGACGGCGATACAGCCCCAGCCGCAATTGCAGGTCCGGCACATAGGTTTCCGGAATCATCACCGCCGTACCGACCGCAATCTGCGGCGACCAGTGACCATCCTCGACCTCACCCGTGCCCTTGATCTCCGCGACCGCCTCTTCCAGCATCTGCTGATAGAGCTCGAAGCCGACTTCCTTGATATGGCCGGACTGTTCTTCGCCGAGCAGATTGCCCGCACCGCGAATATCCATGTCATGGCTCGCCAGCTGGAAACCGGCGCCAAGCGTATCGAGCGATTGCAATACTTTCAGCCGCCGGTCGGCCATCTGCGTCAGCATCTTGTTGGCCGGCAGCGTGAACAGCGCAAAGGCGCGCTGCTTCGACCGGCCGACACGGCCGCGCAGCTGGTAGAGCTGGGCAAGGCCGAACATGTCGGCACGGTGGATGATCAGCGTGTTGGCCGTCGGGATATCAAGACCGGATTCAACGATGGTCGTCGACAACAGCACATCATACTGCCCGTCATAGAAGGCGTTCATGATGTCATCGAGCTCACCGGGCGGCATCTGCCCGTGCGCGACGGCAACTTTTAGCTCCGGCACCTGTGAATCCAGAAAATCCTTGATCTCGCTGAGATCCGAAATGCGCGGGCAGACATAGAAGCTCTGACCGCCGCGATAACGCTCGCGCAGCAATGTTTCGCGGATAACCAGCGGATCGAATGGCGAGACGAACGTGCGCACGGCCATGCGGTCGACCGGTGGCGTGGTGATGAGCGACAATTCGCGAACGCCGGTCAGCGCCAGCTGCAGTGTGCGCGGGATCGGCGTGGCCGACAGGGTCAGCACGTGGACGTCTGATTTGAGATCCTTCAGCCGTTCCTTGTGCTTGACGCCGAAGTGCTGCTCTTCATCGATGATCAGAAGACCGAGATTCTTGAACTTGATGCCCTGCCCGAGCAAGGCATGGGTGCCGACGACAATATCGACCTGTCCCTCAGCAATACCCTTCTTGTTTTCGGCCAGTTCCTTGGCGCCCACCAGCCGCGATGCCTGCGCCACATTGACCGGCAATCCCTGGAAGCGCGTCGAAAAGGTCTTGTAGTGCTGGCGCGACAACAGTGTGGTTGGCACGACCACGGCCACCTGAACCCCGTTGAGCGCCGCGACGAAGGCTGCACGCAGGGCCACTTCCGTCTTGCCGAAGCCGACATCGCCGCAGATCAGCCGGTCCATCGGCTTGCCAAGCGAGAGATCGTCAATGACGGCCTCAATGGCCCGGTCCTGATCTTCCGTCTCCTCATAGGGGAAACGCGCGGCAAACTCGCCGTAGAGACCATCAGGCGGCGTAAGCACGGGGGCGCCGCGCATCTGCCGTTCGGCGGCAATGCGGATGAGGTGGCCGGCAATCTCCAACAGGCGTTTCTTCAGCTTGGCCTTGCGCGCCTGCCAGGCCCCGCCGCCCAGTTTGTCGAGGACTGCCGTCGAGCTTTCCGAGCCAAACCGGGACAGGAGTTCGATGTTTTCAACCGGCAGGAACAGACGGTCATCGCCTGCATAGTGGATTTCCAGGCAATCATGCGGCGCACCGGCCGCCGTGATCGTCCGCAAGCCGACAAACCGGCCGATGCCATGGTCGACGTGCACGACAATATCGCCCGCATTCAGCGCCGCCACTTCGCTGATGAAATCCTGATCGCGCTTGCGGCGCTTGGACCGGCGAATGAGCCGATCGCCCAGAATATCCTGTTCGGCGACCACAACGAGATCGCCCGCATCGAAACCGGTTTCCAGCGACAGGATGCCCGCCGTAATCTTGTCGCGCGCCAGCGCCTTGACCGTGCGCAGGTCTTCGACCAGCTCGATTTTTTCCAGCCCGTGCTCGTTCAGAACCTGGATGAGCCGGTCACGCGAACCTTCGCTCCATGCCGCCAGCAGCACTTTTTTGCCGGCTGCCCGCTCATCGGCGATATGCTTGACCACGCTGTCAAACACATTGGCGTCCTTGGCCGTGCGTTCCTCGACAAAGGTGCGCCCGCGATGGGCGCCGGCGTGAATGACGGAGCGGCCGGTCGCGAACGGCGCATCGAATGGCGAGAAGTCAACGCGCATGCCCGAGGCCACCGCCGCAGCTTCCACCTCTGCCGGTGTCAGGTAGAGCGAGCCCGGCTCGACGGGCTTGTAGGGCACCGCCTCGCCCGGTTCCGTGCCATCCGACTGCTTCTTGCGCGCCTCATAGTGATCGACCACCATCTTGTGACGTTCGGCCATCGCCTCATGCGCCAGATGATCGAAGATGACGGGCATCCGGCCCGCATGGTCGAAGACGGTTTCCATGCGCTCGTAGAACAGCGGCAGCCAGTGTTCCATGCCGGCAAAGCGGCGGCCTTCCGATATCGCCTGATACAGCGCGTCATCGCGCGACGGCGCCCCGAATTTCTGCACATAGTGCGAGCGGAACCGGCTGATCGTCTCAGGCGAGAGCGTGATTTCGCTCATCGGCTGCATCGAGAATTCGGTTTTCTGGCTGGATGTGCGCTGCGATGCGGCATCGAATGTACGGATGGATTCCAACGTATCCCCGAAGAAATCCAGCCGCAGCGGCTCTTCGGCGCCGGGCACGAACAGATCGAGAATACCGCCGCGCACGGCATACTCGCCCACATCCCGCACGGTTGAAACGCGCTCAAACCCATTGTTTTCAAGGCGTTGAACAAGCGCGTTCATGTCAATTCTGTTGCCGGGCTTCGCGAGAAAGAGCTGTTCGGCCAGGACTTTGCGCGGCGGCAGCTTTTGCAGCACCGCATTGGCAGTCGCAAGGATGACGCCGGGGTGTTTCTGGTCGTGCAGCGCGGCAAGGCCGGCCAGAGCCGCCAGGCGCCGCGCCGCCGTGTCCGATCCGGGCGACACGCGGTCATACGGCAGGCAGTCCCAGGCGGGCAGTTGCAGCACCGGCAGATCGGGCTGAACGAAGCTGAGCACCTGTTCGATGTCGGCAACGCGCTGACCATCGCTGGCGATGAACAGCACGGGACCGCCTGCTCCCGCCTCGGCGACCACCTTGGCAAGCGCAAATGCTTCATATCCGTCGACCACACCATCGATGACGACGTGTCCGTTGATATCCGGTTTCAGTCCGAGTTTGGAAAAGGCATTCATGTCGAATCAGAATTTCATTGCGTTGCGGGAAGCCAGAATCCTGTGAAAGATCGGCGTATTGAATTCTTCGGGAACCTCAGCCTCCCCGGTAACCCATTTCAGCAGGTCGCGGTCGAGCGCTTCCATCAGCGCTTCATACTGATCAAGTTCCGCCTCCGTCAGGCTTTCGATGTGCGCATCGGCAAACTGCCCGAGAATCAGATCCATCTCGCGCATGCCGCGATGCCAAGAACGGAAGAGGATTTTGCGCTGTCTTGGCGGCAGATCAACTGTTGAACGACTGCTTCCGGTCATGGACAGTCTCCCTTGAAATATCGTGAAAAGGCTTCGATGGGCGGGAAGCCAAAGGATTGCGGCTGGGTATAGCGCGCATTGACGCCGCTGTCAGCCTTGCAACACGCTTTGAAGACGTTAAACCTAGGGAATGCGTCCTTCACTGCTCGATCCCCTTTTTGCTTCCGTTCGCTCGCTGCCCGGCATCGGGCCGAAAGTGACGGGCCTGCTTGCCACGCTGCTGGGAACGCAGCCACCCGGAACCGAACCGCGCGTCGGCAATCTGGTCTACCTGCCGCCCAACAGCGTCATCGACCGGCGCAATCGTCCCGGTATCGCCCATGCACCGGAAGGCGCCATCGTCACGCTGGAACTGCGTGTCGACCGCCATCAGCCGGCACCAAGCGGGCGAAGCAATGTGCCGCACCGGGTCTTTGCCCACGATGACACGGGAGAAATAGGGCTTGTCTTCTTTCACGCCCAAAAGGCATGGCTCGAAAACGCTCTGCCCGTGGGTGAAACCGTCATCGTCTCCGGCCGCATGGAATGGTTCAACGGCCGTCCGACCATGGTTCACCCCGACCATATCGCCAGCATCGCCGATGCAGCGTCGCTGCCGCTGGTCGAGCCGGTTTATCCGCTGACGGCCGGCCTGTCGCCCAAGTTCCTGGCACGCGGCATACACGAAGCGCTGGCACGCACACCGGAAATGCCCGAGTGGATCGAAGCGCCCGTGCTGGCAAAACATGACTTTCCCGCGCATCGGCAGGCGCTTGAAACGATTCATCGTCCGCAGGACCCTTCCGATATCGCACTGGATCATCCCGCGCGCCAGCGGCTTGCCTATGACGAGTTTCTCGCCGGTCAGCTGGCTCTCGCGCTTGTGCGCCTGAAAACCCGCCGGCTGTCCGGCCGCAAGCTGGAGGGCGACGGCAGCCTGAAAGCCAGGGTCATCGCTGCTTTGCCCTATGATCTGACGGGCAGCCAGCAGCAGGCGATCAAGGAAATCATCGCTGACCTGCGCCAGCCGGAACGGATGCTCAGACTGCTGCAGGGTGACGTGGGATCCGGCAAAACCATCGTCGGCCTGCTGGCCATGGCGCATGCCGCCGAATCCGGCGGACAATCCGCGCTGATGGTGCCCACGGAAGTTCTGGCCCGGCAGCACTATGCCACCATTGCGCCGCTTGCGGCCAAGGCGGGCCTGCGGACAGCCCTGCTGACCGGCCGGGAAAAAGGCCGTGAGCGCGAAGACATTCTTGACGGCCTGCGTTCTGGCGCTATCCACATCGTCATCGGGACGCATGCGCTCTTTCAGGAAAAGGTGAACTACCACGACCTTGTCTTTGTAATCATTGATGAACAACATCGGTTCGGCGTACATCAACGTCTGCTGCTTCAATCCAAGGGATCCGCACCGGACATGCTGGTCATGACAGCGACGCCCATTCCACGCACGCTGGTTCTGACCGCTTTCGGCGATATGGATGTCTCAAAACTGACGGAAAAACCCGCCGGACGCCGGCCGATCACCACCGCCATCCTGCCGATGGAGCGCTTGAGCGAACTGGTCGACCGCATGCGCCGCGCCATCGCCGACGGCCAGAAAATCTACTGGATCTGCCCGCTGGTCGAGGAATCGGAGCTGGTCGACCTGGTTTCGGCCGAAGAGCGTTTCCAGTCGCTGCAGCCCTTGCTGGGCAATCAGATCGGCCTTGTCCACGGCCGCATGACCGGGCCGGAAAAAGACGCCGCCATGCTGGCCTTCAAGAATGGCGAGACACGCCTGCTGATCGCTACCACGGTCATCGAAGTCGGTGTGGACGTGCCGGATGCAACGATCATCGTGATCGAGCATGCCGAGCGGTTCGGTCTTGCCCAGCTGCATCAGCTGCGCGGGCGTGTCGGGCGCGGTGACAAGCCATCGACCTGCCTGCTGCTCTACAAGGGCCCGCTCGGCGAAGTGGCACGGGCGCGCCTGGAAATCATGCGCGAGACGGAAGACGGCTTCCGCATTGCCGAGGAAGACCTGAAGCTGCGCGGTGAAGGCGAATTGCTGGGCACCCGCCAATCCGGCACGCCGGGCTTTCGCCTCGCCAGCATCGAGGCGCATCAGGAGCTTCTCGAAATTGCCAGAAAGGATGCGCGCTATATTCTCGGGCGCGATCCGGAGCTGCAGAGCGCGCGTGGCGAAGCCTTGCGCGTCCTGCTCTATCTCTTCGAGCGCGATGAAGCCGTCCGGCTGCTTCGCGCCGGATGACCTATTCCACCGTGACCGATTTCGCCAGATTGCGCGGCTGATCCACGTCGGTTCCCATGAACACCGCCGTGTAATAGGCCAGCATCTGGATCGGCAGCGCGTAAATGATCGGCGTGATGATTTCGGGCATATCCGGCAAAATGACCGTATGCATGGTTTTCAGCGTGCTTGCCGCCGCGCCGCGCTCATCGGTGATCAGGATGATCTTGCCGCCGCGCGCCGCCACTTCCTGCATGTTCGATACGGTCTTTTCAAACCAGTGATCGTAGGGGGCAATGACGATGACCGGCATGGATTCATCGATCAGCGCGATCGGGCCATGCTTCAACTCGCCCGCCGCATATCCCTCCGCATGAATGTAGGAAATTTCCTTCAGCTTCAGCGCGCCTTCCAGCGCCAGCGGGAAACTCGTGCCACGGCCGAGATAAAGCGCGTGCTTCACCTGCGAGAGATCGCGGCTGATCGCCTCCATCTGCTGCTCGAGTTTCAGGGCCTGCGTGGCATAGCGCGGAATTTCTGACAGTTCATGCACCAGACGCCGCTCGTCTTCTTCCGAAATGGTCCCGCGCATCTTGCCGGCAATAACCGCAAGCGACGCAAGCACCGACAACTGGCAGGTGAACGCCTTGGTGGAGGCAACGCCGACTTCCGGACCGGCCAAGGTCGGGAAGATGGTGTCGGACTCGCGCGCCATGGTCGATTCCCGCACATTGACCACAGAGCTGATGGTCAATCCCTGCTGCTTGCAGTAGCGCAGCGATGCCAGCGTATCGGCGGTTTCACCGGACTGGGAGACAAACAGCGCAAGACTGTCCTTGGACAGGGGCATTTCACGATAGCGGAATTCCGAAGCCACATCGATATCGACGGGAAGCCGCGCGATCTGCTCGAACCAGTATTTGCCGATCAGTCCGGCATAATAGGCCGTTCCGCAGGCGGAGGCTGCAATCCGGTCGACCCTGGCAAAATCGACGGATGCCGCATCGCTGCGGATAATGCCCTTGGAAAAATCGAGATAATTGGCCAGCGTGTGGGAAATCACTTCGGGCTGTTCATGGATTTCCTTTTCCATGAAGTGCCGGTGATTGCCTTTGCTGACGAGGAACGCCGTACCGGCTGATTTTTCGATACGGCGCTGCACGGTTGCACCGGCCTCGTCATAGATCACCACACCCTTGCGCGTCAGCACGGCCCAATCGCCATCTTCCAGATAGGACAGGCGGTCAGTGAACGGGGCAAGCGCAATGGCATCCGAGCCCAGATACATCTCGCCGTCGCCGTAACCGACCGCAAGCGGCGGACCGTTGCGCGCCGCGATCAGCAGGTCGTCTTCGCCCTTGAACATGATGGCAATGGCAAAGGCACCGCGCAGTTGCGGCAAGGTCTGGCGAACGGCTTCAACGGGCGCAAGACCGCGATCCAGCGCACGTGTCACCAGGTGCGCGACCGTCTCCGTATCGGTTTCGGTCTCGAACACGTAGCCGTCTTTTTCCAGCATGCTGCGCAGTTCGGCAAAATTCTCGATGATGCCATTGTGAATGACCGCAAGACGCGGCGTGGTATGCGGGTGCGCATTGCGCACCGTCGGGGCGCCATGCGTGGCCCAGCGGGTGTGGCCGATGCCGATGGTTCCGGAAAGCGGCTGGTCTTTCAGCAGCGTATCGAGATTGACGAGCTTGCCTTCGGCGCGCCGCCGGTCGAGGACACCCTCGTCCAGCGTTGCAACACCGGCGGAATCATAGCCGCGATATTCCAAGCGTTTCAGCGCGTCCACCAGCAAAGGCGCAACCTGCTCGCGTCCGATAATTCCTACAATACCGCACATAAAAAGCTCCGATGGCTCAGGGTCTCGATTTCAACCTGCCTAAAGGGAATCCGTACAGGCAGGAAGTCAAATTCCGTTTCAATGTCTGGCATGAACTGCCAATGCGTTATTCCGCGGCCTTCTTGGCCTTTTTCTGCGCGGCATAGCCTGCGCGCAGCTGAACCGCCCGGCCTTCCTTGTTGACCTGATGTGCCCGGCCAAACGCCAGCGCATCCGCCGGGACATTCTGCGTAATCACGCTGCCCGAAGCGACATAGGCATTGTCGCCAACCGACACCGGCGCGACCAGCGACGTGTTGGAGCCGATAAAAGCACCGACCCCGATCTCCGTCAAAGCCTTGTTATAGCCGTCGTAATTGCAGGTGATCGTTCCGGCACCAATATTGGCATCGGCGCCGACCGTGGCATCGCCGAGATAGGTCAAATGGCTGACCTTTGCGCCGACGCCGATCCTGGTGTTCTTGACCTCGACGAAATTTCCGACCTTGGCATTGGCAGCAAGATCGGCGCCCGGACGCAGACGGGCGAACGGGCCGACATTGGCGCCCGGCCCCACCTTCGCCCGTTCCAGATGGGAAAAGGCATGAATGACGGCGCCTGTCGCCACCGACACCCCCAGACCGAAGACAATATGCGGTTCCAGCACCGCATCGGCTTCAATCAACGTATCATGCGCAAAAAACACGGTCTCCGGCGCCTGCATGCTGACCCCGGCGAGCATCATTGCCCGCCGCTTGCGGTTCTGCCAGATGGCTTCGGCTTCCGCCAGCTCGACGCGGGTGTTGATGCCGATGACATTGTCGACGGCAATATCGATGGCAACGACGGATTTTCCCAGTGCATTGCCGATTTCAACCACGTCCGTCAGATAATATTCGCCCTTGGCGTTGGCATTGGTGACTTTGTCCAGGAGCTGCAGGGCACTGTCGCCACGCAAGGCCATCAGGCCGCCATTGCAGAAACCGATTTTTTTCTCGTCTTCGCTGGCATCCTTGTCTTCGCGGATGGCGATCAGCTTGCCGCCCTTTTCGACCAGACGGCCATAACCCGCCGGGTTGTCCGGCCGGAAGCCCATGACAACGACGTCGGCACCCCGGGCCAATTTGGCCCGTGCCCGATCCAAGGCTGCAGTTTCAATGAGGGGCGTATCGCCGAACACCACAAGGATATCGTCATAGCCGCGCGCGATTGCATCGCGGGCGGCGAGAACCGCGTGGGCGGTGCCGAGCCGTTCAGTCTGTTCGTGCACCGTGACATGGGAAACCACCGATTGCACCGCGTCACGCACCGCATCGGCGCCACGGCCGACAACCAGAGCGATATCGCTGCCCCCGGCGCTGTGAACCGCCTTCGCCACATGCGCTACGATGGGCAGACCGGCGATCGGATGAAGCACTTTCGGCAGCGCTGATTTCATGCGCGTGCCCTCACCGGCGGCAAGAATGACCGAGAGGCAGGTACGTGATGTCATTGTCAGAATTCCGGATCCGTTTTGGCTCGACACAGTTTTACGCCCGATCGTGGCATAATCCCGGTTGCCAATGCATGAACAAGTTCCGCTTCTTTAGCCGAGTTGGCCAAGGATGGGAAATGTTTCAAGCAGCCAGAAAGAGAATGTCTGCAATCCGCCGGTCAGGAACAACACGCCGGTGATGACCAGCAGCCCGCCCATCACCTTTTCCACCTTGCCGAGATGCATGCGGAAGCGCGTGAGGAACCGCATGAAGTAGCCGGAAAACAGGGCGGCGATGATAAAGGGAATGCCGAGGCCCAGCGAATAGATGGCAAGCAGCAGTGCCCCGTCGGAAACCGTATCGCGGCCGCCCGCAAGGGCAAGGATCGGCCCGAGAACCGGCCCGATGCAGGGCGTCCAGCCGAAGGCGAAGGCCAGTCCCATGACATAGGCAGCCAGCGGGTTTGCCGGCTTGCCCTTGGTCTGGAACCGCGCTTCGCGCGACAGGAAGGCAAGGCGGAACACGCCGAGGAAATTCAGCCCCATCAGGATGATGACGACACCGGCGGCAATGGCGATCTCCTGCTGCCACATGCGCAGCAGTCCGCCGATCGTCGAGGCGCCCGCCCCCAGCAGCACGAAAACAGTCGAAAACCCGAGAACGAAACAGAAGGATGAAAGCAACAGCGCCTGCCGCACCGGTGAAACGCGGGCAGCGGGCTGATCGGAACGGAAATCCTCCACGGTCACGCCGGCCATGTAGCAGAGATAAGGCGGTACAAGCGGCAACACGCAGGGAGACAAGAACGACAGCGCACCGGCACCGGCAGCGGTCAGATAGGATACATCAAGCGCCATATGCGCTCCTCGTTTGGCATTTCAATTCTGATGGAAGCTGCCATAGGCCGAATCCCCCACAAATTCCAATCACCTTTTCGCCAGTTCGGCACACGGATGCGCTGTGATTGTCGCCACCAGCAGCGCCAACCCCGCGTAAAATGCCTCCGATGCCCGGAAAAACCGTGGGCAGGGCAAAAACAGGGCTTAATCTTGCAAAATCAGTGCACAATAGCTGTTGACCAATGCCGATGTCATCCCTATGTTCCGCCGCAATTCCCAAGGGGTAGCGCAAGCGCCTTCCCTGCCTGGGAGCGCGTAGCTCAGCCGGTAGAGCAACTGACTTTTAATCAGTAGGTCCGGGGTTCGAACCCCCGCGCGCTCACCATCAGCTCAACCATTCACCTCTACCAATTGCCAATCGGCCGCCCAAGCGCCCGACAGGGACAGGCGTGGGCCTATACCCGTCGATCAGACCGCAGTAAGATTGGGCCGGAACCGTCAATAAGCGGTGCCGTGGGGACCAAAACAAAAAATGAACGGAAACATCAAGGACAAGAACAGAGCCCTGATCCGGCTCGTCTACGAAAAAACACGCAGCGACGGGCCGCAATCAATGGCCCCGTTGCTTGACAGTGATTTCGTGGCCCGCATCGGCGACAGCGTGCCATGGGGTGGCGTTTACACCGGCCCGGAACACTATCTGAGCACGTGCGTGCGCCAGTATTCGCTCTACCTCGAACCGACATCCGTCGTCTATGAAACCCTGAATTGCCAGGATGACGAAGTACACGCACTCGTTCATCTCAAGATGCATGAAGGCGATGCGACGGTGCCCTTTCTCCACACCTGGACGATTCGCGGTGAAAAGCTCATCCATCTCAATTCCGTCTGCCTGCAGCCGGCTCTCCTGTCCGGCTCCCTCCTGTCGATCCGCAGAAGGCGGCCAAAACGTCTGAAACTCTACGAACGCCTGATGACGATCAAGCGGCGTCAGAATATATGAGCGCGCGAGCTGGACTAGCTGTTCTGGCACAAGATCAATAAAACCATCGCCGGCACGCGCGCCTGCCCCGCGCGCCGGCAACACCAAAAATATCTGAAATACCCATTGTCCCCGGGCCGTTTCGTGTTTTAGCTTCCTTTCGGCCGACCGCCCCTACACTTTCCCCGAGAATGCAGGATGAACACATGACCAACGATCTTCTCGTTCGCCCCGTCACCCGTCAGGATTATGACCAGTGGCTACCGCTTTGGGATGGTTACAATGCGTTTTACGGACGGTCGGGCCCGACAGCGCTGGCGGCGGACATCACCCGCACAACCTGGGAACGATTCTTCGATGCCTATGAGCCGGTCAATGCCCTTGTTGCGGAGAGCGGCGGACAGCTTCTGGGGCTGACGCACTACATCTTTCACCGCAGCACCATTTCGATTGCGCCAAACTGCTATCTGCAAGACCTGTTCACCACTGAGGCGGCACGAGGAAAGGGCGTCGGCAGAGCCCTGATCAACGGCGTTTACGAACGGGCGCAGCTTGCGGGGTCCCCTCGGGTTTATTGGCTCACCCACGAGACCAATCACACCGCCATGGAACTCTACAACAAAGTGGCGGATCATTCCGGCTTTGTAGTTTATCGAAAGATGTTTTGAAGGCGCCACTCCTGCTAAAGGTCAATCTTCAACCTATGGGCTGATATTCAACATACTCAGAAATAAAAAATTTTGTTCTTGGTGAAAATTACCACGAATTACTATTGTTATTGTTCATATATGTGCAATAACTTACCGATATACTTCTGATATATCCAGAAAACCTGAAAGAAAAAAGCGAATTGGGAATAGTCCGCAATTCGTGATGCTCTGCGTTACAACCCAAGGGGAATTCATATGAAGAAAATTTTGCTGGCGACCATGATCGCACTGGCGCCTGCTGCGGCGCCCGCCGCGACCCTCACCTTTCCGAGCGAGGCGCCGGTCGCGTCGATCACCATTCCGAATAGCTGGGGACCCAAGGAAACCGAAGGTGGGATCGACGCCACATCCGATGATTCGGCCATCTATCTCTCCGTCGATGTGGCCGATGCCAAAACATCCGACAAGGTGATCAGTGACGCCATCGATTTTCTGACGGAAAACGGCGTGAAGATCGATGACTCCACCAAGAAGACCTCAACGGACCAGATCAACGGAATGGACATGACCAATCTGGACTGGAGCGGCACGGACAAGGAAGGTGCCGTGAACATCGGACTGTCATTTGCCGCGCCCACACCGGACAAGCTCCTTGTCATCACCTATTGGGGTTCCAAGGGCACACAGGAAAAACACGCGCCCGAACTGCTGGCAATCATCGGTTCGCTCAAGCCGGCCGCAAAATAACATAACCCAAGACGGGAGTGTCCTGACTGCGGAAGTCAGGACACCAGTTTTTCCCGCAGAAACACCCCGAGTTCCCGCACGATCTTGGATGGGTCCTTGCCGACGAACAGTCCGAAATCGGCGCTTGGCGCCTCCGGCAGGTTGCGGCCGCTGTCAATCGTTTCGCAATCAGCTGGTATGCTTTCCGGCAGCATGAGACTGTAGCCAAGTCCGGCACGCAAGGCGCCGATGAGAGCACCATAGCTCGAGACCCGGCACGCCATGGACCATGCGACCCCGGCGCTGGCAAACGCCACCGTTGTCTTGTCCTGCCAGGTGCAGGAACCTTCGAAGACGATGAGCGGGATGGGATCACCCTCACCGACGTCGATCAAACGGCTGCCGCTCCAGACCAGTTGCCGCGACCAGTGAAAAAACGGCGCAAACGAAAAGCGCGATGGATCGGCAACAACAATATCCAGCTTGCCCGCCTGAAGATCATGGCTGAGCTCGCCGCTGTGCGCCGTGACGAGATCAAGTTCCACCTGTGGAAATCGCTTGCGAAATTCCGCCAGCAGAATGGGCAACCGTGTAACGACAAGGTCTTCAATCAGCCCGAGCCTCACCCGCCCGACCAGCTGGCGTCCCTCGATCTGCTGACGTGCATCTTCGCCAAGCGCAATGAGCCTGCGGGCGTAAGCGACGAGAATTTCGCCTGAATCGGTCAGTGACACACCGCGTGACGAACGCTTGAGAAGCTGCGTGCCGAGATCCGCCTCCAGCCGTTTGAGCTGCATGCTGACTGCCGCCTGCGTGCGCGCCAGTTTCTCCGCCGCACCGCTGACGGTACCCGTTTCGGCAACCACGAGCAGCGCTCGCAACAGGTGCGGATCAAGATTCATGTCCATTAAGAAACCTTATATCGATATAAGCAATATCAAGATACATTATCTCTATCAGGCATGGCAAGAAATGCTCCCCAGCATAAGGAGATTGCCTTGACGAGTTTCCGTGACCGTTTTGAACAGACCGGCCTGATCTGGCCGGATATCGTACCAGCCGACTTTCCCTTCGCACCGGCTATCCGCGTCGACAATGTCGTCTATATCTCCGGCCAGATACCCGAGGCGGGAGGAGACATCGCCTACACAGGCAAAGTCGGCGAAACGATCAGCCTCGAAGAGGCGAAACAGGCGGCCGCGATGTGCGCTGCCAACATCCTGTTCTGGCTGAGCCGGGAATTGGACGGCGATCTGAGCCGGGTCGTCCAGGTAGCCAAGATCACGGTTTACGTGAACGCCGTCGCCGGGTTCAGCGATTATTCAACGGTTGGCAATGGCGCATCCGAACTGTTGCTCAAAGTGCTGGGTGACAGGGGCAGACATGCCCGTGCGGCCATCGGCATGGCGGGCCTGCCCCTGAATGTCCCGGTCGAAGTGGATGCCATCATCCATGTCCGCTAACCCATTGAAAAAGTGAGAACTCTACCATGAACCTTGGACTGGAAGGAAAACGGGCGCTTGTGCTCGGCGGTAACAAGGGGCTCGGCCGTGGCGTCGCCAGCGCCCTGGCCGAAAACGGCGCGGTTGTCGCCATCGCCGGACGGGACGATGCGGCGTTGAACGCCACGGTCAGTGCGCTGCGCGTGCATTCGCCCCGCTCCTTCGCCCTCAACGCCGATCTTGCCGATCCGGTGGCTTTGGCTGCCATGCTTGATCGTGTTGATGAGGCGATGGGCGGCATCGACATCCTGCTGCTGAATGGCGGCGGGCCGCCGCCGTTTCCGGCCGCCTCGCTGAATATTGTCCAATGGCGCACCCAGTTCGAAGCCATGTTCCTGTCCGGCGTGCGTATCGCCGCGCATTTTCTGCCGGGGATGCGCGAGCGGCATTGGGGCCGCATCCTCGTGGTGTCGTCCACCAGCGTCCGGGAGCCGATTGCCGGCCTGACCGCATCCAACGCGTTGCGCGCTGCCGTTGCCGGCTGGGCAAAGAGCCTTGCCGGCGAAGTCGCTGCCGATGGGATAACGGTCAATCTGCTGCTCGCGGGACGCCTCGCCACGGCACGCACCGACATGCTGGATCGCATGGATGCCGAAGCACGGGGTGTTGACGTCGCCGTCATTGCCGCAGAGAGCCAGGCGGATGTGCCTGTCGGCCGCTACGGAACGGCGGATGAGTTCGGCGCAGTGGCTGCCTTTCTCGCCAGCGAAAAGGCTTCCTACGTCACCGGGGCGGCAATACCGGTGGATGGCGGCTTGTCGCACGCGATCATCTGAATGAAGCTTTGTTTATGCGGAGCCGGACCTGTATCATGGGCCGGCCACCGCAAAAATCATCCAATCGAAGGAACAGCCCCATGCCGGAACGCAGCCGCGTCGATGCTTTTGTTGCAACTGTCGTCAGCGGTGATCATGTGAAAGCAATCACCGATTTCTATCATGAAAATGCCTCCATGCAGGAGCCCGGCAAGGAACCGCGCCGCGGCCGCGAGCTGCTTGAAAACCACGAACAGAACGCGCTCGACCGGCTGGACCGGATGTATACGCACCCGGCCCGCGCCGTCCTCATCGACGGCGACACCGTCGTCATTCAGTGGATATTCGACGCGACATCCAGGGATGGCGTGACCCGGCGTCTCGAAGAACTCGCGCTGCAGCGCTGGCAGGGTGACCGCATCATCGAAGAACGTTTCTTCTATGACACCGCGTCGGCATGGGCCGTGGTCCAGCCATAACGCTGCAAATCAGCTTCTGCCTGCCCGTGTTGCCAGCTTGATTGCCGTTGCCGTGAGGATCAGCGTGGCGGAAGCCACAACAATGACCGAGGTGAACGCGCTTTCGAAGGCATCCCGGGCAAAGCCGACCAAGGCGGATGCGACGTCCGGTGCGAGCCCCTTCGCATAGATCAACGCCTCATCGAGGCTGTCATAGACCATCACCGGCGCATTCATGCTGTCAGGCAGCGTCAGGCTGATGCTGTAGATCGTCGACATGAGACTGCCGAGCAAGGCGACACCCATGGCACCGCCGAGTTCGTAGGACACTTCTTCAATCGAGGCCACCGTACCGGCGCTTTCTTCCGGCGTGTTGAGCATGATGGCGCTTGACGCCGCCGTCATGGCCGCACCGAAACCGAAGCCGAGAACGGCAAGGCTTGCAATCTGCACGAGCGGCCTCGCGTCATGGACATAGAGCAGGCTGGCAACGCCGAGCCCCGCCGCTGCAAGACTGACCCACATGATAGGTTCCGAGCCAAGGCGCGGCAGCGCCAGGCCCGCCAGCGGACCCGCTGCGAAGGCAGCGAGCGGCACCGGCAGGATCAGAAGCCCCGCTTCGAGCGGCGACAGGCCCATGACCAGCTGAAAACGCTGGCTCAGCACCAGTTCCATGCCCACGAGCGTGAGCGAGGCGATGAAGGCGGTCGCGACACCCGACGAGAATCTCCGGTTCCGGAACAATCTGAAATCAATCATCGGTTGCGCCGAGCGTCCCTGCCGCCGGACAAACAGCCACAGGAAGACGATGCCAATCATCGCAGCAACCAGTGCCGCCGCGTAAACCGGTGTTTGCTTGCCGAATTCCTTGATCGCATAGGTCACGCCGACAAGCCCGACCATGATCTGCGCGGACGCGACGAGATCCCAGGGGCGCGTCTTATCGCCCGCGCGGTTGGGAATGATCCACAGCGTGAAAACCAGCGCCACGACGACGATGGGGACGTTGATCAGGAAAACCGAGCCCCACCAGAAATATTCGAGCAGGACACCGCCCAGCACGGGGCCGACGGCCGCGCCGCCCGATGCAATTGCCGCCCAGATGCCAATGGCAAAAGCGCGCTCCCGCTCGTCGGCAAAGGTCTGCCGGACGATGGAAAGCGTGGCCGGCATCATCATGGCTGCACCCACGGCCAGCAAGGCGCGCGAAGCGATGAGCACCCCGCTTGTCGGGGAGAATGCGGCTGCCAGCGAGGCAACGCCAAACACGACGAGGCCGCCGGCAAACAATTTCTTGTTGCCGATCCGGTCACCAAGCGCGCCGGCACCGGGCAGTAAGCCGGCGACAACCAGCGGATAGGCGTTGACGATCCACAGCTTGGCCGAGGCCGAAGCATGAAGATCACGGGTCAGACGCGGCAGAGCCGTGTAGAGAACTGTCATGTCGATGACGACGAGGAACAGCGCGCTGGAGACGATCGCAAGGACCAGCCAGCGGTTTTGGGGTAGCATTTTTTCACCATTGGAGCTTTTGCCGCTCCCGTTATATTTGCGGTCATGCATTGATTGGATATCGCTGCATCGCGGTATATATAAATACGTTCGTATTGAAATGGAAGAGGAAGACTGTTTTGGGCCGGAAACGCACGATTGATCGGGGCAAGGTTCTCGATGCGGCAGAAGCCGTGGTGAGCAAGGTCGGCGCTGCGGCGCTCACCATCGATGCGGTGGCGAAAGCGGCCGGGATCACCAAGGGCGGCGTGCAATATTGCTTCGGCACCAAGGGCGCCCTTATTGATGCAATGCTGGAACGCTGGGGTGAAGCCTATGATGCGGAAGTCGTGCAACTCACCCAGGGAACCCCGGTTTCGCCGATCCGCGCCCATCTGGAAGCCACGCGCAAAGGCGACGAAAGCTCCAACGCCAAGGCGGCAAGCCTGATGTCATCCCTGATCCAGACACCGGAGCACCTTGCAAGCACCCGCGCCTGGTACAAAACCAGAATGGCGGATTTCGACCTGTCAACCGAAGCGGGCCGCCGCGCGCGCATCGCCTTCATCGCCACGGAAGGCATTTTCATGCTGCGCTTCTTCGGCTTCATGGAAATCGGCGACCGGGACTGGAACGCCGTCTTTGACGACATCCAATCCTTTGTGCTGGCCGGGCAATAGGCGTCAGGATGCCAGAGGGATTGTCAGCTCCGCCCGCAATCCGCCCTCGGGATCGTTTTCAAGCTTGATGTCGCCGCCGCTGCGCCGGGCAATGTTGCGAGCGATGGTCAGGCCAAGACCAAACCCGCCCGTTTGCCGGTTGCGCGACCCCTCCACCCGCCGGAATGGCTGGAACACCTCGTCCAGCTTGGCCTGCGGAATACCGGGACCGTGATCCTTGATAACCAGGACAATCTCATTACCGGCCAGCTTCAGACTGACATCAGCCCTTTCGCCGTAGGCCACCGCATTGTCAATCAGATTGGTGACACAGCGGCGCAAGGCGATCGGCCGCCCGGTGCAGATGAGCTTGCGCGAGCCGATGCCCTTCTTTTCAAACGTCACTTGCGGATAATTATCGACGATTGAGTCGACCAGAGACCAGAAATCGATCTTTTCCTGTTCTTCATCGACCACTTCATAGGTGGCGAAGTCGATGACCGAACGGGAAATCGCCTCGATATCGTTGAGATCCTGCATCAATGACTGGCGCAGCTGGGATTTGCGCAGCAATTCAAGCCGCAGGCGAATGCGGGTCAACGGCGTGCGCAAATCATGGGCAAGCGCCGCTGCCAATTGTTCACGGTCAGCCACATATTCGCGCAGTTGGGCCTGCATGGCATTGACGGCCCGCGCCGCCGATTTGTACTCGGTGCTGCCGAATTCCGGCAAAGGTGGAATTTTGACATCCTCGCCGATGCGCTTGACCGCGCTTTCCAATGCGCGATACGGCGCCGTCAGCCGGCGCATCGCCCAGATCGACAAGATGATGACAATGGCCGCGACCGCGCCGAACAATGGCAGTGTCTGCACGGTGAGGATCGGATCGATGGGCGAAACCGGCGTCACGAAGTTCAGCCATTGGCCGTCGCTGAATTCGATGGATGCGATCAGGCCGCCGCTCTTGCTGAAATCCTGCGCGAGCGCCGACAGCTGCTTTTCGACGACGCCGACATCGGCACCGGGCGTGCTGGAATCCGTATCGGTTTCCGGTGTGGCGTTGGGCGATTCGCGGCGAACCCGAGCATCCGTCACGCCAAAGGCTGAAAACCGCGCGACAAGCACGTCTTCAAGCTCGGCCAGATTGTCATCGGATGCAATCGCCGATGTCACGGCCGGATCATCCGACATATAGAGCGGGCTGGACGCATTCGACATGGCGCCGGCAAGACGGGTGCGCTCCGGCGGTGGTGCGGCGTAGAGCAGCTTGACCAGCGTGTACGCCCGCTCGCTCAGGCGAAACAGCTCAAGGATGTTGTTGCCTTCGCTGCGGTCACGCGAGACGATGGACAGTGTGGCGATCTGCGTGGTGATCAGTCCGGCAATCAGGATCAGCAGGATCCAGCTTGGCAGGGACTGGGGCAGAAACCGCTTCATTCCGCCACGACTTCCGGCACGAACTGATAACCGCCGCCGCGAATGGTCAGGATCAGTTTCGGCGACCGCGGATCGTCTTCCATCTTGCGGCGCAGGCGGCTGATCAGAATATCGATGCTGCGATCATATCCGTAAGCGACATTGCTCCCCGCAAGCTCCATCAACTGATCGCGGCTGAGCATGCGCTGCGCACTCTTGACCAGCGTTTCCAGCAGATTGAATTCGCCGCTGGTCAGTTCCACCCGCACATTGTCGGGCGACACCAGCCGGCGGCGCGAACAATCCATCGTCCATCCGGCAAATTTATAAACCTGCGGCTCGATCCGCCGGTCCGGGCCCGGGCCGTCCAGACGGCGCAGAACCGCCCTCACCCGTGCCAGCAGCTCGCGCGGATCGAACGGTTTCGACACATAGTCATCTGCCCCCATCTCCAGCCCGACGACGCGGTCTGTGGTTTCCGTGATGGCCGTCAGCATGATGATCGGCACGCGTGAGTGCATGCGGATATCCCGGCAAATCTCCATGCCGCTCTTGCCCGGCAGCATCACATCGAGAATGAGCAGGTCGACGGGCGTGCGCGAAAAGATGGCCTGCATCTCTTCACTGTCCCTGGCGACGGAGACACGCATGCCGCGCTTTTTCAAAAACTCGTGCAGCAGATCGCGAATGGCATCGTCATCGTCGACAATCAGGATATGCGGCTCAGATTTCATGCGAATCTTTCAACGTGTCAGGCCTAGTGGAACGAATTTGACATTCGCATCCCATTTGACATCACGCGGAACATGCAAATGTCAGAATCGGACCACTAGCTTTGATTATCCGGCAACAAGATAAAGGCCGAAATCCGCATTGACCAGCCGCCCCTGATCACTTCCCGGCGATTTACCGCCGCTTCCCGCTTTCAGAAACAATCCAGAAACAAAACACTACAGAGCGGAAAAACGCGCGCAATAGTCATGCCCGATAACAGGCACACCGGACCTGTTCGCAACCACTGAACAGGACAACACTCGAACGCCAAAGGGTTTTATGCGCAACGTTCTGACCATATCGACACTCATTCTGACCGGCGCGCTGTATGCCGCTGCGCCAGTCGACCTGTCGATGGCTGATGAAACGCTGACCCGTTCCGAGCTTTGCGGCAAACTTCAGCTGCAAACTCAACAAGCCATCACCGAACACGCCGAGGCAAAACGGGCAGCCAAGGCGAGAGCACTTCAACGCAGGGCGACAAGGTTTTGTGCAAGCAACAAGCAGGCACAAGGCATCAGAACGTTCGCACAAGCGTTGAAACTGCTCGGTGTGCAGCCGATTGATGACTGATCGACTGTGTCCCATGAGCCCACATCAAAAGGAAACTGACCTATGAAAAAGTCCCTCTACACAGCTCTCGGCCTTGCTGTTGCTCTCGCTGTTTCGGCTCCGGTTCTGACAGCTTCCAGCGCCAACGCAGCCACTGCTGCCGCACCGGCAGCCGCAGCAGCACCAGCTGCTACCAAGCACACTGCAAAGAAGCATGCTGTTAAAAAGACCCACAAGCACAAGACCCACAAGAAGGCCGCTGCCAAGAAGGCCCCTGCCAAGAAAATGTAATCTTCCTGGCCCGCAATTCTTGAATTGCCTGCAACTATGCCGGTCGTGGGAAACCATAGCCGGCATAGCTTTTTCAAGCGTTTCTCGCTTCTTCCCAAATTTTGCTGAGACCGCAAGAAGCGCAATGATTTCCGGGTGATAGTGCCTTGGCTGCCCGCCAGATTGCTTCAATGCACTATATATTGCGGTGTTTGATCGCCATCCATACAAGTTTTATTATCCAAAACAGATTTCCCATCGTAAAATCCTTGTGATGATTCTACGGCCGATCCCGGATCGCCCATGAAGAGCGGCATCCACGGTCTGCAGGACCATCGTAACGCAACCGGCATGTGGAGAGACGACTATGGGTGGAGAATCACTTCTTATTTTCCTGTTAGTGGGACTGATCGCTGGGTGGCTGGCGAGTCAGCTTGTCAGTGGGGGCGGCTTTGGCCTCATCGGCGATCTGATCATCGGCGTTATCGGCGCATTCATAGCGGGATATCTCCTGCCGCGTCTGGGCATATCGCTGGGTGCCGGAATTCTGGGCGCCGTTATTTCGGCGACAATCGGCGCCGTCATCCTCCTCATCATTCTTCGCGCCGTTAAGCGAGCCTGACGATACCAGCCATTGAAAACGACAAAGCCTCCGAACCGGCAAGGTTCGGAGGCTTTTTGTTGTGCAGCGTTCAACCGGTCAGGTACGGCCGAATTGCGCATCCCCGTTCGGCACGGGCGCCGCGGCTGGCTCAGCCGTGTGATCCCTGTGCGAAATGAAGGTGTAGAACATCGGCACCACGAAGAGCGTGAAGATCGTGCCGACCAGAATGCCGGAGAAAATCACCAGGCCGATGGAATAACGGGCTGCCGCACCCGCACCGGTCGCCGTGATCAGCGGGATAACGCCGAGCGCCATGGCGGCCGTCGTCATCAGGATCGGGCGAAGACGGGTCTTGGCAGCCAGAATGATCGCATCATGCCGCGATATCCCATGCAGTTCCCGCTGCTGGTTGGCAAATTCCACCATGAGAATACCGTGCTTGGTAATCAGCCCGACCAGTGTGATCAGCCCCACCTGCGTGTAGATGTTCAGCGTTCCCAGCCCCATGTTCAGCGGAACAATCGCACCGAAGATCGACAAGGGCACCGACATCATGATGATGAACGGATCGCGGAAGCTTTCGAACTGCGCCGCAAGCACCAGGTAAATCACGACAACCGCCAGAATGAAGGCAATGAGGATCGTGTTGCCCTGGGTGATTTCCAGACGCGACTGGCCGATGTAATCGAGGAAGAACCCATCCGGCATCAAGGGACGTGCCGTATTGATGACCGTCTGCAGGCCTTCACCTGTGGAGACGCCCGGCATCGGCAAGGCACTGATCGTTGCGGAGTTCAACTGATTGAACTGCTCGATGGCTGCCGGTGCCGCATTCTGCACGATTTTGACCACGGCCGACAAAGGCACCATGTCACCCGAGGCGCTTTTGACAAAATACTGGCCGAGGCTTTCAGGATTCGATCTGAAATCCTGCGGCACCTGCGGAATGATGTCATAGCTGTTGGAATCGCGGTCGAACTTGGCGATCTTGCCGCCGCCGACCAGCAATCCAAGCGTCTGGCCGATGTCACTCACCGGCACGCCAAGAGCCGCCGCACGGTCACGATCGATCGTTACCGTCGTCTGGGGTGCATTGAAGGACAGGGAATTCTGCACGACAATGAACTTGCCGGACGCCTGAGCCTGCCGCTTTACCTCTTCGGCGATTTCAAACACCTTGTCCGACGGACCGGTCGATTGAAGAACCACGGAGATCGGCAAGCCGCCGCCGCTGCCCGGAAGGGTCGGCAGGGCAAAGATATAGGCCTGCGCACCCGCCACCGGAGCAATCATCTTCTGCAGTTCCTGCTGAAGCTGCTTCTGCGACTTGGTGCGCTGTGACCAATCCTTGAAGACCCAGATGGCGAAGGCGGAATTCGTCGTGCCAAGGCCGGCAATGTTGAAGCGGGCCTTGAGCTCCGGCAGATCCTTCGTCAGCGCATCGATCTGGTTGGCATAGAGCAGCGTATAGTCGGTCGTTGCATATTGTGGAGCATTGACCAGCGAGACCAGGAAGCCGCCATCTTCTTCCGGTGCCAGTTCGGATGCCGTTTTGGTAAACAGAAATCCTGTCAAAGCCACCAGAATGATAACGATCAGCAATGTCACCGGCCGGAAGGCCAACGACCCGGCAACGCGCCGTTCATAGACACCTTCAAGCCAGCCGAAGCTTCTGTCCACGATGCGCTGGAAACGGCTGTGATTACCGGGTTTCAGCAGCAGCGCGCACATCATCGGCGAAACCGTCAAAGCCGCGACACCGGAAATGATCACCGCACCGGCGAGCGTAAAGGCGAACTCGCGGAACAGCGCCCCGGTAAGACCGGCGGTAAAACCGAGCGGTGCGAACACGGCAGCGAGCGTGATCGTCATCGCGATGATCGGCCCGGTGATTTCCTTCATGCCCTTGAGCGAGGCATCGAGCGGCTTCAGCCCCTCTTCGATGTGGCGATGGATGTTTTCCAGAACAACGATCGCGTCGTCCACCACGAGACCGATGGCCAGAACCATCGCCAGCAGGGAGAGAAGGTTGATCGAATAGCCCAGCAGGAACAGGAAGAAGCACACGCCGACCAGCGAAATCGGAATCGTGACGACCGGAATGATGACGGAACGGAACGAACCAAGGAAGAGAAGGATCACCAGAACAACGATGAGCACGGCTTCACCGATGGTCTTGTACACTTCATCGACCGACGAACTGATCTGTTCCGTCGAATCGTAAAGCATGATCATGGTCATGCCATCGGGCAGAGTTGCCTGGATCGCCGGCAATTCCTTGCGCACGGCCGCCGTCATATCCAGCGGGTTCGCCGAAGGTGTCGGGAAAATACCGATAAACGTACCGCTCGAGCCGTTGAAGGTCACGCGCGTATCCGTGCTCACCGCGCCAAGCTCGATCCGCGCGATATCGCGCAACCGCACGATGCTCTTGGCGTCGGATTTGATCGGCAGGGCACCGAATGCCTCTGGCGTCTGCAATGTGGTCTTCAACGTGATCGGCGAAGCCGTGTACAGGTTCTGCACCTTGCCCGGCGCCGACAGGAAGTTGGACTGATTGATGGCAGCCAATACTTCCGAAGCCGTCGTCGTATGCGCCGCCATCTTGACCGGGTCGATCCAGACGCGCATCGAGAAAACCTGACCGCCCAGAATCTGCGCGTTGGCAACGCCCTGAATGGTCGACATGCGCGGCTGGATGACGCGCTGCAGATATTCGGTGATCTGCTCGCTCGTCATGTTCGGGTTCTGCACGGCGAGGTACATCGTCGCAAAATTCTGCCCCGTGCCCTTGGTGATGACCGGGTCGTCCGCCTCCTTGGGCAGATTGCCGCGCACCTGGTTGACCTTGGAAATGACCTCGGTCAAAGCCGCATCAGGATTGGAGCCAAGCTTCATGTGAACGGTGACGGTGCTCGACGACGGTGACGACGATGACGTCACGTAGTCGATGTTTTCCGTCGTGGTCACCGCATTGGCGATGGGCGCAGAGATGAATCCCTGAATAAGATCGGCACTTGCCCCAGCATAGGCCGTTGTAACGGTGATGGCCGTTTCCTCGACCTTCGGGTATTGGCGAATCGAAAGGTTCGTCAAACCCTGCGCGCCAAGCAGAATGATCATCAAAGCGACAACCGTCGATAGAACGGGGCGGCGAATGAAAACTTCTGAAAAATTCATTTCTTGGGCAGTCCTGAATCGGTTGTATTTGCTGGGTTCACGTCATTGGCGATTGTGACCACCGAACCGGCATTAAGGCGGTTCTGACCGGCTGTCACAACGATATCGCCCTGTTTCAGACCCTTGGTGATTTCAACCAGAAGGCCGGAACGGCGGCCGGGCTTGACGAAAACCTGTGCAACGACAAGCTTGGGCTCTTTCTTCTCTGCAGTCGCACCGGCGGCAGCAGGCTTCGCCGCATCGGCAGGCTTGGCCGCATCCGCTGCGGGCTTTGCCGCATCTGCCGGCTTGGCTGCATCGGGTGCCGGGCGAACGACATAGATGTAGTCGCCGTAAAGGCTGGAGACGAGCGCCGTCTGCGGCAAGGTGAATACGCCTTCTTCCTTGGGAAGCTCGACACGAACCTGCGCGAACTGGCCGGGCCGCAACTTGCCTTCGGGATTATCGACTTTCGCCCGCACCGACACCAGACGCGTCGACGGATCAATGCGCGGTTCGATCGCCGTGATCTGGCCTTCATAGGGCTGATCGGCATCCGAAAGGCTCAGCTTGATCAACTGGCCCATCTTGATCAGATTGAGATTCTGTTCGTTGACGGTGAAATCCACACGCATGGTGGACAGGTCCTGCAGCGAAACGACGACCGTGCCCGGCGACAGATACTGGCCGAGCTCGATGCGCGGAATACCGACTGTGCCCTTGAACGGTGCCTTGAGCAGCTTCTGCTCCATGACAGCTTCCAGCTTGGCGATTTCAGCCTTCTTGGCCAGCGATGCGGCCTGGGCCGTATCCACATTGGATTCCGCGCCGACACCGCGTGTATTCAGGGTGCGGGCACGCGCCAATGTCTGGTCGTTCAGCACATCCTGCGCCTTGGCGGCGACGATATCGGCCTTTTCGATGGCGTCATCCAGCTGCAGCAGCGGTGCGCCCTTCTCGACGATATCGTTGGCTGTAAACGGGATGTCCTTGACAATACCCGCAACTTCCACGGCCAGCTCGACGCCCTGAATGGCGCTGACCGTGCCGATGGCTTCGATATTCGGCGTCCAGACGGCAGGCTCGACCGTGTAGGTCGAGACGGATTGCGCCGGCTGCTGCATGGTCGCGAAGAACTGCTTGATCATTCCGTCGCGGAAAAAGTTGAACCAGACCAGCCCTCCGGCAAGCACCACGACCAAAATGAGAATGATCACGGGTAGAATGTAGCGCTTAATCATCAGGAACCGCTCCGCAACAAAACAATGGCCAGCAAAGTTTGTTGCTAGCCTGTCAAATGAGAATAACGTGATGTGGACTTGATTGCCACGCGCACTTTACTGTACCGTCCGGACGGTAAAGTCAATAGAAGCGGAATCCCTTATGGACGCAAAGTTGTAGAAAAAGGAACGGAATGCGGGCGGCCACACTCACCACCAAAGATAAGATTCTGCAGGCTGCTGCGGAAATTGCCATGGAGGTTGGTCCGGTCCATCTCTCCCTTGATGCCGTCGCACGGCGCGCCGGGCTGTCGAAGGGCGGCCTGCTCTACACCTTCCCGACCAAAGCCAAGCTTCTGGAAGCGCTGGTCGAACACCACGTCGCTGAATTCGACGAATCCCTGCGCATGCAGGAAGCACGCCGCAACCACAAGGTGAACAGTGTCGTTCAGGCCTGTATCGAGGTCTATCGCGCTGAATTTGTGCTCAACGAGCCGGAGCCGTCAGGCATTCTGGCAGCCATTGCCAATGATCCAAGCTTCATTGATCCGATCCGCCGCTACAACAAGCAATTGCTGGACCGCATGAAGGAGAACTCGGAGGACCCGACCATGGCCCTCATCGCGTTCCTGACCATCGAGGGTTTGCGCAGTTTGAAACTGCTGGATATGGACACCCTCACCCACGAAGACCAGATCGCGGCCATTGACGGCCTGCGTCAGCTGTTCGCGCCGTGCGACCCCGACAAGCCGTCCCAGCCGGCTACCGGCTGATCAGGCATAGGGCTTGATGTCGCCCTCGGCCCAGGCAGCCTGGGTTTCCGCGCTGAAAGCATCAAAGCGCTTTGCTTCGATGGCATCGCGGATACCCTGCATATGCCGCTGGTAATAGGCCAGATTGTTCCATGTCAGCAGCATGCCGCCCAGCGCTTCACCCGATTTGACCAGATGATGCAGATAGGCGCGGCTGTAATCGCGTGCGGCCGGGCATGAGGATTCCTCATCCAGCGGGCGCGGATCATCCGCATGGCGCGCATTGCGCAGATTGACCTTGCCGCGGCGGGTAAAGGCCAGGCCATGCCGGCCCGCCCGTGTCGGCATCACGCAATCGAACATGTCGATGCCGCGCGCCACGGATTTCAGGATGTCGTCGGGCGTGCCCACCCCCATCAGATAGCGCGGCTTTTCCTCCGGAAGCTCGGGACAGGTCACATCCAGCATGTCGAGCATGACCTCCTGCGGTTCGCCGACAGCAAGGCCGCCAACGGCATATCCCTTCAGATCCATCGCCTTCAGCGCCTGCGCCGAGCGGATGCGCAGATCCGGCACATCGCCGCCCTGCACGATACCGAACATGGCTTTCCCCGGCTGGTTGCCGAACGCCGTCTTGCAGCGTTCGGCCCAGCGCAGCGACAGTTCCATGGCGCGCTGGATGTCTTTCGGTGTTGAAGGCAGGGCAACGCATTCATCCAGCTGCATCTGGATATCGGAGTCGAGCAGCCCCTGGATTTCAATCGAGCGTTCCGGGCTCATCTCATGGGCACGCCCGTCGATATGCGAGCGGAAAGTCACGCCCTTTTCGTCGAGCTTGCGCAGTTGCGCCAGGGACATGACCTGGAAACCGCCGGAATCCGTCAGGATCGGTCCGGGCCAGCGGGCAAAATCGTGCAGTCCGCCGAGTTTTGCAATCCGTTCGGCGCTCGGGCGCAGCATCAGGTGATAGGTATTGCCGAGAATGATATCGGCGCCGAGCTCGGCAACCTGGTCCATATACATGGCCTTGACCGTGCCCGCCGTGCCGACCGGCATGAAGGCCGGCGTGCGGACAGTGCCGCGCGGCATGGTGATTTCACCGCGCCGGGCCTTGCCATCGGTTGCGATCAGTTTGAATTCAAAATTTTCTGTCATGATGCGGATCGCCATAACAGGCTTGCATCGCCATAGGAATAGAAGCGGTAGTGATTTTTGATCGCATGGGCATAGGCCGCATGCATGCGCTCGAAGCCGCTGAAGGCTGACACCAGCATGAACAGTGTCGATTTCGGCAGGTGGAAATTGGTCATCAGCAGGTCAACCGCCCGGAACCTGTAACCCGGCGTGATGAAAATATCCGTCGGGCCCGACCATGCCCGGATAACGCCATCTTCGCCAGTCGCGCTTTCCAGCAGACGCAGCGAGGTCGTGCCGACGCTGACAATGCGGCCGCCCCGCGCCTTCACGGCATTGAGTGCATCCGCCGTCTTCTGGTCCACATGGCCGATTTCCGCATGCATCTTGTGGTCTGCAGTATCGTCCGCCTTGACCGGCAGGAATGTGCCCGCGCCCACATGCAGCGTAACGAAGTGCTCTTCGATGCCGCGCTTTTTCAGATCGTCCAGCAAATCAGGGGTAAAATGCAGTCCCGCAGTCGGTGCTGCAACGGCACCTTCCTCGCGGGCATAGACGGTTTGGTAATCCTCCTTGTCGCGGCCATCTTCCGCCCGTTTGGAGGCGATATAGGGCGGCAGCGGGATATGCCCGACCGCCGCAATGGCCTGATCAAGATCGGCGCCGCTGAAATCAAACACCAGCAGGACTTCACCCGCGTCGCCCTTTTCGGCGACTGTGGCCTGCAGCGACCCCAGCAGACAGGCATTGTTGCCGTGACCGAAATCGATCCGCTCGCCCTGCCTGATGCGTTTTGCCGGGCGCAGGAAGGCTTTCCAGCGATCCGGTCCCGTCCGCATATGCAGCGTCGCACTGATCTGAGCCTTTACACCCTCGCGCTCGCGAAACCCTTCAAGCTGTGCGGGTATCACCTTGGTATCATTGAAAACAAGAGCGTCACCCGGGCGCAGAAAATCGCCGAGATTGCGAACGGCACTGTCGTCAAATCCGGAACTGTCCGCTTTCACAAGCAAAAGCCGCGCTGAATCGCGCGGCTCTGCAGGTCTCAATGCGATGTTTTCTTCCGGCAGATCAAAATCGAAAAGATCAACACGCATGGTCTGTCAATGCGATCTTATTCGGCGTCTGCGGCAACGCGCATGGAAACGATCGAATCCGGATCCTGCACGGGCTCGCCGCGCTTGATCTTGTCGACATTGTCCATGCCTTCGATGACCTGGCCCCAAACCGTGTACTGGCGATTGAGGAAGCCCGCATCGTCGAAGCAGATGAAGAACTGGGAATTGGCCGAATTCGGGTTCTGCGAACGGGCCATCGAGCAAGCGCCGCGGCCGTGATTGGCGTTGGAGAACTCTGCCTTCAGGTCCGGCTTTTCCGAACCGCCCATGCCCGCACGCGACGGATTGAAGGACGAACCGCCCTTCTTGCCGAACTTCACGTCGCCGGTCTGCGCCATGAAACCATCGATGACGCGGTGGAAGACGACGCCGTCATAGGCGCCTTCGCGTGCCAGTTCCTTGATGCGCTCGACATGGCCGGGTGCGAGATCGGGGTAAAGTTCGATGACGACATTGCCCTTGGTGGTTTCGAGCAGGATCGTGTTTTCTGGATCTTTGTAAGCCATTTCCGGCATCTCCTTTGTTAGATTATTTTGCCGGACCGACAGTGACCTTGATCATCTTGTCCGGATTTTCAACGGCGCCATTCTGCGCTTCATTGCCTTTTTTGATCTTGTCGACCGCTTCCATGCCGCTCGTCACCTTGCCGACGACCGTATACTGGCCGTTCAGGAATGCGCCCTTGTCGAACATGATGAAAAACTGCGAATTGGCCGAATTCGGGTTGGAGGAACGCGCCATGCCGACGGTGCCGCGCACGAAGGGTTCCTTCGAGAACTCGGCAGGCAGGTCCGGACGCTTCGACCCGCCGGTTCCTGCGGCAGCCTGATTGTAGCCCTTTTCGGTATTGCCATACTGCACGTCACCGGTCTGGGCCATGAAGCCGGGAATGACGCGGTGGAACACGACACTGTTGTAGGCACCTTCCTTGGCCAGCGCCTTGATCTGCTCGACATGTTTCGGCGCAAGGTCGGGACGCAGCTCGATCTTGACGTCGCCGTCCTTCAGCTTGATCGTCATGGTGTTCTGGTCATCGGCCCAGCTTGGGGTCAATGCAGCAAAAGACAGGGAAGAAACGGCTGCTACAAGAAGCGCAGTGCGAAATACGGACATACAGAAAGTCTCCAACGGATGGGGATGAGAAGAAAGCCCTATTTGAATTTGGCCCTGAGCGCCTCGGCGACAAGAGCGGGAGCAAAATGCCGGACGTCGCCGCCCATGGCCGCAATCTGGCGGACCAATGTGGCAGTAATCGTGCGGACCGAAGGATCAGCCGGCAGGAACACGGTCTGCAGCTCCGGCGCCATCGTGCCGTTCATGCCGGCCATCTGCATCTCGTAATCGAGATCCGTGCCGTCCCGCAGGCCACGCACCATCAGCGAAGCGCCGTGTTTGCGGGCGGCATCAATCAGCAGACCATCGAAGGACACCACCTCGAGCCGCTGGCTGTCCTTGCCGAAAACATCCGCAGCAACCCGTTTGATCAGGTCCACGCGCTCGTCGAAGGAAAACAGCGGCGCCTTGCCCGGATGAATGCCGATGGCCACGAATACCTTGTCAGCAAGGCGCAACGAGCCCTGCAGGACATCCATGTGTCCATTGGTGATCGGGTCGAAGGATCCGGCGTAGATTGCGATTGTCATACCGTCTCCTAGCCGTTTTATCGGGCGCTTTCAATGGCCGGAAACAGTCCTCCCTTCATGATAAATGAACGGAAGATGAACGGGCACATCAGCAAGCATTCAGTTCCCGCCAACTATAAAGAACGCAGAAAATGAAACCTTTCGGCCCCTATTGCGTTGTTAATCACAGGAAAGCTGAAGATTGAAGGGATAAATGAATGTTTGTACTTCTGAGTGTAGGCATGATGATTGCGATGATGGTTTCCGCCGTCGTCATGATTCTGGAAGAAAACAAAAAGCGGGAAGCCAAAGTTAAGACATCCCGCTTCGGTGTTTATCCCATGAACGGCCAGAACGACCATCCGCGGTTCTAACTTTCGTCAGAACCGCTTTCCCCTGCCGTCTCGGCGCCGCCTTCGGCGGGAATGACTGCCTCAAGCTCTTCGTCATCGCTATCGGTTTCTGAAATCCGCTCGACCGACACAACCTTCTCGCCATCGGCTGTATTGAAGATCGTCACGCCCTTTGTGGAGCGTCCGGCGATGCGAATGCCGTTAACCGGAACGCGGATCAGCTGACCGCGGTCAGAGACGAGCAGGATCTGATCCGAGGCCTCGACCGGGAACAGCGACACAAGCTTGCCGATTTCATCGGTCTTCGATGTATCCGTTGCGCGAATACCCTTGCCGCCACGTCCCGAGACACGGAATTCGTAGGATGACGACCGCTTGCCATAACCGAACTCACTGACGGTCAGAACCGTCTGCTCGCGGTCGCGCAATTCGGCATAACGCTCGGCATTGAGATCAGCCACTTCCGTGGCTTCTTCGCCCACCAGTGCCACTTCCTCAACGTCATCCGCACCCTGTGCACGCCGGTCAGCCGCTGCCTGCTTGAGATAAGCGGAGCGTTCAGCCGGGCTTGCATCCACGTGGGCGAGAATTGCCATCGAGATAAGCGTATCCCCCTTGGCCAGTGTGATACCACGGACACCGATGGAGTTACGGCCGGCAAAGACGCGTACGTCAGTGACGGGGAAACGGATGCACTGGCCGCCGGCAGCGGTCAAAAGCACATCGTCAAACTCGTCACAGGTATCGACGCCGAGGATTTCATCGCCCTCTTCTTCCAGCTTCATCGCAATCTTGCCGTTGCGATTGACCTGAACGAAGTCAGAGAGCTTGTTGCGGCGCACGGTGCCGCGCGTCGTGGCAAACATGACGTCGAGATTGGTCCAGCTTGCCTCGTCTTCGGGCAGCGGCATGATTGTCGTGATGCGCTCGCCCTGTTCCAGCGGCAGCATGTTGATCAGTGCCTTGCCGCGGGACTGCGGCGTGCCGATCGGCAGGCGCCAGACCTTTTCCTTATAGACAATGCCGCGCGACGAGAAGAACAGCATCGGCGTGTGGGTATTGGCCACGAACAGCCGTGTGACGAAATCCTCGTCCTTCATGGTCACGCCGGAGCGGCCCTTGCCGCCACGGCGCTGCGCGCGATAGGTGGTCAATGGCACGCGCTTGATGTAACCCGCATGGCTGACGGTCACGACCATGTCTTCCCGGGCGATCAGGTCCTCGTCATCCATATCCGCGCCGCCATCGGTCAGTTCCGTGCGGCGGGGCGTGCCGAACTCGTCGCGGATGGCGGCAAGTTCGTCCTTGACGATGGTCATGATGCGCAGGCGCGATGCGAGGATTTCGAGATAATCCTTGATTTCAACGCCGATCCTGTTGAGCTCATCGGCGATTTCATCGCGTCCGAGGGCGGTCAGGCGCTGCAGGCGCAGATCGAGAATGGCGCGTGCCTGCTCTTCCGACAGATTGTAGGTGTTGTCGTCATTGAGCGTGTGGCGCGGATCGGCGATCAGCGTGATCAGCGGTGCCACGTCGTTGGCCGGCCAGCGGCGTTCCATCAACTGATCGCGCGCCGTTGCCGGATCCGGCGCCTGGCGGATCAGCGCGATGATCTCATCGATATTGGCAACGGCAATCGCCAGACCGACCAACACATGCGCGCGGTCACGCGCCTTGCGCAGCAGGAATTTCGTGCGGCGGCTGACAACTTCCTCGCGGAAGGCGACAAAGGCGCGCAGAATGTCCATCAGGTTCAGCAGGCCCGGCTTGCCGCCGTTGAGCGCCACCATATTGGCGCCGAACGAGGATTGCAGCGGGGTAAAGCGATAGAGCTGGTTGACGATGACATCGGCAACGGCATCGCGCTTCAGCTCGACGACCACGCGGTAACCGTCACGGTCGGATTCGTCGCGGATGTCCGAAATGCCCTCGATGCGCTTTTCACGCACGAGATCGGCCATCTTCTCGATCATCGTCGCCTTGTTCACCTGATAGGGCACTTCGGTGATGATGATGGCTTCGCGGTCGCCGCGCATGGCTTCGATGGCGACCTTGCCGCGCATCAGAATCGAGCCGCGACCGGTGCTGTAGGCGGAATGAATGCCGGAACGGCCGAGAACAATGCCGCCCGTCGGGAAATCCGGACCCGGAATGATTTCCATCAGTTCCGCCAGGTCGATGGCCGGATTGTCGATCAGGGCAATACAGCCATTGATGACCTCAGCCAGATTGTGCGGCGGAACATTGGTCGCCATACCCACGGCGATACCGCCGGAGCCATTGACCAGAAGGTTGGGGAAACGGGCGGGAAGAACCACCGGCTCCTGCTCACGGCCGTCATAATTGTCCTGGAAATCGACCGTTTCCTTGTCGATATCCTCAAGCAGGGATTCCGTCACTTTTTCGAGACGGCACTCGGTGTAACGCATCGCCGCCGGGGAATCGCCATCGATGGAGCCGAAATTGCCCTGCCCGTCGACCAGCGGATCGCGCAGCGACCAGTCCTGCGCCATGCGCACCAAAGCATCGTAGATCGAGGCGTCGCCGTGGGGATGGTATTTACCCATGACCTCACCGACCACACCGGCGGATTTACGGTAGGATCTGTTCCAGGATAGGCCCATTTCGTTCATCGCATGCAGGATACGCCGGTGCACCGGCTTCAGACCATCACGCACGTCAGGCAGTGCGCGGCTGACAATCACGCTCATGGCATAGGAGAGATAGGAGCTTTGCATCTCCTCGATAATGGAAATTGGCTCAATGCCGAAATTTCCGCCTGGTTTATCGTCTTCTGGGCCGGATGGTGGGGTTAGTTCAGACACGAGGCACTCATCTTTCGTATAGAATCAATCTTCATCTTATAGCGGCTTTTCAACGTAAAAGCCAACCGGTGGCACCACAGTACACAGATGAAAACCCTTTGTTTTCAATAGGATACAACAGTTCATTTCAATCGGTGAAAAACTTGGTTGCAAAATCCCAACTTTATCGACGCTTAACCCCGAATCCGCTACTCTGGCTCAGCTTCAATCAGAGAAGAAAAGCAAAATCGTGGCGCTTTATGACACCCTGCTCAATGCGCTCGTTACCCTCATGGTGACGATCGATCCACCGGGACTGGCGCCGCTGTTTCTGGCGCTGACCAGGGGCATGAATCGCAAGGAGCGCGGCCAGGTTGCCCTGCGCGCCAGCATCACCGCCTTTGTCGTGCTGACGATCTTCGCCATAGCGGGCGCACAGATCCTGGCGCTGTTCGGCATCACCATCGGCGCCTTCCGCATTGCCGGCGGCCTGCTCCTGTTCTGGATCGCCTTCGAGATGATTTTCGAAAAACGCCAGGAGCGGCACGAGAAGAGCGCCACCGTTGCCATCACCAAGGATCATATCCGTAACATCGCCGCCTTTCCGCTCGCCATTCCGCTGATCGCCGGCCCCGGCGCTATCTCCGCGACCATCCTGCTGGCCGGCACCTTGTCCGAGCCGACATCGCGGCTGGCGCTGATCGGCATCATCCTGATCTGCATCGCCGCATCCTATGTCGTGTTTTTCCTCGCTGAGCGCGTCGACCGCTTTCTGGGTGAAACAGGCCGCTCGATCCTGACACGCCTTCTGGGGGTCATCCTGGCGGCATTGGCAGTGCAATTCGTGGCGGACGGCATCAAGACCTTCATCACGACATGAATCATTTCAGGTGATCTTCCTCCGCGGCATCCTTCTGCGTGATCAGGCGGGCGCTGCGCGTGCCGCTGACGGAAATCCACAGCCAGCTCATGGCCACGGCGAGACGGTTGCGCACGCCGATGAGGAAGTAGATATGGGCAAGTCCCCATAGCCACCAGGCGACATAGCCCTTGAGCTTGATCCAGCCGAAATCCGTCACCGCCGCGCGCTTGCCGATCGTTGCAAGATCGCCCGCATGGCGATAGCGGAAAGGCTTTGGCGCGGCATCGCCGGCCAATCGCGCCCTGATGGTTTTTGCCACATGGATTCCCTGCTGCTTGGCAGCTGGCGCAATGCCGGGAACCATGCCCTTGCCGCCATTTTTGACCGTTGCCGTATCGCCGATGACAAAGATATCCGGATGCCCCGGAGCGGTCAGATCGTCGTTGACGGCAACACGCCCTGCCCGGTCCGCTGGTACGTCGAGCCATTTTGCCGCCGGAGAGGCTTGGACACCCGCGGCCCAGATGATCGTCGCCGCGCCGACAAATTGCCCGGCATATTCCACGCCATCCGCGGTGCAGCTTGTCACCGGATTGCCCAGATGCACCTGCACGCCGAGCTTTTCGAGCGCCCGCTGCGCATAGGCGGAAAGGTCAGGCGCGAAGGCGCCAAGCACGCGCTCCCCGCCTTCGATCAGGATCACCCGCGCCGTGGCGGGATCAATCACCCGGAATTCACCTTTCAGCGTATCCCTTGCCAGATCGGCAATCGTTCCGGCGATTTCCACACCCGTCGGCCCGGCGCCGATGATGACGAAGGTCAGCAATGCCGCCCGGCGCGCCGGATCGGGCTCGCGTTCGGCCTTTTCAAAGGCGGTCAGAATACGCCTGCGGATCGTCGTGGCATCTTCAAGCGTCTTCAATCCCGGCGCAAAGGGCTCCCAGTCGTCATGGCCGAAATAGGCATGGCGGGCTCCTGTCGCCAGCACCAGCGTGTCATAGGGGATGACCTCGCCATCGGCGGTCGAAATGGTGCATGCAGCCGTATCCACGCTTTCAACAGTTCCAAGCAATGTCTTGATATTGCTGTATTTGCGCAGGAGATGCCGGATAGGCCAGGCAATTTCCGAGGTCGCCAGCGTCGATGTGGCGACCTGATAGAGCAGCGGCTGGAAAAGATGGTGATTGCGCTGGTCGACCACGGTGACGGCGACATCCGCATTGCGCAGGGAATTGGCGGCTTCCAGCCCGCCGAATCCGGCTCCGACGATGACCACCCGGTGCGGGGTGTTGAGGGGCGTTGCGGTGTCTGTCATGACAGGCTCCTTGTGCACTGCACAACACGTATCAGACCTCGGGTGGAAAGGTCAAACATCACGGCTTGCGGTGGTCAACGCGGCCCACCGGCCTGGCGTGATGCCATAAGCTTTCTTGAACTGCCGGTTGAGATGGCTTTGGTCGGTGAATCCGGTTTCCACCGCGATTTCCGCCAGTGGTACGCCCAGTTTCATCAGATCCTTCGCGCGCTGCAGGCGGCGCATCAGCAGGAAGCGATGCGGGCTCGTGGCATAGAGGGCGCGGAAGTGCCGCGACAGCGCATAACGGTCAAGGCCGCTGACGGCCTCCAGCTCCCGCGAGCGCACCAGCCGCAGGGCATTGTCCGCAAGATAGTCGCGGGCCATGCCCGCCTGCCGCACTGCAGGTCTGCCCATCGGTTTCAACGGCTGCTTCGCGTGGCGCGCCAATCCCAGCGTCAGCCGCGATACGATGTCATCTACCAGCAGTTCATCCATTTCCGCATCGGGATTGCCGAACGCGGCGGATATGGCCGAGACAAGCGGCGCATCGGAAAAGACCGGCTCCCGCACGAAAGGCAGCGCACCATGATTGCCGCCAAGCGCCGCGATGGCCAGCGCCGGCTCGAGATAGATCATCCGGTAACGCAGGCCGTCCTCGGTGCCTGCCCCGCCATCATGCACCTCGTCGGGATGCAGGACCATGATGTTGCCGGGAAGGCTTTGCCGCTTTTCCCCGCGATAGCGGAATGTCTGAACGCCGTGCAGCGTTACGCCGATGGCATAGGTATCGTGCCGGTGCGGTTCGAAGGCATCGCCGGTGAAGCGCGCTTCCATGCGCTCGACACCCGGATTGGATGGCGCCGACAGGATGGCATCGTGCGCCGGACGCTCGCACAAACGTCCAAGACCGCGCAGCACTTCCTCTTTTAGATTTTCACCCGGCATCCGGCAGACTCGATCCATGAATGGAGACCTAGATTTGGTGTTTGATACGAAAATTACAATTGTCGTGCGTGACGATCTTGCGACATGGCAGAAACTCAACGTTTCGTCGTTCCTGGCAAGCGGCGTTGTCGCCCAGTCCCCCGGATTGATCGGCGCCCCCTATATGGATCGGGCCGGCCATCATTATCATCCCTTGCCCATCCAGCCGATGATCGTGCTCACGGCGGATCAGGCAACCCTGTCGGCCATCCACCGCCGCTCGCTCGAACGCGAGGTCAAATCCTGCCTGTATATCGAGGAGATGTTTTCAACCGGATATGATCAGGCCAATCGCGCCGTGTTTGCCCGGTTTGCACCGGATGATGCGAGGGTTGTCGGCATTGCGCTGCACGCGGAGAAGAAGATCGTCGACAAGATCACCAAGGGCGCCAGGATGCACCCCTAGCACCGGCGCTACCAGCCGGATACAAGTGCGAATACAACGAGATACCGCACAGTCTTGGCAATGGAGACCAAGAGCACAAAACTCCAGAGCGGCTCGCGCAACACCCCGGCAATCAGCGTCAGCGGATCGCCGATCACGGGTGCCCAGCTCAACAGCAGGGTCCACTTGCCATAGCGCTGGTACCAGCCCGTGGCACGGTCGAGCTGCGCCTCGCTCGCCGGGAACCATTTGCTGTGGCGGAACTGATCGATCCCGCGCCCGAGCAGCCAATTGACCACCGAGCCGAGGACATTGCCCACGCTGGCAACGGCGATCAATGCGACGGCTGGATAGGAATGCGAGAGCAGCAGTCCGGCAAGCAACGCCTCCGACTGCATCGGCAAAATGGTTGCGGCCGCAAAAGCGGCCGCGAACAATCCGGCATACACGCCCAGATCAACAAGCATGATCAAACCGGTAAAGGCTTACAGAACAGGCTCAGAACGGGATCTCGTCGTCGAGGTCACGCGAGAAATTGCCACCTGCATTGCTGCCGCCGCTGGACGGCGAAGCGCTGGAACGGCCGAAATCCGAACCATAATCGCCATTGTCGGAGACCTGGCCCCGGCTCGAATTGTCGAACGAGCGGCCGCCGCCAGAACCGGCACCCTCGCCACGTGAATCGAGCATCTGTAATTCACCACGGAATTTCTGCAGGACGATTTCCGTCGAATAGCGGTCATTGCCGGTCTGGTCCTGCCACTTGCGGGTCTGCAGCGCGCCTTCCAGATAAACCTTCATGCCCTTCTTGAGGTACTGTTCAGCCACCTTGGCCAGGTTGTCGTTGAAAATGACGACGCTGTGCCATTCGGTCTTTTCCTTGCGCTCGCCGCTGTTCTTGTCGCGCCAGCTTTCCGAGGTGGCAATGCGCAGATTGACCACCGGATCGCCTGAACCGAGACGCCGGACTTCCGGATCAGCGCCAAGATTACCGACCAAAATTACCTTGTTGACACTGCCAGCCATAAAAATACTCCACAAAATTAGCTTTTCGATTTGGCGCCATCATACAGAAGCCGCTCATTGCGCGGGCAACTGTCTGGCTCTATCCACAAAATACTGCTCGCCTCGACCTTCAATGCCGCCAACCTCCTGACAATTCAGTGGCAACTGACACTCTCCTGACAAATCTGTCAGTAGGCTTGCACGCGCACCTATCCGTTCACTGCCCTTATCCCGTATCAGTCTGGCTTGTCAGGCATGGAACTCCCGGATTTTACGCCGGTTTTACCCTGCCCGCAATATTTGTTCTTTTTTTGTTCTATCACTTGCTCTATGGATGTCAACATGGCTATGGTGATTCCAACCCAGGTACGGCCTCGCAATCTGCTGGAAACTTTCTAAATAAGGGAAAGACTCCGGCCAGCGAGCCAGTTCCTCCCCCATAACGGCGTGACAGTCATGAGCGATCAGAAATTTATATCCATTCGTGGTGCCCGCGAACACAATTTGAAGAACATCGACCTCGATCTGCCGCGCGACAAGCTGATTGTCATGACGGGCCTGTCGGGATCGGGCAAATCTTCGCTTGCCTTCGATACCATCTATGCGGAAGGCCAGCGGCGTTATGTCGAGAGCCTGTCGGCCTATGCCCGGCAGTTTCTGGAGATGATGCAGAAGCCCGATGTTGACCAGATCGACGGCCTGTCTCCGGCCATCTCCATCGAGCAGAAGACGACGAGCCGCAACCCGCGCTCCACCGTCGGCACCGTCACGGAAATCTACGATTATCTGCGCCTGCTCTATGCGCGCGTCGGCATCCCCTATTCACCGGCAACCGGCCTGCCGATTGAAAGCCAGACCGTCAGCCAGATGGTGGACCGTGTTCTGGCACAGGATGAAGGCACCCGCCTGTTCATCCTCGCTCCCATCGTGCGCGGCCGCAAGGGCGAATACCGCAAGGAACTGGCCGATCTGCAGAAGCGCGGCTTCCAGCGCGTGAAGGTCGACGGGATATTCTACGAGATCGCCGACGTTCCGGCCCTCGACAAGAAATACAAGCACGACATCGATGTGGTCGTCGACCGCGTCGTCGTCCGCCCGGACATCTCCGCACGTCTGGCGGACAGCCTTGAAACCGCGCTCAAACTCGCCGACGGCATCGCCCTGGCGGAGTTCGCCGACAAGCCGCTGCCCGCCGACGAGACGTCCGGGGAATCCGCCAACAAATCCAAGAACGAGACGCACGAGCGTTTGATGTTCTCGGAAAAGTTTGCCTGCCCGGTTTCCGGCTTCACCATTGCCGAAATCGAACCGCGCCTGTTCTCGTTCAACAATCCGTTCGGCGCCTGTCCGACCTGCGATGGTCTCGGCACCCAGAAGGCCATCGATCCCAACCTGATCGTGCCTGATGAAAGCCTGACGCTGAAGAATGGCGCCATTGCCCCGTGGTCGAAGTCGAGCTCGCCCTATTACAACCAGACATTGGACGCCCTGGGCAGCAGCTACGGCTTCAAGCTGGGCGACCGCTGGCGCGACATCAATGAAGACGCGCAAAAGGCCATTCTATACGGCACCGGCAGCCGCGAGGTGCATTTTTCCTATGATGACGGCTTGCGCTCCTACAAGACGACAAAGCCCTTCGAAGGTGTCATTCCCAATCTGGAGCGCCGCTGGAAGGAAACGGATTCGGCCTGGTCGCGCGAGGAAATCGAGCGCTTCATGTCCGGCACGCCCTGCCCGGCCTGCGGCGGCTATCGCCTGAAGCCGGAAGCGCTGGCGGTGAAGATCGGCGGCCTGCATATCGGCCAGATCACGGAAAAGTCGATCCGGCATGCGGATGCCTGGTTCAGTGACATCGACAAGAGTTTCAACGACAAGCAGACGGAAATCGCGGCGCGCATCCTCAAGGAAATCCGCGAGCGCCTGCGCTTTTTGAACGATGTCGGCTTGGATTACCTCGCCCTGTCGCGCAATTCCGGCACGCTGTCGGGCGGCGAGAGCCAGCGCATCCGGCTGGCGTCGCAGATCGGCTCCGGGTTGACCGGCGTGCTCTACGTCCTGGATGAGCCGTCCATCGGCCTGCATCAGCGCGATAACGAGCAGCTTCTGAAGACGTTACGGCATCTGCGCGATCTCGGCAACACGGTGATCGTGGTCGAACACGACGAGGACGCGATCCTCACCGCCGACTATGTCGTCGATATCGGGCCGGCTGCCGGTATCCATGGCGGTGAAATCATCGCTTCCGGGACGCCAGCCGATATCATGGCAAGCCCGAAGTCGCTGACCGGCAAATATCTGTCCGGCGCCATCGAGGTCGCCGTGCCGTCCGAACGGCGCAAGCTGAACAAGAAGCGCATCAAGATTGTCGGCGCGCGCGGCAACAACCTGAAGAATGTGTCGGCGGAAATTCCGCTTGGCACGTTTACGGCCGTGACCGGTGTTTCCGGCGGCGGCAAATCCACCTTCCTGATCGAAACCCTGTTCAAGTCGGCGTCGCGCCGCATCATGGGGTCGCGCGAGCAACCGGCAGACCACGACCGGATCGACGGCCTGGAATTCCTCGACAAGGTCATCGATATCGACCAGTCGCCAATCGGCCGCACGCCGCGTTCCAATCCGGCTACCTATACCGGCGCCTTCACCCCGATCCGCGACTGGTTTGCCGGTCTGCCCGAGGCCAAGGCGCGCGGCTATCAGCCGGGCCGGTTCTCGTTCAACGTCAAGGGCGGCCGCTGCGAGGCCTGCCAGGGCGATGGCGTGATCAAGATCGAGATGCACTTCCTGCCCGATGTCTATGTCACCTGTGACGTGTGCCACGGCAAGCGCTACAACCGCGAAACACTGGAAGTGCTGTTCAAGGGCAAATCGATTGCCGATGTGCTCGACATGACGGTCGAGGAAGGCGCGGAGTTCTTCGCTGCCGTTCCCGCCGTGCGCGACAAACTGCAGACGCTGGCAAAAGTCGGCCTTGGCTACATCCATGTCGGCCAGCAGGCCAACACGCTGTCCGGCGGCGAGGCCCAGCGCATCAAGCTCGCCAAGGAATTGTCGCGCAAGGCAACCGGACGCACGCTCTACATCCTCGACGAGCCGACAACCGGCTTGCATTTCCACGATGTGGCCAAGCTTCTTGAAGTGCTGCATGAGCTCGTCGACCAGGGCAATACCGTGGTGGTGATCGAGCACAATCTCGAAGTCATCAAGACGGCGGACTGGGTCATCGATCTTGGCCCCGAAGGCGGTGATGGCGGCGGCGAGATCGTTGCGGTCGGGCGTCCCGAGGATATCGTGGCCGAGCCGCGCTCCTATACCGGCAGGTTCCTGAAGGAATTGCTGCAACGGCGACCCGGCAATCGCGCCCAGGCGGCGGCGGAATAACAGACAAACCCGCCGGAAACGGCGGGTTTTGTTTATGGGCCGGTTTGAATGAATACGGATTGACGGGAGGACACCATCATGACCGCAAGCGGAACGATCAGAACAGGTATCGGCGGCTGGATTTTCGAACCCTGGCGCGGCACGTTCTATCCCAAGGGCCTGTCGAAGGCCAAGGAGCTCGAGTATGCCGGGCAGCACCTGAGCACGATCGAGATCAACAGCACCTATTACGGCACCCAGAAGCCGGAAACCTTTGCCAAATGGGCAAGCTCGGTGCCGAACGGTTTTATTTTTTCGGTCAAGGGCAACCGGTTCGTCACCAATCGCCGTGTTCTGGCGGAGGCTGGCGAGTCGATGGAACGTTTCATCAAGTCCGGCATCGCCGAACTTGCCGACCGGCTCGGACCGCTGCTCTGGCAGTTTGCCCCGACCAAGAAATTCGATGCCGAAGATTTTGGCGCCTTCCTTGATCTCCTGCCGGAGAAGGAAGGCGGTATTGCCCTGCGTCACGCGGTCGAGGTGCGCCATCCCTCGTTCATCGATCCCGATTTCATCGCGCTCCTGCGCCAGAAAAATGTCGCCGTGGTCTATGCCCATCATTTCGACTACCCCGAGATCGCCGATGTGACTGCCGATTTCGTCTATGCCCGCCTGCAGAAGGGCGACGATGCCGTCGAGACCGCCTATCCCGCCAAGGAGCTCGATCAGTGGGCAAAGCGGGTTAAACTTTGGGCAAAGGGCGATGCGCCGGATGACCTGCCGCTAGCCGCTCCCTTGGTCAAACCGGACAAGCAGCCACGCGATGTTTTTGCCTATTTCATCCATGAGGGCAAAGTGCGCGCGCCGCAGGCAGCCCAGGCGCTGAAGGACCGTCTCTGACGATTGGCAAGTCAAGTCGAAGGCCATGCAGCATAAAAAACAGGCAGATTGATTATAATTTAATCATAGCTGCCTTTTTCTGAATGTTTGTTGCCGTGGCTAAATGGCAGGGAGTTCAGAAAACTCCCCGCTCTGTCATCGGTAAAATCCCATTCCTCGAATAAATTCGCTTTAGGGGTCGACTTGGCATGCTTCCTGCTTTTTGTTGTGCAAGCGGGCAAGAGGTCCGCTCGCCATACATAGGGAGTTTATTCTCTGATGAAGAAAATTGAAGCCATCATCAAACCATTCAAGCTGGATGAGGTGAAAGAGGCACTGCAGGAAGTGGGGCTTCAGGGCATTACCGTGACGGAAGCCAAGGGTTTTGGCCGCCAGAAAGGCCATACGGAACTGTATCGCGGCGCTGAATATGTCGTCGACTTCCTGCCAAAGGTGAAAGTCGAGATCGTTCTGGGCGACGAGTCTGTCGAAGCAGCCATCGAGGCGATCCGCAAGGCCGCACAGACCGGCCGTATCGGCGATGGAAAGATATTCGTTTCCAACATCGAGGAAGTCGTGCGCATCCGTACCGGTGAATCCGGTATCGACGCCATCTAGTCCTGCTATCCCATTGCCGGTGCTCCCGCACCGGCCCATCCGCTATCATCGTCGCTGAACAAGGAAAATTGACATGACGACTGCAAAAGACATTCTCAAACAGATCAAAGACAATGATGTAAAATTCCTTGACCTTCGCTTCACGGATCCGAAGGGCAAGCTGCAGCACGTGACGATGGACGTCGCCGAAGTCGACGAAGACATGTTTGCCGATGGCGTCATGTTCGATGGTTCCTCCATTGCCGGCTGGAAGGCCATCAACGAATCCGACATGGTTCTCATGCCTGACACCGACACGGTGCACATGGACCCGTTCTTCGCGCAGTCGACCATGGTCATTCTCTGCGACATTCTCGACCCGATCTCCGGTGAAGCCTACAACCGCGACCCGCGCGGCACCGCCAAGAAAGCCGAAGCCTACATGAAGGCGGAAGGCGTCGGCGACACCATCTTCGTTGGCCCGGAAGCTGAATTCTTCGTCTTCGACGACGTGAAGTACAAGGCCGATCCGTACAACACGGGCTTCAAGCTCGACTCCACCGAACTGCCGTCCAACGACGACACCGACTACGAAACCGGCAACCTTGGCCACCGCCCGCGCGTCAAGGGCGGTTATTTCCCGGTTCCTCCGGTCGATTCCTGCCAGGACATGCGCTCGGAAATGCTCACGGTTCTGACCGAAATGGGCGTTCGCGTTGAAAAGCATCACCACGAAGTGGCGGCAGCACAGCATGAGCTGGGCATCAAGTTCGACGCCCTCACCCGCAACGCCGACAAGATGCTGATCTACAAGTACGTCGTGCATCAGGTTGCCAATGCCTATGGCAAGACAGCCACCTTCATGCCGAAGCCGATTTTTGGTGACAACGGCTCGGGCATGCACGTGCACATGTCCATCTGGAAGGATGGCAAGCCAACCTTCGCCGGCAATGAATATGCCGGTCTGTCGGAAAACTGCCTGTTCTTCATCGGCGGCATCATCAAGCATGCCAAGGCCATCAATGCCTTCACCAACCCGTCGACCAACTCCTACAAGCGTCTGGTCCCAGGTTACGAAGCTCCGGTACTGCTGGCCTACTCCGCCCGCAACCGTTCGGCGTCCTGCCGTATTCCGTTCGGCTCCTCGCCGAAGTCGAAGCGCGTTGAAATCCGCTTCCCGGATCCGACAGCCAACCCCTATCTCGGCTTTGCCGCGATGCTGATGGCCGGTCTCGACGGCATCAAGAACAAGATCCATCCCGGCCAGCCGATGGACAAGGATCTCTATGATCTTCCTGCCAAGGAACTCAAGAAGATCCCGACCGTCTGCGGTTCGCTGCGTGAAGCGCTCCAGAGCCTCGACAAGGATCGCGGCTTCCTCAAGGCCGGCGGCGTGTTCGACGATGACCAGATCGACAGCTTCATCGAGCTGAAGATGGCCGAAGTGATGCGCTACGAAATGACCCCGCATCCCGTCGAATACGACATGTACTACTCGGTCTGACGGGACCGGTCTGTCGACAGGGAAACCCCGGGCATGCCCGGGGTTTTTCATTAGACCAAGGTATGGTCTTTAAAATTCGCGGAAGAATGATATATTTGCCTTGGAGTGAGAGGCGAGCTTTCGCCCGCCTCCCTCTTCCTAGATGATGAATCGAACCCGGAGCAAGATTTGCAAGCCTGTCCGGGTTCTTTTCATTTCCAGGGTGATGACAAGCGGTTTAAACCACATCGCTTCACCTCCAAGTTCAAAGGCAAGGCCATTGCCATGGTCGAGAGGCCCGTCTTCTCGATGCACTGCTTGCTCAGTACTTGCTGCTTCGCCCTTGAAACCCTGTATTGAAATTATTGCGCTCAGTTTTGGTGAAAGCAATAAACGTACAGTTGAATCAACGCGATACGGGAAAGTTCTGATAGATCTTGGATAAAAATTCGGCTTCTTTGATTAAGAGCCGGAGAGCGCCTGAAGCACCTTCACGGCGGCAACCATCTCGCGCTCACGCAAAGCCCGCCGGGCTGATGCTTCCGCATCTTCGCCCCACTGCTCGATGGTCCAGTCTTCATCGACATGCGCCAGCATCCAGGCTTCATCGCCGGTGATACGGCCCTTTGCCACGGCAAGCGCCAGAATGGCCGATCCGGTCAGAGTCGTGATCGTGTGCAGGGCGGCAACGGTAAAGGCATCCCTGAATTGCCCGAGATGCACGCCGAGCGCGGCAAGCGTCTCGCGCGGCTGTTCCACATGCATGACGCCCTCGGCAAGGACGAAACGTGCGCCGAGATCGGAGGCAGCCCAATCGACAATGGGATCCCAGAGTTCCGTCTGGCGCTTGACCAGCCGTTCGGGCGAACCCGCGCGGTAGCACAGCATGTCCGAGGAGGCGAAACGCAGCACGTCCTCCAACACGACCTGGGGATCGCTGACAATGCCATCGATCGCCGTGTTGGCCAGACGGGTGGCAGGCATGCGCGCCGGGACGATATCCTTGTCCTGCGCCGCAAATTCATCGGCAATCATCTGCGCCAAAGCGCGGTTTGGCAGCAGCAGATCCTGCCGTGCCGGCGTCTTGACGCGTTTGCCATCCAGTTCAACGGCAAACTGACCATCCCGCTCCGCAACCGCTACTGCGTTGTAGAACCGTTTGGGAAACGGCAGGTTCGACTGGACCTGCGCCCGGCGCACCGGATCTGCATCCGACGGACCGTCCGGCGTGTCCATGTTGAAAAGATCATTGTTCATCGTCATCGTCCGTAAGCCTTGCCGGATTGCTGCAACCGCCGATTTTCCCGACCGACAGCCACACCTTGCAATCGGCCTGTTCTAATTCTCTTCGTCGCCGTCACTTTCGTCGAGACCCAGAAGGTTCCACGTCTGCACCATATGCGGTGGCAGTGGTGCCGTGACATCGATGATCCCGCCCGACGGATTGGGAATGCGGATACGGCGCGCGTGCAGGTGCAGGCGGTTCTGGATACCACCGGGGAAAGACCAGTTAGTGTCGGCCTCGAAATATTTGGGATCGCCGATGATCGGGCAGCCGATATGAGCGGCATGGACGCGCAACTGATGCGTACGGCCCGTATAGGGCTCCATTTCCAGCCAGGTCAGCACCTGCCCGGCGGATTCGATGACCCGGTAATAGGAAACCGCGTGATCGGAGTCCGGCTCCCCGTGCTGGGCAACGCGCATCCGGTCGCCATCGGGCGTTGTTTCCTTGACCAGCCAGGTCGTGATCTTGTCCTCGCGCTTGCGTGGAATACCCTTGACCAGTGCCCAGTAGGTTTTCTTGGTTTCGCGCTCGCGGAACGCCGCGGTCAAAGCCTGCGCGGCACCGCGCGTGCGCGCAACCACGAGAACGCCCGACGTATCACGGTCAAGCCGGTGCACAAGCCGGGGTTTTTCACCCTTCTTGTTGCGCCAGGCTTCCAGCATGTCGTCCACATGGCGATTGACGCCGGAACCGCCCTGCACCGCCAGGCCAGCCGGCTTGTTGAACACGAAAACCTTGGGATCTTCGTAGAGCAGCATCTGGGAGAGGACGTCACCATCTTCCCGGCCGCGAATGCTCTTGCCGGTCAGATGCTGGCCTTCAGCCTTGGCGTCCACCTGCAATGGCGGAATGCGCACGGTCTGGCCAGCCTGTAGCCGCGTATCGGACTTGGCGCGCGAGCCATCCACCCGGATCTGCCCGGACCGCAGCAATTTCTGCAGGTGTCCGAAGCCCAATCCCGGATAATGTACCTTGAACCATCGGTCGAGGCGCATTTCCGCTTCGCCGGTGTCAACTGTCTTCTGCTCTACCACTGCCATAAGTCATACCTTGTCTAATCAGGCATGCGCTTAGCACTAAGCGACCGCTCTTGCGAGCCATAATCCGAAAAACAACGCCCCAATGCTCAAGATGACGCTCGCAAGCACATAAAGCAGCGTGAAAAGTGCTTCTCCGCGGTTCCACAGCAGCGCAACGTCGAGCGAGAACGAGGAAAAGGTGGTGAAGCCGCCCATAATGCCAACCGCAACAAACAGGCGCAGCTCGGTGGAACCGTTGAAACGCCGGGCCAGAAGCTCAATGAACAGGCCCATCAGCAATCCGCCGGCCACATTCACGGTCAGCGTTCCCCAGGGAAAAGCCATGCCAAAAATCCGGGTCATCAGCACGCCGACGAGATATCGGGCAACCGAACCGATAGCTCCGCCTGATGCAACCAGTAATATTGCGTTCACTTTGCCTCACCTCCGGCAGTTTATTCTATGAAGTCAAATATTTGACTCATCACGGGACGTTAACAAACGTAGAAAAATGTTCCTTGAACAGACGCGGAACTGACACAACTTTAGAGCATTGAATATTGCAGCGCACAAGCACCTCATGCAGAGTCAAAAATTGAGGAATGTGCGCAGAAGCGGGCATAACGAGCGGAGTGGCAAAGTGTCATTGATACAGATCTATTGGAAATCTCTCCAATATCTTGGGGCGGAAAAGCGTGCAACCACGTTTATCTGCCTGGTCAACGTTGCGTTGGCCCTGACCATGCTGTTTGAGCCCGTACTTGTGGGCCGCGTCATTCAGGCTATCTCGACCAAGACAGCCATATGGCCGCCTCTGAGCCAGCTGGCTGGTGTTGGTTTGTTCCATATCGTCGCCAACGTTCTGGTTTCGCGTGAAGCGGACCGGCTTGCGCATCGCCGCAAACTGTCGGTGCTGACGGAATCGTACAACCGCGTGATCAGCATGCCGCTCGCCTGGCATCATCAGCGCGGCACATCCAACGCCATGCACACCCTTCTGCGCGCGATTGAAACCCTGTTCAGCCTCTGGCTTGAATTCATGCGCACGCACCTTGCCACCACCGTTGCTCTGGTCGGGCTTGTTCCGCTGGCTTTGGCCCAGGATTGGCGCCTCGCTTCGGTTCTGGCCGTGCTTGGCGTCATCTATGTCATCGTCAGCCGTGTTGTCACAGCCAAGACCAAGGACGGTCAGGCTCAGGTCGAGCGTCATCATATCAAGGCATTCAGCCACGTGACCGACTCCATGGGCAATATCTCCGTCCTGCAGAGCTATAACCGCATCGACGAAGAAACCCGTGCCTTGCAGTCCTATACAAAGCAGTTGCTGGATTCGCAGTATCCGGTTCTCAACTGGTGGGCCCTGGCTGCCGGTATCAACCGCATGGCGTCCATCATTTCGATGGTCGTCATCCTGTTCCTCGGCTCCTATTTCGTCATGCACAACCAGATGAATGTCGGCCAGGTTGTTGCCTTCACCGGCTTCGCCGCCCTGCTCATCGGCCGTCTCGATCAGCTCAGCGCCTTTGTGAACCAGATCTTTGCTGCCCGCGCCAAGCTGGAAGACTTCTACGAAATGGAAGATTCCGCTGCCTACCAGGCCGAACCGAAGGCCGTGCATGACCTCGACAACATCAGCGGCGAAGTCGAATTCCAGAACGTGTCGTTCGAATTTGCCAAGTCCACACAGGGCCTGAAGAATGTATCGTTCAAGGCGAAAGCCGGCCAGACGGTCGCCATCGTCGGTCCGACAGGCGCAGGCAAGACGACGCTGATCAACGTTCTGCAGCGCGTCTACGATCCCAAGGAAGGCCGTGTGCTTGTCGATGGCATCGATACCCGCACGATCAGCCGCCGCTCGTTGCGCAATGCAATCGCCACGGTGTTTCAGGATGCAGGCATGTTCAACCGCAGCATCGAGGAAAACATCCGCGTCGGCCGTCCGAAGGCTTCGGACGAGGATGTTGCGGCAGCGGCGGCAGCAGCCGATGCCAGCGACTTCATCCTGTCGAAGTCAGCCGGTTTCGACACGATGGTTGGTGAACGCGGTTCGCAGCTTTCCGGCGGTGAACGCCAGCGTGTTGCCATTGCCCGCGCCATCCTGAAGGACGCACCGATCCTCGTTCTCGATGAGGCAACCAGTGCGCTTGACGTCGAAACCGAGGCACGCGTCAAGGCGGCGGTCGACAAGCTGTGCCAGAACCGCACGACCTTCATCATCGCCCACCGCCTGTCGACGGTTCGCGACGCTGACATCGTGCTCTTCATGGATCACGGTGAGATCGTCGAGTCCGGCAGCTTTGACGAGCTGGCACATCAGAACGGCCGCTTCACGGCGCTGCTCAAGGCCGGTGGCCTGAAGCTGGATGATGACACGGCAAACGTCACGCCCTTCCCGCGCAAGCCGCCGGAAGCCGCGTAAGCCTGAAGATGATCAACCCGATAAAAAGGCCGCTTCCGATGAAGCGGCCTTTTTCTTGATTCCAGTCGGACGTGCAGACGCCAGGCGCGCGCTATTCGCCGCGCTCGACCCTCAGCCGGTTCCAGTATTCGATCCGTTTGCGGATTTCGCGTTCGAAGCCGCGCTCGGGCGGATTGTAAAAGGTCTGGCGGCCAAGCGCGTCGGGAAAATAGTTCTGCCCGGAAAATGCATCCGGCTGGTCGTGGTCGTAGGCATACCCCTTGCCGTAGCCCTCACCCTTCATCAGCTTGGTCGGCGCATTCAGAATATGCTTGGGCGGCACAAGCGAGCCGTTTTCCTTGGCCGTGCGCATGGCCGCAGCAAACGCCGTATAGACCGCGTTCGATTTGGGAGCTGTCGCCAGATAGACGCAGGCCTGCGCCAGGGCGAGTTCGCCCTCGGGTGAACCGAGATAGTCATAGGCATCCTTGGCCGCATTGCAGATGACCAGAGCCTGCGGATCGGCGAGCCCGATATCCTCACTTGCCATCCGCACCAGACGCCTGCCGATAAACAGCGGGTCTTCCCCCGCATCGAACATGCGGCAGAGATAATACAGCGCCGCATCGGGATCGGACCCGCGCACGGATTTGTGCAGGGCCGAGATCAGATTGTAGTGCCCGTCCTGCCCCTTGTCATAGACAGGGGCGCGGCGCTGCACGATCTGCTGGACGCGCTCGACATTGAAGATTTCGCCCGTGCGGGCCGCGCGCCAGACTTCCTCGGCCAGTGTCAGGATCGCCCGGCCATCGCCGTCCGCCATGCGCACCAGGCTCGCCCGCGCTTCCTCGTCCAGTGGCAGCGGCTTGCCTTCATGTTCCTCGGCGCGCTGCATCAGCGCCATCAGGCTGGCTTCGTCGTGCGGATGAAACACAAGGACGCGCGCACGTGACAAGAGAGCGGCGTTGAGTTCGAAGGACGGGTTTTCCGTGGTCGCACCGACGAGCACAATCGTCCCGTCTTCCATGACAGGCAGAAACGAATCCTGCTGGGCACGGTTGAAGCGGTGAATCTCGTCGACGAACAACAGGGTCTGGCGGCCCGACATTTTGCGGGCGCGGGCCATGTCAAAAACCTTCTTCAGGTCGGCAACACCGGAAAAAATGGCCGATATCTGTTCGAAGGCAAGATTGGTCTCACCCGCAAGCAGCCGCGCCACGGTGGTTTTACCCGTTCCGGGCGGTCCCCAGAAAATCATCGAACCCAGCGAACCGGATTCGATCATGCGCGTCAGCGCGCCTTCCGGTCCGGTCAGGTGCTCCTGGCCGGTGACTTCGCCAAGCGAGCGCGGACGCAAACGGTCAGCAAGCGGCCTGCTCCGGTCCGAAGCCGGATCCTCCTTTGCTGCAAACAGATCCGTCATTGTCCCATCTGCCTCATCTATCGAATGATCTGCCGGATGATTGCACCATCCCGCTCGAATTCAAAGCGCCACAGGACCGGCTTGGTTGCCATCACAGTCGCCAGATCGGCAGCGGTCGCAATATCACGACCATTGACCTTGCGCACGATATCGCCGGGCTGCAAGCCGATCCGTGCTGCCGGTGTATTGGCAAAAATCTTTTCCACCGCAACGCCGGTCGTTTCCGCCGACAGGTGCAGTCTTGTCGCGCTGCTGGGCGTGAGTGTGATGACCTGCGCGCCGGAAAGCGGATTCTTGCCCTGGATCACCGTCTTGTTGGCGGGATCGTCCGGCCGCGGCTTTTCCAGAACGAGGGAAATCACCTTCTCCTTCGACCGGCTCAAGACATTGAGCTTGACGGTCTTGCCGATCCCGGCAGTCGACAGGCGGTAACCCAGGCCGTCGAAATTCTCGATGCGGAAATCATCAACCGCCAGAATCACGTCACCAACCTGCAGTCCGCCTTTCTCAGCCGGTCCATCCTTGGCAACATTCGTGACGAGCGCGCCATAGGGCTGCTTCATGCCCAGGCCTTCGGCCACATCGGACGTCACGTTCTGGAAGGTTGCGCCGATATAGGGGCGCTCGAACTTGTCGCCGCCTTGCTTTGCCGTTTCAACCACTGCCCGCACCATATTCGACGGGATGGCGAAGCCGATCCCCACCGAACCGCCGGAGCGGGAAAAGATCGCCGTGTTGATGCCGACAAGCTTGCCATCCATGCCGATGAGCGCACCGCCGGAATTGCCGGGATTGATCGCCGCATCCGTCTGGATGAAGAAATCGAAATCCGAAATCCCCACCCGGGTACGTGCCTGCGCCGAGACGATGCCGCTGGTGACGGTCTGGCCCACGCCAAAGGGATTGCCGATGGCAAGAACCAGATCACCCACTTCAACCTTGTCCGAATCCGCCAGCTGCAGGATCGGCAATTGCTCCCCGGCCTCGATCTTGAGGATGGCGAGATCCGTTGATTCATCCTTCAGGAGAATGCGCGATTCAAACTCGCGGCCATCCGAGAGGGCAATCTTGACCGTTTCCGCATCGCGGATGACGTGGTTGTTGGTGACCACGATGCCCGAGGCGTCGACGATAACGCCGGAACCGAGCGATGACTGGATGCGCGGCGGGCCATTGAACTGGCCGCCAAAGAACTGCTCGAAAAACGGATCACCGGCAAAAGGCGAACGCTGCTGCACTTCCCGCGCCGCATAGACGTTGACGACCGCCCCGGCAGTCTGCTTGACGAGCGGCGCAAACGACAATTGTGTATCGACACGTGATGCCGGAACCTGCTTTGCCGTATCGGCCGCCGTCTGCGCATGCACCGGGACGATCATGGCCGAAACGAGTGCGGAGGTGACGAGCAGCGCCCGGGCCGATTGCGCGATTTTGGAACAACTCATGTCGATCTCCCGAACTGATGAATCAGTGAAACGTGTTAACCCAATGTGCTGAATTTCAACGCGGATACCAGCCATGAAACAAAGCAAATTTGAGACATTCAAAGCAGCTTCGTCATTGCGCCCATATTCTCGCCCGCTTCAGCAAATTTGCGGTCCAGGGTATAGATGGTGGCGCCGTGATGAATAGCAACCGCCAGATGGAGCGCACCACCCGCTCTTACCCCTGACACATGGCGATCTGCGATCTGAGCAGCAGACCGAAACATCAATGCCGTGATTGGCAGTGTTTCAAAGGATTCGCTCACGAGACGATGAAAGGCGGCAAGAGAACTGTTGCGATGCTGCACCTGCAGTTGCTGGGTGCGTACCTTGAGCGACAAGGCTGACGAGAACTCGGTGATTGTCCAATCGCTCACGGCCATTTTTTCGTTGTGCTGGCTTGCAAGCCAGTCAAGCACGCGTGCTGTCTGGCTTTCTGATGTCAGCGCAGCGACGAGAACGGATGTGTCGAGGTAAAGCATCAATAGCGGTCTTGATCACGCATCTCGCGGACAAAGTCACCCCCCGAGACCGGCTGTTCCGGCATATTTTCCGTGAGCTGTCGCAATGCCGCTATATCGATCGGCTTGCGCGGCGCGCCGGCTGGCACCAGTTGGGCTACCAGTTTGCCCCGGCGCAAAATCTGCACGGTCTCTCCCGCTACGACCTGATCGATCAATTCGCTGAGATGCGCTTTCGCTTCAACAAGATTGACTGTGCCCATCGGGCTCTCCTGACCATTTAACTAGTCATATATAGCGTCAATACAGTCCGATTTCAACGATGCGAAAGTCGAGCAAAAACAGAAAAGGGGCCCGCAAAGGCCCCTGTCCCAAAATCATCGATGCGGAAGCGCTGGATTATGCGGCTTCGGCTTCGTTTGCCTGTTCGGCAGCAACGCGGGCCAAATCCTTGGAACCCTTGGCGCTGACATCGCGGTCAACGAATTCGACAACGGCGAGCGGTGCATTGTCACCGGTGCGGAAGCCTGCCTTCATGATGCGGATGTAACCGCCGTTGCGCTGACCGTAGCGCGGAGCAAGCGTGTCAAACAGCTTTGCTACGAGCTTGGCATCGCGGATCGCCGAAATGGCCTGACGACGGGCGTGCAGATCACCGCGCTTGCCGAGCGTGACAAGCTTTTCAACGATGGGACGAATTTCCTTGGCCTTGGGCAGCGTTGTAACGATCTGCTCATGCTCAATCAATGATGCAGCCATATTGGCAAACATCGCCTTACGATGGCTGGCAGTCCGGTTAAGCTTGCGGCCTGAATTACCGTGGCGCATGAGCCTTCTCCTTCAATTTCTCAGTTCGGGCTCATTGCCCGGGCTTGGTTGTCGGGCAGAGCCCGGATTAATACTGGTCTTCGTAACGCTTCGCGAGGTCTTCAATGTTTTCTGGCGGCCAGGATGGGACTTCCATACCGAGATGGAGACCCATGGAAGCCAGAACTTCCTTGATTTCGTTCAGCGACTTGCGACCAAAGTTCGGTGTGCGCAGCATTTCTGCTTCTGTCTTCTGAATAAGATCGCCGATATAGACGATGTTATCATTCTTCAGGCAGTTTGCCGAGCGTACGGAAAGTTCGAGTTCGTCGACCTTCTTGAGCAGAGCCGGATTGAACGCAAGTTCAGTGACCTGTTCCTGCTGTACTTCCTTCTGCGGCTCGTCAAAGTTGACGAAGATCGCCAGCTGGTCCTGCAGGATGCGTGCTGCATAGGCAACGGCATCTTCGCCGGAGATCGAACCATCGGTCTCGATGGAAAGGATCAGCTTGTCATAATCGAGAACCTGTCCCTCGCGGGTGTTTTCGATCTTGTACGATACTTTGCGAACCGGTGAGTAGAGGCTGTCAACCGGGATCAGGCCGATTGGCGCATCTTCTGCACGGTTGCGGTCAGCCGGAACGTAGCCCTTGCCGGTGTTGACGGTGAATTCCATGCGGATTTCAGCGCCTTCGTCCAGCGTGCAGATAACGTGTTCCGGATTGAGGATTTCGATATCGCCAACCGTCTGAATGTCGCCAGCCGTCACAACGCCTGGGCCTTCCTTGCGGACGACCATGCGCTTGGGACCGTCGCTTTCCATGTGGATCGCGATTTCCTTGATGTTCAGGACGATATCCGTCACATCTTCACGAACGCCGGGGATCGACGAGAATTCATGCAGAACGCCATCGATCTGTACGGCAGTCACGGCAGCGCCGCGCAGCGAAGACAGAAGCACACGGCGCAGAGCATTGCCGAGCGTCAAGCCGAAGCCGCGTTCAAGCGGCTCGGCGACGACCGTTGCCTTTGTCTTCGAGCCGGAGGTCTGAAACTCGACCTTGTTCGGCTTGATCAGTTCTTGCCAGTTTTTCTGGATCATCTAGTTTTTCCCTATCCTTGCCTTGCCACCATCCAATCGTGGCAATGAAGCGTGGAAACCGCAGAGGAGCTGAATGTCAGCTCATGCGGCCAAATCTTGTCGAAACAGATTAGACGCGGCGACGCTTGCGCGGGCGGCAGCCATTGTGCGGGATCGGTGTCACATCGCGGATCGACGTGATCGTGAAACCAGCAGCCTGGAGCGCGCGCAGAGCCGATTCACGGCCGGAGCCCGGTCCGCAAACTTCAACTTCGAGCGAACGCATGCCATGTTCCTGTGCCTTCTTGGCACAATCTTCAGCAGCCATCTGTGCAGCGAAAGGCGTGGATTTACGCGAACCCTTGAAGCCCTGCGCACCGGCGGAGGACCAGGCAATCGCATTGCCCTGCGCATCCGTGATGGTGATCATCGTGTTGTTGAATGTCGAATTAACGTGGGCAACGCCCGACGAGATATTTTTACGCTCGCGGCGGCGAACGCGTGTGGCTTCCTTGGCCATAATAGTCCTTTCAGTTGATCTCGACGCCTCCGTATTTCCAGAGGCTCCACCATGGTTTCAGTTAAAGTGCGAAACCAGCACTTGTCTCTGCAACAGCAGAACCGGCGCAGCGAACCGCGCCGGCGTGATCTTACTTCTTCTTGCCGGCGATTGCCTTGGCAGGACCCTTGCGGGTACGCGCATTGGTATGCGTACGCTGACCGCGAACCGGCAGGGAGCGGCGATGACGCAGACCGCGGTAGCAGCCCAGATCCATCAGACGCTTGATGTTCATCGAAACTTCACGACGCAGATCACCCTCAACGTGGTAATCGCGGTCGATCGTTTCACGAATCTGCAAGACTTCGGCATCGGTCAACTGATTGACACGACGCTCCGCAGGAATGCCGACTTTCTCGACGATTTCCTGTGCAAACTTTTGACCAATCCCGTGAATGTACTGAAGCGCGATAACAACGCGCTTGTTCGTCGGGATGTTGACGCCAGCAATACGAGCCACGTCTGTTCTCCTTGTTAACCGGCAGAGCTGGGCAGTCAACGCGACCGGCCAGATGACGGGATGAAAATGATATCCGGGACAAACACAAACGATCAGCCCCGAACCTGCTTTACCGGATCGGCGCCGATCGCTTCATATCCAAGCGAATTTCCGCCGTCTTTGAAGGAATCGCTTCGAAAAGTCAACTCCTCCCGTACATTTTTGTCGGAATCTAAAGTTCCGCCAAAATCTTTTCGATCGATTTGGTGACTTCTTCGAAGTCCGCCATGCCATCGACCTTCTTCAACTTGCCCTTGGCGTAGTAATAGCCGATCAGGGGCGAAGTCTGCTTGTAGTAAGCCTCGAGCCGCGTGCGGACCGTTTCAGCATTGTCATCGGGACGCCGCTTGAATTCCGTCGAACCGCATTTGTCGCACACGCCCGGTACCTTGGGCTGCTTGTTGGTGTCGTGATAACCGGTGCCGCACTTGGCACACGTGTATCGACCCGAGATCCGCTCGACGAGCACATTGTCGTCGACCTCGAGCTCGATGACGCAATCCAGCTCAAATCCCTTGTCCGACAACATCTCCTCGACCGCATCCGCCTGGACGAGTGTCCGCGGATAACCATCGAGAATGAAGCCATTGGCTGCATCGGGCTGATCAATGCGCTCGGAAACGATCGCATTGACGATTTCGTCGGATACCAGCTTGCCGGCATCCATCACAGCCTTGGCGCGCAAACCGACATCGGTTCCGGCTTTGACTGCATCCCGCAACATGTCCCCGGTGGAGAGCTGCGGTATCCCTAGTTTTTCTACCAAGCGCTGAGACTGAGTTCCCTTACCTGCCCCCGGTGGTCCGAGAAGTATTAATCTCATCTGTTCCGCTTCCCTCCACGGAGCTTAGACTTCTTGATAAGCCCCTCATATTGATGCGCGATCAGGTGACCCTGGATCTGTGCAACCGTATCGAGCGTAACGCTCACGACAATCAGCAGCGATGTACCGCCGAGATAGAAAGGAACGCCAGCCCAGGAAATCAGGAACTCCGGCAGCATGCAGATCAACACGAGATAGGCTGCGCCAAGAACTGTAATGCGGGTCAGAACGTAGTCGATATATTCGGCTGTGCGTTCGCCGGGGCGAATGCCGGGAATAAAGCCGGAATGCTTCTTCAGCTGATCGGCCGTGTCCTTCGGATTGAAGACGAGCGCCGTGTAGAAGAAGGCAAAGAACACGATCATCGCGGCATAGGACGCCATATAGAGCGGCTGGCCATGGCCGAGCGAGGAAAGGATCGTCGTCGCCCAGCCGGGAAGACCTTCACTCTTGGCGAAGCCGGCAATGGTCGCAGGCAACAGCAGCAGCGAGGACGCGAAGATCGGAGGAATGACACCCGCTGTATTCAGCTTCAGCGGCAGGTGCGACGTATCACCCTGGAACATGCGGTTGCCGACCTGGCGCTTCGGATACTGGATCAGCAGGCGGCGCTGCGCGCGTTCGACAAAGACAATGATACCGATGACGGCGATGGTCAGGATGATGATCGCCAGAATGACCGGAGTCGACAGGGCGCCGGTACGGCCGAGTTCCAGCGTGCCGGAAATCGCCTGCGGCAGGTTGGCGACAATACCGGAGAAGATGATCAGCGAAATACCGTTGCCGATACCGCGTGCCGTGATCTGTTCACCCAGCCACATCAGGAACATGGTTCCGCCGACGAGCGTGATAACGGTGGAAAACAGGAAGAACGGTCCGGGACTGGTGACGATACCCTGACTTCCCTGCAGGCCGACGGCAATCGCATAGGCCTGCACCGTTGCCAGAAGCACCGTGCCATAGCGCGTATACTGATTGATGACCTTGCGGCCCTGCTCTCCGTCCTTCTTCAGCTGTTCCAGAGCCGGGATGACCGAGGTCATCAGCTGAACTATGATCGATGCGGAGATGTAGGGCATGATGCCCAGGGCAAAAATCGCCATGCGGGCCACGGCACCGCCGGCGAACATGTTGAACATGCCGAGGATGCCCTGCGCCTGATGGTTGAAGGCCTGGGCATAGGCGCCGAGATTGATACCCGGAAGCGGGATGTAGGTGCCAAGCCGGTAAACCAGCAATGCCCCAAGTGTAAACCAGATGCGCTTTTTAAGCTCTTCAGCTTTGGAAAAAGCAGAGAAATTAAGATTGGAGGCGAGCTGTTCAGCGGCTGATGCCATAAGTAGTCTCCGGTCTGCGCCCGTCAGGCACTGACGGTCCTACCCAGATATGTGCCGTTACTGCGCCGTGCTTTCCCAAAACGTGCAGGGAATGCATCAACACTAAGATTTACCCATCATATTTACCAAAAGAATGATGCGGGATTGTTTTGGTAAATATGATCGGGGAAGACAAGATACAAGCGGCGACCCGGAGGGCCGCCGCTCATTCAATAGAATTATTCTGCAGCCGCTGCAACAGCAGGAAGCTTGACCGAACCGCCAGCCTTTTCGATCTTTTCGATCGCGGCCTTGGAGGCACCGGCAACTTCGATCGTTACCGCAGTTGTGATGTCACCACCGGAAAGCAGACGGACACCGTCCTTGGCGCGGCGGATAACACCGGCAGCCTTCAGGGTTTCAATCGTGATCGCAACCTTGGCATCGAGCTTCTTGGCATCGATGGCAGTCTGGATACGGCCAACGGATACTTCATTGAAGTTCTTCATGAAGATGTTGGTAAAGCCGCGCTTTGGCAAGCGGCGGTAAACCGGCATCTGGCCGCCTTCGAAGCCGTTGATGGCAACGCCGGAACGCGACTTCTGGCCCTTCACACCGCGACCGGCAGTCTTGCCGGAGCCGGAACCGATACCACGGCCAACGCGCTTGCGCGCTTTGGTGGCGCCTGGGTTTTCACTCAGATCATTGAGTTTCATTTGATCAATCTCCGGAGTTCTTAAGCCTCGTCCACAACGCGGACGAGATGCTGAACTTTCGCAATCATGCCACGGACGGAAGGCGTATCTTCCAGAACCCGGCGACGATGCATCTTATTGAGGCCCAGGCCGATCAGCGTTGCGCGCTGTTCTGCCGGACGGCGGATAGGGCTGCCGATCTGTTCGACCGTAACCGTCTTACCCTTCTTCTTCTCAACCATGACTTATATCCTTTAGTCTACAGCTAGCGGGACCGAGATCCCTGCCCTGCTGCGCCAGCTTCTGGCCTATTCTTCCGAACCGACCACGTCGCGGCGACGAGCCTGCAGTGTGGAGTACTTGATACCGCGCTGGGCAGCGATGTCCTTGGGGTGCATCTGGTGCTTCAAGGCATCGAATGTCGCACGAACCATGTTGTATGGGTTCGACGAGCCGAGCGACTTGGCAACAACGTCCTGTACGCCCAGTGTCTCGAAGACAGCGCGCATTGGACCGCCGGCGATGATACCTGTACCAGCTGTGGCTGCACGAAGCAGAACCTTGCCGGCGCCATGACGGCCTTCAACATCGTGGTGAAGGGTACGGCCCGAACGCAGCGGTACGAAAATCATTTCGCGCTTGGCGGATTCGGTTGCCTTGCGGATGGCTTCCGGCACTTCGCGCGCCTTGCCATGACCGAAACCAACGCGACCCTTCTGGTCGCCAACGACGACGAGAGCTGCGAAACCAAAACGCCGGCCGCCCTTGACGACCTTGGCGACGCGGTTGATGTGAACAAGCTTGTCAACGAATTCGCTATCGCGCTCTTCGTTGCGGCCGCGATCCTCGCGGTTCCGTTTTTCCTGTGCCATGCTCCTAATTCCTTTTTCTTTTCCGGTAGCACGAATGATAGTAACGAAATCCGGCTTGCAGGAGACAAGCTCCTGCAGTTCCGGATTTCGGATGTCTTGCCTTAGAAGCTGAGACCAGCTTCGCGAGCAGCTTCAGCAAGCGCCTTTACACGGCCGTGGTAAATATAGGCGCCACGATCGAAGACAACTTCCTTGATGCCAGCCTTGACGGCGCGCTCTGCAACGAGCTTGCCGACGAGTGCTGCTGCACCCTGGTCTGCACCGGTCTTGAGCTGACCCTTCAGGTCAAGATCAAGTGTCGATGCGGATGCAATTGTATGTCCACGCGCATCATCGATGATCTGCGCATAGATATTCTTTGAAGAACGGTGGACGCTGAGCCGCGGACGGTCACCGGCAACCGCCTTGAGCTGGCGGCGAACACGCGCAGCGCGACGCTGAATAATTTCTTTCGGCGATGCCATGACACGAATTCCTTACTTCTTCTTACCTTCTTTGCGAACGATCTTCTCGCCCGCATATTTAACGCCCTTGCCCTTGTAGGGTTCTGGACCACGATATTCGCGGATCTCAGCGGCGACCTGGCCGACCTGCTGCTTGTCGATGCCCGTGACGACGATTTCCGTCGGCTTCGGTACAGCAACTGTGATGCCAGCTGGTACGTCATAGATCACTTCGTGGCTGAAACCGAGCGACAGCTGCAGGTTCTTGCCCTGCATGGCCGCACGATAACCAACGCCGTTGATCTCAAGGCGCTTTTCAAAACCGTCCTTAACACCTGTGAAGATGTTGACGATCATCGTGCGGCTCATGCCCCACTTCGACCGGGCGGTCTTGCTGCTGTCACGCGGATCAACGCGAACGGCATTATCTTCGAACTTGACCAGAACTTCGTCGTTGGCGACAAAGCTCAGTTCACCTTTGGGGCCCTTGGCCTTAATGGTCTGGCCGTCAACGCTGGCTGTTACGCCTGGCGGGACTGCCACTGGTTTTTTACCGATACGAGACATTTTTCAAACCTTTTCAAGCCAGCGGTTAGAATATACGGCAGAGCAATTCGCCGCCGACATTCTGTTCACGTGCCTCGTGGTCTGCCATCACGCCCTTCGGCGTCGACAGGATCGAAATACCAAGACCGTTAGCAACCTGCGGAATCGACTTGACCGAAACGTAAACGCGACGGCCAGGCTTCGAAATACGGGTAATCTCACGGATTACAGGTACGTTCTCAAAATACTTCAGTTCGATTTCGATCTCGGACTTGCCGTTTTCAAAATCTACCTGGCTGTATCCGCGGATATAACCTTCAGACTGCAGAACATCCAGAACGCGTGCGCGCAGCTTGGAGGCAGGTGTGGAAACCTTGCCCTTTTTGCGCATGATGGCGTTGCGGATACGTGTCAGCATATCGCCGAGAGGATCTGTCATAGACATCCGTCTTCTCCCTTACCAGCTCGACTTCACGACGCCGGGCACCTGGCCGAGCGAACCCAGCTGGCGCAATGCGATACGCGACATTTTCAGTTTGCGGTAATAACCGCGTGGACGACCGGATACTTCGCAACGATTGCGAATGCGAACCTTGGTCGAATTCCGTGGCAGTTCTGCCAGCTGGATTGTCGCGCGGAAGCGCTCATCCAGCGGAAGCGACTGGTTCATCACGATTGCCTTCAAACGGGCACGCTTTGCAGCATACTGCTTGACGAGCAAACCACGGCGCTTGTTCTTTTCGACTGCGCTAGTCTTTGCCATTTCAAATACCTCGCTACGCTTGCCGTTACTGCCGGAAGGGGAAGTTGAAGGCGCGCAGGAGAGCGCGGGCTTCATCATCCGTCTTTGCAGTCGTGCAAACGATGATGTCCATGCCCCAGATCTGATCAACCTTATCGTAGTTGATCTCCGGGAACACGATGTGTTCCTTGATGCCCATGGCGAAGTTGCCACGACCGTCAAAGCTCTTCGGGTTCAGACCACGGAAATCTCGAACGCGCGGCAGCGCGATCGTGATCAAGCGATCCAGGAATTCATACATGCGCTCTTTACGAAGGGTAACCTTCGTGCCGATCGGCATATTCTCACGTACCTTGAAGGTAGCGATCGAATTACGCGCCCGGGTAATAACCGGCTTCTGACCAGCAATCAATGCCAGATCTTCAGCTGCGACAGTTGGCTTCTTGGAATCAGCCGTAGCTTCACCAACGCCCATGTTGAGAACAACTTTGGTGATGCGGGGAATCTGCATCTCGTTGTCATATTTGAACTGCTCGAGAAGGTCTTTACGTACCACTTCCAGGTACTGCTTCTTCAAGCGTGGTTCGATCTTTGCACTGGTATTAGCCATCGATCAGGTCTCCTGAGCGCTTTGCTACACGTACCTTCTTGCCGTCTTCAAGAACCTTGAAGCCAACGCGGGTCGGCTTGCCATCCTTGGGGTCGGCGATCGCGAGGTTCGACAGATGGAGCGGCGCTTCTTTCGAAATGATGCCGGCTTCCTGGGTCTGTGTCTGCTTCTGGTGACGCTTGACAACATTAACGCCGCGAACGAGCGCCTGCTCGTCCTTCGGCAAAACTTTGATTACTTCGCCGGTACGGCCCTTGTCCTTACCAGCAAGAACGACAACGCGGTCGCCTTTACGGATCTTCTGCATCGTCTGCTCCTTTAGAGTACTTCTGGAGCCAGCGAGATGATCTTCATATGGCTCTTTGCGCGGAGTTCGCGCGGAACCGGTCCGAAGATACGCGTGCCGATAGGCTCTTTCTTGTTGTCGATCAGGACGGCGGCGTTCTTGTCGAAACGAATAACGCTCCCATCCGCGCGACGGATATCCTTGGCGGTACGAACAACCACCGCCTTCATCACGTCACCTTTTTTAACACGGCCGCGCGGAATTGCTTCCTTGATCGAAACGACAATAATGTCGCCGACCGAAGCATATTTCCGCTTCGAGCCGCCCAGCACCTTGATGCACATGACACGACGTGCGCCGGAATTATCCGCGACGTCGAGGTTTGTTTGCATCTGAATCATGACTAGCCGCCTTCTTCTTGTTCAACCGGACTGGGCTTTCCTTGCCCCTCGCGATTGTTGCGTACTTACATACAGATAATTAATATTAACTTGCTGGGGCGTCTGTAACGACAACCCAACGCTTGTCTTTCGAAATCGGCTTCGATTCCTGGATGGAAACGGCATCGCCGACTTTGAACTGGTTATTCTCGTCGTGCGCCTTGTACTTCTTGGACTGGCGCACAGTCTTCTGGAGGAGCGGGTGCGAATAGCGCCGCTCGACCTTGACCACGACGGTCTTGTCGTTTTTGTCGCTGACGACAACGCCCTGCAGAATGCGTTTAGGCATGGTTTTCTTCCTTAAGCCTTGCTCTCGACCGCTTTCTGGCGGGCGACTGTCTTGATGCGCGCGATATCACGGCGGATCTGCCGGACACGTGCGGTTTTTTCCAACTGGCCAGTCGCCTTCTGGAAGCGCAGGTTGAACTGCTCTTTCTTCAGCGTAGCCAACTCTTCATTCAACTGATCGAGGCTCAAGGCCCGGACTTCTGCGGATTTCATAGCATCCACCCCTTATTCTGCGATGCGCTGAATAAAGCGCGTCTTGACCGAAAGCTTGGCAGCACCAAGGCGAAGAGCCTCACGAGCCACATCTTCCGGAACGCCGTCGAGTTCAAACATGACGCGGCCTGGTGCTACACGAGATGCCCAGTAGTCCACGGAACCCTTACCTTTACCCATGCGGACTTCGGTAGGCTTCGATGTTACGGGCACATCCGGGAAAATCCGGATCCACACACGGCCGGCACGTTTCATGTGACGGGTAATTGCACGGCGAGCGGCTTCGATCTCACGCGCGGTAACGCGGTTCGGCTCGAGGGCCTTCAGGCCGAAAGCACCAAAATTAAGATCCGTGCCGCCTTTCGACGCGCCGTGGATACGGCCCTTGAACTGCTTGCGGAACTTTGTGCGCTTAGGCTGCAGCATTGTTCTCTACTCCAAAATTCTCTTTCCGGAAAGACGCTATTTTAAGCGTTTTCGCGGCGACGGTTCTGACCCTGATGACCATCACCTTCAACAGCGCGACGTTCGGAGGCCATTGGGTCATGCTCAAGGATCTCGCCCTTGAATACCCAGACCTTGACGCCGCAGATGCCGTAGGCGGTGTGTGCTTCAGCAGTTCCGTAGTCGATATCGGCACGAAGTGTATGCAAAGGCACGCGACCTTCGCGGTACCATTCCATACGCGCAATTTCCGCGCCGCCGAGACGACCCGAGCAATTGATACGAATGCCTTCTGCACCAAGACGCATGGCCGACTGAACGGCACGCTTCATGGCACGGCGGAATGCAACACGGCGTTCCAGCTGCTGAGCGATGGACTGCGCAACCAGGACTGCATCTGTTTCCGGCTTGCGGACTTCAACAATATTGAGCGCTGTTTCCGCGTTTGTCATTTCTGACAGCTTGCGGCGCAGCTTCTCGATATCGGCGCCCTTCTTGCCGATGATCAGACCCGGACGGGCAGCATGGATCGTCACGCGGCACTTCTTGTGCGGACGCTCGATCACCACCTTGGAAATGGCAGCCTGCTTCAGCTCGTCCATCAGATACTTGCGGATCTTCAGGTCTTCATGCAGCAGCTTGCCGTATTCACCTGTGTTCGCGTACCAACGCGAGTCCCAGGTCCGGTTGATGCCAAGGCGGAAGCCAACCGGATTAATCTTCTGGCCCATTATGCGGCCTCCCCTTTTTCCTCAGCTTCGCGGACAACGATCGTCAGATGCGAGAATGGCTTCTCGATCCGGCTTGCACGACCGCGACCACGAACATGGAAACGCTTCATCACGATTGACTTGCCAACGTAGGCTTCAGCAACAACCAGAGCATCAACATCCAGGTCATGGTTGTTCTCTGCGTTGGCGATAGCTGATTCGAGAGTCTTTTTCACCGTCCCTGCAATCCGCTTGCGCGAAAATTCCAGATCGGCAAGAGCGGCGTTAACCTTCTTGCCACGGATCAAAGCAGCCACCAGATTTAGCTTCTGAGGGCTGATACGGAGCGTACGGGCAACGGCTTTCGCCTCGTTGTCCTTAAGCTGGCGCGGAGCCTTAGCCTTGCCCATCTTTATTTCCTCTTCGCTTTCTTGTCCGCGCCGTGACCGTAATAGGTACGCGTCGGAGCGAATTCACCAAACTTGTGTCCGATCATCTCTTCGTTGACCGAAACCGGCACATGCTTGTTACCGTTGTACACACCGAAGGTCAGACCGACGAACTGTGGCAGGATCGTGGAGCGACGGCTCCAGATCTTGATAACTTCACTGCGACCGCCCTCACGTACCTTCTCAGCCTTCTTGAGAAGATAGCCATCGATGAACGGGCCTTTCCAAACTGAACGAGCCATTTCAGACTACCTCTCTTACTTCTTGCGCTGATGACGCGAACGAGCGATGAACTTGTCCGTCGACTTGTTGGAGCGCGTCTTCTTGCCCTTCGTGGGCTTGCCCCACGGAGAAACAGGATGACGACCACCTGACGTACGACCTTCACCACCACCGTGCGGGTGATCAACCGGGTTCATGGCAACACCGCGAACGTGCGGGCGCTTGCCAAGCCAACGGCTGCGGCCGGCCTTACCAAGGCTGATATTGCCATGGTCAGGATTGGATACTGCACCGACCGTGGCGAAGCACGAACCGTGGACGAGGCGCTGTTCACCCGAATTCAGGCGAAGAATTGCCATGCCCTGGTCGCGGCCGACGAGCTGCGCATAGGTACCGGCGGAACGGGCGATCTGACCGCCCTTGCCTGGCTTCATCTCCACATTGTGGATGATGGTGCCGACCGGGATCGACGACAATGGCATCGCATTGCCTGGCTTCACGTCCGTCTGTGCGCCAGCGATAACGCTGTCGCCGACAGCCAGACGCTGCGGAGCCAGGATGTAGCTCAGCTCACCGTCTTCGTAGCGGATGAGAGCAATGAATGCGGTCCGGTTCGGATCGTATTCAAGGCGTTCAACCTTGGCAGCCACGTCATGCTTGCGGCGCTTGAAATCTACAAAGCGGTATGTGCGCTTGTGACCACCACCCTGGTAGCGTGCAGTGACGCGACCGGAGTTGTTACGACCACCCTTTGAATGAAGACCTTCGGTCAGAGCCTTGACAGGCTTGCCCTTGTAGAGCTCCGAGCGGTCCACGATGACCAGCTGACGCTGGCTTGGTGTGGTTGGATTATAATGTTTGAGTGCCATTGTCTTTACTCCACGGCCCCTCAGAGACCAGTCGAAACATCGATCGACTGCCCTTCGGCAAGCGTCACGATAGCTTTCTTGACATCACTCTGGCGCCCGACGATGCCGCGGAACCGCTTCACCTTGCCTTTGCGCACAGCTGTATTGACTGCAGTTACCTTCACGCGAAACAGCGCTTCGACTGCGGCCTTGATTTCCGGCTTCGTTGCCTTGCGGGCCACGTTGAAGACGACCTGGTTATGTTCGGAAACCAGGGTCGACTTTTCGGTGATAACCGGGCTGACGATCACGTCGTAATGGCGAAGATCGGTCATTTGAAACGCTCCTCGAGAGCTTCCACTGCAGCCTTGGAAAGCACGAGCTTGCCGCGACGCAGGATGTCATAAACATTGATGCCCTGAATTGGCAGAACATCGATGTTCGGGATGTTCGAAGCAGCGCGACGGAAATTCGCATCAATCTCGGCACCGCCGATGAGAAGCGCATTTTCGAAGCCCAGCTTGGCGAACTGCGAAACAAGTACCTTTGTCTTGGCATCGGTAGCGGCCAGCTCATCAATGATGATGAGCTCGGAAGCCTTTACCTTGGCAGACAGGGCATGACGGAGCGCAAGAGCGCGCACCTTCTTCGGCAGGTCATGTTCGTGGCTGTGAACAACCGGACCATGCGCCTTACCACCGCCGCGGAACTGCGGAGCACGTGCCGAATGGTGACGGGCGCGGCCCGTACCCTTCTGCTTGTACATCTTGGCGCCGGTGCGTGCGATTTCCGAACGACCCTTTGCCTTGTGTGTTCCCTGCTGCTTGCGGGCGAGCTGGTAACGGACCATGCGCTGAAGGATGTCGTCGCGTGGCTCAAGGCCGAAAATCTCTTCCGAGAGCTTCACCTTGCCGGCGTCTTTGCCTTCAAGTGTTGTAATTGTGAGATCCATTATACGGCTCCCTCAGTCGTCTGAGCTACTTCTGCATCAGACACAGCTGCTGCGGCGTTTGCGGCCTGGCGAACACCAGCTGGCTTGGGGGCAGTTGCCGGCAGCGCTACCTTGACGGCATCGCGTACCAGGATCCATGCACCCTTGGAGCCAGGAACAGCACCACGAACGAGAATAAGACCACGATCCAGATCCGTCGAAACGACTTCGATGTTCTGGGTCGTCACGCGGGTCTGACCCATGTGACCGGCCATCTTCTTGCCCTTGAACACTTTACCCGGGTCCTGACGCTGACCGGTCGAACCGTGAGCGCGGTGTGTTACCGAGTTACCGTGTGTGGCGCGGTGACCACCGAAGTTGTGGCGCTTCATCGAACCGGCAAAACCTTTACCGATCGACGTACCCGTCACATCAACCTTCTGACCAGCAACGAAATGCTCGGCCGTGATCTCAACACCGACATCCAAGAGGTTGTCGGCAGAAACGCGGAACTCAGCCACTTTCGCCTTTGGCTCAACGGAGGCCTTCGCGAAATGACCGCGCAATGCCTGCGTTGTATTCTTTACTTTGGCCAGTCCAACACCGAGCTGAACAGCTGTGTAGCCATTCTTCTCGACTGTACGCTGAGCCACGACATGGCAATTCTCCATACGAAGAACTGTCACAGGTACATGCTCGCCTGCGTCATTGTAGACGCGAGTCATGCCCAGCTTCTGTGCAATTACACCTGAACGCATCGGTTCGTCCTTCCGTCCTCAAGCCTTACAGCTTGATCTCGACATCAACACCAGCGGAAAGATCGAGCTTCATCAGCGCGTCTACTGTCTGCGGGGTTGGGTCTACGATATCGAGAAGACGCTTATGAGTGCGCATCTCGAACTGTTCGCGGCTCTTCTTGTCGATGTGCGGCGAGCGGTTTACTGTGAACTTCTCGATCCGTGTAGGAAGCGGGATCGGTCCGCGCACATTGGCACCGGTACGCTTGGCAGTCGACACGATTTCCCGCGTCGAATCGTCAAGGATCCGATGATCAAACGCCTTGAGGCGAATGCGGATGTTTTGACCGTTCATTTCATCTTTTCCTTGTTTAGCGGAGACGCCTATAGCAGGCGCCTCTGCATAAAACCTTAATATTATTCAATGATCGAAGCGACGATGCCTGCACCGACGGTGCGGCCACCTTCACGGATAGCGAAGCGCAGCTTCTCTTCCATTGCGATCGGCACGATCAGCGTCACATCAACCGAGATGTTGTCGCCGGGCATGACCATTTCCGTGCCTTCCGGCAGCGTCACCACGCCCGTCACGTCGGTCGTGCGGAAGTAGAACTGCGGACGGTAGTTGGAGAAGAATGGCGTATGACGGCCACCTTCGTCCTTCGTCAGGATGTAGGCTTCTGCCTTGAACTTCGTGTGCGGCTTGACCGAACCTGGCTTGGCAAGGATCTGGCCGCGCTCGACGTCTTCACGGCCAACGCCGCGGATCAGCGCGCCGATGTTGTCGCCGGCCTGGCCCTGGTCGAGCAGCTTGCGGAACATTTCAACGCCGGTCACCGTCGTCTTCGTCGTCGGCTTGATGCCGATGATTTCAACTTCTTCACCAACCTTGACGATCCCGCGTTCAACGCGGCCCGTCACAACCGTACCACGACCCGAGATCGAGAAAACGTCTTCGATCGGCATCAGGAACGGCTGGTCAACCGGACGCTCCGGCGTCGGGATGTACTTGTCGACTTCCGCCATCAGCGCACGCACCGCGTCTTCGCCGATTTCCTTGTTGGAATCTTCCAGTGCGGCCAGCGCCGAACCCTTGACGATCGGCACATCGTCGCCCGGGAAGTCGTACTTCGACAGAAGCTCGCGCACTTCCAGTTCAACCAGTTCCAGAAGCTCGGCATCGTCAACCTGGTCGACCTTGTTCAGGAAAACCACGATCGCCGGAACGCCAACCTGACGGGCCAGCAGGATGTGCTCGCGCGTCTGCGGCATCGGGCCGTCGGCTGCCGATACAACCAGGATCGCGCCGTCCATCTGCGCCGCACCGGTGATCATGTTCTTCACATAGTCGGCGTGGCCGGGGCAATCGACGTGCGCGTAGTGGCGCGCTGCCGTCTCGTACTCGACGTGCGCCGTCGAAATGGTGATGCCGCGCGCCTTTTCTTCCGGTGCCGCGTCGATCTGGTCGTACGCCTTGAACTCTCCGAAATACTTCGTAATCGCTGCCGTCAACGATGTCTTGCCATGGTCAACGTGACCAATCGTGCCGATGTTGACGTGCGGCTTGTTACGTTCAAACTTGCTCTTAGCCATCTGAGCTCTCCGTTATATGTTCGCCTGCTCAGGCTTAACTCAACTGTCACGCGCAACCGTCAGGGTTACGCAAACTTCTTCTGAATTTCCTGTGCGACTGCTGTCGGAACAGGTTCGTAGTGATCAAACTGCATCGTGTACTGTGCACGACCCTGGCTCATCGAACGCAGCGTGTTCACATAACCAAACATGTTGGCCAGCGGCACGTTTGCATTGACGACCGTAGCAATGCCACGGGCTTCGGTACCCGAAATCTGACCACGACGTGAATTCAGATCGCCGATTACGTCACCGACATAATCTTCAGGCGTTACAACTTCGACCTTCATGATCGGCTCGAGCAGCTGGGCACCGGCTTCGCGGGCAGCTTCGCGGAATGCCGCACGGCCTGCGATTTCGAATGCCAGAACCGACGAGTCGACATCATGGTAGGCACCGTCGATCAGCGTGGCTTTCACGCCGAGCATCGGGAAGCCTGCGAGCGGACCCGCACCCATGACGCTTTCAATACCCTTCTGAACGCCCGGAATGTATTCCTTCGGTACAGAGCCGCCGACGATCTTCGATTCGAAGATGAAATCGTCGCCATCGTGGGGTTCGAAGATGATCTTGACGCGAGCGAACTGACCCGAACCACCCGACTGCTTCTTGTGGGTGTAGTCCTGTTCCTTCTTGCGTGTGATCGATTCGCGGTAGGCAACCTGCGGCTGACCAACATTCGCCTCGACCTTGAACTCGCGACGCATACGGTCAACGAGAATGTCGAGATGAAGTTCGCCCATGCCGGCGATGATTGTCTGACCCGACTCTTCATCCGACTTGACGCGGAATGAAGGATCTTCAGCAGCAAGACGGTTCAGCGCAATGCCCATCTTTTCCTGGTCGGCCTTGGTCTTCGGTTCGATCGCGATTTCGATAACCGGATCGGGGAATTCCATGCGTTCCAGGATAACCGGCTTCAGCGGATCGCAGAGCGTGTCACCTGTCGTTGTTTCTTTCAGGCCCGCCAGAGCAACGATGTCGCCGGCAAACGCTTCTTCAATGTCTTCACGCGAGTTGGAATGCATCTGCAGCATACGGCCGATACGTTCGCGCTTGTTCTTGACTGTGTTGTCGAGCGAAACGCCCTTGGTCAGCTTGCCGGAATAGATGCGGCAGAAAGTCAGCGAACCAACGAACGGATCGTTCATGATCTTGAATGCGAGCATCGACAGAGGCTCTTCATCCGAAGACTTGCGGGTTGTTTCGCCATCGGTCTTCGGGTCGATACCCTTGATCGAAGGAACGTCAACCGGCGAAGGCAGGTATTCAACAACACCATCAAGCAGAGGCTGTACGCCCTTGTTCTTGAAGGCCGAACCGCAGAATACCGGGTGGAACTCAACACGGCAGGTGCCGGTGCGGATCAGAGCGCGCAGAGCATCATTGTCAGGCATGTTGCCTTCCAGATACGCTTCCATCGCAGCTTCATCGACTTCAACGGCAGCTTCGATCAGCTTTTCGCGGTATTCTTCAGCCTTGGCTTGCAGATCAGCAGGGATCTCAACGACATCCCACTGCGCACCCAGCTGCTCATCGCGCCAGACCAGAGCCTTCATTTCGATCAGATCGACAACGCCCTTGAATTCTGTTTCTGCACCGATCGGCAGCTGCATGACAACAGCCTTGGCACCAAGACGGGTCTTGACCATTTCAACGCAGCGATCGAAATCGGCGCCGGTCTTGTCCATCTTGTTGACGAAGATCATGCGCGGAACATGATACTTCTCAGCCTGACGCCAAACGGTTTCCGTCTGCGGCTCTACGCCGGCATTGGCATCGAGCAGTGCAATCGCACCGTCGAGAACGCGCAGCGAGCGTTCGACTTCAATCGTGAAGTCGACGTGGCCTGGCGTGTCGATGATGTTGAAGCGACGCTTCTTGCCATCGCGGCCTGTCCAGTAGGTGGTGGTTGCAGCGGACGTGATCGTGATGCCACGTTCCTGCTCCTGCTCCATCCAATCCATGGTTGCAGCGCCATCATGGACTTCACCGATTTTGTGCGACTTGCCGGTGTAATAAAGAATACGCTCGGTCGTCGTCGTCTTGCCGGCGTCGATGTGCGCCATAATACCGAAATTACGGTAGTCTTCGATTTTATATTCGCGGGCCATGATATGGTGCCTTCAAGAATAGGGTTTCGACGATTACCAGCGGTAATGCGAGAATGCGCGGTTGGCTTCTGCCATGCGATGCGTGTCTTCACGCTTCTTCACAGCCGAGCCACGGTTGTTTGCCGCATCCAGGAGTTCGCCGGACAGGCGATCAATCATCGTGGTCTCATTGCGACCGCGAGCAGCATTGATCAGCCAACGGATGGCAAGAGCCTGACGACGCTCTGGACGAACATCGACCGGAACCTGGTATGTTGCACCACCAACACGGCGCGAGCGCACTTCGACGTGCGGCGCAACATTGTCGAGGGCCTGATGGAACAGGGCAACCGGCTCCTGCTTGCTCTTGGCTTCAACCGACTCAAGCGCACCGTAAACGATACGCTCAGCGATCGACTTCTTGCCATGATGCATGACTGCATTCATGAACTTCGTCAGAACGAGATCGCCGAACTTTGGATCCGGGTTGATCTCACGCTTTTCTGCACTATGGCGTCTGGACATACTTTTTGTCTCTTATCTGCATCGGGTTGACCTACCTGGTGGCCAAAGTCCCGGAAAATCTTACTTCGGACGCTTTGCACCGTACTTGGAACGGCGCTGCTTACGGTTCTTGACGCCCTGCGTATCGAGAACACCACGGATGATGTGGTAACGAACGCCCGGCAAATCCTTGACACGGCCGCCGCGGATCATCACGACAGAGTGTTCCTGAAGGTTGTGGCCCTCACCCGGAATGTATCCGATAACTTCGAAGCCATTCGTCAGACGCACCTTGGCAACCTTACGCAGAGCCGAGTTCGGCTTCTTCGGGGTCGTCGTATAGACGCGGGTGCACACGCCGCGCTTCTGCGGGTTTTCCTGCAAGGCAGGAACTTTATTGCGCTTTACCGGCGCAGTGCGCGGCTTGCGGATCAACTGGTTTACGGTAGGCATTCAACCTTCCCTCTTTGTAATGCGTATCAAAGCGCACGCGCTTCGGCACAAATCTCGTATCTTCGCCCGTCAGGGCCGTTTCAGCGCCATGCTCATGCACGAATTCGGGCAACTAAACCACCGCGAGGGTGGTTGCCCGAATAAAAGCAGAGGAAGCCTTAAGAGCTTCATGCGAGCGGCAAATTGCATTTCGATCGTAAAACGAACCCTGTTTGAGATGAACTCCAGAGCGTGTCGCTCCGAAACAGCCAATCTCACATCGGCTCAGATGTGCTGCTGATACTTTGTCCCCTGCTCCACGTCAAGCCTGAACACCAAATTTTATTAAGGTTTGGAGCGTTTTGGGGCGCTTTGCGGCCTGATGGTAAGATTGTTTCGCCGGACTGCCGTTAATTCAAGTTAAATTTCTCTTTCTTCACAGCGATTTTGAATGCCGCGGCAACAGGCAACACCGGCGAGTCGCAGAGCTGCTAGAATCATGACCTTCCGCACATTCTTGCACTAGCTGAAAGGCATAGACGTCAGCCGCAAGGGCCTATCCTTGGCAATTGTTTGAAGCCAGCGGTTCTGGTTGTTGTTGCCTGCCCCCGGATTCATGTGGATGAAGAAGTCCGGAGAGAACAATTTACAGAATGTGAGTTTGTTAAGCCCCATGTATTGGCTTTGTGAAAAGGCAAATATGCTCTTGCTTACGTCCAGCAGAGATTGCCTCAGTTCAACCAGAGACCCATCTTCACCGCTCATACCAGACAATGGAGCTACCTCCAGATCTAGGTCATAGTCGCTGCGGTTGGCTTTCTCAAAACGTTCCTTGAGTTCACCCCCGCCATACTCCGTGGAATCGAAGAAATTCATCTGTGGAAGTAGGACACTCGTCTGCCAAACCTCCGTGAGCGCCTTTGCAAGCGCGGCATGCCAAGAAAAGGCTGCTGAAGCGCCGCATGCAAATTGCACGAAGTCGGATTCGGACCGCGCCTTGTAGACCACAAACAAGACATGCGCGCCCTTGAGAAATGAAATGTTGTAGCAGCTCAGCATTCCCCGCATGCTCAACCGCAGCAACAATGTTTTGATCCTCCGATCTGCAACGTTGTCGGGCTCCAGCACGGACAGTGCCTGACATCGCCTCGAAGCCCACATCGCGGCCAGACTTTGCCGTTCGACAAATTCAAGGACAGCATTTTGGAACGCTGCCTCCTTGTTGACGTGAAGCGCGGATCCGGATGTGTCGCGGGTTGGAACAAATTGCTGATCCTTCGTAGGGTGAAGGGAAAACAATATCCGTGGTAGCCGCACTTTCTCGTCCGAGTTCAGATCAAGAACCTCAACAGTATCAAACCTGTGCCTGGCAACGAATTGGCTGGTTTGCTCGTCGCCACACGCCTCGGTTATCGCGGCGTTCAATGCATTCTTCGTTTCCAGCGAGACGTTCAATTCATCGATGGTCGCACAACCGTTTGACCTGATACTTCGGTAGGCAACAAAGCGCTCCATATACTCTCCGAAAGCCTTGAGATGTATATCTGGTCCGTAGCCAAATCCGTGTCCTTGTATACGGCTACTATCGTGCGCTCCAAAAACGCAAGGTTCCGATATGAGTGGCGGGCTCGATGCCTCAACGGCAAAGTGCGGTACCTCTGTGATCACCGGTCGAAATCTATGCTGGATTGTCATCTTGTTTCTTTTCGAACCCGAATGCCTGAACAATAGTCGGCAGCAGCAATCGGCCATCCAGATGACACATGTGTGCAATCTGGCGCTCGGGGAAGCCTGACAGGACGCGCGATGAAACGCCCGCTGATTGGGCGCAAGACAGCATGTTCTGGTACATCGATCCCACTTCAAGAAGTGAGAGCCTGTAACCGCGCGTACGATATTTGAAGATCGATTTTTTCAGGTTGACGCAGTAGAGAACATAGAAAGACGGATTTGGTACGTCGCTCAGGCTGGAAAAATCAGACGCTGAAACATGCGCGGTCAGTTGTTCGAATGCGTTTGACACGGGAAGAAAATGGAAGGCTGACAACCTCTGCCCTTCCTGAACCCGGGGGCCGGTAATCAAGATTGCCTCTACCGCATAGAGCGCTCCGCCGGAAGGATAGGGTCGCCGCTTCCGCTGATCGGCTGCCAGTGCCTGACTGAATATGCGGCCGATCAATGAAAACGCAATCTCAAGGCCTTCATCGCCATGGTGCAGAGACTCGAAACGTGTGACATCGCAAATGGGCTTTTCCTGCGGGATATCGATGGTCTGGGTAAGGTGCGAAAATCTCGCTTCGGCAAACTCGGCACGTTTCAAATGGCGGATTGTCACCGCGGAAGAACCAAACAGACTCTCAAATCCAGACCCGACGGGAGTCATGCAGGCCTGATGGAATTCCCTCACTTGGTATTCCACATCAGCATCAACGAACTGACTGGCGAAGCCGATTTGATTGAACGATGCGGTTTCGTCCGTTTTCATGATTGCTCCTCCCGGTTGGCTAGGTCGACGAGACGGCCCAGTCGCGCATGGACGAGCTGAAACTTGAGTGATTGGCGCGATGGCGTTGAATATGTCCGCTATCCAGATTCATCTCCGTGACTGTACCCAGATCGTCGGAGAAGACGGGAACCATTTCAGACGCGATCAATTGCCGGAAGCGGGTATAAAGCAAATGCAGGGCGGCGCTCTCTTCAAGCGACGACCTTGGCAAGGTTGGGATAGCAGTGGCGCTGACCGCGCTGGCATGAGCGAAGAAAACATCCGCCCAACTGGAGGGTTTGAATTTGGATGATCGATCGAGACCCGCAAGATTGTAGAGCGAACTGAAGTGGTCGGGCAGCGCCATCCGCACCGAATAAAACCCGTCAATCACAAAGTGCCTCATTACAAAGTAGGCGTGCAAAAGGAACAGATCCGGCTTTCGATGACAGAGATCGACAATGGCGCGCGCCAATCCATGATCATATTGCGCCTGGACACAGATGAGTATTGCTGACCCTGAGATGTCACCAAGGTTGTCGATGCTGATGACGTCGACAGCATCATTTCTCTCGATTTGCGCGGCAACCATTGCTGCAATGGCCCCGTCCGTTGAGTAGACCAGAACCCTCACATCATCACGATACCGCTTCAGTATGTTTATTCTTTCAAGAAAACTCCGGCCAGCCCTGGGGTCAATATTCTGATCTGCAAAGAGCTGATCAATGGCTGGTTGATTTGTCGAGACGCCCAATGCCTTGAGATGCGTCAGCACATCGATCATCGAGTGGTCATGCAGGCGTGTGACACCGGATGGCGTGCATATGAAAGGTATCCCGTCATCATCACCAACGATTTTGGCATAGGGCTGAATGTTAAATCGCATCCTCAACCTCCAGATTTGGAGTAGTCGGTGGCGCCTTGGATCAATGCAATGATGTTGTCAGCCAGAAAGAGGCTGTACCCGCAGCTTGGGTACCGCCCTTGGGCTTAGATGCTTCACCCCTTGCTAGAGGCCGAAGAACTGCTGCTTTTGCCGGATGCACCGCATCTGCTGCTGCTATCACATTTTGAGCTGCTATTCGATTTCGAGCTACTTGGGCTTACTCCACTCAGTCCACCGCTTGCCATGGTCGCGTTGTCATCATCATCGAACTCAACTTGATCGCCGAATTGTCCTGGGCTCAGAAAATGGATCAACATCCCATACCTCCTTGGAAATTTTGTAACAAACACACCATATCGAATTGTACCACGATGTATATTATACGTTAGTCGCATGGATAAACGATTGGAATTCAGCCAATATGGCTCGTATAATTACGATTGTAATAATATATTTCTTATATATTGGGGAAATTTCGTGAATGAATCCGCCGTGTTCAAATATTCTATTTTAATAATATTCAAAAACAGTAGGCAGCTCTTACTATTGCTGATCTTGATCGGAACAATCACTATAGTAAGCGCAGCGATGTCTGCTATTCCGATACTGTTCGCAAAGGGCATCGATCTCCTATCTGAGGGGCATGACATGGAAACCGGCATATCTCTTATTCTTGCGTTTTCCGTGAGCTTGCTTATCACCTCCATCATCTCGCAATTCGAATGGCTGACATTTGGTCCATTCAATCTCCGTTTGCAACGCCACCTGACACTGAACGTCTTCAACCATGCGTTGTCGCTTCCCTATCATGCGATGCGGGAACACACGTCTCATGAGCTAGGCCGTATCGTTGAAAAGGGGCTCGATGCCATCCGGGATATTACATCGAGCCTAGCCTTTTCCGTTGCACCGACGATCGTCGAGCTGATGATTGCGGGATTTGTCATCGCAGTCATGGTCGATCCATGGATTGCAGTCGTGTTGATCGCCGCCCTATGCGTCTATGGATACCTGGCAAACCTGTCGGCGATCCGCATACGGGCAGCGACTGAAGACGCCATGGAAAGCGGCACAGCCGCCTGGACATATGGGCTTGATGCCCTCGTTAACGCAGATCAAGTACAGCAAGCGAACTTACGCACGGCAATCATCGGACAGCTCAACAAAAAGCTGAAGACAAATGACCGGCACTGGAAAGTGACCTTTACCCAGCGTGTTTACTACGGCGTATTGCAGACGATCATATTCGGCGGCGTCGTGATTTGGGTTCTATGGCGCGGTGCGCTCGACATCTCAGTGGGCTCGCTTACGGTTGGCGAACTTGTGTTGATCAATACCTACATTATCCGGCTCTTGCAGCCCGTCGAGACATTGGCGCGTGTCTACCGGGAAATACACGCTTCTGCAGGAGAGGCGACTTTGTTGATGCGTCTTCTCGCGGAAAATCCGGTTCCTGCAGCGCAGAGTTCTGATTTACCGGTAGCCGACAGACCCTGGGCTTTGCAACTCACCAATCTGGGGATCACGATAGGCGCGACTCCCGTGATTGTCAGCCTGGACCTTTCAATCGCCGCAGCCGGCCGACTGTTCATCGTCGGTGCTTCCGGCACGGGAAAAAGCAGTCTTCTACGTGTTCTGGGGTGTCTGGTTCCCCCATCGACCGGACATTTCACCATTGAGAACGTCGATCTGACGCAGACCAACGCTGAAGCATTCCGCAATGGTATCGCGGTGGCTTACCAGGACAGTCTCTTGTTTGATATGACAATCAGAGAAAATATCACACTTGGTTCCGGCGCATCGAACGATGCAATTGAAGCCATCATGTCGGTATTGGGATTGCGTGAGATCCTGGACCGGCATGATGGCAGGAACGAGCCGACCGTGGGGGAACGCGGTAACAGACTATCGGGCGGCGAGAAACAACGCATATCCTTGGCTCGTGCACTCCTGAAACCTTCCAATCTCTTGCTGTTGGATGAGCCGACAACCGCACTGGATGAAGTAAATCGCTCGCGCGTGGTCCTGGCATTGAACAATCGTAAAAACAGGCAGACCGAGATTATAGTAACCCATGACATAAAGCTGATTGGACCAAATGACACCGTCCTCTATTTGATTGGACCGGGAAAAACTCTATGTGGGACCCATATCGATCTGCTTGGCCGCAAAGAATATTCTGATTTCATAAGTGGTACGATTTCAGTACAGAGAGAATGACGATTAAACTCTGGAATCAATTCTATGCCAACAGATAACCTCGAGCCAAAAACAGTCCACCTCATCGTTGCCGACGTCTGGAAGAAAGGCGAGGAAGAGCCGCTGCAGGTGCATGTTCTCCTGATGAACGACGATGCCGACGGGCTGGTTGAAACCGCCCTGCAGATTCTGGCCAATGAAGGCTATGAAGAGGCTGAACTCCTGGAGATCGGCACGCTGACAAGCGAGCCGGAGGAAGAACCCCACCTCTCCGCCTGGAAGACCGCCCTCACCGGCCAGGCCGCGCTGATCGAGTTTGACCAATGAACTAGAGGGGCTGGCATTACGCTCACCTGCCCATCAGCATTCACCTCACAGCTCAAACAAAAAGGCCGCCCCGAAAGGCGGCCTTTTCAATGTTGTCATGTGCAACCGGCTTATTCGGCCGGGGTGCCTGTCATGTCGGTCAGCATGGCGTCGACCTTGGCAGCACCGGCTCCGCTTTCCTTGCGGCGCTCGTCGATGATCAGCTCGTCGCGGGCACCGGCAATGCGGCGGATCTGCTTGACCGTTCCACCCGTACCAGCCGGGATCAGACGGCCAACGATGACGTTTTCCTTCAGGCCCTGCAGCGCATCCATCTTGCCGGCAACGGCAGCTTCCGTGAGGACGCGTGTCGTTTCCTGGAAGGACGCAGCCGAGATGAAGGACGGCGTCTGCAGCGAAGCCTTGGTGATACCCAGGAGAACCGGAGTACCATAGCCTGGCTTCTTGCCATCTTCCTCGAGACGTTCGTTGATCTCGTCCAGCTCGATCCGGTCGACATGGTCACCGGCGATGAAGCCAGTGTCACCGGATTCGGTGATTTCGACCTTCTGCAGCATCTGGCGAACAATCACTTCGATGTGCTTGTCGTTGATCAGAACGCCCTGCAGACGATAGACTTCCTGGATTTCATTGACGAGATACGAAGCGAGTGCTTCCACGCCCTTGATGGCCAGAATGTCATGCGGTGCCGGGTTACCGTCGAGGATGTAATCGCCCTTTTCGATCGCATCGCCATCCTGAAGATGGAAAGGCTTGCCCTTGGGGATCAGATACTCAACTGGCTCGAGCGTCTCGTCGTTCGGTTCGATGACGATGCGGCGCTTGTTCTTGTAGTCGCGGCCAAAACGAACCGTACCATCGATTTCGGCGATGATCGCGTGGTCCTTCGGACGGCGTGCTTCGAACAGTTCCGCAACGCGCGGCAGACCACCGGTGATGTCCTTGGTCTTGGCGCTTTCCATCGGGATACGGGCAAGAACGTCACCCGCCTTCACGTGCGAGCCGGGCTCAACCGACAGGATCGATTCAACCGACAGCTGGAAGCGTGCATCGCCGCCCTTTGCCAGTTTCAGAACCTTGCCGGCCTTGTCCTTGACAACGATGCAAGGCTTCAGGTCCGAACCGCGCGGTGTCGAACGCCAGTCGATGACCACGCGCTTGGTGATACCGGTGGACTCGTCCGTCGTTTCCGAAACGGAGAGACCGTCGACCATGTCTTCGAATTCGACATGACCTTCGACTTCCGTCATGACCGGGCGGGTATAAGGATCCCACTCGGCAACACGCTGGCCGCGCTTAACCGTATCGCCGTCATCGACATAGATGCGCGAACCGTAGGTGACGCGGTGTGTCGCCCGTTCCTTGCCTGTCGCATCAAGAATGACAACAGCCATGTTACGGCCCATGACAACCAGATGGCCGTCGGAGTTGCGAACCACATTGCGGTTACGGATCTGCACCGTGCCTTCATAGCTGGCTTCGAGGAACGACTGATCCACAACCTGCGCCGTACCACCAAGGTGGAACGTACGCATCGTCAGCTGCGTGCCTGGCTCACCGATCGACTGAGCGGCGATAACGCCGACAGCTTCACCCTGGTTCACTGGCGTACCACGGGCCAGATCGCGGCCGTAGCACTTGGCGCAGATGCCGCCACGGGTCTCACAGGTGAGAGCCGAACGGATGCGGATGGACTGAACGCCCGCCTTTTCGATGGCATCGATATCGAACTCGTCGATGATGTTGCCGCCGGTAACCAGAACGTCACCCGTCAACGGATGCAGGATGTCTTCGAGCGCCGTACGGCCGAGAACACGCTGGCCAATGGTCGCAACGACCTGACCGGCATCAACGATCGGCTGCATGGTGAGGCCCGTTGTCGTGCCGCAATCCACGGAGATGACGATGCAATCCTGCGCGACGTCGACGAGACGGCGTGTCAGGTAACCGGAGTTGGCCGTCTTCAAGGCGGTATCGGCAAGACCCTTACGGGCACCGTGGGTCGAGTTGAAGTACTCGTTCACGGTCAGGCCTTCCTTGAAGTTCGAAATGATCGGCGTTTCGATGATTTCGCCCGAAGGCTTGGCCATCAGTCCGCGCATGCCGCCCAGCTGGCGCATCTGGTTCGGCGAACCGCGGGCACCCGAGTGCGACATCATGTAGATCGAGTTCATCTGCTTCTGGCGGCCAGTGACAGGATCGAACTCGACAGCCTTAATGCGGGCCATCATTTCGTCAGCGACCTTCTCGGTGCACTTGCCCCAGGCGTCGACGACCTTGTTGTACTTCTCGCCCTGGGTGATCAGGCCGTCATTGTACTGCTGTTCGTATTCGGTCGCCAAAGCTTCGGTCTCGGCAACGAGCTTCGCCTTGGTTTCCGGAATGACCATGTCGTCCTTGCCGAAGGAAATACCGGCACGGCAGGCGTGGCTGAAGCCGAGCTGCATGATACGATCGCAGAAAATGACCGTCTCTTTCTGTCCGCAATGGCGATAGACCGTGTCGATCATCTTGGAGATGTTCTTCTTGGTCATTTCCTGGTTGCAGATGTCGAAAGGCACGTTGTGGTGCTTCGGCAGCAGCTCACCGATGATCATGCGGCCAGGCGTCGTGTCGAAAATCTTCGACGTCGGCTTGCCGTCCGCATCAATGCTCTTGAAGCGGCCCTTGATCTTGGTGTGCAGGGTGACAGCACCGCTGCCAATGGCGTGATGCAGTTCACCGATATCGGCAAAAGCCATGCCTTCGCCCGGCTCTTTCGCCGCAACGATCGACAGATAGTACAGGCCCAGAACCATGTCCTGTGACGGAACGATAACCGGCAGACCGTTTGCAGGGTGCAGGATGTTGTTCGTCGACATCATCAGAACGCGGGCTTCAAGCTGCGCTTCCAGGGAAAGCGGAACGTGAACAGCCATCTGGTCACCGTCGAAGTCCGCGTTGAAAGCGGTACAGACGAGCGGATGCAACTGGATAGCCTTGCCTTCGATCAGGATGGGTTCGAACGCCTGGATGCCAAGACGGTGCAGCGTCGGCGCACGGTTCAGGAGAACCGGGTGCTCGCGGATGACCTCGTCAAGGATGTCCCAGACTTCCGGCTTTTCCTTTTCAACCAGCTTCTTCGCCTGCTTGACGGTCGAGGAATAACCCTTGGCGTCGAGACGGGCATAGATGAACGGCTTGAACAGTTCGAGCGCCATCTTCTTCGGCAGACCGCACTGGTGCAGCTTCAGTTCCGGACCGGTCACGATGACCGAACGGCCGGAATAGTCGACGCGCTTGCCGAGCAGGTTCTGGCGGAAGCGGCCCTGCTTGCCCTTGAGCATGTCGGACAGCGACTTCAGCGGACGTTTGTTGGCACCGGTGATGACGCGGCCGCGACGGCCGTTGTCGAACAGTGCATCAACCGATTCCTGAAGCATGCGCTTCTCGTTGCGGATGATGATGCCAGGTGCGCGCAGTTCGATCAGGCGCTTCAGACGGTTGTTGCGGTTGATCACACGACGATAGAGGTCGTTGAGATCGGACGTCGCAAAGCGGCCACCATCCAGCGGAACAAGCGGGCGCAGGTCCGGCGGAATGACCGGAACGATCTTCATGATCATCCATTCCGGACGGTTACCCGATTCCAGGAAGTTTTCGACGATCTTCAGACGCTTCATCAGCTTCTTCTGCTTCAGATCCGAAGTCGTTGTCGCCAGCTCTTCACGCAGATCGCCGGCAATCTTCTCCAGATCCATGGAAGCCAGAAGCTCATGGATAGCTTCCGCGCCGATCAGTGCCGTGAAGGAATCTTCACCGAACTCATCGACAGCGATCATGTATTCTTCCTCTGAAAGCAGCTGATGCTCTTTCAGGGATGTCAGGCCGGGTTCGGTCACGATGTAGTTCTCGAAATAGAGAACGCGCTCGATGCCCTTGAGGGTCATATCGAGCAATGTGCCGATACGGCTTGGCAGAGACTTCAGGAACCAGATGTGCGCAACCGGGGCTGCGAGTTCGATATGGCCCATGCGCTCACGGCGAACGCGCGACAGCGTTACTTCCACGCCGCACTTTTCGCAGATGATGCCCTTGTATTTCATGCGCTTGTACTTGCCGCACAAGCATTCATAGTCCTTGATCGGCCCGAAGATCCGAGCACAGAAGAGACCATCCCGCTCAGGCTTGAATGTGCGGTAGTTGATCGTCTCCGGCTTCTTGATCTCACCGTATGACCAGGACAGAATCTTCTCAGGGCTGGCAATCGAAATCCGGATGGAATCGAATGCCTGTACAGGCACCTGAGGATTGAAAAGATTCATGACCTCTTGGTTCATGCCGTTTCTCCATGGGGCAAAAATTGCCCTCTGCTTGCGATGGAATAATCCGCCGTCGCGGGTCCATCTAGATCAAATGCCGCTTCTGCAGCGGCTCGAAACAAAATGGTCGGGTGCGCGGCAAACCGCGCACCCCAACTTTTTTACTCTGCCGCGTCAGGCAAAGCCTGCTGCTCTTGCTGGCGTGTATCGTCCAGCTCGACATTGAGACCGAGCGAACGCATTTCCTTGACGAGAACGTTGAAGCTCTCCGGAATACCGGCCTCGAACGTATCGTCACCGCGGACGATCGCTTCATAGACCTTGGTACGACCGGCGACGTCATCGGACTTGACCGTGAGCATTTCCTGCAGCGTGTAGGCCGCACCGTATGCTTCCAGGGCCCAGACCTCCATTTCACCGAAACGCTGACCGCCGAACTGGGCCTTGCCGCCCAGGGGCTGCTGTGTCACGAGCGAGTATGGTCCGATCGAACGGGCGTGGATCTTGTCGTCGACCAGGTGGTGCAGCTTCAGCATGTAGATGTAGCCGACAGTCACCTGACGATCGAAAGTTTCACCCGTACGTCCGTCATAGAGCGTCGACTGACCGGAAGCCTTCAGACCCGCCTGCTCCAGCATCACATTGATGTCCGGCTCATGCGCACCGTCAAACACCGGCGTTGCAATCGACACGCCGCGCTTCATCTGCTCACCAAGACGCACGATGCTTTCGTCGTCATAGTTGCGGACTGGCTCGTTCCGGTCGTTGTCGGGGATGATCGACTCAATCGTCGCCCGCAGCGGCTGGATATCGCCCTGACCACTGGCCGCATACTGTGCCTTGTAGGCCTCGATCAGATCGCCGATCTTCTTGCCCATTCCGGCGCAGGCCCAGCCCAGATGCGTTTCCAGAATCTGGCCAACGTTCATGCGGCTTGGCACGCCAAGCGGATTGAGCACGATGTCGACATGCGTTCCGTCTTCGAGGAACGGCATATCTTCAACGGCGGCAATGCGCGAGACAACACCCTTGTTGCCGTGACGGCCGGCCATCTTGTCGCCTGGCTGGATCTTGCGCTTCACAGCAACAAAGACCTTGACCATCTTCATGACGCCCGGAGGCATCTCGTCGCCGCGCTGTACCTTTTCGACCTTGTCCATGAAGCGCTGTTCGAGCAGCTTCTTGGAGTCGTCGTACTGGTTGCGCAGAGCTTCGATTTCGCCCTGAAGCTTTTCGTCCTCGACAGCGAACTGCCACCACTGGGAACGCGGGTGTTCACCCATGACTTCCGTCGTGACAACAGTGCCCTTCTTGAACGACTTCGGTCCGGCAACGGCAGGCTTGCCATTGAGAACGTCAGCCAGACGGCCATAGACGTTGCGGTCAAGAATAGCCTGTTCGTCGTCGCGGTCCTTGGCCAAACGCTCGATTTCCTCGCGTTCGATCGCCATGGCGCGTTCGTCCTTTTCAACGCCGTGGCGGTTGAAAACGCGAACTTCCACAACCGTACCGTAAGTCCCGGGCGGCATGCGCATCGAGGTGTCACGGACATCGGAAGCCTTTTCACCGAAGATGGCGCGCAGAAGCTTCTCTTCCGGCGTCATCGGGCTTTCACCCTTCGGCGTGATCTTGCCGACGAGAATGTCGCCGGGCTGAACTTCCGCGCCGATGTAAACGATACCGGCTTCGTCCAGGTTCTTCAGGGCTTCTTCCGAAACGTTCGGAATGTCGCGCGTGATTTCTTCCGGTCCGAGCTTCGTATCGCGGGCCATGACTTCGAACTCCTCGATGTGGATCGAGGTGAAGACGTCATCCGAAACGATCTTTTCAGACAGAAGGATGGAGTCTTCGTAGTTGTAGCCGTTCCAAGGCATGAACGCGACGAGCACGTTGCGGCCGAGCGCCAGATCGCCCAGGTCCGTCGAAGGACCATCGGCAATGATGTCGCCCTTTTCGATCCGGTCGCCAACGCGAACCAGCGGACGCTGATTAATGCAGGTGTTCTGGTTCGAACGCTGGAACTTCATCAGGCGGTAGATATCGACGCCTGATTTGCCCGGTACGAGATCTTCCGTCGCACGGATAACGATACGCGTCGCATCGACCTGATCGACGATACCTGTGCGGCGTGCACCGATGGCGGCGCCGGAGTCACGGGCAACGATCGGCTCCATGCCGGTACCGACGAACGGTGCCTCGGCGCGAACCAGAGGTACGGCCTGACGCTGCATGTTCGAGCCCATCAGAGCGCGGTTGGCGTCGTCGTTTTCCAGGAACGGAATGAGCGCTGCGGCAACCGATACGAGCTGCTTCGGCGACACGTCCATCAGATCCACGTTTTCACGCGGAGCCATCAGAACTTCACCCGCATGACGGCAGACAACGAATTCGTCCGTGAAGGCGCCGGAAGCGTCGAGTTCCACATTGGCCTGCGCCACGTGATACTTGGCTTCTTCCATCGCCGAGAGATAGACGACGTCGTCCGTGACCTTGCCGTCAACGATCCGGCGGTACGGGCTTTCGATGAAGCCGTACTTGTTGACCCGGGCAAAGGTTGCGAGCGAGTTGATCAGACCGATGTTCGGGCCTTCCGGCGTTTCAATCGGGCAGATACGGCCGTAGTGCGTCGGATGAACGTCGCGGACTTCGAAGCCGGCACGCTCGCGGGTCAGACCACCAGGTCCAAGTGCCGAAAGACGGCGCTTGTGGGTGATTTCCGAAAGCGGGTTGGTCTGATCCATGAACTGCGACAGCTGCGAGGAACCGAAGAATTCGCGAACGGCGGCGGCTGCCGGCTTCGCATTGATCAGGTCCTGCGGCATCACGGTGTCGATCTCGATGGACGACATGCGTTCCTTGATGGCGCGCTCCATGCGGAGCAGACCAACGCGGTACTGGTTTTCCATCAATTCGCCGACCGAACGCACGCGGCGGTTGCCGAGATTGTCGATGTCGTCGATTTCACCGCGACCGTCGCGCAGATCGACCAGCATCTTGACCACGGCAAGGATATCTTCCTTGCGCAGGATGCGGACAGTGTCTTCCGCATTCAGGTCGAGACGCATGTTCATCTTCACGCGGCCAACAGCCGAGAGATCATAGCGCTCGCTATCGAAGAACAGCGACTTGAACATGGCTTCAGCCGAGTCGATTGTCGGCGGCTCACCGGGACGCATGACGCGATAGATGTCGAACAGGGCGTCCTGGCGGCTCTCGTTCTTGTCGACGGCCAGCGTGTTGCGGATATACGGTCCGATATTGACATGGTCGATATCGAGAACGTTGATCTCGGCTACACCCGTGTCGAGCAGAACCTTGAGGGTCTTCTCGTCCAGTTCGTCACCGGCTTCGAGATAAACTTCACCGGTTTCCATGTTGACGATGTCTTCGGCAAGATACATGCCGAACAGGTCGTCTTCCGTTGCCTTGATGAACTTCAGACCCTTTTCAGCAAGCTGCTTGGCAGCGCGGGCTGTCAGCTTCTTGCCGGACTCGAGAATGACTTCACCGGTATCGGCATCGACAACGTCGGTTGTCGCCTTGAAACCGCGGAAACGATCGACGGAGAACGGAATGCGCCAGGTGTCGCCGTCACGGCTGAACATCAGCGAATTGTAGAACGTCGACAGGATTTCTTCGCTGTCCATGCCCAGCGCCATCAGCAGCGATGTCGCAGGAATCTTGCGGCGGCGGTCGATACGCGCATAGACCACGTCCTTGGCATCGAACTCGATGTCAAGCCAGGAACCGCGGTAAGGAATGACGCGCGCAGCAAACAGCAGCTTGCCCGACGAATGGGTCTTGCCCTTGTCGTGATCGAAGAAAACGCCCGGCGAACGGTGCATCTGCGAAACGATGACGCGCTCGGTACCGTTGACGATGAACGTGCCGTTATCGGTCATGAGCGGCATGTCGCCCATGTAAACGTCCTGTTCCTTGATGTCCTTGATCGACTTGGCGCCCGTATCCTCGTCAATATCGAACACGATCAGGCGCAGCGTGACTTTCAGCGGTGCAGCATAGGTCAGATCGCGCTGACGGCATTCGTCAACGTCGAATTTTGGAGCTTCAAATTCATACTTGACGAATTCAAGCATGGAAGCGCCGGAGAAATCCTGGATCGGGAACACAGACTTGAACACAGCCTGCAGACCTTCATCAAGACGCCCGCCTTTCGGCTCCTCAACCATGAGGAACTGATCGTAGGAAGCCTTCTGAACCTCGATGAGGTTCGGCATCTCTGCGACTTCAGGGATCTTACCGAAAAACTTGCGTACGCGCCTACGACCGTTAAAAGTATGGGTCTGAGCCATCGTCGCTCCTCGTCTTTGCGCCAGCGGAAACTGGCATGTTTCTTAAAACCGCTTTTGCGGCCCCGTGAACGGGACAAAACCCGTTTCCTGAAAGCATCGGAATTGCCGTCAGGAAAAGGGTTCAGTACCGGGTTGCCCAAAAAGGGCAGATCAGCGGACAGGGCTTGTCGCCCTGCCCGCCGAAAATGTTGGACTTACTTGAGTTCAACCTTGGCGCCAGCTGCTTCGAGCTGTGCCTTGATCTTGTCAGCTTCGTCCTTGGTAGCAGCTTCCTTGACTGGCTTGGGAGCAGCTTCAACGAGGTCCTTGGCTTCCTTGAGACCGAGACCGGTGATTGCGCGGACTTCCTTGATCACGTTGATCTTGTTAGCGCCGGCTTCGGTCAGAACGACGTCGAATTCAGTCTTTTCTTCAACGGCTGCAGCAGCTGCACCGCCGCCAGCGGCAGCAGCAACAGCAACAGGAGCAGCAGCAGAAACGCCCCACTTCTCTTCAAGAAGCTTGGAAAGTTCAGCAGCTTCCAGAACAGTCAGGTTGGACAGGTCGTCTACGATCTTTGCGAGATCAGTCATTTTGGTTTTCCTTTACAAGGTTCGATATATTGACAGCGAGAACGGCCTTATGCCGCTTCGTCCTTCCGGGCATAGGCGCCGAAAACGCGGGCAAGCTGGCCTGCCGGTGCGTTTACGATCTGAGCGATGCGCGTTGCTGGTGTCTGGATCATACCAACCAGCTTTGCACGCAACTCGTCGAGTGACGGCAGTGCGGCAAGAGCCTTCACGCCATCAGCGTCGAGAGTTGTTGCTCCCATCGAGCCACCGAGGATGACGAGCTTCTCGTTACCCTTGGCAAATTCGATGGCGATCTTTGGTGCCGTAATCGGATCATTCGAATAGGCAACAAGTGTCTGACCTGTGAACAGGTCAGAAATGCCTTCCGATTCCGTGCCCTGAAGAGCGATCTTGGCAAGGCGGTTCTTCGCGACTTTAACGGTGCCACCAGCATCACGCATCTTGGAGCGAAGATCGCTCAGCTGCGCAACGGTGAGACCGGTATAGTGGGCCACGACAACTGAACCGGAGTCCTTGAAGACGCCGTTCAGCCAAGTGACAAATTCGCGCTTTTCCGCTTTTTCCACTGTCTCTCTCCATTTGGCAGAAACGCACGGTGCGTCCCTGCCGGGTTGCCTTTTGTCGCAAGGCTTCAATCCGAAAACTGAAACCAAACAACACTTGAGGATCCTGTCCCCCCTGCTTCGCCGGAAATCCGGCTGCAAGCGAAAGGCAACTACGGTTCGAACCTTGTCTCGGTGGATTTTTCCACCCTAACAAAGCTGTTCCACGTCTCATGCAGGCTCATGACAATTAAGGCGAGCCACCTGCAATCTCGGACAGGATAACCGGACTTTCATCCGGTTATCCAGGCCCCGAAAGGCCTGGAATTCTTTAGAACTCAAGCCGTTAGGCTCGAGTTTTCACATCAGCTGTTACGCAGGGCGTACAGTCGACGGATCAACCTTGACGCCAACGCCCATCGTCGAAGAAATCGCGACGCGCTTGACATATTCACCCTTGGCGCCTGCCGGCTTTGCCTTGGTGACGGCATCGGTGAATGCCTTGATGTTTTCTTCCAGCGCCTTGACATCGAACGATGCCTTGCCGACGCCGGCGTGAACGATACCGGCCTTCTCGACGCGGAACTCGACAGCGCCGCCCTTGGAAGCCTTGACCGCCGCCGTAACATCCGTCGTTACGGTGCCGACCTTCGGGTTCGGCATCATGCCGCGCGGGCCGAGAACCTTACCGAGACGACCGACGAGCGGCATCATGTCCGGAGTGGCAATGCAGCGATCGAAATCGATCTTGCCGCCATTGACGATCTCGAACAGATCTTCCGCGCCAACAATGTCAGCACCGGCCTTCTTGGCTTCTTCAGCCTTGTCGCCGCGAGCGAAAACAGCAACGCGAACCGTACGGCCTGTGCCGTTTGGCAGATTGACTACGCCGCGAACCATCTGGTCCGCATGGCGGGGATCAACGCCGAGGTTCATCGATACTTCGATCGTCTCGTCGAACTTGGCAATGGCACGTTCCTTGACCATGGCAACAGCCGAAGTCAGATCATAGAGCTTCTCGCGGTCAACGCCTTCACGAACCTTGGCTACACGCTTTGATACTTTTGCCATCGTCTCAGCCCACCACTTCCAGGCCCATCGAACGGGCAGAACCTTCGACCATGCGCATGGCGGATTCGACATCCGCTGCGTTCAGGTCTTTCATCTTCGCCTGCGCGATTTCACGGACCTTGTCGCGCGAGATCTTGCCAGCAACCACCTTGCCTGGCTCCTTGGAACCGGACTTCAGGTTTGCAGCCTTCTTGAGGAAGTAAGACACCGGCGGCGTCTTCATCACAAAAGTGAAGGACTTGTCCTGATAGTATGTGATCACGACCGGAATGGGCGAACCCTTTTCCAGTTCCTGCGTGGCCGCATTGAAGGCCTTGCAGAATTCCATGATGTTGATGCCACGCTGACCAAGTGCCGGTCCGATGGGAGGAGACGGTGTTGCCGATCCTGCCGAAACCTGCAGCTTGAGCTGGCCTGCAATTTTCTTAGCCATAACTTCTCTGCCTTATCATTATGCCGGAAAACCGGCGGTTGCAGTTTGGTGGTACGGATTGAAGACCCGGCTAAAGGCCGCCTCACCTCCCACCATTGGCCACTGACGTGGCTGGCCGCCCGTCGGGCGGCCGATTGATCAGATCTTTTCGACCTGGCCAAATTCCAGATCGACCGGCGTAGCGCGGCCGAAAATCGAAACTTCCACCTTGAGGCGCGAACGCTCTTCGTCGACTTCCTGAACAACACCGTTGAACGAAGCAAACGGACCGTCGGCAACACGAACGCTTTCGCCGATCTCGAACGAGATCGAAGCCTTCGGACGCTCGACACCTTCCTGAACCTGCATCAGGATCCGGTCGGCTTCCTTGTCGGAAATCGCAACCGGCTTGTTGTCGGAACCGAGGAAACCCGTCACTTTCGGCGTGTTCTTGATCAGATGATACGCATCATCCGTCAGATCGGCACGAACAAGGACATAACCCGGGAAGAACTTGCGCTCAGCATCAACCTTGCGGCCGCGGCGCACTTCAACCACCTTTTCAGTCGGCACGAGGATCTTCTCGAAAAGATGCGACAGACCCTTCTGCCTCGCCTTTTCTTCGATCGACTCGGCGACCTTCTTTTCAAAGTTCGAATAGGCGTGAACGATATACCAGCGCGCGGTCATTCAAATTTCCTTGTCAGCCTGCGTTAACGACCAAGACCGAGAACGAGATCAATCCCGAAGGCCATCAACTGATCAGCTGCGAAGAAGAAAATCGCAGCAAAAAACGCCATCACCATCACCATAGCGGTGGAAATGAGCGTCTCACGGCGTGAAGGCCAGGTGACCTTTGCCGTTTCCGCGCGCACTTGCTGAAAAAAACTTATCGGGTTTGTCTTGGATGCCATTTACCGCTCGTGCGTGTCATGTTGTTGTAAACTCAATATGTTGCCATGGTAACAACACGCTTTGTTCACACCATTACGGCCCGTAAAGCTGATCGTTCAGCTCCACGCACCGCGTGTCTGTTGATGTTACATAGAACCGATTCCGGTAAAACACAAGTCCCCGGTTTCGTTTCTTTCCAAACATCTGTCAGCACACCATCCAATCGTGTGCGGGCAGACTATGAGTGGCAGGGGAGACAGGATTCGAACCTGCGACCTACGGTTTTGGAGACCGCCGCTCTACCAACTGAGCTACTCCCCTACAGTCCGGGGCGTACATTCCACAAAGCGCTGCGCTTTTCAAGCCCCTATTCCCGCCGCGCGCTGCTTTATGAGAAATTCGTCGCGTGACGCGCAGATTTGACGGTTTTCCCGCGCCGGCAGAGATGAAAGCCGCTGCCTTTTCTCAGGCTTTCGGTGGAACAGGCTTCAGTTCCACACAGTTGCCGGGCTTTGGATCGCGGTTGCAAATCCTGCCGGCAGTGAATGCACGAGAATCACCCTCGTCCGTCGCAAATTTGAAATCCGACAGCTCGTTATACTGCAATATGTAGATATCGCTGGCGGAAACGGCAAGCATCCGGTCGACGAGGCTGGGTTTGACGCCCATTTCCACGAAATAGGCAACGAGTTGCTTGCGATAGCCTTTACGCACCTCCGTGGTTTCATACGTCCCGGTTGGTTTCCGGCTGACAACTTTCCGATCAATGATTTTCTTCTTGCCGTTCACGATCCTGTAGCGCGTCTGATAGGTAATCATGAGATTTGTGACCGTGGTGGTGATCTGGTGAATCCCGACCCGCGCCTCATATCCGGCCAATCGCTTTAAGCCGCCCGCGGCAAAAAACGGACAGGCGGACAGACAAATCCCGCCGCCTGGAAAAGCATAACCGGCATAAGCCCCATCGGCAAAATCGGGTTTGCAACTCTTCGCGCCTGGCGTGCACCCCAAATACATCGTCTTGCCGATGGCAACGTCCAGACCGCGCTTGCGGATGATCCGCCCCATCTCGATGGCGGCATTCACGGCACCTCCCCTCGAGTCGATCACAAGTGGCAGCCGCCGCTTGCCGGCCTGGTTCAGGATTTTCCGCAGCTTTGCAGGCGTATCGGGCTTGATCGTCCCCGTAGCCGCAATCCATTCCGGGCAATTCGGCCTGCAAACCTCCACGTCGGCGCGCACAATCGCGAACGCCATGGGACTATCAGCCACGAGAAGATTCGACTGATACGTGTCTGGCAGTGGTTGGATCGGTTCTGGTCTGGGGATATTTCCCGCCTGCGGCGAAAAAAGCGGAGCATAGGCGGGCACGCCCGCCACACAATTCCTCGTCGGGTTGCAAATGGACGCGCGATCCGGCGTCCAGGCCGGGCATGACATATCGCAGAAGGGGCCGGTGCTGGGCGCCGATTGCTCTGGAGAGCTATACGACGGACCGGTTAGGTCAGCATCGCGCAGGATCGGCTGCACCGTTGTTGCCGGTCCCGAGGCAAGGCCGAGCGGTGGTGGAACATATGGCTGGCTGGTCGAGCCCGGGCCGGGCAACGCGGGCCGTTCGGCATCCGCGGCAAGCAACGGCGTTGTCAAACCTGCAAACAGAGCAAAAGCGAGGCTGAGAACAATCAATAAACGGGAAAAGCCATCGTGGCAGCGCAACCGGCAATCATCGAACGCAACTTTCGTCAACGCCATGCTCTTCCCCACAAGCAATTCCCCTGCCTATCTACAAGCGGAACGGCTTCGCTATCAATGGGGTGTCAGAAATATCAGTCCATTCTCGAAACAATCTTGGAACCGGCAGATTTGAGCTCAACGCAGTTTGCGGCCTTGGGCTCCTGCGCACAGATGCGCGTGGCCGCGAGATCGCTGACATCCCCCGTTCCCGACACGAGCTTGAACGCAACCAGTTCATCCTGCGTCAGAACCGAGATATCCTTGGCCGGGATGGAGAGCATCCGGTCGACAATGGCCGGGTCGATGCCCATGCCGGTGAAATAGGCGAGCAGCTTCTGGCGATATCCCTTGCTGAGATCGGTGCGTTCATAGGATCCGGCAGGCTTGCGCCCGACGATCTTGGTATCAAGAATCTTCTTCTTCCCGTTCACCATCCGGTAGCGCGTCTCATAGGTGATGCGTGTCTGCGTATAGACCTGCGTGATCTGGTGCACGCCGATCAGGGCCCAGGGGCCGACAAGACGCTTTTCGCCCGCCGCGAAGATATAGGGACAGGCGGAGAGGCAATAGGCGCCCGCCGGATAGGGAAACCCGGCATAGGCCCCATCGGCATAACGGTCGGGCTTGCACTTCTGGTCGGGGCTGCATCCTTCAAAGCGGGTCCTGCCGATGGCAATGTCGAGGCCGCGTTTGCGGATCATGCGGCCGACCTGCATGGCGGCGTCCACATTGCCGCCATTCGATTCCATGATGATCGGCAGGCGCCGTTTGCCCATGACCTTCAGAATTTTGCGCAGCTTGGCCGGCGTGTCGTCCAATATGGTGCCGGAGGCCCATATCCATTCCGGACAGGCGGGCTCGCAACTGGGCACCGCGCTGCGGACTATGGCAAAGCGCATGGACTGCAGGACGGGTGCCCCGGCCTGCTTCTTTCCCGCCAGAACGGGCGCAACAAGCGCCAGTTGGAGCAACAATGCCAGGAGAACACAGGCAGCCATGCCTGAAAGAACGCTGCATCCGGCCAAACGATAACCAAACATGTCAATCCCGATAACTACCAATTGCCCGCTGCCGGATCGCTGCGGTATCCTTGGAGCCGAATATGCTCTGTTGCGGCAAGGATAGACCAAGGGTCCGGAAGGGTAAACAGCAAGCATCTGCCCATTCGCCGCAGGGGCGCATTGCCCACGGCAGCAGCGTGTTGAAGCGCTAGCTCTCGATAAGTGTACAATTGCAATAAAGTGTGAATTGACGCGTCATAGGATTGTCATGCTCACGTCATGCATTTACGTCATCACATTTTCGTGAATTCAACCTGTCCCTTCCCGCGACCGGGCCCGGCATCGACCGGCCGTCACGGGGATTGACGAAAGAGATCAAAATGGACGCGCGCCAAACGATCAAAATCAAATCCTCGTTCTCGAAGCCATTGCAGCATATTGCCATGACGAGCATGCTGTCATTCTATTCAATCGGGGTCGTTATCTATGAATTGCTCGGCAGTGAGCCGGAAAACCTGATCGAGTACATCGCCTGTGCCGGTTCCGTGGTTTTCCCGCTTCTGACGGGTCGCCTGGTCTGGCGGCTGCTCAAGACCCGCGATGCAATCACCATCTCGCCGGAAGGCCTGTGCGACAGACGCCTGGCCGACGAGACCATTCCCTGGAAGAACATCAACGACGTGGCGTCATGGAATGACAACCGCGAACAGACAATCGTGCTGGGTATCGATCCCCATCAGGTGGATCAGCTCGGCCGGGGCATCAAATCGAGGATCGTCCGGGCATCGCTGTTCCGCATGCCGAAGGGCATCTACATCGATGGCCGGGTCCTGTCGATCGACTTCGATCGCCTGTTCGAACTCGTTGCCGCTTACCATCGCACCTACGGCAAACCGAAATCCGTCTGATTTCATCAGGCAATAGCTGCAGGCAAACAAAAAAGGCGGCCACTGGCCGCCTTTTCCGCATTCAACTTGTCTTGCGACAATTACTCGATGATCGAAGCAACAATCCCTGCGCCAACCGTGCGGCCACCTTCACGGATAGCGAAGCGCAGCTTCTCTTCCATTGCGATCGGCACGATCAGCGTCACATCAACCGAGATGTTGTCGCCGGGCATGACCATTTCCGTGCCTTCCGGCAGCGTCACCACGCCCGTCACGTCGGTCGTGCGGAAGTAGAACTGCGGACGGTAGTTGGAGAAGAATGGCGTATGACGGCCACCTTCGTCCTTCGTCAGGATGTAGGCTTCTGCCTTGAACTTCGTGTGCGGCTTGACCGAACCTGGCTTGGCAAGGATCTGGCCGCGCTCGACGTCTTCACGGCCAACGCCGCGGATCAGCGCGCCGATGTTGTCGCCGGCCTGGCCCTGGTCGAGCAGCTTGCGGAACATTTCAACGCCGGTCACCGTCGTCTTCGTCGTCGGCTTGATGCCGATGATTTCAACTTCTTCACCAACCTTGACGATCCCGCGTTCAACGCGGCCCGTCACAACCGTACCACGACCCGAGATCGAGAAAACGTCTTCGATCGGCATCAGGAACGGCTGGTCAACCGGACGCTCCGGCGTCGGGATGTACTTGTCGACTTCCGCCATCAGCGCACGCACCGCGTCTTCGCCGATTTCCTTGTTGGAATCTTCCAGTGCGGCCAGCGCCGAACCCTTGACGATCGGCACATCGTCGCCCGGGAAGTCGTACTTCGACAGAAGCTCGCGCACTTCCAGTTCAACCAGTTCCAGAAGCTCGGCATCGTCAACCTGGTCGACCTTGTTCAGGAAAACCACGATCGCCGGAACGCCAACCTGACGGGCCAGCAGGATGTGCTCGCGCGTCTGCGGCATCGGGCCGTCGGCTGCCGATACAACCAGGATCGCGCCGTCCATCTGCGCCGCACCGGTGATCATGTTCTTCACATAGTCGGCGTGGCCGGGGCAATCGACGTGCGCGTAGTGGCGCGCTGCCGTCTCGTACTCGACGTGCGCCGTCGAAATGGTGATGCCGCGCGCCTTTTCTTCCGGTGCCGCGTCGATCTGGTCGTACGCCTTGAACTCTCCGAAATACTTCGTAATCGCTGCCGTCAACGATGTCTTGCCATGGTCAACGTGACCAATCGTGCCGATGTTGACGTGCGGCTTGTTACGTTCAAACTTGCTCTTAGCCATAGCTGTCGTTCTCTCGTCATCACAACCGGTCTAGGGCCGGTACCATGTTTGTAGCTCAGACGAGACAGCAAGCCGTCCGTCAGCTCAGTCGCCCGCCCGGTCTGATCAACCGGATCGGATTGGTTTCGTCTTGTTCATGCTCGTTCATATGGGGACACATGAGCGGCGTGCAATGCTCAAGACAAAAATCGAAGAGCACCTCTGCGCGCTCACGCGTGCACGCGGTGCTCTTGCAAATCTGGAGCGGGTAGCGGGAATCGAACCCGCATATTCAGCTTGGAAGGCTGCTGCTCTACCACTGAGCTATACCCGCACATATTACAGTGCCGTGCGTGCGAAACGCACTGGAACCACCGTAACATTTTAAACGGCGCACAAGCCATACCAAAACCAGTTCCGGTTTTGGCTTGTGCATCAGGCGCTCGGTTCCGGCAGTGGTGGAGGAGGTTGGATTCGAACCAACGTAAGCCAAGCTAACGGATTTACAGTCCGTCCCCTTTAACCACTCGGGCACTCCTCCGGTCACTACCGATAGAACCGCGCCATCAGGCACTCTGCAAACCAGCTGCCGGATTTGTTTTCCAGCGGCGGCTTGCGGGTGGCCTTATGCCGACTAGCTTTCGTGGTGTCAACAGTCTGCGGAAGAAAATGACGGGTCCTGTGAAAATCATTGTCCCGGGCCGTTCGCCGGCACGGCCAAAGCGATCAAAGCGGGAGCATCTGCATTTTCGCCAAGAAGCATATATCGCCGGGCGGCATGAAGGGTTATAGGTTGCGGCATGAGCGAAGAAAAACCATCCCGTACACCCAAAGATTCCCACTATGCCACGCTGCGCCGCCAGTTTCGCGACAAGAAGGCCGGAGGGCTGCCGCAGGCCCAGCGTCCCACGCGGCCCGCTGCGGAAGGCACACAGGCGCCCGAAGGGCTCGTGCGCCTGTACGGCCTGCACACGGTGCGCGCCGCGCTGGACAACCCCCAGCGTCAGATCAAGCGCATGCTGGTGACGAAGAATGCCCTCGACCGGCTGGAGATCGCTGATTCGTCCGCCCTGCCCTTCGACGTCGATATTGTCGATCCGCGTGCGATTGATCGCGAAACCGGCTCCGAAGCCGTGCATCAGGGCGTCATGATCGAAGTCAAGCCGCTGAAGACCCAGTCGCTGAAGGCTTTGAAAGACAGCCAGCTCCTGCTGATTCTCGACCAGGTCACCGATCCGCACAATGTCGGCGCGATCATGCGGTCCGCCGTTGCCTTCGGCGCCGGTGCCATCGTGACCACCGCCCGCCACAGCCCACAGGAATCGGGCGTGCTGGCCAAGGCCGCATCGGGCGCGCTTGAACTCATTCCGCATATCGAGGTGCGCAACCTCGCCGACGCCATCCACGAACTGCACGAACTCGGCTTTGCCACCATCGGTCTTGATTCGGAAGGCCCGCTCGAACTCGAAAAAACCATGGCGCATGACCGCATCGCGCTGGTTCTGGGCGCCGAAGGCAAGGGATTGCGGCAGAAGACCCGTGAAACGGTGACCCACCTCGCCCGACTCGACATGCCCGGCGCGATCAAATCGCTCAATGTTTCGAATGCCGCAGCCATCTCGCTGTATGCGGCGCAGCGGTTTCTGAGCACAAAAGCCGGATAATCCGCGCCGCCGAACAAAAGAATCGGCGGACCGAATAATTTTCACCGCTGCGGTGTTCATTCCACATCAGGGTAGCCCCTCCCCAGGGGCTGCTTGTGCGATGGAGTGTACCGATGCTGCGAAATGATGCGGAATCCTATGGCGTGGTGACGATCCTCTTCCATTGGATCATTGCTGCCATTTTCCTTGGACAGATTCTGCTGGGCTATTTGATGGTCCGCACGGGCAATTACGCCCTGCAGTTCAGCCTTTTCCAGTGGCACAAATCCCTGGGCTTTCTCATTCTGCTGCTCTCGGGCGTGCGGCTTCTCTGGCGGATGGCAAATCCGCGGCCACGTGCGCCCAACAGCATGAGCCGGATCGAGCGCGCCGCAGCGCATGTGGCGCACGCGTTCCTCTACATCGCCCTCTTTGTCATTCCGTTGACCGGATGGGCGCTCGCCTCCAGTTCGCCTTTGCAGATACCGACCTATGCCTTCAATCTGGTGGTGATACCGCCATTGCCTCTGACGATCTCGGATCAGGCCGAAGCATTCTGGACAGCCAGTCACGCCTGGCTCGCCTATCTCTCCGCCATTGTCGCTGCCACGCACATTCTGGCAGCCCTGCACCATCACCTCTGGAAAAAGGACACTGTCCTCCTGCGCATGCTCGGCGCGCGCCGCCCGGCCCCAGTTCGGTCGCGTGCCGATCCCCTGCGCATTGCAAACAAGGATACTCGATCATGAAAATCGCCCGGGCTTGCATCAGCGCCGTTCTCAAGGCCGTCATACCACTTCTGCTTGCAATAGCGCCCGCACTGGCAAATGCCGACACGCTGGCCGATGTGGCAGGCCGTTACAAGATCGATGCATCGTCCCGCATCGGCTTCGTCGTCGAGCAAATCGGCGGCGGAGGCATATCGGGCGACTTCAAGAAGTTCTCGGGCGTGTTTTCCTTGAACAATGGCGATATCGGCCGGTCGAGCATTGAGTTCACGCTGTTTCCCGAAAGCGTCAACACCGGCCAGTCGCGGATCGAAAGTTTCCTGCGTTCCGACGCCGTGTTCGACGCGCAGAACTTTCCAACCGTCACCTTCAAGTCAACGCATATCACCCAGACCAGCCCCAACACGGCGACAATCGACGGAATATTGACAGCCCGCGGCAAGAGCAGCCCGGCCAGTTTCCAGGCCAGCCTGGCCACCCATGACCGCAACGCCATCGTCTTTCATGTCGAAGGCAAGGTGATGCGCTCCAGATACGGCATGGATGTCGGCACGCCGATCTATTCGAATGTCGTGCAGTTCAACATGATCATCCACGGCCAGCGCGGTTGAATGCGCGACTGCTGCCTCAATCCTTTTCGCCGGCCTTGTCGCCGGCGAGCACGTTCGCCGTGACCGATGAAGCTCCGGCCTCATCGCTCTTCTTCGGGGCATAACCGAGAATCTGCCGGACCCCCTTGGACGAAAAGGGTTGCGCAAGCTGGCCGAGAAAGCTCTTGGCCACCTTGCCGCTGATGCCGATATCGACAGGCGATGGCCGCGGCGGATTGAAATAGGTTCCCAGAATCTGATCCCACAGCACCAAATTCTCACCGTAATTGGTGTTGCCTTCCGACAATTCCTTGGAATGGTGCCAGCGATGCAACCGTGGCGTGCTGAGAATCCAGTCGAGCGGCCCGGTGCGCACGTCGACATTGCAATGGGTCAAAAGCCCGGTAAACGCGGTCACGGCGCTGATCCACAGGAACACTGGCAGCGGCGCGCCGAGCAGATAGAGCGGTATCTGGCTGAGTGCGATCTTGAACAGCGAATCGATCACATGGAAGCGGCCCGTGTTGACCACCCACAAACGCTCGACACTGTGATGCAAGGCGTGAAACCGCCAGAGTGCCAGTTTTTCATGCGCCAGCCGGTGCGCGATATACAGCCCGAATTCGGCGATGATCAGGCCGAGGACGACCTGGATCGCCAAGGGCCACTCGCTCGGCCAGATATGTGCCGACGTGCTGAGCACCGGCTGAGCGACGATGGCCACAAGCATGGGAAACGATGCGCCAATGGCCGCGGCGATCTGCACGGCGCCCTTTGTCAGCAACGTATGGGCGATGTCATTGAAGGTTTCGCCGTCGCGTTTCAGCCAGGTTTCCTCGTACGGCATGATCCGTTCGAAGACGGCAATGAGTGCCACCACCGAAAAATACACCACATTGAACCACAGAAGCGGCGCTTGCGTCTGAAACGCCGCATAGGTTCCGGCGAGACCGACGCAATAGAACAAGGGCCACAATGAATAGGAGAGTGCTGCGTAGAGCCATGAATTCCTGGGGATCAGCATAGGATTATTCCCCCGGCATGAATCATTGCTATCAACCTGTATTCGATGTTTGTCGCAGTCATAATGGGTTCACGTGGTTTTTCATCGGCTCAATTTCTGGCGCCCGCAGGATGCGGCTTCATCTGAAAAGCAGGTTGCGAGGCATCGGTCAATTCTGATCAGCAGATCAAACCGGGTTGCTGCCACAATCGGGTTGTCACCACATTAGATTGCAAGAACATTGCATAAAACCCCATTTGTCCGATTGCCAACCGGAACTTTCGTTCCGTGGCGGCGTTGCCTTGGCGCTGCCCTCCAGCACAAGGGCCTGACCGGGATACCTGCTCACCATGCTGGTTGCCCGGTCGGGCCTACCCTATCTGGGTCGCCGGACGCCTCAGCTCAAGGCCTTGGCAAGAAAAGGCAGGCTGACATCCATGCGATAATCGACAGCCGAATGATTATCGTCAAATTCGTCATAACGGTGAACGACGCCAAGCCGGTCAAGCGTGCGGTGCACCCGGCGCGACCCGTAGAGAATGTTGTACTGGTCCTTGGTCCCGCAATCGAAATAAACCGCTTTCAGTTTCGCCAGATTGTGCCCATGCGTTTCCGCCAGCCGCGCCGGATCCCAGGCCAGCCAGTTCGCCCACCGCTCCTCGATCAGTTCGCAGGTTTCCAGATCGACGGGCAGCCTCAGCCCCAGGAAGGCCCGCGGATCCGGATCGAATGTTGCCGCCTGGGCCAAGATCATGATGACCAGCGTGTCGCTGTCGCTCTTTTTCGGTTTCGCCTCGAAAGCCTTCATCCATGCTTCAATCGAGAGGTCATGTTCGGCGAGCGCCCGCAGCACGCCGGGAAATTCCGGCAGATAAAGCTGTTCAAACCCCGCATCGCCGGAATGGCTTGCCGCCGCAGACCAGATATCGGATCGCCGCATGGCATGCACGTGCGTGCCATAGCCGCCTGAACTCTTGCCGAAAACCCCGCGCTTGCCGTCACCGCCGCAGCGGAACCGCCCTTCGACCGCCGGCAGCATCTCGTCGATGAGAAAATCCTCCCAATTGCCCATTGCCGCACTGTTGATGTACTGGTTGCCGCCGAGCCGGGTAAAGCAGTCCGGGAAGGCAACGACGACCGGAGGCATGGCGCCCGAACCGATCAGCCGGTCAAGCCGTTCCGGAACGTTCTCGCCAAAACCCTTCCAGTTGGTGTGCGCGGGACCGCCGGCGGTGAACCCGACGAGATCGACAAGCAGCGGCAGACCGGTGCCGTCGTGCCCGGCGGGCACATAGACATCGACCACGCGAGCGGTCGGATCGCCCAGCAGGTTGTTGCGAAGGGAAACTCCGTCGATGATCAGTCGATGCACGGTTCCGGCGGGATGATGAGTGGCACGCATGGGGAAAACCTCTGGAATGGTGACCGGCGACCTCCATTGCATGGAACGGATTCGCCGGGCCAAACGTGATCCCGCTGCGGCACGAAGGCAAGTCTCTTTCTCGCCCGGATACATCGGGGTACCGCCTCGCCCCCGCACCGATCCTGTTCATGCGGCGGCAGGCAGCGTTTAAGAAACAATAAATTGTCATATCAAATTTGATCGAATGTGATCGGCCCCCAAGGCCATTTGGTAAGATTCCATTAGGAATTGAGGACTAGTTGGTTGGGCAAGACAAAGGACTTGCCCATGCGCCGCATCATGATGATACCCTTGTTGTTGCTGGCAGGCTGCGCCTCGGCGCCCACCCAGACCAGCAATGTTTGCGCCGTATTCGATCAAAAGGACGGCTTCTTCAACAATTGGTATTCCTACGCCAAGGGCGCGGAAGCGCAATATGGCGTGCCGGTTCCCATTCTCATGGCCACGATCAACACCGAATCCGGCTTTCAGGCCCGGGCAAGGCCGCCACGCACCAAATTGCTTGGCTTCATTCCATGGACGCGCCCCTCCACCGCCTACGGCTACTCACAGGCACTTGACGGCACCTGGGCGGAATTCCAGCGCAGCACCGGACGTTATGGCAGCGGCCGCACCAGTTTTGCCGATGCGGTGTATTTCGTCGGCTGGTATCACGCGCAAAGCAACAAGAAGAACGGCATCCCGCTCAACGACGCCTACAATCTCTACGCCGCCTATTACGCTGGTCCCAAGGAATATGCGCGCGGAACATGGCGCAACAGGCCAGGTGTCGACCGGGCAGCGCGGCGCACGGCCGCCATGGCAAGCCGGTATGCCGCACAGATGCAAAGCTGCGGACTGTAGAATACGTCTTGTTGGCCAAGAAAAACGGGCGCCCGAGGCGCCCGTTTTCATTTTGACCGGTACAGGTGGACGAAACGACCGCCTGCCCCTTGCTGTCTTACGGCTTCATGGCCGAATAAGCACCGTTGTGCCAGATATTGATGTCATATTTGGCATCCTTGATATCGCCCTTCTCATCGAAAACCACCGGGCCAATGACGGTATTGACCGGCTTTCCATCCTTGAGCGCCGCGGCGACCTTGACCGGATCATCACCGCCGGCACGCTCGATGCCTTGTGCGAAAGCTTCAACAACCGCGTAGGAGAACAGCGTGAAACCATCGGGTGTGAAGCCGCTGGCCTTGATCTTCTCAACAGCCGCTTTCGCCTCCGGCCGGGCCTGCGGGTTAGCCGGGAAGGTGAACATCACACCCTCGCCTGCCGGGCCTGCCACCGCCCAGAATTCCGGCGAGGCAATCGCATCGCCCATCATCAGCTGAAACTTGAAGTTCTGGTCGGCCGCCTGACGCAGGATGAGGCCCGCTTCGGGATGATAGCCGCCGAAATAGACGAAATCAGCCTTTGCTTCCTTCAGCTTGGTGATGAGCGCCGAATAATCCTTGTCGCCGGCGTTGATGCCGTCATACAGCACTTCCTTCAGCCCGCTCTCGTTCATCTTGGCTTTCACCGCGTCGGCCAGGCCCTTACCATAGGCGCCCTTGTCATGCAGGATCACGACGCGCTTGCCCTTGTATGTCTTGGCGATCCATGGACCGACAAATTCACCTTGGCCGTCATCGCGCGTATAGAGGCGCATGATCGTCGACCAGCCCTTTTTCGCTGCGGCATCGGTCAGGTCGGGGTTGGACGACGCCGGTGTCATCATCAGCACGCCAGCCTCGGCATAAACCGCCGACGCGGGGATGCTGGAACCCGAGCATGCATGCCCATCGACGAACTTGATCCCTTCGCCGACAATACGGTTGGCAATCGAAACGGCCTGCTTCGGATCGCAGACATCATCTTCGAACACCAGTTTGATCTGCCGTCCCTTGATGCCGCCCTTTTCGTTGATCGCGGCGGCCGCGGCCTGTGCGCCCTGCTTGAACTGGTCACCGATATTGGCAAGCTGGCCGGTCATCGGGCCTGCGACCGCGATCTTCAGATCATCAGCCAAGGCAACTGGAGCGCCCAAAGCAACGCTCAGTAACGCAGCCTGCATTATTCTCTTCAAAGACATGGTTTTTCCCCTCATTTTTCTTCAATGGTCCGCAAGGACGAGCGAACCGTACTATAAGTAAAAATGAAATGCCACGTCCCGCCAGTGCTCATTTAGTATGAAAAATCTGGCTTGGTTTATCGGAACAATACGGCGGCTTTCCCGGCGCAAGCCGGCTGCGGATTTCACGCGTTTTTCCGCAAATCCCCATGATCAGCAAGTACTTCTGCAGGAACCTGCTTTGCGTTCTCTTCTTCCCGCGGTCGGGAAGTCCGTCTACACGTGCCGCGCTTTCCAGATACGGACTTTGTCCGTCATGCCGTCGTGGTCGCCGAGCGGGCGCTCGGGCGGATTGTCCCACCAGTCGGAACGCAATGCCTTCCGCTCGGGATGGCGCGGATAAAAGATCAGATTCTCCGGTTTCGGTGTTTCGCCAACCACGAGAAGACGGACTTCCTCCTCGGTATTGTTGAGAAAACTATGGGCAATTCCGGTGCCCGCCGGAAAACCAACCGCATCGCCCGCCTTCAAACGGCAGAGTTCGCCATCCAGCCAGACATCGGGCGTGCCCTCGATGACGTAGACGAACTCCTCTTCCGCGCTCTCGGCATGCGGGAAAGATGTCCGCCGCCCCGGCAGGAGGCGCTGGTGATGAATGCCGATCCTGCCAAGCCCGAAATGCCGTCCGAAAGCCGCGTTGATGGCGAGCAATTCGTCATCACCCTTGTAGTGGTTTTCATCAGTCCCTTCGATCTCGGACCAATGCGCAACACAGGACGGCCGGTCTTTCATTGTCATGTCAAACTCCCGATGGAACAAACGGCGCGAACGGGCCGTGTGTTCACGAATCCAAGCGGAATGGTATGGGACCGGTGATCCGGTTTCAAGCCGTCCGGCGATGGGAGGACGCGCATGCACCTCGCCGGGAAACCACAGTCCGGAACCTTACGAATTGTTAAGAAAAAAACCGTTGCCGCCGTGCCGCGTTTCGCGCCAATGTGGAAACATTAGAATGATTATAAAGTGGAGTGCCTCCCATGGCGGTCAATGGATATTCACCGGTGCAGAAGACCCTGCACTGGTCGCTGTTCGTTCTGGTCCTGCTCATTTATGCGCTGACCTATGGCAACGATCTCTTTCCGAGAGGTGATCCCAACAGGGTCCTGGCGTGGTGGCTGCATATCTCATTCGGCTTGCTGCTCGCCGCACTCGTGTTCTGGCGGGTGGCTTTGCGTGTCGCGCGCGGCGCCCCGGCGCTTCCGCCTTCGATGACAGGCCTTGAGCGTCCGCTGGCAAAGGTCGGGCATCTTTTGCTCTATGCCTTGCTGATCGCCATTCCGGTCCTTGGCATATTGCTCACCTGGTTCAGAGGCGACGCCTTGAGCTTCTTCGGCCTCTTCACCATTCCCGCGCCATTTGTTCCCAACAGGGAAACCGCACGATCGATCAGGGAACTGCACAGCCTTTGCGCCAACGGAATACTCATCCTGGCCGGCATTCATGCCCTGGCCGCACTTTGGCACCACTTCATTCGCAAGGATGAGGTGATGCAGAGAATGCTGCCGTGATCCGCCAGGGCGGATCACCCGAACCTTGCTATTTCAAGGATCATAAAATACCTGTTCGATATCAGAACGACGGGGTTTGACATGTCACTTTGGCCATTGTTCCTGAATAATCAGGGCCGCATCATTCATAAATGGAAACACTATTTCCCCAGCTATGAACGGCACTTTTCCAGATACATCAATCGTCCCGTAATATTTCTTGAAATCGGTTGTGGCGAAGGCGGGTCACTGCAAATGTGGAAGCAGTATCTGGGCCCTCTTGCGACGATTGTCGGCATCGATGTCAGGGCCGAATGTGCAAACTTCGAGGAAGACCAGATCCACATCAGGATCGGTGATCAGTCGGACACCGGTTTTCTGGCTTCCGTTCTGGCGGAGTTTGGCGCACCCGATGTGGTGCTCGATGACGGAAGCCATGTCATGGAGCACCTGTCGGCAACGTTTCAATTCCTCTATCCGCGCATGGCGAGGGACGGCGTCTATTTCGTCGAGGATCTGCACACCGCCTATTGGGAAGAATATTCCGGCGGATACAAGCGGCCCGGATCGTTCATTGAGCATTGCAAGGACATGATCGACGAATTGAACGCCGAACATACACGCGGAGCGATTCCAGAAAGCGACTTTTCGAAAGGGACGCTTTCGATGCATTTTTATGATAGCTGCGCGGTCTTTGAGAAGGGTCGTACCGGAGAAAAATTTGCTCCACAGATCGGCACACCGATCTAGTTCAACCCGAATGAATGGCGTTTGCCGGCACCCCGATCCAGAAAGATAAAAAGCCCTCGCGTCTGGAGACACACGAGGGCCCTAGTTTATTCCAGCATGCGCTTTTCCAGCACTTTGCTTCATCGTCAGATCAATGCACCACATTCTCGACAGTGGACCGGGGCATGATCCCCTATTCTTCAGTTCTTGAGACGATCATGTCTGTCCACTCCAGGACCGACAAAAGCAAATCCAGCGTGACGCGCCAGTGACGAAAAGCTGCGGCAAATGCTGTGTCTCGATCCGCTAGGCCCGTGCAACAACGATATGCGCCTGGATTTTTCCGGAAACCGGGCCATCGCCGTACTGCTTCGCAATCGCTTCGGCGGCACGGTCGGTAACGGTCTGCAGCGCCTTCGGGTCGCGGGCTTCGATTTCGTTGCGCAATGGCGTGCCCTGGCAGTAGGCAATCGCCGCGCTGCGCGCGCTTGGCGCATCGCTTCGGTGTTGGAGCGTCATGATCTCGATGGCCGTGAAGCCGGCCGCGCGCAATTCTGCTTCGATCAACCCGACATCGTGATAGCCGTGCGGCGTTCGGGCAAGGAACCGGGGCGGATCGCTGGGGAAAACGGCGGATGCAGCATCCGTGACGATGCGGGCAAAATCGTTTTCCTCGATGCGATCCCACACGTTGAAGACAAAGCGGCCGCCAGGTTTGAGGACGCGAAGCGCCTCCCGATAGCCGGAGACCCTGTCGGGGAAGAACATCGCGCCAAACTGACAGACAACCGCATCGAAACTGTCCTGCTCGAAGGGCAGGCAAAGCGCGTCCGCCTGTCGCCAGGTGATGCGCCCGTCCGCTCCCTGCCGGATGGCAGCTCTGTCGAGCATCGGCTGGTTGAGATCGCTGACGATGTAACTGGCTCTCGCGCCGAGAAGTGGAGCCAGCGCACGCGTGACGACGCCGGTTCCCGCCGCCGTTTCCAGAACCTGGGCAGGCGCCGCACCTGCGACCCGCCGGGCCAGGTCAGTGGCATAGGCCTGAAAGATGAGAGGCACCAGACAGGTGTCGTACATCTCCGGGATGGATCCCGCGAACAGCTTGTCCATGGCAGGCATAGGTGATGATCCTGTCGCGCCTCAGGCTCCAATGGCCAACAATCAGAACTATACATCGGTTGAGCCGCTGATGCCATCAGCGGCCAGCGTCGTCCCCCCCGTCAAGGAACGAATTCCTGTTCTGGCCGTTGCTGAGCACCGTTGCAGCGGCCATTTCGGGAGGACATCGTCGTGGCGAAGAAAACCAGGGATCCGGAAAAGAATCCAGTAGTGGCAACATCGAAGCCGAAGCTTTTGAGCGCTCTGGGGCCCGGTCTTATTACGGGTGCGGCGGATGACGATCCCAGCGGCATCGCCACCTATTCCCAGGCCGGCGCGCAATTCGGATTTGCGATAACATGGACCATGCTGTTCAGCTATCCGCTGATGGCCGCCATTCAGGAAATCAGCGCCCGGATAGGACGCACGACGGGCCATGGCATCGCGACAAATCTGCGGACATATTATCCTCCCTGGATTTTGCCGGCGATCGTCGCCCTGCTCTTCATCGCCAATACGATCAACATCGGTGCCGATCTCGGGGCGATGGGCGACGCGGTCGGATTGCTCATCGGCGGCAGGGTCGCACTTTATGTGGTTCTGTTTGCGATTTTTAGCGCCTGCCTGCAGATATTCCTGCAGTACGCCCGCTATGTCTCCGTGTTGAAATGGCTGACATTCTCGCTGTTCGCCTATTTCGGGACGGTTATGGTCGTGAAAATCCCTTATGGCGAGTTGGCGCTCGGGCTTTTTATTCCCACCTTTTCGGCAGACACGACATTCTGGACGACGGTCGTGGCCATTCTGGGCACAACCATCAGCCCCTATCTCTTTTTCTGGCAGGCCTCACAGGAAGTCGAAGACGAAAAGGAGAGCGCGTCCCGCCAGCCTCTCGTTGATGCACCGGAACAGTCGAAGGCTGCCATCCATCGCATTCGTTGGGATACCTATGTCGGCATGGGCTTCTCGAGCCTGGTCGCCCTGGCCATCATGGTGACGACTGCAGCAACGCTGCATGTGGCGGGAAAAACCGACATTCAGACATCGGCTGAGGCAGCAGAGGCGCTCAAACCGATTGCCGGCCAGTTTGCCTTCACGATCTTTGCGCTGGGCATCATTGGAACCGGCCTGCTTGCCATTCCTGTGCTGGCGGGATCGGCGGCCTATGCCCTCGGTGAAGCCCGCAAATGGCCGATCGGCCTCGCGCGCAAGCCGAAGGAAGCAAAAGCGTTTTACGCGACCATTGCAGCGGCGACACTCATTGGCATTCTCGTTGATTTTTCGCCCATCGACCCCATCAAGGCATTGTTCTGGAGTGCCGTCATCAATGGCATCGTATCCGTCCCGGTCATGGTGATGATGATGTTGATGACGGCCAGAACCGACATCATGAAGAAGAACACGGTGAAGGGTCCGCTTTGCTGGATAGGCTGGCTCGCCACGGCCGTTATGGCTGCTGCCGTGATCGGCATGATCGTGACATCATTCCTGTAAGCACGCATCGACGACAGCTTTCCCGGCTAAACAGTCATTGTTGCGAAACTTTCAGATATCCCCGGACGGAAACAAGGCCACAAGGGTCTCTTCAGACGTCCTTTTCCACTTAAGCGCCAGACTGGAGCCGGCATGGCCCGCCAGTGCCTGAACGATGTAGGTCTTCACCTCATCGGATAAGTTTGCTTTTGCCAGAGTTGTGTCAAAATCCGTCCAAAGACGGGAAGAACGAATGACAAGCGGGAAATGCCCAAAGTGTGCACGTGAACTGACGTCCATCACTGTTCAACAGGTTGATCTGGTGGATGGCACGAAGCATTTGCGCGGCGGGATGTTTGTCTGCCCGCATTGCGATACGGTGATCAACGTTTCGCTTGATCCCAGTTTGGTCGCTGCCGCATTGCATCGCAGCGCGAAGCGTCGAACCACCATCCGATGATCTGCGCTTCTGCTCGGGCCATGCCGCGAATGGCCCGAATGGACTAGCCATGGACTGAAATTCGTTGCTAATTGCTCCGATGGCCTGGACAACAGATATCAAACAATGGGCGCGGCGGATAAAGCGCGATGTCGTGGCGCTTTGGATCGCGGCGCGCGATCCGCGAACACCAACGCTGGCAAAGGTCATTGCAGGGTTCGTGGCGGCCTATGCCCTATCGCCGATCGATCTCATACCCGACTTCATCCCCGTCGTGGGATATCTGGATGATCTTTTGATTGTCCCTGCCGGTATCCTGCTGGCGATAAAGCTCATACCGGCGCCGTTGATGCAGGAATTCCGCCACGCCGCCGACCAGCGATCCGATCGCCCCACGAGCAAGACGGGTCTCGCATTCATTCTGCTGGTTTGGGCTCTGGCTGCGCTGGCTCTTGCAGCGTTCGCTTACAGCCGTTGGTGGGGATAAGGCCTATGGCGCGGATCGGATGAAGAACGCTTTGACCCGCACTTCACATCCCGGCCCCGCACCTTGAAAAAGGTGCTGGATAAACAACCACTTGAAAATGAAGGAAAAACAGGTGGTGCCCCCGGAGAGACTCGAACTCCCGACCCTCTGATTACAAATCAGATGCTCTACCAACTGAGCTACAAGGGCAGCGGCGTCCGATTAGCATAAACCTCCCCGATGTAAAATGAAAAAACAGCACTTGGCGCATTTTTTCCGGTTTTTTTGCCTGCACCGCATTTTGCCAGATCAAGCGCGCCGTGCTAGGCGATACATCCTCGACATGCTCGGACACGCAGGCAGCCATGACCCGGAATATTGAAACCTTTGCTTTTCTTTCCTCCGGAACACCGGAATCCGACGAGGCCATGGCGTCTCTCGTCAACGTCTACGGGCAGACGGCCCCCAAGGATGCCGACGTCATCATTGCGCTCGGCGGCGATGGCTTCATGCTCCAGACGCTGCAGAACCACATGAACCAGGGCAAGATGACCTATGGCATGAATCGCGGCTCCGTCGGGTTTCTCATGAACGAGTACAGCGAGACCGGCCTGAAGGAACGTGTGGAGGCGGCGCAGGCCGAAACCATCCGCCCGCTCAAGATGGTGGCGGAATCGCTGGAGGAAGGCACCGTGACCTCCTTTGCGCTCAACGATGTCTATCTGCTGCGCCAGTCCTATCAGGCCGCGAAGATCAGGATCACCGTCGACGACCAGGTTCGCCTGGAGGAACTGATCTGCGATGGCGTGATGGTGGCAACACCAGCGGGTTCAACCGCCTACAATCTCTCGGCGCAAGGGCCGATCCTGCCGCTCGATGCCCGTTTGCTGGCCCTCACCCCGGTCTCACCCTTCCGCCCGCGTCGCTGGCGCGGTGCGCTCCTGTCGAACAAGGTCACGGTGCGGCTTGATATCCTCGAGCCGGAGAAGCGTCCGGTCAATGCGGTCGCCGATCACACGGAAGTGAAGTCGGTTCTTTCGGTCACCATCGAAGAAGCCTCGCAACTGCGTGCAACCATCCTGTTCGACAAGAACCATTCGTGGAATGAACGAATTCTCAAAGAACAGTTCCTTTATTAGGATTTTTCTTTGCCACTCAAGGTGCGGGAGGCGCACTTTGTGAACCAGAAGGGCCAGCCGCAATGAAGTGCCTGCGCATCTATGCCAGCCCGGATGGCGAGTCGCATTTTGACGAAGTCGAATTGCCGACAACCAAGAGGTCGGTGCATCCCGATGCCGTACCGTTCGATGTCACGGCCAGTTATCCGGCGTCCCGCGTCCGCCTCACCCATATCCCGGCAGGTATGCGCGAGGTTGCCTGGCACAGGGTCCCGGAACCGGTGCTTACCGTCCGGCTGGATGGATCGGTTGAATACGAGACGAGCGACGGAGAGGTGCGTCATGTTCCGGCGGGCAGCTTCGTGCTGGTGGAGGACACACACGGCAAGGGCCATCTGTCGCGCCATTCCCCAGAGGCGCAAACCGTCATCTGGATATCACTGCCGAACGGCCTCGATTTGCCAAAGGATGTTTTCACGACAATGAACAGTTCCTTTATTGACAACATTAGATTAAAGTGATGCACAATTGTAACAGACTCTTAAATCTCACGGGATGCGAGAGTTGACTTTTGCTGGCATGAGCCCTAACGCCATTCCTGCAAGACAATGTGCAATACAAAGCACCCATTCCATTGGCAAAAATGACGGACATGTGCGGCATCGACTGCAGATAGAAAGTTAAACCTCCATTGACCACGTTCGCTGATCTGGGCCTTTCGCCGAAAGTGCTCGACGCTGTCGAAGCAGCAGGATACACAATCCCCACTCCGATCCAGGCAGGCGCCATCCCGCATGCGCTGCAGCGCAAGGATGTGCTCGGCATTGCCCAGACAGGGACCGGCAAGACAGCCTCCTTCGTGCTGCCGATGCTGACGCTGCTGGAACAGGGCCGCGCCCGCGCCCGCATGCCGCGCACGCTCATTCTGGAGCCGACACGCGAACTCGCGGCGCAGGTCGAGGAAAACTTCGTCAAATACGGCAAGAACCATCGCCTCAACGTTGCGCTGCTGATCGGCGGCGTCTCCTTTGACGACCAGCTGCGCAAGCTGGAACGCGGTGCCGACGTTCTGATCGCCACGCCCGGCCGCCTGCTCGATCATTTCGAGCGCGGCAAGCTGCTCCTGACCGGCGTCGACATTCTCGTCATCGACGAAGCCGACCGCATGCTCGACATGGGCTTCATCCCCGATATCGAGCGCATCTGCAAACTCATTCCGTTCACGCGCCAGACGCTGTTCTTCTCGGCCACCATGCCGCCTGAGATCACCAAGCTGACTGAACAGTTCCTGCATGCGCCGGTACGTGTTGAAGTCGCCAAGGCGGCGACGACGGCCAAGACCGTCGAACAGCAGCTGGTCAAATCAGGCAAGAAGGATTGGGAAAAGCGCGCCAAGCTGCGCGATCTCATCCGCGCCGAAGAGGATGGCCTGAAGAACGCGATCATCTTCTGCAACCGCAAAAAGGATGTTTCGGAGCTGTTCCGCTCGCTGGTCAAGCATGAATTCGATGCCGGTGCCCTGCACGGCGATATGGATCAGCGCGCCCGCACGACGATGCTGGCCAATTTCAAGGACGGCAAGCTCAAGATCCTCGTTGCCTCCGATGTGGCTGCCCGCGGTCTCGATATTCCCGATGTCAGCCACGTCTTCAATTTCGACGTGCCAATCCATTCGGAAGATTACGTCCACCGCATTGGCCGCACGGGCCGCGCCGGACGCTCGGGCAAGGCTTTCACGCTGGTCACGCCATCCGATGTCAAACATCTCGCCTCCATTGAAAAGCTGATCGGCGAAGACATCAACTGGTATGACGGCGATCTTACCACCCTGCCCGTTTCGGAAGAAACCGACGAAGCGCCGCGCCGCGGCCGTAGTGCCCGCGGCAAGAGCGAAAGCAAGCGCAAGCCGCGCAATGAGGGCCGCGAGCGCGAACGCCCGCAGTCGGAAATCGACATCATTGCCGCCGCCGAGCGCGCCAAGGAAACCGGCGAACAGCCGGTTGTCGCCGAAGCGCCCGTCAAGAAGACGGCCGAGAAGCCGCAAAAGGCTGCGATCAAGGCTGACAATGAACAGCGCCGCGCCCGCCCTGCCGCTCAGCAGGAACAACCGCGCCGCGAACGTGAGCGCGAATACCGCCGCGACCGGGGCGACAATGAACCGTCGCCGGTCGGCTTTGGCGATGACATTCCTGCCTTCATGCTGATCGACACGAAAATCTGAGGTTTTGGTGTGGATTCGCCGGGCGTCGGATGCGGAATCGTTTTCATAAGAGACGGCCACATCCTCTTGCTGCAGCGCAAGAAAAGCCCGGAGACCGGTGCCTGGGGCATTCCCGGCGGCAAGATCGATTTCCTGGAAACCGCCGAACAGGCGATCCGGCGCGAGGCGCTTGAGGAAACCGGGCTGGAAGCCGGTGAAATCAAGTTGCTGGGCCTCAGCGAGCAGCTTTTTCATGATGAAAAGCAGCATTGGTTCGGCGTTCTGTTTCAAGCGGAAAGCTTTTCCGGCGAAATGCAGCTGCTTGAACCGGACAAACACGGCGGTATCGACTGGTTTCCACTCGATAGGCTGCCGGACAGACTGACACTCCCCACCGTTCATGCCCTGGACCTGATCCGTCAGATGGCCTGACAGGCCCGTGGAAGCCCGACAGCGCGGTTCTCGACGTCTATGCTTGCCTTGCCACGCGCAGCGAGGCCTCATAGGCCCTGCGCGCCCATTCGGTCATAACATCGGGATCATCGAACGCATCGGCGGGAATGGACCAGTACGGCATATCGACGGGCTTTGACTTGCCTTCGTAACTCCAGCGCCGGCAGCCTGCCGCTTCGAAGTCGGGCGCGGAAATCGCATCGGCCTTGAGCAGGATTTCGTCGGCCACCTCAAGCGCAATGATCAGGCCGTTGTGATAGATGCCCTTGCCGCCAAACATGCGTTTGATGGTGACAGGCCCCAGCCCGGAAAACAGATCGTGAATCGCGTCATTGTCCATGCCCGATTATTGCAGGCGCACAGGAAGACGTCACGCCCAAAAAGCGTTCCGTCCGTCCCGGATAGCGATTTCTGAAAAATCAGGAAGCGGCAGGTGCCAGGGCTTCCGGCTTGGCCGGTGTCAGTTCAACCGACTCACCGCAGCCGCAGGCGGACGTCTGGTTGGGATTGTTGAAGACAAAGCCCGTGCGCAGGGTCGTGACCTCGAAGTCCATCTGCGTTCCCAGGAGATACAGCACCGCTTCCGGCGCAACGAAGACCTTGGAGCCTTCCTTTTCAACGATATCGTCGCCAGGCTTGGCCTCGGTGACGAGGTCGATGGTATATTCCATACCGGCGCAGCCGCCCTTCTTGATGCCGACGCGAATGCCGAGCGCATTCTCGCGCGTCGCCACGATCTCGCTTACGCGGGCAGCGGCAGCGTCAGTCAACGTCATGACAGAAAAACGACCCATTTCTCATCTCTCTTGGTTCGGATCGTGTAATGATCCGTCTGTACCATAGTTAGTGTTACACAACCGTCACCGCAAGTGTTCAAACTCGTCCCGTCCCAAAAACCCGCACGCAGAAGGCAGAAATCATGAATTACCGCCATCTCATTCTCACCAGCCTTGCCGGTATGGCGCTGAACCTGACGCCTGCACTTGCTCAGGAGACCAAGAAGCCCGAGCCGAAGCAGGAAACCGGAACGAAGCCGGCAGCAGCGCCCGCCGAGGCCGCCCCGGAAGCACCTGCCCCCAAGGAATCGGCTCAAGCGCCCAATCAGTCCGTACCGGACTATCTCGACGACCGCAGCACGCCGGAGCAACTGGTCAAATCCTATTACAATGCCATCAACCGCCAGGAATATGCGCGCGCCTACAGCTACTATGCCGAGGAAGGCCATAGCCAGCCGTTTCCGCAGTTCCAGGCCGGGTACGAGAACACCGTCTCGGTGGAACTGCGCCTTGGCAAATCCGAAAGCGAAGGCGCGGCTGGTTCCACCTATTGGAGCCTGCCTCTGGCAATCGAATCGACGCAGAAGGACGGGAAACACACCGTCTACAACGGTTGCTACCGCCTCCGGCTGGCGAATGCCGCCATCCAGGGCGTTCCCTTTGTTCCCTTGTCCATTCTCGACGGCACGTTGCAGAAATTCGAAAAGCCGCTGGATCAAAGCGTTCCGGAAGGCTGCGAAGCGCCCTGAGGGCGCTTCAAAACCAGCTGGCGATGCCGACGATGGCGGCCAGCACGCCCGCCCAGGCGGCGGCCCTGGAACCCCGCGCGTTCTGCCGCGCCTGTTCCAGCGCGGACTCGGCAACGACGCCCATGGCCGACCGGGCGTCGAGCAGCCCGGCAATATCCGCTCGCGTCAAAACGACAGTCGATGCCTGCCAATGCCACGCTGCTTTGAGCGCAAAGAAGATCACACCTGCCATACCGAGGCGCACGATCCAGAAAGCACTCATCGCGGACCTCCTGAGGGGCTGTTCCGTTAATCGGCGGCCCACACGCTGCGGCATGGGACACCCCACAGTGACGAGCCGCGACGTATCTGACAATTAGACATTAGGAGAGGATATCAGCCGAAAGCGCAATGCAGCCGGAACGGATCAGTACCAGCCGACGGCGACCTGCGCCTCTTCCGACATGCGGTCGGGCGTCCAGGGCGGATCGAAGGTCATCGTGACGTCGACAAAGCCGACGCCCTCGACCGAGCTGACCGCATCCTGTACCCAGCCAGGCATTTCACCGGCAACCGGGCAGCCGGGTGCGGTCAGGGTCATTTCGATCTTCACGGAGCGGTCGTCTTCGATGTCGATCTTGTAGACGAGGCCAAGCTCATAGATATCCGCCGGAATTTCCGGATCATAGACCGTCTTCAGCGCGCCGATGATATCATCGGTCATGCGGGCGAGTTCATCGGCTGGAATGGCGGAAGCGGAAACCGCGCCGCTCACCGCGGAAGCCTCCGGCTTCAGCGTTTCGTCTTTTTCCAGCGTTTCGACTTTGTCGGTCATCGTCATCACCCAAAGAATTTCCGCGCCTTTTCCAGCGCATCGGCGAGAACATCGATCTCGTCTCTCGTATTATACATCGCAAACGATGCACGGCATGTGGACGTTACACCGAACCGTTTCAAGAGCGGCTGGGCACAATGTGTGCCCGCGCGCACGGCAACACCCGCCCGGTCGATCACCATGGACACATCGTGCGCATGGATGCCTTCGAGCTCGAAGGAAATGATCGCGCCCTTGCCCTTGGCATCGCCAAAAATGCGCAGGGAATTGATCTCACGCAGCCGTTCATGCGCGTAATCGCGCAAATCTTCCTCATGCGCGAGAATGGCGGCGCGGCCGATCTTCTCGACGTATTCGATGGCAGCGCCGAGGCCGATGGCCTGGGCAATCGGCGGCGTGCCCGCCTCGAAACGGTGCGGCGGGTGATTGTAGGTAACGATATCCTCCGTCACCTCTTCGATCATCTCGCCGCCGCCCTGGAACGGGCGCATCGCTTCCAGCTTTTCCTTGCGGCCATAGAGAACACCGATACCGGATGGACCATAGATCTTGTGGCCGGTGAAAATGTACCAGTCACAGCCGAGATCCTGCACGTCAACCGGCAGATGCACGGCGCCCTGGCTGCCGTCGACAAGCACCGGAATGCCGCGCGCATGGGCAATGCGGACGATGTCCTTGATCGGCGTCACGGTGCCGAGCACATTCGACATATGGGTGATGGCCACCAGCTTGGTGCGTTCCGTCAGCCGTGCCTCGAATTCCTCGATATGGAACGCGCCCTGCTCGTCGACCGGGACCCAGACCAGCTTGGCGCCCTGCCGTTCCCGGATGAAATGCCATGGAACGATGTTGGAATGGTGCTCCATGATCGACAGGACGATCTCGTCGCCCTCGCCGATATGCGGCATGCCATAGCCATAGGCAACCGTATTGATCGCCTCGGTCGCCGATTTGGTGAAGACGATCTCGTCGACCGAACCGGCGTTCAGAAAGCGGCGAACGTTTTCGCGCGCCTTTTCATAGGCATCGGTGGCCGCGTTCGACAGGAAATGCAGGCCGCGATGCACATTGGCATATTCGTTCGAATAGGTATGGGTGATCGCGTCGATCACCGCCTGCGGTTTCTGCGCGGAGGCACCGTTGTCGAGATAAACCAGCGGTTTGCCGTAGACTTCGCGCGACAGGATGGGAAAATCGCGGCGGATCGCCTCGACATCATAACCGCTTCGAATGATCTTCGTATCCATGTTGCCCGCGCTTTCCTGCGTTTCAGTCGGGTGTTTCACCTGAAATAATGCCCGCCGGACCAGCCGGCAGGCAAACGATCAGACATGCGCCGCCAGCCACTTGTCGAGAATGGCTTCCAGAGCCTCGACCAGTGGTTCGCTTTCCAGTTCTTCGACGATCTCAGCCACGAATGCCTTGATCAGCAGGCCGCGTGCCTCGCTTTCCGGGATACCGCGCGCCTGTAGATAGAACAGGTGGTTTCCGTCGATCTCGGTCACCGTCGCCCCATGGCCGCACGCCACGTCGTCGGCAAAGATTTCCAGTTCCGGCTTGGCATCGAATTCGCCGTCATCCGACAACAGCAGGGTGTTGCAGGCCATGCGCGCATCGGTCTTCTGGGCGATCTTGTTGACCTTGATCTGCCCCTGGAAAACGCCGCGCGCGCGGTCCGTCACCACATTGCGGATGATCTGCACCGACGTGGTGTTCTCGACGAGGTGGCCGAGCGTCATCGTCACGTCCGTGTGGCTGTCACCGCCAAGCAGGTTGACGCCGCGCAACTGGAAGTCGGAGCCTTCACCCTTCGACAGCACATGCACTTCCTGCCGCACCAGCTTGCCGCCGGCATTGACGATATAGAGCGTCAGCTTCGCATTGCTGCCGATGGTCGCGGTGAACTGGGCAAGCTGCGTTGCGTCGACACCCTGCTCGCGCAGGATGATCCAGACGATCTCCGCATCGTCGGCAACGGTGACGTTGCTGACACTGGTCGAGAAGCCCTCGCCCGCGCCGCCTGTCTGGCGTTCGATCACGGTTGCCTTGCTGCCCTTGCCGAATTTGACGGCAAACCGCACGTGGCCCTGTCCGCGCGCCTGCGCATTCTGCAGTTCGAGCGGCGCCTGAAGCTCCGTGCCATCGGCAATGGAGACGGCCCAGCCGTCGGTCACGTAGGCTGCGTTGATCTGGCCGATCGCATCGTCACCGCCACGAATGGCGAGATCGCGGATCACCGATCCGTCAGCCAGCCTGTCGCTGTACTTGGCAAATTCGACACCGGCGACCCGCGGTGATGTCAGCGCCACACCGTTGGAAACCGTTGCAACCGCCGATCCCGGGATGACCGCCGGCAAGGCGTTGGTGCCCGCCGTGCCATCATAGGCAGCGACACTGCGCAAAAGGGTGCGCAGATCGGTATAGTGCCAGGCTTCGACGCGGCGTGACGGCAGGCCCTGCGTCTTCAACGCCTCGATGGCGTTGTCACGCGCGCTGACGATTTCCGCATCGCCGGGCAGTTCGCCCATCCGGTCGATGAAGGAGTCGACCAGCGCCGCTTCTGCGGTTGTCGGCTGGCGTCCTGTATGAACATTCATGACGTCGCTCCTCAGGCTGCCTCGCCGATGATATCGGCGTAGCCGTTCTCTTCGAGATGGAGGGCAAGGTTCTTGTCGCCTGACTTGATGACCTGTCCTTTGTAGAGAACGTGCACACTGTCCGGAACGATATAGTCGAGCAGGCGCTGATAGTGGGTGATGACGATCACGGCACGGTCAGGTGAGCGCAAGGCATTCACACCGTCGGAAACGATCTTCAGCGCATCGATGTCGAGGCCCGAATCTGTTTCATCCAGCACGCAAAGCTTCGGCTCCAGCAGTTTCATCTGCAGGATTTCCGCACGCTTCTTCTCACCGCCGGAGAAACCGACATTGAGCGGACGCTTCAGCATGGCGATATCCATGTCGAGCGAGGCGGCAGCCGTCTTCACGCGGGCGATGAATTCCGGGATTTTCAGCGGTTCTTCGCCGCGCGCCTTGCGCTGCGAATTCATCGCCACTTTCAAAAACTCCATCGTGGCAACGCCGGGTATTTCCATCGGATACTGGAATGCCAGGAAGATGCCCTTGGCAGCACGTTCCGACGGGTCGATCTCGAGAATGGACTCGCCGTTGTAAAGGATGTCACCCGCGGTGACTTCGTAGTCTTCGCGGCCCGCAAGAATATAGGACAGTGTCGACTTGCCCGAACCGTTCGGTCCCATGATGGCCGCCACTTCGCCCGCCTTGACCGTAAGGTTCAGGCCGCGAATGATCTCGGTGTCCGTATCTGCGATCTTCGCATGAAGGTTTCTGATTTCCAGCATTCTATTACCCTTTGAATTCCTCGGGATCAGCCTCGGCGATCCCAACAATAATCTTGTTTGGCGAGTGACGGGCCGATGATGGCCGTCCCATGGCTATCCGACTGAGCCTTCGAGGCTGATGCCGATCAGTTTCTGCGCTTCGACGGCAAATTCCATCGGCAGTTCCTGAATGACTTCCTTGACGAAGCCGTTGACGATCAGCGCAATCGCCTCCTCTTCCGGAATGCCGCGCTGCATCACGTAGAACAGCGCATCTTCGGAAATCTTGGAGGTGGTGGCTTCGTGCTCGAACTGCGCCGTGGCGTTCTTCGCCTCGATGTAAGGCACCGTATGCGCACCGCAATCATTGCCGATCAGCAGCGAGTCGCACTGGGTGAAGTTGCGCGCGTTCTCCGCCTTGCGGTGCGCCGAAACCTGGCCGCGATAGGTGTTGTTCGACTTGCCCGCCGAAATACCCTTGGAGATGATGCGGCTCGACGTGTTCTTGCCGAGGTGCAGCATCTTGGTGCCGCTGTCGATCTGCTGATGACCGTTCGAAACGGCGATGGAATAGAATTCGCCGCGTGAATTGTCGCCGCGCAGGATCACCGACGGATATTTCCAGGTGATCGCCGAACCGGTTTCGACCTGCGTCCAGGAGATCTTGGAATTGACGCCGCGGCAATCGCCACGCTTGGTGACGAAATTGTAGATGCCGCCCTTGCCTTCCGCATCGCCGGGGAACCAGTTCTGCACGGTCGAGTACTTGATCTCGGCATCGTCCAGGGCAATCAGCTCCACGACAGCCGCGTGCAGCTGGTTTTCATCGCGCTGCGGCGCGGTGCAGCCTTCGAGGTACGACACATAGGCGCCCTCTTCGGCAATGATCAGCGTGCGTTCGAACTGACCGGTATCCCGCTCGTTGATGCGGAAATAGGTCGACAGTTCCATCGGGCAGCGGACACCCTTCGGCACGTAGACGAAGGAGCCGTCCGTGAAGACAGCCGAATTCAGCGTTGCATAGAAGTTGTCGGAAACCGGCACCACGGACGCCAGGTACTTCTTGACCAGTTCCGGATGTTCGCGGATCGCTTCGGAGATCGAGCAGAAAATGACGCCGGCCTTGGCCAGTTCCGCCTTGAAGGTCGTAACCACGGACACACTGTCGAACACGGCATCCACCGCCACGCGGCCGGACTTGTAGACATTGTCGCTGGCTTCTTCGTTCTCGTCCGAAGGGCTCGGTTCGCCCATCTTGCGCACACCCGCAAGGATTTCCTGCTCTTTCAGCGGAATTCCCAGCTTCTCATAGGTGCGCAGCAGCTCGGGATCGACCTCGGCAAGCGATGTCGGTCCGGTCTGATTCTTCGGCCCGGCATAATAGACCATGTCCTGGAAATCGATTTTCGGGTAGTTCACCCGCGCCCATGTGGGCTCTTCCATCGTCAGCCAGCGTTCATAGGCTTTCAGACGCCATTCCAGCATCCATTCCGGCTCGTTCTTCTTGGCCGAAATAAAGCGGATAATGTCTTCGCTGAGGCCCTTTGGCGCCTTATCCATTTCGATAAGGGTCTCAAAGCCATACTTGTACTGGTCCACGTCCAGGGTGCGGACCTGATCAATAGTTTCCTGCACGGCAGGCATTGGCGTTCTCCATCCTCGCGGGATTCAAGGTCCCGCAGTTGCAAACGTCAAGGCGTGTGTCGTCTTGAATATTTGCCTCAATGTAGTGTGCAATCGCACGATTTAACACCGGTATTCACCGGATTCTTTTGCATTTATCGACTATTTATTGTCGATATCTGCGATATTTCACGCCGCATCGGCAGAAACCGGCTTCGTCCGGTCCCGCCGCGCGACAATTTTTGTCAGCGCCTCAAGGAAAAGCGCAATTTCGTCCTGCGTGGTTTCCGGCGCTGTGGAGACCCGCAGGCCCCCGGTTCCATCGCCAAATCCCATGGCCGCAAGCACATGGCTTGGCCCGACTTTTCCCGAAGAACAGGCAGAGCCTGCCGATAGCGCAATTCCCGCCAGATCGAAAGCGATTTGCACGGTTTCCGCCTTCATATCCGTCAGGCTGAAGAAGGTCGTATTGGCGAGCCGCCCGGCCGCATCGCCATAAATCACCGCATCGGGTGCAACCGCCCGGATGCCGTCCTCGATCCGCTGCCGGTTGGCAAGCCCCCAGCCGCCAGCCAGCAGCTGTTCGCGGGCAACCCGCGCCGCAGCGCCGAAACCCGCTATAACAGGCAAGGCTTCCGTCCCGGCGCGATGGCCCTTTTCCTGTCCGCCGCCGCGCACCAGCGCCTTCGGCATGACCAGATCGGACACCGCAATGATGGCGCCGACGCCCTTCGGACCGCCGATCTTGTGCGACGAGAGAATGAGGTAATCAGCGTAAGCTGTTGCAATATCGAGAGGAATCCGCCCGGCCGCCTGCACCGCATCGACGACAAGAAAGCCGCCGAACGCTTTGACAAGCCTGCCGATCTCATCGATGGGCTGCAAGACGCCGGTCTCGTTGTTGGCGGCCTGCACGGCGACCAGCGGCAGACCTTCGCCCTTGTCATGGGCCGCCAGCAGCGCACGCAGCCGCTCAAGGTCGAGCAGCCCGTTGCGATCCACCGGAACCGTATCGATCTGGTCGGCGGCAAACTGCCCGCCCGCCAGCACGCAGGGGTGCTCGCTGGCGCTGACATAAAGCCGCGACAGGCGCACAGGCGCCCGTCCCATCATATAATGTGGCGTCAGCAGGGTTGAAGCAGCCTCGGTGGCACCCGATGTAAAGAACACATGATCAGGTTTGGCATTCACAAGAGCGGCCACGTCGCGGCGGGCGCGTTCGAGAATGGCTTTTGAAGCACGGCCTTCCTGATGAACAGACGATGGATTGCCCGTTTGCGCCAAAGCATCGACAACAGCATCGCGCGCTGCCGCAAGAAGCGGCGCACTGGCGTTGTAGTCGAGATAGGCGCGTTTTTGGGCCATACCTGTCGTGATTCCTGTTCTTTTGAACTCAGCGCCGGCAAAAAGCGCAATTTTCTTGAAATTCAACCTCGGACCGGCCTATGAAGCCGCTTCGAGACAAAATCCTACACCAGTTTTGAACGGTTCTAAACTGGTTTTATGGGTGCTGTTGATCGCCGTCAAGTCCGGCTGATCGACAGACGCCCTGTGGCGAAGAGTGGAGTACACATGCCTGAAGTAATTTTCAATGGACCTGCGGGGCGTCTTGAGGGCCGTTATCAGCCTTCGATGGAAAAAAATGCACCGATAGCGATTGTCCTGCACCCGCATCCGCAGTTTGGCGGCACCATGAACAACAAGATCGTCTACGATCTGTTCTACATGTTCCAGCAGCGCGGCTTCACGACATTGCGGTTCAACTTCCGTGGCATTGGCCGCAGCCAGGGCGAATTCGACCATGGCTCGGGTGAATTGTCCGACGCGGCCGGCGCGCTTGACTGGGTGCAGTCGCTGCATCCGGATTCCAAGACCTGCTGGGTCGCCGGTTATTCCTTCGGCGCGTGGATCGGCATGCAGCTCCTGATGCGCCGTCCGGAAATCGAAGGGTTCATCTCGGTCGCGCCACAGCCGAACACCTATGATTTCTCGTTCCTCGCACCCTGCCCCTCATCCGGCCTGATCATTCATGGCGATCAGGACAAGGTGGCTCCGGCCAAGGATGTGCAGGGACTGGTCGACAAGCTGAAGACCCAGAAGGGCATCACCATCACGCAGAAGACGATGGTCGGCGCCAATCACTTCTTCACGGGGATGACCGATGAAGTCATCGGCGAATGCTCCGAATATCTCGACCGCCGCCTGAACGGCGAGCTGGTCGAAGCCAAGCCGAAACGTCTGCGTTAAAAAACGCGCTGCACTGGAATTGTGCGTGGTTCGACAAGCTCACCATGAGGAGAGGCATGGTCTGCAATGATAGTCTCAGAGGTTGCAGAAATGGCTTTCTGCCACCCTCCATATCCCTCATGGTGAGGTTGTCGAACCACGCACAATGTTCCTGCTAGCCTCCTGCGGGTTAGGCTTCCCCACCACCCCGCCCGAAACAGCCGCATCACAACCCGTCGTGGTCGGAAATGTCAGCGGCAGGCCATCGAGGGCCCGCACGGCGAGATAGGCCCAGGCCTCCGCCTCCATCGAATCGCCGTTCAGGCCCAATTCCTCGGCAGCAATCACAGCAGCACCCGATTTGGCCGCGCCCTCGACAAGATCAGCCATGACGGTCGCATTCTTGCGCCCGCCGCCGCAGATCACCCAGAGCGCCGGTTGTTCCGGCGCATAGGCGCCGGCCTGGAGAATGGCATCGGCCGTCACCCTGGCGAGCGTGCGGGCGCCATCGGCCAGTTCCGGATTGCCAAGGTCCTCAAGCGTGAAATCATTGCGGTCGAGCGATTTCGGCGGCTTCAGCGCGAAAAACGGCTTTGCCATGTAGCGCGCCACGGCGCCGGCCAGCACCTGGCCCTCGCTGGCAATCATACCGCCCGCATCATAGGCGATTCCCGCCTTGTCGGCGACCCACTGGTCGATCAGCGTGTTGCCCGGCCCGGTATCGAAGGCAATCGGATCTCCTGTCGCCGAAACGATCGTGACATTGGAAATACCGCCGATATTGACGAAGACGACCGGCTTGCCCCTGCCGAGCCCGACCGGAACCCTTGCCGCGAGTGCCTGATGATAGACCGGAACCAGCGGTGCCCCTTGCCCGCCATGCACCATGTCATTGGCGCGCATGTCATGGACAACGGGAATGCCTGTCATATCAGCCAGCAACCGCCCGTCACCCAGCTGGACGGTCAGCTGTTCCTGCGGGCGATGCAGAACGGTCTGACCATGAAAACCAATGATATCAATGGTATCGGCGTTTAACTTATAATCCGAGAGGAAGCCGAGCACCGCCTCGCCGTGCCGCCGCGTCAGTTCCCGTTCGATGGCGGCAAGAGCGCCGGGGCGCTGATCGCGCTTGCGGATGGATTTGGCATCCTCGAGCCCTGCCTCGATCTGCCGCCGGAATGCCGGGTCATAGCCGACAAAGCCCGAAGGTCCGCGCTGCACCGCGTTTCTGCCGTCGGTTTCGATGAGCGCGATGTCGATTCCATCCATGGATGTTCCGCTCATCAGGCCAATTGCCCGCCTTGTCGCTGTCACGTCACACCCTTTCTTGTGATTCGGCCCCGAATGATGTTAAACGGCCACGTCTTGTTCGGCACGTTCTTCATGCCGGACGCTTCCCTACGTAAAGTTTCAGGAAAAACTCATGTCTGCCTTCAAATCCGACTTTCTGCACACGCTTTCCACGCGCGGCTTCATCCATCAGGTCTCCGACGAGGCCGGTCTGGATGCGCTTTTCGCCAAGGAGACAGTGACAGCTTATGTCGGCTATGATGCGACGGCGACGAGCCTGCACATCGGCAACCTCATTTCCGCGACCATGCTGTACTGGCTGCAGGAAACCGGCCACCGGCCGATTGCGCTGATGGGCGGCGGCACCTCGATGGTGGGCGACCCCTCTTTCCGCGATGAACAGCGCAAGCTGCTGACACCCGAGGCGATCAACACGAACATCGAAGGCATCAAGCGGATTTTCGCCCGCATCCTGCGCTTTGGCGACGGTCCGACCGATGCTTTCCTCGTCAACAATGCCGATTGGCTGATGGGACTGGGTTATGTCGAGTTCCTGCGCGAGGTCGGCCGCCACTTCTCCGTCAACCGCATGCTGTCATTTGACAGCGTCAAGCTGCGGCTGGACCGGGAGCAGTCCCTCTCCTTCCTCGAATTCAACTACATGATCATGCAGGGGTACGATTTTGTCGAGCTCAACCGCCGCCATGGCTGCGTTCTGCAGATGGGTGGTTCGGACCAGTGGGGCAACATCATCAACGGCGTCGATCTCGGTCACCGCATGGGAACGCCGCAGCTCTACGCCCTGACGACGCCGCTCTTGACCACCAGCTCCGGCGCCAAGATGGGCAAATCGGCCACCGGCGCGGTCTGGCTGAATGAAGATGTCTTCAGCCCTTATGATTTCTGGCAGTACTGGCGCAACACGGAAGATGCCGACGTCGGCCGCTTCCTGAAAATCTTCACGCGCCTGCCGCTCGATGAAATTGCCCGGCTGGAAGCACTTGGCGGTTCGGAAATCAACGAGGCGAAGAAAATCCTCGCGACCGAAGCCACCGCCATCGTTCATGGCCGTGAAGCCGCCACCATGGCCGCAGAAACCGCGCGCACGACCTTTGAGGAAGGCGCGCTTGCTGCCAACCTGCCATCCATCGACATCGCCACCAGCGAGCTCGAGGGCGGCATCGGCATCCTGACGCTGCTGGTCAAAGCCGGCCTGGCCGGTTCGAATGGCGAGGCCCGCCGTCACATTCAGGGCGGTGCAGTCCGGGTGAATGACGCCAGCGTGTCCGATGAAAAGGCGCAGGTTTCGACCGCTGACGTGACAGGCGACGGCATCGTCAAGCTGTCGCTGGGCAAGAAGAAGCACATTCTCGTTCGCCCGGTCTAAGACCGGACTGACAGTGCGGTTGTGCGTGGTTCGACAAGCTCACCATGAGGAATGGAGTGGGCTGCAGGGAGCACTATTGTGCAGCGTTTGCGATTGACCTGCACCAAACCACTTCCCTCATGGTGAGCTTGTCGAACCACGCACAATGATTCTACTACCAGAGCTTCTCACTGAAACTCGAAAATCGACCGGAAAATACCCGGTGCGATCACCGAAATCGGATTGACGATGATCTGCGGCTGCTTGATCGGCCCCTGCAACTTGTAGGTGATGCCGATCAGGCCGCGATCCCGTCCATTGCCAAGCAGAAGGCCGAGGACGGGCAATTCGCCAAAGATGCGGTTGATGCCATAGGCGGGCATGAAGGTGCCCGTCAGCGCCATGTTGCCCTGAGGATCGCTGAGCACGCCCTGGAAGGTGGTGCCAATGGTCGAACCGCGGACCACGCCATTGGCAAGATTGATGTAGTTCTTGCCCTTCTCGATTTGCGAAAAGCCGCGCTCGAAGGTCACCACCGACACATCGATGTTCTTTTTCACCGCATCGTTGAGGCTCGTGCCATTCGGCGAGGATGACACGAGACTGGCCAGCCTGGGCTCGTTGACGAGGGTGAAGTCGCGTGCATCGATCTGCCCGCGCAAGGGGCCATCCCCCTTCGAATCCAGCGCGACAAGAATGCTGCCGCCCTGCATCTTGTCATAAAAGCCGGTGAAACGAAGCACGGCACCCGCGTCCTTCGACTGCAGGCTGACGGAACGGGCACCGCTTTCCGAACTGTCCGTTGCGATCACCTTCTGGCCGGATTTGGTCACGGCGTTGAAGGCAAGGCCCGAGACATGCGATCCGACGCCCTCATAGGACAGCGAGACATTGCCGAAACTTTCGGAATAGAAGCCCTGGACATCATCGATATCGGCATTGACCAGAATGCGCTTCTTGTCATTGCTGTCGCCTGCCTGCTTCTTGTCGGTCACCTGGTTCAGCAGCGACCGTGCATCGAAGGATTTCCCCTTCACGTCGGCCCGGTAGCCATAGCCGGTGCGCGATATTTTGACGGCGATGTCATCCGTCCGGTTGAGACTGACCTGGCTGAAATCCGCCGACACCAGATCGCCCTTGACCACGGAAATGTCACCGCGCAGCCGGAACGTCTCTCCCGCGATATCGAGATTGCGGATGCTGATATTGTCCGCATCCTGCTGCAGGCTGAACTTGGCGGTGGCCTTCACCCCTGCGCCCTTGGTCCAGCCGAGTTGCGCCAGCTTGACCTCGGCCTTGGACAAATCCGCGACAGCGACCTGCGAACCATCCGCCGACTTGTCGATGTTGATGCTGATCGGGCCGGATATGAACGGATCGAGACTTGGGAACAGCGTGTTGCGCGTCTTGTCGTCCAGCTGCAGGGAAACCGATTGTTTGCGCTTGGCCGGATTGCTGCCGAGCGGCTCGAACATGGTGATATCGGCCGGCACGCCATTCAGCTGTGCTTTGACATCGATATTCGCCTCGGTGTCGTTGACGTTCAGCGTCCCGTTGGCATTGGTTATGGTCTGGCCATCGACCTTTTTGGCAAGGTTGACGCCGTTCAGGGCGATCTCCGCCGACCATTGCAGGCTTCCCTCCGGCGCATGGCGAGTGACCGGAAATGTCACGAGCACATGGGTTTTCACATCGCCGCTGATATCAGCGGGTGCAAAGGGCACGCCTTTCACCGCATTGATCGGTTTGAAACCGGCGATTTCGGCGATGGCCGAGGCGTCGCCGGCAATATTCAGATCAAGCTCGGACAGCACCGGACGCTGCGGGCCCCACGGGATGATCAGCGTGCCGTCCACAATATGCGCTTCCCGGTTACCGGGCGTAAACGCCGAGCCCTTCAGCAGTTTGATCGTGGTATAGGCGCCGCGCACGCTGATTGCACCATCCGCATCGCGAATGGGCGGCAGATCGCCGACAATATCGAAACGGGTGTTCTGCACATTGAAATCGACCTGCACTTCGTCCGCCGTCAGCGGCGGCGGCTTGCCGGGACCGTCGAAACGGCCGGCGGCAAACATCACGTCCACCCGGCTGTCCCTGACATCGCCGCCGAACAGATTGTCGAGCACCCAGCGGCGCGCGCCGGTCGCCACCCAGATCGGCCAGAGCTGCTTCACCTGTGCGGTGGGCATTTTCGGTATGCGCAGCGCCAATGTCATGGCTGGCGAACCCTTGCCGAACACCACACTGCCCTGCCCGTAAAGTTCGCTTTCGCCATCGGCGCGCACGGCAATCTCGGAAATGTCCAGCTTGGCCTCCCCAGGCGCAAACCGGCCGGCAATGCGGGCATTGAAGGCGAGCGGCGGCTCGCTCGAATCCGCTGGAGCGGAAACGGCTTCCTGTGTGATCAGTTCAAAACGATAGCCGGGATTGGCAACGGCAGCGACAGCCGTCGCGTCCTCCGGCAGCGGTTCGGGTCCGACCGCCCCCTCGACAACCCCTTTGAAACCGCCGAAATGTATGGCTGACGGCGTAATCTCGACCTTTTCAGTACCGAAAACATGCTCGAAATTGATCTGGGCACCGGCACCCATATCTTCCACATTGCCGATGCTCACCGGTCCTTCGCTCACATTGAGCGAACCGGAAATCCGCATGGGTATGGTGTCCGCTCCCGCAACGCCGTCCAGCCGGATTTCGGCTTCATTGTTATAGGCGAGATAGGATGTATCCGGCTTTATGCCATCGGCATCGGGAACAGGTGCTTCGCCCTGTTTGCCGATCAGCGGAATCCTGCTGATCGCCAAAGAGAACGAATCGATTCTGGCGCCAAGGGCCGCGCGCTTGACCTGTGCCGAGACGTCGATGACCTTTCCCCGCCATTCCACCGTGCCCTTGATGGCAACAGGGCCGCCGGTTTCCGTCAGTTCCAGATGGATGATGCGCAGGTTTTCCGGCCGGCCTGCAACGGTGAAATCAAAGCGTGTATCGGCAACCGTGATGTCACGGGTTTCCCGCTGATCCAGCAGCGAAACGGCATTTTGCAATCCGGTGAAAATGAGTTGGGACACACCGTCGAGGTTGACGAGGCCGCGATCATCCTGCGGCAGGATCGACATGAAGTCGAACGGCTCCTGGCTGGCACCAACCGTGATCTGCGCGCCGGTGAGTTCAAGGCTCTGCACTTTGACGTCGCCTTGCAGCAGCGGCAGGGTGGCCAGACCGATGCGCACGGAACGGATATTCTTGATCTCCACCCCGCGCTTGACGTCCGAAATATTGACGTTGCGCGCCTCAAGCGCGACGTGCTTGCGCTGGTCGAGGGAAATTTGCGCCGACTGGATCGTCGCGTCTGTATCGGGACCGACAACGGATTTGAGCGCGGTCTGCGCGCGCTGGGTCAGGGCCTCGCCGCCGATACCCACCCGCAGGACGACAAAAGCTATTCCGGCCAGAACCACAAGGAGAATCAGGAATGACGCAAGTGCCCCGCAGGCGAAACGAAACCGCGAGCGGCGCGCGGGCATGGCCACGGGCACCTCGCCTTGCTCGACTGCAGAGGGGTAATGATGAAATTTTAGAAAGTCCCGCTTTGTAAAACGGACTCTTTTCGGTTTCTCTGTCAAATTCCCAAGCCAATTGAGGAATCATGTGGGAAACCGTAGACGATTCCCGTGCCTCTCTTATAGTTGCCTAACTGAGGCGCGCATTCAATGATGAAAGAAAGGCTTTCCTATGACAACGCTCGATATCGGCAGTTCCGCCCCGGATTTCACCCTTCCCCGCGACGGCGGCGGAACGCTTTCCCTGGCTGAATTGCGCGGCAAACCCGTCGTTCTCTATTTCTATCCCAAGGACGATACGAGCGGCTGCACCCAGGAAGCCATCGAGTTTTCCGGGCTGAAGCCGGAATTCGACAAACTTGGAGCCAAGGTCATCGGCATGTCGCCCGATCCGACCAAGAAGCACGACAAGTTCAAGACGAAGTACGATCTCAAGGTGGATCTGGTCGCCGATGAGCAGAAGACCATTCTGGAAGCCTATGGCGTGTGGGCCGAAAAAAGCATGTATGGCCGCAAGTATATGGGCGTTGAACGCACCACCTTCCTGATCGATTCGCACGGCAGGATCGCAAAAATATGGAACAAGGTGAAGGTTCCCAATCACGCGGCCGAAGTTCTCGAAGCAACCAGGGCTCTCTAGACCGAACTCAACCGCTTTCTACCTGAAATTGATGGAAAATCGGCGCTCCGTCAGGATTTGTTAACCATAACGGGGTGTAATGCCTTCTATAAATTGAAGCTGCAAAATGACGAGCGAAGCGGCCATGAAGAAGGCAAAACACTCCCCCATCTTCAGCAACCAGCAGGAACCCCACACGATCATCATCGCGCGGGGCGAAACGATCCGTCATTTCACCCTGCGCCCCTGGGCCGCCATCCTTGGCGGCACACTGGCCTTTGCGCTGGCGGGCACCTACCTCATTGCCACCTCCTATCTGGTTTTCCGCGACGACCTGATCAATGGCAGCGTCGCGCGTCAGGCGCGGCTGCAGCAGGCCTATGAAGACCGTATCGCCAGCCTGCGCACCCAGCTCGATCAGGTTACCAGCCGCCAGCTGCTCGACCAGCAGGCGATGGAAGGCAAGGTCGCCGAACTCATCCAGCGGCAGAAATCCCTTACCGAACGCCATGCCAAGCTTGCCCCCATGCTGCAGCGGGCGGAACATGCCGGCGCTGCCATTCCGCCCGAGGCGGACAGCAATGCGCCGATGGACAGCAACGGCCAGGATATCGTCAAATCGAACGACGATGATGCCTTCTATGGCATCGATCCGATCATCACCGGTCCGACCAGCGTGACCCGCAAACCGGCACCGCGCGATGACAAGCCGCGCAAGAGTGTCGACAAGGCCGAACTGCTGCTGAAATCGGTCAATACATCGCTGACGGATATCGAGACCAAACAGATCGCCCAGATGCAGGCGCTGTCCAATACGGCCTACGAGAATGCCGACAAGATCATGGAAGCGCTTGCCGCAACCGGGGTGAAACCCGTTCTGGATGAAAAGTCGGATACGGGCGGCCCGTTCATTCCCGCCGGCAGCATTGCCCCGTTTGACGCCAAGCTGAACGATCTTGATCAGGCGCTCGAACGGCTGGAAGGCGCCAAGGCCCTTGCCAAATCCATCCCGATTTCCAATCCGGTCCCCGGCATGCCGGTTTCCAGCACGTTCGGCGTGCGCAAGGACCCGATCATCGGCTCGATGGCGTTTCACTCCGGCATCGACTTTCGCGCCATGAGCGGCTCGTCGGTGCGCGCCACAGCCAACGGCACGGTCACCGAAGCGGGCTACAATGGCGGCTACGGCAATATGGTGGAGGTCGACCACGGCAACGGCCTCTCCACCCGCTACGGCCATATGAGCCAGATTCTCGTCACCCCCGGTCAGAAAATCAGGATCGGCGACGTCGTCGGCAAGGTCGGCAGCACCGGGCGCTCGACCGGCCCGCATCTCCACTACGAGGTGCGCCGGAACGGCAGCGCCGTCAATCCTGCGGGTTTCCTGACCATCGGGCGCGAGGTCGCCGCGGAACTTTAAACTCCTGGATGCAGGAGCTCGGATCATCATAAAAAATCCCCGGCAGGACATCTCCAGCCGGGGATTTTTATTCAGACAGTACGCCTGGATTTAAGCAATATCCTGGACTTCCACATCGCTGCCGTGCACGCGGTGCGCGAGAGCCGCTTCCATGAACATGTCGACGTCGCCGTCGAGCACATCCTGCGGGCTGGTGCTTTCGACACCGGTGCGCAAATCCTTGACCAGCTGATAGGGCTGCAGGACGTAGGAGCGGATCTGGTGGCCCCAGCCGATATCCGTCTTGGAGGCGGAGATGGCATCGGCCGCCTGCTCGCGCTTTTCCAGTTCCGCTTCGTAGAGCCGCGCACGCAGCATCGACCATGCCGTGGCACGGTTCTTGTGCTGCGAGCGTTCCGCCTGGCACTGCACGACGATACCGGTTGCGATATGCGTGATGCGCACCGCCGAGTCCGTCGTGTTGACGTGCTGGCCGCCGGCACCCGATGCGCGATAGGTATCGATGCGCACATCCGATTCCGTCACCGCGATCTCGATATTGTCATCGACGACGGGATAGACCCAGATGCTGGAGAAGGATGTATGCCGCCGCGCATTGGAATCATACGGCGAGATGCGCACCAGCCTGTGCACGCCCGATTCGGTCTTCATCAGACCATAGGCATTGTGGCCCTTGATCAGGATGGTGGCCGACTTGATGCCCGCTTCTTCGCCGTCGTGGATTTCGAGCAGCTCGACCTTCATGCCCTTGCGGTCGGCCCAGCGTGTGTACATGCGCAGCAGCATCGACGCCCAATCCTGGCTCTCCGTGCCGCCTGCCCCCGAATGCACTTCGACATAGGTGTCATTGGCATCGGCTTCGCCCGACAGCAGCGTATCGATCTGGCGCTTGTCCACTTCCACCTTGATGGCGCGAATGGCTTCTTCCGCCTCGGTGACGATGGACTTGTCGCCCTCTTCGTCACCCATGGCGATCAGCTCGATATTGTCTTCGAGCGACTGGCTGAGCGTGCGGATGGAGTTGATACCGTCTTCCAGCTGCTGGCGCTCGCGCATGAGCTTCTGGGCTTCCTGCGCGTCATTCCACAGTGCGGGATCTTCGGCAAGCTGGTTCAGATAGCCAAGGCGTTTGATTGACGTATCCCAGTCAAAGATGCCTCCTCAGCAGGCTTATGGCCTGCTTGATCTCGTCGACCAGCGTCTCGATTTCAGCGCGCATTGGCTGTCCGTTCCTTCTGCTTTTTCATTGTTTTCGAATTGCGGCGGACCATATTCACTGGTCCGCGCGATGTAAAGTCTTCAGACTTTACGAAAGTTCACCGGCTCGATCGGTCAGAAAAGTCCGCCGCCGCCGCCCTGAATGACCCTGTTGACGTTCGGAGACTGCACCTCCATGGGCGCTCCTTCCGAGAAGGAATTCGCGCCAATGACGGAATAGCTGTCCGCAGGGCCTGTGCCCGGCTTGAAGGCTTCCATGATCACATTCGGCTGGCCTTCGGTGGCGCGCATACCGGTCTTGCGATCAATCGCCACAACGGTCATGCCTTCCGGCACACGGAAGTCAACCGAACGCTGGCCCTTCAAGGCAGCATCCATGAAATCCTTGAAGACCGGGGTCGCAAGGCCGCCGCCGGTGCCGCCATGGCCCATGGGCGTCGGCGTGTCGTAGCCGAGATAGAGGCCGACAACGAGGTCCGGTGTGAAGCCGATGAACCAGGCGTCCTTTTCGTCGTTCGTCGTACCGGTCTTGCCGGCGATCGGACGGTTGAGGCTCTTCAGGATGGTTGCCGTACCGCGCTGGATGACGCCTTCCATCATCGACGTGATCTGATAGGCGGTCATCGGGTCGAGCACCTGATCGCGGTCATCGACCAGCTCCGGCTCCGGCTGGTTCTTCCAGTCCTCGGCAGAGCAGTTGTCGCATTTGCGTTCATCGTGCTTGAAGATGGTCTTGCCGTAACGGTCCTGCACGCGGTCGATGATCGATGGTGTGATCTTGCGTCCGCCATTGGCGATGATCGAATAGCCCGTCACCATGCGCATCACGGTGGTTTCGCCCGACCCGAGCGCCATGGCCAGAACCGGCAGCATCTTGTCATAGATGCCGAACCGTTCGGCATATTCGGCAACGAGCTTCATGCCCATGTCCTGCGCCAGACGCACCGTCATCAGGTTGCGCGACTGCTCGATGCCGTAGCGCAGGGTGGACGGGCCGGCAAACTTGCCGCCATAATTCTTCGGTGCCCAAATGCCGAGGCTGCCGCCCTGGTCGATCGAGATCGGGCCATCCAGCACCACCGATGCCGGGGTGTAGCCATTGTCCAGCGCGGCCGAATAGACGAACGGCTTGAAGGAGGAACCCGGCTGGCGCATGGCCTGCGTGGCGCGGTTGAATTCCGATTCGGCGAAGGAGAAGCCGCCGACCATCGCGAGCACACGGCCGGTATGCGGATCCATGGCAACCATCGCGCCTTCGATTCCCGGCACCTGGTGCAGATCGAAGGCCGTATCGCTGCCTTCCTTCTTCTGCACGAACACCACGTCACCGGGCTTGAACACGCCCTCCAGTGATTTCACCGATGTGCGCCTGCCATCCTTGTAGAGATTCATGGCCCATTTGATATCGGCAGCGGCAATCGTGCCCTTCTTGCGCGCGGTAACCAGACTGTTGGCATCGTTGCGCTCAGGCTGCAGGCCAATGACCGCCTGTGTCGGCGTTACCTCGAGAATGACCGCGAGCTGCCAGTCCGGAACATCGGAAAACGGCTTGATCTCGGCCAGAGGAATACCCCAGTCGCCGATTGTGGAAATCGTCTTGTACGGGCCCCGGTAGCCCTTGGCTTCGTCATACTTGAACAGCCCGTGCTGCAGGGCGGCGCGGGCCTGCACCTGCATCTTGGGGTCAAGTGTGGTGCGCACGGACAACCCGCCCTCATAGAGCGCGTTTTCACCATACTTGCCGATGATCTGGCGACGGACTTCTTCCGTGAAATATTCGGACGCGAACAGGTAGTTACCGGTATGGCGCGGCGTAACACCGAGCGGTTCGGTCTTGGCCGTCTTGGCTTCGTCCGTTGTGATGTAGCCGTTCTCGGCCATGCGGTCGATCACCCAGTTGCGGCGCTCCAGCGCCCGCTCCGTCTGGCGGAACGGATGATAATTGGACGGTCCCTTGGGCAGCGCAGCCAGATAGGCCGCCTCGGCGATGGTAAGCTCATTGACCGACTTGTTGTAATAGGTCAGCGCCGCACCGGCGATACCGTAGGAATTGAGACCGAAGAAAATTTCGTTGAGGTAAAGTTCGAGAATGCGGTCCTTCGAATAGGCCTGCTCGATGCGGAAGGACAGGATGGCTTCCTTCACCTTGCGGCCCATCGTCTGGTCGGACGACAGGAGGAAGTTCTTTGCCACCTGCTGGGTAATGGTGGACGCACCAACCGGGCGGCGCGAGCCCCAATTCTGCACGTTGACGATAACGGCGCGGGCAAGACCGCTGATGTCGATACCCGGATGCTGATAGAAATTCTTGTCTTCCGCCGACACGAATGCGGCCTTCACCCGGTCCGGAATGGCCTGGATCGGCAGATAGAGGCGGCGCTGCCGGGCGAATTCAGCCATCAGCGCTCCATCGGACGCGTGAATGCGCGTCATGACAGGCGGCTCGTATTTGGCCAGAACTTCATAATCGGGCAGGTCTTTGGATACTTTGACCACATAGAGCGCTGCCCCGCCCGCGGCCAGCAGCGCGACGACGGTACCGATTCCGAAAAAATATCCGATCAAGCGTATCATTTGTATCCGGAACCCGTTTCATCCATTTGGCATGTCGATAATCGATGCACGATCTTGGTCAATGCAAATCGCACTCCGGGAAGCAGTTTCCCGGTACTCCAACCGGAATACACAACGCCCGGCAAATTCAGTGACGCAATTGAGCGACAAATGTGACAAAGGCAAGGACAACCCGGTTCTGCGCACAATTTAAATACCAATTGTGGAGTTTCGGCAACGCACAGACAAGTATATTAGGCGCCGCGAACTGTCGGATGGTCAATCGTTGCATAAACGCTGTCGGAAACTGTCAATTCGATGCGCCTGCTGTCTTTTTTCCTGAAAATTCGCCAACGGCCGCAGCAAGCCGTTCCGCCACATGGGTCCGCCATGCCGGGTCGAGCATCAGTTTTGCGTCTTCGTCATTGGACAAATAGCCGATTTCAACCAGCACAGACGGCACATCGGGCGCCCGCAACACCTGGAACCCGGCGAAACGATGCGGATTGTTGATCATGTTCACATCGCCCTTCAGTGCCCGCACCACGCCCTTGGCGAAACTGAGCGAGAATGTATGCGTCTCGCGCCGGGTCAGATCCATGAGAATATCGGCAATTTCCGGCGTCTCATTGTCAAAGGCAACACCGGCAACCGCATCGGCCTTGTTTTCGCGGTCGGCCATGGCGCGCGATGCGGCATCGGACGCCTTGTCGGAAACCGTATAGACCGTCGCGCCGCGAATGTTGCGCTGGTTGATCGTATCGGCGTGCACCGAGATGAACAGATCAGCCTCATATTGCCGGGCGATGCGCACACGTTCCGGCAGGCGCAGGAATTCGTCGCTGTCACGCGTCATCTCGATCCGCAGGCCGGGAATCTTGCTCAGCTGATCGCGCAGCTCGCGTGCGAACATCAGGGTGACATCTTTTTCCATGATGCCGCCGGTGCTTTCCGCTCCGCTGTCTATGCCGCCATGCCCCGCATCCACGACAACAGTGAACGGCTTGGGCGCCTTGCTGACTTCCACGGGCGCAGCACTGGCAACGCGGTCGCCCTTGGGGCCAACCTGCGTGGATGCGGTGGGTGCATTCTGGTTTTTGAGGGCATCGGCAAACTGCCGGTCCGACGAGGCGACAAGATCGGCAACAAGGCGATAACCGGGACTGTTGTCATTCTTGAGCACGTCGACGCGTTCGACACTGAACGGGCCCTTCATGGTAAAGATCAGCCGCGAACGGGCATCGCTGATCATCCCGTAACGCACATTGTCGATCAGTCCGCGCGGCTCCAGTGATTTCTTGTCAAAGGCAAAGACGGCTTTCGGCAAATCGATCACCAGGCGATGCGGCTCGCCGAGCAGCAGCGTCGACACTTCTGGCTCATGGTCGAAATTGATCACGACGCGGGTGCGCAGTTCGTCGCCAGCCGCCTGATAGGTCAGCGCCGCCAGTTCATCGGCCGCAAACGCGCCCTGGCCGGATTGCGCGACAGCAATCGAGACCAGAAAGACTGTTACCAAAAACCGGCAGATCACATTCATGTCATTGCAGATGGACGCCGGCGCGTGCCGGGCAATCATCCCCTCTGGTGCTATTTCGTATCAGACGGAGCCACATTATATGTGAATGATAGGTAACTCGTCGTGGTTAATTTAATCTTATTAACCGCCTATCCCCGTTATCCCGCTGTTATCGTGACCGCCACTTCTGTGCCATAGCGATGACACGATTATGAAGAAGGCCTTGTCATAACGCGACACACCTCCTAAAAGCAAAGGTGGGTTACTTTCCGCCATCCGGAATCATGCTCGCTATGTCACGGCAATTGGCCGGCTGACACTGAAGGCAGAGACACGGAGTGGCAGAAGCGAAGCATCGCTGTGGTAACCGGAAAAGAATTTGGCGTGAGCAGACAGGGAATGTCGGCTGCGCTTTGTGTGAACGGCAGATGGCGCAGACAAGGCGCGTCGAGCCAGCCCTTTCGAGGGTGTTACCGCATAACCCCAAAGATCATTTTCGATTTTTGGATAAGGATTATGCGCAATCTTAGTTGTTACTGCGCCTCTGTGCGTCCGAAAAGACGCACGGCGCAGTAACGGGTCGGCAATGCTTCAGAGCATGCCATTCGTAGAGGTCGTTTCGTCAGGAACAGAAATGTTTGACACAGGCGTGACTATTACCGGCTTGAAAGCCGCGGGTGCTGAAAAGCAACACCGCGTGATGCCGTGTCTGTCTGTTTCTGCGAACCTTAATATATCCGGCAAATGTGAAACCGCGGCTCCGGCACCCCTATGGGCGTCCCGGTTGTCCCGCGTTTTGAGCGTTTCAGCCGGGGAGAAGAATCATAATGTCGGACAAAATGCTAATCGACGCCTCCCACCAGGAGGAAACGCGCGTTGTCGTGGTTCGCGGCAACCGGATTGAAGAATTTGACTTTGAGTCGGAACACAAGAAACAGATCAAAGGCAATATCTATCTCGCGCGTGTCACACGTGTAGAACCATCGCTTCAGGCAGCTTTCGTTGAATATGGCGGCAATCGCCATGGCTTTCTCGCGTTCAGCGAAATCCATCCTGACTACTATCAGATTCCGATGGCGGATCGTCAGGCCCTGATCGACGCGGAAGCCGAGGCAGCCAGCCAGGACGAAGACCACGAAGAAGCAGCCGGCGAGCAGCGCACCCGCGATCGCAACGATCGCGGACAGCGCAATCGCCGCCGCAGCCGTCGCGGCACGCGCCAGGGCGACGAATCGGTCAAGCTCGATTCGGCGGATGACGAGAACGCTGCCGCCGATGAAGCTGGCGACAGCCACGAATCATCGGAGCAGGCTGCATCGGATGAAAACCCCTCTTCCGAAAACAATGGCGGGCAGACACTTGCTGCCGCCATCGACGCCGATGTCATTTCGGAAGCCGTTGTCGTTGACACCAACGATGCGGCCGACGCTGCCACGGATGCCGCTGAAAGGGCTGACGACGGCGACCACCAGCCGCGCCGGTCGAAGCGCCGGTCGCAGGACGACAAGGAAGAGCCGCATGACGAGCTCGACGAAGTCGATTCCATCGGTGCCGAAGATGCCATGGAAGAAGTTCCGACGCATCAGCGCTTCCAGCGCCGCCAGTACAACATCCAGGACGTGATCAAGCGCCGGCAGATCCTGCTGGTTCAGGTTGTCAAGGAAGAGCGCGGCAACAAGGGCGCAGCCCTGACCACGTATCTCTCGCTCGCTGGCCGTTATTCGGTCCTGATGCCGAACACCGCCCGTGGCGGCGGTATTTCGCGCAAGATCACCAGCATCCAGGACCGCAAGCGCCTGAAGGATATCGTCAAGGATCTCGAAGTGCCCAAGGGCATGGGTGTGATCCTGCGCACGGCCGGTGCGATGCGCACCAAGCCGGAAGTGAAGCGCGATTACGAATATCTGATGCGCCTGTGGGAAAATGTCCGCAGCCTCACCCTCGCCTCCAGTGCGCCGACCCTCGTCTACGAGGAAGGCAGCCTGATCAAGCGCTCCATCCGCGATCTCTACAACAAGGACATCACGGAAGTGCTCGTCGCCGGTGAAAACGGTTACCGCGAGGCCAAGGACTTCATGCGCATGCTCATGCCGAGCCATGCCAAGGTGGTGCAGCCCTATCGCGAATTGACGCCGATCTTTGCGCGCAACGGCATCGAAGCGCAGCTCGACCGCATGCTGCAGCCGCAGGTGACGTTGAAATCCGGTGGTTACATCATCATCAACCAGACGGAAGCTCTGGTGGCGATCGACGTCAACTCCGGACGGTCGACACGCGAACATTCGATTGAAGATACGGCCTTGCAGACGAATCTTGAAGCGGCAGATGAAGTCGCGCGCCAGTTGCGGTTGCGCGATCTTGCCGGTCTGATCGTCATCGACTTCATCGACATGGAAGAAAACCGCAACAACCGTGCGGTGGAAAAGCGCCTGAAGGATTGCCTGAAGGACGATCGCGCCCGCATTCAGGTCGGCCGCATTTCCCACTTCGGCCTGCTGGAAATGTCGCGCCAGCGCATCCGCGCCAGCGTGCTGGAAAGCACCACGCAGATCTGCTCGCATTGCGGCGGCACCGGCCATGTGCGCTCCGCCTCCTCCATCGCACTGCATGTCATGCGTTCGATCGAGGAATATCTGCTGCGTCATTCGCAGAACAACATCATCGTTCGCACCACGGTTGCAACGGCGCTCTATGTGCTCAACCACAAGCGTCAGAACCTTGCCGATCTGGAAGCGCGTTTTGGCCTGACGATCAGCATCGAGGCCGACGAGAGCGTGGGTGCGCAGCATTTCGCCATCGACAAGGGTTCCATTGCGCTTGGTCCGATTGTTCCGCTGACGGAAACGCCGGCCCTTGGCATTGTCGACGATTTCGACGAGACCGATCCGGTGATCGAGGAGATCGACGAAGACGCCGACAGCGAAGCCCAGCCCGGTGAAACCGCCCGCACCGGCGATCAGGACGAATCATCCCGCAAACGCCGGCGCAAGCGGCGGCGGCGCGGCGGTCGTGACCGCCAGGAAGCGGCAGCCGGCGAGCCCGGCCAGGCCGTGCGCGGTGACACCGATGGTGATGATGCGGATGTTCCGGCCGTCGAAGGCGAGGATGCAGCAGCAACCAAAGCCCGCGAGGAAGAGAACGAACGCCGCAAGAAGCGCCGGCGCGGCCGTCGCGGCGGACGCAAGAACCGTCGTCCGGAAGATGGCGATGATCAGGAGATTGCTGCCAAATCCGTGCCCGATGCGGAACCGGTCTTCGTGACCATCCCTCTGCCGGATTTCAGCAAGCCAGCGGCCGTTGAAACCAAGGCGACTGCGGTTGAAGAGACGGTTGTCGTTGCTGACATCGTGGTTGAAGCGGAACCGGCGGTTGCCGAAGACGCACCGGCCAAGAAGCCTTCCCGCCGCAAGCCGCGCGCCAAGGCCGAAGCCGAGCCGGTCGCAGAAGCCACAGCCGAGACTGCGCCCGTCGAAGCCGAGGCTCCAGCCAAGCCGAAACGCGCACCGCGCAAGACCGCCAAGAAGGCGGTTGCCGAGGAAACGGTTGCCGAGCCTGCACCGGCAGTCGAGGCGGAGGCGCCAGCTGCCGCTCCGGCGGAAATCCAGCCGGAGCCCGCTGCCCCGGCAAAGGCGGAATCGGCAAAGGTGGAAAACAGCACGCCAGTCGTCACGTCCACCTCCCCCAAGGACAAGAAGGACGGCGAAGCGTCGCCGAAGCGCGGCTGGTGGCAGAAGAAGGGTTTCTTCTGAGAGCCAGAAACGCGTGGATAACTGAACTGAAGAACCGGCATCTTTGCCGGTTCTTCTTTATCAAGGCCCGCGCTATCCTTAAGCCGGGCCTCAGATTTGCCGGAATAATCCGCCATCTCACAAAAAAGAGAACACGGTTTGCTTCTCTTTCCTTCAAAGACCGACTTCGATACGAATAAGCCATGATGACAGTTCGACAGATCATTTCCCGTCAATCGTTGACTGCCATGGCGCGCAGCACGGTCGCGGCTCTCGTTGCGGGCGCTGTCAGCCTGGTCCAGACGAGCATTGCTGCGGCACAGTCCAACGTTCCCATCGTCCGCGATGCTGAAATCGAAGCGCTTGTAACCGACTACGCCACGCCGATCATCAACACGGCGGGTCTGGGCAAACGCGCCATTCGCATCGTTCTCGTCAACAACAGCAGTTTCAACGCGTTTGTGGATGGCCGGCGTATTTTCATCAACACCGGGGCGCTGCTGCAGGCCGAAACACCCAATGAGATCATCGGGGTGCTGGCCCATGAAACCGGGCATCTGGCGGGCGGGCACCAGTTCCAGTTGCGGGAACAGATGGCGCACGCCAAGACCATGGCGGTTGTTGCCGGGCTGGTTGGCCTTGGTGCCGCCGTTGCAGGGGCCGCGACCAAGCAGGGCGGCATGGCGCAGGCCGGGACAGGCGTGGCCATGGGCGGTACGGAGATGGCCATGCGCAGCCTGCTGAGCTATCAGCGCACGGAAGAAATGGCAGCGGATCGCTCGGCGATCACCTATCTCGCCAATACCGGGCAATCGGCGAAGGGCATGCTGACGACATTCGAGCGTTTCTCCAATGCCCTGTCGCTCAGCGGCACACGCACCGATCCCTACCGCATCAGCCATCCCATGCCGCGCGAGCGCATTGCCAATCTGGAAACGCTCGCCCGCGCCAGCCCCTATTTCGACAAGACGGACAGTCCTGCTCTGCAGCAGCGTCATGATCTGATGCGCGGCAAGATCGCCGCCTATACCGGCGGCGGCGCCAGCGTGCTGCAGAACTTCCGCAAGGACCCGAACAATATCGGCGCCCGTTACGGCAATGCCATCGCCACCTACCTCAACGGCTCGTCGCAGGAAGCACTCGGAAAGATCGATGCGCTCATCCGCGAGCAGCCGAAGAATCCCTATTTTCACGAAATGCGCGGCGAAATCCTCCTGAAGCAGAACAAGGTGATGGAGGCAGCGGCGGCCTACCAGAAGGCCAGCACGCTTGATCCGCGCAAATCGGGCCTGATCCGCATGGCCTATGGCCGCGCGCTGATGCTGAGCGGCACGCCCGCCAACCTGAAGGCTTCGATCAAGGAAATTCAGGCCGGGATCGACCGGGACCGCGAATTCCCCGACGGCTACGGCTATCTGGCGCAGGCCTATGGCCAGCTTGGCGACGGACCGCGTTCGGACCTCGCCGCAGCTGAGGAAAAATACTATTCCGGCAAGATCCAGGACGCACAGATCTTCGCCATACGGGCCCAGCGCGCCCTTGCAAAGGGATCGCCAGACTGGGTTCGCGCCCAGGACATCATCAATTCCAAGCGCAATTGAGCATGATCATCCTGCTTTTTGCCAACACCGATATAAACAAGGACATGACGTTATGAAAAAAGTCGCTCTGGTAAGTGCATCCGCAGGCCTCGCGGTCCTGACCGCACTCGGTTTCAGCCAACAGGCTGTCATGGCACAGACCAGCACGGCTGCAACGCCGCAGCCTGCCATGTCCTCCACCGTCAACCGCGCCGAAGTTGAAGCCATTATCAAGGATTACCTGATCAAGAACCCGGAAGTGCTGCTTGAAGCGCAGGCGGCGCTCAGCGCCAAGCAGGAAGCCTCGCAGCAGCAGGCGCAGGGTCAGGTCATCAGCCAGAACCACGACAAGCTGTTCAACTCGTCGCTCGACGCCGTCTTCGGCAATCCCAAGGGCGATGTCACCGTCGTCGAGTTCTTCGACTACAATTGCGGCTACTGCAAGCGCGCCCTGCCCGATATGGATGCCCTGCTCAAGAGCGACCCGAAGCTGCGCTTCGTGATGAAGGAATTCCCGATTCTGGGACCTGACTCCACCAAGGCCCACATTGTCGCCAAGGCGTTCAAGGCCTTGATGCCGGAAAAATACCTGGAATTCCACCGCGACCTTCTTGGTCGTGACGGCCGCGCCACGGAAGACGCGGCGATGCAGATTGCGGTCAAGCTCGGCGGCAACGAGAAAGCGATCCGCGAAAAGATGAAGTCACCTGATATCGCCCAAGCCTTCCAGCAGAACTACGACCTCGCCAATGCCCTGAACATCAATGGCACACCGTCCTACATCATCGGCAACGAGGTGGTTCCGGGTGCCCTCGGTGCCGATGCACTGGCGGAAAAAATCAGCCATATTCGCAACAAATAGCGCTGCATTCATGCCAATGACTGCAGAAACCATTTGCGGACAGGCAATCGCGTGATTTTTCGGCTGGCGAACACCCGCTTTGTCAGGCAGTTTCGTCCGGTGGAGAAACATCGGACCTGCTACCTTCCTTGTGGATTGCTTCGCCATCCGGAAAAGAGAACTAGTTCCATTTGGCTATCCATTGCTCTATATGGGACCCGTCATCGGGTTCCGAAACCCGTCACTATGTCCGGTATGGTATGAAACAGCTGATCTTTGTCCTCAATGGCCCGAACCTGAACATGCTGGGAAAGCGTGAGCCGGGAATCTATGGCGCTTCCACGTTGAGCGATATCGAAGCTCTCTGCCGTGCCGAGGCGGAAAAGCTGGGCGCCGGGATCGAATTCCGCCAGTCCAATCATGAGGGTGATCTGGTCTCCTGGATTCAGGAGGCAGGCGAGAAAAACGCCGCTGTCCTGATCAATCCGGCTGCCTATACGCATACATCAATCGCATTGCATGATGCCATCCGCGCGGCTGCCGTCACGCTGGTGGAAGTTCATCTGTCCAATATTCACGCGCGCGAGTCATTCCGCCATCACTCCTACGTTTCCCCTTTGGCCAAAGGGGTGATATGTGGCTTCGGAGTGGATGGCTATGTGATGGGCTTGCGCGCACTCGTCAAAGCAGCGGCACCGCAATAACAAGGGCTGCCGAACAGAAATAAGGGGCTTGAAAAAGCATGGCTAGCAGAAACAACGGGATCGACAAGGTCATGATCCGCGATCTCGCAGAAATTCTGAACGAGACGGATCTTACCGATATCGAGATCGAACAGGGCGACCTGCGTATTCGCGTATCGCGGCAGATCACGATGCAGGCTGCAGCACCGCAGGCCGTCTATGCGCAGGCTCCCGCCGCCATCGCTGCGCCAGCCGCCTCCGCGGCGCCGGCCGATGCCGCCAAGCCTGCCGGTGATCCGTCAAAGAATGCGGTTCCCTCGCCGATGGTCGGCACGGCCTATCTCTCCCCGGCGCCGGGCGCCCGCGCCTTCATCGAAGTCGGTTCGAAGGTCAAGGAAGGCCAGACACTGATGATCATCGAGGCCATGAAGACGATGAACCAGATTCCATCGCCGCGCGCCGGAACCGTCACGGCCATTCTCATCGAGGACAGCCAGCCGGTCGAATACGGCGAATTGCTAGTTGTGATCGAATAAATCGAGAGCGTGATGTTTCAGAAAATTCTCATAGCCAACCGCGGCGAAATTGCCCTGCGCGTCCTGCGCGCCTGCAAGGAGCTCGGCATTCAGACTGTCGCGGTCCATTCGACCGCCGACGCCGACGCCATGCATGTCCGCCTGGCGGACGAAAGCGTCTGCATTGGACCGCCCCCTTCGCGCGAAAGCTATCTGAATATTCACCAGATCGTTGCCGCTTGCGAAATCACCGGCGCCGATGCCATCCATCCCGGCTACGGCTTCCTGTCCGAGAACGCCAAGTTCGCGGAAATCCTCGAAGCGCACGGCATCACCTTCATCGGCCCCACCGCGGCGCATATCCGCATCATGGGTGACAAGATCGAAGCCAAGCGCACCGCAAAGCGCCTGGGCATCCCCGTCGTTCCCGGCTCCGATGGCGGCGTGACCGATGACAAGGAAGCCGCGCGCATCGCCGCCGAAATCGGCTATCCCGTGATCATCAAGGCTTCGGCCGGTGGTGGCGGACGCGGCATGAAGGTGGCGCTGAGCGAAGACGAATTGTCCATCGCCCTGTCGACCGCCCGCTCCGAAGCCGGCGCAGCCTTTGGCGACGACGCCGTCTACATCGAAAAATACCTGCAGAAGCCACGCCATATCGAAGTTCAGGTGATGGGCGACGGCATGGGCAAGGCCGTGCATCTGGGCGAACGCGACTGCTCGTTGCAGCGCCGCCACCAGAAGGTCTGGGAAGAGGCCAACTCCCCCGCTCTGAATGCGGATGCGCGCGACCGCATCGGCATGATCTGCGCCAACGCCATGGCCGATATGGGCTATCGCGGCGCGGGTACGATCGAATTCCTCTACGAAAACGGCGAGTTCTATTTCATCGAAATGAACACCCGCCTGCAGGTGGAGCATCCGGTCACCGAAGCCATCACCGGCATCGATCTCGTGCATGAACAGATCCGTGTCGCATCCGGCGGCGGTCTCTCCGTCACCCAGGACGATATCCGCTTCCATGGCCATGCCATCGAGTGCCGCATCAATGCGGAAGATCCCCGCACCTTTGCGCCCTCGCCCGGCAAGATCACCCACTACCACACGCCAGGCGGCCTCGGCATCCGTGTCGATTCCGGCGTCTACACCGGCTACAAGATTCCGCCCTATTACGACAGCCTCATCGGCAAGCTGATCGTGCATGGCCGCAACCGCGTGGAATGCCTGATGCGTCTGCGCCGGGCGCTGGATGAATTCGTGGTGGATGGCATCAAGACGACGCTGCCGCTGTTTCAGGACCTGATCAACAATCCTGATATCGCCAACGGCGACTACGATATCCATTGGCTCGAAAAATATCTGGCCGGCGATACCGCTATTGCCGAAGAAGAGGCATGACGGGCAAGGACCCGGCAGAGACCTTCAAAATAGACCCCGAGTTGCTGCTGCGCGCCTATGCAACCGGGGTCTTTCCCATGGCCGAAGAGGCTGACAACCCGGAAATCTTCTGGGTTCGTCCGGAACGGCGCGGCATCATCCCCTTCGAGAATTTTCACGTTTCGCACAGCCTGCGCAAAACCATCCGCCAGGGGCGCTTCGATATCCGTTTCGATACGGACTTTACCGGCGTGATCAACGGCTGCGCCAGCGGCAGCGGCGAACGTGCCCGCACGTGGATCAACCAACCCATCCGCGAAGCCTACGGCAAGCTGTTTGCCCTTGGCCACTGCCATACGGTCGAAGCGTGGCAGGAGGATCGGCTTGTCGGCGGTCTCTACGGCATCTCGCTGGGATCGGCATTTTTCGGCGAAAGCATGTTCTCGCGCCAGCGCGATGCATCGAAAGTCTGCCTCGTTCATCTGGTCAGCCATTTGATCGAAAAGGGCTTTACCCTGCTGGACACCCAGTTCACCACAACCCATCTGGAAAGCTTCGGCGCCGTTGAAGTTCCCCGCCGGCAATACCAGAAGATGCTCGACAATGCCCTGGCGCAGTCAGCAGAGTTTTGAAACGTCATAGTCCTCGGATGAATCTGTAGTATTGTGCCCTTGGCCGTAACTGTCGACGGGAGCAGACCGGCCGAATATTTTTCTGATGAACAGTGTCGGGTTGTGATCTCTCCATACGTCCTTGGACGGGAAGACCCAATCCATGCGAGGAGAACTGTTATGAAAATCAATGCCTATCTGAATTTTGACGGACAATGCGAAGAAGCATTCAAATTCTACGAGAAGGTCCTGAACGGTAAGATCCAGTTCATGGGCCGCTTCGGCGATATGCCGGAAGGTGCCCAGATGCCCGGGTCGGAACATCTGATCATGCACGTCCATATGACGGTCGGCGACAATTCGTTGATGGGTTCAGATTCACCGCCACCATACTTCCAGAAAATGCAGGGTATGCAGGTTGCCCTTCATCTCGACTCCCCGGAAGAAGCCGACAGGATCTATGGTGCATTGAGCGAGGGCGGCAACGTCACCATGCCTATCGGCGAAACCTCCTGGGCGATACGCTTCGGCATGCTGGTGGACCGTTTCGGCACACCCTGGATCATCAACCACGCCAAACCGATGTAATCTGGTTTGGGCAGTTGATCCCGGTGCTCAAGTGCCGGGATCGATCAGCTTTTGGCTGGCGCGGGAACGTCCGAGGACTGCTTGCAGCCTTTGAGCCAGACGTCATACACCGGATGCTCGACGGCATTGAGACCGGGGCTGTCGGCAAACATCCAGCCCGAGAAAATCTTGCGGATCTTGCGGTCGAGGGTGATTTCATCCACTTCGACAAAGGTATCGGTTTTCGGTGTTTCCGTATCCGGACGCGTGTAGCAAACGCGCGGCGTCAGCTGCAGCGCGCCGAACTGCACCGTCTCGTCGATATAGACGTCAAACGAGGTGATTCGTCCGGTGATCTTGTCGAGCCCGGAAAAAACAGCGATCGGATTGGAAATCTTGTCGTCAGCGGCATGCGCCGGTGCGCAAAGGCCGGCAGCCATCAAACCGGCCGCGAGAAGACGGGCTTTGTTGTGGAACAGAAAGGACAAGTTGGGACGGATCATTTCAATTCCGGCTGTGTTCAGGCTGACGGGACAGGTTCATACCAGCCCGTCGATAATCGCCAATTGTGGCAGAAGAAAATCCGCTCAGGATCCCGGTGTCCACGCATCATAATCGCCCGTTACCGCAGGACGATTGTCGCCATGGGCAATGGAGCCCTTCGGACGGTAGGCAGCGGCGGAACCGGTCAGGTTCGGCTGGTGGGTCTTTTCCCAGGCATGCGCCTTGTAGGTTTCACGCGATGGCGGCGTTTCGGCGCGATGATGGATCCAGCCGTGCCAGCCTGCAGGAATGGCTGAGGCTTCCGCATAGCCCTTGTAGATCACCCAGCGGCGTGTGCGGCCTTCGGAGTCCTGCGTGCCTTCGTAATAGACATTGCCGAACTCGTCCTCACCGACTTTCGTACCCTTGCGCCAGGTAAAGACGCGCGTACCGATCGTCTGACTGTTCCACCAGGTGAAAAACTGTAAAAGGAAGGTCTTCATTGCAATCCTGCTTCGAACTATGTCGTTCAACTCTTCGGGTTATGGCCGTATCGCCAGGGGATAGCAAGGGTCAAGTTGCCGCTGGCACGGCTTCCACGAGCATTTTGAAACCGGCATGGCTCTTCTTGAACCCCAGCCTTTCATAGAACCGATGCGCATCCACACGCTTGGCGTTCGACATCAGCTGGATCAGCCCCACGCCGCGCGCCTTGCCCAGCGCAACGCAATGCTGGATCAGCTTGGCGCCGATCCCCTTGCCGCGCAGGTCGCTGCGCGTCTGCACCGCGCCGATGGTCATGTTGGTGGTACCGCGGCTGGGCAATGTCGTGGTGAACGTTACCTGCGCCGTGGCAACCACGTCCCCCTCCAGCACGCCGACAATCAGCTCGTCGCAATTGCTGGCTTCAATCGCATCGAAGGCACGCGCATAGCGCGTGAAAAATTCGGGATCCGTCGTGTCGCCATGGCCGCCAAGCACATCCTCGGCGAAAATTGCAATCAGCGCCGGCAAGTCCGCGCGCTCGGCGCGGCGAAAAACGGGCTCAGCGGCAGAGGTCACGGCGCAAGCTCATAGCCTGACAGGGATTTTTCCATGACCAGCACGGAAATACCGGAATTGGCTTCCCCCCAATTGTCCGTCCGCGCGCCGGTCAGATCAAAGCCCCGGCTTGCATAGAAGCGGCGGGCCTTCTGGTTCGATTCGATCACCTCAAGCTGCAGCATGAACACGCCGGGGAAAGCGCTTTCCACTTCCGCCAAAAGCAGCGAACCCACGCCGTTGCTCTGTTTTTCCGGGTGCACATAGAGCTGGTTGAGCAGCGCCAGCTTGTGATCCCTCTGCGAGGCATAGGCCATGCCATAGAGATCGGCGCCATCATCGGCAAGAATGAACTCGGAATAGGGTTTTGCCAGCTGCTTTTTCAAGGCATCCAGCGAGTGGTAGCGATTGGTGACCGCATTGACCTTTTCGACGCCGTAGACATCGTCATAGGTGGCGTGCCAAGTCTCTACGAGCAATTCACGGACAGTTGCCAGATCGTCCTTCGTCGCGCTTCGAATCCACATGCTTTAATCGACAATCCCGAGTTTTGCCTTGACCAGATCGCTGACAGCCTGCGGATTTGCCTTGCCACCAGTGGACTTCATCACCTGCCCGACAAACCAGCCGGCCATGGTGGGCTTTGCCTTCGCCTGCTCGACCTTATCAGGATTCGCGGCAATGACATCATCGACGGCTTTCTCGATGGCGCCAGTATCGGTTACCTGCTTCATGCCGCGCTCTTCGACCAGCGCGCGCGGATCGCCGCCCTCGTTCCAGACAAGCTCGAACAGGTCCTTGGCGATCTTGCCAGAAATCGTGCCGTCCCTGATCAGGTCGATAATACCGCCAAGCTGATCCGGCGACACAGGGGATTCCTCAATGCCCTTGCCGGCCTTGTTCAGCGCGCCGAGCAGATCGTTGATCACCCAGTTGGCGGCAAGCTTGCCGTCGCGGCCTTCAGCCACCGCTTCGAAATAATCGGCAATCGCCTTTTCCGTCACCAGAATGGAGGCGTCGTAGACGGAAAGGCCGAGCACTGAAACAAGCCGCGCCTTCTTGTCGTCCGGCAGCTCCGGAAGATCGGCCCGCAGCTCGTCGACATAGGACTGCTCGAATTCGAGGGGCAAAAGGTCGGGATCCGGGAAATAGCGATAGTCATGCGCTTCTTCCTTGGAGCGCATGGAGCGCGTCTCACCCTTCACCGGGTCGAACAGGCGCGTTTCCTGATCGATCGATCCGCCGTCTTCCAGAATGGCAACCTGCCGGCGGGCTTCATAGTCGATCGCCTGGCCGACAAAGCGGATGGAGTTGACGTTCTTGATCTCGCACCGCGTTCCGAATTCCCCGCCCGGCTTGCGCACCGAGACATTGACGTCGGCGCGCATGGAACCTTCGTCCATGTTGCCGTCGCAGGTGCCGAGATAGCGCACGATGGTGCGCATCTTGGTGAGGTACGCCTTAGCTTCGTCGGCCGAGCGCATGTCCGGCTTGGAGACGATTTCCATCAGCGCCACGCCGGACCGGTTGAGGTCCACGTAGGACATGGTCGGATTCTGGTCATGCAGGGATTTTCCGGCATCCTGTTCCAGATGCAGACGCTCGATGCCGATCTCGATATCCTCGAACTGGCCCTTATTGTCGGGGCCGACCGAAATGATCATCGTGCCTTCGCCGACGATGGGCTGCTTGAACTGCGAAATCTGGTAGCCCTGCGGCAGATCCGGATAAAAATAGTTCTTCCGGTCAAAGACCGATTTCAGGTTGATCTGCGCCTTCAGGCCAAGACCGGTGCGAATCGCCTGGCGCACGCACCATTCGTTGATGACGGGCAGCATGCCGGGCATGGCGGCATCGACCAGCGAGACATTTTCGTTGGGTTCGGCACCGAATGTCGTGGAAGCGCCGGAGAACAGCTTCGAATTGGATGTGACCTGCGCATGCACTTCCATGCCAACGACAATTTCCCAGTCGCCTGTGGCACCGGAAATGAAACGCTTGGGTTCGGGCGTACGGGTATCAACGAGAGTCATACTGGGCTGTCATTCCTGGCTAAATTTGTCTGTCTACTGGCTAGTCGAAACAGCCCCGTGAGGCAAGTGTTTCTCCATCCCGAAGCCGCGCGATTGCGGAAATGCGCCGCTTCGGCCTGTTTTTCCGGCGCAGCAATGCTAGGCTCGATTCCAGGCAGCGGTCATCGGGAGAGGATCGCCCGCCACATTCGGAGGACACCGATGCAGAACATTTATGGCCTTGCCATCCCCGAAACCCTTGCCGAGACGGTCAGGCCCGAGACAACGGCGCTGGTCGTCTATGATATGCAGGTCGGCATATTGCGGCAGATGCAGGACGGCGGCGCCATTCTGGAAAAGGTGCTGCAAACCCTCGATATCGCCCGGTCCGCCGGTATCCGCATCTTTTTCATGCGCCATATGTCCCTGCCCAAGAAAATGGCTGGCGTATTTCAGTACAGGCAGATGATGGCGTGGCAGCGCCAATCATCCGCTCAAAATGTCGAGCCATGGTTCCTGCGCGACAGTCCCGGCTTTGCACTCGCCCCGGAACTGGCCGTCCGCGACGACGAAGCCATTCTCGACAAGATCACGTTCTCGGCGTTCGAAGGCACGCCGCTGGCCATCGCCATGCGCGACTGCGGTCTCAAAAGTTTCATCATCTGCGGCATTGCCACGGAAATCGGCATTGATCCGACGGTTCGTCACGGCGCCGATCTTGGCTTCATCCCCGTCGTCCTGACCGATGCCTGCGGCGGCGGCCACGCGGAAGCGGCGGAGCGGTCAATGGCCAACCTGGCCTATATGGGCGACGCGATGCTGTGCACGGTCGAGGAACTCTCTGCAGCGGTTCGATAGACCAAGGGATATCACGTGCGTGGTGCGTGGTTCGACAGGCTCACCATGAGGGAGGTGGTTTGGTTGCAATGCCAATCGCAAAAGTTGCGAGAATAGTGCTCCTTGCAATCCTCAACTTTCCTCATGGTGAGCCTGTCGAACCACGCAGGATTGTTCTGCAACGCTCTTCTCCGTTGCCACGCCCGCAATTGCGTCTGGCCGTTGAAAGATGGGAAAGACGGGCGGTCCCTGGAACGCGGGTCTTGGGTATTCTGGTATGCAATGCTTGCGATCCTGGGGACCACCCGCCCCGGCGTTTTTGAGGGTTTTACCCAATGCGCAACCATTGAGCCAAACCTCCCCGGCCGCACAGGTTTTCCTCCCTGTGAAGCCGAAGCACCGATCCTTTCCCGACTTGCGAAGGTTTCCGGAAGCATTCCCGCCGGAAAGGACACGAGAAGGATAAGCGCGGATGGGAGAACGTGGATAAGTTGGCGGTGAGTTTCTTATAAAACAACAGCTTGGCTGTTCCCACCCCCCTCTGGGCTGTCGCCCATCTCCCCCACAAGGGGGGAGATCACATCGGCATGAACGCTTGTGCGTTATTTTCAATGTTGAAGATTAGCTGAAACGGTTGTGACAGCTGATCTCCCCCCTTGTGGGGGAGATGTCCGGCAGGACAGAGGGGGGTGAAAATCACACAAAAGGCTTGGCGCATGCATGCCTTTTCTAGCCCGCCAGCATTTCCCGCAGCACCATCCGCTTGAACGTTTCGACCAGCGCATCGCCTTCCCCGCGGTCGACGGAAATCGCCAGATGCATGGTGGCTTGGCCCAGATGCATGATCAGGAAGCTGGAGCTTTCGAGCGTCGCCCTGTCCGCCGCCGGGTTGATGCGCAAACGCGCCTCGGCAAGCACGGCGCCATTCAGGCGGCTGTCATGCAGATCGATATCGCGCAGCGCCTTGTCCGCCTGCGTTCCCGACCAGATGTCGCGCATGACGGGTTCGGCCAGAAACATCGCGTGATAGGTATCGATCAGTTCTGCAAAAGATGACTGCAAGCCCTTCATATCACTGACGTTTTGCAACGCGTCCGCAATGCATTCGCGCCCGAGTGCATTGTACCTTTCCGCCAGCGTCCGGATGATCGATCCCTTGTCCGGAAAATACTGGTAGAGCGACCCGATCGATATTTCCGCCATCTGCGCCACATCGCTCATGCGCATGGCGTCGCTGCCGCCCGTGGCGATGAGCGTCGAGGCACAGGACAGAATACGCTCCACCCTCTCCCTGCTGCGCCGCTGCGTCGGCTCCTTGCGCGGCATGGTGGCTTCCCTGTCGCCGGAGGCAGGCACAACAGACGCAATCTCGTTCATGGGCAGGATCTCCAAGGTTCTCAAATTCCGCTTGACTCGCAGAATATGAGGATTTATCACATATTGCAAATGTGAGTATTGCTCATATTTACACAAGGGAGATCACCATGACCAGCAGCAGCATATCGACAGCAAAACCCATTCTCATCGTCGGCGGTACGGGCAAGACCGGACGCCGTGTGGCGGAACGGCTCACGGCGCAGAATGTGCCCGTGCGCATCGGTTCGCGCAGCGGCAACCCGGCCTTTGACTGGGAAGACCGCAATACCTGGCTTCCCGTACTTGAGGGCGTAAAAGCCGCCTACATCACCTATTATCCGGACATTGCCATTCCCGGTGCGACACAAACCGTCGAGGCGTTCGCGCGGCTTGCCGTGGACAATGGCGTGAAACGGCTCGTGCTCCTGTCGGGACGCGGCGAACACGAAGCCCAGCGTGCCGAAAAGGCATTTCAGCAGTCCGGCGCCGACTGGACCATTGTCCGCGCCAGCTGGTTTGCCCAGAATTTCAGCGAGAATGTCATGCTGGCCTCCATTCTTGCCGGCGAACTCGCCCTGCCGGTCGGCGATGTGGGCGAGCCGTTCATCGATGCGAACGATATTGCCGATGTGGTGGCGGCAGCGCTGACCGACGACCGTCATATCGGTGAGCTTTATGAGGTCACGGGGCCGCGTCTCTTGACTTTTGCGCAAGCGACGGAAGAAATCGCCAGCGCCGTCAAACGCGATATCCGCTATGTGACGATCACGCCGGAACAGTTCGCGCAGGGGTTGGCGCAGGAACAGCTTCCGCCTGAGATCGTCGGCCTGCTCAACGAGCTCTTCACCCAGGTGCTTGACGGGCGCAACGAATATCTCGCCGATGGCGTGCAACGGGCGCTGGGCCGCGCCCCGCGTGACTTCTCGCACTACGTTCAGGAAACAGCAGCAACCGGCATCTGGTCGGATATTTCGGAGGGACAGTAACATGTGGCTACCTATTCTCACCCTTTTGGCCGCCCTGGGAAGCGGCCTGATGGCAGGGTTGTTCTTCGCCTTTTCAAGCTTCGTCATGACCGCGCTGGCCAAACTGCCAGCCGAACAGGGTATCGCCGCGATGAATTCGATCAACGTGACGATCCTCAATTTCTCATTCTCCCTGGCGTTTTTCGGCACCGCGGCGATCTGTGTCGTCCTCGGCGTGGTCAGTGTCATGCGCTGGGGTGAATCCGGGTCGCTGGCGCTGCTTGCCGGCAGCGTGCTTTTCCTTGTTGGCACCATCATTGTCACCATGGTGTTCAACGTGCCGTTGAATGACACACTGGCTGCAATCAGCCCGACAAGCGCCGAAGGCGCGAGTGCGTGGACGACCTATCTGAATGACTGGCTGCCGTGGAACCATGTGCGGACAGTGGCAAATTTCGCAGCCCTCGCCGCCTTCATCTTCGCTTTCGCCCAGCAATCGCAGGCTTAGGCACTGGCGGCCTCAAGCATTCACCCGCTCCTATGCCATCGAACCCGGCCGTCCCCACGGCCGGGTTTTCATTTCCTTCGCCCGCAAAAATCACGCTTGCGACTCACATAAGTCTATGCTTATGTATCGGCATGTCCGAAGTCGATATATTCAAGGCCCTTGCCGACCCCACCCGCCGCGCCGTGTTCGAACGGCTGGCCGATGGCGAAAAGAATGCGACCGAGCTGCGCGAGGGGTTTTCCCTTTCACAGCCCGCCATGTCGCAGCATCTGGCCGTCCTGCGCTCCGCCGGCCTTGTCGCCGAGCAGAAGTCGGGCCGCCATGTTCACTACCGGGTCAATCCCGACGGCCTGGCGCAACTGCACCAATGGCTCCACCGCTACCGCGCCTTCTGGCCGCAGCGCGTCGATGAGTTGAAACAGCTTTTGAAGGAAATGGATCAATGACCAGCGAGACCGCGGAAGCCGATACCGCACTGCGTTATGAATATGATCTGGATGCCGCGCCTTCAAAAGTCTGGCGCGCGCTGACCGTACCGGAGTTCGTTGCCCGCTGGCTGCTGCCCGACCCGCAGGCGCCGCAGGAGCCACCGCGCATTTCGCTTGAAATGATCGAAGCCGACACCGAGCGTTTCGTCCGCTATTCCATGCGCGAAGAGGATGATGCCGTGGCTGACAGCATCGTCACCTTCCGGCTCAATCCCAATGGATCAGGCGGGACCATTTTCAGCATCGTGCATGAACCGGTGCTGGCGGTGAAGCCGCTTGGTCGCACCGCGGCCAATGGCAACGCGCCGCCGACCACCATGCGCCTCGCCGCTTAAACATACAGAAATACAACTGATGAAGGAGTGTTCGCCATGCGCGACATGATGCAGCTCGTCCCTATGGTCGTGGAACAATCCAGCCGTGGTGAACGGTCATTCGATATTTTTTCCCGCCTGCTGCGCGAACGGATCGTCTTTTTGAACGGTCAGGTGGAGGACGGCATGGCAGCGCTGATCTGCGCGCAGCTGCTGTTTCTCGAATCCGAAAATCCGAAGAAACCCATTTCCATGTATATCAACTCGCCCGGCGGGGTCATCACGGCGGGCCTTGCCATCTATGATACGATGCAGTTCATCACCTGCCCGGTCGCCACGTTGTGCATGGGCACGGCGCGCTCCATGGGTTCATTCCTGCTGATGGCGGGCGAACCCGGCCACCGCGCCGCCCTGCCCAATTCGAGCCTGCATGTGCATCAGCCGCTCGGCGGCTTTCAGGGACAGGCCTCGGATATTTTCATTCAGGCGCAGGAAATGGCGGTGGTCAAGCGGCGTATGACCCGGCTCTATGCCGAGCATTGCGGACGCACCGTGGAAGAGGTCGAGAAAACCCTCGACCGCGACCATTTCATGACCGCGCAGGAAGGCCTCGACTGGGGCCTTGTCGACACGATCATCAGCAAACGCGACGGTCATCCGCTGCAACTCACCAAGGACTGAGGAAACCGTTCAGGCCTTCCAGTGCGAGCAGCGGATCACGTCGCAGAAATTGCCGCGATGGAAATGCGGATCCTTGTCCGCCAGCACATCGGCCTTGACGTTGCCGAACGTCGTCTGCGGCTTGTGCTTGATGCCGTCATAGAAGGCCTGAATGATATCCTCCTTGAAATGCGCGCTGCGCGGGAAAGCCCTGACCACGGCCTCGCGCTCCGCATCGCTGTACTGCTTGTACGTCAGGCCCAGCACGTCCATTTCCACGCCAGCGGTCACGAGAGCGACGACGGGATGCATGTGCTGCGGAATACCCGGCGTCGTGTGCAGGGCAATCGCCGTCCACACCGTGTCGATATCCGCCTGTGCAATGCCGTGGCCGTGCAGAAAATCGCGGGCGGCATTGGCACCATCGACTTCGAACCGCTCATCGGCGCTGGAGTGCTGATGGGTCAGTCCCATGTCGTGGAACATGGCACCCGTATAGAGCAGCTCGGCATCGAATGTCAGGCCTTTCTGCTGCCCGGCAATCGCACCGAAATAATAGACGCGGCTCGAATGGTTGAAGAGCAGTTCGGAGGCGGTGTCACGCACCAGTTCGGTCACGCCGCGCGCCAGTTTTGTGTCGGGAATGGCGATACCGCCGATAGGGAGGGACATATGAATTTCTCCTTGTCTTGGGAGCCTCAATCTACGGGGTACACTTTATGGCAGCAATTGACTGGACACGTCATATTCTGCCAATGTACGACCTCCGATGCCATGGAGCGAGACATGCGAACCATTACCCTTCTGGCCATGCCCGGCGTTCAGCTTCTCGACGTCTCCGGGCCGATGGACGTCTTTGCCGAGGCGAATGTGCAGGCTGGACGCGCGGAATATCAACTGCAGGTGGTCGGCGCAGAAGCCGGACCGATCCGCAGTTCGTCCGGGGTACGTCTGCTACCGGACCGCGTCACGACGGATATTCAAACCGATATCAGCGATACGGTGCTGGTTGCCGGTTGCCCGCATGCAGCCGACATCCGCCTGACCGCGGAGCAGCGGCAATGGCTGCGGACCTCCTGCCTTCAGGCGCGGCGTTTCGGTTCGGTGTGCAGCGGCGCTTTCCTTCTTGCGACTGCCGGGCTTGTCGATGGCAGGCGGGTGACCACGCACTGGGCCATGGCGGATGTGCTCGCGGCAACCTATCCCGCGCTGCGGGTGGAGGCCGATGCGCTGCATGTGCGCGATGGCCCTGTGCGCACGGCGGCTGGTGTCACCGCCGGTCTCGACATGGCGCTCGCCCTGGTCGAAGAGGATCTTGGCCGTGATATCGCCCTGAAAGTCGCCGCGCAGCTGGTGATGTTCTTCAAGCGGCCCGGCGGACAGATGCAGTTCAGCCGCCGCGGCGAAGCGGAACCGGGCGGGCGCTCCGTCTTGCAGGAGGTGCAGCGCTGGGTTGCCGCCAATCCTTCGGAAGATCACTCCGTCGCCAGCCTGGCACAGCGTACGGGTCTCAGCCCCCGCCATTTTGCCCGCATCTTCCAGCAGGAAGTCGGCGTTACACCCGCGGCGTGGGTGGAAACGGCACGCATCAACACCGCTCGCCAGCTTCTGGAAACCAGCCACCGGCTGCCGAAGCAGGTTGCCGTTGACTGCGGTTTTGCCGATGCCGACACACTGCGCCGTGCCTTTGTCCGCCATGTGGGCGTGACACCAGCGGAGTACAGGCGCCGGTATCTGTAGCGGTGCCGTGCCCGGCGCTTTGACATCGCCGTTTTCTTCTTTTATACGGCTCGTCCACACCGATGGAGTGTTTATGTCTAATCAGTCTGAGTCCCGCTAAAGCCCCAGCTTCTTTGAAGGTTGGGGCGTGAAAACAGGAGCCCCGCGCCAAAGTTCTTTGGCAGCGGACGTGTTCTCATGGGCTTTTGCCCGTTTTCCCAGGACTTGGATCAATGGACATTTCGCGCGACGAACAGCGCATACTTCACCTGCTCGCCCAGGGCGGCAAAATCTTGCTTGAAAAAGATGAGCGCAAGGCCATCACGGATATCATCTGCCTGACCCGCGATGGTGCCCGCTACACGGCCTGTGACATCAGGCTCTTCCGCAAGCTCAAACAGAAAAAGGCCATCGCCTCCTCCGGCGGCGGCCCTTACCGGGTGACCCGGCGCGGCCTGCAACTGGTGCGCGCAGAACTGGACAACCGGTAATGGCATGGCCGGCGGCGTGGAAACACGCCGCCGGTTTTATGCAACGAGTTTCCACAAACCATGCGTTTGCAGAGCCATATTGTGCGTGGTTCGACAAGCTCACCATGAGGGATGTGGTTTGGTGCAAGATCAATCACAAACGTTGCAGAACTTAGCTCCCTGCAATCCTCACTCTCCCTCATGGTGAGCTTGTCGAACCACGCACGATGCTGATGCAAATATGGCCCGTATCTCTCCTCAAAAATCTTCCGGTTCCGGAATCCGGCCAAAGGCAATCTTGGAGCCGATGTAATTGCCGGGCCCGGTCGTCAGCCCGAGATTGAGCGCCTTGGAGCCATGGCGCACCCGCACCCTGTCGAGCAGGTCCGAAACGCGCTCCCATTGGCCGCGCTGCTCGGTCATCCCCCGCGTGTCGAACAGATCAAGGCTTGCTTCCGTCTCGCCGGAAAGATCATGCAGCACGACGGTGACCGAATTGACCTTCTTCATTTCACCTGCCTTGATCAATTTCTCATGCAAATCATTGAGACAATTAAGAAAACTGTGATCATCCCGCGCCGGGCGGAACTGGCCTTCCACCGTCACGCGGCTATCCCAGCGTGTCCCGACGGTGTAGCTGAGCGCTCCGGCACGGTAATGCGATCGGCGCAAACGCCGCGCGGCGCTGAGGCACAGCAGCCGCGCGCATTGCAGCACCTTGTCCGGCGCCCGCCAATCCGGCGGCAGATTGCGGCCGTGACCGAACATGCGCTTGACCGTCTCCGGCTTTTCCACGGCATAGCCATGCAGCGCCGAGACGAAACGCTCGCCCTCGACACTGTTCCAGATGGCGCGGGCATGTTTGGGCGCCAGCGCCCAGAGACCGCGCACATCGTTCACGCCGGACTGCCCCAGGCGCTGTTCCATCCCCTTGGAGATACCGGGCAAATCCTTCAACCGGAGGTCGAATAGCCGCCCCGGCAGGTCATCATGATCCAGCACGACACAGCCGTCTGGCTTGTCCATTTCGGCCGCGATCTTGGCAAGAAGCTCGTTGAGGGAAACGCCGATCGAACAGGTCAGCACCGCGCCCATTTCCTCGTGCAGCGCCCGCTTGATGCGCGCCGCCAGCCCCTGCGGGTCCCTGGCTTCGGAGGCCAGCAGCGTGCACGCCACCTCATCAATCGAGCGCACGGCGGCAATCGGCACGCAGGTCTCGATGGTCGACAGAATCCGGTTGTGCATCTTCACATAGACATCGGGCCGCGCTTCGAGAAACACGATATCCGGGCAGAGCGCACGGGCATCGCGCACAGAGGTGCCCGTCTTGATGCCGAAGGGTTTTGCCTCGCGGCTGGCGGCAATGACGCTTGTATGCGGCGAATCCAGTGGCACCACCGCGACCGGCCGGTTGCGCAACGCCGGATCGAGCTGCTGCTCGGCGCTGGCAAAAAAGCTGTCGAAATCCAGATAGAGCTTTTCCAGATGGGTCGGTTTACGCATGGGTTCTGTTCTCGCTGCAGAATGAGAACAAAAATAGAACATGCAACCGTTCAATGCAAACTGAATCGGGAAATGCCGCTATCCCTGCTGACACACGGTCAAGCCCGCGCGGCATCCATGATGCGGAACTGGGTGGTTGTCGAGCCGTTCCAGTGGTTCAAGGCCAGATTGCCCGCCACATGCATGGACTGGCCGAGATTGCCGAACAGGAAATCGCCCAGCGGCCCGCCCGTTGCACGGAAGGCAATCGCGTTGATACGCTTGCCGTCGGCGCCCGCCAGCGTCGCCTTGACATGGTTCGTCCCGACGGTGCGGGCATCGACGAGCCGGTGGTGCGGCAGCACCAGCACCGGCTGCGGATGGCCGGAACCAAACGGCCCGGCCCGCTCCATGGTCTCGTAGAGCGGCACCGTTGCGCCGGATGCGCTGAGCGCACCGTCAATGGCCAATGACTGGTTCTCGCGCAGCTGGCCGACCATTTCGGCCGCCTGCTCCTCGAAAAAGGCCCGCAGCGCGCCCATCTTGCCGCGCTCCACCGTGATACCAGCCGCCATGGCATGGCCGCCGCCTTTGACCAGCAGCCCGGCATCCACGGCGCTGCGCACCAGTTTTCCCAGATCAAACCCGCTGATCGAACGGCCGGAACCGCTGCCGGTGCCGTTGACATTGAAGGCGATGGCAAAGACCGGGCGCCGGGCCCGTTCCTTCAGCCGCGCCGCGATCAGGCCGACAATGCCCGGGTGCCAGTCGTCGCTGGCCGTTACCAGAACGGCGGGTCCGCCACCGCTCGACATTTCCAGCATGGCTTCGGCTTCCGCCTGCTCCAGCATCACGGTTTCCATCGCCTGCCGCTCGGTGTTGAGCCGGTCAAGCTCGGCGGCAATCCGCGCTGCCTCGTTCGGATCGTCCAGTGTCAGCAGCCGCGCGCCAAGCCCGGCATCGCCGATGCGCCCGCCCGCATTGATGCGCGGACCGATGAGATAGCCGAAATGAAAGGCGCTGAGCGGTTCGCCGATGCGCGACACCCGCGCCAGGGCGGCCAGCCCGGCATTCTGCTGCGCCCGCGCGACGAGCAGGCCCTTGACCACGAAGGCGCGGTTCAGCTCCTTCAGCGGCACCACATCGCACACGGTGGCAAGCGCCACCAGATCGAGCATCGACAACAGATCCGGCGCCAGCGTTCCCGTTGCAATGCGCTGCGCGCGCAACGTGCGCAGAACCTGCACCAGGGTGAGGAACACCACCCCTGCCGCGCAAAGATGGCCCTGCCCGGACAGATCGTCCTCGCGGTTGGGATTGACCACCGCCGTGGCGGCAGCCGGCAATTCGCCGCCGACCTGATGATGGTCGAGGACAACCACGTCGGCACCCGCCTCGCGCGCAGCCTCGATGGCCGCTGCACTGTTGGTGCCGCAATCCACCGTCACGATCAGGGAAGCGCCATTTTGCGCCAGTTCGCGCATGGCCTGCGGATTGGGTCCGTACCCCTCGAAAATCCGGTCAGGGATATAGATATGGTTGGCAACGCCGTAATGGCTGAGAAAACGCGAGAGAATGGCCGATGAACAGGCGCCATCCACATCGTAATCCCCGAAAATCGCCACCTTCTCGTGTTTGCCGATGGCCTGCGCGATACGACCGGCCGCCTTTTCCATATCGGTCAGCGATGCGGGATCGGGCATCAGGCCCTTGATGGTCGGGTCCATGAAAGCGGGCGCATCGTCCACTCCGACGCCTCGCCCGGCGAGAACGCGGGTGACGAGATCGGGAAAACCATGGTTCTGCGCCATGGCGAGCGCAATATTGGCTTCACGCGGCCCCAGCCGGTCAACCCATTTCAGACCGGTTGCAGAATGTTCAATGCCGAGGAAAAGCCGTTCTGGTGCCATGCAAGGGTTCAATCATCCGGCTGCGCCGAATGCAATGCTTCGAACGATCAATCCGGTGCACAAACCAGCAATTACTGCGGGGCTGTCGCGGGTGCGACCTGACCATTGACCGCCGGTGCCCCCAGATCGTTCATCGTCGTGGCAATCGACGTCGCGAAATCGGCAAGGCTGCGCTCGGCCGCATCCTTGCTGCCCTTGGCGTAGTTGGCAACGGGCTGGATCAGCAGATAGCGGCTGTGCATGCCGATCACGCAGACCAGGAAGGCGTGCTTCTCCTGTGCCGCATCCGCCGTCACGCACGGCATTGCCCGGCCTGCGCTGTAGGGCAGCGTTGTCTGCACCGCGATTTCGCCGGGCTGGGTCGAATGGTACTGGGTGGCCTTTTCAAAGAGATCGCGCACAACGGGATCGTCGGGACCGTCCTTGATCGGATAGGCGGCATCCTTGTTGCTGGCCCTGACGCCAGCCATCGTCACCGTCGCCCTGGCGTCAACGGCTTCATATTCGGCCGTCACACTGAAATCCTGCGGATTGACGCTGTGTTTGACGAGGGTAAAGGGTCCGACCATCTGCGGAAACCGGTCGGCAATCGAATTGGAGCGATAGCCTTGAATGAGATCAAGGTATGGGTCCTGCGCAAAAGCACCGTTCAGCGAGCCCAGAAGAACGAGCGTTGATACAAGGCAACCGGTTATTTTCGTTCGGATATTCATGGCTGTTCCACCGATCTGAACTCCCGCTCTGAAAATACCTCAAAAAGCATGGCCTCAATAGGGCATTTCCTATTGAGCCATCAACGCAGTTAACAAAATGCCCTGCAGCCCGAAGGAACTGCAGGGCAAAAAGTGTTTCAAATACCAGTTCTTACTGGAATTTTGTCATGTCCTGGTGTTTCGCCTTGATCTCGCGCACGGTCTGCGAATGCGAACGCATGACGATCGTGTGGGTCTGGATATAGTCGCGGGCGAATTTCACGCCGGACAGCATATTGCCGTCGGTGACACCCGTGGCCGCGAACAGCACGTCGCCCTTGGCCATTTCTTCCATGGTGTAGATCTTCTTCGGATCGCTGATGCCCATCTTGGCGGCACGGGCAATCTTGTCGTCGCTGTTGAGCTGCAAGCGGCCCTGCATCTGGCCGCCGATGCAGCGCAGAGCTGCTGCGGCAAGAACGCCTTCCGGGGCGCCGCCGATGCCAATGTAGATATCGATGCCGGTTTCATCGGGATCGGTCGTGTGGATCACCCCGGCAACGTCGCCATCACCGATGAGGCGGATGGAGGCGCCGGTTGCGCGCACTTCCTCGATCAGGCGCGCATGGCGCGGGCGGTCCATGATGCAGGCGGTGATCTCGTTGACCGGAACGCCCTTGGCCTTGGCCACAGCAGCGATGTTCTCCGCCGCAGGCGCATCCAGCTGGATGATGCCGGCGGGATAGCCAGGTCCGACGGCAATCTTTTCCATGTAGACGTCGGGTGCGTAAAGCAGGTTGCCCTTTTCGGCAATCGCGATCACGGCGAGTGAGTTGGGCAGATTCTTGGCGCAGATGGTGGTGCCTTCAAGCGGATCGAGCGCGATATCGACCTCGGGGCCTGTGCGCGTGCCGACTTCTTCACCGATGTAGAGCATCGGGGCTTCGTCGCGCTCGCCCTCGCCGATGACAACGGTACCGCTGATGGGAAGACGATTGAGTTCCTGACGCATGGCATCCACGGCAGCCTGATCGGCAGCCATTTCATCGCCGCGCCCGCGCAGACGGGCAGCGGCAACGGCGGCACGCTCGGTCACGCGGACGAGCTCAAGGGTCAAAATACGGTCGAGGCCCATCGAAGTCTGGTCAGAAGTTTTCGGCATAATCTATCCTGCGTTCGTGTGGGAATTACCCTTTTGCGGATCAACAGGGTACTTCCTAGCATTGCTGTGCAAACCTTTTGTCAAAGTCGCAGAGCAGCGGCAAGACCCCGCCGGCAGGAAAGTGCCTTCACCGAAAAAGCTAATCGATTAAACGGGGTAGCGGCCGTTCACGAAGCAATACAAGCCTTTTACAAACGGTCATGGGCCGGCTGTGTCAGCCGGCGCGTTCGATGCGGATCATCTGCGGCTTGTCCGTGGAATGACCATCCTTCACGATGCCCTCAAGCGCCTTCTTGACGGCTGCCTCGGTGGTTTCGTGCGTGACGAGGATGACTGTCTTGGTCGCATCCGGGTGGCTTTCCGCACTCTGACGCTGGACGATGGATTCCAGCGAAATGTCATTGTCGGCCATGCGCTTGGCAATCGCCGCAAAGACGCCGGCGCGGTCATGCACGGTCAGACGGATGAAGTATCCGCCCTCGTGCGAGCGCATTTTGGCGCGTTTGTAGGGCGCCAGCGATTTTGCCGGCGTGCCGAAGACGGGGCCGTGCTGGAAGCCCGGACGGCTCTTGGCGATATCGGCGAGATCACCGATGACGGCGGATGCCGTGGCGGCACCACCGGCGCCCGGACCCGACAACAGCAATTCGCCGAGAAGATCGGTTTCGATGGCAACCGCATTGGTTACGCCATGCACCTGCGCAATCACCGATTCGACCGGCACCATGGTCGGATGCACGCGCTGTTCGATGCCGCTGTCTGTCTTCAGCGCAACGCCAAGCAGCTTGATGCGGTAGCCGAGTTCATCGGCGGCCTTGATATCGGCCAGCGAGATATTGCTGATCCCTTCGAGATAAATGTCATCGGCGGCAATCTGCGTGCCGAAGGCAAGGCTGGTCAGGATCGCCAGCTTGTGCGCCGTATCGTTGCCCTCGATATCGAATGTCGGATCGGCTTCCGCATAGCCGAGACGCTGGGCATCGGCGAGGCAATCCTCGAAGGAAATGCCTTCATCCCACATCCGCGTCAGGATGTAGTTGCAGGTGCCGTTCATGATGCCGTAGACGCGCGACACGGTGTTGCCGGTCAGGGACTCGCGCAAAGCCTTGATGACGGGAATGCCGCCAGCCACCGCCGCTTCGAAGTTGAGCAGGACACCCTTTTCCTCGGCGATCCTGGCGAGCGATACGCCATGCTTGGCCAGAAGCGCCTTGTTGGCGGTGACCACATGCCGTCCCGACTTGAGAGCCGCCTCGACGGCAGCGCGCGCCGGACCTTCGTCGCCGCCGATCAGTTCAATGAACACGTCGATATTGTTCGACTTGGCCAGGGCAACCGGATCGTCGAACCATGTGGCCGACGAGAAGTCCACGCCACGATCCCGCTTGGCATCACGGGCGGACACGGCGGTGACGATGATTTCCTTGCCGCACTGACGGGTGAGCATATCGCCCTTGTCCCGCAAAATTTTCAGGACCGAGGCACCAACAGTGCCCAGTCCGGCGATTCCCACGCGCAGCGCATCACTCATCGTTCATTTCCCTGAAGTGTTTTAGCCTGAAGCGGCGCCCGACGGCGCCGCGAATTCCGATGTCGGCATGCCGCTCAGCGGCGTGCGTTCAATGGAATGACGTTGTGCAGCTTTTCATCCGCCGTTGCAAGGAACCGCTTGAGGTTGCGGGCTGCCTGACGAATGCGATGTTCGTTCTCGACCAGCGCGATGCGGATATAGTCATCGCCATGCTCGCCGAAGCCGATGCCGGGCGCCACGGCGACATCCGCGTGCTCGATCAGCAGCTTGGAGAATTCCAGCGAACCTAGGCTACGGAACTTTTCCGGGATCGGCGCCCAGGCAAACATCGTCGCCGCCGGTGACGGAATATCCCATCCGGCGCGGGCGAAACTGTCGACCAGGACATCACGGCGATGCTTGTAGACCGCACGCACTTCCGCGATATCGGAACCATCGCCATTCAGAGCGGCTGCGGCGGCAACCTGAATGGGCGTGAACGCGCCATAATCGAGATAGGACTTGACCCGGGTGAGCGCCGAGATCAGGCGTTCATTGCCGACGGCAAAGCCCATGCGCCAGCCCGGCATCGAGAATGTCTTCGACATGGAGGTAAACTCCACGGCGACATCGATCGCACCCGGCACCTGCAAAACGGACGGAGGCGGCGCGTCGTCGAAATAAATCTCGGAATAGGCCAGATCCGACAGAATGATGATTTCATTCTTGCGGGCAAAGGCAACCACATCCTTGTAGAAATCCAGCGATGCCACGTGGGCGGTCGGATTGGAGGGGTAGTTGAGGATCAGCGCCAATGGCTTCGGAATGGAATGGCGGATACCGCGTTCCAGCGCCGGAATGAACTGGTCATCGGGCATGGCCGGAATCGAACGGATGACGCCGCCGGACATGATGAAGCCGAACGCATGGATCGGATAGGTCGGATCAGGGCACAGCACGACATCGCCGGGCGCGGTGATCGCCTGCGCCATGTTGGCAAAACCTTCCTTGGAGCCAAGGGTCGCCACAACCTGCGTGTCGGGATTGAGCTTCACGCCGAAACGCCGCTCGTAATAGGCGGCCTGGGCACGGCGCAGACCGGGAATGCCTTTCGAGGAGGAATAGCGATGGGTGCGCGGGTCCTGGACGGCCTCGCACAGCTTGTCGACAATGCCCTGCGGCGTCGGCAGGTCAGGATTGCCCATACCCAGATCGATAATGTCCGCACCGGCCGCTCGCGCGCTCGCCTTCAGGCGATTGACCTGTTCAAAAACGTAAGGTGGCAGGCGGCGAACTTTATGAAATTCTTCCATAGGTTTGGGTCCGGTAAAAATGGGTTCAATGTGCGGGTGCGCTATACACCCAAACTGTACGGCGGTCGAGCGATCATTGACACCGCGCCTTGCGCGCCGGGTCAATCGCGCTCATGCCATCCAGCCCGGGATTCTCCTGAGCAAGACACCCATTCGTGGTGTCTTCATGACCTTGCCGGCAATGGGCTATTGCCCGCTTTCAATAGCCTTCAAATCGTCCTGCTGCTGCTGGACCAGCTTCTTCATCTCGGCCTGGCGCCGGGCAACGGCTGCCGGATCGGCGGTGGCATTGCCCTGCCCGCCTTTGGCCGCGACGAGCTTCTTCTGCAGATCGTCCTTCTGCTGCGGCGTCAGCTGTGCGGTCTCGCCCTTCGGATCTGGCGTGAAAACCGGAAAAGTGCCGGTGTTGACAGGACCGGTCAGAGGCGAATTCGACATGGGCTCGGGCGGCGTGTTCGCGCAGGCGCTCAAACCGGCAATCAGAACGGCGCCAACCGAGAAGCGGATGATGGTTTTGACCGAGATATTCATTGTTTGTCCTGACTGCCGGAATCGATATTCATCATAGTGATATGAAATGCACGTTAGAGGGATAGCATTAGAGCAACCGACATTCAAATGGGTTCAATTCCGTTTCTCCCATGGAAATACAATCTGCGAAGATGGTGACAAGGCCGTGATCTTTCCTGCACAATGACCGCAATTGAATGTCCGTTGCTCTGACTTGTGGTATCATGTCTGGTATGCTGATCGGGAGGATGAGGTCGTACACTCATAAATCCGGTTGAAATGGTATGAGGCCATTTGTTCGGATACGAGGAACAAAGACGAGGGAAATGTGGTTCATTTTTGAGGCTTTGCGACGAAGTAGCCGGGCAAATGGACCATATCCTTCGGACGCCGAAACGGCTGCAAGCTGCAGTGTCGAACCGCTCGGTCGGGGGAAAGACCCCGCCCTTCGCGCTTCTCCTCGCATCTTCTTGCCGTTTCAGGCGCCATTTCGACCAGATTTGTGAGTGCACGACCTAACGGGAGGGAACGAATATATGGATAATCCAGGCGACAAGAGTGCAAAAACGCCGAACCTCGACAAATATGTCATCAAGGATCCGGAAGCTTTCGCGCGCAATGTCGCCCATATGATCGAACAGGCCGGTAAGGCCGCCTCCGCCTGGGTCGAGCCGCGTGAAAAGGGCTTGAAGCGCGACACGATCGCCGATCCCGTCACCGATGTGGTGAAAACCCTCTCGCGTGTTTCCGAATACTGGCTGTCCGAACCGGGTCGCGCGCTGGAGGCGCAGACCAAGCTGTTCGCCAGCTATATGGCCATCTGGTCCAATTCCATCCGCCGCATGAGCGGTGAACAGGTCGATGACGTCGTCAAGCCCGACAAGGGCGACAAGCGCTTCGCCGACGAGGACTGGGGCAGGAACGCTTTCTTCGACTTCCTCAAGCAGGCCTATCTCGTCACGGCAAACTGGGCCGGCGAACTGGTCACCCATGCCGAAGGCCTCGACGATCACACGCGCCACAAGGCGGCGTTCTACGTCAAGCAGCTGACCACGGCGATATCGCCCAGCAACTTCCTGCTCACCAATCCGGAACTCTACAAGGAAACGGTCGCCAGCAATGGCGAGAACCTGGTCAAGGGCATGAAGATGCTGGCGGAAGACATCGTTGCCGGCGGCGGCGACCTGCGCCTGCGGCAATCGGATATGACCAAGTTCGCCCTTGGTGAAAATGTCGCGACCACTCCCGGCAAGGTTATCGCGCGCAGCGATGTCGCCGAAATCATCCAGTATGAACCCTCGACGCCGGATGTGCTGAAACGCCCGCTGCTGATCTGCCCGCCGTGGATCAACAAATTCTACATTCTCGATCTGAACGCGGAAAAATCCTTCATCAAATGGGCCATCGACCAGGGGCACACCGTGTTCGTGATCTCCTGGGTCAATCCGGACCATCGTCACGCCATGAAGGACTGGACCGCCTACATCAATGAGGGCCTGCGCTTCGGCCTCGACACCATCGAGAACGCAACGGGCGAAAAAGCCGTCAATGCCATCGGCTACTGCGTCGGCGGAACGCTACTGAGCGCCGCCCTCGCCCTTTTTGCCCAGGAAGGCGAAAACAGGATCAGGAGCGCGACCCTTTTCACCACGCAGGTCGATTTCACCTATGCGGGCGATCTCAAGGTTTTCGTCGACGAGGATCAGATTCGCGCCCTGGAAGCCGCCATGTCCGCCGAAGGCTATCTGGACGGCACACGCATGGCGACGGCCTTCAACATGCTGCGTTCCGGCGACCTGATCTGGCCCTATGTCGTCAACAATTACATGCGCGGTCGCGATCCTGTCCCATTCGACCTTCTCTACTGGAATGCCGATGCCACGCGGATGAGTGCGGCCAACCATTCCTACTACCTGCGCAACTGCTATCTCGACAACAATCTGGTGCGCGGGATGATGAAGCTCGCCGGGCAAAACCTGTCACTGGGCGATGTCAAAATCCCCATCTACAATCTCGCCGCCAAGGAAGACCATATTGCGCCGGCATTGTCGGTTTTCACCGGCTGCAAATATTTCGGCGGCGACGTCACCTATGTCCTGGCCGGCTCCGGCCATATCGCCGGCGTGGTCAATCCGCCCGCCAAGAACAAGTACCAGTATTGGACCGGCGGTTCGCCCGTCGGCGCGTTCGACGAATGGCTCACCAACACGTCGGAACATCCCGGCTCCTGGTGGAATCATTGGCAAAAATGGATCGAATCGCAGGACGACGCACGCGTTCCCGCACGCCAGCCCGGTGAAAATGGTTCGGAAATTCTCGGTGAGGCGCCGGGAACCTACGTACGCATCCGCGTGTGAAAATTCGCCGTTTTGCTGGCTTTTGAGCCTATCCTGGTCGTGAAAACCATGGCAGGAAGGTGGCCAATCACGTTTTCGCCTCATTCTGGCTATAGCCCGGAGCTTGTGGAGACGTTTAAAAATCGTTAACTTTGCGCTCTCTCTGCCGGTGTTTTTGCACTTCAACTAAACTTCGCGAGCATCCTGCTCATCTCAAAGCGGATTGGACTGAACCATTGCAAGAGCCGGAAAAGACGAGACGGGGGAATCGTTGAACAAGCTGTCAGCCTCAGTAGCAGCCTTCCGGGCAAGCACCGCTATTTGCTTCGTAACGATTTTTGCGATGGCGACAGCATCCTGCACGTCGACAGGATCGGCACCGACTGCCGGCTCCGTCCTCAACGTCGCCTCAGCCACCACAAGCACCGCGACAGCCAGCGCCAATGCGAATGCGATTCCGGCAGCCGGATCGGAAAAAGCATCACCCGAAGCACTGGCCCTTGCGGGCGGCGCCGAGACAAACGCCGCCAAAGCAGCCAACCAGGCCGCCGCGTCGGCGGAACAGGGCAAAACCGTTGCCGCCCATCCGCAATCACCAAAGGAGGCAGCCGCCGCTGAGGCCGCAGCCAAAGCGACTGTGGAAACCGGGCAGCACGTCACAGCCTTCGCGCCCGCGGTGGTAAAGCCGCCGGTAAAGACATCGCTGTTCGGAAGCGCCGCGCCTGAAACGGTCGAGCAACCGCAAGCAGCCGAATCGCATGCCGCTCCGGAAACCGGCGCAAAGCCAACCAAGGCGGACGCGGAAGCCAAGGCGGCACAGGTTGCATCGGCCGGTGCCGGGCAGACAATCACCGTTCCCGAAGCCAAACCGGCAGCGCATGCACCGGCAGCCGGCAAGGACAATGGCTTGCTGGTGCGGCTCTTTGCCAACAATGCAGGAGCTGCCGCATCGAAACGTCAGGTGGCCGTCATTCAGCCCAAGGCGCAGGCGCAGCTCAAGGCCCTCAGCGGCAACGCGCCGGTACAGGTGGCCAGCGCCGCCGGATTGCCGTCGCCGTCGAACTACCGGCCGACCGAACATCTGTCGTCCCTGCCCGGCGTGCGCCCCAATGGCGGCATCCAGATCATGCAGCGCGACAGTCTTTATCAGGACGACGACGAATCAGCCGCCGCACCCGTGATTCTGGCTTCGGCGGCCGGACTTGCCCGGCTGGCCCCCAATGGGCTCAAGGTTCAGCGCGAAAGCGTGGATGTTGCTTGCCTGAAACCGCAACTGGTCGGCATGCTAAAAACGATCGAACGCCGCTTCGGCAAATCGGTGATCGTGACGTCAGGCTATCGCAGCCCGCCTTACAACCGGCTCGTGAACGGCGCCAAGGCCTCGCTTCACATGTCCTGCGCGGCGGCGGATATCCAGGTTCCCGGCGTTTCCAAGTGGGATCTGGCGAATTTTGCCCGGACAATGCCGGGTCGCGGCGGCGTTGGCACCTATTGCTATACCGAATCGGTTCACGTCGATATTGGCCCGACTCGCGACTGGAACTGGCGCTGCGGCAGCCGTCGCGGCTGATCCGGGTCGATTGCGGCCGTTCGCGGCCGCCCATATGCACTGCATTTGTGCACAGCCCCACGAAGAATTTTCACTTTTCCCAAAAAAGAATGAAATATGGGGTTGCAGTCGAAAAACTGTTTCACTATAAGCCGCTTACCTGCAGGCGCCCATCGTCTAGCGGTTAGGACGGCGCCCTTTCACGGCGCAAACAGGGGTTCGATTCCCCTTGGGCGTACCAGGCTTTCTCCCTGTAAAATCAGTATATTGTTGAAGCCGGCTCATACGCCTGCGCTTTATCCTTTCATGCAAAACGGCCAGCCCCCGCAAGAGCCGGCCGCGCTGTCTTTGGTCCTTACAGCTAGTTGGCAGGGGCCGGCTTTGCCGGTTCCGGTGCCGGAGTGGTTGGAGCTGCGCCGGGTTTTGCGGGCTCCTGGGTGGTCGCAGGCGGCTTGCTGCCGCCCTCAGATGGCTTGTTGTCGCAAGCTGCCAATGTGAACGCAGCGACCGCTAGAACGGGTACGAAAAACTTACAGTTCATCATGTCTCCTCCTACGCGTTTCACCCGCCTTGGGCAGGCGCATACAGGATGAGACAGCACAGACGATGAGAACAGACCTGCATGTTCAAGCTTTGTCACCGGCTGTTAAAGAAAGTTATGAGGCTCCATACCTGACCTGACCTATCATCAATCACTGCTGAGATTCCGATCTCCGGCAGTAGGGTTCGGTTTAACCTCCAAACCAACCCGAATTCTCCCACCCCAGAGCAAATTTGCCTGCCTTTCCCAAGGCAGGCCTTTTTTGTCTGCGGCCTGACCTGTCCGCCGCCTTCGGTCTCAGTTCAGTGCCTGCGAATAGGCACAGACGAGCCACAATCTAAGCATGTTTTTCCCATCCTATGTCACCATGCAGGAAAACATATTCATGAGCAGACAAACGAAGATAACAGTGACGTTCTTTCTGGCCGGCCTTGCTGCGACGGCCGCCATGCTCATGGCCAATCTGTCCCTGGCCGATGTGATCAGGACGGTTCAGGGCCTGTCCTGACGTTTCAGGCGCGATTTGCGATTGTCCGGCCTTCCCCGGTCGGGTAGATCTCGCGGATGATTTTCCCTGCCCCTCTCGTCACCGGCCGACTGGTCCAGCGTTACAAGCGCTTTCTTGCCGATATCATCCTCGATGATGGTAGCCCTATCACCAGTTCCGTACCCAATACCGGCTCCATGCTCGGGCTGACCGATCCCGGCATCCGCGTCTGGCTGTCTTTGTCCGATGACGGCAAGCGCAAATATGCCCACACGCTGCAGATCGTCGAAGCGCAGGGCACGCTGGTCGGCATCAATACGGGCCTGCCCAACCGGATCGCCGAGGAAGCCATTGTGGCGGGGCTTCTGCCCGCCCTCGGCGGTTATGGCGCGCTCAAGCGCGAGCAGAAATATGGCGCGAATTCCCGCATAGACATTTTGCTGACCGATCCGGAACGGCCGACGGCCTATGTCGAAGTGAAGAACGTGCACTTCTCCCGCACGGCAAATCTGGCGGAGTTTCCCGATTCTCCGACCGCCCGCGGCGCAAAACATCTGGACGAGCTTGGCAACATGGTTGAGAATGGTCACCGTGGTGTCATGCTTTACGTGATCCAGCGCGATGACTGCGACCGCTTGCGAATCTGCGGCGACCTAGACCCGGTCTACGCAAGGGCGTTCGAGCGGGCAATGCGCCGCGGGGTTGAAGCTTACGCAATAAGATGCCACATCACGCCTTCGGGCATTGCTGCAACAACTGCGATACCCATTATTGATTGACGCCAAGCGGAAAGCACCATGGTCACCTATCTCGATGCGCAGACAGCGCCCCTGAAGAACACCGGACAGATCAGGCTTCACGGCCCCGAAGGTTTCGCCGCCATGCGCAAGGCCTGCCAGCTCACGGCGCGTTGCCTGGATGAGCTCGCCGGTCTGGTTGAACCGGGTGTGACCACCAATACCATCGACCGCTTTGTCTTCGAATTCGGCGCCGATCACGGTGCCCTGCCCGCAACCCTCAACTATCGCGGCTACACGAAATCGTCCTGCACGTCGATCAATCACGTCGTCTGCCATGGTATCCCTGATGACAAGCCGCTGCGCGAAGGCGATATCGTCAATATCGATGTCACCTACATACTCGACGGCTGGCACGGCGATTCCAGCCGCATGTATCCCGTGGGCGAAATCAAGCGCGCGGCCGAACGCCTGATGGAAGTGACACATGAAAGCCTGATGCGCGGCATTGCGGCCGTTCGCCCCGGCGCCCGGACCGGTGCCATCGGCGCCGCCATCCAGAACTATGCCGAAGCGGAGCGCTGCTCCGTCGTTCGCGACTTCTGCGGCCACGGTGTCGGCCAGCTTTTCCACGACGCACCGAACATTCTGCACTACGGCACGCCCAATGAGGGCGTTGAACTGCGCGAAGGCATGATCTTTACTATCGAGCCGATGATCAATCTCGGCCGCCCGCATGTGAAAGTCCTCGCCGATGGCTGGACAGCCGTCACCCGCGATCGTTCGCTGACAGCGCAGTATGAACATACGGTCGGCGTCACCAGGGATGGTTGCGAAGTCTTCACCCTTTCACCCGCAGGCCTGTTCGCTCCGGGTTTGAAACTCGATTAGGAACGCCTAGGCCCATGAGCGAAGACGAGCCACCCAAGACTTTCTTCCTCAAAGAGCCCTCACCAAAATCGCTGCAGAAACAACCTGGTGTTGAGAAAACCGCCGATACAGCCAACGCTGCCAGCCAGGCCGCGGAACCGCATTACACCGGCCACCGCGAGCGGATGAAGGAGCGTTTCCAGAAAGTCGGCCACCAGGGCTTTGCTGACTATGAAATGCTGGAGATGCTGCTGTACCGCCCGATACGGCAAGGCGACACCAAGCCACTGGCCAAGGCGCTTCTGGCCCGCTTCGGCAGTCTGGCGGAAGTTCTGGGCGCGCCGGAACATCTCCTGCAGGAGGTAAAGGGCTGCGGCCCGACCGTGGCCTTTGATCTCAAATTCATCGCCGCCCTTGCCCACAGGGCCATGCGCAGCGGCATTGGCGAACGCACGATGTTGGGCTCATGGAGCAAACTGATCGACTACTGCACCGCGGCCATGGCGCACGAGCCGCGCGAGCAGCTGCGTATCCTCTTTCTCGACAAGAAAAACATGCTGATCGCCGACGAGGTGCAACAGGTCGGCACCGTCGACCACACGCCGGTCTACCCGCGCGAGGTGATTGCCCGGGCCCTGCAATTGTCCGCGAGCGCTCTCATTCTCGTCCACAACCATCCCTCGGGCGACCCGACACCATCCAAGGCGGATGTCGAGATGACAAAAACCATTGCCGGCATCGGCGGACAGATGGGAATCATTGTTCACGACCACATCATCATCGGCAAGAACGGCCATGCGAGCCTGAAGGGCATGAAACTCTTCTAACCCTGGAGGGCCGAACCGCAATCGCGATCAAATGCACGCCGCCGACGATGTGTATTGGTATGCCGTGCCCCAATGGAGAGTTGCATGAATTCGGTTGAGAAAGCGATCTGGTATGTGGAGGGTCATTTCGCCGAGGAGATCACCCTCGACGATATCGCCGATGTGGCGGGCCTGTCACGGTTTCACATGTCCCGCGCCTTCGGCATCTTTGCCGGCCGCTCGGTCAGCAGCCACATCCGTGGCCGCCGGTTGACCGAGGCAGCGAAATCCCTGTGCGAAGGTGCTCCGGATATTCTCAGCGTCGCGCTCGATGCCGGCTACAGCTCCCATGAGGCATTCACGCGGGCGTTCCGCGATCAGTTCGGCCTGACACCCGAACAGGTCCGCGCACAGCGCCATACCCGTAACATCCCATTGGTGGAGCCGATGAAAATGGACGAAAAGTTTATTACCGATATCGAAGAGCCGCGCATCGCGAACGGCAAACCAATGCTGGTCGCCGGCATAGGCGAACGATACACCTGCCAAACCAGCAGCGGTATTCCGGCGCAATGGCAGCGTTTCAACCCCTATTTCGGCCATATCACCGGCCAGATCGGCGCTGTGGCCTACGGCGTCTGCTGCAACAGCGATGACGCCCAGAATTTCGATTACATCGCGGGCACCGAGGTTGCCGATTTCTCCGACATCCCGCAGGAGTTCGCTCGGCTGCGCATTCCAGCGCAGACCTATCTGGTGTTTTCGCATCGCGACCATATTTCGACCATTCGCAGCACGATCATGACCATCTGGGGCAAATGGTTGCCGGAATCCGGCCATGCCCTGGCCGATGCACCCAATTTCGAACGTTATGGTCCGGAATTCGACCCGCGGACCGGCAATGGAGGAATGGAGATATGGATTCCGATCAAGGTCTGAACCGGCATCGAATCCATACTGACGGGGTGCTGTCAGGAGGAAATCCGCTATGATAGAGCCGTCATAGCGGAGACACCACCATGTTGCAGGCATGCCTGAACGGCGGGCGCATGCGGGATTTTCACCCTGCGCTCCCCTTTACAGCCTCGGAAATTGCCAGGGACGCGGCGCTTGCCGTAGCCGCTGGCGCCCGCGAGCTGCATATCCACCCACGCGGACCGGATGGAATGGAAACGCTGGAGCCGGACCATATCGCCGAGACCCTGCAGGCGGTTCGTTCGGCCGTGCCGGGCATTCCCGTCGGCCTTTCCACCCATTGGCGCATCCCTCCCGGCGGCTTTTCGCGGCAGGAACCCATCCACCGCTGGACGACCTTGCCCGACTACGTCTCGATCAACCTGATCGAAGAGGACGCTGAGGATGTGATTGCGCACATTCTCGGCAGGGGTGTCGGCGTCGAAGCGGGGCTCTGGTCCGTCAGCGATGCGGAGCGCTTTGTCGGCCTGAGGGATGCGGCAAAATGCTTGCGCGTGCTGATCGAAATCAACGAGCAGGACATCGACGAGGGATTGCGGGCCGCCGATGGTATTCAGGCGGTTCTGCGCAAGGCAGGCAATACACTGCCTATCCTCATGCACGGCGATGAAGCCAGTGTCTGGCCCATCTACAGCGAAGCCATGGCCAAGGGCTTTGACAGCCGTATCGGCCTGGAAGACGGCAATCTCCTGCCGTCGGGACAAATGGCTGAGGGCAATGCCGATCTGATCCGCGCCGCGCTCGACCTGGTGTCTCGCTGAGATCGCTTATATCTCATCAAGAAACTCGCCCAGGAACCGGCGGAGTCGCTCCTGTCGCACCTTGGCGATCTGCGCACCCCTGACCGTGTTGAACCCCGCAGTCAACTTGAAAAGCTTGACCTCAAAATGATCGATGGCAAAACTCTTGTCATCGAGGTTACGATCGATTGCCATGGGATCCAAGGGATCATAAAGCCCACTCCCCATACGGCCTGCGATGTAGAAACATCGTGCAGCGCCAACCATGCCAATGGCATCCAGACGATCCGCATCCTGCAGGATTTTCGCCTCCAAGGTGCGTGGAGGGATGTTTGCCGAAAAGCTGTGTGCTTCGATGGCGTGCGCTGTGGCAGCAACGCGCGAGGATTGCCAGCCAATATCGGCAAGAAGCTTCGATGCCTTTTCAGCAGCCAACCGCGAGGCCTGCGCGCGATGCGGTGAATTCTTTTCGATGGCAACGCAGTCATGCAGGATTGTCGCTGCGGCCAGTATTTCGCGGTCCCCACCCTCCTCGTCATGAATTGCTGTTGCATTTTTCCACACACGCAAGAGATGAGACTGGTCATGCGACCCATCACTCGTCCCATCGGTTGCATGAGGCAGAAGGTGTTCGGCAAGCGCCTCGAACGGCGCAAAGGCAGCAATGGACATCGGCGAAATCTCTGCGGAATCAGTTGGACCCGCAGCATACGCTGCCCCGCGATTACCGCGCACCAGAAATGAAAAAGGCCGCTCGAAAGCGGCCTTTTCCAATGTGAGATGTAGGAAGCTTACGCTTCGTCTTCGGTCTTCTTCTTGGCGGCCTTCTTCGGCGCTGCCTTCTTGGCAGGCTTCTTGGCTTCGCCGGACTTTTCATCCGACTCGTCTTCAGCCATCAGCTCTTCCTTCGTCACCTTCTTGTCGGTGACGTTGATGGAGGTGAGAAGGTGATCGACAACCTTTTCTTCGAAGATCGGAGCGCGCAGATTGTTGATCGCTTCCGGAGTCTTGCGGAAGAATTCATAAATCTGCTGTTCCTGGCCCGGATACTGGCGAACCTGATCGTAAACGGCGCGCTGCAGTTCCTCTTCGGTCACTTCGATGCCGGCCTTGTTGCCGATTTCGGAGAGAACGAGACCAAGACGAACGCGGCGTTCGGCCAGCTTGCGATATTCTTCGCGTGCTTCTTCTTCCGTGGTCTCTTCGTCTTCGAACGTCTTGCCGGCCTGTGCGAGGTCCTGGCCGATCTGTGCCCAGATGTTGTTGAACTCGGCATTGATCAGGCGTTCCGGCGATTCGAACTTGTACTCGCCGTCGAGCGCATCGAGAATCTGACGCTTGACCTTCTGGCGGGTGAACGAGCCGTACTGACTTTCGATCTGCTCGCGGATAACCTGACGCAGACGGTCGGCGCTCTCGATGCCGAGCTTCTTCGCCGTTTCGTCGTTGATTTCGAGTTCGCCGGGCTTGCCGATTTCCTTGACGGTGATGTCGAAGGTCGCATCCTTGCCGGCGAGGTGCGCTGCACCGTATTCAGCCGGGAACGTAACCTTGATCTGCTTCTCGTCGCCAGCCTTGGTGCCGATCAGCTGATCTTCAAAGCCGGGAATGAACTGGCCCGAACCGAGGATCAGGGTCGCATCGGTATCGGCGCCGCCGTCGAACGGTACGCCGTCGATCTTGCCGAGATAGTCCATGATGACTCGGTCGCCGGATTCGGCCTTGCCCTTCTTGGGCTCGAACGTCTGGGCGGAGCTGGCAACGCGCTTGACCTGCTCCTCAACTTCCGCGTCAGTCACATCGACCACTTCGCGCGTGACGCTGATCTTGGAAGCGTCCTTGAGTTCGATAACCGGCAGGACTTCGTAGTTCAGCGTGAATTCGAAATCGGCTTCGCCGTTCAGAACCTTGTCCGCTTCCTTCTCGTCTTCCGTCATCGCGACTTCCGGCTGGGTCGCCGACTTTTCGTTGCGCTCCGCAAGGATCGTGCGCGAGGAATCGCTGAGAATCTCGTTGACGACTTCAGCCATGAACGACTTGCCGTACATCTTGCGCAGGTGATTGAGCGGCACTTTGCCGGGGCGGAAGCCATTGATGCGCGCCTTGGCGCTGGCACCTTGGAGGCGTTCGGAAAGCTTTGCTTCCAGATCCTTGGCCGGAACGACGACCTTGATCTCGCGCTTCAGCCCTTCATTGAGCGTTTCAGTAACCTGCATGTCCAAACCTTCACTTTTTTTAACATTTGTCCCGCCGTCGCCGGCCTGTGAGCCAAATTGCGGGAGAAAAACTGTCTGCCATCGTGGCTTCTGGTGCAGATGGGGCGAGCCATGCCCTCACCATCCACGTTGATTTTATTGCTTTATTTCTCTTTCAGCTCATTTTTTGTGACACAATTCATATCACAGAACCTGTCACAGAGCCGCGCAAGAAATTGCACCCTTACCGATTGGTGGCTCCATTTACTTGCACTGCGTACAAAAATCAATGGCACAGCCTCAGGGTCGGGCAAACTTCTGCACGGCAAGTCAGGCACTTTCATGATCACAACAACAGGTGAAATATTTGCCTGATGACAACGATGTGCAACTGTGCAAATCTTCCCGGTGTGGGGACCATCGATAGCCAACTGGAAATATGCCTCAACGGAATTTGGAACTGCCCTTGCGCTGGTCCCTATCGAAACTAAATACTAAATCGATACAATCTGAGAAATTGACTTGTTTGTCTGCGGCGCCAGCATTCCAGCTGTTCTGGTCAGCGCATCACCTGACCCGTAGCCGTACGATGAATCACCAGCGCTGACGGCGATGCCCAGGCATCCCCGAGACGCCTGGAAGTCTGATCGTCATGGAGGCCTGCCCTTGTCACGGAATTCTCTCTCTACCTTCAAAATCGGCTTTGCAATCGCGCTCATGGCAGCCTCTCCGGCACTGGCGCAGAATGCGCCCCCGCCTCCAACCGTCACGGCAGCCAAGCCTGTCGTCCGCGACGTGATCGACAGCGATGAGTTCATCGGCCGCTTCGAAGCTGTCGACCAGGTCTCGGTGCGCTCGCGCATCGACGGCTATCTCGATACGGTGCATTTCAAGGACGGATCGTTGGTCAAGAAGGGCGATCCGCTCTTCACCATCGACCAGCGCCCCTACATATCCGCCCTGGCGCAGGCCCAGTCCGCACTGGAAGTGGCCAAAACAACGGAAACCTATGCGGAGGCCCAGTTCAAGCGCACCCAGTCGCTCACCGGCAGCGGCACGCTGTCCGTATCCACACTGGATGACCAGCGCCGCGCCTATCTCGCCGGTCAGGCCAGCGTGGCCGGCGCCCAGGCCGCCGTCGATGCGGCCCAGCTCAATCTGAACTACACGCAGATCACGGCGCCGCAGGATGGCCGCATCGACCGCAGGCTCATTTCCGTCGGCAATCTCGTCAATGCCAACAACACCATCCTGACGACCATCGTTTCGCTTGATCCGATCGATTTCTATTTCGACGTGGATGAGCGCAACCTTTTGTCCTATGCCAAGACCGCCCGCGAAAACGGCAGCAATCTGCAGGAAGGCGGCGGCGGCCTCGAAGTGACGGTGCGGCTGACCGATTCCAACCAGCCGCCGTTCAAGGGCAAGCTCGATTTCGCCGAGAACCGGCTCGATGATGCCACCGGAACGATGCGGGTGCGTGCCCGCTTCAACAATCCGGATTTCGTGCTGCAGCCCGGACTGTTCGGCCGGGTCGAAGTGGCCGCCTCCAACACCTATAAGGGTATTCTGGTGCCCGACGAAGCGGTTGGTTCCGATCAGAACGAGCGGGTTGTCTATGTCCTCAATGCGGACAACTCGGTCACGACCAAGCCCGTGCGTCTCGGCCCCAAACTCTACGGTTATCGGGTGATCCGCAGCGGCCTGACCGGTGACGAGACCATCGTGGTCAATGGCCTGATGCGGATTCGCCCGGGTATCAAGGTCAAGGCCGACGTTATCCAGCTTCCGCCGGAGGTGAAGGCTGCGGAGGCAGGCCAATGAGATTTGCGCATTTTTTCATCGACAGGCCGATCTTCGCATCCGTCCTGTCGATTGTGCTGCTGATTGTCGGCGGGATCGCCTACACCCAGCTCCCTGTCGCCCAGTATCCGGAAATCGCGCCGCCTACCATTGTCGTGCGCACAGCCTATCCCGGCGCCGACGCCGAAACCATTGCCAACACGGTCGCCACCCCCATCGAGCAGCAGATCAACGGCGTCGAGGACATGCTCTACATGTCTTCCTACTCGACCGCCGATGGTTCGATGGCGCTGACCATCACCTTCAAGCTCGGCACCGATCTCGACAAGGCACAGGTTCTGGTACAGAACCGCGTCGCCATTGCCGTACCGCAATTGCCGCAGGACGTGCAGCGCAACGGCATCACCACGACGAAAAGTTCGCCCGACCTGATGATGGTCGTGCACGTGCTTTCGCCCGACAACCGTTACGACCAGCTCTATGCGTCCAACTACGCCAACACCCGCATCCGCGACGTGCTGTTGCGGCTCGACGGCGTCGGCGAAGTCACCATCTTCGGCGAGCGGCAGTATTCCATGCGCATCTGGCTCGATCCGCAGAAACTCGCCGCCTACTCCATGACATCAGCCGATGTGGTTCAGGCACTGCGCGACCAGAACGTGCAGGTCAATGGCGGTGCCATTGGCGGGCCGCCCACACCGGGCACAAGTGCCTTCCAGTACACGGTCACCATGCAGGGCCGGTTCAGCGATGCGCGGCAATTCCGTTATGTCATCGTCAAAACAAGCGGCGATGGCCGTCTGGTACAGTTGCAAGACGTCGCCCGCATCGAACTTGGCGCCAAGGATTATGTGACCAACAGTTATCTCGATGGCAGTCCTGCCGTTGCGCTGGGTATCTTCAGCCGTCCGGGCACCAATGCCCTTGCTGCTGCCGCATCCATCCGGTCCACCATGGAGGAACTCTCCAAGGATTTCCCTCCGGGCCTGAAATACGACATCGTCTATGATCCGACGGAGTTCATCGCGGAATCGATCTCCGACGTTTACAAGACGATCTTCGAAGCCGTGATTCTCGTCGCGCTGGTCGTTCTTGTCTTCCTGCAATCCTGGCGGACGGCGATCATCCCGATCGTGGCCATCCCGGTCTCATTGATCGGCACCTTCGCCATCCTCTCGGCCTTCGGCTTCTCGCTGAACATGCTCACCCTGTTCGGCCTCGTCCTCGCCATCGGTATCGTGGTGGACGACGCCATCGTGGTGGTGGAGAACGTCGAGCGAAACCTTGCGGCGGGCATGAGCCCGAAACAGGCCTCGCACACGACCATGGACGAGGTGGGAACCGCCGTTATCGCCATTTCACTGGTGCTGATCGCGGTGTTTGCCCCGACAGCGTTCATTCCCGGCATATCGGGCCAGTTCTACATCCAGTTCGCCGTGACGATCTCGGCAGCAACAGCCATTTCGGCCATCAACTCGCTGACGCTCTCTCCTGCGCTGGCGGCAATTGTGTTGCGTCCGCATGACCACGCGGTCTCCAGAAACCCTCTGGCGCGGGCTGGCCGGGCCCTGGCCAATGGCTTCAACACCGGCTTCGACAAGATGGCGAACGGCTATTCCTGGATCGTCCGGCACCTCGTCGGATCGACCATCGGCCTCCTCTCCTCCCTGCTCGTGTTCGCGGGGCTGCTGGTCGCCACCTGGTTCATGGCGGTCACGATCCCGCGCGGCTTTGTGCCGCCGATGGATCAGGGCTATGCCATCGTCGTCGTCCAGCTTCCGGACGGCGCTTCCCTCGCCCGCACGGACGCGGTGATCGAAAAGGCATCGAAGATCATCAAGGGCATTCCGGGCGTGCGCAACGCCATTGCCTTTGCCGGGTTCAACGGTGCAACGTTCACCAATGCGTCGAATTCCGGCGTGGTGTTCGTTCCGTTCCAGCCGTTCGCAGAGCGGATCAAGAACGGACAAACGGCCAATTCCATCATCGGCCAGGTCTATGGCAGCCTGCAAAGCATCCAGGAGGCCTTCATCATCGCCGTGCCGCCGCCGCCGATCCGCGGCGTCGGCAATGCCGGCGGCTTCAAGATGCAGCTCCTCGACCGCGACAGCTCCGATATGCGCCGTGTCCTGGGATTGGCCTATCAGATGATGGGCGAAGCCAACCAGACCCCGGGCCTGACCGGCGTCTACACCACGTTCTCCGCCAACAGCCCGCAATATTTCCTGGAGGTGGACCGTGACAAGGCACAGGCATTGAACGTGCCGATTCCAAACATTTTCGAGGCGCTTTCAACCAACCTTGGCACGTCCTATGTCAATGACTTCAATGCCTTCGGCCGCGTCTATCAGGTGCGGGCACAGGCCGACCAGCAATACCGGCTTGATCGAACCGACATCCTTGCCCTGAAAGTACGCTCGGCAACGGGTGCGCTGGTTCCGTTGGGCACGCTGATCAACATCAAGGACACCAACGGCCCCTCGCTGGTGCAGCGATACAACATGTACGTATCGGTGCCGCTGCAGGGCAACGCCGCGCCCGGGGTTTCCACCGGTACGGCGCTCGACAAGATGGAGGCCCTTGCCACCAAGACACTGCCCAGCGGAACGACATTCCAGTGGACGGAACTGGCGCTTCAGGAACGGCAGACCGGAAACACGGCGATCCTGATCTTCGGACTGTCCGTGGTGTTCGTCTTCCTCGCCCTTGCCGCACAGTATGAAAGCTGGGTGCTGCCGCTGGCGATCATCCTGATCGTGCCGCTGGCGGTTCTGGCCGCGCTGATCGGTGTGTTCCTGCGCGGGATGGACAACAACATCCTGACGCAGATCGGCCTTGTCGTCCTGATCGGCCTGGCGGCGAAGAACGCGATCCTGATCGTGGAATTCGCCCGCCAGCATCAGGCGGAAGGCGCAACGCCAGTGGAAGCCGCGATTGAAGCCAGCCGTCTGCGGCTTCGCCCGATCCTGATGACCGCCTTTGCCTTCATCTTCGGTGTCGTGCCGCTGATGATTGCCCAGGGCCCCGGCGCGGAAATGCGCCAGTCACTCGGCACGGCTGTGTTCTCCGGCATGCTTGGCGTGACCTTCTTCGGCCTGTTCCTGACGCCGGTGTTCTACGTCGCGCTCCGTTCATTCGGACGCAGGAAGGCACCGGTTGAAAAGCCGGCGGAAGAAGCCCCGGCCCACTAGGCTTGAAACGCCCAACACGAGGATCGCGCCGGCTCATCACCGGCGCGATTTTTCATGGATGCCGAATTTGATGGTGTGAGGCATTGCAAAATACCGCGCTTTCAAGAAACTGCGCGGCAGATTCCAAGGGAAAGTGACGCTCATGATCAATCAGGATATTCGCCCGACCATCGATGCTCCCGATGACGATCCGCGCATCTGGCTCGAAGAGATCGACGGCGCAAAGCCGCTTGCATGGGTGGAGAAGCAATCCGCCGCAACCATGCAGCGCTTCGGCGGCCGGCAGTTCGAGCATGACCGCGACGTCCTGACCGCCATTTTGAACCGGCCGGACAAGATCCCGATGGTCGGACGGCGCGGCGATTATCTCTACAACCTCTGGCAGGACGAGAAGAACCCGCGCGGCCTGTGGCGCCGGACCACCATGACATCCTACAAAACGCCCGAGCCAGAATGGGAACTTCTGCTCGATATCGATGCCTTGGCCACAGCCGAAAATGACGACTGGATCTGGGCGGGCGCGCAGATCGAACAGGAGGAGCGGCAGCGGGCCATTCTCTCCCTGTCGCGCGGCGGCAGCGATGCGGTTGTCAACCGCGAGTTCGACCTGGACACGCTGCGGTTCATCGAAAACGGCTTCAATCTTCCCGAAGCGAAGGGTGGCCTCGGCTGGCTCGACCGCGATACGGTTTTGATATCGAGCGCCCTTGGCGAGGGCATGGCCACGCAATCCGGCTATGCGCGCACCGTCCGCCTGTGGCGACGCGGGACCGACCCGCTGGCTGCACCGGTGATTTTCGAATGCGCCGCGGATTCCATGGCCGCCGGTGTCGACATTGATCACAGCAGCGGCAGCGAGCGCCTCTGGTTTGTCGAACAGCATTCCTTCTTTGAAACCGCTGGCTGGCTGGGCGATCGCGGCGGACCCGGGCAGCGCGTGGACGTACCCGCAACGGCATGGTGGAATTCCTACGACCAGTGGCTGACGGTCAAGCCGAGAGAAGACTGGACAGTCAGCGGCGTTACCTACCCCGCCGATACGCTCCTCGGCATTTCGCTCCAGGCATTTCTTGCCGGAGAGCGTGATTTTCAGGTTCTGTTCGAACCGGGTCCGCGCCGCGCCCTGCAGGGGTTCTTCTGGAACGACAAGAAGCTGGTCGTCTCCTATCTCGACAATCTTGCGCCACGCTTCGAGATTTTCGAGCCTGCGCTTGGCAAATGGGCAAAGAAGCCCATTTCGGTTGTGCCAACCGAGGGCATCGTTCATATCTGGTCGCTGGATGTCGAGGACATCCATGCCAATGGCGAACTGCTCGTCGCCGCGCAGGACCCGATAACCCCGGCGCAGGTCCTGCTTCTCGACATTGCCGAGCCCACCACACTGGCTGCCCCTACGCTGCTCAAACAAAGCCCTGCGGTCTTCGATGCGACCGGTCTTGTCGTCACGCGGCACGAGGCGATCTCCAGCGATGGCGAGTCGATCCCCTATACGCAGATCGGACCCAAGGGCGAAACCGGTGATGCACCGGTGCACATGACCGGTTACGGCGGATTTGGCGTGTCGATGGAGCCCTACTACAGTGCGTCCGTTGGCAAGTTGTGGCTCGAGCGCGGCGGCACAAGCGTGGTCGCCAATCTGCGCGGCGGCGGCGAATTCGGCACCGCATGGCACGACGCCGGGCGCCGGGCAGGCAAAAAGCTCTCGCATGACGATTTTGCCGCCATTGCCGCCGATCTGGTGCGGCGCGGCGTCACGCGGCCGGGCCGTATCGCGGCGGAAGGCGGTTCCAATGGCGGCCTGCTGATTTCCAACATGCTGACGCGTTATCCCGAACGCTTCGGCGCTCTGTTCTGCACCATTCCGCTGATCGACATGCGCCGCTACAACAAGCTTCTCGCCGGGGCGAGCTGGGTGGACGAATATGGCGACCCGGACAAGCCGGAAGACTGGGCTTTTCTGAAGGAAATGTCGGCCTATCACGCGGCTGTGCCCGGCCGGCCCTATCCGCCGATCCTCATTGCCACAACCCGCAGGGATGACCGCGTGCACCCCGGACACGCCCGCAAGATGGCGGCAAAGCTGCAGGAGCTCGGCTACACCGCCTCTTTCTATGAACCCGAGGCGGGCGGACATGGCTATGGCAAGGACAACAGGGAGCGCGCCAGCTTCATTGCGCTGGGCTACGCCTTCCTGCGGGATGCGATCGGCTGGACGCAGGCGTAATCCTGTTCAAACGGCGGCTTTTTCCTTTGACCCCTGAGAAGAGGGTGATATAGAGACCGGCGCTTGAGGGCCGGATACGGCCCTCATCTGCGGATATGGCGAAATTGGTAGACGCACCAGATTTAGGTTCTGGCGGGAGACCGTGGGGGTTCGAGTCCCTCTATCCGCACCACTCTTTCTACACATATTTCAATAGGTTGACGGGCTTTTTCAAAGCTGCGCGATGACGGCTGTTCAGTAGGCCGGTTCCTGGTAAAGCAGGCGTCCATTGTACTTGAGCGAACGAATCTGAGCTTCACCCGCGCTGGAGACGGCAATCACCGCATCAACCCCGCGCTCACTCTGCACCTTCTCGACCGCACGGCCCCATCCTTCGGGGAGATAATAGCGTTCGATGCCGTACTGCACGGCAAAGACGCCCATGGCACTCGTCAGCGTCTGGCCATGCATCTGGACTTCGCCAGCCGCCAGATCCCGGCGTTTCTGCCAGGAGGCCCCGGTGAAACCCCACCGGCCATCCGCGCCCTCTTTCAGCGTGACATAGATGTCGGCAAGGCCTGCCGTATCCGGCTTCGTGCCACTCACCTTGTCAGCTTCGACCGAAGAAATCCCGTAGCCAAGCCGCACATATTCGCCGCGCAACAGGTCGCGCGGATCAACCGGCTGCGTGGCCAGCGTGATCATTGTGCCGTGGCGCAAAATCATCGCGTGCTTTTCTATCATGGCATAAAGCGCGCCTGACTGCAGGAGCGCAACGATCAAAGCCGGCAGCAAAAAATACTTTGTTTTCATGATGCTGCACCCTTCACCAGACTCTTCCTGTGAAGACGGCGTTCCATACGGATAACGAACACTGCAAGCAGCAGCACGAGCACACCGACGGTCAGGAAGAAGCCAGCGGTACCGATCATCGTGCCGATGGTCTCGAACGCGATATAGAGAACCTCCAGCGAAAACAGCCCATAGGCACTCCACCGTATGGCAAGATTGCGATGCCCCGACAAAGCCAGACCGGCGATCGCCACGGCAAGGATGACAACACCCGTCATGACATCGCGAGTCTGGGCAAAGATGTGGTCGTTGAACTGGAAAATCAGCAGCACCATCTGCACCGCCAGAAATCCGTAGGCGCCGAGACTGATGCTCCATCCGGTCGCGCGGTCCAGCACAGCCGGATGCAGTGCGTCCAGCAGAAACAGGCCGAGGCCGGCAATCAGCGTCATCCATAGCACGACGCCGGCATCCCGGTCGAAGTGAACGATACAGACAAAGAGCAGCACAAGAACGGCGAGGAAATGCCGGGCCACCTGCGCGCCCGCATACCAGATCAGGCCTGCCGCAATCACCGCAAAGACCGGGATGATCCAGACATAGGACAGGCGCGAGGCCGTTTCCGGTTCCAGGCTGGCCACGAGATAGAAACCGGCAATCACGATGCTGGTGGAGACGAGTGTCGACGAGCGCAACAGCAGCGCGGCGACAACCGTCCCGCCCGCCCAGAGCAGCGCAGCGGACGCCACGTCACCCGACAGATGATACATCTGGCCGACCAGTGCGATCCCGGCACCAAAGGCGATGGCGCCCAGGAGATAGAGCGCCTCACTGAAAATCCTGTCGCCCTTGTTCGCCCGCCACGCGCCGCCGAGATAGCCGCACCAGAGCACGGCAAAGATCAAACCGACGCGAACAAGGCGCGGCATGGCTTCCCAATTGGCGGCAATCAGCGACAGCAGCGCCGCGCCGAGGAGAATGACGCCCAGTATGGCCAGGACATTCCCCAGCCCGAAACCCGGGCCCTGCCCGGCGATATCGGCGCGCAGGCGGTCCGCCGTGGCGTCATCGATCAACCCGTCACGCTGCCACCGTGCAATGTGCTTGCGCAGGGTAAAACCGACTATCATGCATTCTGCTCCCGACTCGAGCTGTAAGATTAGGGCTCCGCCCCTGATAAGGCCAGCCACATTGAAAACGCAATTGCAGCCGGATTCGGGCCAAAGGCCATGAAGATGACGTTTGTGCGACGCAGCAATTAAAATCGATTAATGATGCAATGCAACATACGCATAGCTGATCTGCAAACTTGGCTCTGCACATTCGCCAAGGCATCCACTATCTTCAGGTCAACGATCAAGAGTGATCAACGAAACAACTGAACCGAATGGTGAATGAAATGAACCTTATCCGCTCCTACAGCAACTGGCGCCGTTATCGTGACACGGTTTCCGAGCTGAACCGTCTGTCGACCCGCGAACTGAACGACCTGGGCATCTCCCGCTCGGACATCCCGTTCGTCGCCAAGAAGTCCGCAGTACGCTAATCGCATAACAGAATATCGCCGGGGTTCATCCTCCTCCCAGAGCCCCCGCGATCAAAGGCCGGCACTCCTCCTCCCAGCCGGTCTTTACAAAACGGCACCCACCGCACCTCCTCCCGCGGTGGGTGTTGTTGTTTCCGGGGTATGCGGTTCGAGACGTCTGCTCACCGCCTCCCTTTTCAAACTGCTCCCTTTGCGATCCATGCCTGCGACCATTCGGGTCAAAGCCGGGCTGGAAACATGCATCCTGGAGTTCTACAGTCCGAGTCCCCCTTCACATCCTCCCCGGGAGACTTACCATGCAAAAACGCCCTCTTGGCCGCACAGGCCTGTCGATTGCTCCGCTGGTTTTCGGCGGCAACGTCTTCGGCTGGACCGCAGACAAGAAAACCTCCTTTGACCTGCTTGACCGCTTTGCCGATGCGGGCCTCAACACGGTCGACACGGCCAATGTCTATTCAAGCTGGGTTCCGGGAAACAGCGGCGGCGAATCGGAAACCATCATCGGCGAGTGGATGAAATCCCGCGGCACACGCGACAGGATGATCATCATCACCAAGGTCGGCGGCGACATGGGCAAGGGCAAGAACCTCAAGGCCGCCAATATCGCCGAGGCCGTCGAAGCATCTCTGAAGCGCCTGCAGGTGGACGCCATCGACCTCTACCTCTCCCATTGGCCGGATCCCGCAACGCCGCATGCGGAATCGCTTGCCGCTTATGACAAGCTGCTGAAAGCCGGCAAGATCAAATCCATCGGCGCGTCCAATTACGATGCAAACCAGATGCGCGCGGCGCTCGACACCGCCAAGGCGGATGGCCTGCCGCGCTATGACGTGCTCCAGCCGGAATACAATCTCTATGACCGCGCCGGCTATGACGGCGCGCTGCGTGACCTGTGCATGGCCGAGGATATCGGCGTCATCACCTATTTCAGCCTTGCGCGCGGGTTTCTCTCCGGCAAATACCGCAGCGAAGCCGATCTTGGGCAGAGCCAGCGCGGCGGCGGTGTCAAAGCCTATCTCAATGCGCGCGGCTACCGCATTCTGGAAGCGCTGGACGCGGTTGCGGCCAAGCATGGCGCCAAGCAGGCCGAGGTTGCCCTGGCCTGGATTATCGCACGCCAGGGCGTCACCGCCCCCATCGCCAGCGCCACATCGCTGCAACAACTGGAAAGCCTGATCAAGGCGGCATCCCTGACGCTCGACAAGGCGGACATCGCCGAACTCGACAAAGCCAGCGCCTGACACACCGGCAAGCCGCTGCGGATCATCCGCAGCGGCGTTTGCACCATTGAAGCCGGACGCCAAACGGTTTATTGGGGTGCTATGTCAAACACACCCGTACATATCATTGGCGGCGGTCTCGCCGGTTCCGAAGCTGCATGGCAACTCGCCGAGGCAGGCATTCCCGTCATCCTGCACGAGATGCGCCCCGTTCGCGGCACGGACGCGCACAAGACACAGGATCTCGCCGAGCTCGTCTGCTCCAATTCCTTCCGCTCCGACGATGCGCAAACCAATGCCGTCGGCGTGCTGCATGCGGAGATGCGCCTCGCCAATTCGCTGATCATGGCTTCGGCCGATTCCCATCAGGTTCCTGCAGGCAGCGCGCTCGCCGTCGACCGCGACGGTTTTGCCCAGGCTGTGACGGCCAGGCTGGAAGCGCACCCGCTCATCACCATCGAGCGCGAAGAGATCACCGGCCTGCCCCCCGAAGATTGGGACAAAGTGATCATCGCCACCGGGCCGTTGACGGCACCGTCGCTGGCCGAAGCCATCGGCAGGCAGACCGGCGCCGATGCCCTCGCCTTTTTCGATGCCATTGCACCCATCGTGCATTTCGACAGCATCGACATGAACACCTGCTGGTTCCAGTCGCGCTACGACAAGGTCGGACCCGGCGGCACCGGCAAGGACTACATCAACTGCCCCATGACCAAGGAGCAGTATGAGGCTTTCGTGCAGGCGCTGATTGCCGGCGACAAGACCGAATTCAAGCAGTGGGAAGGCACGCCCTATTTCGACGGCTGCCTGCCCATCGAAGTCATGGCCGAACGCGGTGTGGAAACCCTGCGCCACGGCCCGATGAAGCCGATGGGGCTGACCAATGAGCACAACCCGACGGTCAAGGCCTATGCCGTCGTGCAGCTGCGGCAGGACAATGCGCTCGGCACGCTCTACAACATGGTCGGCTTCCAGACGAAGCTGAAATACGGGGCGCAGACCGAGATTTTCCGGATGATCCCCGGCCTCGAGAACGCGGAATTCGCGCGGCTGGGCGGCCTGCACCGCAACACCTACCTGAATTCGCCCATCCTGCTCGACCCGACGCTGCAGCTGAAATCGCGCCCGGGTCTGCGCTTTGCCGGGCAGATCACCGGTTGTGAAGGCTATGTGGAATCGGCAGCCATCGGCCTGCTTGCCGGACGTTTCGCCGCCGCCGAGCGTCTCGGACATGTTTTGACACCGCCGCCGCTCACCACGGCCTTTGGCGCGCTGCTCGGACACATCACCGGCGGTCACATCGTCAGTGATGAAGAACCCGGCAAGCGATCCTTCCAGCCGATGAATGTCAATTTCGGCCTGTTCCCGCCGATTGAGGCGCCGAAGTCGGAAGGCAAACGGCTGCGCGGCAAGGAAAAGACCAACGCCAAGAAACGCGCCATGAGCGCGCGTGCGCTTGCGGATTGCCGGGCATGGCTGGGCCTGCCTGCGGTGGCCGAGGCTGAAGCTGAGGCTGCGGAGTAACGAGCACAGCTTGTTGCATTCCATTGTGTGCGTGGTTCGACAAGCTCACCATGAGGGAATCCGGTGCATTGCAAAATGCGACTTCCTCATGGTGAGCTTGTCGAACCACGCACAAGGCTAATGCCATCCAAGGCTAGCGCATGGACGCCCTGAGCATCACCCACTGGCGCTTCAACGGTGAAATTACCGCTGTTTCATCGGCTGCTGCGGCGCCACTGGCCCTGATCCCCTTCAGATAGGTTCTGGTCAGGCTTACCGGCAGATAGGCCGGACGCAAAGCGGCGGGGAGCGATTTTGCGCCGGCTTCGTATTTCCCGAGATGATCTTCCGCCAGCGCCGTCATCGCATCGATGGCGCGCTTGACCGCGTCCTTGTCGGCGCCCTCAAGCACTGTTTCGGCACTGCAGCCGACCGCTGCCAGAATATCGGCCGGGATATAGACCTGTCCGCGCCGGCGGTGCAGCGGCAGGAGACGCAGAAGTCCGGTAATGGCCTGGGCAACCCCCGCATGCCCCGCCATATCCGCATGGGCCGGCGCCTTTTCCGCGTCAAGCACAAGAGAGGCAAGCTGGATCAAGGCCGAGGCCGTCTCGCCGCAATAGCCCTCAAGATCGTTGCGGCTGGGCATGGGATCGTCATAGAGATCGAAAATGCGGGCTTCGCAGTAATTGTCGAAGGCGGCGCGCGGCAGATTATGCGCCTTGATCGCCTCCAGCAGGGCCGCCGCCACCGGATTGCCAACGGCCTCGCCATGCTCGGTACCGTTGATCAGGTCACGCCACCACTGCAGACGCACCTCGCCCGGCAGCGGATCGTGGATCAGGTCACGGATGCGGGCGATCTCGACATTGAAGGCGTAAAGGGCGGCCAAGGCACCCCGTTTGCCCTCCGGCGCATAAAGCACCGAGAGGTAGCGGTCGGGATCGGTATCGCGCAGTAGTTGCAGGCAGTGGGTCTGGTTCGCGTTCATGGGGCTGAGATACAGAGAACCGCCGGTTTAATCCACTGCAATCAGTGCCGCAGCGACGGCGCGGTCTTCCGCCAGCAGAACATTATAGGTGCGCACGGCCGCGCCGGTGCTCATGGGATCGGAGGAAATGCGGTGCTCGCGCAGCACGTCACGCAGGGCCTGCGGCAGACGGCGCAATTCGGTGCCCGTTCCCACCAGCAGAATCTCGATATCGGCCGCCTGTTCGAGCACAAGCGCCAGATCCTCCGCCGTCAGCGCGGTTTCGATCTTCGGCGCCCAGCCATGGATACCCGATGGCAGGCACAGGATCGATCCGCGATGCGACATGTCGGCAAACCGGAACCCGCCATTGCCATAGGCGTCGATGGCTGCACGGCCCGGAAAATGCGCGTCGCGGATTTCAATGCCCTTAGCCACGGCGCTATGCTCCGCTCTGCCTGGCGGGATGAGCATCGTCAATCACATCACGTCCCTTGAGCCCGAACAGCATCAGCAAGGGTCCGGCAACGAAGATCGACGAATAGGTGGCAACGACAATGCCGACCGCGATGGTCAGCGCAAAGGAGCGGACATCATCGCCGCCATAGGCATAGAGCACGACCAGCGCGAGGAAGGTGGCCAGCGATGTCAGGATGGTGCGCGACAATGTCTGGTTGATCGAGGCATCGAGAACCGCCGACAGCGAAACGCTGTTGCCATGCCGCCGCAGGTTTTCCCTGACGCGGTCGTAAATCACCACCGTATCGTTGAGCGAATAACCGACAATGGCCAGAAGCGCCGCAATGCTCCACAGATTGAACTCCATCTGGAAGACAATGAACATGCCGAGCAGCAGCACCACGTCATGGATGGTCGCGATGATCGCGCCAAGGGCAAAGTGCCATTCGAAGCGGAACCAGACATAGGCGAAGATCGCCACCAGGGAGAGCGCGACCGCCAGTCCGCCCGCCTTGGCAAGCTCGCCCGATACGGTCGGGCCAATGACATCCACCCGGCGGAATTCATAGTCCTGATCGAGCTCACCGCGGATTTTGACACCGACGGTCTGCTCGGCGTTTTCGCCCTCGCGCTGGCTACCGACCGTAATCAGCGCCCGGCTGTCCGATTTGAACGGTTCGATCTTCACATCGCCGATGTTCAGGTCATCCAGCCGGCTATAGACATCGTCCAGATCGATCGGCCCTTCATTGGAGGCGATTTCGACCATGGTTCCGCCCTTGAAATCGATGCCGAAATTCATGCCGACGACAAGGAACAGCGCGATGACGGCAACACTCGACAGCGCGGAGAAACCCAGCGTCAGCCCGCGCAGGCGCATGAACGGAATCCTGGTGTTGTTGGGAATGAGCTTCAGCGGTGCACGCGGCACTTCCTTGGGCTTCGACCACTGCACCCAGGCCGACACCATCCAGCGCGTCAGCGTGAATGTGGTGAACAGCGTCGTGACGATACCGATGGTGACGGTTACGGCAAAGCCATGCACCGGCCCGGTACCCAGGATGAACAGGACGAGCGCGGCGATCAGTGTTGTCACATTGGCATCGACGATCGTGGCCTGCGCGCGGGCAAATCCGGAATCGATGGCCTGGATGACCGAAAAGCCGGCACGCCGGTCTTCGCGAATGCGCTCGTAGATCAGAACGTTGGAGTCCACCGCCATGCCGATGGTCAGGACGATACCGGCAACGCCGGCAAGGCTCAGCGGCACGCCGAATATGGTCAGAACCGCCAGGATCAGGACGATGTTGACAACAAGCGCGATGCTCGCAATCACGCCCAGCAGGCCATAGGTCAGCAGCATGAACAGGATGACGAGACCGGCGCCGATGAGCGCAGCGATCTTGCCCGCGGCCACGGCAGCAGCACCAAGATCTGTACCGACAGAGCGTTCTTCAATCACGGTAACAGGTGCAGGCAGTGCGCCGGCACGCATGACGATGGCAAGGTTGCTGGCGCCGGACAGGTCGAAATTGCCGGTGATCTGGCCCGTATCGCCGGGAATGGCTTCGCTGATCACCGGTGCCGACAGCACCTGATCGTCAAGCACGATGGCAAAGGACTTTCCGATGTTTTCCTTGGTCGCCCGGGAGAACCGTTCCGCGCCCGCGCTGTCCAGCTTGAAGGTGATGACGGGCTGCTGGGTCGCCGTATCGACACCCGCCTGCGCCCCCACAAAATTCTGGTTGGTGACGATGGCCTCCTTCTTGACGAGGTAGGCCACGGGCGGATCGTCAAAGGAATAGACAACATCAGCGCCTTCCGGCGGCGTGCCGTCAATCGCCTGCTGGACCGGCACGGATGTATCGATCATGCGGAAGCTCAGCTGGCCGGTCAGGCTCAGAATATCCTTGAGCAGCTGCGAGTCATACAGACCCGAAACCTCGACCAGCACACGCCCGCTTCTCTGGCTCTCCACATTGGGATTGGTGTAGCCGAGCTCGCTGAGACGGCGGTTCATCACCTCGATGGCCGCGCCGGTCTGCGCCAGCTTGTCCTTGTCGACCTGCAGCCGGATGCGCGAGCCGCCTTCCAGATCCAGTCCGAGGGCGAGCTGCTTCTTCGGCAGCCAGTTGGGCAGGTTCGCCAACTGGATGGGGGTAAAGAGATTTGGCAGAGCCAGGATCACGCCGACCAGAACAACGGCCCAGATGAGAAGTGTCTTCCAGCGGCTAAAATAGAGCATGCAATCCCGACCTCAAGAATCAACAGGGCGGCCTGATGCCGCCCTGTCACTATGACTTATTTCTTGTTATCGGCAACCGGTTCACCTTTGATGCGCACGTCGGACACCAATGCGCGGATGACGCGGGCCTTGACGCCCTCGCCGATTTCGACCTCGAGTTCACCGCTGTCTTCGAACACCTTCGTCACCTTGGCAACGAAACCACCGGTGATGATCGTATCACCGCGACGGATGTTCTTGAGCTGCTCTTCGCGCTTCTTCATCTGCGTGCGCTGCGGACGGATGATCAGGAAGTACATGATCACGAAAATCAGGATGAATGGCAGGATGCTCATCAGCATTTCCGGCGCACCACCGATACCTGTTGTCTGTGCATATGCGGGAGTTACGAACATAGAGACAATCTCCAGAGTAATACGTGTTTGAAAGTTTATAGAGCCTGCGCAATACAATGTTTGGAATGGGAAAAGCAACCGTGCAAAATCCCGTAGCGCGCTTTTCGATTTCCCATCAACATGATAGTGGCTTGAACGCAGAAAAAACAAAGGCTTGATAAGAATGTCCGAGGAATTGCTGACAGATAAACTTGACCGTCTGATTGCAGTGCTGGAGCGCATGGCACCGCCAAAACCGCAACCCGTTGATCTCGACGCGGCGGATTGCTTTGTCTGGAACCCGGACAAGCTTGCCTTCGACCCCGTCAAGAAGGTCAACCGGGTCGATATTTCACTCATCCGCGGGGTCGATCGCGTCCGCGATATTCTCTTCGACAACACCAAGCGCTTTGCCGACGGATTGCAGGCCAACAACGTGCTTCTGTGGGGTGCGCGCGGCATGGGCAAGTCATCCCTGGTGAAGGCCGTCCATGCCTCCGTCAACATTGCCGCGGCTGACGACACCGGTACGCTCAAGCTGGTTGAGATCCATCGCGAGGACATCGACAGCCTCCCCTCCCTGATGGCGGCCATCAAGGACACGAAATATCGCTTCATCCTGTTCTGTGACGATCTCTCCTTCGACCATGACGATACGTCCTACAAGTCCTTGAAGGCGGCGCTGGAAGGCGGCGTCGAAGGCCGCCCCGACAACGTCATCTTCTACGCCACCTCGAACCGCCGGCATCTGTTGCCGCGCGACATGATCGAGAATGAGCGCTCGACGGCCATCAATCCATCCGAAGCCGTTGAGGAAAAAGTGTCCCTGTCGGATCGTTTCGGCCTGTGGCTGGGTTTCCACAAATGCAGCCAGGACGATTATCTCTCGATGATCGACGGCTATGCCGCGCATTTCGATCTGCCGATGCAGAAGGAACAGCTGCATGCGGAAGCGCTGGAATGGTCGACCACGCGCGGTTCGCGCTCGGGCCGCGTCGCGTGGCAGTTCACGCAGGACCTGGCCGGACGGCTCGGCAAGAAGCTCTGAGAAACGAAAAGGCCCGCGCATCGCTGCGCGGGCCTTCTGATTCAAACCTGAGCTGATCAGGATTCGAGATATTTCGACGGATCGACCGGGGTCGAGTTCTTGCGCACTTCGAAGTGCAGCTTTGGCGATGTCGCATTGCCTGTCATGCCCGACCGGCCAAGTTCCTCGCCGCGCTTCACCTTCTGGCCGCGCTGCACGTTCAGCTTGCTCGCATTGCCGTAAACCGTGACCAGACCATTGTCGTGCCGCACGAGAACGGTGTTGCCGAACTCCTTCAGGCCATCGCCGGAGTAGATGACCACGCCGTTTTCAGCGGCCTTGATCGGCGTGCCCTCGGGAACCGAAATGTCGATACCGTCATTGCCCTTGCCGTAATTGGCGACAACGCGGCCGCGAACCGGCCAGCGCATCTGCGATGCACCGGTGGCGGACGGTGCCGATGCAACATCCTTCTCCGCATCGTTGATCACCTTTTCACTCGCCTGCGGCGGCGTGTAAGGCTTTGTCTGACCGTCAGCCTGCGGCGCAGCAATCGCTGCAGTCGGTGCCGTGCTTGCAACAACCTTTGGCTGTTCGACTGGCGGCGTCGCGGCGGTCTTCACCTGATCGACGGAACCCTTCGACTTCATGTTGTTGGCGACATTCTGCGCCAGCGAGGAACTCGATGCCGGAATGACCAGCGACTGGCCGACCCGAACGGTGCCCTCTTTCATGTTGTTGGCCTGCTTGATGGCCTCGACATTGGTGCCCGTCTTGCGGGCAATGGCATGCAGCGTGTCGCCGCCCTGAACCGTGTAGGAACCGGGATGGCTGGGTGGCGTCGTATTGTTTGCCGTCGTCGTTGCCGCGCCGTTCCGGTCCTTGACCTGCGGGGCCTGCGGAAGAATGGCTGCCGTGTTGGCGGATGCCTGTCCCGGTGTCGCCGGCTTGGTCGGCATGCGCGCTTCGCGGCCATCCGGTGTCTTCAGCGTTCCGGCTGGCGCGGCAAGCGGCGGAGCCTGCACATTGCCCATGGGCTGGACCGATGCCACCTGCTGGCGGACGGGCGCGGTGTTGGCGAGCTGACGTGCCGGCTGCGAGGAGACCGGCGGCAGTGTCGAGGCGCTGACCGCACCAACCGGCGGCAAGGCACCGCGCTGGACACCGCCCGCGGCTGGAACCGCATTGCGGTTGACCGACGCCGTATAGCTTGCATCGACTGGAGGCGTGTAACCCCTTGCACCCGCATTCTGCGGTTGAATGATTGCACGCTGGTTGTCGCTATAGCCGGAGCTGAAGTCAGCACTGGTAAAGCGCGATACTCCGGAGCTGCAGCCTGCAGCCAAACCGGCAATCATGAGAATGCTGGCATTCAGTGCCAGCCGCCGTGACGCTTTGTCTAGTACACTCAAACGCATCGCTTATCCCGCCCGTACTCAATACAAGAATATGGGGCTATTAAACCGCGTTAATGTTACCCGACCGTTAAAACGAGCAGAAAATTTGTAAAAGATTCACCAAACCCGTAAAGGGTTGCGCCTGCCCTGCGGCAGAACGTCCGTGTCAAAGGGCTGTGGCAACACCGTCAAGCAGCGGTAAAAAGCGCGCGGGCATCATATCCTCACGCTCGAAACGGCTCCCGATCTTCGACAGGCGTGACACCACCTGCTTGCCGTCAACCGGACCAATCGGCGCAATCATGACGCCATTGGACGACAGAAGCTCGACGAACTGGCGGGGCATGCTTTCAAAAGCCGCCCAGACGACAATGCGGTCAAACGGCCCGTCATGGGTCAGGCCAAGCTTGCCATCGGCATGTTTGATGAAGATATTTTCGATCTTCAATGTCTGGTGGCGCTGCTGCGCGAGTTCAACCAGAGTACGATAGCGCTCGATGGACAGGACCCGGCCGGCCAGCCGGGCCATGATGGCAGCGGTAAAGCCGGTGCCCGTGCCGATTTCCAGAACGCGGTGCGCCGGCTCAAGATCGAGGGCCTTGATCAGGCGCGCCTGCAGGTCGAGCCCTTCCATGAACTCACCGCATTCGATCGGCAGCATCCGGTCGCCATAGGCCAGCGTTCCCAGATTGCCGGAAACAAAGGCCATGCGGGACGTCGCCTCAAAAGCCGTCATGAGCCGCTGGTCCGTCATTCCCAAAGACCGCATCCGCAGGACGAAGGCGGCAAAGCCCTCCCGTTCTGAAAGCGCAGGCTTCATGCGAACGCATCCTCCAAGGTCTGGCGCATCTCGTGCGCTGTCAGATCGAGTTGAAGCGGCGTCACGGAGATGTAGTTTTTGCGGATGGCGGCAACATCGCTGTTTTCCGCCGGCTCATCCTTGCCGCGGCCGTAGCGCAGCCAGTAATATGGCAGGCCGCGTCCATCCTGCCGCTCTTCAATGGTCAATCCATGGGAAAGCTTGCCCTGCGCCGTGACGCGGACACCGGCCAGTTCCCCGCCGCTGCAGCTCGGGAAATTCACATTGAGAAGCACGCCCTTGGCCAGCGTGACAGCCAGAAGCTTCTTCAGGAGAGCCGGTGCGCGCTGTTCGACGATGTCCCACGGCAGGACGCGTGTCCCGCCATCGAGATTGTATTCCTGCGACAGGGCAATGGAGTTGATGCCAAGGAGCGTGCCCTCGATGGCCGCGGCAACGGTGCCGGAATAGGTGACATCATCGGCGGTATTCGAGCCGGAATTGACACCCGACAGGATCAGGTCCGGCGGCTCAGGCATCAGATGCTTGACGCCCATGATCACGCAGTCCGTCGGCGTACCGCGAACGGCGTAGTGCCGGTCATCGATCTCGCGCAGGCGCAGCGGCGTCGACAGCGTCAGCGAATGGGCCAGACCGCTTTGGTCGGTTTCGGGCGCGATCACCCAGACATCGTCGGAAAGCTGGCGGGCGATACGTTCCAGAACAGCCAGACCTTCCGCATGAATACCATCATCGTTGGTCAGCAGAATGCGCATCGCCCTCTCCTATGCAGCTTTTTCGATTCGTTTCAGTCCACCCATGTAAGGCACAAGTGCTTCAGGAACTGTGACACTGCCGTCCTCATTCTGATAATTTTCGACAACAGCAATCAGGGCACGCCCGACTGCGGTACCGGAACCGTTGAGCGTATGGGCGAAACGCGTCGATTTCTCCCCTTCCGGCCGGTAGCGCGCATTCATGCGGCGTGCCTGGAAATCGCCGCAGACGGAGCAGCTGGAGATTTCGCGATAGGCCTTCTGGCCGGGAAGCCAGACTTCCAGATCGTAGGTCTTCTGCGCGCCAAAGCCCATGTCGCCCGTGCACAGCGTCATCGTGCGGAACGACAGGTCGAGGCGCTTCAGCACTTCCTCGGCGCAGGCGGTCATGCGCTCGTGCTCGGCAATAGAGCTCTCGGCATCGGTGACCGACACCAGCTCGACCTTCATGAACTGATGCTGGCGCAGCATGCCGCGCGTGTCGCGGCCGGCCGAACCGGCCTCGGAGCGGAAACAGGCTGTCAGCGCCGTCATCCGGATCGGCAGATCGCGAATGTCGAGGATTTCTTCGCGCACGAGGTTGGTCAGCGGCACTTCGGCCGTTGGAATGAGATAGCGGCCATCGGTTGTCTTGAAGAGATCCTCTTCGAACTTCGGCAGCTGGCCGGTGCCATAAAGCACGTCCGCATTGACCAGAAGCGGCGGATTGACCTCGGTATAGCCATGCTCGGTCGTGTGCAGATCGATCATGAACTGACCGAGTGCACGCTCCAGCCGCGCCAGCTGGCTCTTCAGGACGGTAAACCGGCTGCCGGACAGCTTTGCTGCACGCTCGAAATCCATGTAGCCGAGGTTTTCGCCGATCTCGAAATGCTCCCTGGGTTCAAAGGAGAAGTTCTTGAGATGACCGACGCGGCGCGTCTCGACGTTGCCGCCCTCGTCCTTGCCGACCGGGACACTGTCGAGGGGAAGATTGGGAAGCACGGCCAGCGCATCGTTCAACGCACGGTCAAGCTGGCGCTCTTCTTCTTCAGCACTCTGCAGGAAGACCTTGATTTCGGCGACTTCGGCCTTCAGACGGTCGGCCGTGGCCTGGTCCTTGGCGCCCATGGCCTTGCCGATCTCCTTGGAGGCGGCATTGCGGCGTTCCTGCGCGTCCTGCAGCTTGGCGATATGCTGACGACGCTTCTCGTCCAGCTCGATCAGGCGGGACGACTGCGGCTCGACGCTCCGTTTCGCCAAAGCTGCGTCAAGCGCCTGAGGATTCTCGCGGATCCATTTGATGTCGAGCATGGTAATAAAGCCGTCTTGAAGTGTTCGTTGGATTGAGGACGTGATTGTCCGGCGAAAGCTGGAGCTGCGTCAGGACGAGATATCGCTATCGCTGGACCCTGATTGTGCTTCGGCTTCAGCTGCCTCACGCTTTTTCTCGATCAGACGCGCCATCCAGATGGAAACCTCGTAGAGAAGGATCGTCGGGAGTGCAAGACCGATTTGGCTGAGGGGGTCCGGCGGTGTGATCACCGCCGCGACGATAAAGGCAATGACGATGGCATATTTGCGCTTCGAGCGCAGGCCTTCATAGCTGACAAGCCCAACCCGGGCGAGCAACGACGTCACCACCGGCAACTGAAACACCAGGCCAAACGCGAAAATCAGCGTCATGATCAGGCTCAGATATTCCGAAACCTTGGGCAGAAGCGAAATCTGCACTTCGCCAGCGCCGCCGGTCTGCTGCATGGCAAGGAAGAACCACATTACCATGGGGGTGAAAAAGAAGAACACCAGTGCGCCGCCCATCAGGAACAGCACCGGCGACGCGATCAGGAACGGCAGAAATGCCATCCGTTCATTCTTGTACAGACCCGGCGCGACAAACTTGTAAATCTGCGAGGCAATGACGGGAAAGGCCAGAACAATGCCGCCGAACATGGCGATCTTGACCTGCGTGAAGAAAAACTCCTGTGGCGCCGTATAGATCAATTGCGCCTTTGCCGGATCAAAGCCGGCCCAGGACACGGCCCACTGATACGGGATGACCAGAACGTTGAACAACTGCCGGCCAAAATGGAAGCAAACCAGGAAAGCCACGAAAAACGCCACCAATGCCCAGATCAGCCGGCGGCGCAATTCGATGAGGTGTTCGATCAGCGGGGCCGAGCTCTTATCAATGTCGTCGTCGGTCTTGCTCAAGATTTTGTCCCCGTATCGCCAGCTTTGGCCTTGGCACGCGGCTTGGCCGTTCTTTTTGCTGGTGCAGTCTGTGCAGGCGCTTCTGCCGGTGTTTTGGCGGCAGATGGCTTGGCTGCAACCTTGGCGGGCACAGCGGCCTTGGCCGCTGCCTTGGCTGGTGCCGCCTTCCCGGATACAGCGGCGGAAGCCGGTGTTTCAGCCGCAGCCTTGGGCTTGCTGGCCCGGCGGGTTTTCTTTGGCGCTGCGGCCGTCATCAGCGGAGCGACGGGCTCCATCGTCTGCGGCTGCAGCTGCGTCGCGCCGGGAGCGGAGGGATCGGGTACGGCAATGTTGTCTTTGCCGGCCGTACCGCCATCCTTCAGGCTTGAGCGGATTTCCTCGCCAATCGTGCGGACGGGATCGAAAACCTTGCGGATATCGTTGCGCGGATCGAGGCTCTTGGCATCGTTGATGATATCGCGCACGTCATCGAGCTCGGCCTCTTTGAGGGCTTCATCGAATTGACGCCGGAATTCACCTGCAGTCGCGCGAAATTTGGCCGTCGCCTTGCCAAAGGCGCGCAGCATTTTCGGCAAATCTTTTGGCCCGACCACCACGATCACAACGATCACGATCACCAGGATTTCCGACCAACCAACATCAAACATTCATCATGCTCCGGCCGCAGCGAGACAGCAAAGCCCCGCGCAGGAAAAAACTAAATCAAGCCGCTCAGGACTTCGTTGTCTTTTCCTTGACGGAATTTACCGGCTGGTTCGGCTGATTATCGATCGTCTTGGAATTGTCAGCCGCATCATCATCGGCCATGCCGCTCTTGAAGTTCTTGATACCCTTGGCAACGTCGCCCATCAGTTCGGGAATCTTGCCGCGACCAAAAACCAGAAGCACGATCGCCAATACGATCAGCCAGTGCCAGATTGAAAAACTACCCATTTTACCCTCGCATTCGCTCAACAGTTTGAGCTCATCTATGCCTTTTCCCCGTGCTTTTCAAACACAAGTGCATATTGTTGTTTCACATTCATGTAAGTTCGGCGCAAGTGCGAATTGAAATCTTCAGCACGAATTTTCCGAACCGGCATCGTCTGCGCCACCATTGCGCACAAATATGGCAAATAAAAATTCAATCGTGTTCGACACGCGGCGTCAGAAGTCCAAGTTCTTCCAGATCGATATCGGTCAACGGATCTTCGTCTTCGGTCAATTCATCGGGATCATTGACCGGGATGGGAATGGCGAAATTGGCGGGCATGCGCGCGGACAACAGTCCGGCACCGCGCAATTCGTCGATCCCCGGCAGATCGCGCACTTCCTGCAGGCCGAAATGATCGAGGAACGAGGATGTCGTGCCATAGGTGATCGGCCGCCCCGGCGTGCGCCGGCGCCCGCGGAACTTGATCCAGCCCGTCTCCATCAGCACATCCAGCGTGCCCTTTGACGTCTCCACGCCACGAATATCTTCAAGCTCCGCCCGCGTCACCGGCTGGTGATAGGCAATCACGGCGAGCACTTCGAGTGCGGCGCGCGAAAGCTTCTTCTGCTGCACTGCCTCGCGGTTCATCAGGAAGGCAAGATCGGCTGCGGTGCGGAAGGCCCATGCGCCGCCAACCTGCAGGAGATTGATGCCGCGCTTGGAATACACCGACTGCAACTCGCCAAGCAGCGCCGGAACGTCGATCCCGGAGGGAAGACGCTCTTCCAGCGCCCTCACCGTTACCGGCTCGGCTGAGGCAAACAGGATGGCCTCGGCCATGCGCAACGCATCGGCTACGGAGATCGTTGATTTCCAGTCCGCCTCGCGGTTGTCGCTTTCATCGTTGTCAGGCTGGATATGCAGGGGACCGGTTTCAGCCATTGACCACGTCCCTCATCGTTGTCAGCGGCGGCTGATCCGTCTTTTCGGCCGGCCTTGGCGGACGATCCCGCAGGAAAATCGGCTTGAACGCACCCGTCTGCTGGATTTCCATATGCCCTTCCCGCACCATTTCAAGGCTGGCGGCAAAGGAGCTGGCAAGCACGGTGGCGCGCTCGCTGGGCGACGCGATGAAGTCGAGGAGGTATTGATCCAGTGCGGTCCAGTCTTTCATCTCGCCGACAAGGCGCATGAGAATGGTACGCGCTTCCTTCAGTGACCAGACGCTGCGGCGGGCGATCTGCACATGGGAAATCGCCTGCTTCTGCCGTTGCGAGGCATAGGCGGTCAGGAGTTCGTACAGCGTTGCCGAATAGATGTTGGTCTGATCGACAATGACGGCTTCGGGCATGCCGCGGGCAAAGACATCGCGGCCAAGGCGATTGCGGTTGACCAGCTTCGTGGCCGCATCGCGCATGGCTTCCAGCCGCTTCAGGCGGAATTGCAGCGTCGCCGCCAGCTCCTCGCCGCTCTCGCCCTCGTCGCCGGGGGTCTTCGGGATCAGCAGCTTGGACTTGAGGTAGGTCAGCCAGGCCGCCATGACCAGATAGTCGGCGGCAAGCTCCAGCCGCAGCGCTTGGGCCTGGCGAATGAAGATCAGATACTGCTCGACAAGGGCAAGCACGGAAATGCGAGCCAGATCGACCCGCTGGTTGCGCGCCAGATGCAGCAGCAGATCGAGCGGGCCTTCAAAACCCTTGATGTCGATCAGAAGCGATGGCTCGCTGACACCACGATCGGATGCACTTTCCCACAGCGCCTCCATGGGTGCCGCGGTCTTGCCATTGGTTTTCTGTTCCGTCGCCGTCAACTCTCTCTCGCTTCTATGCCACCGCTTCGAAGAAACGCTGGAATTCTTCCCGGATTTCCGCTTCAACCGAAGCATCCGGCTTTCTCGCATATTGGATCGCCCGCTGTGCCCGCTCCAGCGCCTTGCCGCTCAGTTCAGGTGTGCAGGAAGCAACCGCCGTCATCTGTTCCATAATGCCGTGACAGTGAAGCACGATATCGAGGCCCGCCGCAAAGATTGCTTTGGTCCGGTCAAAATAATCCCCAGAAAGTGCGTTCATCGACACGTCATCGCTCATCAGCAGCCCGTCAAAGCCGATATGGCCGCGAATGATCTCTTCCACAACCTTGCCGGATGTCGTCGCCGGATGCTTCGGGTCGATGGCCGAGAAGATGACATGGGCGCTCATCGCCATGGGCAGATGCGCCAGAGCCCGGAACGGGGCAAAGTCGTGTTCCGCCAATTCGTCGAGCGGCGTTGTCACGGTCGGCAATTCGTGATGGGTGTCGGCAAATGCGCGGCCATGGCCGGGAATGTGCTTCATCACAGGCAGCATGCCGCCCGCCAGAAGGCCTTCGGCCGCAGCCCTGCCCATCGCCGTGACGATTTCCGGATGCTTGCCATAGGCGCGGCTGCCGATGACCTCGTTGGCGCCCTCAACCGGAACATCGAGAACCGGAAGACAATCGACATTGACGCCAAGTTTCATGAGATCGAACGCGTGAAGGCGCGAAAGCAGCCAGGCCGCGCGCAATCCCGCCTCCTCGTCCTGCTTGAAGAGGGCACCCAGCGCCGATCCGGCGGGATAATTGGGCGCCAGCGGCGGCCGCAGACGCTGCACCCGCCCGCCTTCCTGATCGATCAGCACCGGGGCTTCGTCACGCCGCACCAGATCACGCAGATGCGCGGTCAGATCCTCGACCTGTGCCGCTTCGCTGACATTGCGGGCAAACAAGATAAAACCCCACGGGCGTTCATCGCGGAAGAACGCGATTTCGTCGGGGGTCAGTTTCAGACCGGACGTGCCGGCAATCCATGCTTTTGATTCGCTCATGGGTAAAGTCTACTGCGGTGATGCAAAAAAGGAAAAGGCGGCCATTGGCCGCCTTTGTCTGGTTATGTGGCGGGCTTACTGCGTCACGAAGCAGCTGCCGCCCGCCGACTTGAACTTGGTGCACAGATTGACGGCAGCGTCCTTTGTACCGGCCGGGATACGAACACGGTAGAATGTACCCTTGCCGGCAATCTCGGCCTGCTTGATATCGACACCACGACCGGCGATCACGCCGGGATAGCGCTGGGCGAGCGAAGCATAGGTCTTCTGCGCGCCTTCCGCCGTCGGCTGCGAAGCAACCTGGATCAGATAGGTGCCCGGTGCCACGGCAGAAGCAACCTGCGGCTGCGGCTGACCGGCCGGCTTTTGCGGCGCGACGCGATCAACAACGTTCAAGGGCTGGTCGGCCGGACGGGAGTCGACAATCGGGACATTCTTCGGCGCAACGGAGGCAACCGTCTCTGCCGTGATCTTCTTCGTCTCGACCGCCTTGGCCGGCAGCTTGCCGGTTGCCGGAGCCTGCGGCTTGGCAACCAGGGGCTCAACCGCCGGTTTTGGCGTTGCAGGATTGCTGGCCGCCGCAAGCGAGCCGATCTGATCGTTGCCGTCGGGCATCGCATTGACCGGTGCCGGGGCCGCCGGAGCCGGACGCGCCATGGGCGCGGCGGCAGGACCCGAAGCGACGGGATCGGCAGCCTGCGGAATGGCGGCTACCATGGTACCATCGGGCTTCACGACCATAGTCTGAACCTTGCGCGGTGCGATGGCGCCATTCGGCTGGGCCTGCTCCTCGCTCGAAGCCATGTTCGCAGCGGCGGGATCGACCCTCTCCTCTGCCTTGGTTCCGGCAATATCCTCATCCGTATCGGCGGTCAGATCGACCGGTTTTTCCTGGGTCGTGACAAGCTGCTGCTGTTTTGGCGGCGATGTATCCGCCGTCGCACCCTTTTCATAAACGATCTTGTCCTGGACGGGCGCTGTCGTGTTCGCCGTGCTTTCCGGCTGAACCTTGATCGGGGCTTTGTCGGCCATAATCACCACAGGCGCGCCACCCGATCCGCTGGTCCATTTATAGGCAACGGCACCGGACACCGCGAGAAGAACGGCTGCCGCTACGGCCCCCGGCACAACGAAGCTGCGTTTGCGGCTCATCGGCTGGGCATAGGTGGTCGCCGCCATGCCGACATCGTCGCGTTTTGGATCGTAGCCAAAATCCATGTCGTCTTCAGGACCGTTGCTGTAGCTGCTGGCAACCGGGCGGGACTGATGCGCGCTGGCAGCAGCCACTCCGACAGCTGCCGCTGCGGCGACACCGGCTCCGGCAGCCGCATAGTTTGCCGGGGTATAATGTCCCTGCTCAGCCTCATTGCCGAAGACATCGGCAAAAATATCGGCATATTCATCCTTGGCGGCCGGCGCCGGCTGCTGTGGCTCCTCCTGCGGCGCCGTATAGGCCGCACGGGTATCATCCGCCTCGATCGAGCCGAAGACTTCTGCAAATTCGGTTTCAAGCTCGCCCAAGCCATTGTACTGCGGAACATCGTCTTCGTAGTGCACTTCAGGCAGATCGAGCGACTCCGTGTACTCGACCCGGTTCTCGGTGACCGCCACGGTGTGAACATCGGGCGCAGAGGAGATTGACGAGGCCGCGCGATCCAGCTCATCCGCATAGCCGCTCAAATCCTGCGGCTCCGGCAGATGGTGGGTTTCTGCAGCAGCCAACGGCGCAACTGGAGCAAGCTCCGGCTCGCGAACGGCCGCATAGGAATGCACGGGGCTCTGGTAACGGGGCAGCTCTGCGTCCAGCGCGTGCGCCGGAACAGCTTCGTCTTCCACATCCAGCGGCACTTCGAAATCGTCGAAGGCGGCCATCAGTTCTTCCGTGTCGAAATCCTCCAGCGGATCGCCTTGGGCCGCTGCGGCTTCTTCGTGCACCGGAACTGGCGCGTAGGCAGCCGATGCCAGAACAGGCGCAGCCTGATAGGCGGCAGGTTCCGGCGCATAGGCCGGCTTCGCCTCGGCAACCGGCTGGGTGACGGACGGCGCATAAGAGGTTGCGCGGCTGATAATGGGAGCAGTTTCCGTACGACCGATGACCGGCGCTTGCGAACCATACCCCCAGGAAGCGTTTGCCGAGCGCTGAACCACAGGCTTCGCCGCACCGGCAAGAAGCGTCTCAAGTTCATCTTCAAGGCTTAAGGACGGCGCCGCAACGACAGCGCGTTCCGGCTGCGCCTGTTCGGGTACAAAGCTGACAGGCTCGTGCCCATCGCGCCCCTCGCCCGTTTCACCGTCGGCATAAACGGCGTCCGGCTCGTAATCGGCGTAGTCAGGTTCCTCATAGATCGCGACGGGCTCGACTGCGGCATGCGCATAATCCGCATTCGACATCAGTTCCCGTTCCACCGCATCCTGAATATCGAAGTGAGCAAACCGATCCGGCTCAGCATGACTGTGCACTGGCTCCGGGGCTGCCGCCGGGGCGGCACGCTGAGGATGCTCCTCAAAATCGCCCATGAGCTCGCGCTCCAGATCCATAGCAAAATCCTCGCCCGATCCGGTTGCCGTGTGTTCCTCTTCGGCAGGCGTTCCCATGATACGGGAAAGCTCCATCAGAGGGTCGTCATTACCGAATCGCGAATCATCCTGCCGGTGAGAACGCTGAAGATAGTTGTCCGCCATGGCGTTAATCCTGTACTCTCAACTATGGACGTCAAAAGACGTCACGCATTGGCCATACCAGCGCAATGTGGGCAAAAGTTGACAGGATTTCCGCGCCTTTCAGCGCATTTCGGTTGGGGCGTCCGCACCAATGATAGACAATCCGGACGCCAAAACCTTAGAAACAACCTGCACCAGCCCTAGCCTGGCTTGGGACAAGTTTGGATCGTTAACCTTAATAAAACGTAAGTCCGCGTTTTCGGTCCCCTTATTCCACTGCGCGTGCAGCGAACTTGCCAGGTCGTAGAGGTAGAAAGCAAGGCGGTGCGGCTCCTGATGGACGGCCGCCGTTTCAATCAAACGCGGATATTCGGCGAGCTTGCGGATGAGCGCAATTTCGCTTTCGTCCGTCAGCAAACCGAAGTGCTGGGCACTGGCCGCCAGTGATTCTTCACCCAGCCCAAGCTGTTCGATCGCCTGCCGGAACACGGAATGGCACCGGGCGGAGGCATACTGGACGTAGAAGACCGGATTGTCCTTGGAATGTTCGGTGACCTTGGCGAAGTCGAAATCCAGCGGCGCGTCATTCTTCCGGTACAGCATCATGAACCGGACGGGATCGCGCCCGACTTCTTCCACGACATCGCGCAGGGTAACGAACTCGCCCGAGCGTTTCGACATGCGCACCGGCTCGCCATTGCGATAGAGCTTGACGAGCTGGCAGATGAGAACCGTCAGCTTGGCCGTACCGCCGGAAACAGCGCGTGCCAGCGATTCAAGCCGCTTGACGTATCCGCCATGATCGGCCCCGAGCACATAGATCATCTCATCGAAGTGCCGGTCGTACTTGTCCTTGAAATAGGCAACGTCGGCGGCAAAATAGGTGAACTGTCCGTCGGACTTCACCAGTGGCCGGTCGATATCATCACCCACATCGGTCGAACGGAACAGGGTCTGCTCGCGATCTTCCCAGTCTTCTGGCAGCTGGCCCTTGGGCGGCGGCAGCTTGCCCTTGTACACGTGTCCCTTCAGCGTCAGGTCGTTGATCGCCGACCTGATCTGCTTGGCATTGTCCGCATGCAGCGTCCGCTCGGAGAAAAACACATCGTGATGCACGTTAAGCGAGGCAAGATCGTCGCGGATCATCACCATCATGGCATCGATGGTCCGGTCCTTGATGATCGCGGTCGCTTCTTCTTCCGGCATTGCCAGAAGTTTCGTGCCGTAATCGGCGGCAAGCGCCTGCCCGACCGGAACAAGATAGTCGCCGGGATAAAGGCCAGCCGGAATCTCGCCGATATGCTCACCCAGTGCTTCGCGGTAACGCAGCATCACCGAATTGGCGAGCACATCGATCTGCGCGCCCGCATCGTTGATGTAATATTCCTTGGTCACGTCATAACCGGCAAAGGACAGGAGATTGGCCAGCGCATCGCCGACAACGGCGCCCCGGCAATGCCCCACATGCATCGGCCCGGTCGGATTGGCTGAAACGAACTCGACATTGACCCTGTGACCATAGCCCAGCTTCGACCGGCCATAGTCGAGACCGGCGCCCAGCATGCCGGCCAGTTGCCCGTGCCAGTACGTATCCTTCAAGCGCAGGTTGATAAAACCCGGTCCGGCAACGTCAACAGAGCCGACATCCGGGTCATTTTTCAGCGCGTCGCCGATCCGGATCGCCAGTTCGCGCGGGTTTTGGCCAACGGCTTTCGACAGAACCATCGCGGCATTCGTTGCGATATCACCGTGGCTCGGATCGCGCGGCGGCTCAACGCCAACGCGGGACAGATCCACATCGGCGCCATCAATGGTTTTCAATTCAAGCGCTTGCAGGGCTTTTTTAATCCGCGCATCGAAATCGGCGAAGATGTTCATGACGTTATACTCGATCGGGTTTTTCACGTTGGTGCGGTCGTGTGACCGCGATTGGCCCTTCGCTTAAGCCAATTCGGGCGTATGGTCAAACAAGCGGCGATGCTCGCGCACAGCATAAGTGTCGGTCATGCCCGCCAGAAAATCCGCAACAAGCCGTGCGCGCGGCGCCAAACCGTCGTGTTTCGGCCCCTCGCGCCAGCCTTCCGGCATGGTCTGCTCGTCGGCCATATAGGCATCGAACAAATCGCGCACGATCTGATCGGCGGACTTCCTGATGCGGATGACGCTCTCGTGGAAATAGAGATTCTTGTAAAGGAATGATTTCAGCAGTTTTTCCTTGTCACGCATGGCAGCGGAAAACCCGATCAGCATGCGTCCGGCATTGTGAATATCGTCCACGCATTGCGGTTGCAGCGCTTCGATGTTGGTTTGGGCCGTGCGGATAACGTCTTCGACCATGATGGTGATCTGCCGCCGCACGATTTCGTGCGATGTACGGACGTCGTCGAGGACAGGATATTTCTGCCGCACTGCGCGCAGGATGTCGCCCGTCAGCGGAACCTCCTCCAATGCCTCCAGCGACAGCAGCCCTGAACGCAGGCCATCGTCTATATCATGCGCGTTGTAGGCGATATCATCGGCAATTGCCGCGCACTGTGCCTCCAGCGAGGCATAACGGCTGAGTTCGAGGTCATATTGGCTGTTATACTCGACAATGGCGGCCGGCACGGGGTGCTTCAGTCCCTGGCCATCCGCTCCCGTCAGCGGACCGTTGTGCTTCACCAGCCCTTCAAGCGTCTCCCAGGTCAGGTTCAGCCCGTCGAACTCCGCATAGCGCCGTTCAAGGCTGGTCACGATACGCAATGACTGGGCATTGTGATCGAACCCGCCAAACGCCTTCATTTTTTCGTTGAGCGCATCTTCGCCCGTATGGCCGAACGGCGTGTGACCGAAGTCATGCACAAGGGCAATCGCCTCGGCCAGATCTTCATCGAGCCGCATCGACCGAGCCAATGCCCGGGCAATCTGCGCCACTTCGATCGTGTGGGTCAGCCGGGTGCGGTAGTGGTCCCCCTCATGGGCGATGAACACCTGTGTCTTGTGCTTCAGGCGCCGAAAGGCGGTGGAATGGATGATACGGTCGCGATCACGCTGGAAAACCGTGCGTGTCGGACTCTCGTTTTCCGGTACGAGGCGGCCGCGACTGCGTTGCGGATCGCAGGCATAGGGCGCCCTCTCCCTGTATCCGAAGCCAATTCCCTGCATCGACATGATTGAATTGAATGCCTTCCCACTTTGCGGCCGCGCCGGTCGTTGACTTCGCGGTCGCCAATTCTTAGCTATGGTGTATGATGAATGGCAAGGTGTGACATGGCAATGTCAACTTAAGCCGGAGCGCTGCGAACTGGTTCGCATTTGGAGCGTGAAGAAATGAGCGATGCAATGAATGTTTCCGTATCCGATGCTGCTGCCAAGCGCATTTCGGCAATTCTGAAGTCCGATCCCGAGAAGACCGCCCTGCGCATTTCCGTCGAAGGCGGCGGCTGCTCGGGCTTTTCCTACAAATATGATCTGGTCGATGCGCAGGACGCCGATGACATCGTCATTGAGAAACTCGGCGCAAAGGTGCTGATCGATTCGATATCCCTGCCCTATATCGGCGGCTCCGAAATCGACTTTGTCGATGACCTGATGGGACAGTCTTTCCAGATCCGCAATCCCAACGCCACCTCGTCCTGCGGCTGCGGAACCAGTTTTTCCGTCTGACCGGCGTTTCAGATTTCGCGCAATCAAAACTCAGCAAAGTCGTTGTTTCCCATGAAAATTGTCACCTGGAACATCAATGGTGTGAAAGCGCGGATCGAAGTTCTGACAGCGTGGCTGCGGGAATCCAATCCGGACATCGTCTGCCTGCAGGAAATCAAGTCCGTCGACGAGCAGTTTCCGCGAGGTGAAATCGAAGCACTCGGCTATCACGTCGAAACCCACGGCCAGAAGGGCTTCAACGGCGTTGCCATCCTGTCGAAGAAGAGCCCGGACGAAGTAATCCGCGGCCTGCCCGGCGAGGATACCGATGAGCAGTCGCGCTTCATCGAAGCGGTATTTTCGACGGAAACCGGCGCCATTCGCGTTGTTTCGCTGTATCTGCCCAACGGCAATCCCATCGATACGGAAAAATTCCCCTACAAGCTGCGCTGGATGGAGCGTCTGGAACGCTGGGCGGAAGACCGGCTTGCCCTGGAGGAACCGCTTGTCCTGGCGGGCGACTACAATGTCATTGCCCAGCCGAAGGACGCCAAACACCCCGAAGCATGGCTGAATGACGCGCTGTTCCAGCCGGAATCGCGCCAGGCATTGCGCCGGCTGGAAAACCTCGGCTTCACCGATGCGACCCGTGCCGTCACGGATGAGGCTGGGACATATACATTCTGGGATTATCAGGCCGGAGCCTGGCAGAAGAACAATGGCATCCGCATCGACTACCTGATGCTGTCGCCGGAGGCCGCCAACCGTCTCACCTCCGCCAGCATCGAAAAACATGTCCGCGCCTGGGAAAAGCCGTCGGATCACGTGCCTGTGGCAATCGCCTTGGCATGATTTGCGGCTGAAGGTCCTATCGGGTCAGCTCAGGCTGACTCTTCCCGATCAGAAATCGCCGGTTTTGATGATGTCTTCGGCAAGCACGATGGCCGTCCGGCGGTCGGCCTCGTTGGCAATGGAAAACGCCTGTTCCTGAATATCGCCGATCCAGACGCGATCCTGTTTGGATGCCCGCTCGAATGCGGCTGTCATCATGGCCAGCCCGCGCACGGTCTTTCCGGCCTGGAACAGCAGGTTGCCCAGCATGGCCTGTGCACCGGCATGGCCCTTCTGGGCCGAAAGGCGGAACCATCGGGCCGCCTGATTGGGATTCGGCTGGCCGCCCTCACCCTTCATCAGCATCTTGCCGAGTTCGAACTGTGCGTCGGAGTCGCCGAAATTCGAGGCGGCCTGCAGATAGAGATCGCGGGCGGCGCTCGGATTGGACTTGATCGGTGAGTTCGGGATGCCGCGCTTCACATAACCGGCAAGGGCCACGAGCGCATCGGCAACATAACTCTCGTTCTGCGTGCCCTGTTCGGCGCCCTCATGCACGACCTGCTCGAACATCTTGTAGGCTTCGTAGTCGTCTTCCTTGACGCCGTCGCCATCCGCATACATGCGGCCGAGCTTCCAGTTGGCGCCCTGATGGCCCTTTTCCGCGGCAAATCTCAACGCCTTGACGGCTTCATCCTTGTCGCCCTTCTTGTAGGCGGAAAATCCGAACTTGAAGAGAGCGAAAGGGCTGGAATCCTCATTCATCTCATTGCTGGTGTCGAACGCATGGCACGGCAACGTCATGACACTCAAAGCAAGCCCGATCCCGAAAAACGGAGCGGCGAAGCGATCAACAATGAGCATGGCAATACACTTCCTTTGCCCGGACCGGATGCGTCGCAGCCTTGCTGCGCCCGGCACCCCCTGTCAGGACACGATTGACGGCGACACCGGCGAATACGCCGCCTGCCACCCCTTTTTGAGCGCGTATCATTTGCGCTGCGGATGTTCTTGACGATGAATGTGACGCATCATTCCAGCGATCGTTTGACCGCTTTCCGGCAATAGTACGGCCAGATATCAGGGAATGGGATGTGCCTGCAAAAATGGAATCATCGGGGCAGCGCGTCAGTTCCGACATCGCATAAAGGCTGTTGGTGTAAGCCAGTAAGATCGGTTTTGCGTCCATCATTGCCCCGGGCGGAACATCGGCACCATTGCACGACATTTCTTCAACCACTTATCGGTCGCCGCCCTATCGAGGTGCTCCGGGTTTGTGGCGCAAAATGGGCAAAATTGCCCCTTGCCTCCGCCTTGCAAATCATCGCTCAGAAGTGTTGCTGAATCGTCACAAAACGTAATGGAGAAACTCTTACTTTCGGATTGCCGGCATTGCAGTGCACAATAAACCAACGTCCAAATACTGAAAAAGCCCGGTACAAATACCGGGCTTTTCTGTTCGGTCCTGGTCGGATCAGAATTTCATCTTGCCGGAAAGCGATACGGCGGTGACGAGATCGTTGCCGAAGTCATAGGTGGCATCGGCACCGCAGGCGACGTTACCCGTGCACTTGGTCGGGCCGTAGGACCCGGACTTGAGGATGCCGATGGCGCCGCCCAGACGAAGCTCAACGTTCTTGTTCGGCGAGTATGCGAGACCACCGGACAGGAGGTAGGTATCTGTCTGCGTGGTCAGGCCGGTCGTCGTGCCCTTGTCCCAGCTGACCTGCAGCTGACCGCTCCACTGATCGTTGAACTTGTGGCCAACACCGCCCGTAACCGTCCAGCCGTCCTGGAACATCAGGTCGAGCGACGTTGCGCGGGCCGGAGACGATGGTCCGCAGGCAACCTTGCCCTTGGTTGCTGTCGGGCAGAAGGCGATAACGTCGAGAACGCTCCAGTCGACCCACTTGACCGAGCCATAGGCCAGCCAGTTCGGTGCAATACCGGTCTGAAGCTTGAATTCGACGGACTGTGGCATTTCGGCAGTGCCATAAACGTCCGTGATCCGGCCGGAAAGCGGGTTCGCAGGCGTTTTAGGCAGCTGGGTCAGATCGAGCGTGCCGCCGATTTCGCCGAGGTCAACAGCCGCATTGTACATAAGGCTGGCACGGAACGCGATTTCAGGGATTTCATAAGCGGCACCAACGCGCCAGCCGACGCCATCCGCGCTCAGGTTCAGCCTGCCGGTGCCATCGAGCGCACCGTGTGTCAGCAACGGAACAAAGCCGTTGACCATGCGTGTCTTGAAGCCTTCGAGTTCCTGATAGGAAACGCCACCGATGAAACGCAGCGAGCCCTTGTCCGTAACATGGAACTTGTAGGAGCAGGTCAGGCCCCAGTCATCCGATGAAATCTTGGTTTCAATGTTCGAGTTGTCGCCGGCCCAATTGGAACCGGGCTTGGTGTGAACACCCCAAGGCTGGCTGTAGGAACCCAGGCAGTCCAGATCAGGCGTGATGCCGACCTTCGCGCCAAATTTGTAGACGGAATAATCAGGTGTCTCGCTCGTCGAGGACTTCTTGAAGTTCTCATTTCCATCGAGAGGATTGGTGTCCTTGGCATTCTTGATCTTGCGATCAGGCATAACGTAGATCACGCCACCTTCGGTCACAAAACGCTCTTCGCTGAAAAGAAGGTCCCAGTTGTAACCGCCGCGTTCAAGGCCCCCCGCCTGTGCAGCAGTAGCAACACTTGTCAAAAGAAGCGCGCTGCCGATGATTGTGGAAATAGTCTTAGTCATTAAGTCCTCCCCGAGACCTGAAAACCTCTGAACCCGCGATCAAAGTCCAGCAAAATTGTTACCAATACGTAATAGGTAACAAAGCGGGCGAATCGTGCAACTTGTTTGCGAGAAGGCGTGTGAACAGGGTCGAAGCCCGAATTTTCAAAACATCGAAATTTCGTGATTTTTCGTCAGGGTTTCCCTGATTTTTTCAGCGGCAGACCCTTGCCTGAGGCCGGAAACAGCTGATTTTCAGCGAAAAAACGGCAATGTTGCTCAAATGCAACGGCCGTCAAAAATGACCGAATTGGGGCGAATGACTGTCGAAAATGGGGTGTGCTCCCCCCTCATTCAAGGGGAGCACAGAATAATTCAATCAAATTGAGAATCAATTAGCCCAAAATGATTAGTTTGATCAGCCGGCTTCGCTGACGCGGCGTATAGCCGTTGTAATCTTTTCGATGGATGCCTGCAGCTCGACCAGCCGCTCGCGCTCCGCCTCGACAATTTCCGGCTTTGCATTGGCAACAAATTTTTCATTGCCAAGCTTCTTGCCGATCTTGTCGATTTCCTCGTTGATCTTCCCGGCTTCCTTGCCAAGGCGGGCAACTTCCGCCTTCACGTCGATCAGGCTGCCAAGCGGCAGGCATGCCGTCGCCTCGCCGATAACAAACTGCGCCGAGCCCTTGGGGGCTTCATCGGCGAGCTCGATCGTTTCGACACGCGCGCGCCATTTGATCGAAGCTTCATGGCGCACCAATCGCTCCTTGGTCACGTCACGCGCCCCCACGACCACCAGCGGTGCCGTGGCAGAGGCAGGAACATTCATTTCCGCCCGGACCGAACGGATGCCCGTCACCAAATCGATCAGCCAGTTGATATCCGCGGCGGCTTCCCCATCGAGGAAATCCGGCTCCGGCCAGCCTGCATGGCAGAGCAGGGTATCGCGCATCTGTCCCTCGCCGGCCGTATGCGCCCAGAGCTCTTCCGTCATGAAAGGCATGAACGGATGCAGCAGCTTGTAGATTTCATCGAGGACATAGGCGGCGCAGGCCTGTGCTTCCGCCTTGGCTTCCGCATCCTCGCCATTGAACACCGGCTTCAGCAATTCAATGTACCAGTCGCAGAACTGGTTCCAGACGAACCGGTACGCCGCACCGGCGGCTTCATTGAAGCGATAGCTCGTGATGCCGTCCGTGACGTCGCGCACCGCATTGGTCAGCTCCGTCAATATCCAGCGGTTGACCGTGAGCTTTGCGTCCTGCGGCCGGAAAGCCGGATTGCGCGCAACGCCGTTCATCTCGGCGAAACGCGTCGAATTCCAGAGTTTTGTCCCGAAATTGCGATATCCGGCGATGCGGCTCGGATCGAGCTTCACATCGCGGCCCTGTGCCGCCATGATGGCAAGCGTGAACCGCAGGGCATCGGCGCCATATTCGTCGATCAGATCCAAGGGATCGATGACGTTGCCTTTCGACTTCGACATCTTGGCGCCGTTCTTGTCGCGCACCAGCGCGTGGACATAGACGGTGTGGAACGGCTCCTCATTCATGAAATGCAGGCCCATCATCATCATGCGGGCGACCCAGAAGAAGATGATGTCAAAACCGGTGACCAGAACATCGGTCTGATAATAGGTGGCAAGCTCCGGCGTCTTGTCCGGCCAGCCCAGCGTCGAGAACGGCCACAGCGCCGACGAGAACCAGGTGTCGAGCACGTCTTCGTCGCGCGTGAGAATATCGCCGGGCTTCAGGTCTTCGAGCAGGTTCTGCACGTGGGCCTTCATCGGCCCCTCATGCGCCAGATAATGCTGAATCGCGGCGCTGAGCGCTTCTTCCTCAGTCTTTTCAACGAAGACCTGGCCATCCGGGCCATACCACGCCGGAATCTGGTGTCCCCACCAGAGCTGGCGGGAAATCGTCCAGGGCTGGATATTTTCCATCCACTCGAAATAGGTCTTTTCCCAGTTCTTCGGCACAAAATTGGTGCGGCCCTCGCGCACGCTGGCAATGGCTGGTTTGGCGAGTTCCGCCGCGTTCACATACCACTGGTCGGTGAGATAAGGCTCGATCGGCACGTCACCGCGGTCGCCATGCGGGACCATATGCGTGTGATCTTCTATCTTTTCGAGATAGCCGCCCTCTTCCATCATCGCGACAATCAGCTTGCGCGCAGCAAAGCGATCCTTGCCATCGAGCGCATGAATCAGCTGATCGAGATGACTCGATTTCTCCAGTCCTTCGAGGAAGTCGTTGTTATCCTTCAAGAAGATCGAAGCATCGGTATTGAGAATATTGATCTGCCGCAGATCGTTGCGCTTGCCGACTTCCGCATCGTTAAAGTCATGCGCGGGTGTGATCTTGACCGCGCCGGACCCGGCTTCCGGATCAGCGTAGTCATCGGCAACGATGGGTATCAGGCGGCCAACCAGCGGCAGCAGGACATTGTTGTCGAGGACGGCATGATAGCGCTCGTCGGCCGGATTAACGGCAACGCCCGTATCGCCCAGCATGGTTTCCGGCCGGGTGGTCGCAACAACGATATAGGTATGCGGGTTTTCCGGATCGAAAGCCACGTTCTCGAGCGGATAGCGGAAATGCCAGAGATGGCCCTTGATTTCGCGCTGCTCGACTTCAATGTCCGAAATTGCGGTCAGCAGCTTCGGGTCCCAATTGACCAGCCGCTTGTCCTTGTAGATCAGCCCCTGCTTGTAGAGCGTCACGAAAACTTCCAGAACCGCCTTCGACAGCCCCTCGTCCATGGTGAAGCGTTCGCGCGACCAGTCGCAGGACGCGCCCAGACGCTTCAACTGGCCGGCAATGATGCCGCCGGACTCGGATTTCCATTCCCACACCCGCTCCACGAACTTCTCGCGGCCCATGGCGCGGCGGCCCGGCTGCTGGCGCTCCATCAGCTGGCGCTCGACGACCATCTGCGTCGCAATGCCCGCGTGGTCCATGCCCGGCTGCCACAGCACGTTCTTGCCGCGCATGCGCTCGAAGCGCACGAGAATGTCCTGAATCGTGTTGTTCAGCGCATGGCCCATGTGCAGCGAGCCGGTCACGTTCGGCGGCGGAATGACGATGGCGAAGGGATCCGCGCCGGGCTTCGAACCGGCTCCGGCCTTGAATGCGCCAGCGTCATCCCAGCGTTCTGCGATCTTCGGCTCTATGGCCGCGGCATCATAGGTCTTCTCAAGCATGCGAATAGTCCGTCATTTTTGCGGAAAAAGGTTAGCTACGGTGTAAACCGAATGGCTGGACATAAGTCAATGATGACTTGCCGAATGTCGACGATGCAATCTTGACTTAGAAGATCGGGACGCTACCGAATGAACCGTCGCACATCGCCGACTGTTCAGGGGGAAAGCATGAAATTTTACAAGCTCATCGCAGCATGCACTGCTGTGACAATTCTGGCTGGCTGCGGGGTATCTGAAGGCCGGTATAAGGAAGTACAAGGCCTGCTGGCAAAACCCGAGAGGCAAAAAGCCGAAATAGGACACTGCTCCAATATGTTCGGCAACATGCCGATGAAAAGTCGCCAGAACATAGCCGTCATATCAGGACTGAGCGTTTCGAGCATGCCAACGATCCTGTGCAAACGACTGGTTCAAGGCATTGTCAGCGGCAAGCTCACCCGTGCTGACGTCAATTCCGTGAGCAATGGCAACCTTACGCCGGGTGCGTTCAAGGTGATTCAGGGCAGATAGCCGCTGGAATGAAATCAGCGCTTGGCGCCACGCGCCACGCGCTCGATTTCCTCGCGCACCAGCCGCTCGACCAGATTGGGAAGATTGTTGTCGAGCCAGTCCTGCAGCAAGGGCCGCATGATTTCCTGCGCGATGTCATCGAAGGACCGGCGCTGCTCATGCTGAACGGCAAAGGAAAGATCGCCAAACGCGGCACTGACCTGACGTTCCGTCGCTTCCGACAGGATCGGCTCCAGCGCACGCTCGAGATCGAGCGAAACCTCGTCGCCGATGGCAGCCTCGGATGCTTCAGGTGCCGGTGCAACCGGTTCGACTTCCGGCGCCTGATCCAATGCTTCGGCCTGAGCCTCCCGTTCGACAACCGGTACCTGCGGCGGCACGGGGACAACAGGCGTTTGAATTTCAATCATAGGTTCAGGCGCTGCAAAAGCCTCGGGCTCCGGCACGGCATAATCCGCCGGTTCGTCAATGACGGGCTCGGGGGCAACCGGGGCCTTCAATACCGCCGGCTGAGGCTCCGGCGGCGTTACAACCGCTTCGCGCTCGACAAGCTTGGACTGCAGCGGCGAGAACGGCCTGCCCAATGGCGCTTCGTAGGCGTGCGGCAGCGGATGCGAAACGGCAATGCCTTCGCGCGGCGGCAGTTCCGCCTCCTCCTCGCTTGCATCATAGGCGTGAAGCGGCGCCTGGATTGCGCCGGCGGGAACGGGAACATCGGAATTGACCGGCATCGGCACACCAGCCTCTGTCCGTGTTGTATCACTCTCTTCAATGATACGACGGATCGAGGCGAGAATCTCTTCCATAGAAGGTTCACGCGCCACGCTGGAGGATTGTGCCATGATACTCTCGCCTACTACATCTTGTTTCGCTGCCGAGCAACGAATCTGCATTCAGTGTAGAGGCTTACATTGTCTTTGAGAATCCCTGCGGCGGAGAATACGGCCTAACCCACAGACTTTTCTGGAACGGCACGCAACCGGCCATCCGCTCGTGAAAATGCCGCCGGCGTGATGACACCGGCGGCATGGAAATAGTTCCAACAACAGGTTCGGGGCCTAGCGGCCGTCCGGCGTGCGCAATCCGAACCACTTGTCCTTGACGGCGTCGTAATGCTCTTCCGGCTTGTACTGGGCGACCTGCAGGCCGATCTGTTCCGGCAGCAGGCGGCCGACTGCAAGCAGAACGGCGTAGCTTGTGACAACACTGTCATGTTCAGCCTGAGCCAAGGCAATCTGCCCGGACAAAACCTGAGCCTGCTGGTTCAAGACATCGAGCGTGGTGCGCTGACCAACCTTGCGTTCCTCGATAACGCCGTTTAAGGCGAGCTGGGCGGCCGAGATCACGGCTTTCTGCGCAACAATGGATGCCTTGGCGGCTTCCAGCTGCGACCATGCCTTGGCAATCGCCTGACGCACGCTGTCGCGGGTCACATCCACCTCGATCCGGCGCTGCGCGGCGGTTTCCTTGGCCTGACGGACAAGCGCCGGCGTACGGCCGCCGCTGTAGATCGGAATGGTCAGCGTAATGCCGGCCGATGCTGCCGTTCCGTCGTTCTGCGACGAGTCATTGCCCGAAAACACATCCGTGCGGGTCACACCGCCGCTCAGGCCGATCTGCGGCAGCAAGGCGCCTTCATTCGACTTCACCGAATAGCCCGCAGCGTCAAGCGCGTACTGCGTTGCGAGAATTCCCGGATGATCCTTTGCTGCAATGGCAAAGGCCGAGTCCATCGATTTCGGCAGGTGCTTTGAGGCAATGCTCGCAGGCTTCAGCCCTGTCGGCGCTGCACCGACAATCTGGATATAGGTGGCTTCAGCGGTTTTGACGTCTGAACGGGCGACGTTCAACGTGGCCACTGCCGAGGCCTTCTGTGCTTCGGCCTGGGCAACGTCCGTGCGGGTGCCTTCACCGACATCGAAACGCGCACGGGCAGCGCGCAGCTGCTCGTCAAGGAATTCCAGGTTCTTCTGACGCAGAACCACGATCTGCCGGAACATATACACATCCATGTAGGCCTGTGCAGCGCTGAACAGCAGATTCTGTGTGTTGTTGCGCAGGTTTTCACGGGCGGCCAGAACCTGGGTCTTGGCCGACGCGACGTTGTTCTTGGTCTGGAAACCGTCAAACAGCGTCTGATTGAGGGAGATGCCGAATGTACCGACATTCGAGTTGCTGGTGCTGCCCCCATCAATCCGGCGTGAAGAAGCCGTCAAACCGGCAGTCGCCGAAACTGTCGGGCGATAGCCGGATTTGGCGATCGCAACGCCCTCATCCGTCACCCGCACACCGGCGCGATCAGCATTGAGGGTCGAATTGTTGTCATACGCCTTGGACATCGCGCCAAAGATCGTTTCTGCCATTGAAGGCGCAGAGGTCAAGACCGTCGCCGACAGCAGTGCTGCGGTGAGTACTCGCTTACCCGGTATGAACACCATAAACCCCTTCATTCTCTAAAACTTGGAAACCCCAGACCGAACCGATTGGTTCGACCACATGTCGTTCATTCGCTTTCAATTTGCAAGATGACCCACCGGCACATTTTTCGATATGCGAACAAAGTGGTCAACCGTTGCACTTTTGTCTCATGTGCGACACTCAAAATTCGAACTCAGGCACCCTCTCAAAACCGGGAAGCGGCTTCACGGCAGAGTTGAAAGCAGGACGGCCCGATACTACCCCGTCATTCTTGACATAAATCATGGCCTGACCGGAATTGCCCGCGCCTTCAACGGCAACGAGGCGTCCCCCATCCTTCAGCTGGTCAAACAATGGACCAGGAACATGATCAATGCCACCCTCAAACAGAATCACATCATAGGGCGCTTCCGCAGCATACCCTTTTTGCAGCGGCGTGCTAACCACCACCACATTATCATAACCAAGCTGCCCCAATGTGGCAGTCGCCTGCTCGGCAAGAGTCTGGTCGTTTTCAATCGCGATCACCGATCCGGCGATGCGCGAAAGCACCCCGGCCGAGTATCCGGTGGCGCAACCGACATCGAGAACCACATCCTCGGGCTGGACATTGGCCAACTGCACAAGCTTGGCGAAAGGCGAAGGCTGCATCAGGTAACGCGCACCCGATTCCGCGGTTGCACCCAACACCAGAACATCCTCGTCGATATAGGCGAGTGGCTGACGGACGCTTGGCACGAATTTTTCGCGGGGAACATCGAGGAAGGCCTGAAGCAACGGTTTGTCGGTCACATCAGTCGTACGCAACTGATTGTCGACCATCTTGATGCGAAGATCTTCAAAGTTCAGCGTCATGGTCCACAAGCTTTCCTGGCAAGGCACTTGCAACACAGAGCGCTTGCAAGCGCGTAACTGGCTCCTGCCGGATGATTTCAGCAGAAGCAATAATTTAGGACAGGATGTGGCAAAAAATTAAGCCACCGTCAATCAATGTCTGCCGTGGCGAGGCAACACACGGGCCATTTGCATGCAAATATCGCATCTTTCTCGCGCAGCGTAATCTTTGTGCAACTCTTGTCGCATTTTTTCACGGGCAAATCACCGGCAACAGCCTGTAATCAGGCGATTCTTTCACCGTGGCAGACATGAGATTCGCAACAACGGATACCCCGGCAGAAGGCCCGGCAACCGCAGGATTGGCCCCGCGCGGCATTGAAAGCGGGTGTTCTGTTGCAGCGCAAGAAAGAGGTGTCGAATTGATCGAAAATTCGTGGTAAAGTAGCGAAAGTAAAGTCCCTTTTATTTACCTTGCCATTGTTTTCCGCTCACGCATGCACCCAATTCTGTTATTGAACTGACAGCAAGCACCTGCCATTGTCACAAGCAGGCAGAAGGAATCGGTAAGCGGCGATAGGAATTATGCGTAAATGATTGATTTCAAAGGACTAGGCGATTTCCCCGTCAGTCACGACGAACTCACCGGACTGGCCGACAGGGATGCGCTCGAAGAACATCTTGATAGTCTTTGCGCATCGTACGGCGAAAGTGACTTCGTTGACCGCATTGAATTTGCCATTCTCTGCATCGATATTGACAACTTCAAGATCATCAATGAACAACATGGCCGCAGCGAAGGCGATAATCTTCTAAAACTGGTTGCTGACCGGCTTCAGTCCTGTCTGCGCAAGAACGATGTTGTGTATCGTCTTGGTGGCGACGAGTTTGCAATTGTGCTGGTCCAGGTAACGTCTGAAGAAACTGCCCGCGTTGCCGACCGGATCATCGGATCGATCTCGCAGCCCTATGATTTGGGTGGCGATGCACCGATCCGGATAACCGCAACGATCGGCGCGGCTCTGGCCCCGCGTGACGGACAGACGCCGGAGAGCCTGCTCTGGTGTGGCGATGCGGCGCTCTACATCGCCAAGAACGCCGGCAGAGGCGTCTATCGCCGCTATTCCGAACGCCGCTCCAGTTAGTTGTGCGCACCGGCCCGGCAGCTTTCATAGGGGTGCTCCAGCGATGACCCACTCCATGCACCCGAGGGAACGGGAAGCTTTCGATCAGGCCAATGAAGGCATTCGTCTCGGCGCAGCCGGCGACCATCTGCACGCGGTCAAACACTGGGAAAAGGCTTCGCGCATCGCGGACGAGCACCTGCAAGGGACAGATATCAACTTCTGGATCAAAAGCGGCTATGGCGCCGCGCTCTTCGACGTCGATCAATATGACGAAAGCATCGCAACATCCGAAGTTGCCCGTCAATGGTGCCTCGGCCACGGACAACCGCTGGCATCGCTTTCCATCGCGCGGTCTTATCTCGCCCTCGGCCAGACCGCGACGGCGCGCCCGTATCTGCGCGAAATCCACAGCCTGATCGGCAATGATATATTCCCCGCGTTCAAAGATTCAGAGGCTGAAAATATCCGCAATGCGCTCTCATCAGATGATAAAAACTGAAATAAGCGGAGCAGTAACAATACTTTAAATCGATTTTACTGACCATTTTGCAGTGGAGTGCAAATGGCATCACATCACTTGTTGAAAATTGAAATTAAAATCTCCGTCATCTCCGCTAATTTTGTAATAGACCGTCGCAATTGTTGATTTGAACTGCGGAACTCTTGCCTATTTGGATCGTTATCACGTCCGGCAATTCAATTCGGAGCATGAGAGAATGACGATCAAGACCGTTCCACAGGAAGTCTACCAGCGCCACGAGCGCGAATGGCAGCTGCTTCGCGAGGCTTTGGCCAAGAACAAATCCGCAAGCGAATCCCAACCGATCGCTGCGTCCAGCCGCCCCGCAGATCTGGTTCCCGGCGCCTTCCCTCAATAACCCCGCCTGTTGATTCGAACCCGCATGGTCCACCGCAACGGCCGTGCGGGTTTTGCTTTGCGCCGCCCTGTCATTGCATCATAAACGGTCTCGTCTCTGTACGCGCGGCCTCAGGGCACCTATCATCGCACCGAGATCTTAGGCCATTCGCGCATCAGGGGTTTGACATGCCGGACACCGTTACACTCTCCCTCACTGGTTCTGACAGTCACAAACTGGTGCTTGCCCCCGGCGCGGGCAGCCTTTCGGTCGGTCCATCCGGTGCCTTGCGGCGGCCAGACCTCGTCGTCGAACCGGATCAGATGATCAATTGGCACGTCTTTGATGCAATGCGGACGGGTGCAGGCGATAACTGGCCGCGCTATATCTCCTATGAAGGCAGCAACACTTCCTTGTTCACCTGGATGCGCGAACGTAAGACCGAGGAGGTTACTTTTGCTCCCAGCAGCAATCTGGAGATTGACGCCAGCGACGCCAATCTCGGCGGCTTGACCCTCAGGCCCGGAAGGCACCGCATCACCATGACGCTGCCACGAAAACTGCAGCGTCTCGCAATCATGGGCAATCCCAATCTGGTTGATCTGAGCCTGCCCATCGATGGCCAATGGCCGGATATGTACCTTGCGGATGACGACAGCGGCACTCTGACGAGTGCCGCTGGCCTGCCATACCTTGCTTCGGTCCGCTCCCTTGGCATCCGCAACACTGTTCTCGGCGCCCCTTTTGATTGCCGCAGCCTCCAGGCACTGCACCATCTCACCCATATACGCCTCTATGGGGCCATGGCGCATCTCCACGCTCTGGCAGAACTGCAGTTGAACGGGCTGGAGCTGCGCTTCATCTCTGATCTTGATGGCCTGCCTGATCTCAGTGTTTGGCCTGAATTGAGCTACTTTATCGCCTGGAATGTCGAGGAGAGCGTTGGCAAGACTTTGCGCAAGGCGGTCAAACAGCTGCCGGACAGCGAAGACAACTTTTTCAGCGTCAGCCAGCTGCGCAGCAAGCAGTGGTTCATCGAAGAGCATGGACTGCCGTTCGGCGCCTGGAGCAGCAAGAATGAAAAGGCCGCCAGCAAAGCCTACAAGGCAGCCAGCAAGGCCTTGAAGACCGCAGCGACGAAGGCCGAGGCAAGGACCGTGATTGTCGGTTTCGTTGACGTGATCAACGGCCTTGCCGGAATTGAGACCAGCGAACGCGACGACGCCGGTGATGCTGTCGCGATGCTGGCACAGATCAGTCCCGCGTTGACGACCTCCGAGGAAGCCCTGGCCTGGTTCGATGAAGCACGGGATTTCTAGTCCAACCGACATACCGGACTAGCCGTGTCCTGTGTCTGGCCCACTTCCGGCGTTCAATGCAACCGGCAGCGTGCCGGACACATTGAACGCCGATAGGGTCAAGCGTTCCTCAGGAATGCATGCGTCCGGTCTTGATGTAATCGACCATCTGGCTGACCACGGTGCCCCAGCCCTCGTGAAAACCCATCTCTTCATGCTTCTTGCGGTTGGATTCGTCGCCATGAAGGGCGATCGCACGATAGAGCGTGCCGTTTCCGTTGCGCGCAAGGTCGAGTGTGGCTGTGAAAAACGGATTGGCTGACGGCCGGTAACCGCCGATCAGCGCGTCGGTGATGACCAGGCGCTCGTGCGGCTTCACTTCGAGATAGCAATGGGTGTTCGGATACTCCTGGCCATCGGGCGAACGCATGGTGAAATTGACCGTCCCGCCAGGCCGCAGGTCGATGTCGCAAGCGGTGATTGACCATGGTTTTGGCGCGAACCACTGGCGCAGGTGCTCCGGTGTTGTCCAGGCGCGCCATACAAGCTCCACGGGAACGTCGAGATCACGTTCAAGCACGAGATCGAGTTTGGGATTGATCGTGATGTCGGGTAGCTTCATTTGGATTCTTCCTCCTTGAGTTTCATGAGATAACTGTCCAGTTGATCGAGGCGGCGTTTCCACAGCACGCGCTGGCGCCCAAGCCAGTCTTCCGCAAGCTTGAGCCGTTCCGCCTCGAGTTCGTAGGTCCGGACGCGTCCGGTCTTGTGTGACCGTACCAGGCCACTTCCCTCCAGCACTTTCAGGTGCTCGACGAAGGACGGCAGCGCCATGCCGTACGGCGCTGCGAGCTCGGATACCGAAGCGGGGCGGACGGTGAGCCGTTCGAGTACATCGCGCCGCGTCGCGTCGGACAGCGCGCGGAAAATATGATCCACGACAGTCGGATCGGGCATGGGCTGGCGTGGCGGCATGCCGCCGCTGGTCTGTGGTATCATGGCCCCCTCCTTTGAAAGCACCCGTGTCCATCTGAATGGAAACGGGTTATAGGTCGGATCAAAACTTAGGTCAATCCCTTAGTATTGCCCGACGACAGCGGACCGTTTCCGCAGGCATTCAATCCCGGGCGAGCGAACGAAGGCTAAAGGCCTCCAAAGCGTTGAGCAGATCAACCGGCAGATCAATCGATGGCAGGACAGGCGCGCGACCCGGAATATGAATGCCTTTGCTGTGCAGCCGGTCCAGCTGGGCGGCAAGACGTGCCGGGAAATCTGGAGCAAGCAAATTGGGTTGTATGGCAAAAACAAACAACCCTACCCCTGGCGAAAGAGCGCCTTGCGAAAAGGATGGTGCATCAAGAGACCAATTGGAACCAGTCAATCCTGCGGCAAGCGTTTCAACCATCAGTGCAATATTCGCACCTCGCGTGCCGCCAAAGGCAAGGAGTGCGCCCCGCATCGCTTCACCGGCATCTGTCGTGGAACTGCCTTCGGCGTCTATAGCCCATCCCTCAGGTATCTGTTCTCCCTGTTCGGCAAGTTGCCTTATGGTGACGAAAGCTGTGGCGCTGGAAGCTTGATCAATCACCAGCGGACGCGAATCCTCGCTTGGCGCGGCAAAAGCAAGGGGATTGGTGCCAAACACGGCCTCACGGCTCTTTCCCGATGCCATCAGGGCAGGACTGTTCGCTGCCGCGAATGCGACCAATCCGGCATCCGCAAGACGCCTGACATAATATCCCAGCTCACCTGTTGTATAGCTGTTGTGCAGGGCGAGCGCCGCGAGCCCAAATGTACGCGACCGCGTGACCAATTCATCGATCACAAGATCAAATCCAAGATGCGCTATTCCCCCCGCGGCATCAACGCGAATAAGTGCAGGTGCTGGAAATGCAACCTCTGGTTCGGCATTGCCGTTGATGCGCCCCTCCGAATATGCGGCCAGATAATCCAGAAGATGCCGAAACCCCACGGCGCTGCGTCCGTTGCATTCAGCGGCAACGGTTGCATCTGCAAGTGCATTTGCGTTTGCACTGCTTGCCCCTACGGAAATACAGGCCCGCCGGGCAAGCGCTTTCGCATCGTCAATCGTTATTTCCAATTGGCTTCCTCTCCGCTGGATTCGAATTACCGGCTTGAAATCCACCCATATGATGGTTCGCGCTCATGGGCTCGAGCCACGATTCCCGCCTTCAAAGGGCGGTGTCCTGCCATTAGACGAGGCGGGATTATGACCGATTGGTACTGTGTGAACCCTTACCTGTAAAGCAGTCAAAGCGCTGTGTTCTGAGCGCATGTATAATTGAACTTGACCATAATCTGTGATCCAGTCGGGGGAACAGATGGCAGGAACCCTTGACGCGATGAACGTGAGTGAAATTTTGCCGTTTCTTGGACATACCGAGCAAAGCGCTGGGCTCTCCAGTCTTCTCTTATCTGCCGGGTTTGATGTTGCCCAGATGCAGGGCCGCGTGCAGCGTGGGCATGGTGTCGGGCATCTTGAACTCAAGCCCCTCGGCATCGAACTCGCCTTCCAATTTCACACCGATTACAAAGAGACCTATGGAACACCAGAGGATGAAGGAAAGGCGGTTCTGTCGGGTGTCTTTGCCTATGACAAAGCCAAGAAGGATCGAAAGGCCTATAATGGCCCTGTTCCCTTCACCCGCGGTCCCCTTCGCAACCGTTCCGATGCACTGCGCGAATTCGGAGTTCCGTATCACACGGAACAGGACGACGACGAAATCGATTGGGATTACTGGTTCAAGGGTGGCGTACAGGTCGGTGCGTTCTATCGGCCAGACACCACTATAGAACACTTATCCTTTTCCGTACCATTCAAGACCACTCTCGAAAGGCTGAACCGCCCCCATACCAATAGCGATTGATCTGGCGTGGCCGGGCATGCGGCGACAGCATTGCCGTTTTGGCTGATCGCGGCCATATGGCGGTAGCGGAAGGATTTTGTCTGGAATGACTTGACGCCGCTGACTTCGTCTCATAGACAACGGCACCGGAGATTCACAGGCTTGTGTCTTGTGTCTTGTGTATTGTCTCCAGTGACGAGGCCTCGTGGCGGAGTGGTTACGCAGAGGACTGCAAATCCTTGCACCCCGGTTCGATTCCGGGCGAGGCCTCCAAATTATCCTTCAAACTGCATATCCCGACGTCAATGCGTCAGCGGATGGCGCACGGCCGGTTGCGTGATCCGACTGGAAATTTGCCGTGCACAGGTGCGGCGGTGCGCTGGTGGGACAGGCGTATCGGGCATAAGCAAGTTCGATCAAGCCCCAATACGGTTCATCGGCACCCGCATCGACAACGCCCCTTCTAAGCCGGGAAAGTCGCGTCGCCCTGCCCCAGCGGCCTTTGTATCAGCACCGTATCGACCCACTGGCCGAACTTGAAGCCGGCGGAGCGCAGCGTGCCGACCGGCTCGAAACCAAGCCGCTGGTGCAGCTTCAGCGACCCCGTATTGCCGCTGTTGCCGATGACGGCCACCATCTGCCGCCAATCGCCCGCCTCGCACCGCCGGATCAGCTCGCCGAGCAGCAGCGACCCTATCCCGCGGCCGGCCATGCCGTTGGCGATATAAACCGAATCCTCCACCGTGAATCGGTAGGCAGGGCGTGGCCGGTAGAGCGTTGCATAGCAGTACCCCACGACGCGTCCGTTCGCCACGGCCACCAGATACGGCAGCCCCGCAGCGAGCACGCCCGCCCTGCGCGTCGCCATCTCGTCCACCGCAGGCACCTCCAGTTCAAAGGAAGCGATGCCATTGAGCACGTGATAGGCATAGATCGCCTGTATCGGGTTCATATCGCGGTCTTCCGCAGTGCGCACCTGCACGGAGGCGGAATCAAGAGGCGAGGTATTTTCTGCAAGCAATTGATTATCCAATGAATGTTTCTCCGGTTTTTCGCGCCGGACATCGGTCGGCGTCAGGCCGATATCCCGCAATAAGTGGGGTTCGAGCTCCCGCAGCGCCTCAAGCTGATGGTGGCGCGATTGCGGCGCGGCGGTGAGATAGCAGTCCACCTGATGCAACAATGTGCGGATTCTGCCTGCTCGAATGCTCACACGCTGTCTCCCGCGCCTGGTTTTTGCCCGTGTTTGCCAAGGAACCCGGTGGCATTCTGCATCACAGGAGATATAAAAGAAGCTTTGAACGCCTATACGAACTATAAGGAAAGCTTTGTGTCTTCCCTCAGCCTCGATCAACTGGCCACCTTCGTCGAAGTCATCGAGCTCGGCAGTTTTTCCGCCGCCGCCGACCGGCTGAACATCAGCCAGCCGGCCGTGAGCCTGCAGGTGCGCCAGCTGGAAAAGCGGCTTGGCGTCCGCCTGATCGAACGAATCGGCCGCAAAGCCACCCCCACCGCCGCCGGTACCGAACTTCTTGCCCATGCGGGGCGAATCAACAGGGAGGTTTCGGGCGCCCTGGATGCCATGGCCAGATACACGACCGAGACCATCGGGCGGGTGCGGCTGGGAACCGGCGCCACGGCCTGCATCTATCTGCTCCCGCCGCTCCTGCGCAGCCTGCGGCAAGGGTTTCCGTCGCTGGATATCACCGTCAGCACCGGCAACACGCCGGACATGGTCAAGGCAGTGGAAGACAATGTGCTCGACATTGCGCTGGTGACGATGCCCGCTTCCGGCCGGATGCTGGAAATAAAATCGATCCTGCGCGACGAATTCGTTGCCGTCGCCCCCGCCGGCGCGGTCATGCCGCCGGAGGTGACGGCGGCGGAACTGTCGAAGAATCCGCTGATTCTGTTTGAACCGTCAGGCAATACCCGGCGGATCATCGACCGCTGGTTCGAACAAAGTGGTGTAAGCCTGCAGCCGGTCATGTCGCTGGGCAGCGTCGAGGCCATCAAGGAACTGGTGCGCGCGGGGCTGGGATGGGCCATCTTGCCCGCCATGTCGGTGCGTGACCCGGAACAGCGGCGGCCTTTTACCGTGCGCCCGCTGATGCCGCACCTGCACCGGGAACTCGCGCTGATCATTCGCCAGGACAAGACGGTCACACGCGGCCTGCGCGCATTGATCGCCGCCATCACCGAAGCCGGGACGCGCCGGCGCCTCTAAGGGACAGCATTGCAAGGGCATGCCGGTTCCGTGCGAATCAGGCCTTACCGTTCGCCGCGGCCCGGCTGCCTTTCCAGCGGCGGCCGAACTTCACTTCCAGCTGCCGGCGTTTGCGCCGGACCAGCGCAGAATCATGCGACAGCACCACAAGTCCCAGCGGAATCATCCAAAAACCCAGAATCGGCAGAAAACCGAGTGTTCCCCCGGCAATGAGCGCGCCGCCGAGCGTGCGACGCATTGCCACCGATTGTGGAATGGGCACATGGCGGCCAAAGATGCGCATATGCCGGCGCTTTGGCATGGCGGAATGCTCGTGGGCAGCATTAGGCCCATGATTACTGGCGTTTTCGGGGCGTTCGGTCACGCGGTTGCTCGTCCTTTCCGTGTTCAACAGACCCCGGATGTAGGAACGCAAAAGCGGCATGTCATCATTTGTTGTGCACATTAGATGAAAAAAAACGAAATGGTCCTTTGCAAAAGCGAAACCCTTTTGCTATAGGCCACTTCGCTGATGACTGAGTAGCTCTTCCCCGGTAGCTCAGTGGTAGAGCAACCGGCTGTTAACCGGTTGGTCGCTGGTTCGAATCCGGCCCGGGGAGCCAGTCACCTCAAAGGCTTAGCAGCTGACGCTGCTGAGCCTTTTGCTTTTCTGCCTTCCCGCCTGTGGTCATCGTGCGCCAGCACTGCCAATGCTCTTACGGCCGGAAGCCAATCGGTGCTATGAATAGCCAAGCCAAACATCCCCGTGGAGACATCATGTTCCTGCTCACCGTTGCCGCCATCTGGACCATTGCTGCGCTGACTCCGGGGCCGAATTTCTTCCTGATCGTGCGTTGCACCCTCACCGGTTCGCGCAAGATCGCCATCTCGGCGGCGGCAGGCACCCTCACGGGAACCCTGTGCTGGGGCCTTGCCGGCTGGCTTGGCGTCGGGTCATTGTTCATGGCCGCCCCGATTGCCTATATGGGCCTGAAGATCGCGGGCGGCATCTATCTCCTCTGGCTGGGCCTGCGGCTGCTGTGGCAGTTGCGCCAGCCGGCGGGCGACATGACCATCCCCGCGAGCAAGGTCAGGCTGACACCGCTGGGTGCGTGGCGCCTCGGGCTTGCCACGAACCTTGCCAATCCGAAATCAGCGTTGTTTGTCGCCAGCCTGTTTGCCGCCACCATGGCGCCGGACACGCCATGGACCCACGGTGCAGCGGCCGTCGTGGTGATGGTGACCATATCGGCCATCTGGTATGCGGGCCTGGTTGCAGCGCTCAGCCACCGCACGGTCGCGGGTGCTTATCAACGGGCACGGCGCGCGATCGATGCCTTTGCCGGGGCAATCTTCATTGGCTTCGGCCTGAAGCTGGCCCTGTCCGACCGCTGAGCGGAGCACGGCCGGCGGTGAAGCAAAGACATTGAGCTGAACTTCTGTACTTTAGTTGAATTGAAAGTTCGAAATCTCCATGTTAGTCACACGGCTTGGAGATGACATCATGTCTGTTTTTGCAATCACCACTTTATGCGTCATTGCCACGTGGCTGGCCTGCTTCCTGTTTCCGCGATTTGACTGAAACAATACTGCATGCATTCTGCTCCGTGCGCTGACGGCGGCAATCCGGAAAACCCCCGGGCTAGCGCACCCAGGTGGTGTTCTCCACATAGATATCGGCGTCCATGGTTGCCTGGACGAAAACCGAACGGGCCATGGCAGGCGAAGCATGGCCTTCCATCGCCTCATTGCAGGCCATCCGGGCGAGCAGGTAAATTCTTCCCCGCTCTCCCGGCCAGTCGCGGGACAAAAACTCAGCCGCTTCCGCGACCGAACCGATGTTCCGCAGCTTGAAGGAATGAAGTGACTCGACAGTCACCGGTTTGAACTGAGCATCTTTCATGGCCTAGAAACGCCGATCATTCAGACTGGTTCCAATCTGAAAAGCGCCTGTGGCAAAATTGCGATGGAGCAGCATTCGCGGGGCCCGATAACGACCATGTGCGGGCAATCCCGGCGGGCTAGACGGGCTGGCGGAAATCCAGCCAGCGGTGGTCCCTGTCCGGCTGCTTCAGCCGTGCGCGCATGGCGGGGCTCAGATCGACATCGCAAAGCAGATGTTCGTTAAGGTCGGCCAGCCGGCCGACGGGTCCGGCTTCCTGCTTCTTCCGTTCGGGCGGCACGCGTGACAGGTTCAGGCCCAGATATCGCACTTCGGTCATTTCAGACTCCTAAAGTCATCAATCTCATTTCTATGTCTGGATAAATAATTGTTTATTTATAGGAGAACAAACGTAAAATACGGTGTGAGCCATCAAACCATTTAATGGATAAATCATGTCCTCCCTGCCGCTGCCAGCCATCCGCGTTTTCGACTCCGTTGCCCGTTTGCAAAACTTCACCAAGGCCGCGGAGGAACTGAACATGACCCAGTCGGCGGTGAGCTATCAGATCAAACTGCTGGAGGAATTTGCCGGCGCGCCGTTGTTTCACCGGCATGCCCGCGGGGTCTCATTGACCGGCAAGGGCGAACTGGTCGCACCGGTCATCCGCCGGTCTCTGGCTGAACTCGGCGAAACGTTCCGCGCGATCCGCGAAGAACAAAACTCCGTCCTGGTCGTCTCTGTCATACACACCTTTGCCAGCAACTGGCTGACCCCGCGCATTGTCGACTTCCAGACCCGGTTTCCCGATATTTCCGTGCGGTTCGACATCACGTCGCGTCTGGTGGATTTTGCCGCCGAAGGGATCGACTGCGGGGTGCGGATGGGTATCGGGCATTGGCCCGGCCTGAAGTCGCATCTGCTGCTTCCCGGCGGCTTCACGCCGCTTGCCAGCCCCGCATACCTTGAAAAATACGGCCGTCCGCAAAAGCCTGCCGATCTGCTCAACTACCACCTGATCACGCCGGACGACGACTGGTGGCAGGTCTGGTTCCGCCAGGCGGGCGTGGAAGGGCCGTTGGTCATGACCAAACCCGGCTTCGGGATCGATACGCAGCAGATCATCGCCAATCTCGCGCTTTCGGGTGGCGGCGTTGCGCTGGTTTCAGTGGGGATATTCCAGACGGAAATCGATTCAGGCAGGCTTGTTCAACTGTTCGACACCTGCGCCTCGACCGGATGGGACTATCATCTCGTTTATCCCGAAGGCCGGCAGCTTTCGCCGAAACTGCGCCTGTTCCGCGACTGGATACTGGAACAGGCGGGCGCCTGATCTCGGTTTCTACCATGCGTCAGTGGTAGGCTTCCGTCACGGCCTGTGCCGCACCGGCGATGATGGCGGAGCGCTGCGTCGGCGTTTCGCGGGAATCGGCGACAAACACGGCGACTGCGATTTTTCCGCCATCGGGCGCGGTCAAAATCCCCACATCGTTCGTTGCGGCATTGACGCCTTTCCATGTCCGGCTCGTACCGGTCTTGTGGGCAACGGACCATCCCGCGCCCGTGCCGGCGCGCAACCGGTCTGGAAATGTCACCGTTTCGCCCATGATGGCCAGAAGCCGCTGTGTCGATCCCGCGGCGAGGAGTTTGCCATTCATCAGAGCGGCAAGAAACGCGGTCATCGCCCGCGGCGTTGCCGTGTCGCGCGGATCTTTCTGATAAGCCTCGAATGCCGCATCCCGCTCGGCCTCGGGAACAGCCTTCATGGCCTTTTGCAGCACTTTCGCATCCACATAATCCGGCTTCCAGCGCAGGCCGACGGTTTCGGTCTGCAGATGCCGTTCGTCGCGGTCAATCCGGATGCCCAATATGCCCTTTCCCTCGGCAAACTGATCGACCTTGGCCGGACCGCCAAGCCGTTCGATCAGGATATCCACCGCCGCACTGTCGCTGTCGACAATGGCGCGGCGGACAAGGTCGTCGGCATTGGTTTGAAAGACGCCCTCCCTTTCCACGATCTTGGCGAGGGGCTGTACGGATAAGCTCAGGTTTTCCGGTTTGACAACAATCGGTGCCTTGAGGTCTGCAAGCCCCCGATCCGCAGCGTCGAGAACTGCAGCTCCCACGATCAGCTTGACGACGCTTTGCAATGAGAATCGCTCCTCGCCCCGGATACAGACCATCGTGCCGCTCTGGTCCTGCGCGCAAATGCCGACACGCCCATCCTTGCCCTTGACCAGCGCTTCCAGGCGTTGCTTGAGTGCCACCGGATCGGCAATCGCACCCGCATGCGAAACGGCCGCGATACCGAATAGACCGACAACGGCGACGAGAAAACCAACTGATTTCATAATCAGATATCCCTGTTGGGCGCTCTTCACAAAAGGATAGTGCCCAAAACGCTCCTTTGGAAAGGCCATGCATGCTTCCTCCATACCGAATGAAGATTACACCAGCGTTGCTGCCACCTTACCGATAAGACAAGGATCATCCTTGCACGACCAGCAGTGGCGCGCTTAACATCAACAGCGGCGGCGTCGGGGAACAGCATGCGGGCAGTGTTGGGATATGGTCTGGTGGCGTTGGGTGCCTGTCTTGTCGCGGCGGCCATGTGGATATGGGTGGGCCATGATTATCTGCGCATCGATCCGTTCTGGATCAGCTGGCTCATTTTCACGTGGTTGCAGCCAGCAAGCATACCCCAGACCTTTTATGACATCCTTGTCGGCGTGACTGCTTCCGCCGGGATCGCCGCCTATAGCCAAGGCAAGTATCTGCTGCGGTCAGCAAAGACCGTCGAATGACTTGTTTGCACCGGCTTCCTGTGCTGAAATTCCGGGATATGCAAACAAACCTGATGTTCTGCCATGTCGCTTCGCCCGCCGCAAAACCTGACATCCCATTTTGGGGGCAGTGCGCCCAGCGCCCTTGATTATGAAATCATGGGTGAAATGGCGGCATCGCTGGGTCGGGCCGGTGAGAAAGTCGAACAGACATTGGCACAACTGGCCGCTGCCGCCATGCCGGAACGGGATATGCGGTTAAGGGCAGCGGCACGGGCCGTTCACGCCTACTTTATCCAGCGCGAACTGTGCGGCTTGAGGAATCACGATGCGGCTATCGTGGATTACAATATTCCGCGCGCCGTGCTGATACGGCTCGGCGCGAGCTGATCCCTGAAAACATCGCCGGAAACGGCCTGTTTCCTACTTGCCTGAGGATTCTTCCTCAAACATGACGGCCACATCGGCATTTGCCGACAGCCGCACCTTGTTGCCCTCGACCTCGGCAACGAGCGCTGTCGAGATATAATGATGATGGCCCCTATGAGAGCCCTCACCGCTGTCCCTTTTCGTCAGCTTGATACGGGCACCGTCCACGTGATCGACTGTTCCGACATGAACACCATCGGCGCCGATGACTTCCATATGTTCCTTGATGCGTGTTGCAGGCATGATCTTCTCCAATGTTTGCCAAGCAGAAACGCATGAAACAGGCTTTGGATGCATCGGTGGACAAGAATTGTCGATCGGCGCCCCGCCTGTCACCGTATCCCGGCAAGCACGGGAATTGCCGCTTGTGTCCCGCCCGGCGGGCCCCTACCATTTCGCGGAAAAGCGCATATCGGGAAAGCATTGTTCGACATGACTGATGAAATTCTCACCCCGGCGGAAATGGGCGAGGCCGACCGGTTGACCATCGCCGGGGGATCGATCGCCGGATACGGGCTGATGCTGCGGGCGGGTTATGCCGTCGCGCGCCACGTACTGGACCACCACGGCGATGCACCGGCCTTTCACGTTCTGTGCGGTCCGGGCAACAATGGCGGCGACGGCTATGTCGTTGCCAGCCTTCTGGCTGAAAGCGGCGGCAATGTTCACGTGTGGAGTGACGACAAGCCGCGCGCCCATTCCGACGCTGCAATCGCCCGGCGCGATTGCAGCATCGAACCGGCCGCACTTTCGGGCTTCAAACCCGGGGCCGGCAGCGTCGTCATCGACGCACTGTTCGGGGCAGGATTGAACAAGCCCTTGGCCGGCAAGGCCGCCGCCGCCGTTGAGCGGAGCAATGCGGCTGCGGTCACGCGCATCGCCATCGATGTGCCTTCCGGCCTTGACGGGGCGACGGGCGTGGCACTTGGCGCGGTATTCGAGGCCGATTGCACCATCACATTCTTTCGCAAGAAACCGGCCCATCTGCTTTATCCGGGACGCGGCCTGTGCGGCCGGATTGTCGTCGCCGATATCGGGATCCGTGACGACGTTTTGTCGATGATCAAACCCGCCTGTTTCGAGAATACACCGGGCTATTGGCGCGCGCTGCTGCCCTCGCCCGGCGTGGAAACGCACAAATACACGCGCGGCCACGTCGCCGTGTTTTCCGGGGGGGCGACGGCGACAGGCGCGTCCCGGCTTTCCGCGCTGGCAGCCGCGCGCAGTGGCGCGGGTGCCGTTACCCTGCTCTCTCCGGCGGAATCCCTTGCCGTCAATGCGGCACATCTGACGTCGATCATGCTGAGCCGCTGCGAAACCGACCGCGAGCTGCGGGCATTCCTGAGCAAACGCAAACCTTCGGCCGTGGTGCTCGGCCCCGGCTTTGGCATAGGCGCCCGCGCACGGGACATTGCGCTCCTGCTGCTCAAGGAGGAGCTCCATCTGGTATTGGATGCCGACGCGATCACCTCATTCGAAGACAACAGCGCTGCGCTTTTCGCCTCGGCGCGTGGCACCCCGGACACCCGGCTTGTGCTGACGCCGCATGAAGGAGAGTTCAGGAGGCTGTTCCCCGGGATCGGCGACGGGAATACACCATCAAAGCTCGAACGCGCCCGCGCCGCCGCCAGGCAGGCCCATGCGGTCATCATCTACAAGGGTGCCGATACGGTGATTGCTGCGCCGGACGGCCGGGCCGTGATCAACAGCAATGGCACCCCTCTTTTGGCAACCGCCGGATCGGGTGACGTTCTTTCCGGCATAACGGCGGGCCTGATGGCACAAGGCATGCCGCCTTTCGAGGCAGCTTGCGCGGCGGTCCATGTCCACGCGGCGGCAGCCAACGACCTTGGTTTCGGCCTGATCGCCGAGGATCTTCCCGCAGCTGCCGCAAAAGTGATCGAAAGATTGCATCGCATCTGATGGCAAGCCGCCTGCGCATGAGACACTATTGAGCGCTTGCGTTAACGGCACGCGGACCGCTCGCCAGGTTTTTTAAATTTCCGATTTGAATTAACCCTGTCTTTACCTTGATGGGGCACCTTGAGTTCAAGCGCGATTTTGTACTGCGTACGCGCTTCCTTAATTTACGGGCGTCATTATTCTGTCGCAATGTCAGGGTATTGCTTCTCGTGTAGCGAATAGCTTGTTTCCATTTTTGACCACGGATGTACTGGCACTGGTGTTGAGGCAAGTTTAGGAAGGTCGGGTAGCTCCCGGCCTTTTGCTTTTCAGAACTCTTTTTCTTTTCCGCGATCCCATCAAATACTGCTATGGCTGCGATCTAATACGTGACCGTCACAATGATCGTGTCGCTGTAAACACCCGGCGACGGCGTGGCTTGTGGCGGGACCCGGCCATAGACAGTGATACCCTGCGCTGTTCCATCGCCGGTGCGCGCAACTGTATTGGTCGGTATTGTATTTCCCCATGGCACAGTTCGATTTGAATCCTGGTAGAGACCATAGGTGATCGATTGCGCGCCATTGACCATCTTGCGGGCCGTTGGGCTTGTTCCCGTGTTGCCGAGGCTGAGCGAAACCGAGTACGGCACTGTTGGCGTACAGGTTACGCGCACCTGGCCAGTCTGATCGATATTCGCATTCAACAATCCATTGGGACCAAAGTCGATATTCTGCGCCGTCACTGCGCAGTCATTGGCAAGCGTAATCTGCACCGTGAAGGCTGGAGGAGACGCTGTTGCGCCCGCAGCCGTGGTGCAGCCGTTGCCATCATCATAACGGTAATTGAACGTCGCGTTCGCTCCGGTGAAGGTTGAGGTGTAGGGTCCGGCCGGCGCCGTTGCCTGATTGGCCAGCACCTGCCCGTACAGCGTGATCGTTGTCGAGCCGCTGCCAAGTATGGGGCCGAGAATCGTCGTGAAGGCGACAAGAAATCCGGGCGGCCGCGCCGCATAGGGCCAGGTTGCCGAGCCCCAGACGATGGAGCGGGCGGCATCCTGATACAGCTGGTAATTGAGCGAATTCGCGCCATTCACCATGATGCGTGCGCTGGCTGTTGCACCGCCGCTGCCTTCATTGAGGTTCGGGCAAATCAGCACTTTCTGGCCAAGCGCAAGCAGGCCAGAGCAATTCGCCGTCACGGATGTCATGCTGTTGATTGCACTTCCCGGAATGGTGCTTCCGGCAAAAACCATGCTGGGAACAGAGAAGGAGCAGGTTTGCCCCCAAGCGGTGCCTGGCAACAGCGCAGATCCGACAAGCCAGATGAAGCAGACCAGCCAGTTTCTCATGAGCACACCACCTTGCCTAGCTTCACCTGCGTTCCCGGCTGCGGCCGGTAGGAGAACTGCGCCTTGCAACTGCGTCCGTCCAGAAGATCGATGCTGATGCTGTTCCGGGCCCGCAGCTTGTCGATGAAGGCTTCACCGTCATAACCGATGACAAATTCATCCGGTGAACCGTCCAGATGCCCGCGCAGCCCCGCCTCCAGCGGCTTGCCGCCGCTATCGACCAGATCAACGACGGCCGAAGCCGATGTCTTGCTGACATGGAAATCCACCACAACGCCGCTGCGGTCGGCGGGCACAATGATGTTGCGTGTCGATCCGATGCTGGCATCGACCGGCAGATTTTTGGGGTCGATGGCAACCGTGTTGGGCTCGTAGGAATTCAGGTCCGGCACCAGGATTTTGCCGCTGCGATTGGTCTTGCCCACCGGCCGGTTTTCCGACAGAACCTCGACATCCGGTGCGCCGACATCGACCACGGCAAAGGCATCGTTGATGCGGTTGGTGGCGAATATGCCGCCGGCTGCCGCGGCAAGTGCACCGTCAATCTGGACGCTCGCGCGGGTATTGCCATCGAATTGTTCGACATCCCCCTGTACCCGTGCATAGCGTCCGCGATAGCTCGCGGAGGCCAACCGGTCAGGATTGTTGCCTTCCCGGGTCCTCAGCCGCCAGCCGTAGCTGCCCTCTTCAAGCTGCTCCGATTTGGCGACATCGACAACGCCGGAGACACCATCCGCAGTCTGCTCGACGCCGGTTGAAACCGTGATGTTGTTGTCGAAGGGGATCGTCAGTCCGGCAAAGACGCCAAAACTGTCGCTGTTTTCCAGATCGGTAAAGGCCGTCGCATAGAATGAACTGTTCTTGAAAATCGACTGGGTATAGGAGGCTCCGACGATGCGGTTCCGATCGCCATTGGCCGATTCAATCTGCGTGAAGGACAGATTGAGATTGGAACGGTCGAACGGACCCGGCCCCGACACGGTCACCTGGGCCAGCGAGCGCGGTACACGCGGGCTGAAAATCGCAACGCCCGCCGGATCGAAAACCGCCAGTTGCCGCGTATCGGCAGAAACCGAGGCGACATCGTCATAATTGCCGAAAGCCTGCTGCATCCGGGCGAAAACCGTATAGCTGTGATAGCTGAGTTCCACCGAGCCGTTGACAAGAAAGCCCGTGTCACCGGCATGACTGCTGCCGGCAACAGCCAGCGAACTGACACCATAGCCGCCGATGGGAAACGCCATGCCGATGCCGCCATTCAGCAGATCGACACCGCCTTCAAAATGCCCTTCCAGCGTCAGCCAGTCGGTAACACCGTAGCGGGCCGTGGCAAACCCCATCGCGTCGCCGACATAATCATCGGATTCCGTACCGAAATTCCGCCGCGGAAAGCCCGCTTCGGCAGAAAAATCCAGGAGTCCCCTCTGCAGCAGCAAATTGGATGAATAGAACGGCAAGGTGGTCTTTGTCTCGCGGCCTAGTGTATCGCGTACCACCACCTGTGCCTGTCCCGCGCCGGTAAACACCGGAAAATTCGTCACCTGAAACGGACCCGACGGTACCGTACCGCTATAGGTCTTGACGTTCTGGGTGTAGACCTCGAGCGTCGAGGGAACCGCGGCAGACCCGGATATGACCGGTATCGGGATGGTGACCAGATCCGAACGCAGATGGAAATTGCGCTGCACCTGCAGGCCGCCCAGATAGACCGGCCGCGTCCACTGCAGACCGCCGGAAATGAAATCACCCGCCCGGTAGGTGATCAGCCGCTCCGCATCGGAGTAGGTGTAGGTCGTGTTGAGGCGCTTGAACCCCTGAAAATCCGTGTCGCTCGCACTTGATGTGAAGGATTGCGTCAGCGTGCCGAACGGGCTGAAAAAGCGGGCATCGAAACCGCCGGAAATGCCCTGAAACGGCTTTGCATTGCCCTTGAACAGATTGTCGCTGCTGGCAAAGAGCGAGTAATTCAGGACTGCACCGTAACTGGATTGCGGCTTGGGACGGTCCTCGTCGGATTTTGGATTGAGATCAACCACTTTGGCCGCGCGCGCATTGTCGTCGGTGGTGATGTAAAGCCGCTGATTTTCCGCATCGACGCGATACTGGACATTCGGCAGGCGATCAACCCGGATCGAGCCATCCGCGGCCTTCGCTTTGGCCACCGGCTTCAGCCCCACATCCGTCAGTTCCTGCGGGCTTACCGCGAGGCCTCCATCCTCCAGCTGGTGGAAGGCGCCGACCAAACCGGTCGGCTCATCATTGATGAAGACCTCGAGATAGAGATCCTGGGAGATACCGGGCTGTGGCGCGGTCTGCTCCACGTCTTGAGCATTGGTTTCCTGTGCCCGTCCAGAGGTAAGAATACACGGGCCTATGCAGAGTGCCACAACAAGACTAGCGGCCGCTGACCGCAACGTTGACATCAAGCGGTCCAGAATCGCTTTGCGCCTTCATGGAAACAGCACCGGATGACACGGACTTGCCACCGCCAACCGGCCATTCCATGGAAGCGCCGCCCAGGACATAACCAACCAACCCCTTCCTCGTCGCGATTTCGCGGCCGTTTTGGATCAATTGCAGCTCGGAGAGGCGTAGTCGCGTATCGCCATTGTTGCGGGCGGCAAGGACAAGCCCGTTGCCGGAGCGCTTGATTGTCCAGGCCACTTTTGGCGCGGAAGCATCGGGTCCCTTGAAGAACACCGGAATGGAATAGCGCACGACCAGAGTGACCGTGCCGGACTTGCGGCGGGCAGGATCGGGCAATTCATCCACGATGACCCGGTAACTTTCTTCCCGCGTGACCGGCTTTTTACTCACCCGGATAACCCGCACGAGATAATCCTTGTTGGCGGACAAAGCCGTCGATGGCGGACTGACCACCACATCGTTGGTGGGTTCGAGCTGCTCGACGCCGTTTGTCTGCGCCCAGCGAAAGACCCGGATCTGCACGTTGATCGGCCGCTTTGCCTCGTTCGTCAGCGTCAGCACGGCTGCGCTTCCCGGCGCTATCATTTCCAGATTAGTCGGGGCCACACGCAGCGAAGTTGCTGTGGCGTTACCGTAAAGCAGCATAAAGAGCCCCATCGCTCCAATGCCTTTAAGCATGGATCGCATCCTGTCCACCTCCATATGTTATTCTCAGTAAGTGACCGTCACCGTGATCGTGTCGGTGTAGGCGCCGGGCGCCGGTGTTGTCTGGACGGGAACCCGCCCATAGACCGTATAGGATTGCGCCGCGCCGGTACCCGAGGCTGAGACCGTATCGGTACCGACGGTCTGCCCCCACACGGTGGTTCTGTTGGTATCGGAATAGAGGGTATAATTGACCAGCGCGCCGCCGGTCCCCGTCATCTTGCGCGAAGCGACCGTTGCACCGGTGCCCAACCCGGCACTCAACCCGATATTGTAGGGCGTCGTGTTGGTACACTGTACGGAAAGCGTGGTGGACGCATCGTCATTCGCCGCGATCACACCCACGGCAGTGAAGGTCAATGTGGTGGCACTGACAAAAACACAGGACGCCTGAATGGTGATCTGGACAGTGAAACTTCCCGTTGCCGTGACCGCCCATGCCGGACTGGAAAGGCCAAGCAAAGCGGCTAGCCCGACTGTCGTGAAATTGCGCACCGAATATCCGAAACTCATTCATCCTCCTCAAGGTTTGCTTGCCGCGGGCAAGCACCTCCGATTCTCTATAAATGACTCAGTAGCTCTCCACCCCATAATACTTAAGTATTACATCTTTAAAAGAACTTATCGAACAGTCGGCAATATTGCTCAGCTTTCGCGACATCTGTCGCAATTTGTACTATCACGCGAAAAAACGACATATTTCTTCCAAAAAACTGTGAATTTACGTTACATCAAAAGACTAGGTTTATTCATTGATAAAATTACATATTTCCGTCTATTGCATTTTATTTTACTATCGAAGTAATTTCTTATGAATACAGCAAGCAACAAATGTACAGGATATATTCTGCAACATAAGCATCATGATATTTTCGTTTCCCGCGTCATCATTGCGCTCGCGCATCGCGAAATGATTCTATTGACGGTGAAATGGAGAGAATCAAAATTACCCGGAAATTTACTCTTGGTGGTCCAGATGAACACGAGTGTTCTGCTGTTGTCGCAGTTCACCGGCTGAAATGATCCGTCGCCGGCAATGCGGGACGTCGGCGTAAAACTCCGTTTCGCCGCCCAATTGCAGCGCTATACTGCATCGTGATGAATTGCTCTTGAACATTTGTTTTTTGGCGGCAAAGATTGCGCCGGAAGCATGAAAGACCGCGACATGGCACAGCAAGGAATACCCACGTCATCCGATTCTCTGGCACAGCTGAAATGGCTGACACCGGAAAATGTCGGCGCGGCGCTCAAGGGCCTGCCGTTGAAGGTTCAGGCCGCTCTGAGAGCCGCAGCGCACCTCCCCCGCGGCACGCTGACCATCACCACCCCCGACCAACGGGTGTTCAAGGTGGGCGGCAAAGGCTCCGGTCCCGATGCGGCATTGGTGCTGCACAACTGGAATTTGCCGCGCCGGGCCTTTTCGGCCGGGACGATCGGCGTGGCGGAATCCTATATGGACGGCGACTGGGAAAGCCCCGATGTGACCACGTTCCTCGAGCTGTTTGTCATCAACCAGCAGATCGGCGAACACATTGCCGGCGGAGCGAACTGGTTCGCCAACACCGTGCAGAGATTGCGTCACTGGCTGAACGAGAACACGCGCTCGCGCTCGCGCAAGAATATCTCTGCGCACTATGATCTCGGCAACGCCTTCTATCGCGAATGGCTGGACCCGACGATGACCTATTCCTCCGCATTGTTTGCCGAAGGCGCCAATGACCTTGAAAGCGGGCAGACCGCGAAATATCGCGCGCTTGCCCGCAATATCGGCATTACCAGGGACAGCAGGGTGCTCGAGATCGGCTGCGGCTGGGGCGGTTTTGCCGAGTTTGCGGCGCGCGAGATCGGCGCCCGCGTCACTGGTCTGACCATCAGCCGCGAACAGTTCGATTTTGCGACGGAACGGATGCGCAAGGCCGGACTTTCCGACAGGGTTGAAATCAAGTTCCAGGACTACCGCGACGAGACCGGCCAATACGATCATATCGCCTCGATCGAAATGTTCGAGGCCGTCGGCGAGAAATACTGGCCGGTCTTTTTCGGCAAGGTGAAGGAATGCCTCGCCCCCGGCGGCAGTGCCGGCATGCAGATCATCACGATCAACGAAAACTCGTTCGAACGCTATCGCAAGCGTCCCGATTTCATCCAGCGCTATGTATTTCCGGGCGGCATGCTGCCGACACCGGCCCGTTTGAAGACGCTTGGCAAGGATTTCGGCCTCAACCTCTATCGCGAGACCATCTTTCCGCAGGATTATGCCCGCACGCTGGCCGAATGGCGCGCGCGTTTCTGGGACTCATGGGACAAACTCAAACATCTTGGCTTCGACGTCCGCTTCAAAAAGCTATGGGAGTTTTACCTCTTCTATTGCGAAGCGGGTTTCAGATCGGAATATATCGACGTACGACAGGTGTTTTACAGATCATGACAGAGATCTCGCTCAATGAAATTTTCGAGCGCATCTGGGCGCTGGCGGATGCATTGCACCTGCCGGAACTGACCCAGGGCACCCACCACGGCACACCGTCGCTGAAAGCCAGGAATGCGTTCCTGGGGCGGCTCCGGGATGTGGACACATTCGCCATCCATTGTCCGCTGGAGGAAAAGCCGCTCCTGATGGAAAGCGCGCCGAACATCTATTTCGAGACCGATCACTACAAGGGCTGGCCCTATATTCTGATCCATCTCGATACCATTTCCGATGCGGAACTTGCGCACCGCATCCGGCTCGCCTGGCTGGCAAAAGCGCCAGCCAAGCTCAAAAGGCTCGTTGAATCTACAGCGTGATGCGGTAGCGGGTGAAACCGTTTTCCCCGTCGCCCGCGTCTTCGATTTTCACGGCTTTCACATCGGCGAGGAAATTCTTGCCCTTCGGACCGGATTCGAACACCACTGAGGCACCCTTCACCGGAGCGAATTTCCAGTTGTCATCAGCCGACGGGTTGATGGTTTTCTGGTCGATGATGTAGCGCACGATCACGTCGCGATTGGTGTCAGGCGCAACGAAGATGACCTTGCTCTCGTTGATGCCGGGGAAATTGCCGCCACCACCTGCCCGGTAGTTATTTGTCACCACGACAAATTTCTGCGCCGGATCAATCGGTTTTCCATCGAAGGTCAGGTTGACGATGCGGTTGCTCTGCGCATGTGCGAGTTCACCCTTCGCGCCATATTTCGCCGGCTGCGACAGGTCGATCTGATAGGACACGCCGTCGATGACGTCGAAATTGTAAGAGGGGAAACTGGTGTCGATCAGCGGCTGGTCCGGCTTGCCCGGCTCGATGGTCTTGAAAATGCCCGATGACATTTCCAGCCATTCCTTCACATCCGCCCCGGTGATGGCAACCGCACGCACCGTGTTGGGGTAGAGGTAGAGATCGGAAACATTCTTGATGGCGATATCGCCGGCCGGCACATCCGTATAATAGTCGGCACCGCCGCGACCGCCCGCCTTGAAGGGTGCGGCTGCGGACAGCACCGGCCAATCCTTCCACTGCGTGTCCTTCAGCATGTCCTTGATGTACCAGGTCTGCGCATTGGAGACGATCTGCACCGACGGATCATCGGCGACCAGCGCGAAATAGGAATAAAGCGGTGCGGACGTCTTGCCCACCGGGCGGCGGACATAGGCGAGCGTTGCCTCATGGTCAGCCTTCGCGGCTTCCAGAACGTCGGGACGGCTTTCGACCAGCGGCTTCACCGCCTTTTCAACACGCTCGTAGATCGGGCGTGCCTCGGTGGTGAAATCGGCAACTTTCCACTTGTCGCCGTTACGCTCGAGCAGGAGGTCGATCAGGCCCATATGCGAGCCCCAGAACCCGGCCATGACGGCAGGCTTGCCCTGCAGTGTCCCCTTCTTGACGTCGACGCCCTCAATACCGGCAAAATCCTTCGGATCAGGGAAGACCAGATGCTGGTGCCCGGTGACGACGGCATCGATGCCGTCAACGCCCGCCACATAGAGCGAGGCATTTTCCATGCCGCTGCTCTGCCCCGCCGCAATGCCGGAATGCGACAGCGCAACAATGATATCGGCGCCTTCGGCTTTCATCTTCGGTACCCAGGCTTTGGCGGCCTCGACGATATCGCGCGTCACAACCTTGCCCTTGAGGTTCTGCGCATCCCACAGCGTGATCTGCGGCGGGACAAAGCCGATAAACCCAACCTTCACAGGCAGTTTCTGCCCGGCTCCGTCGGCAATCTCGTACTGCTTGATCAGGTAAGGCTTCATGTAGAGCGGATCGTCGGTTGGCGTTGCCGCGAGTTCGCCCTTGACCAGATTGGCGCAGACATAGGGATATCCGGCCCCCGCCAGTACCTTGTCCATATAATCGAGACCGTAATTGAACTCGTGATTGCCCAGCGTTCCCACTTCGTAGCCGATGGTGTTCATCGCCTTGATGATCGGATGGACGTCACCGGCCTTCATGCCCTTCTCGTAGGCGATGTAGTCCCCCATCGGATTGCCCTGCAGGAAATCGCCATTGTCCACGACAATCGAATTGGTCGATTCGGCGCGGATTTTTGCGATGATCGATGCCGTGCGGGCGAGCCCCATCGTGTCGTTCGCCTTGTCGGCATAATAATCATAGGGGTAGACGTTCACATGCAGATCGGTGGTCGCCACGATGCGCAGATGCGCCTGCGAAGCCGCTGCCATGGCCGAAAACGGGTGGAGGATTGCCACGGCCCCGGCTGCGGCCGTGCTTGCCAGGAAGGAACGGCGGGTGAGAGCGGATGACGATTCTTGCATGACGAGGCTCCAGGGCAAGGGATGATGAGCGGCTTTTTAGCCGGCGAGGATCACCGAATTATGATGAGTTTGTCACGGCCTTTCGCGGTCAGCAATCAGCTTCCGGCGATTTCAATGAGCGCGGTCTCGACACCGAGACCGGTGCGGTCCGCCACCTCGCGCAAGGCAAAGGATGAATTGATCTTGGTGACGTGCGGCATCGCCGAAAGCCAGAACTTGTGGATCCGTTCGTAATCCTCGAGGTCCTTGGCTGCAATTCGCAGGAGATAATCGTACTCGCCCGACATGAGGTAGCAGACCAGCACATTGGGGCAGCGGCGCACGGCCGTCTCGAATTCGCGCAATTGTTTGTCGGCCTGGCCCGAGAGGGATATATTGACGATCACCGTAACCGGGTGACCGAGCATCTTGTTGGAGAGACGTGCGTGGTAGCCGCGGATGACACCCGTCTTCTCCAGAATATCCAAGCGGCGTGAACAGGCGGACTGTGACAGCCCGACCTTTTCCGCCAGCGTTGCATTCGACATGCGGCCATCCTTTTGCAGGCAATCAAGGATAGCGATATCAATCCTGTCCAGCGACATTGTTCGATCTTTCTTCGACAAAGAACCAATTTGGCGCAAGAATATTCGAAAAATTGCATGCCGTCGATATTGCTTAGCAAGGACATGCGAAGCGATTCATGATGTCATACGCACCGCAAACGGGAACTTTGAGTAGACTCTAGAGGAGGCGCAAATGCGTGTAGGCTGCCCGAAAGAAATCAAAAACCATGAATATCGCGTCGGTCTCACTCCGGGGGCCGTACGCGAATACATCGCCCACGGCCATACGGTCATTATCCAGTCCGGAGCTGGAGCAGGAATAGGCGCCGACGACGGAGCCTATCAGGCGGCTGGCGCCAAGATCGTCAAAACCGCCGAAGAAGTCTTTCAGCAATCGGACATGATTGTGAAAGTGAAAGAGCCCCAGCCGTCCGAATGGGCGCAGCTGCGCGAAGGCCAGCTCCTCTACACCTATCTCCACCTCGCCCCCGATCCCGAACAGACCAAGGGCCTGCTGGCTTCCGGCGTCACGGCCATTGCCTATGAAACCGTCACGGATGATCGCGGCGGCCTGCCGCTGCTCGCGCCCATGTCGGAAGTGGCCGGACGTCTTGCCATTCAGGCGGGCGCCACAGCGCTGCAGAAGGCCAATGGCGGACGCGGCGTGCTGCTTGGCGGCGTGCCCGGCGTTCTGCCCGGCAAGGTCACCATCATCGGCGGCGGTGTTGTCGGCATCAATGCGGCACAGATGGCTGCCGGTCTCGGCGCCGACGTGACCATTCTCGATCGCTCGATCCCGCGCCTGCGCCAGCTCGACGATCTGTTCCATGGCCGCATCCACACCCGCTACTCCACCATCGAAGCGCTCGACGAAGAAGTGTTCTCCGCCGATATCGTGGTGGGCGCGGTCCTCATCCCCGGCGCAGCGGCCCCCAAGCTGGTGACCCGCGAAATGCTGTCCGGCATGAAAAAGGGCGCCGTGATCGTCGATGTCGCCATCGATCAGGGTGGATGCTTCGAAACATCCCATGCCACGACGCATTCCGAGCCGACCTACGAAGTCGACGGCATCATCCACTATTGCGTGGCCAACATGCCGGGCGCAGTACCGGTCACCTCGGCGCATGCGCTGAACAACGCCACGCTGCAATATGGCCTGCAGCTGGCGGACCGCGGCGTCAAGGCACTGGTGGACAACCCGCATCTGCGCAACGGTCTGAACGTTCACAAGGGCCGCATCACCAATCAGGCCGTCGCCGAAGCGCTTGGCCTCGAAATGGTGGAAGCCAAGGCCGTTCTCGCGGCCTGAAGCTGGCATCGCAAAAAAGAAAAGCCCGGGTTTTGCCCGGGCTTTTTCATGAGCAGCGTTCAGACAACCCAGTCGGCTTCGTGCATCTCGATGCGGCACTGGAAGCAATTGTTCCTTGCCGACCGCATGTGCACATAGGCCACGTCATCGCGCTGCAGCAGTTCAGCCGCCCGCACGGGAATAGTATCGGTGGGGATCACGCCGCCGGTGCCATAGACAATCCGGTCCTGACGGGAATAACCGCGCAGGATGTAGTCGCGCGTCTTGCGGAACATATCGGGCATGTCCGCTGTCTCCGCATAGCGTTCGCATGCTTCCGCATGCAGGAAGATCGGCCCCGTTTCCGCATAGGGTTGCGGTGCGGGGAACGGCCGGTGCGACAGGATGAGATATTTGTCGCCGGCTTTCACATTCTGCAGGCAGTGGCGGCACGGCGTGCCGTCGCCATCGGAAACATGCGTCTCCGGCGTCTGGCCGTTCGCATCCGCACCGCCCGCCTGATAGTGGCGGGCCAGCGTCGTCGGCATTGCAATAAAGCGGATCGTGCTCATGGGAATCTCCTTCGTTGACCCGAAGCAAACACCCAAATCTGCCTGCGAACCACCCGATTCCTGCCGGTCTCAGCACTCACCAGCTGCCATCGGGCCTGCGGCAGACACACGCTTGGCATCGGCTGGCGAGCCCAGAAGCATCGCCGCCTTGCGGACTATTGTGTGACAGTGATGTTGAAAGTGAAGAAGTCAAAGTTCTGCGGTTGACCTGCCAACTGAGCGGAAATGGTCACCTTATCGCTGCCAACAAATCCTGGTGCCGGCGTGTTACACAGGAAAATCACAGAAATATTGGCGGAATGAATTTTAAATGATCACGGATATGCTTGTAAAACTTTTCCGAAATGATTGAGACGATACGTGGCATCACTGTCACGTATCGTCATGTTCCCAATATTAACGAATGAAATCGGTAACGCGGCGGATGGTGACCCGGCGATTGCGCCAGTCCTCATATTCCGTTTGAACCAGAAGATATTCCTCGCCATATCCCACCGTTTCAAGCGCGCGTGGCGGAATGCCGAAATAACGCACCAGATCGCGCTTGAGGGATTCGGCCCGCTGCTCGGACAGGATCTGATTGGATTCGTACGAGCCCACGGCATCCGTGTGGCCCTCGATGAGAAAAATCTCGCCGCGACGACGGCGCAGGACCCGTTGCAGGCCATCGGCAATGCGCTCCACCTTGTCACGCTCCGAACGGGGAATGACAGCAGAGCCAAAGGCAAAATTGATCGACTGGATGTCGATGGACGGCGCATAGCGGCGCAGTTCCGGCCGGCGCTTGAACTCCCGCACCGTCACACGGCGCTCTTCCGGCACACGCATGCGCGGGGCAGCTTCCAGCCGCCGCTCGATCTCGGCAGCGCTCGGCATCTGGCGTGATTGCGCCAACGCGGGCGCGGCAACGGTTGCGGCGGCAAGACCAAGCAGCAGGCCACGGCGATTGATCATGGGTGTATTCTCCTTTCCAGACCGGCAGTTTGCACGGCATCAATTATCGAAGGAGAGATAGCGCAGTAAAAATGAAGCGTACATGAACGGGTCGTGCCGAAGTTCAACGTTACAGCCAGGCCTCGATTTCCGCATCGGCGAAGCCGACGGGATTGAACCCCATGCGCTGATACATTTGCAGGGCCCGCGGACTGTCGAGCGTGTTGGTCTCGATGATGACCTTTTCCGGGCTGCTCATCCACGCCGTGACGATGGCTTCGCTCAGGAAGAATTTTGCAAGACCCCGCCCCTGAAACTCCGGCACAAGGCCGAAATAAAGGATTTCCGCCACACCCGGCTCCTGATTGAGCACCAGCTCAAAAAAGCCGGCAGGCGAGCCGTCCACATAAAGCACATGGATTTCAACCGAATCCCGGTGAATGGCGGCAGCCAATGCTTCATCGCTGAGGTTCCGGTGCACAAACCAGTGATGCGGTTTGCCGACCTGCTCGTAGAGAAAGCGATAAAACGGCAGGGATATCCGCTTGGCCGACATGATCGCCAGTTTGAAGCTGGCAGGCGTCGGAATGGAATAGACCGGCCGGTTGGTCATTTCCAGCAGGGTCACACGCGTCTTGAGTATTTTGGGCTTTGCGGCCTCGGTCATTGCTCTGCTTCACCGGTTGCAACCGGCGTATCCTTGTGTGCACCCCACTCGCTCCACGATCCGTCGTAGAGGATATTGTCCTTGTGCCCGAGGGATTCAAGCGCCAGCGTGATCACGGCGGCCGTGATGCCTGAGCCGCAACTGGTGACAACGGGACGCGAAAGATCGACGCCCGCATCATCCAGAACCTGCCGCAGACCGGCGATATCCTTCAGATAACCCTTGTCTGCCAATGTCGAGGACGGCACGTTGCGCGCACCCGGCATATGGCCGGAACGAAGCCCTGCGCGCGGCTCCGGGTCCGTGCCGACAAAGCGGCCTGCTGCCCGCGCATCGGCAATCTGGCGTGATCCCGCATCGACGATCGTGCGCATGTCGGCAAAACTCGCCACCTTGTCCGCCTGAAAATCCGCGATGAAAGCCGATGGCGCGATCTTTGTAACGCCGCTGGTGACCGGCCGGCCATCCTTCTTCCAGTTATCGAAGCCGCCATCCAGGACAAAGACATTCTTTGCACCCATGACGCGCAGCATCCACCAGACGCGCGGTGACGTGTTCATGCCGGGCCCGTCATAGACGACGATCGTATCGCTGTTGGTGATGCCCATGCTGCTGACCGCCGCCGCGAAAGCTTCCGGCTTTGGCAACGTGTGTGGCAGGGACGATTCCGGATCGGACAGTTTTTCATGATCGAAGAACACCGCGCCGGGAATATGCGCGGTCTTGTACTCGCCCTCCGCGTCGCGGTTGAGAAACGGGAAATACCACGACGCATCGAGAATGCTCAGGCCCGGCTGGCCCAACCGCTCCTGCAACCAGTCGGGTGAAACCACAAAAGCGCTTTTGTCAGCCACGGTCATTCTCCTTCCGGCGAGGCACCGAAGCGGATACGGAACCGCCGGTTTTCCTTGCCCTTCTTTTCTATTTTTCCGATATGGATCACGCCGACTTCGCCTGTTGTTGCCACATGCGTTCCGCCGCAAGGCTGCGAGTCGATGGACGCATCCTTGCCGATGCAGACGAGGCGGATGCGCCCGGTGCCCGTCGGCGGGCGCACGTTCTTCGACTTGATCAGACCCGGATTGGCCGCCAGCTCTTCGTCGGTAATCCAGCGCGTAAAAATCGGATGGTTGGCATTGACCAGTTCCATCAGCTTTTTCGTCACGTCTTCCTTGGTCACACCGGCATCCGGCAGGTCGAAGTCAACCCGGCTGTCATCCTCGGCAACGGAAGCGCCGGTGATCGGAAACGGGCAGACAACGCTGAGCAGATGGCAGGCGGCGTGCATGCGCATGAGCTTGTAACGCCGGTCCCAATCGATACGCAGGATGAGCTTTTCGCCGATGGCAGGCACCGGCTGCTCCGGCGCCGGCACGTGGATGATTTCTTCCTTGCTTTCACCCGTCACCGTTGCGGCGATGGAAATCGTACTGCCGTCGGCCCGCACGAACACGCCGGTATCGCCGGGCTGCCCGCCTGACGTGGCATAGAAAATCGTCTGGTCCGTGAGAATGCCGCCGCGCTCATTGATGGCGAGGACAGTCGCCTCGATTTCCTTCAGATAGGAATCGTCGCGGAAGAGTATCGTCGTATCGTATGCCATCAGTGATTGCCTTCAAACGGAACGGATATGGCCGTCTTCGCTTCCATCCAGCGCGGTACCGGCAGATCTTTGGAACGCAGGAATTCAGGATTGAACATTTTTGACTGGTAGCGATTGCCGTAGTCGCAGAGGATCGTGACGATGGTGTGGCCAGGGCCAAGGTCGCGCGCCAGACGGATAGCACCGGCAATATTGATTCCGGACGAACCGCCCAGGCAAAGCCCCTCTTCCGTCACCAGATCAAACACCACATCCAGCGCGTCCGCATCGGGTATCTGATAGGAAAAGTCCGGGGTAAAACCGTCCAGATTGGCCGTCACGCGGCCCTGCCCGATACCTTCCGTGATCGAGCTGCCTTCGGCCTTGAACTCGCCCGACGTGTAGTAGGAATAAAGCGCTGCCCCCAGCGGATCGGCAAGGCCGATCTTGATGTCCTTGTTGCGCGCCTTGAGCCCGGCTGCCGTTCCCGCGAGGGTTCCGCCGGAACCAACGGCGCAGATGAAGCCGTCGACCTTGCCATTGGTATCGCGCCAGATTTCCGGCGCGGTCGTTTCCACATGCGCCAAACGATTGGCAACATTGTCGAACTGGTTGGCCCAGACCGCACCATTCGGCTCGGTCTTTGCCATCTGTTCGGCAAGGCGGCCGGAGACTTTCACGTAATTGTCGGGGTTCTTGTAGGGAACCGCGGGAACCTCGACCAGTTCAGCCCCAAGCAGCCGCAGGGCGTCCTTCTTTTCCTGGCTTTGTGTCTCCGGGATAACGATGACCGTGCGGTAGCCCAGGGTCTTGGCGACCATGGTCAGGCCGATGCCCGTATTGCCCGCCGTGCCCTCGACGATGACGCCGCCCGGACGCAGCAGGCCGCGATTTTCCGCATCGCGGATGATATAGAGCGCCGCCCTGTCCTTGACCGACTGTCCCGGGTTCAGAAATTCGGCCTTGCCGTAAATATCGCACTCGGTCAAAGCCGATGCCTTGCTCAGGCGGATAAGCGGCGTGTTGCCGATGGCGTCGATCACTGAATTCAACATGGGCCAAGTCCTCATTCTGCTTGGCCTGAACCTATTTGCCCGCAGCACACCATTCAAGCACCGAATGGCAGAAAGTCATGCAAATGCAGGTCTTTATTTCCCGGCATTGCCGCATCACGGCAAGCCGATGCCAACAAAAAGGCCGCCGGTACATCGTACCGGCGGCCTGATTGATTCTTTGTCGCGAGGTTTAGGCTGCCTTGGCGCCGAAGCTCTTGCGCTTGTTGCGGCGCATCGGGCGTTTCTGCGCCGGGGCGCCGCCATCATTGCTCCAGACCTTTTCGCCGCGCGGTTCGCGTGGCTTGCCGGGTGCCTGACCGCGATGCGGCTTCTTGGCCGGTGCGCCATTGCCGCCTTCGCGGCGTGCCGGACGCTGATCATTGCTGGCAACACGTGCCGGCAGGCTCGACAGATCAATCGGCGAATCGGCAAGCGGCAAACGCATGCGTGTGACGCGCTCGACGGCCTTGAACTTGGATGCTTCTTCAGCCGGATCATAAAGGGTGATCGCATTGCCCGATGCGCCGTTGCGGCCCGTGCGGCCGATACGGTGCACATAGCTTTCCGGCTCATCCGGCAGGTCGAAATTGATCACGTGGCTGATGCCGACGACATCGATGCCGCGCGCGGCAATGTCGGTGGCAACCAGAACACGCACCGAACCGTCCTTGAAACCGTTGAGGGCGCGCTGGCGGGCGTTCTGCGACTTGTTGCCGTGAATGGCAGCCACATCATAGCCGTCCTTCTCCAGAACACGGGTGACGGCATCGGCACCATGCTTGGTACGGGTGAAGACGATGACCGAAGACAGCGTTTCGTCCTTCAGCATGGCCGACAGGACCTGCTTCTTCTGCTTGGTCGGGATCATGTGCACGACCTGCTTGATCTCGGCAGCGGTGGTGCCCTGCGGCGCCACTTCCACGCGGATCGGGTTGCGCAGCAGGCTTTCAGCCAGCGTTGCCACTTCCTTCGGCATGGTTGCGGAGAACAGCGCGGTCTGGCGGTCCTTGTGCGTGCCCTTGGCAATGCGCTTCACATCATTGATGAAGCCCATGTCGAGCATGCGGTCGGCCTCATCAAGCACAAGCCAGCGTGTTTCCGATAGGTCAATGCGGTTGTCGCGCACCAGATCGGTCAGGCGGCCGGGTGTGGCGATGAGAACGTCAACGCCGCCCTGCATCTTGTTGATCTGCGCCACGCGCGACACGCCGCCGAGCACAAGCGCGGTCGAAATATGCGCGCCCTTGGAGAGCTTGCGGACCGTTTCTTCGATCTGCACGGCAAGTTCACGGGTGGGTGCGAGGATCAGCGCACGGGCGGTCTTGCCCTTGCGCTTGTCGCCGATGGTCAGGATCTTCTGCAGGATCGGCAGGCTGAACGCCGCCGTCTTGCCGGAGCCCGTCTGGGCGATGCCGAGAATGTCCTGACCAGCGAGCTGTGCCGGGATAGCCTGCTGCTGGATGGGCTTGGGAGTAGCCATTCCAGCTGCCTCGACTGCTTTCAGCAGGATGGCATTCAGACCCATGGCGGCAAAGCCGGTGTTTTCAATATTTTCCAATTCAATCTTCTTTCATTGGCCAGACGCGATGGGAATCACGGGCCATAAACACATCACAGGGCGCAACCTGCATGTAACATATTCGGGATGAACGACGAGACGCGGGGAACCCTTCGGTTCCATGCGACTTGCGCAGCCGTGCCTGTGACAGTGTGCCAGCAGGTCTTAGACGCCACGAAGTCCGCAATCGGAAGACCGGAGTGTCCGGTCCAAGCGCCTGACTGGCATATGGGCCCTCTTGGGCAAAAAAGCAAACGATTTTATTGTGCGCCGCAAAATAGCGCTTTCGGTGAAACGATTCATCCGGCCAAAGTCAGTGGCTCGTCCGGGCGCCCGGCAGTGAGGTTGCCGCTGTAGAGCGCGGCAATGAGGTCGGACTGGGTGACCATGCCGACAAGTTTGTCATTGTCGTCGGCGACGGGTAAATGGTGCAGCCCCCGGTCCGCCATGGCTGGCACGAGGTCCGTCACCAGTGTTTGCGGACGGACGAACTGCACCTCGCTCGTCATGATATCGGCAACCGTGCGGTGCGCCCGGCGATCCAGTTTGACGGCGCGGCGCAGGCGGCGTGCCAGACCGATATGCAGATCACCATCCCGATCCCAGTTGGCATTCTCCATGAAGTCGGTCTGGGTGACGATGCCGATGATGTTGCGGTGAGCGTTCACGACAGGCAATGCCTTGATGCGATGCTTGACCAGCAGGGCCCAGGCGAGATGCAATGGTGTGTCGGCTTTCACCGTGGCAAGGTCGGTGGACATGATCTGCTCGCAGCGCACTTCACCAAAACGCCTGCGATAGGCCTGCATCTCGGTCTTGTGCAGGATGGCATCGAGATCATCCGGGCTGATGTTGAGCACTTCGTCATACTGCCGCAGCACGGAATCGAGGTCGGCGGGGGTAAAACCGATACGGCGCGTCGGCAGCGGATCGGCCGTCTTGTGCACATTGGCGGCCGGAACGGGCACGATGTGCGGATAGCGGCGGCCGGTCAGATTGTTATAGGCCAGAGCTGCAATCAGCAGCAGCAGCGAGTTGAGCCCGACCGGCCACAGCACAAAGCCATAACCGAGATTATGCACGACAGGACCGCCGAGGACGGCGGTCAGGGCGACAGCTCCGCTTGGCGGATGCAGCGAACGGGTGGCGATCATGGCGAGGATTGCCAGGGACACGCCAACCGCCGAGGCGATGACGAGATCAGGAATCCAGATTGCACAGGTCACGCCGATCAGCGCAGCGACCATATTGCCAACGATGATTGACCAGGGTTGGGCCAGCGGGCTGGAAGGAACGGCAAACAGCAGAACCGCCGAAGCGCCCATCGGCGCGATCAGCAGCGGCACGGCCGTTGTCGCGCCCAGCGCCTGCTCGCTGACGACACCGGTGACAAAGACGCCCAGCAGAGCGCCGAAGCAGGCGCGCAGGCGTTCCATGGTGCTGACCGGCGCCAGCGCGGGCAGGAATCGCTTCAGATTGGACAGGAGTGCTTTCATCATGCGTTCTCGACGTTGCGCTTCAGCGCATACCGCCTGACACGCGCGCTGGCAAAGAATGATTTTCTTGAAAACGGCGGAAAAACAGAAAAAATGACCACGACTGGCTGGCGTGAGACCTTGGACAGGGCCTGATTTCCGTCAAGCAGCGTCCGGCACCTGAATGGCTTTGACGGGAGGCTGCTCGTGCTGCAGAGCCTTGGCGAGTTCATAGCTGGTCTGCAGTGTCAGCCAAAAGCGCGCTGTACTGACACCCGCCCGCTCCAGCCGAACGGCAAGATCCGGGCTTATTCCAGCCTTTCCGTTCAGAATGCGCGAAAGCGTAACGCGCGAAATGGCAAGTCGGCTTGCCGCCTCGGTAACGTTCATGCCGAGTGGTGCCAAGACATCTTCGCGGAGCAATTCGCCGGGATGAGGTGGTGTCTTGATCATTTGCAGCATCCTCTCAGTGGTAGTCCAGATAATCCACGAGTTCCACGTCGTTTCCATCAAAACGGAATGTCACGCGCCAATTGCCATTGATCCAAATCGACCAGTGGCCTTTCAATGCGCCCTTTAGCGGGTGCAGCCGGTAAGCAGGCAAGTTCAATTCTTCCGGGCGAACAGCGTTCTCGAGAGCGTATAGAACACGCAGCAACTTTGGCGCATGGGCCGGTTGTATACCTCGGGTCGATCCTGTGCGGTAGAAAGTTTCCAGTCCCTTGTGTCGAAAGCGCAAGATCATAGGTTTTTGTAAACTGTAACGATACACTTTGCAAGGGGATCGGTTGAAATCCTGCGCTTCACCCCAGCGTTTACCGGGCGAAATGCTTTGCGCCGGCAACGCACAGGATAACGGCCATCGTCACCAGGATCATCGACCAGCCCACGGTCTCGTGCAGCAGCGTGGCTGCCAGAACCAGCCCGAAGAAGGGCTGCAGCAGCTGCAGCTGCCCTACGGCGGCGATGCCGCCCTGCGCCAGACCGCGATACCAGAAGATGAAGCCGATCAGCATGGAAAACAGCGAGACATAGGCAAGGCCAAGCCAGGCGCCCTGCCCGATCACGCTCCAGTCATGCGGCATGATGTAGAGTGTCAGCGGCAGCATCAGCGGCAATGACACGACAAGGGCCCAGGAGATGACCTGCCAGCCGCCAAGCCGGCGCGACAGCCGCGCGCCTTCCGCATAGCCAAGGCCGCAGACAATGATGGCCGCGAACATCAGGAGATCGCCGGTCAGCGAGGCTGAGCCCCCCTGATAAGCCGCAAAACCGACAACACACAGACTGCCGAGACAGGAAAAAACCCAGAAAACCGGGCGCGGACGTTCGCCGCCGCGCAGCACGCCGAAGATCGCCGTCGACAATGGCAGAAGACCGATGAACACGATGGAATGGGCTGACGTGACATGACGCAGGGCCAACGCCGTCAACAGGGGAAAGCCGACGACAACACCGAGCGCCACCACCAGCAAGGACATGAGATCCGCCTTGGCCGGGCGCTTCTCGCGAAACGCCAGCAGCATGGCCAGCCCGAGCAAAGCGGCAATCGTGGCACGGGCAACCGTCAGGAACACCGGATCGAAATCGGCGACCGCCACGCGCGTCGCGGGCAGCGAACCGCTGAAAATCACCATTCCGACGAATCCGTTGATCCAGCCGCTCGTCATCTTGTCCATCAGTACACCTCGTTTTGCCCGAAACACCCTTGTCCGAACAGCCACCAGCCGATACCTCACAGCCATGGATTTTCCAGAGACGGTACAGTACAATATAGAAAAACTGTCATGGTATGTTGAGCGGTACAGATGGATGAAAAAACCGAAATTGCCGGACGTGACGCGACGCTTGTCGAGCAAGTGATGCAGGCCATTCGTCAGCGGATTGCCGCGCGCACGCTTGGCCCCGGCGCGCGCCTGCCCTCGATCCGCAGCTTTGCCGCAACGATGCAGGTATCGAAATCCACCATTGTCGAAGCCTATGACCGGCTGGCGGCAGAAGGCACGATCCAGTCGCGCCGCGGCTCCGGCTTTTATGTTGCCGGGCACATGCCGCCGCTGTCCCTGGCGGAGATCGGCCCGCGGCTTGATCACGCCATCGACCCCCTGTGGGTTTCACGCCTGTCGCTGGATGCCGATGACGGCATGCCCAAACCCGGATGCGGCTGGCTGCCGGCGTCGTGGATGCCGGAGGCTGGCGTACGCCGCGCGCTGCGGACACTGGCGCGCGCCGACGACGCCCTGTTGACCGACTATGCGACACCCCTGGGATTGAAGCCGCTGCGTCAGCTTCTGTCGCGGCGCATGGCCGAACATGGGATCGAGGCAGCCCCGGACCAGATCATGATCACCGAATCCGGCACGCAGGCCATCGATCTCCTGTGCCGCTCCCTCGTCGGACCGGGTGACGCGGTCATTGTTGACGACCCCTGCTATTTCAATTTCCACGCCCTGCTACGGGCGCACCGGGTCAAGATCATCAGCGTTCCCTATACGCCGCATGGACCTGACCTCGAGCGATTTGCCGAAGCCCTGGCGGAACATCGCCCGCGCCTCTACATCACAAACTCGGCCCTGCACAATCCGACCGGCGCGGTGCTGTCACCCGTCATTGCCCACCGCCTGCTCAAGCTGGCGGAACAGCACGACCTCACCATCGTCGAGGACGATATTTTTGCCGATTTCGAGCATGAACCAGCGCCGCGCCTTGCCGCCTTCGACGGGCTGGAGCGCGTTATTCACATGGGCAGCTTTTCCAAATCCCTGTCGGCCTCCGTGCGCTGCGGCTTCATTGCCGCCCGCCGCGACTGGATCGACGGCCTGGTCGACCTGCGCATTGCCACCTCTTTCGGCGGCGGACGCCTGTCGTCGGAACTCGTTCTGCTGATGCTGAAGGATGGCACCTACCGCAAGCATATGGACCATCTGCGGGCTCGCCTCGCCCACAGCATGGGTGAAACCAGTGTAAAACTCAAAGCGCTCGGCGTGATGCCATGGATCGAACCGCGCGGCGGCATGTTTCTCTGGTGCAAACTGCCGGAGGGCATCGACGCCGGAAAAGTCGCTCAGGCAGGCCTGAGGGAAAAGATCGTTTTTGCGCCCGGCAACGTGTTCAGCCAGACGCAGTCGGCCAACAGTTACATGCGCTTCAACGTCGCCCAGTGCGCAGATCCGCGCATCCTGCGCGTGCTGGAAACAGCGCTAAATGGCCGCGAGCATGCTCTGCAGCGTTAGAACCGTCCGCCAGTTGCGCGCCGTAAGCGGTACTTTCAGTACCTTGTCGAGCGCCTCGGCCATTTTCGACCGGCCAAAACCATCGGGCGTGTAGAGATAGAGCACCCTGTTGCGCACGGTGAACTCCTCGGTTGCAGCGGCCCGGCTGGCGAGCTCCACCAGCGCCGCATCCGTCGGATCATCATCCATGATCACCGCATGCAGGTTCTTCGGGTTGTCAAGCGCCTCCGGATAGGCGTTCTTGCTCACCATGGCGTTCCACTCGTCCACAGTGCGGATCGTTACGCGCGATGGAAAGCCAAAGGTACGCGGAAAGATTTCCCCGATGATCTCCGCGACGCGACGCGCGGTCTGATCCGACGATAAAATCACATTGCCGCTCTGCACATAGGTTTTGACATCGCCAAATCCCGCCACGGCCAGGACGGTCCGCAAGGTCTCCATCTTGACGATCTTGTTGCCACCGACATTGATTCCCCTGAACAGCACCACATATTTTGTCATTCTGCTCCCCTGTCGATTTGTTCCGCCAGTTGCGCGAGTTTCAGCACCGTGTTCCAGTTGCGTGCCGTCGCGGCGACTTTGAGCGTCGTCTCGATCTTGCTGAAAAGTTTTGATTCCGGGGCACCCTGCGGCGGATAATAATAGAGCACAAAGCCATCGATGGCGAACTGCTCCGGCCCGGCATTTTTCCGCTCCAGGGCTTCCATGGCCTCCCGGCCGGGATGCTTCTCCAGAACATAGGCGTGCAGTTTGTTGCCTTCGACGTCAGGAAACGGATTGCCCGCAATCAGCTTCTTCCATCCAGTCTTGCTGACGATCATGATGGATTTGGAAAAAGCAAATTTTTCCAAAGCGATAGCCGCGACTCTTGCGACGATCTGCTTTGGCGTCCGGTCCGAAACCAGAACCACGTTACCGGTATTGATGTAGGTGGCAACCTTCTCGAAACCGTCGGCGAGAAGCGCGGCCTTCAACGGCTGCACCGGCAGCGATGTTGCACCGCCGACGCCGCGAAACAGAATGATGTAGGTCGTTCTGCGCCCCATACAGCCTCATTACCTGACGCCGAGAATGCGCTTCCACAGCGTCCCGCCGACCCGTTTCCCCACAACGAAATAGGCAATCATCAATGCGAAAAAGACCAGCGCCGGCCATCCATTGAGAGAAAAGCCGTTTTCGGTCTTTCCACCCAGAAAACTCGCCACGACATAGCCGAGGACGGCAAAGGCGGTGATGAAATCAAGAATAAAAGCAAGAATGATGCGCCAATGCGATGTTGGCTTCTGTTGAATATCAGTCATTTGAAAACATACCCCGTTGGACTATCGCCCCAGTGAATAGTCTGACATTCGATAAAACGAACTGCAACTATAAGTAGCTTAAATAATCAACCCCGCGATCGTTTCGTTGTCGGTGATGTCCTGATAGGCCCAGCCCGCTTCGTCAAAGCGCTTGAACAAGGCGTCGAAGTTCGCCTTGTTCTTGGTTTCGATACCGATCAGCACCGAACCGAAATTGCGGGCCGATTTCTTGAGATATTCGAAGCGCGCCACATCATCCTCCGGACCGAGCAGATCGAGGAATGACCGCAGCGCACCCGGACGCTGCGGGAAACGGAAGATGAAATACTTCTTCAATCCCTCATAGCGCAGTGAACGTTCCTTCAGTTCCGGCAGGCGTTCGAAATCGAAATTGCTGCCTGAGATCACCAGGATAATGCGCTTGCCCTTCAGGTCGCTCTTCCTGAAATCCTTGAGGGCATCGATGGCGAGCGCCCCGGCGGGTTCGACAACGATGCCTTCGATGTTCAGCATTTCGATAATGGTCGAACTCAAGCGGTTTTCCGGAATCAACATCACAGAATCCGCGGTGAACTCCTTGAGAAGCTTGAAGTTTTCCCGGCCGATCTCCGCAACGGCAGCGCCGTCGACAAAGTTGTCGACCGTATCGAGCTTGACGCGTTTTCCCGCTTCCAGACTGCGCTTGAGGCTGGGCGCACCGGCAGGCTCGACAAAACGGAACCGGGTTTCCCAGCCAAGGTCGGTGAGATAGCGCGTCACACCGGCAGAAAGTCCGCCGCCACCCACCGGCAGGATGATCAGGTCCGGCTTGCGCTTGTCGGGAAGCTGCGCTGCGATCTCGTGCGCGACGGTCGCCTGCCCGGTGATGATATCCGTATGGTCGAAAGGCGGCACCATGACCGCACTGTTGTCGGCGGCAAAATCCTGCGCCGCCGCGTAGCACTGGTCGAAAATGTCGCCGACGAGGCGGATTTCGATGAACTCGCCGCCGAATGTCCGGGTTTTGTCGATCTTCTGCTGCGGGGTTGTAACCGGCATGAAGACCACGCCATGCTTGCCGAAATGGCGGCAAATGAAGGCAAAACCCTGTGCGTGATTGCCTGCCGATGCGCACACAAAGGTCGCATCTTCCGTTTTGTGTTCGTTCAAGTAATGCGCAATGAAATTGAAGGCACCGCGAATCTTGTAGGATCGCACCGGCGACAGATCCTCGCGTTTCAGCCAGATCTGCGCGCCATATTTTTGCGAAAGATAATGATTGAGTTGCAGCGGTGTTTCCGGGAACAGCGCGCGCATTTTTTCCGTCGCGCGGTCCACAGCCTTGATGAATGCAGTCATAGGAACAGGTCAACCTTTTCGAATGTTCTGACATCGATAATGCCGACATCGGAAATACGCAATTCGGGAATGACCACCAGCGCCAGCAGCGAGTGCTGCATATAGGCGTTGTTCAGGCTGCATCCCATGGCGCGCATGGCATTCACCAGCTTGTCCGCCTTGGCCGCAACGACTTCCGCCCGCTGGTCCGACATCAGTCCGGCAATCGGCATTTCGACCAGCGCCAGCTCGCGTCCCTTGGAGAACAGCACCACGCCTCCGCCGACTTCGCCGAGGCGGTTGGCGGCTTTTGCCATGTCATCCTTGTTGGTGCCGACAACGATCATGTGGTGGCTGTCATGGGCAACTGTCGACGCCATGGCGCAATCCAGCGTATAGCCGAAGCCGGAGACAAAACCGTTGACCACCGCTCCGGTGCCGCGATGCCGCTCCACCAGAGCGATCTGGCACACATCATTGCGCCGGTCCATCTGCACGATGCCGTCGGACACCGGCAGTTCGGCCTCCAGCGCCTTTGTCGGCGCCTGGTTCTCGATGACGCCGATCACCCGCGCCGTCACCTGCTTGCCGGGTTTCGGCGCCTTGATGTCGAAATCCCTGGCATTGAGTTTCTTGCCGAGCTTGATCGTATTCTTGGCAAAGGCCGGATAGTCATAGGCCGGAATGTCGGCGGCAAGCTTGCCCTTTTCCGCCAGGAGGACGCCGCGGCCATAGACCCGGTCGATGGTCAGATTGGCGAGATCCGAAACAATCAGGAAATCGGCAAGGCGGCCGGGGGTAATGGACCCGATCTCGCGCTCCATCCGGAAATGCTGGGCGGTGTTGAGCGTCGCCATCTGGATCGCCGTCACCGGTTTCAATCCCTGTGCGATCGCGTGGCGAACCACCCGGTCCATGTGACCGTCATTGACCAGCGTGCCGGAATGGCTGTCGTCGGTGCACAGGATGAAATTGCGCGGATCAATCCCCTGCTCCGTCACCGCCTTGATCTGGCTGGCGACATCGTACCAGGCCGAGCCGAGGCGCAGCATGGCGCGCATACCCTGGCGCACGCGGGCAATCGCATCTTCCATGCGCGTGCCCTCGTGATCGTCCTCCGGCCCGCCCGCCACATAGCCATGGAAGGCACGGCCGAGTTCCGGCGAGGCAAAATGCCCGCCCACCGTCTTGCCCGCCTTGACCGTCGCATCGATACCGCCGCGCATGGTTGCGTCATTGTTGGCAACGCCGGGGAAATTCATCACCTCGCCAAGCCCGACAATGTTCGGCCACGTCATGGCCTCCGCCACGTCGGCCGGGCTGATGGCCGCGCCGGCATTCTCAAGACCCGGCGCCGACGGGACACAGCTTGGCATCTGCACATGCACGTTGATCGGCATGGCCAGCGCCTCGTCATGCATCAGCCGGACGCCCTCCAGACCAAGCACATTGGCGATTTCATGCGGATCGATGAACATGGACGTCGTGCCATGCGGGATGACGGCGCGGGTGAATTCGGTGACGGTGACCATCCCGCTTTCCACATGCATATGCGCATCGCACAGGCCCGGCACGAGGTAGCGGCCGCCCGCATCGATCACCTTGGTCTTCGGTCCGATGCAGTGTTCCGCACCATGACCGACAAAGGCAAACCGCCCGGCAACAACGGCGATATCGATGCCCGCAATAATCTCGCCGGAATACACGCTGACAAGGCGGCCGTTGCGCACGACAAGATCGGCATGACTGCGACCCATGGCGACATCCACCAGCAAGGGCGCTGCTTCTGTCCATGCCTGCGGCTTGTTGCTGGTTCTCGCCTGTCTGCTCATCTCATCACCTCACTCATTACGAATATAATCCATATACGAAAAAGACGCCTGCAACCGTGATTCCAGCGCAATCGTTGAAAAAAACCTGAAATCTTGGGCAATCGCCGCACGGCGTCAGACGATAAGGGCGGCATGCCTATCCGTCTGCTTGTCAACGCGCCGGAACAACCACGTAGCTCACAACCTTGGTCTGATCGGGATAGTATTTGTAACCGAGCGTTATGTGCTTGATGTTCATGGGCGGGTTGGTCATGCCGGCGCCTTGCATCAGCCCCTGCACCACCGGGTTCGGAGCTTCGCCGAACCAGACAAACAGCGCGGGAAAACGGATACGAGCCGCCGCATTGGGCATTTCCCAGTGGATCGGGCTCAAGGACTGATCGTAAAGACGCAGATTCCCCGGCAATTGCGGACCGTCGGAAACGACGGTCACATAATGTCCGTCGGCTCGCGTCGCCGCGTAGAGCTTGCCATAGTCGAGCTGGCCGATGGACGGAGCGCCGCCCTCATAGGCATAGAGGATATTGACGGCCAGTATCGGAATGACCGCAAGTCCGCACAGCGCACCGACAATGGCGAAGCGTTTCAGCGGCAGATCCGACGCGATGTAACGGCCAAGCAGCATTGCCAGATAAAGCGGCGACAGAAAAAGCACCGGTTGCAGCCAGCGATCCTTGACCTCGGCGGCACCGCTCACGAGCACGCCGACAAAGACGGCTGCCAGGGCGAAAAACAGAACACGGCCGAGAAAGGTTTCGCCGTCGCTCAAACCTGCCTTCGGTGTGACCTGCTGCGCACGACTCCGCCACCAGGCGACGGCAAAGAATACCAGCGCGACGCCTGAGAAGAGGACGCCATTGAGGAACAGTTTCCATTCGCCGTGCAATCGGCTGGCGATGAACTGCCCGCCCTCGTTGATCTGGAACTTGTGCGAGCGCGCCAGAAGGTTGTCCATGTGGGAGAGCGCCCAAAGGGCAGTCGGGGTCACGGCGGCAAAAAAGGCAACGAGTGTCAGAATGGACTTGGACGACAGAAGAACGGCCCGGTAGGCCGGAACAGAAAGCCCGGCCAGGATCAAGCCGACGAGAAAAAAGCCCGCATTGAATTTTCCGAGAAGTCCGGCCGCGATGCCCAGCCCCAGCAAGGCGGCAGACAGCCAGGAGCGCGATTTCATGTGCCAGGCGAAGGCAAGGAATGCCCAGGCGCAACCGGTGGTCGCGCCGACGGAGTGCGTCAGGGTTCGCTGTGATTCCCAGGCGATCTGCGGCAGGAGAAACACGCCGACCATGCCGGCCGCTGCAACGGCTTTGCGCATTCCCAGCAGCCGGGCGCCGGCATAAACGCTGACAAAGAGGCTCGCCAGCATGCCGAACTTCACCAGGAAGACGGTCGACATGCGGATGCCGAGGATATCTCCCGCCACACTGTTTATCCAGGTATAAAGCGGCGGCTGCGAACCGCCATAGCCCCATTGCAGCGCGCCGACATAGGCCAGCTGCTCGGCATCGTCGACACCGGCGCCGTTGGAAATGATCGTCAGGAACACCACCTGAAAGGCGAAATACAGCAGAACAAACAGCAGCCCCGGATTCTCCGACGCCAGCTGTCTGACACTGCGCAATGGAGATTGAAGCGGAATAGCGGACATTGTTCTCTCATACTTTTGGATAAGCCGCTTCTAGTCCAACTGGATGTGGAAATCCACCAGTACGTGCAGTCGATGATCGTGCCGCACATCCCGTTGCACGAAATGCTTCGCGCACGTTTGGGTCGGCGCAACGGGCATATTTCAAAAAGGGACAGCAGCGTCCCTTTTCAAGTCTATGCAAGTGGCTAATGTCGCTAACTGTAGTTGCAATGTTCAGGGAGAGATCGAGCATAACGTCTACGATTAATGCGGTCGGCAGCCTGTGAGTGGTGAAACGACAGAGCGCTGAGTACTTCGTGCGCTTGGAATGCAAGATTGACGGCGGCATCTGAACAGCAAATCTCACACGAATATTCAAGCCTCACCAAAACAAGAACAATTCCTGGGGTGGGGTGAAGGGGCGGGATCGGTCAGTATCCCGCCCTTTCCTTTTGCGCTTTTTTGTGAAGACAATAGCGCCAAAAATTAAACTGAACTTTCAACTAAATTTCCGTGCCCTTCATCCGTCTCTGTCATGCCGGTTGCTTTCGGCTTCGGGGCCCGGTCATTGGACCATGGGCGTGGGAACGTGATCGAGCCCCGATTTTCCGGCAAACGGCTGTTGACGGAATCGTCCGAACCGTTGAAAAGCATAGGCGCGCGGACGTGGCGAAACTGGTAGACGCAAGGGACTTAAAATCCCTCGGCCATAGGTCATGCGGGTTCGACCCCCGCCGTCCGCACCATTTCCCATCCCCGCGCGTTTCATCATGCTGCTGTGCAACGTTGCCCTTGGCCTTTTCATATCCATATTATATACGCTTCATTTACGAACCATATATGGAGATACCCATGGGTATTGTGAGCATAGATGACGATCTGCACGATCAGCTGCGCAGGGCGAGCAAAGTATCGTGCCGCTCAATCAATGCGCAGGCCGCCTATTGGATCAAAATCGGCATGCTCTGCGAGACCAATCCGACGCTCAGTTTCACCGCGATCATCGAGCGCGAGCTCAGTTCCGCCGGCGTTTCCGTGCAACCGCTGGCCGCGAGTGAAGCATGACGAAGCAGCCCCAGGAACTGGCATTGCTGGCCGAATCCGGCCGGCTGCTGGCGTCCGTGTTCGGGCTGCTGGATCGAACCTCGCTGATCGGCATGTCGACACTTCAGATCAATGCAATGGCCGAGCGGTTCATCGTCCATGATCTTCAGGCCCGCCCTGCGAGCAAAGGTCAGTACGGCTATGGTTTTGTGCTGAATTCCTCGGTGAACGATGTGGTCTGCCATGGCGTCCCGTCCCAATCGGAGATGCTTCGGGACGGCGACATCGTTAATTTCGACATCACGCTGGAGAAGAACGGCTATATCGCAGATTCCAGCAAGACCTATCTCGTTGGCAGCGTCAATCCGGCCGCAAGGCGGCTGGTCCACACCGCTTACGAAGCCATGTGGATGGGCATCCGCACCGTTCGACCGGGTGCGCGGCTTGGCGACATCGGCTGGGCAATCGAACGCCATGCCAAGCGCCATGGCTATTCGGTAGTGCATGAATATTGCGGTCACGGCATCGGCCGGGAGATGCATGAGGAACCGCAGATCCTGCACTTCGGAAAGCCGGGAACCGGCCTCACCCTGCGTGAGGGCATGGTTTTCACCATCGAGCCGATGCTCAATCAGGGCCGCCGGACCGTAAAAACACAAGCCGACGGCTGGACTGTCGTAACGAGGGACGGGTCACTTTCCGCACAGTTTGAACACACCGTAGCCGTTACAGCCTCCGGTGTGTCCGTACTGACGCTGCGTCCTGACGAATGGACGGCAGGACCGCTCAGGCGGCTTGCGCTGGTGGGCTGATTCAATCAGCCGTGCAGCTTGATGGTGATCTCGGCAACACGCTTGCCCTGGAATTTTGCGCCTTCCAGTTCCTGTGCCGAAGGCTGCCGCGAGCCGTCGCCATCGGCCGTCGTGGTCATGCCGTAGGGCGCTCCGCCGCGCACGACGTCATTGCCCATCTGCGCCTGATAGGCATAGGAGAGCGGTACGATGATCATGCCATGGTGCTGCATCTGCCACTGGGTGGAAACCAGCGCCAGTTCCTGGCCGCCATGCTGGGTGGCGGAAGACGCCATGACCGAGCCGACCTTGTTGATCAGCGCGCCCTTGACCCAGAGACCGCCGGTCTGGTCGAAAAAATTCTTCATCTGCGCCGACATCGAGCCAAAGCGCGAGGATACGCCGACAATGATCGCGTCATAGGTTTCGAGCTCGTCCACCGTGGCAATCTCTGCCTTCTGGTCGAGCTTGTAGTGATAGGCCTTCGCCACATCGAGCGGAACCAGTTCCGGCACACGCCGGACAGTGACCTCGGCGCCCGCTTCCCGTGCGCCGTCCGCAGCGGCATAGGCCATCTGCTCCATATGTCCCCAGCTTGAATAATAAAGCACCAACACCTTGGCCATGATCGTCTCCATCGTTGACATCGGTTGGACGGGAAAATGCCGCCATGTCCCATAGGTTAAGCTTTTCGCTGTTCGTTAAAACAGACATTGTCGTGACAAACTGTTCACCATTTGAAATGGCTTGCGGCGGCTGTTTGCGCCCATTACGGTCGCCCCGCGATAGGAGAATCCAGATGACGAATGAAGTCGTGAGCGCTGCCATGCTTGCCATTGGCGACGAGTTGCTGTCCGGCCGGACCAAGGACAAGAACATTGGCCATCTCGCCGATATTCTGACGGCGGTCGGCATCGATCTGAAGGAAGTGCGGATTGTTCCGGATGAGGAAGACCGCATCGTTGACGCGTTGAATGCCCTGCGCGGCGCCTATGATTATGTCTTCACCTCAGGCGGCATCGGCCCGACCCACGACGACATTACGGCGGACGCCGTTTCCAAGGCATTTGGCGTGCCTTGCGAGCATGATGCCAAGGCCATGCAGCTGATGGGCGACAATTACGCGGCGCGCGGCATGGAGTTCACCGAAAGCCGCCAGCGCATGGCGCGCATGCCGCGCGGTTCCGTGCATATCGACAATCCCGTCTCGACCGCGCCCGGGTTCAACATCGGCAATGTCTACGTGATGGCGGGTGTTCCCTCGATTTTTCAGGCGATGCTCGACAACGTGATTCCCACGCTGAGGGTCGGCAAACAGCTGCTTTCCCGTTCGGTCAATTGCCCCTTCGGCGAAGGCACGATTGCCATACCGCTGCGCGATATCCAGGCGGCGCACCCCGATACGATCATCGGCTCCTATCCGAAGTATGAAAACAACAGGTTTTCAACGGAATTGGTTGTCCGCGCCCGTGACGAGGACAAGCTTGCCGCCGCAGAACAGGCCGTGCGCGCCATGGTGGAACAACTCGTATCAGCCAAGCAAATCTGAGGAACCATAGGCCTGCGGCCAACGTTCCGGTTCGCACCTGCGATAAAATCACACGCGCCGGTCTTGCGTTCGGAGCGTATAATGCTCTGAATAGCAAGATCGACCTGTCAACCGATGGAGGCCCGCATGGCATTTCGCACGATCATCGCTTTTATCCGCAGCGAGCGCGAGGCGCCAAGGGTTATGGGCGCGGCAAAGCTGATCGCCTCTTCAAGCGAACGAACCCACATCATCGGCCTTTACACGATCCCCTCTCCCATCGTTTACGCAGATCCCACCGGTTTTGCCGATACGACCCTGTTCGAGGCGCATGAACAGCGCCACAAGGAAAATTCGGAGGCGATCTCTGCGCTGTTCAACAAGGAAATGGGCAAGGGCAGGATTTCCCACGAGTTCCGCATCGTCCGCTCGGAGAGCAGCAGCCCGTCGGCCGGTGTCACCCAAAGCGCCCTGCGTGCGGATATCATCGTGGCCGGGCAACCGGACCCGGATGATCCGGACAGCGTCAACGATGTCACCGACCCGCTTGTCATGGAAAGCGGGCGTCCCGTGCTGTTTGTCCCCTACAAGATCGAACTCCCCACGAAAATCAACCGCGTGCTCGTTGCCTTCAATGGCAAGCGCGAGGCTTCGCGGGCAGCGTTCGATTCCCTGCCCTTCCTGATCAAGGCCGAGCGCACGGACGTCGTCTGGATCGATCCGAAGAAAACCACCGACCCGAATATGGATATTCCGGGCACCCCGCTCTCGGACGCCCTGCGCCGCCACGGCGTCAACGTCAATCCTTTCACGATTGAATCCAATGGCGAGGCCGCCGACAAGATCCTGCGTCGCAAGATTGCCGACGACAAGGTGGATCTGATCGTCATGGGTGCCTATAGCCAGTCGCGCCTCAAGGAATGGGTATTCGGCGGCGTGACGAGCTCGTTCATATCGGACATGCCCTGCCTGACCCTGATGTCACGCTGACGATTGAGCGGATAAAGCCGTAAATCACATGTTTCTGCCCCCTTGCAAAGGGCAGGCCGCGCAAGCGGCTTGCCATGGGCAGGCATTTCCCGCTATTGCGAGACGCATTCCCTAGCGGATTAGCTCCGCCTGTTTCGTGTTTTCTTGATGGAGTGCGCCATGTCTCTTCCCGATAAAGCTTTTCCGGTGTCCTGGGACCAGTTCCATCGGGATGCCCGTGCCCTTGCCTGGCGTGTAGCGGGCATGCAGCGCGAATGGCGCGCCATGGTTGCCATCACCCGCGGCGGCCTCGTGCCGGCGGCAATCATCTGCCGCGAGCTGGGCATCCGCATGATCGAAACCGTCTGCATTGCCTCCTACCATGACTATGAGGAACAGGGCGAACTCAAGGTGCTGAAGGACGTCGATCCGCGCCTTCTGCAAGATGGTGGCGAGGGCATTCTCGTCATCGACGACCTGACCGATACGGGAAAAACCGCTGCCGTCGTGCGCGCCATGATGCCCAAGGCGCATTTTGCCACGGTCTACGCCAAGCCGAAGGGCCGCCCGCTGATCGATACGTTCGTCACGGAAGTCTCGCAGGACACCTGGATCTATTTCCCCTGGGATATGGGCCTGACCTATCAGGAACCGATCACCAAGGGACACCGGGGCTGACCAGCCATTTCCTGCGGGGGTAGCTGGAACCGCCCCGCCCAAACACGAATGGAACCATGACCTCGCTGGAGGCCATGGTATATCCTGACCGGCGCCGTTCATTCCGGCTGCCTCTCATTCTTCCGTAGAATGGATTCCCTGCCTTCGAAGTGATATTGCCTCCGCGGGATCCGCTGTGGTTTTTTTGCACTGCTGTTCAAAAAATCGACACAAGTCGCATATAAGCTAGGAACAGTAGCCTGAGAGTGATTGCGATTTGCAAGAATCGGTTCACAATCATTGAAACAAATCGCAAAAAAAGAGCGGAGCATTGAACTTAAATTACGCCAACGAGATCGTGACGGAAAAGCGGATTGAAATGCCGGACGGCAGAATCCGCCAGGTTGCCGCGCTCGTTTACCGGGTCAAAAAACACCAGACAGAGATTCTTCTGATCACCAGTCGCGGCACGGGGCGATGGGTGCTGCCCAAGGGCTGGCCGCAGGTTGGCAAGACCTTCGCCCATTCGGCCAAGACCGAGGCCTATGAGGAAGCCGGTGCGCGCGGTGATATCGCCCCCTTCTCCATCGGTGTCTATCGCTATGAAAAGCACGACATGTCGGAAGGCGAATGCGGCGATTTCGTCGTCGACGTCTTTCCCATGCATTTTTCCCATCAGGAAAAGAGCTGGCCCGAACGCGGCGAACGCCGCCTCGAATGGGTCAGCGTCGAAGAATGCGCCCGCCGGGTCGAAGAACCGGAACTGAAGGCCCTCATTGCGAGTTTTAATCCGGCTCTCGTCACCCCACGCTGATGGTCGGGACGAGCGATATGATCCGCCTCAATCTTTCGCTCGCCATCATCGCCATCCTTTCCAGCCCTGCCCTCGCTCTCGACAATACGCAATTGCAGAAGATCGAGCATGGCTGCATCGACGAGACCGCATCATCATCGCCGGAAGAGCGAATCAGCAACTGCAACAACTGGATTGACAGCGCGCCGGATAAGCTGCGCGCGAAGGCCTATTATGACAGGGGCAACGCCTATCTGGATGTCCAGAAGCTTGATCTTGCGGTTACCGATTATTCCCATGCCATCACCCTGAAGCCGGACTTCAAGGATGCCTGGTACAGCCGGGGTTATGCCAGGCACGACCTGGGCAATTACGATCAGGCGATCGAGGACTACGACACGGCGCTCAAACTGGCCCCCGAAGACATCGACAGCCTGTATGGCAAAGCCTATGCCTCTCAAAAGAAAGGCGATCTCGACGCGGCGATTGCCGGTTACACCGCCGTTATCCGTCTCAAACCGGACTATCCCACCGCCTTTTACAACCGTGCCATCGCCTACAACGCCAAGGGCGATACGGAAAATGCCACGCGCGACGCCCTGGAATATGAGCGACTGAAGGACAAGAACCCACAATAGGTGGTGTTGGACGCCATTGGCGCCACGTTTCCATGCGTAGCCAGCTACCGGAAAAACAAGCGAAAGTTCTCCCCGTTATCCACATATGTGACACACAAGATGTTGCGGTCACAAATATGTAAAAAACTAATTCTTGACGCTCGACCCCGAGTCACTTTTTATAGGGCAGTCGTTGCGTTTGTGGCGTGACCGGGGAGTAATGTGACCGGTCTTTTTCCCAGTTTATGCAGTGTTTTTCACAGCTTGCGCCCTATGGCGCACGCCGGTGATGACCTGTGTCTGCAGCCGGAAGAATACCATTGTGCACAGAGAAATATTTGTTGGGTAAATGGTGTCTTAACACAATATTTAGTGTTTACAGGTACGTTCGACACCAGATAATGTGACATTCTCATTTGGGGCGAGTCACAAAACAGGCGTCAAAAAAGGGCCGCCGGGCCCAGGACTGAAGCGGTGAAAACCGCATCGAGGACAGGTCGCGGCGACAGCACCGGATTCAAGGACTGAATCCGGATAGGACGGGTGTGTGTTCTTGATGCGCGCAGCTCTTCACATGGCGCCCAACGAACACTATATATAGAGACAAGGACGAAGCAGATGCGGATCGAACGGCGTTTTACCAAAGAGAATCAATCAGCCTATGCGGACATCGAATTCCGCGTAGCGACGAGCGAGATCAAGAATCCCGACGGCTCTGTTGTGTTCCGTCTGGAGAATATCGATGTGCCGGCCCAGTTCAGTCAGGTCGCGGCCGACATTCTCGCGCAGAAATATTTCCGTAAGGCAGGCGTACCGGCCAAGCTGAAGAAGGTTGAGGAAAATTCCGTCCCTTCATGGCTGTGGCGTTCGGTTGCCGATGAAGAAGCTTTGGCAGCGCTGCCGGTCGATGCACGCTATGGCTCGGAAATGGATGCGCGTCAGGTTTTCGATCGCCTTGCCGGCACCTGGACCTACTGGGGCTGGAAGGGCAAATATTTCGATTCGGAGAAAGACGCCCTCGCCTTCCGCGATGAGCTCGCCTATATGCTCGCCACCCAGCGCGTCGCCCCCAATTCCCCGCAATGGTTCAACACAGGCCTGCATTGGGCCTATGGCATCGACGGCCCCGGCCAGGGCCACTATTACGTCGACCCGGATACCGGCAAGCTGACGAAGTCAAAATCGTCCTATGAACATCCGCAGCCGCATGCCTGCTTCATCCAGTCCGTCGCCGACGATCTGGTCAATGAAGGCGGCATCATGGACCTGTGGGTTCGCGAAGCCCGCCTGTTCAAGTACGGCTCCGGCACCGGCTCCAATTTCTCGTTCCTGCGCGGCGAAGGCGAAAAGCTTTCCGGCGGCGGACGCTCCTCCGGCCTGATGTCCTTCCTCAAGATCGGTGACCGCGCTGCCGGCGCCATCAAGTCAGGCGGCACGACCCGCCGCGCCGCCAAGATGGTGGTGGTTGATGTCGATCACCCCGATATCGAGGAATATATCGACTGGAAGGTGAAGGAAGAGCAGAAGGTTGCCGCTCTCGTTACCGGTTCCAAGATCGTCAAGCAGCATCTGGCTGCCATCATGAAGGCCTGCGTCAACTGCGAAGCCGACAATGGTGATTGCTACGAACCCGCCAAAAACCCGGCGCTGAAGCGCGAGATCAAGGCGGCCAAGAAGAACCAGGTCCCGGAAAACTACATTTACCGGGTTATCCAGTTCGCCAAGCAGGGCTACACGGATATCGATTTCAAGACCTATGACACCGACTGGGATTCGGAAGCCTATCTCACCGTTGCCGGCCAGAATTCCAACAATTCCGTGTCGCTCAAGGATGAATTCCTGCGCGCCGTCGAGAACGATGGCGACTGGAGCCTGACCGCCCGCAAGGACGGCAAGGTCATGAAAACCCTGAAAGCCCGCGACCTCTGGGAAAAGATCGGTTACGCCGCCTGGGCGTCCGCTGATCCGGGCCTGCATTTCAACACCACGATGAACGATTGGCACACATGCCCGGCGGCCGGCCCGATCCGCGCCTCCAACCCGTGCTCGGAATACATGTTCCTCGACGACACGGCCTGCAACCTCGCATCGATCAACCTCCTCACCTATCGGGGCAAGGACGGCAAATTCGACGTGACGGGTTATGAGCACACGGCCCGCCTGTGGACCATCGTCCTCGAAATCTCCGTGATGATGGCGCAGTTCCCGTCCAAGGAAATCGCCCGCCTCTCCTATGAATACCGCACGCTCGGTCTCGGCTACGCCAATATCGGCGGCCTGCTGATGACCTCGGGCATTCCCTATGACAGCGCCGAAGGCCGCGCCATCGGCGGCGCCCTCACCGCCATCATGACCGGCATTTCCTACGCGACCTCGGCCGAAATGGCCAAGGAGCTGGGCGCTTTCAACGGTTATGCGCCGAACGCCGCCAACATGCTGCGCGTCATCCGCAACCATCGCCGCGCTGCCCATGGCGAAACCCAGGGTTATGAAGGCCTCGCCGTCAACCCGGTTGCGCTGATTGCTTCCGACTGCCCGGACCAGGACCTGATCGCCCATGCCCGTTCGGCCTGGGACAAGGCGCTGGAACTCGGCGAAAAGCATGGCTACCGCAATGCGCAGGCCACCGTCATCGCGCCGACCGGCACGATCGGTCTCGTCATGGACTGCGATACCACGGGCATCGAGCCGGATTTCGCTCTGGTCAAGTTCAAGAAGCTCGCCGGTGGCGGATACTTCAAGATCATCAACCGCGCCGTGCCGGAAGCCCTGCGCACGCTCGGTTATTCCGAAAGCCAGATTGCTGAAATCGAAGCCTATGCCGTCGGTCACGGCAATCTCAACCAGGCACCCGCCATCAACCCGGGTTCGCTGAAGGCCAAGGGCTTTACGGACGAGATCATCGCCACGCTGAACACGGCGTTGAAGTCGGCCTTCGACATCAAGTTCGCGGTCAACAAATGGACGGTCGGCGAAGACTTTGCCAAGAATGTTCTCGGCTTCACCGATGAACAGCTCAACGATTTCTCCTTCGAAATGCTGCCGGCACTCGGCTTCTCCAAGAAGGAAATCGAAGCCGCCAACATCCACATCTGCGGTGCGATGACACTGGAAGGCGCGCCCTTCCTGAAGGAAGAGCATTATCCGGTTTTCGATTGCGCCAATCCGTGCGGCAAGATCGGCAAGCGCTATCTCTCGGTCGACAGCCACATCCGCATGATGGCCGCCGCCCAGCCCTTCATCTCCGGCGCGATCTCCAAGACGATCAACATGGCCAATGAAGCAACCGTCGACGACTGCAAGTCGGCTTACATGCTGTCATGGAAACTGGCACTGAAGGCCAATGCGCTCTACCGCGATGGCTCGAAACTGTCGCAGCCGCTGAACTCCTCGCTGCTCGCCGATGTGGATGACGACGAGGACGATGCCATCGAGGCGCTGATCGAGGCGCCTGCCGCCGCCCGCGCGGTGCAGGTCACCGAGAAGATCGTCGAGCGCATCGTCGAGAAATATATCCACGACCGCGAGAAACTGCCGAACCGCCGCAAGGGGTACACCCAGAAAGCCGTCGTCGGCGGCCACAAGGTCTACCTGCGCACCGGTGAGTTCGATGACGGCCGTCTCGGTGAGATTTTCATCGACATGCACAAGGAAGGCGCTGCCTTCCGGGCGATGATGAACAACTTTGCCATCGCCATCTCGCTCGGCCTGCAATATGGCGTGCCGCTGGAAGAATATGTGGAGGCATTCACCTTCACCAAATTCGAACCGGCCGGCATGGTTCAGGGCAATGACGCGATCAAGAACGCCACGTCGATCCTCGACTATGTGTTCCGTGAGCTGGCTGTCTCCTATCTCGACCGCCACGATCTTGCCCATGTCGATCAGTCCGACTTCTCCAATACTTCGCTGGGCCGCGGTATTTCCGAAGGCAAGACCGAGCCGGTATCCAAGGGCCTGACCCGCGGCGCCGTCCTGAAGATGGTCAGCCCCGGCGCTCCTGATCCCAAGGGTTTCGGCTCGGGTGCACCGAAGGCCGTCATGGCGTCGAATGTCACGGCCCTAGCGACCCGCTCCGCCGTTGCCATCGCGACCAAGCCGGCCATTGCCCAGGCGCAGGACGAGGCCACGGGCTTCAAGCGTGACTATGAGGAACGCGCCAAGGACCAGCTGGAAGAAGACACATCCGCTGCCTCCGCCCTGTTTGGGGATGCCAGCGCCGAAGCCGCGGCGGAAGAAGCCAAGGCCGAAGCAAAGAAGGTGATGTCCGACCGCCGCATCAAGTCGATGATGCAGGGCTATACCGGCGACAGCTGCTCGGAATGCTCGAACTTCACCATGGTGCGCAACGGCACCTGCCTGAAGTGCGATACATGCGGAAGCACGTCCGGCTGCAGCTAAACCAGCCGAGTTGTTGGTGGGAGACCCAAAGTTCTGTATTTAGGACCCAATGTTCCGTTCTGCCACCAACGAAGTCAAAGGCTTAGCTGAAAAACTATTTCCAGAGAAAACGGGTTTCCCAAGGGTTGGGGAACTCAAGAAAGCGAAAAGCCCAAACTCATGGTTTGGGCTTTTTCTTTTTGAATGACGTTCCCTGAGGCCGCGTCGGATTGGGCAACATCAACGCCACAAATGGCAAGGAATCTCCTCACGGTGCAATTTCACTCCGCGTGGTGTCCGTCAAGTTTGGTGCTCAGCCGAGGTCAAAGACCATATCTGTTTGATTGATAAACTGGCATCAGCCATATCGATTTCTATGATCGGTTTGACGCATTGAGCTTCGGTTACGCAGCGCGACACGCGAGCCTCCAAATTTCGTTGACAGGCTGCCCCCTCCGCCAGAGCCATGTTGAAGGGCGACATTAACAGTAACGTACTTGTTTCCTGGGTTTCGTCGATCACTATCCGGATGCTGAATTTCCAATTTGTCCGGCCAACGGTCTGAACCAAGGAGAACAAGCCATGAGCGCGGCTGACGACGTCCACGAGACCTCCCCTACATCTGAGACAGACATCTCTCCACTCAATCTCAGTCGCCGCAGACTTCTCATGGGCGGCACGGCACTCGCAGCCGCATCGATGATGGCGTCAAGCGCGTCAGTCGGCACCGCACAGGCTCAACAGCAGCCCGCGATCCCGAGCGGCAAAAAGCCGAATATTCTCGTCATCTTTGGCGACGATATCGGCCAGACCAACCTCAGTGCCTATTCGTTCGGCTTGATGGGATATCCGACGCCCAACATTGATCGCGTCGCCCGCGAAGGCATGATGTTCACCGATTACTATGCGGAGCAGAGCTGCACGGCAGGCCGTTCGACCTTCATCACGGGCCAATGCACTCTGCGCACCGGACTGTCAAAGGTGGGCCTGCCCGGCGCGAGCGTGGGTTTGCAAGCGAGAGATGCGACCCTCGCGGAACTGCTCAAGCCGCTCGGCTATGCCACCGGGCAGTTCGGCAAGAACCATTTGGGCGATAAAGATGAATATCTGCCGACCAATCACGGCTTCGACGAATTCTTTGGCAATCTTTACCACCTTAATGCCGAGGAGGATCCAGAGAACCACTTCTATCCTCAGGACCCGGAATTCCGCAAAAGGTTCGGTCCCCGCGGCGTGCTCAAAGCATCTGCCGATGGCAAGATCGAGGACACCGGGCCGCTGACGAAAAAACGCATGGAGACGATTGACGACGAGACGTCGGCCGCCGCGATTGATTTCATGCAACGCAAGGCGAAGGCGGACCAGCCATTCTTCTGCTGGTTCAACTCAACGCGCATGCACTTTCGCACACATGTGCGCGAATCGCATCGCGACAAGCCGGGCCTCAATTCGAGAACGGAATACGCCGACGGCATGATCGAGCACGATGCGACCATCGGCCAGGTTCTCAAGGCAGTGGACGATCTCGGCATCGGCAACGACACCATCGTCATCTATACCACCGACAACGGCCCGCATCAGAACTCCTGGCCGGATGCCGGGACGACGCCGTTCCGCAGCGAGAAGAACACCAACTGGGAAGGTGCATTCCGCGTGCCTTGCATGATCCGCTGGCCGGGACGGATCAAACCCGGTTCGGTCTCCAATGAGATGATCAGCGGGCTTGACTGGCTACCGACCTTGATGGCAGCGGCGGGTGATCCCGACATCAAGGACAAGCTGCTCAAGGGTTATCAGGCCGGAAACAAGACCTTCAAGGTGCATCTCGACGGCTATAACCAGCTCCCCTACCTCACGGGCAAAGAGGAACGCGGGGCTCGCAAGGAATTTATCTATTTCAATGATGATGGCGCGGTCGTGGCGCTGCGGTTTGAGAACTGGAAGGTCGTGTTCGAGGAACAGCGTGTCGAGGGCACGTTACGAATCTGGGCCGAGCCGTTCACGCCCCTGCGTGTCCCAAAACTATTCAATCTGCGATCCGACCCCTATGAACGCGCCGATGTCACGTCAAACACCTACTACGACTGGCTCATGTCGGACGGCGCGGGAATTTTCCTGGCCGCACCACCCATCGTCGGTGCGTTTCTGGCGACCTTCAAGGAATATCCACCCAGTCAGCGCCCATCGAGTTTCAGCATCGATCAAATGGTCGAGAAGTTGCAACGGAGTTTCGACACCGCAAAATAGCGATGCGGCAGCATCCGGCCAAAGAAAGGCCTTTGGACGGATTGGATACGAGGATCACGGTGGAGAACGTGCGTTCTCGGGCATCGAGACCTCCATCGTGCCGAATTCCAGCATGGATCGCGATGTCCGCCACGCCCAGCCTAATGGCTTGAAATGGCGCGGCCAAGTCCTTCGGATAACAGAACACGGATTAGACAAACAAGAGGCTGTCGCGGTCATAATCCTGTTGCCAATCCAAAAACATGAGGAACAAAGGCCGGACAACATCAGAATTCAAGGCTAGTTCAAAGAGAAAGAAATTCTGACACTTTTGGCTTTGTAAGATTCCTGTGGTCCCGATTTTTTCAATGACGCTTGGCCGCCGTTCCGGAAAGTGACATCAGCTTGTAGGCCTCTCCACCAGGAAACCTCGGATAGCTAAGTTTATAAAACATTCCATAATCCGCAAAGTAGCCCATTCGCAGTGTAGTGCTGTAAGGGCCTGTGCCAATGTTTTGTTCTATGGCTTTTGTACAGTCGTAAATTCGCACCATTCCGGAAACCGCGCCGGTCACGACGCTCGACGCTCGCCTCTCGGATTTGTAATTGCACACCCTTGTTTCGTTGACAGTAGTCTTGTCACGATCAGAAACCGTAGAATATTTTATCGCAAACACGTCCGACAAATATATGGGAAGTGTCTTTGCTCTGATCTGAATAGTCTCGACACGGTTTCCGCGCTCGCCGATAAGGCCACGCAAGAAAAACCGCTGTACGCCATGATTTGCGGAGCCGCATTCATCTGCATAGCTCCAATTATCCTCGACGTACGAATCGCCGTTTTTCGGCTTCCAGGTATGTTTGGTGAACTTTCTTGTACATAGATTGTCATAGAAGTCGGTGGTTAGCATGGTAACCATCGGAGGCGCGCCACTGAACCATCGTGAATCCGTGACGGTTTGCCATTGGCTATCTGTAAAGAAATTTCCGGCATTCGCTTCGATGGGAATGAGCATCACGGAGGCAACGAATAGGAGAGCGGTTTTTTTCAAGAGCAGCATTGTAATCCTCGTCCATCTATCGGCTGCGATCATTTCGGATGCTAAATGGCCCCATTTGGCTCGAGGCTTATTGAACCAACGGAATGTGATAACGCCTGATCAGGCTATCCTGCCGGCTTTGGCGAAACTCCGGCAGCAAGCAATTACAGACAACCCCGAGGCCTCGTGATCTTCCAGATCAGTGTGACACCGATGCTCTCTACACAAAATAGCTGGTACGGTTGTCAGCCTTGGCCCGTGGGATCCGGCAAAAGGCGGGTATCTCAACGGCTATCAGATTTCGATCTGCCGCTCAAAAGCGCGCATCAAAGCGTTGAAATGCGCAATTTACCGCAGGGTTGCCTGTTTTTTCATTTTTCTGAGTACATTCCGTAACGCCATCTGCACCGGGCGGTACAATTAACCAGCCAGTTGCACCGCTGAAAAACACTTCGCCCTGAACGGCTCTTTTGCAACTGTTATGATAAGTTAAGACGATCTTTGTTCCGACACAGAATTTTCGATTGGGTATCATGCAGAACTCTGGCGTTCCTCCAACAGGGTGAAGTACAACAGAACCTACCTGCTTCGCGCAATCATCCGGCGACATTCCAGTTTCTGCATCGATAGTCTTTGTCTTTCCACCACCAACACTCTTAAAGCCAGGAGACAGTCCCTCTGAGGGCTTTATTTCTACAAAGTTTGATTTGTTGGGCTTCGGTCTGGCTTTCATCGCATAGGCATTTGCGAGTTCTCGGCAAACAGCGGTTGAAGCTGTCTTTGCATCCTTGCATTTATGGCTCTTGTATTGGCGCTTGATATCCTCGAGCGACATGGCTGTAGGCGGGGTTGTTTTGGTCGATGTTCCATTGGACGGCGAGACACGATTGTTTGCGCCGGATGGGTGCGATACCGGCAAATTATCAAAACTATTGTCTATCTCTTTGTTTTTTTCCTTGATTTGTGCGTAAACGCGGTCGATGCAAATCCCCTTGGCTTTGAAATTGTATTGGATGAGATTGCACGTGGCGATGTCCGTTGCCGTATTGGCTATACTCAATTCGCTTTGTTCAATTTTGGCACGATTCAACGGCTGTGGCTCTGGTGTTTCAGGCGTTGCTTCACTATCGCTGGGCCTTCTTACAATCGTCTGAAGGGCGTTGTTAATGCTGTTGTAAATTACAGCGTTGTTCCCGCTAGTCCCGCCTCCCCCGCACTTGGCGGTACCGTCACAGCCCCTGGTACCCGCATACGTACTTGTGACAAATAGCTGTGCCGCCAAAAGGGGCATGACGGCCATTGCGCGAACCATCCCACCATTGCACTGCATTCATTCCCCCATTTTTGACACTGATCTTATTGCACCGGCTGATCCTTTATCGCCGTATCAGTTCGAAGCGGCGAAAACGGATAACTCGGAGAGCAGAAGCTGAAATAGTGGCGATATACGATCAAATTTGCCCAATTTCGTCCAAATCGATAACCGAAACCCCGCCGCAAGATTATTTCGCGCTTGGTTTGTGCGCTGAAATCGGCAACGGATAAGCCATTGTTACAGCTGAATTATTCGGGAGATAACTCTATCTGTTGTTTCAATGGCCCCATTCGTAGGTTCGAGCCGATAGGGCCTAAAAGCAAGCCTACCTGCCCAACCCTTTCCGCTTTGATTTAAACTCACAACGCACCTACTGGCATCCTCTATTGCCACCGCCAGAAGCTCGGCCACTACCGCCACAAGTGTATTTGCCAGATTGTGGCCGATATGCTGGTGTGCGGTGCACTGGTGGTCGGTATGCAGGCGCATGCGTTGCCGGTGACCGATATGCTGGTGCGCGGTACGCGGGCGGCCGATATGCTGGTGCATGATGATACACGGGTGCCCGATATGCGGGCGCATGGGTTGCCGGTGATCTGTACACAGGCGGACGATAAGGAGCATTGACACTACTTTGTGGGATGTACACATTGCGTGGTCTGACGACCTGTACCTGCAACGGATTATACATGGCCAGTGCAGGCATGGTCAGGCAAGATAGGGCGATCATCGCAACAGCCCCTTTAATCACAAAACTTTTCATACTGCGCTTCCACTCCGTTCGAGAAGTACTGGTCGCTGCCAAATCGACTTTGAGAGCAAATTGTTTTGCCGGGTTGGAACAACGCGACGCTCTTCACTGTAGATCAGTGAGAATACCGCACATCACTCAATTGGGTGATGCTGACGAGATTACCGTATGGTCAGCCTGCATTTGTTTTCGATTGACTTGACCCGTTGAGACGACTGTACAATGCATCCGACGGATCCTTAGCGCGCAGCTATCTGTCAGGGATTGCGGATAGTTGATCTTCAAAATTGCAGGAGAATAATTATGCCTGTGAATGCGCTAGCTTTGGACACAGCAGCGGATCTGCTTCTTGAGGCGGCTCTCGGTACGTTGAGCTGGCCGCAAGCGTTACATTCCATCGCGGAAGCAAGCGATGCCATGGGCGCGAACACCATGCCCATTCGCAGCCAAATTCCTGCAGCCATTCGGTATACGGACAATCTCGAAGGTCTCACCGACTACTATTTCCAGCACGAAGCATATCGTTGGTGCATTCGTCAGAAGGGTTTACCGCTTCTGGAAAGCAAGGGCATTATGGTGGACCAGGATTGCTCGACCGTCGAAGAGCGAAAAAACTCCCTGTTCTATCAGGAGTTTCTGGCAAGGTTCGGCATTCACTGGAGCGCATATATCGGATTTGAAGTCGGCGCTGATCTTTGGAGCTGCCTACTCCATCGATCGCCTGCAGCCGAGCCATTTAGTCAACCGGAACAGGAACTTCTCATCCGGTTGAGATATCCGATGAAAGCGGCAGCAAGCCTAGCTTACAAAATTGGTCTCAACCACATCACCGGAATGAAGGAAGCGTTTGAGCTTGGAGGCGTGGCAGCACTGTTCTTCAATCGCGCTGGCAAGGTATGTCATGTGACGACCAAGGCAGGAAAACTGCTTCATTCTGGCATCGCCATCGCGAATGGTGAACTCTGCAGCAATCGTGCTGGGGACAACGGTACGTTACGCAGACACATCTACAGCATGATCAACAGCGGATTGATTGGTGATCTTGCCGCCAGCAAGCCGGTCACACTGCAACGCGACGTCGGCCGCCCGTTGATCGTGCAAGTCCAACGCGTGAGAGGCAACGTGCAGGATCTATTTCCCGCAGTCTCTGCAATTGGTTTGCTGACGGATCCCCAAGTATCAGTTCAACCCCAAGAGCAAATCTTGCAGTCTGTATACGGCCTCACTCACGCCGAATGTCGTTTGGCCATATCCTTGGCCGCGGGAGAGGATCTCACAGCCATCGCTGATAATTTCAACGTATCTTATCATACCGTTCGCGCGCAGTTGAAAAGCATCTTCATAAAACTGGGTGTGAGCCGACAGGGCGAGTTGGTGTCACTACTTTTACGGCTCAACTGATCGAAGGGCGATGTCGTTAGTACCAATCTTACAATGAAGCGCTGAGTCCCAAAAACTCGAAAGCTATGAGAAAATGATCGTTTAGAGTGGCAATGCATGAATGCACCACCAGCCCTTGAGGACAGTACCCCCCAACCATCGCGGAAAGGTTGAACGCGCTGTTCGACACTGTTCCGGTCGCAACCGGACGATACGCTGCTACTCAGGGAGTCCCGCCATCCTGAGCGCTTCGATATATCGATTGCGATCGTCCGGTCGCCGGAACGGTGGGAGCACGCCGGCAAGATTGGACAGCCGCAGAGCGGGTTGCATCAGGCACAGGCGAGCGATCGTTTCCCGGGCTTCACCGATCCGCCCGGCCATGGCATGGCCCGCGGCCATCACGCGCATTGCGCTCGGGTAGTTTGGCTGGTGCCGTAACGACTTTCCCGCCCAGGCGGCAGCGTCATCATAGCGGCCGGCGCAAAAATGAGCGAGCCCGGTGTTGAACTGCCAGGCAAACAGACGTGGATCCAAAGGGCTGAGGCACATGGCAAGAGCCGCGTGTTCGACGGCCTTGTCCGGCTCGCCGAGACATGCCCTCACCCAGCTGCTGGCCCCGGCGGCCGCGGCCAGATTCGGGTTGAGAAGGAGGGCGCGATCGATGCAGGCCGCACTATCGTCGAGGTCGCCGGCGACATAGCCGAGGACATATCCGGCATAGGTGAGCGCAACCGCATCGTCCCAGCCGAGTTCGACCGCTCTCCTGGCCAGCCGGGTCGCTTCCGCAGTTTCCTCTGCGGGATCGCGCATCCAGCCGTTGCTCTTTCGGGTGGCGTAGCACCGTGCCGCCCGGGCATGGGCTGCGGCGAATTCCGGGTCGCGCTCGATCGCCGTCATGAAAAACCGCAAGGCCTCGTCAACGACCGATCTGTTGGTGACCGTCCGGTCAAAGGCCGCCAGGCCGCGCAGATAATGGTCATAGGCGTCGAGGCTCCCGGTCGGCTTGCGTTTGGCACGCTCGATCTCGGCCTCTTCCACTTTCGGTGTTATGGCCCCGACGATGCTCGAGGCGACCTGGTCTTGAAGGTCGAAAACATTCGCCAGGGTTCCGTCAAAACGATCCGCCCAAAGGTGCACGCCCGTCGACGTGTCGATGAGCTGCCCGGCGATGCGCAGCCGGTCACCCGTCCGGCGCACGCTTCCCTCGACCACATAGCGGACGTCCAGCTCGCGCCCGACCTGCTTTATGTCGACCGCCTGCCCCTTGTACGTAAAGCTCGAGTTTCTGGCGATGACATAGAGGTGCCGGAATTGCGCCAGCGCGATGGTGATGTCCTCGACGATGCCGTCGGCAAAATATTCCTGCTCCGCATCGCCGCTCAAGTTCTGAAATGGCAGTACCGCAACCGAGGGCCGATCGTGATGCTTCAGCGAAACTGGGAAGACCTCCTGCTGCGATGCGGAGCCAGGCCGCGCTTGCAGTGAAGCGGCCAGGGCAGACGTCTCTGCCTCAGGCTCTGCTTGAAGATGCTTCTTCAAAAGAGTCCGGCATACCTCGAACTGGCGCAGGGCCGCATTCTCGTGTCCCCTGAGCGCATGGATCCGCATCAACGCCCGATGGGCGGGCTCCACGGTCGGATCCGCAGCGAGCAGCCTCTCCGCCAGCCCTTCGCAGGCCGTTTCTTCCGCCGAACCCGGCTCCTGGAGCGCGAGGCTCAACCGCTCCACGAGCTGCAGCGCCTTGCGCTGATAGGCGCTCCGATAAGGTCCGAACCATTCGTCCAGTTCGCCCGGAATGGTCTCCCCCGCAAGCACCTCGCCGCGATATAGATCCGCGGCCAGGGCGAGATCAGCAGCACGGCCCGCCTCCAGTCTCAGGTCGAAGACCGAAATGTCGGCTTCATCCGGACTGGCAATCAGCGCGATGGTCTCATGATCGCCGTCGATGTAGACGGCGGCATCCCCACCGGCCGCAAACGATCGCCTGATATCGACCAGCGCCTGGCGCAAACTGTTGCGGGCCTGTTCATTGCCTCGCCCCGGCCAGAAGGCCTCGGAAAGCAATTCCCTGCGATAACCGCGGCGGCCACCAAAGACAAGGGCTGCAAAGAGTAGCGCCGTCTTGCGCGTGGTGAAGCGGACTTGCCGGTTCTCCGGCGAAGTCACTTCAAGACCACCGAGCAACCTGATGCGCAAAGACTGTCTCCCAGATTTGGACTGCCGCCGCAGAATAGCATTTCGGCAGACAGATTTAACGTCGATTTAGCGGCGGGTTGTCGACGTTTTCCTGGCTGTTCACGCTGAGCCGAACAGCACCCAAACGCCCGTGTGTCAGGCTTCCACTCACAAACCGCAACCATGGGAGACTGAAAATGGCTCAAATCGAAACGCACACCGGTATCCGCGCACCGGAAAAACAGGTGTCGGGATCCAGGTCGAACCCCGTAGCCGCAATGGTTGCTGCCCTGAGGGCGTGGCAGAGCGCCGGCGCGAGACGCAAGGCACTGGCAGACCTGACACCCGATCAGCTTAGGGACATCGGCTATTCCGAAGCCAATCGACCCATACTCGAGGTCAAAGCAGGTCTGATGACGACGTTGATGTCGATGCGGTAGGATCGGCAGAACCCACGGCAGGCAAGTGCCGGCTGTGGGTCTGTGACCAGTCGCAACCGAAGAAACAATCGTCGGATACCCCGATGCAACGAAGTTGATCGAGCGCGCACGACCAACAGATGGGCGCTCCCCACAGATGCAGTAGTTCAAAATATCTGATGGTGCAGTACCAGCCATTCGTTCAAAATTACTCGTTTGATATAAGTGCAATGCTGACTAAGCATGCTTCGACATAACCTTGCATGGCGTCGTTCATTTACATTCCTGATAAACTGGGAGGAAATTGCATGAGCAAAGTTGTGCTCTTTTTCGCCATGTCGCTTGATGGCTTCATTGCCGGTCCTGATATCAGTTCAGTTCATCCCATGGGTATAGGTGGTGAGCGGCTGCATCGGTGGATGTTTGAGAATGTTTCTCCTATCGACATGGAACGGATGCGAGAGCCCGCTGAGCGCGTAGGTGCCGTCATCGTCGGCAGGCGGACTTACGACGTCGGCATCGATTTGTGGGGCGACACGCCATATCCGGTTCCGACCTTCGTCCTGACCAATGAGAAGCGCGATCTGAAACAGATGAAAAGCGCGGCCTTTACTTTTGTCAATGATGGGATCGGGAGCGCCCTTCGGCAGGCACAGATGGCGGCCGGTGCGAAGGATATCATGCTTATGGGTGCCAATACCGCGCAACAGTTTATCCAAGCCGGACTGGTCGATGAAATGATCTTGCAGATTGTCCCGGTTTTGCTTGGTGCGGGCAGCCGGCTATTCGATCATATCGGTTCTGAGATGATCGAACTCGAAATACCGCAAGTTGTGGCATCCCCCGCCGTCACCCATCTGAAATTCATTGTCCGAAAACCATGAAAAGGCAGCATGAACTAAATCGGTCCTGTCACGATCATCTGCAGTAGTCTTGCCGCCATGCCCCCGCCCGAGGACATGGATGCTTAGCTATGTGCAGAGATGATAACACATCGGGCCGGAGCACGCTGGTCACCATTCTCTTCACTGAAGACTACCCCTCACTGAGAGCGTTCAAATGGTCATTTTTTTAACTTCGGGCCAGTTAGGCTTTGTACGCGCCCGTCCGATTGCACCGAGTTGGCTCTGAAGCACATTGTCACAGCCGCCGGTTTGTCCACGGCAGAGTTTTCGAGTGTGGTAGATTTCGGCAGCAACGCAAGCAAAAGGCCCACTCGTGCGCGACCTCCAGAAACCAACCAAGGTCCATCCAAGATTGCCGCATCCGGCATTGGCCGAGGCCGATTGGGCGGATTGTTACCAGTTGCGTATCAAAAACCCTGATCTGACGGCCATGGATGCCGCTAGATTGGTGCTTGGGCATTTTCCGCGATGGGTACGGGTGCTGATGGCGATCCGGAATACAATTGTTGCGCCCTTCGGCATCAAGTCTTCTGCGGCCCATTCTCCCACCGAGATGGAAATGGTTGGCGTCTTTCCCGTTGTCAGCCAGTCCGTGCACCAAGTGGTGCTTGGCTTCGACGATCGCCATCTCGACTTTCGCGCCGTGATCGATGTCCGCAATGATGGCGGGGAAAAGCTTGTCGGCGTGATGACGCTGGTCAGGCGCAAGAACCTGTTCGGCAAGCTCTACCTTCCTGCTATCATACCGTTTCACAAGCTCATTACCTTGGCATTGATCAACAATCTCAATCGATAACCCTCCCCGTAAAATAGTGGCTTTAGTGACTTCGTAATTGATAGCAGGCGTTTAGACGCCTATCTGCCAATATTGGGGGCATTCATCGGTGCGGGGATATGCATCCGTAGTCATTCAACTAAACCGTGCGCTGAAGCCCGTTCTGCCGGGAATGATCATTCGTCAGAGTGGCCAGGTTATTACGCTCGTCGCTGGAAAGCTGGAATCCGGCGGCAAAACAGCCTTCCACGCAGCCATCACTGCGGCGGCAAGCCAAGACGCCCCATGCTGACAATGAGCTGCCAAGCACGCCAAGTAAGATGATCGCGCAGATATAGAGGAGTACAGGCGCGCCCTGGCCCGTTCTATCATGTGGAGTTGGCAGATCCTGACGGACAGCCCCCAAACAACGACCCTGCAACGTATGTAACAGTTACGTACTTCCTCCCTCGGCCATTTCCATATTCAAATCATGCCACCAGCACTTCGATGTGAACCGTAAGCGGTGTCCCGGTCGCACCTTGACCAAGATGCTTTCGGGGGGGGCGAAGATTGCCGCTATGCTGGGCATAGGATGCACGCTCGTGGGAGGCGTCGGGTACAAATGGAAGGAAACGGTTTCGGCTGTGATCGGCTATCGCGCCCTTGGCGTGAACTACTCCAACGGCAGCCCGACCAACGGCATCGTCAAGCATGGCCCGATCCTCGGACTTGTGTTCCATTTCTGGCCTATCGGAGGACAAGATGAAAGCGTTTGCGGTGGCGCTCCTGGCAGGCGTCGTATTTTTCCTTCCACATTCGGGAATCGCAGCAGAAGGCTCGGAGGGCAAGCAGCGCGCAAGCCGGGCGATCGAAGCGGTCGTCTGGGGCATGCCCGCAGTCAACTTTGACTTGATGTTCCAGGCGATGACAAAGGCGGGCGGCAAGGAGAACCAGATCGTTCTTTGGTCAAGGATACCGGACTGGCGAAATCAGACGCTCACGCCGAACCCCAGCACCATCTATCTGATGCCGTTCATCGACACGAAAAACGTCGGGCCAATGGTTCTGGAGATTCCTGCAGCGAAGGACGGCGAAATCACCGGCACGATCATGGACGCCTGGCAGGCCGCGCTCGAAGACGTCGGACCAGCGGGTGTCGACAAGGGCCGTGGCGGCAAATACCTGATCCTGCCTCCGGGCTACTCGGGCAAGGTTTCGAAGGGTTACATTCCACTTCGTTCCGACACCAACATGGCCTACGCGCTTTTGCGCTCCAATGTCGGCAGCGGCAGCGCGGCCGATGTCGCCAAGGCCGTCGACTATGCTCGCAAGATCAAGCTCTATCCGCTGTCACAGGCTGGGAATCCTCCCGCAACCACGTTCGTGGACGCCGCCGACACTGTCTTCGACAGCACGATCCCCTACGATCTGCGCTTCTTCCAGGCACTTGACCGTTTCGTGCAGCGCGAACCCTGGCTCGAACGAGACAAAGCGATGATCGACCAACTCAGATCGGTCGGCATCGAGCAGGGAAAGCCGTTCACTCCTGACGGAGACGCCAGCAAAACCTTGGAGCGGTCAGCGGTCGAGGCTCACGGGCTGCTGGAGAAGCAGTACGAAGCCCTGTTCCAGCCGCCCTTCTATGAAGGCGCTCAATGGGCGCTCCCGGTCCCTCACGACCTGAGCGAGGGCCTGTCCAACCTGTTCAGCACGCCGGGCGTCTATCCCCTCGACAGCCGCGGCACGTTCTTCTCGTTCGCCTTTTCCAGCATCAAGCATCTCGGCACCGGGCAGTTTTATCTGGTGACGATCAAGGACAAGGATGGCAACGCTCTTGATGGCGGCAGTACTTATCGCCTGACGGTGCCTGCGGACGCGCCCGTATCGCTCTACTGGTCAGGCACCGTCTACGATCGCGAGACCCACGGCCTCATTCGAGACCAGAAATGGTCGAGCCGTGGCTCCAACACGCCCGGCCTCCAGAAGAATGCGGACGGATCGGTGGACATCTATTTCGGGCCCAAAGCCCCGGAAGGTAAGGAAATGAACTGGGTGCCGACGAAGGACGGTTCCGGCTGGGAGATCATCTTCCGGTTCTACGGGCCGAAGAAGCCGCTCTTCGAGAAGACATGGCGGCTCCCGGACATCGAAAAAACATCAGCAAGGTGACGACGAGGGAGACCATGCAAATCAGAACCTTGATTGCCTTCACGGCGACATTACTGTTCTCGCCGGCAGTATTGGCGGAGACGCCGGTTCCCGTCACCGTCGACAACTTCGTTCGGGCAGAAACAGACCTCTACTTCACCAACTCCGTCAAAGGAGGAGGATTTGGAGGATGGCATCACATCCGCGAACTCCTGCCGATCGACAAGCAGACCGTGATCCGCGGCAACAGGGACACGCTCTACTCGACGCGGGTGTTCGATCTTGACGCCGGGCCCGTGACGGTGACGCTTCCGGATGCCGGGAAGCGCTTCATGTCGATGCAAATCATCAGCGAGGATCAATACACGACCACGGAATACGGAGCTGGGGCGCACAAGCTTGACAGGGAGAAGATCGGCACCCGGTACGCGCTGGTCGGCGTCCGGACGCTCGTCGATCCGAACGATCCCGATGATCTCGGACGGGTCCACGCGCTACAGGACGCTATCAAGGTTGAGCAGCCTGGTGGCCCCGGACAGTTCGAAGTTCCGAACTGGGACAAGGAAAGCCAGAAAAAAGTGAGAGAGGCGCTGCTGGTTCTGGCCAGCACCGTCACCGATACCCGCAAGGCTTTTGGAACGCGGGAGGAAGTCGATCCGGTGCAATACCTGATCGGTGCCGCTTCGGCTTGGGGCGCGAATCCGCCTCGCGACGCAATCTATCTCAACGTCGTCCCCCCAAAGAATGATGGGAAGACAAACTACACGTTGCAGGTCAAGCACGTTCCGGTAGATGGCTTCTGGTCGATCAGCCTTTACGACGAGAACGGCTATTACGTTAAGAACGAGTACGACGCCTACTCGCTTAACGACATCACCGCGAAGAAGGAAGGCGACGGGTCCATCATCGTTCATTTCGGCGGTTGCGACGGAAAAGTGCCGAACTGCCTGCCGGTCATGAGGGGGTGGAACTACATGGTCCGGCTTTATCGCCCCCAACAGCCGATACTCGATGGAAGTTGGACTTTCCCCGTTGCCGAACAATAGCCCGCAGCCGAAAAACACAAAGGAGAAAAGCAGGTGCTTGACCACAACACCAGACCCGAAACATCCATACAAGGCGGGTCAAATCTCGGTGGACATGCCGGGTCACTTCTCAGGGGAAATCAACATCCTATGTACGGCCGGGCGTTGGGATAGGTTCGGATCGGCCTTACCACGCAAACATTGAGCCTGGGATTACACTGATGAATTTTAAGCAGGGGAACGAGGGGATGAATTCAAGAGCGATGTCGCGCATATTCGGTATGGCAGCCATGGCCGCTGCGGCGACTGTTTGGGCAGGCGATGCGCGTGCCACCGAGGCCGTGGCGGGCCGCTACATTCCCGGCGTCTACGCCGGGCCTGGAGAAGGTGTCGTCCCGCCCGTTCCAGGCGTCTATTGGGGCATTTCGAACATCTATTATCATGGCAAGGCGGGCAGCGACGTGCCGATCGGCAGGAATTCGGTCGCAGTCGGGCTCGAGGCCGATATCTGGACCACCGCCCTGGCGGCGGTCTATGTTCCCGACCTGCATCTTCCCGGTAACTGGACCTATGCGGTCCAAGCCGTCATCCCGATCGGCTGGACGAGAGCGCAGGCGACACTGGGGCGGTTCGGGACTGAGCAGGAGGTCGGAGCCTTGGGCGACATATCGTTCGCTCCCGTCGTGCTCGGCTGGCACAATGATGCGCTGAACACGTTCTTCTCGGCGTCACTGACGGTTACCGCGCCAACCGGCGAATGGAAGGAAGGCGATCTTGCCTTCATCGGCCTCAATTATTGGACGTTCACGCCAGCGGTCGCGTACACGCGGCTGCTGCCCGAATACGGCCTGGACCTCTCAGCCAAGCTCGGCGTCGACATCAACACCAAAAACAACGACACCGATTACTATAGCGGGGCCGTGGCCCATCTGGACCTGGCGGTCACCAAAAGCCTGAGCGAGAATTTTTCGGTGGGCGGCCTCGCCGGCTTTCTGCATCAGATACAGGATGATCGTGGCACCTTCGCCGACGCCCATGACGGGTTCCGCGGGCGTTCCATCGCGATTGGTCCATTCGTGAAATACAAAGCCAAATTCGGCAAGACAACAGAGGTCGATTTCGGCCTGCGCTGGGCGCATGAGGTCGAGGTCGAGAACCGGATGAAAGGCGACGCCGTCTTCTTCGACATCAGCGGCAAATTCTAACCGAACGCGGTGGATAGTCGCTCTATGAGTTGCTATCTCACCGAACTTTCCCGCTGCGCTCGCACGAGGACCACGCGGAATTCGTTGCGAAGCTCCAGAAAGCCATTGCATCCGACGACAAGGATGAGGCAACAAGGTTTGCAGCCGACGCAATGCTGTTGTGTTGACGGTTGAAACCGCCCAAAGACTTCTACACCAACTGTTCAGGTTGCTGCCAGGGGATAAACCTGAAACGCTCAAGGTCACGTGCAACATCATCTGCCACCTCTGTTGGCGGCATTAAAAGCGTTGGCTCGTCGAAATGCTCAACCTGCCCCGCCACGAGCAGGGTGTTACGATCCCACAGGCCAGGGGTATCCAGAAGACGCACGTCCGCCCAGAAATTGCTGAGTTTTGCCGCCATCCGTTTGGGAAACAGGTCGCGATCATTGTGCGCCCAGATATTGCTGATCAAACAACCGTTGGTTTCGTCAAGACGTGCATGCGCGAGTTCAAAAAAGGTTTCGGTGCATAGGTGATCAGGGATATCCCCTCCCGTATAGGCATCCAAAATGATCGCATCGTAGCGATGGCGAACAGCATGTAGAAAGTTCAAACCATCCGCGACGTAACATTCTATGTTGCGCGGTAAGTTGAAATATTTCCGGGCGATGAAGAAGGCGGTGGGATTGATGTCCACGATCGTCACCCGAACACCCGTCTTGTCGAGCATCGTAGCCAGGCTGCCGCCGCCACAACCGATCATCAGGACATTCCTGGCCTGTGTTTGAGCAAGAAGGCCAAAAATCGCATGAATATAGGGCGCGACACTGACCCCGTTTATGTCGCTTTCGGATTGGTAGAAACCGCCCTGGCGGTAAATAACCGAGCCGGTGTTCTTGGCTCGCAATACTTCGATTTTGCCAAATTCGGAATGAAACTTCGCCAGCCGGATCATTATGCCGTCAACCTCAATAATCTTGCCATCGACCGGCCTCGGCCGGAGACCCCGCGCATGCGTCAATTCATTCAAACAATCTGATCTCAGCACCTGGAATCAATTATGATGTATAAAACATCACTAATTGACTATAAAACGTTCCTATATATGCTGCAACTGGCAAACATCAATTTCCATCCGGGATAAACCGCACGGGTGTAGCATAGGTGCAGAAACCTCGGTGCCGTTTGAGAAACAGCAAGGACAAATCATGAGTGAAGACAAAGCGCTCTACCCGCCAGTTGATCCCGTCTCGGCAGGGATCACGGGCCGCTGTCCACGCTGCGGACAGGGCAAAATGTTTGACGGCTTCATTAAGCTGCCCAAACACTGCACGAATTGTGGCCTCGATTATACCTTTGTCGACACGGGCGAAGGGCCCGCAGTCCTGGTGATGCTGCTCGTCGGCTTCATTGTTGTCGGCCTTGCCCTTTGGATGGAAGTAACGCTCGCCCCGCCCCTGTGGCTGCATTTCATTCTGTGGATACCCCTTGCACTTGCTCTGTGCCTCACGGCGCTGCGCACAATGAAGGGAATTCTGATCGCGCTCCAATACAAGCACAACGCGGCCGAAGGGCAGATCGACCGCTCGGCAAAATCCGAATGATGTCGCATCCAGATGATACAGATGCCCCAAAAGGAATACAGCCGATGACTGGCTTCAGGCCGATGCGCCAAGACGAGTTTTCGAACTATCTCGATTATTTCATCCCTGACTATGCTGCGGAGATCTCGGCAAATTACGGCCTGTCCAATCCAGAAGCAGTGGTGCAGGCGAAACGCGAAATCGCCAAAGACCTGCCCAACGGTCCCGATACATCCGGACAGGTCTTGCTCTGCATAACGGATGGCGAAAGAGAAAATGCCCAAACCATCGGCTATCTTTGGTACCGCGCCGATACGGATTCCAAGATGGTGTTCATCAGTGATTTTCATATCCTTCCCGCCTATCAGGGTAACGGCCATGGCAAGCAAGCATTGCAGGCTCTGGAAAGTGCGCTCGCCAGGGAAGGATTTGAGCAGATCCGGCTGCGCGTCGCCGCGGACAACACGCGCGCCCAGCACGTCTATCAGGCCGGGGGATTCCGGACGACTGGTATCAACATGAGCAAGCGCATCAAAACGGCATGATAGTCAGATTGGCGCGTTCGAATTGTCGATGCAATCCTCCCGGTCAACGGGATTTTCGAGCGCCGCCGTGCTAAATTCAGCGCCTTTCACCGGAGGTTGCGGAGATGGCCTATCTGGACAGGGATGATCGTCAGAGGGACTGGGAAACGATCGGTTATGACACTCTTCTGGCATTGAGCATCGCGACACCAATTGCCTTGCTGGTGTTCTTCGTCTTGCGGATGTAACCGCGCATCGGCCGATTGCGATCAACAGGATTGTGGTTCCAGTTCCGCTCTGAAGCGGTCAACCCATTTTGCGACTTCAGCCTGCGCTTGTTCACGGGTTCTAAACGGCCCAATGAGTTCATGCTTTACGCCGCGGTCATTGACTTGCACGTAATGAAGACCCGTCGCCACAACGATGCCCACGGACGAGGCTGCGGACGTTTTGATCTCGACCGACGTTTCATTGATCGCCATGTTCATCCCCTTCAGTCGCAGCCGCTGCCTTGATCAGGCTGGGTTACCGGCTTTTGCGCTTCCAGCCTATTCAAAAGCTCGGCAAGTTCCTCGGCATCCCGCCGGTTCATGCCAATAATGGTACGGCTGCCCATCTCGGCGGCCCGTGCCGTGCGCGCGTCGATGATCGTCCAGGTATCATTGAGATCTTGCTGTGGTTTGTAACGTTGAGTCATAAAGATGAGAATAACGCCCACTTTCATTCCTGCCAAGAGGGCGCGCATATTTTATCGTTTCATATTGATGTTTTATACATCAGTGGTAAGGTGATGCAGCTAACTACTCAATGATAAAAGTGGATACGATTTTGATTACTGCAAACCAAATGCGGGCAGCGCGAGCACTTCTCGGTATCGATCAGAAAGCCCTCGCGGAAATGTCGGGTGTTTCCCTGCCAACCATTCAACGGATGGAAGCCAGTGAAGGCGATGTGCGCGGCATTGTCGACAGCCTGATGAAGGTCGTCAACGCCCTTGATCGCGCAGGTATTGAGCTGATTGGCGAACATGCGCGCAGCGAAACGGGTGGCAGAGGCGTAAGGTACCGTCAACCGTCGCAAAAGTTCAACTAAATGCCGATGCTGTGGGATGCACCGTGCAGCGGCAGGACTTTCACAACATACCTGTGCAACTCAATGCCTGTCGCTGTCGATTGATGATCCCCTATTTGCGCAAGATTGCCGGGAGAGAACGGTTTGAAAAGACCGATCGGCATCTTGCGCGGTTCCTGACTTTTGTGGCTGGAGCTGCAAATGCCGGAGGCTTTCTGGCCGTTCATCAATACACCTCTCATATGTCAGGGATTGTCTCTGCCATGGCCGATAATCTGGTGCTCGGTGACACAAGTCTGCTGCTTGCAGGCCTCGCTGCCTTTCTCTCCTTTGTGGCCGGAGCCGCCTGCTCAGCCATACTGGTCAATTGGGCGCGGCGGAAAAGACTCCAGAGCGAATACGCTCTGCCGCTTATGTTTGAAGCCATGTTGCTGATCTGCTTTGGACTGCTCGGCCGCAACCTGGAGCACCGTGAATGGCTGTTCGTTCCGGCAACAGTCATGCTCTTGTGTTTTATCATGGGCTTGCAGAACGCCATCATCACCAAACTCTCCGGCGCACGCATAAGGACAACCCATGTGACGGGTCTGGTGACAGACATGGGCATCGAATTGGGCAAGCTCTTCTACTGGAATGCATCACCCAGCAGCCCCGATACGCCTTTCGTCAAGGCTGACCGCAAAAAGCTCAAGCTGCTGGCATCCCTTGTCGCGCTGTTTCTTGTTGGCGGTATCGCCGGCGCAATCGGTTTCAAGCATCTCGGTTTTGCCGCATCGCTTGCGCTTGCAGCCATCCTTCTCGTATTGGCGATTGTGCCTGTGCTTGATGATCTTAAAACCAGGTGGAGCAAGCTTGGTCTTGGACTCGACTGAATTACACTTTTGCGAGCCCCATTCTCCCATCAGCGCTCATCCCAGACATTTTTCAGGAAACCCGACACGATTTACTCGACTGTGCCCTTTGGTGCGAACAGAATGGTGTCGCTCCATTGGCGGTGCGGGACGGGCAGCCCTTTCGCTCAGCACCTTGAGGGCGTGTCCGTGGCAATGCATCGGGTGCCACCGAGCCGTCTCATTCCGGATTATCAGAATATGACTGCGCCCGCGTTGAAGCGTGAGCAGCGGCGCCATGCCGGCATGCCCATCAGGGAAAACGACGGGCATCCAATGAGAAATACAGGATTGAAGCAATGGGGTAATCATGAAAAGACCACCATTTTTCGTTATCGAGATATCTGCATTGCAGGCCTCACAGGCGGGACGCTGGAGCAATTCGACATCTTCGAGGCTCAAGTTTTGTGCCATGCAATTGCCGTTGCGTGTTTTCTCCGCCTGAAGTTGCAAGGCTATTGTTAGCAAGCAATATGAAAGGAGTGACGGATATGAGAGCGTTCGTACTATCCCTGGCAGCAGCATTGTCTGCCTTTTCCTTCGGTGCCGAAGCCTCTCCTCGCATCCCGCTAAACCCATCGGATCATGGTGTTTTGGTGCAGCGTGCCGACTATTGGTGCGGTCCGGGCGCGTATTTGTCACAGAGGGGCTACTGCGTGCGCCGCTACTACCGCCCGCCACCACCGCCTTTCTGGGGTTGGGGGCCCCCGCCCCCGCGGTGGCATCGCTGGGATGACTGGCGTTACGACAACGGCCGACACAAGGGTTGGTACAAGCACAAGTGGAGGCACCGCGACGAAGATGACGATTGAATTGAGGCGCTCGGGCATCGTCGTTGCGATCAGGATGCAATCAGCAAAGAAGCAATGCGGATGGTCGTCGAATGGCCGTCCATCCCTTTGAGGCGAAGAGCTATTTCTCTGTGGTGGGAATGCTTTTGATCGCTGTTCATCGGTTACCGATACCCTCCCCAGGACAAGATCAAATGCGAACGGTTGCGATCATGACTCTTGGGACAGGATTGTCGCCAAGCGCGGCTCGGCATGGCCGACCACCCGGACCACTCCCGGATACTGCCTTCTGAAACGGCGTTCGAGCAGGTCGACGTTCTTGTGCATGGTGGCTACGTCAAGCGCGTCATCGAAATAGCAATGATAGTTGACCACGAGCCCGGCCGGCGTACGCCGTACACGCACATCATGAATACTCTCGATGGCTGGTATCTTGGCAGCGGTCGCTTCCAAGATACCGCTGACTTCAGATGCTTCACTTTGGGGCACATCCAGACCGGAGAGATGTGAGACTTCCAAGGGTTCAATATGGGTCTCGACCTCCGTCTCAGGCCCCAGTTCATCCCGGATAGCGATTTCGAGCCTGGTTGCTTCGACGTGGGCCGCGCCAAGGCTCAATCGCCCGTCGACCTCCAGATCAAGACTGATCGACAGGCGGTTTTCCACATCTTGAACAGTGATGTGATGCACCAGCAATCGCCGCTTGGCGGCCGCAATCAAGACGCGATCAAGCACCGTTTCATCGTCGAGGGCTCTTGGTTCGGTGGTCACCGTCAGGGTTGTGTCGGCGAACTCCTCCCGGACCGCTTTGGTAATGCGCTCCTTGATCGCGACCACCCTCTCCAGCGGCAGTGTCCGTGAGATTGCAACGGCAATCTCGCCGAAATTCCCGGTCCCTCCTGGCCGCAACCGGACGCCGGCAACCTCGACGACACCTGGCACATCATTCACGATTGCCCGGACCCGTTCGGCCATGCCTTTCGGAGCGGTATCGAGAAGGGTGTCGATCGTGCTGCGGCCAAGACGCCAACCCGCAATGGCGACGAACAGCGCAATACCGATTGCGGCAAGCGCATCGCCATATTTGAAGCCGAAAAGTGCAGCGACGAGTCCGAGAAGCACCAGTGTCGACCCGGCCAGATCGGATGCAAAATGCAGCGCATCGGCCGCAAGTGCCTGACTTCCGGTTTCGCCTGCCACTTTGCGCAGGGTGTAGACACGGTTGATATCGATAATGATCGAGACGATCAGCACGGAGAAGGCCAGAATGGTCGGCTCGAATTCACCGCCGCCCTGCATCAGGCGATCATAGGCATGCATGATGACGACCGTCGCCAGGATGAACAGGATGACGGTCTCGGCCAGCGCCGCAAGGCTTTCGAACTTGCCATGCCCGTAATGATGTTCTTCGTCGGCAGGCTTGTTGGCTGTGCGCACGGCGAAATAGGTAATGATTGTCGCGCCCGTATCGACAAGTGCGTGTGCTGCTTCCGATATCAGCGCAAGCGATCCGGAAAGAATACCGGCGACAAACTTGCCAATCGCAATCGCGGCACTGGCCAGGATCGATAACAAGGCCACGCGTTCTTTGCGTGCCGCGTTGTCGTTGGAGATCTGAGTATCGCTATGATTTCGGGACATGGAATTTGCTCCAGTCGAGCCTTGGACCGGGCGAAGACACACCCCGCTCGTCTGGTGCTTTCGCCACGGTCTTGCTTGGCCGACAGATCGGCTGATCGCACCACGCGCCTTTGCGCAAGTGTGTTGACGCGACCCCGCCCAATGGACGGTAGCTACTCCCCGATGGCACCCATCTAGTTGACAATGAATAAAAAGTCAAAGCAAAATCAATTAGTTAGATGCATGTGATATTCATTTGCAGATAGATGCAGCCAAAGACAGCTCACACCTTGACCAAGATGCTTTATACCGCGTCTAGGACTACAGCGATGACCGAGCCGATCATGGCGCTCGATGCATCTGAAGGGCGAAGTGGTGCTGGCGGGCAACAGACCACGCAACGTCGCAACTGCGCGCGTTGCCAACCGCCGTTGACACCTCCTTCAGTTTGGAGTTACTGTTTGTAACATGAAATTGAGGGCGACAACCATGTCTCCACGAGCCTATCGCCAGTCGGCGCGCGCCAACGCTGTTCAGGATACCGAGCAACAGATCGTCGACGCCTTGATTGCGCTCCTCGGCGAATGCTGGTTCGACGAGATCACTCTCGACGACATCGCTGCCGCGGCAGGCACCACCCGTCAAACTGTGATACGGCGGTTCGGCGGCAAGACCGGCGTGCTCAGCGCCATGGCGGCCCAGATGGATGTCTCGATCCGGGCCCAACGCTGGAGCACGCCGGCCCAAAGCGTGGCGGACATCGTCGCACTCCTGATGGACGATTATGAACGCACGGGCGACATAATCGTGCGGACACTCGGGCAGGAAGCGCGCATACCCGAGTTCGCCGCGGTCCTCGATCGCGGACGCAAAGGTCATCGCGAGTGGATCGGGGACATGTTCAAAGGCTGGCTCGACAAGCTCGACGGCCAGCCTCGCGCGGATCGGCTCGCGCAGTTGTTGGCCCTGACAGATGTTTGGATCTGGCATCTGCTGCGCCGGGCGCAAGGGCACTCGGCCGAGCAGACACACCGGCTCATGACGCAGGCGATCGAACGCCTGCTGCGTGAGGATAAGACGAACTGATCCGGTCTTCATCGAGAAAGGAGCAAGGCAATGATGAAGACGACAGATGCGGAGGCCCATCTGCGCATCCTGGCAGTCTGCTGGGAAGGCGGCGGCAACGTGCCGCCGACGCTCGGGGCCGTGCGCGCGCTCGCTGGCCGGGGCCACGATGTGCGCCTTATCGCCGACGACACGATGAGAGCGGAGGCGATCGAGGCGGGAGCTCGCTTCCTCCGATGGACGCGCGCGCCGAACCGTCCTGATCGCTCACCCGAGAGCTGCTTCGTGCGTGATTGGGAAACCGCCGATCCCTTGGCCGGTTTCCAAAGAGGGTGCGAACGGATCTTCGTCGGACCAGCGCAATCCTATGCCGAGGATATTCTCGAAGCACTGGCAACGGAGCCATCCGACATCCTTCTCGGCTCGGATCTGCTGTTCGGCAGCATGCTCGCGGGCGAAATTGCGAAGGTTCCGACGGCTCTGCTCGCAAGCAACATCTCGCTCTGGCCTCTCCCCGGACATCCGCCGTTCGGTCCGGGCTTTCAGCCTGCCCGGTCGGCGGCGGACAGAGCGCGCGACACCGAGGTTTCGGCAAGGGTCGAGCAAGTATGGGACGCCTTCCTGCCTTGCCTCAACGCTGCCCGTGCTCATTTCGGCGCCGCGCCGCTGGCCCATGTACACGAACAGCGCTTGAGCGCCGGCCGCCATCTCCTTGCCACCAGCGCCAGCTTCGATTTCCCCACCGAGCGCCTGCCGGACCGCGTGCGCTATGTGGGGCCGCTTCTGGAGATGCCGAGCTGGGCGCACGAACGCTGGACGGCCGCATCAGCGGGCGAGATACGGCCACTCGTGCTCGTATCGTTCAGCACCACCAATCAGGGGCAGGCCGACGTGCTCCAGCGGGTGATATCCGGTCTGGCCGGGGAGCCGGTCGAGGTGGTCCTCACCCTCGGCAAAGCACTTGAGGGACTTCGCCTTCAATCGCCGGCGAATGTCACCATTCTTGCCAATGCAGCGCATGACGACATTTTGACCAAGGCCCGCGCCGTCGTCACCCACGGCGGACACGGCACGATCATGCGATCGCTGCGCCATGGCGTCCCCCTCGTCGTTCTTCCGATGGGGCGCGATCAGAACGACAACGCCGCGCGTGTGGACTATCACGGCGCGGGCCTGCGCCTCGACCCTTCGGCACCTGCGCAAATGCTCGGCGAGGCCGTGCGGCGCGTCCTTTGCGAGCCGAGCTTTGCCGAGCGGGCGTTGGCACTTGGGCATGCCATCGCCGAGGAAGGCCCGGGACCCGCACGTCTCGTGGCAGAAATCGAGAACTTCGCAGCGGGGTCTTCACACAGAGCTCGACCCGTCCATCGAAAGGAAACAGAAGCATGACGCACGCCTCTTCAAGCGAAAGTGGAATGATCCTGACGTCCGGCCAACTGGATGCCTATCTTGCAAGGATCGGGGTCGAACGGCCGTCTTCTCTCGACGTCGCCAGCCTGTCGAAACTTCACCGCGCCCATCTCATGGCCTTCACCTGGGAGGCACTGGATGCCTTCATGGGATGGCCGTCCTTAATTGTCCCGGCCGCAGCCTTCGCCAAGATGGTGGAGGGCAAGCGCGGCGGCTGGTGCTACGAGATGAATGGCCTGTTCGGTGCGGCGCTCGCCGCGCTCGGATTCCGCGTGACCCGCCTGTGCGGCGGCGTCAATCGTGAAACGCTGGGCGACAACGCTGTCGGCAACCATCTGACTCTGCGTGTCGATCTCGATCGCCCTTACCTTGCCGAGGTCGGCTTGGCGGACGCCATCGTCGAGCCTGTGCCGCTTGCCGTCGGGCCGATCAGCCAGCGCGGCTTCGATTTTTCGATCATGCCGACGGACGACGGCTGGCTGCGTTTCAGGAACCATGCGCGCGGCATGGCGCACAGCTTCGATTTCCGGCCCGATCACAGCGACGAGGCCGCCATAGCCGCCACGCTCGGCTGGCTGACGCAGGATCCCGGCTCGCCGTTCACGAACGCGCTGGCGATCCTGCGGCATACCGCGGATGGCTATGTCGCCCTGAAGAACGATTGCCTGTGCAGCGTGACGGCAGAGGGCGTCAGTGAACAGCGCATCACGAGCGCGGATCATCTTGCCGACACGTTCGAAACGATTTTCAGCCTGGACGTTCCCAAGCCTGCAAAGATCTGGGACAAGATCCAGACGATCGGCCGCGATAAGAGCGACTGACGCGACATCGTTATCCTGCATCCCGGAGATTATCATGGGCATCAGATTACATTCTTCATTTTATTGCGGTCCGTATTTCAGACTACTTCCGGAGAAGATGCGGCAAGACATCGGACAGCAAGGAATGGCGACTTTGGGACATGTAGGGATTACCGCCGCATTATATCGCTGCTTAATTTAGTACGATAAATGTACCGCTGGTGGCGATGCATGATCCAATAGCGGGGAGCGCGCCATCTGTTCTTTCAAATGATCAAAATCGCATGTTCGGGCCGGTGAGGCCCAACAGTAATGGCCGAGAGGGCCATGTCGAGTGTTCCCGTAGTATCGGGTTAACACCTGCCTTCTCCCCTTACGGCCTATCCTTGCCGCCTCATCCATCAGCAAGGGAGGATATGCGATGGCGAAGATTCTGATGATCACCGGCGATTTCACCGAGGACTATGAAACCATGGTCCCGTTCCAGACGCTGCTTGCAACCGGCCACAGCGTTGCTGCGGTTTGCCCCGGCAAGAAGGCCGGCGATACGGTCAAGACCGCGATTCATGACTTCGAGGGTGACCAGACCTATTCGGAAAAACCCGGCCACAATTTCGCACTGAATGCGGATTTCGATGCCGTCGACCCCGCAAATTATGATGCGCTGGTCGTTCCCGGCGGCCGCGCGCCGGAATATCTGCGCATGAACCCGGACGTCATCAAGATGGTGCAGCACTTCTTCGAAGCCCGGAAACCCGTTGCCGCCATCTGCCATGGTGCGCAATTGCTCGCCGCTGCCGGCGTTCTGAAGGGGCGGACCTGCTCGGCCTATCCTGCCTGCGCGTACGAGGTGACGGCATCGGGCGGCACCTTTGCCGATATCCCGGTGACAGAGGCTGTCACTGATGGCAATCTGGTGACAGCACCTGCGTGGCCTGCCCATCCGGCATGGCTGAAGCAGTTTCTGGCGATCCTCTGACATCCAGAAGACGGGAGGCCCTTACGATGTGCGAGCTCTTCATCAAGGCCGATGCCAGTCAATGGCAGAGCCGTACGCACAGCCTGCGCATAGATGGGGTCGCCACATCGATCCGGATCGAAAACCATTTCTGGGATACGCTCACCGAGATCGGCCAGCGCGACGGCATGACCGTCGCGCAACTCATCACGCGGCTCTGGCACGAGGCGATGGACGCTGACCACGACCTCGGCAACTTCACATCGTTCCTGCGCGTATGCTGTGCGCGTTACCATGCCCTGATCACCGCTGGCGAAATCTCACAAGACCTCAACATCCCAATCGCTGACCACGCCGCCCGTGAAATCCTTGCCCGTGAAACGGCCCGGCGCAATACCATCATGAATTGAGCTCGTTGCGACACGCTAGCCGATTGCGGCATGGGGCTGGTAGCGCCGCAGCCAAGAGCAGGAAATGGCGGGAGGCGGCCAAACAGCCAATGCTTCTTGCTCGACAGTCTTCATCCCCTTCGTGATCCAGACCGTTATAGTCGAACGCACCACGCCGGCAGGTGCCAGTGTCATTCACCCGCGGGGTGCTTGAGCAGGGTCGCAATATTCAATCAGCAATTCGGTGAGGACCCGTATCTTCCGTGCGGGATGCTGACCTGGCGGGCGAATGACATAGGCACCTGCCGGAGGCGGTGGATAATGCGTCATGACCGGCACGAGCGCGCCGGAGGCTATATACTCATGGGTAAGGCAATCGGGCAGGTAAGCGATCCCGAGTCCCGCCACCGCGGCGGCGACCAGTGCAATGCCGTTATCGGCTTTAAAGCGCCCCTGCGGACGAACCGTGATGATCTTGTCGCCATCCAAGAGCTGCCAGGCTTCGGTGCCCTGCATGAGGGCCTCATGGGCGACGAGTTCCTCCGGCGTTTCGGGCGACCCATGCGCCTTGATATAGTCCGGGCTGGCGACGAACTTCCCATGGATCGGCCCGACCCGTCTTGCGATCAAGTTGGAGTTCTGAAGATAGCCAACCCGTATCGCACAATCGTAACCTTCTGTGATGAGATCGACGAAGCGATCACTATAGCAGGTATGGATTTGGAGCTGGGGGTGGCGTCGCGCCATTTCCGCAAGGATGGGAGCAAAATGGGTCGATCCGAAAGAATGCGGCACAGCAACGCGCAAGCGGCCGCGAAGGTCACCGGCGGGTAGGATCGCTTCCTTGGCCGCGTCGACCTCGGCGCACACTCTTGCTGCATAGTCCCGGAACGTGGCCCCGGCTTCTGTCAGAGCAGCCCCGCGGGTGGTACGTGCAAGAAGCTGGACGCCAAGTTCCGCTTCAAGCCGGACGAGCCGACGACTGACAATCGACTTGGAGACGCCGAGACGCAGCGCAGCGGGCGAAACGCCCCCAGCGTCAGCAACTTCGACGAATGTCTCTAGCTCTTCGATATCCAATCCAGCGTTCCTCATTTCGCGACACAGCTTGCCATAAAGGGACACTATCGCATCGCGTCCGGGAACGGCAATGTCCCTTTCAGGCAACGTCGCCGCTGGCGCATGTCTTCCCGCAAACCAACCTCACCAACAACGGCAGCATAAGGAAGCAATAATGACCTTTCGTAACGGCCTTGATTCTCTTCTACGTCCCGAAGATTCCGTACTCGTTCTTATCGACCACCAGCCCTACCAGCTCGCCAATCTGAACAGCCACGACCCGCAGGCCGTGGTGAACAACACGACCGCCCTGGCGAAGGCCGCCAAGGCTTTCGGCGTCCCCACCATCCTGACCAGCGTGATCGCGGCGCGCGGCGGTCTGATCTTTCCGCACATCACTGACGTGTTCCCCGGCCAAGAGGTGATTGATCGGACCTTCATCAACACCTGGGAGGATCGGAAGGTCGTCGATGCGGTCAAGGCGACGGGCCGCAAGCAACTGATCATCGCCGGCCTGTGGACCGAGATCTGTGTTGCGATGCCGACAATCCAGGCGCTGGGCGAAGGCTGGGATGTGACGGTGGTCACGGATGCGTCGGGCGGCACTTCGGTTGAGGCCCACGAGGTGGCGATCCAGCGCATGCTCCGCGCGGGTGCGAACATGATGACGTGGTTGGCGGTGGCCTCGGAGTGGCAACGTGACTGGGCCAGGACGGAGCACGCCGCAGAGCTGACCGAAGTTCTCAAGCAGCACGCCGGCGGCAGCGGCATCGCCTATCTATGGGAGCAGCAGCTGCTCAACACGCCGGTACCGCGCACCGCGGGTTGATTTGGGCGGGGGTGACGAAAGGCTTGAGCGATCCAGCGCCAACACGCAGACTGCTTATCGAACTGCGTCATCCCCGTTCCGTGCCCAGGAGATCGCCAGGTCACTCAGTTCAACTTGAACTCACCATCGACATGACGCCACTCACTGGGGCCAATGAGGCGTCGATGGCAGTAGCGAACGGAATGCAGCGGGCCATCCAGTTTTCTTTGCCAGAAGTCCAGGAATTTCCTCATCTCGGGAAATTCCGGAGCAAGATCGTAGTCCTGCCAGATATAGGTCTGCAGAACGGATTGAAAATGGGGAATGCGGTATAGAATATGAGCAGTTGTGATACCGTAGCCCTTCAGCTGGCGTTCCATCTCTGACGAAAAATGCATCGCAATCTCCGTTGTTCTCACATTGGAAATATGATGCCGCACTTGTTCGCCGACTTCAATGAAAAATCGATGGAATACACATAATAATCATTATAATACAATATATTAGCAGCGATCGACGGTGACTGCTAATGTCTCGAGATTGCCACCTGTGTGCCTATCCCGGTGAATGGCAATTCACGTGTCAAATCTCCTTGGCGCGGCCAGGTCTTTACCCCGTGGGGTATCAGAGATGGTTGTTGCTATCCACGGCTTGCCCGCAAGGCAAACCTCTCTCGGTGGCAGCGGCTATATCGAGACTCAGGTCTGTAATGCCCAGCCAATCCGGCCATTCCTTGGCCGTCCATAAAAGATCGCGCTCCCCCCTGTCTCCATCGTGAGCTGACGCATGCGATTGGGCACCAAGCGGCTGACTTTCAAGGCTCGCTGTGATCGAAAAAGTCTGGCTGCAATTTCCCAGATTTCAACAGATATTGGAGCGTGTATGCCACGGAAAGGGCATCATCGAGTGCATCGTGTCCCCGCAACGGGGGATGTTTCACACCATAGTAATCAGCAAGCCTGTTGCTGGGCGTCTTGGCCAAATCCTCAATTGGCATCCCAGCCGCAATCAGCAGCTTTACCGCATTGTCGAACCGGCCAGCCGGAATGGGTGGCTGAATGCCGGCGACATAGCAACTGATGGCAACCATGTTCAGCTCATCCTTCCCCCACGACCAGAATCGCGCACCATTTGAGAAGTAATCGACGCCTGCCAGTGCGTCCTGCAGCGATACGCCTTCCGCTTCCATGGTTTCATCGGTGATCCCCGTCAGCTTGGTGAAAAACGGATCGAGTGCATACCTGTCGCCAAATCGGTCGACTGGCAGAACGTGAGATCGGTACGTATCCAAAAGAGGGAAATCTCCCTCCAGCCCCAGTTTCACCGCCCCGATCTGTGCAATAACCGGATCAGGATCATCAGCCGCACACCAGAATCGACGCTGGGACCCTTCGCGGCAAAGAAACTCGCAATCGAAAATGATGGCAGTCTGCATGGCTAGCGCTTCCGGTTAAAGCGGTGATTGACTATGATTGTCACGGCGGCTGACAGCATCCCATTCATCTCCTTGCAGCCGCCGTGGGCCGTGGCCTCGTCTCAAAACCGGTATGTCAAGCCCAGAACTGGCCCGGACAACCGCGTGTCATAGACATGCCCGCCGTGCTCGTAGTCGACATCAAGCACCTTGTAGCCTGCCGAGGCTGACAGGTGATCGTTGACGAGGTAATTGACCGTCGCGAGCGCCGACCATGTGAGCTTCGACCCTGCGCCAAAGCCGCCGATATCCGCCTGAGCCTGCACGGAGAACTTGTCCGTAACCGGAAGGAATGCCCGCGCGCCGATCACCGGATCCACCCAGCCGAAACTCTCGCCATAGCTGCGGGTCACACTGCCGCCGCCGAGCCCTACGGTGAGCGTCACATCGTTGGAGATATGCCAGAAACGCGCACCGGCGAGCGCGTCAAGCGTGAAGCTCGGCCTGTCAACGACACGGTAGCCTCCCTGCAATGTCGCCATGAACTGCTTCGTGTCGACCGTCGCATCGATGCTGGTTCCGGCAGGCACGACAATGCCACCGGGAAGCTGCAACGAGGGCAACGGCCCGGCACCATGGCTGTCGGTCGTATCGACATACATGATGTCGCCGGAGAAGACGAACCGATCGTAGCGCGCCCACACATTGACAAAGCCGCCGATGTTGAAGTTGTCCAAAACGTCCGAGAATGATTTCTCGACGCCGATGGTCGGGCCGCGACGGAACGGCGATACGTTTCCGTTCAGACCAGCCGCCCACATATATGGAGAAATCTGCAAGGCCCAGTTCGGACGTTCGACGGGCATCGCCGCCGCTTCTTCTGGTTGGCTCGGAAGCACATCGGCAGCATATGCAGCCTGAACGCCGCACAGACCCAGGACAACGGCAACGGCAAATCTGTTCAAGGCCCCCTCCACGCTTACAGTGTATTCTTGTGGATGCGCCCGTCCTTCATGATGAGCTGCATCGTTCGCTCAGGATCGGCGATCAAGGCGATGTCTTTGAGCGGATCGCCGTTGATCACGAGAATATCTGCATAGGCACCCGGCTCGATCCGGCCGAGCTTTCCCGGATAGGGATTGCGCGGTCCGGAAAGACCTGCAAGCTCGGCATTGCCGCTGGTCAGAAGCCGCAACACGTCGGCGTTGTCATACCACCGGGCGAACTTGGCAAGCTGCTTGCCCTGCGTGGCGGTGCCCTTCGGGTTGAACAATATGTCGGTGCCAAGCGCCATCCGTACGTTGTGCTTGCGTCCCAGTTCGACCGCCCGGGCCGTTCCGTCTGCGATCATCTGCTGCTGTGCGCGCTGTTCGGGCGACGCGTAGGTGTTGGCATCTTCATCGGCAAGAAATGGCTGGATGCTCCACCATGCACCCGCATCCGCAATGCGCCTGACGGTATCCTCGTCGGCAAGTTGGCCGTGCTCGATGGATTGGACACCGCATGCGAGGGCGCGCTGAACGGCGGCGGAGGTGTAGGCGTGGATGCACACATAGGTGCCCCAGTCCGTCGCCGCAGACACTGCCGCCCTCATCTCGGCTTCGGTATATTGGAGCGCATCAATGGGGTCGTAGGCAGAAGCAACGCCGCCGCCGCCCATGATCTTGATCTGGCTGGCGCCCAGCATGAGTTGCTCGCGCACCCGGCGCAGCACTTCCGCTTCTCCTTCGGCGATAGCCGAAATGCCCGCCTGCTCGGCCACGCTGAGATCGCTTTGCGCCGTTCGCGGCAGATCCGTGCGCATGCGAAAGTCGCCGTGTCCGGACGTCTGCGAGATCATGGCGCCGGAAGGATAGATGCGCGGCCCCGCAATGCGCCCCTCGTCGATGGCGCGTTTCAGGGCGAATGAAGGACCGCCCACGTCGCGGACCGTGGTGAAGCCACGCAGCACCGTGCGCTCTGCCTCTTGCGCGGCGACAAGGTGGACGTAAGGGATATCGGCGGTCATTGCCGCAATCTGTGAAATGCCCGCCAGGATCGAATGCCAGTGCGCGTCGATCATGCCCGGCATCAGCGTCCGTCCGCCGCAGTCAACGACGTCGGCATCGGCAACCGTATCTGCGGACGTGACCAGGGCCTTGATGAATTTACCTTCGACCAGGACACCCTGACCTTCGACAAGTTTTCCGCTTGTCCCGTCGAAAATATTCACATTGGTGAGCAGGATCGGTTTGGCAGGAGTCTGCGCGAAGCCAGGGCTGACCATTCCAAGCACAGGAGCGGCAAGGCTCGCTGCGACACCTTTCAAAACGGAGCGGCGCGACAGTCCCTTGTCGACGCGTGCAAATAGCTGCTGTGCTCGCAGGCTGTGGCAGGCGCAGCCCCCGTCATGGGTCAAGTGCTGATATTTCTGGCCCAGCCAAAACAGCAAGCGATACACTCCCACCCGGTCCCAGGCTCAAGCCTGGTCGATGATCGATAAGGCAATTAAGCCAATTTGACTTCCTTTAACAAGGAGACCTTCCAGTATGTGGTGGTAAATACTTTGCTCTGCGGAATGAAAGACGACCATTTTGCATTTCAGCCGACCTTCGTCTTCCATTTTCCTATCAGTACTCAAATATAAGCCATGACAAAATACCACCCAATCCCCGTTGCTGACGAAATCAGAAGCGTCGGGATCATTCCAAGCTTGAAGCGGAAGATGGCAACAACGGAAGCAAGCGTTAGCAGCAACGATGGCACATTGATTGAACGCGCCACGGGAACATCCAGATTGATGCCATATGCCTGCCAGTGGATGATTTCGCTGAACAGCAGGTGAAGGGCAAACCAGATTGCCAGGTTCATGATCACGCCAACAACTGCCGCCGTGATTGCTGACATGGCTCCCGTCAGCGCTTTGTTGTTGCGCAAGCCTTCGATGAAGGGGGCTCCAAGAAATATCCAGAGAAAGCACGGAACAAAGGTCACCCAGGTCGTCAGGATCGACGCCAGTGTGGCAGCGGTCAGCGGAGACAGCGTACCCGGATCACGAAATGCGCCGATGAAACCGACGAATTGCACAACCTGTATTAATGGCCCCGGCGTGGTTTCAGCCATACCAAGGCCGTCGAGCATTTCACCCGGCTTGAGCCAGCCGTAATTCTGAACGGCTTCCTGTGCCACATAGGACAGCACAGCATATGCGCCGCCGAAGGTCACCATCGCCATCTTGCTGAAAAAGATACCGATCTGGCTGAACACGTTATCCGGCCCGAGGATCAGTAGAAGGGCTGCCACGGGGATGAGCCACAGGAGCAGGAAGGCGGCCGAAATCTGCAACGACCAGAGAAGGTTTGGACGCGCGTGGGCCGGCGTCTCCTCGCCAAGGGCAGAATCCCGATCCGCAAGTCCGGGACCCGAACGTCCATGTCCGCCACCCACCTGAAACAATGGCGATCCCGCACGGCCGCCAAAATATCCAATGATTGCAGCGGCCAGAATGATGAGCGGGAACGGTACACGGAATGCAAATATTGCCAAGAACGCCGCGACGGCGATAAGCACCATCACCCTATTCTTGAGCGCTCGTCTGCCGATCCTTGCGACCGCCTGCAACACGACGGCGAGGACAGCTGCCTTCAGGCCGAAGAACAATCCCTCGATGACACCGACACTGCCAAAGAGGACATAGACGTAGCTTAGGGCAAGTATCGACAGGAAACCCGGCAGCACAAATAGAATGCCTGCGACAAGGCCGCCCCTGGTCTTGTGCAGAAGCCATCCGATGTAGATGGCAAGCTGATGGGCTTCAGGCCCGGGCAACAGCATGCAATAATTGAGCGTGTGCAGAAACCGGCCCTCGCCGATCCATCGTTTCTCATCGACAAGGATGCGGTGCATCACCGCTATCTGCCCGGCTGGACCGCCAAAGCTCAATGCGGCAATACGCACCCAGACACGGACAGCTTCACCAAAGGAAATATCGTGGTTCCCGGAGGTTGCCGAAGCAACCTCCCTTTCAGCGCTGACAATCTGGACCATCTCACGCTCCCGGCCTTCTGTTGGGCCAGTTATGTGTTTCGTCGGTGGCATCCCGGCACCATCGGTAAAACGCGTCGTAGAGTATCATGCCGGCTTCAAGCTGCTCCAGATCGTCGGAGTACATGCGCGACAGACCCAGTGATGCTGCCAGCAGCCCGGGTGCTTCCGGTGCGAGATCGGGACGGGCCGTATCGGCACCCCGCACAATGGCCGCCAGCCGCGACAGCGGCTCGGCGTTCAATCCGAATTCTTCGATCATGACATCGAAGGTGCACAGCGCGCCGCGATGGCTCCAGAAGACATTCTCGATGTCGAAGGGTGCCGCGTTGAATCGGTCGGCAACCGCTTCCACTTCCGCGGGCGTGACGAAAAGGAAGACTGCATCCGGATCAACAAAACGCCGGATCAGCCAGGGACAGGCAATCCTGTCCACCTTCGGCCGTGCCCGTGTCACCCATACCGTCCTTCCCTTCGGGTCGAGAGCAGGCAATTTTGCCACGGGAACGAGAGGAAGCCCGGCATTGCTCCAGGCTTCATGGCCGCCGACCAGGTTTTCCGCAGCGACACCATGATACCGCAACAGGGCTGCGGTGCCCTCGCTCAGTTTCTTGCCCTGCTGGCAGATGATGATTGACCGTTTGCCCTCAAGCTCATTGGCCCAGGTGTCGACGTTCCTGTGGGATCGCCGGCGCGCGCCGGGGATCAATCGCGGGTCAAGGTCAAAGTCCTCATCGATCCGCACGTCAATGAGAACCGGGCTGCCGGGTGTTCCGATCAGCCGTGCCAATTTATCATGTGTAATAGTTGTGGTCGAAGACATGTCGCGTCCTTCCGTCAAATCGGGTTTCTTGGACGCGATACTTGGGCTGACGCCTCGTGGGGAGATCGCAATCCCCATACATATTAAATTGGCACGAACCGGAATTATGTCAAGTATAACCGAGCGGACATATGTTTCGGGGATAGGCACTCCGTGGCAAGTTCAGAAATCACGCGGCCACACATCATGATAACGGTCTATAACAAAGGCATGTGCGTGTTTGAAACCCCTTCTGCCGGTTCCCTCCTCCCAGTGCGGATGATCATGCGCAAGACCAGCATGACTGTGCTCAACGACATCGGGATCGCCTGCGGGCCAAACAAGGGCGGCCAACAGGAGAGAGAAACCAGCGATGCCTGCCAGTACGACGAATGTGAATGAAAGCCCGAATTCCGCTCCAAGCCATCCCGCCAGGGGATAAGTGATCAACCAGCACGCGTGGGAAAGGGCAAACTGCGCTGCAAACAGTGCTGGCCTGTCCTCGGCATGTGCGGAGCGCCTGAGCAGGCGGCCCGATGGTGTCTGCGCAACCGAGTAGCCAAGACCGAGCAAAAACCACAACACCAACAGTGGCACAAATGACGGCATCACCACACCGGCAAGCAGGCCGGCGAACAAGACGACAACACCTGCCAGCATCGCCCTGCGATCCGGAACTGTCTCAAGCAGACGAGGCAGAAGAAGCGCGGCAAGCATGGAACCGCCGCCAAAGGCTGCAAGCGCCAGTGCAGTCGACCGCTGTGTCAGACCAAACTCGGATTGGATGATGACGACCGTGTTGACAATGACCATCGCCCCGGCAGCAGCAACACCCAGATTAATGGCAAGCAGTCCACGCAAGCGTGGTGTCGCCATGTAAATGCGCATCCCGCGTGTTGTACGGTCATAGATGCCACGCCGTTCAGATGGTTTCGGGCTGGGAAGCGTGACGGAGACAACAAGTGCAGCCGAAAACAGAAACCCGATAACCGTGCCGGCAAACAGGCTATGGAAACTGATGACCGTCAGAAGCGCCGCCGCCAGCATCGGACTGACAAGACTTTCCATATCATAGGCGAGCCGCGACAGCGAGAGTGCCCGTGTGTAGTCCTTCTCTTCGGGCAGAACATCGGGGATCGTTGCCTGAAATGTCGGCGTGAAGGCGGCCGATGCCGACTGAAGCACGAAAATCAGCACATAGACCTGCCAAATCTCGCTGACAAACGGCAAGGCCATCGCAACGGCGGCGCGGACCAGGTCAAGACTGACAAGCATGGCACGTCTTGGCAACCGCTCGGCAAACGCGGCGGCAATCGGCGCAACCCCCACATAGGCAATCATCTTGATGGCCAGGGCGGTACCAAGAACGGCGCCCGCGTCTTTTCCAGCAAGGTCATAAGCGAGTAGTCCGAGGGCAACCGTCGCCAGCCCCGTACCGATAAGGGCAATGACCTGTGCCGCGAACAAATGGCGGTATGTCCGGTTATGGAGAACAAAAAGCATCGTCGATCACGCCTTACAGATATTTGGTGATGGTCTTGAACTCATCAATCGAACCACGCTGTTCAGACGAAATCGAACTGACGGCATCTTCCAGACAATGATCGATGTGATCCTGAATCAGTGTCTTTTTGGCCTGGCCGATGGCCTTCTCGACAGCATGCAACTGCTGGGCGATGTCGACACAGGCTCGGCCGGTCTCGATCATCTCGATGACTTTCTTCAAATGGCCATCCGCCCGCTTCAGGCGAAGAGCTATTTCTCTGTGGTGGGAATGCTTTTGATCGATGTTCATCCGCCGTTCATATCCTCCCTGGGGGGATATGGTCAAGTGCGCGGCTCAGGGTATCGGACGACGCTGAACTGAGAACGCATCAGCAAATACAGTGCGGCGACGTGTGTGATCATCAGCAGGGGGACATAGATGATCGGAATCCAGTACGCGCCGGCCAACTGCCCCGCGAGCGCGGGAAGACCGAGCTGGATGCCGTGGTAATAGTCAATGAGGATGTCGGCCGCCCCCACCAGATTGAATGCAACGACAAACAGCTGGAAAAGCGGACGCGTCCTGACGCTGAGAAGAGCCAGCATGGCCAACAGGCCGGTGGCAAAGTCGCCATAGGCGGCGACTGTTGCGAAGTCGGAGGGCAAATTGGGGCCAACAACGCCCGGAATCATGAAGACGAGACCGAAGAAGCGAAAACTGTGCAGCGTGGCGATGGCGCGTTGCGCCTCGGCCTGGTCCATGGACTTGAGCCTGGGCCAGACATAGGCGCCAAAGCAAAGCAGCCACGGGATGTAACCGAGAACCAGATGCACATTGAAGATGAATGCCGGGGACATTTGGGTTCCTATCCATTCTGCCGGATGTCAGGTGGCATAGTGGCCAAGGCCGGCCGCCGCGTGATGCCCTGACCTGCATACCGGTATAGGACCACTTCCCGCGATCGACTATTCGCGATAATGTTGACGGGTTATGAAACAGAACTTCACAGTCAGGCAGGGTGCACTCGACGGCGTCGAGGCGTTCCTGAGCGTCGCGCAGCACCGCAATTTCCGCAAGGCGGCTGCGGATCTTGCGGTGACGCCGTCTGCGATCAGCCAGGCGGTGCGCACGCTTGAGTCGCGTCTTGGCGCGGCACTCTTCATCCGCACGACGCGCAGTGTCGGCTTGACCGAAGTCGGCGAACGGTTCCTTTCGCGCGCAAAACCCGCCTTCGAGGAGCTTGTCGCGGCAAGCGAGATTGCACGCGATCTTGGGCGGCGGCCGGCCGGACTGCTGCGGCTTGCGGCCCCCCGGGCCGTGGTGCCGATCCTGCTGGAGCCGCTGATCGCTTCCTTCTGCCAAGCCTATCCCGATGTCGAGGTGGAGATCGCCACGGGCGCGGAGCTGGTCGACATCGCTGCGGAGGGATTTGACGCCGGCATCCGGCTCGGCCAGTTCATCCAGGCCGATATGATCGCGGTACAGCTGACGCCATCGCTCCCGCTGGCCGTGGTCGGCAGCCCCGACTATCTGTACCGGCGGGGACGGCCTGAGCGCATCGATGATCTGCGCCATCAGGCCTGTATACGCATGCGCCGCTCGAACGGGTCGATCGCTCCCTGGTCCTTTGTCAGCGGCAACGAGCCGGTCGACGTCATGGTTTCCGGACCTTTTATCGCCAACGACATGCCGACGGTGCTTGGTGCGGCGGTGGAAGGATTGGGGCTCGCGCAGGTGCCCGGGCCCGTCGCCTCCAGCGCGGTGAAAGCGGGCAAACTCATCGGGGTGCTCGACCGGTTCGCGCCGATGATGCCCGGTGTCTATCTCTACTATCCCAGCCGCCATCAAATGCTGCCGAAGCTGCGCGCTTTCATCGATCACGTGAAGAGCCGCCCGGGTGCCGGCAACAAGCCGCAGTGATAGAGACGGCAAGCCCAACACGCGAGATGACAGTGCTGACATTGGGGCCGGTTTCCTGAGGAAGCGGTAATCCCGGTGTCAGTTGAGCGTCACGATGCCAATCGACGCCAGAATATTCTCGTGCTGGTCGCGGCTCACCACCATTGCCTTATAGGAAAACATCGACGCAAGGTCGATCTCATCAAAAGTTGCGTTTGCGAGAACCGCATTGTCGAGCGTGGCCCCCGACAGATCGATATTGTTGATGCTGGAACCGATAAAACTTGTTCGGGTCAGGTTGCTTCCAGCGAGGGAGACATCGCGGAGATCGCAATGTTCAAACCTGCTCTCCTCGTAGTTTCCAGGCACAAAAACCGCATACTGCATTTTGCAATCGGAAAAGCGCACTCCCCCGGTCAATATCCGTTTGCCGACCTCTCGATGGACCCCAATTTCCAATGACATGCCGCTGGCTGCGCATTCCATGCACTCGAGGAGATAAGCATCGCATTTATCAAGTTTGTTCAGGCTTAAATTGCTGCGTGAAAACTTGGCCTCGGTCAGATTGCAAAACGACCATTGGGATCCCGTTTGTTCGACCTCATCGTAGAATGAACAGTTTTGAAATTCGGCCTCGCGAAATGAACAATGAACAAAACGGCAATTGATAAATTCGGACGAATGGATTTTACTCAGGTCAAAATTGCAATTCTTGAAGTGACAATTGCGGAATTGCGCTTCTACGATGTGATATTCACTCACGTCATCGCCATTGAAGCTCAGATTTTCGATCAAACCGGCTGATTGCAACGCGGTCTCTAAAGCTTCATTAGTCATTTTATTCGCGCCCTTGGCTCCGCGTTACGAAATCCGCTTCTCTTTTATGCGCATGGAAGGCTCAAACAAGACGGAAAACTTAGTTCCACAGCGAAAGGATCGCGCAATGGCAAAGAATACGATTTGTCTCTGGTTCGATAAGGATGCCGAGGAAGCCGCCCGCTTCTACGCCGGGGTGTTTCCTGACAGCACGGTGCGTGCCGTGTTTCGTTCACCCAGCGACTACCCATCCGGCAAACAGGGCGACGTGTTGACGGTCGATTTCACGGTTGCTGGCATTCCTTGTCTCGGTCTCAACGGGGGCCCCGTGTTCAAGCATAACGAAGCCTTCTCGTTCCAGATCGCCACCGACGATCAGGAGGAAACCGACCGCTACTGGAATGCCATCGTTGACAACGGCGGCGAGGAAAGCGCCTGCGGCTGGTGCAAAGACAAGTGGGGGATTTCCTGGCAGATCACGCCGCGCGTGCTGACCGACGCGCTGGTGGCTGGCGGCGGCGAAGCAAAGCGCGCGTTCGATGCAATGATGGACATGAAGAAAATCGATGTCGCGGCGATCGAGGCAGCGCGGCGTGGTTGACGCTGCAACGCGATCGCCAAAGACGCCTATGTCCTGACTTTGGATGTCCCGGTGCCGAGCTCCGCATCCGCACGCTTGCTGCGGATGCGCAAGACACCCAGCCCCGACCGGACATAGGGCGCGCACGCCGCTTTGAGAAACGCAATCGCCAGGCCGCAAAACGTCAAAATCAGACTAGCGTCCATCTGTGCCGTCCATTTGCAAACATCCTATGAAAATCGGGCGCTGCCCCGGGGAAAACAGCTCATGGCGCCCGCGGCGGCACACGATGCGGCGCCCACGGGTATTTCCGCTCGGAATCGAGAAACATCGCCTGTTGATCAGGCGTCAACACCTCAAGCAATGCCGTTCTGGCTTGCTTGAACGTTTGCGCTTTCGCACCGCGCTCTATCGCAAGGTCCGCCATGCGATCCGCCGTCAATGGTGGCCTTTCATGCGGCTTGCCGGGTTCATCTCTTGGTTTTTCCGGCGAGGATTCAGTGCCGCGACCAAACGGCGGCCGATCGACAAACGCCAGGAGCGTCGACGTATAGCGTCTCCAGGCATCCAGTTGCGCACTCTGGATGCCGACCATGGTCTCCTGGGCCGACAGCCAGCTTGCCAGGGGAAAGGCGCCATCCTTCGGCGGCCCCGCATGCCGCTCGCGATTGTGCTGGGGGGCAGCGGACTTGTCTGCCGGCTCCCCGCCGCAGGCGTTCTCGCCGTTGTAATCGTCATCATCGCCGAGAATGGACCGGGCGAGCTGGGTGAAGGATATGCGGGCAACGGTTTTATCCGGGATCACATTGTCCGGACGAACCATCGGGGCCGCCCCGCTCAAGCCCGTTGAAAGGCCAAGTACCATCGCTGCGGCCAATCCCGCAGTCAGAACCGTATGTGTCATTCGTCACCTCGCATCAGGGGAAAGTCTTGTTGCTGGAACATGAAACGTGCGGGCGTCGGAAATCCGTCTCAATCATTTCGGAAACTTGCTCGCGGCCTTATTTTTGTAACCGAACGTAAACAGGCGCATACCCGGCAATGTTTCGTTACAAAATTGTTCTGCGGGGCCTTTGGAAAAACCGTTAGGAACGGCGATGCGATTAGAAATGCGTTGAGCGATGCAAACTGCAGCCCATATCATGGTCGTCGATGACGATGCCGAAATCCGTTCGCTTCTCGGGCGCTATCTGAGGGAGCAGGGTTTCCGTGTCTCAGTGGCCGCCAACCGGCGCGAGTTCGATGCGCTCTTCGCCGAGCGCAACCCGGACCTGCTTGTGCTCGATGTCCTGCTGCCGGATGGGTCCGGTCTCGATATCTGCCGGGTCATGCGCAGCCAGAGGCAGCAGGTTCCGATCATCCTGCTGACCGCGCTCAAGGAAGACGTCGATCGGATCATCGGCCTCGAAATCGGTGCCGATGATTATATGAGCAAACCGTTCAACCCGCGTGAGCTGACCGCCCGGATCAAGGCAGTGCTGCGCCGGTCAAACGGTGACAAGCCGGCTGAGGAAGAAATCAGCACGTTCGAATTTGCCGGCTTTGTCGTCGAGCCGCGATTGCGCCGGGTGCTCGGTCCGTCGGATAGTGCGGTCGATCTGACCGGCGCGGAATTCGACCTCCTGAAGGTTTTCCTGGAAAGAGCGGGAAAACTGCTGTCCCGCGACCAGCTGCTTGATCTGACACAGGGACGTGACCGCGATCCGCTCGACCGGTCCATCGATGTCCTGATGAGCCGCCTGCGCAAGAAACTTGGCGACTGCGAGCAGCGTCCCTTGTTCAAGACCGTGCGCAACGGCGGTTATCAACTGACTGTTCCCGTCAAACGCATTGCCGCCGAACCATGAACTCCCTGCGCAACCGGATCGCCCTTCTGCTGTTTCTGGCGATTGTCACCGTGGTGCTTCTGGCCACGCTGACAGCTGTGACCGTGCTGCGCGGGCCGCCGCCCGAAGCCGTGCTGTCGCCGGTCATCCAGAAGATCAGTCCCGTCATCCGCATGATCGAGGCAAATCCGGCCAGCGCTGCGTCGCAGGAATTTGCAATACAACCCATGCAGGCCCCCGGCTTTGACGACAGGCGGTTGTCCGGCATGTTCATGCGCGAGCTTGCCCAAGCCGGGCTTACCCGGACAGTCATCGTCACCCGCAATGCCGGGCAGCAGGGCCTTGCCGCTTCGGTCAGGCTGCGGACAGGCATGTGGCTGGTTGTCGATGTTCCGGATATGACACCGCGCATGTGGTGGATACTGACGGCATGGATAACCCTCATCACCCTGGGCAGCACCGCCGTATCCATCTTTGCCGCATCGAAAATCACCAAGCCGCTTCTGCTCCTGGACAATGCGGTGACGGCGGTCAGCGCTGACGGGACCCTGCCCCATGTTCCGGAGACCGGTTCGCAGGAAGTCCGCGCCACGGCGCAGACGATCAACCGGCTGTCGGAGAGGCTGAAAACCGCCACGGAAAGCCGCATGAGGCTGATTGCAGCGGCCGGTCACGACATGCGCACCCCGATGACCCGCATGCGGCTGCGCGCCGAATTCCTGCCGGATGATCCTGACCGCCAGAAATGGCTGAATGACCTGGAGGAACTCAGCAATATCGCCGACAGCGCGATCAGTCTTGTTCGCGAGGAAACAGTCCGGGATACATTCGCAAGCACGCGGCTCGATCTCACCCTGCAGGAGATAGCCGACGAACTTTCCGGTCTGGACATGAAGGTGAATGTCCAGAACCTTGCGCCGCTGTCGATTGCGGCGAGCCCGCTGGCGCTGAAGCGGGCCTTGCGCAATCTCATCATCAACGGCGCAACCCATGGCAATGGTGCTGACATCGCCATGGAACAGCGGCAGCAAGCCGCTGTGATCACCATCAGCGACAATGGGCCCGGAATTCCGTCCGAACTCCTGGACAAGGTGTTTGAACCATTTTTCCGTGCGGACCGTTCACGGCGCAAGACCGTGCTTGGCGCCGGTCTCGGGCTGGCAATCGCCAAGGAGATCATCGAGCGTTTCGGCGGTACGGTCACCATTGCCAACCGCGAACCGTCGGGTCTTCTCCAGACCATCTTGTTCACCGTCGAAACGCGTCCGCAAGCTTAGATTGGCCGGCGGCACGGGAAACACTGGTTAACGAAACCGCGACGGCCAGAAATCTTCTGAAACCGGCGGAACGCATTCTCAACATCGTATCCTGCAACTTTTGACCGACAGGCCACCGTTGGACCGACAGGGTCCAGCCGTTGCCCGTACAGGTTAAACGGGCCGCTCGAATGCGGCGCAAAGCGATTTGCGGAACGCCATGACGCCAGATCATCCATGCCGGAACAGTGCGAGATTCATGCGCGGCGTCTGCCTCGTCTTCGCCCTTGCCGGACTGTTGCCGATGTCCGCTCAAGCGGGTGTCGACAACAAACCCCTGCTTGATCAGGTGCTCGGCGAGCGCAGGCAGGCATCGGGACCCAGACAGGCTCATGCGAGCCCGCAGGATCCGCTTACCGTCAAGCTGTTGTCGCCGTCGCAGGAGGAAACATTCCAGAACTGGTCGCTGCTTTGCCAGGCAATGGAGGTCGGGAATGATTGTTTCCTGTCGCAGACCCTTGTGGACAATCGGGTGCCCGACGGCAAAATCCTGTTGCAGATCAATGGCATTGATGAAAACGGCGCGCGCGGACATGTGATGCTGCCATCCGGCTTCCTGCTGCAGGAAGGCATCACCATCCGCATTGGCGCAACATCCCTGCAATTCCCCCTGATGTCGTGCATACCGGAAGGGTGCGTTGCCGATATCCGTTTCAACCAGCAGCAATTGGCGCTGCTGCAAACCAGCACGCAGGTCGACATCGCGATCATGCTCAGATCCGGCGAAGCCATGCATTTCCCGTTCGCACTGCAGGGGTTTCAATCGGCATTCCAGAAGATGAGCGCGGCCATCCGTCCATAGGACCTTCGCTGCACCGCGCCAAAACTGTTTCCGATACAGCCCGCCCACCAGCAATGTTCGATTACAAAACGGTCGCCTGCAGCAAAAGTTCGAGACAATACGGACTGATTTTGGACATCGCCCGCAGGGAATCTCAAGCCCAACGCGCGCATCCGGTTGCCGCAATTCTTGAGTGCCCTTCCCGGAATGACAAGACAGAGTTTGGATAGTTGATGGCGGCAAGTTCAAAATTCACTGGTGCAGCGTCGGCGCTCGCCATTTCAGCGGTTCTGATAAATTCGGCAGCGATCGTTACGACGGTCGCGGGGACGACGGCGGCGCAGGCGGCAACCGTCAGCCGCATCGACGTGCGCGGGAATGCCCAAGTGGATGCCCAAACGGTCAAGGACAATCTCGGCATCACGCCGGGCAAGCCATTTTCCAGCACCGATATCGATGCGGCAACCAAACGGCTGTTCAATACCGGCTTGTTCAGCGATGTGCGCATCACCCAGTCCGGCGGTGTGCTGATTGTGACGGTGTCTGAACACCAGATTGTCAATCAGGTCATTTTTCAGGGCAACAAGAAGATCAAGGATACGCAGCTTGCCCAAGCGGTAAAGCTGAAGCCGCGCAGCCCGTTTGATCAGCAGACGCTCGATGCCGACACCGAGGCCGTCCGCGCCGCTTATCACAATATCGGCCGCAATGACGCGACGGTCAGTTCACGCCTCATGAATCTGGATGGCGGCCGCGTCAACGTTGTCTTCGACATCAACGAAGGCGACCGCACCAAGATCGCCAACATCGTGTTTGTCGGCAACCGCGCTTTCAACACGCGCCGGCTACGCGATTTGATGACAACACGCCGATCCAATTTCCTGTCCTGGCTGACGCGCAATGACGTCTACAGCGAAGAGCGCATGCGGGCGGATGAAGAAATCCTGCAGCGGTTCTACTACGAGCACGGCTATGCGGATTTCCGCGTGATTTCATCGACGGCCAATCTCGATGCGGCAACCAATGAATATACGATCACCGTTACGGTCGACGAAGGCGAGAAGTACACGTTCGGCGGTGTCGAGATCCAGAGTTCGGTCGACGGTGTCGATACATCGAAACTTGGCGGTTTGGTGCACACAGCGGAGGGTACGACCTACAACGCCAGGGAAGTCGAGGATTCCGTCAGCAAGCTGTCAGAGCAGGTTGCCGGCCAGGGATATGCCTTTGCCAAGATCGACCCTCGCGGTGACCGCAACTTCGAGAACCACACGATTTCGGTCGTCTACAACATCGACCAGGGTCCGCGCGCCTATCTCGAACGCATCGAAATCCGCGGTAACGCGAAAACCCGGGATTACGTCATCCGCCGTGAATTCGATGTGAGCGAAGGCGACGCGTTCAATCAGGTTCTGATCCAGCGCGCCAAGAAGCGCCTGGAGCGGCTCGACTTTTTCCAGAGCGTCAATATCTCGACGACACCCGGCTCACAGCCCGATCAGGTCGTGCTCATCGTCGATGTCGTCGAGAAATCATCCGGCGATTTTTCGATCGGCGGCGGCTACACCACCAGCGGGGATCAGTCCGGTCCCTCAGTTGAGGGCTCGATCACCGAGAAGAACTTTCTCGGGCGCGGTCAGTATCTGCGTCTGTCGGCTGGCACAACGCTCTTCAACAGCCAGAATTATCAGTCCTATGCCCTGTCCTTCACCGAGCCCTATTTCCTCGGCCAGCGCATTTCAGCCGGCTTTGATATCTACAAGCGGCAATCGGGTGTAACCGACAAATACCTGACGGACACAACGGGCGGATCGATCCGGTTCGGCCTGCCGATCAGCACGGATCTCACCGCCGGCGTGGCATACAACCTGTCGCAGCAGAAAATAACCATTGACGATGCGGCCCTGACCGCAAGCGGCGTTCCTGACCCGACACTGGTGTCGCAGGCCTATATCGATGCCGCCAGTCAGGGAACGTGGATCAAGTCGTCGGTCAGCTGGTCACTTGTCTACAACACCATCGATGATGGAAAAAACCCGCATGACGGCCTCTACGCGAAATTCGAACAGGAGGCGGCCGGGCTTGGCGGCGATGCCAGCTTTCTCAAAACCACCTTCAAAAGCAGCTTCTACAAGACGCTGTCGGCACAGCAGGATATTGTCGGTCTTGTTCGCGTCGGCGGCGGTTACATCAAGGAGCTCGGCAACAACGGTCTGAGCGTCTTTGATACGTTCCAGAGCAGCAGCGACATGATCCGCGGCTTCAGCTATGCCGGAATCGGCCCCCGCGACTCCCGCGTTACCGATGCGGACGGCAGTTTCGTCGGCGGCACGACCTACGTCAATGCAACCGCCGAAACCCAATTCCCCGTGCCTTTGATACCCGAAAGCGTTGGAATCAGGGGCGCTGTCTTTTCCGATGTCGCCACCCTGTTCGGCAGTGACAATGCCTACGCCACCAACACGGACATGCAATGGCGCGCTTCCGTTGGCGCCGGCATCATGTGGGCATCGCCATTCGGCCCCCTCCGGTTTGACTACGCCATTCCCGTGCTGAAAGTCGATGGAGACCAGGTGCAGAACTTCAGCTTCAACATGTCGAGCAAGTTCTGACGGCTCGTTTGATATGCGCCGGTGTCTCGCTTGACAGTCTCCTGCCCCGCATGAAACAAATCCGCGTACCAATTGCTGAAAGCAATCACATTGTACTTTGCTGCCGTTTCAGAGAAACCCATGCGGACCGTATTTCTGTGCCTGATCCTATGCATATTCTCGTCCGCTGCTTTCGCACAACGAACGATATACCTTACCTTCGATGATGGCCCGCTTGAGGGAACGTCGAACATCCTGGACGTCATTCAAGCGCAAAACGTTCCGGCCACGATGTTCATGGTGGGCTTGCATGCCGACGCGAGCAGCGAGCGGGCAGCATTGGTGACAAAGGCCAAGTCGATACCCTTCATCACGGTGGGCAACCACAGCTACACCCATGCGAACAATCACTATCGCCTTTTCTATTCCTCCGTTGAGGAGTTGCTGGCCGATCTGGCGCGCGCCAACACGGCGCTGGGGCTGACTGGCAACCCAATCCATGCGCGCTTGCCGGGACGCAATGTCTTCCGCCTTCCAGACCTGTCATCGGACGATCTATCGATTGGCAAGCCGGAAGACCGGCGTGAAGAACCGGGCTTCGAATTTGTCGCGGCGAGCGGTTATTTTCTCTACGGCTGGGACCATGAATGGGTGCATGAAAACAGCGGCAAACCTGTCCAGACCGTCGATCATTTGCTCGGTGAAATCGATCACCTCTTCGGCTTCGGCAAACTGGCCCGGCCCAACAAGCTGATACTTCTGATGCATGACGAGATGTTTCAGGACACGTTCAACGGTGCGGACAATCTGAAAGTGCTGATTACAAGACTGAAGGCCCGGGGTTATAGCTTTGGCCGGATCAGGGATTATGACGCCGGCTGAACCTGCCCTGGCGTGCGCCCCTGCTCATGGCTGTTGAACTCCAGTATCACGTTGCAGCCGGTTTTCTGCTCCCCAAGGCTCAAGTCGATGCCATGCAGGCGCGCGATCGCTGCCACGAGGCTCAAGCCAAGCCCGTTGCCCGGTTCATGGCGGCTTCTTTCACCCCGGTGAAACCGCTGCAGCACCAGTTCCTTTTCCTGTGGGGGAATGCCGGGGCCGGTGTCTTCCACTGAAAGCCGTGGCCGCTTCAGATGTCCGTCCAGGGTGACTTTGACGGCACCGCCACGCGGCGTGAATTTGATGGCGTTGTCGACAAGATTGCCCACGGCTTCAAACAGCAGGCTTGGATCGCCGAGAATGCTGAGGGGAACCGTACCGAAATCAACGGACAGTTCGACCCCGCGCTCCTCGGCAAGCGGCTCGTACAGGTCCACTGCGTCCGATACGACGGTCTTCATATCCACCGGCACAAACCCTGCCCGGCGCGCACCGTCTTCAATCTCCGAAATACGCAGGAGCGCGCTGAACGTCTTCAACATTGATTGCGTTTCCACAATCGCGCCATCGACATATTCGGCATAATCATCCGCCGTAACTGCCCTGCGGCGGGCGCGCTCAAGTCCTGCCAGCATTCGCGTCAGCGGGGTCCGCATATCGTGCGCGATATTGTCACAAACCCCTTTCACTTCGTGCATCAGCCGCTCGATCTCGTCGAGCATCGAATTGACGACCTTCACCAGCCGGCGCACATCGCCGCTGCCGCCCAGGGCGGGCAGCCGCTGTGTCAGATCTCCGCTCATGATGGTGCGGGTCGCATCTGAAATCGTGTGGATCTGCCTGACGGAACCGGCACCGATAAACGCCGCGCCAAGCAAGCCCAGGGCCGCCGTCACGGCAGCGCCAAGGATCATGGCGTTGGTAAGGACATCGTTGAATTCGCGCAGCTCCCCGACATCCTGCGCAATGAGAAGCATGTTGCCGGATGGCAATGACCTCATAACCCCGCGGAAATGCGCACGTTTGCCAGCCCTCAATGTCGCGAAATTGTGGGGATCTGGTTTGGTCTTGTCCGCTGCAGGCAAAGTCATCGGGCTGCCTGCAAGAAGCACACCGTGCGGATCGAACAAGGAAATCGGGCGTTCCTTGACGGCGTTCACGGATTCCCTCGTCGCCAATCGCGACGTGATGGCCTGATCGTCAAGCGGGGAAAAGGTAGTGACCTCCCGCAGCAGCCACTCATCCGTGCGGTCTGTCAGAAAGTCGCGGGTCTCCCATGAAAGAAAGGCAAACAGCGCCCCTGACGCGACAGCGAAGAGAACCAGAAAAGCGATAGCCAGCCGGAAACTTGTTGTGTGGACGAGTTCAATCAGGCGCATCAAGCACATATCCCGAGCCGCGGACTGTTCTGATCACCGCCACCGCTCCGGTGGCTTCGATCTTCTTGCGAAGCTTGCTGACATGGACGTCGATGACATTCGTCGGCTCGTCATAACGATAGTGCCAGACTTCTTCAAACAGCATTGTACGGGTCACGATCTGGCCCGCATGGCGCATCATGTATTCCAGCAACCGGTACTCTCGTGGCAGGAGATCGATGAGTTTTCCGGCCCGCTTCACGGTATGGGTCAGGAGATCGGCTTCCAGATCACCGGCGCGAAGCGACGTTTCCGGCATGGCGACCGACCGCCGCCGTGCCAGCACGTCGATGCGTGCCGTCAACTCCAGGAACTCGAACGGCTTGGTCAGGTAGTCATCGCCCCCTGCCTTCAATCCCCTGACCCGCTCGTCCACGGCGGAAAGCGCACTCAGGATCAGCACCGGCGTGTGGATGCCGGCAGCTCTCAGGGTCGACAGGACGCCCAGCCCATCCAGTTCTCCCGGCAGCATGCGGTCAAGAACGATGGCATCATATTTGCCCGTCACGGCTTCGAGCAGCCCCGCTCGGCCATCGGCGGCTATTTTGACAGCACAGCCGTTGTCGATCAGCGCCGCTTCGATTTCGGACGCTGTCCGGACATCATCCTCGATTACAAGAATTGTCGACACGTCACCTCCATGAAAACGCCCAATTGAGATTGAATCTGAGAGGCGGGCCTTTGCTATACACCATAATTGGTGCGACCCTGATGCGACTTCGCCAAAACATTAAATGCATTTTATAAATGGAAACGTCATCCATGCGAATACTGATCGTCGAAGATGACAAAAAGACGGCGCGCTTCCTGACGCGCGGCCTGAACGAAAGCGGCCACGTGGCCGATCATGCTGCGGGCGGCGAACTCGGGCTGACCCTTGCAATGGAGGGCATTTACGACGTGGCCATCATCGACCGCATCCTTCCGGGCCTGGACGGCCTGGCCGTCGTTGCGGAACTGCGCCGGCTGAAGATCAACCTGCCGGTACTGATGCTCAGCGGCATCGCCACCGCCAAGGACAGAATTGAGGGATTGCGCAGCGGCTGCGATGACTATCTCGGCAAGCCCTACGCATTTTCGGAAATTCTTGCCCGCGTCCAGGCATTGCAGCGACGAAACGACCGGACCGCTGGGGCCGATATACTGAGCGTCGGAGATTTGACGCTGGACGTGAAGAAGCGGCAGGCCGCGCGCGCCGGTTCCCCCATTGACCTGCAGAACCGCGAATTTCTTCTTCTGCGCACGCTCATGCAGCATGCCAATGCGGTCGTCACCCGGTCCATGCTGCTCGAGGCGGCTTGGGATTATGATTTCGAGCCGAAGGGCAACATCGTCGACATGCATATTCACCGGTTGCGGAAGAAGCTGAACTCCGGTTTCGAAGAGTCCATTCTGCATACCATCGCCGGTGCCGGTTATCTCATCGGGCGGATGCCGGAAGACCAGGCGCTCGGCGGCGATTGACCTCGCACGGTGCCCGGCACGCACTTTCTAAAATACATTTCATGTTCGCGCGAAGTCGAGAGCATGACCAGGCATCCATTATCGGGGCAGCAGCAAAATTGATTGCCGCATTTTCTTGCCTCGGTGGTGCCAAAGATGGAATTAGACGCTGTTGTTTCTGTACAGAACCCCCGCCGGTTCTGGCCTATCGGGCACTTTGGCCGAAAACGACCCCATGGGCCGCCATCTGTTCCTCACGCGGCACGCTCGCTATCGGTTGATTGCGCCTTTGCCTATCTTGGTGCTTGCCCATGCTGAACCGCGGCCCCAATGAATTCCGTCAGGACGATGGTCATCTGAACGAGCCCGCCGGGCCGAAGCCGGGTGGCCGCAGCCGCCGCCGGTTTTTTGTGATCGGCGGCCTTGTCGTGCTGGCCGCAGCCGGTTTCGCCGGACAGCACTATTGGCCGTCCCTGAACGGTCACCCGGTAAAATCAGCTTCCGCGCCGACTGCTATCCCCGTCACCACCGGGAAAACCGACATTCGCGATTTGTCGATTGAGCGTTCCGCCCTTGGCACCGTGACAGCGCTGTCCACCGTGACAGTGCGAACCAAGGTCGACGGCCAGCTGCTCAATCTGGCCGTTCAGGAAGGTCAGGATGTCAAAGCCGGCGACGTGCTGGCCCGGATTGATCCGCGCCCTTATGAAGCTGAACTCGCCCGTGCCCAATCCACGCTGGCCAAGGACAGTGCCCAGCTGATTGTTGCAAAGGCCGATTATGACCGCGCGTCCAAGCTATCGAGTTCGGGCTATGGTGCAGTCCAGATCGCCGATACCGCCAAAGGTCAGGTGGCTATTCTGGAAGCAACGATTGCCGGCGATCAGGCCGCCATCGATGCCGCCAAGCTCAATCTGGAATTTGCGACGATCACTGCACCGGTGAGCGGCCGCACCGGCCTGAAGCTGGTCGACGAAGGCTCGATGCTTCATGTATCGGACGCCGCGGGTCTCGTGACCATCACCAAGATGAAACCGATTGCAGTCCAGTTCTCACTGCAGCAGGACGACCTTCCCGACCTCCTGGCCAGCCAGAACAGCGGCGAGCTGACGGTCGCCGTCGACAGCCGTGACGGCCGGCAGCATCTTGCTGACGGCAAGATCACCGCCATTGACAGCCAGGTGGACCAGAATACCGGCATGATCAAGCTGAAGGCCACCTTTCCCAATGAAAACCTGAGCCTGTGGCCCGGCGAGCTGGTGACGGCGCGGGTGGTGACACGAACGGACCGCAACGTTGTCGCCGCTCCCGCCTCGGCGATCCAGAACGGGCAGAGCGGACCGTACGTCTTCGTTGTGAAGCCCGACAACAAGGTGGCGACCGTTTCCGTCGAAGCGGGTGTGACTGCGGGCGGATTTACCGCCTTGAAATCCGGTCTCGGGCCGGAACAGGACATCGTCGTCAGCGGACAATCCCGCCTGAGCGACGGCGCTTCGATTTCGGCAAAGAACGCCAAGCCGAATGTTGCAAGCGCAGCGGAGACAAAGCCATGAGCATCTCCGAGGTATTCATCCGCCGCCGCGTGGGAACATGTCTGCTTGCACTGGGAATGATGCTTCTTGGCGCGGTCGCCTACTTCATGCTTCCCGTCGCCTCGCTGCCCCAGGTGGACTTTCCGACCATTCAGGTGGAAGCCACCCTTCCCGGCGCCAGTGCCAACACCATGGCCACGTCGGTCGCCACGCCGTTGGAAAACCAGCTCTCCAATGTTTCCGGGGTCAATCAGATGACCTCGACCAGTTCTTCGGGCCGAACCAACATCACCATTGAATTCGATCTGTCGCGGGACATCAACGCCGCGGCGCAGGATATCCAGGCGGCCATCGGCGCGGCGGCTGGCAGCCTGCCCAAGAGCCTGCCAAGCCCTCCCACCTATCATAAATCCAATCCCGCCGAAGCCACGGTGCTGACGCTGGCCTTGACCTCCGACCGCCTTCCGCTCACCGAACTCGACCACTACGCCGAAGACATCGTTGCGCAGCAGGTGTCGCAGATGAACGGTGTGGGGCTCGTGGATTTTCACGGACCGCAGCGTCCCTCCGTGCGCATTCAGATCGACCCGGACAAACTGGCCGCACGCGGGCTCACCCTGGAGGATGTCCGCAGCATCGTTGGCAGCCAGACAGTGAATACACCCAAAGGCTCGATCAGCGGCGACGGCCGCACCACCGTCCTCGACGCCACGGACCAGATCGTCGATGTTCCGACCTACCGCAACACCATCATCGCCTACCGCAACGGCGCTCCGATCTACCTCAAGGATGTAGGCAAGGTGATCGCGGGGCCTGAAGACAACAAACAGGCCGCATGGCTGCAGACGAAACGCTCGGTCATGATCGATGTGCACAAAATGGCCGGATCGAACATTCTCGAAACCATCAGCAACATAAAGGCCAGGTTGCCCGCACTGGAAGCCGGGCTGCCAGCTGGCGTCAAACTGTCAGTCGTCGGCGACCGCACGCAGATCATCGACGCATCGGTGTTCGACGTGCAGATCACGATGCTGATCACCGTCGCGCTCGTCGTCATGGTCATCTTTTCGTTTCTGCGAAACTTTTGGGCAACGCTCATTCCGAGCATAACCATCCCGCTGTCGCTGCTCGGCACGTTTTGCGTCATGTACCTTCTCGGCTACAGTCTGGACAATCTGTCGCTGATGGGACTGACAATTGCCGTCGGCTTTGTCGTGGACGATGCCATCGTCGTCATCGAAAACATTGTGCGCCACCTCGAAAACGGAAAATCCAAGCTGCAGGCTGCCATCGAAGGCGCGCGTGAAGTCAATTTCACGATCATCTCGATGACCATTTCGCTTGTTGCCGTTTTCATCCCCATCCTGCTGATGGGTGGTATTGTCGGGCGCCTGTTCCGCGAATTTGCCGTTACCGTCAGCGTCGCGATCCTGATGTCCGGCCTGATATCCCTGACCGTTACGCCGATGTTGTGCGCCTGGCTGATCCGCGACGAAAAACACACATCGCACGGGCGCATCTTCAACTGGTCCGAGCGGCTGTTCAATTCGATCACGCGCGCCTATGGCCGTGGACTGGATTTCGTTCTCCGGCATCACAACATCACGCTGGTGGTCACCTGCATTACCCTCGTGTTGACGGTGTGGCTCTACGTCATCGTCCCCAAGGGATTCCTGCCCGAACAGGATACGGGTTTCATTCAGGCGCAGGCACAGGCCGCAACAGATATTTCCTTCGATGCGATGTCTGTCAAAATGCAAGACCTTGGCGATATCATCATGCGTGATCCGGCGGTCGACAATGTGGCTTACTGGATCAACCCCAGCCCTTCCACCGCCGTGGGACAGGTCCAGATCAATCTGAAGCCGTTCGGCCAGCGCAGCGCCGCCCAGGCGGTCATAGCGCGCCTGAAGAAAGCCGTCGCGGGCATGGAGGGGCTCACCCTCGGCATGCGGATACGTCAGGATATTCAGGTCGGCGGCCGCTCATCAGCATCGCAATACCAGTACACGCTTCAGGCTCAGGATACGGACGAACTGACCAAATGGGCCGCCGTCATGTCCAAGGCCCTCAGTTCATTGCCCGAGGTCCAGGACGTGATCTCCGACAAGCAGAACGAAGCCACGAGCGCAACACTGAACATCGACCGTGCCACCGCATCGCGTCTCGGCGTGAGTGTTCAGGCCATCGATGACACGCTCTACGATGCATTCGGACAACGTCAGGTCGCAACCCAGTTCACACAGGTCAGCCAGAACCACATCGTGCTCGAGGTCGACCCGCGCTACAGCCTGTCCACCGATGCACTCAATCATCTGTTCGTGCGCTCGTCGACGCTGAACCAGCTCGTTCCGCTGAGCCTGCTGGCATCGGTGAAAACAACCGTGTCGCCGGTGACGATCAATCATCAGGGGTCGATGCCCGCAACGACACTCTCCTTCAATCTGAAGCCCAACATAGCCCTCGGCGACGCGGTGACCGCCATCCACACCGCGGAGTTGAAGGCGGGGCTCCCGATCACCGTCACCGGCACGTTCCAGGGTACGGCACAGGCCTTCCAGAGTTCCCTGAGCACGCAGCCATGGCTCATCCTGGCGGCGGTCATAGCGGTCTACATCGTGCTCGGCGTTCTCTATGAAAGTGCCATTCACCCGCTGACGATCATATCCACCCTGCCCTCGGCCGGTCTCGGCGCCTTGCTGGCCCTGCTGCTGTTCGGCCAGGACCTGTCCATCGTCGGGATGATCGGCATCATTCTCCTGATCGGGATCGTGAAGAAGAATGCCATCATGATGATCGACTTTGCCCTTGAAGCCGAGCGCCATCAGGGTCTGGCCCCGGCCGAGGCGATCCATCAGGCCTGCCTGCTGCGCTTCCGGCCGATCATGATGACGACCATGGCCGCCCTTCTCGGCGCATTGCCCCTGGCGCTCGGCACAGGCCCCGGCGCGGAACTGCGCACGCCGCTTGGCATTGCCATCGTCGGCGGACTTGTCGTCTCGCAGATCCTCACGCTCTTTACGACGCCGGTCATATATCTGGCGCTCGGCGGTTCGGGCAAAAAGGATTATGCGCTGGACGATACAACACCTGATATGGTTCCTGGCAAAGGAACAGTTCTAACCCATTGATACAGAATATATTTTCAGGCGGCGCTCCCGGGATGACCGGAGAGCACGCCCGATTGTTTTTGTTCTCCTCGTGGCGGCGGCCGCGCGCCCCGTGTGCACAGGAATGCCATACTTGTCCTGTAAGGGTGCGCAGGATACGGTTGTTAACCGGCTTGCAAACCCAACGGCCCGTGATGGCCAGGAGATACCCATTGATGATTGTGCGAAACGCTATTTTCTCGTGTCTTTTTCTTGCGGCGTTGACTGGCCAGTCCGTCGCCGAGACACAGGATATTGCCGGAACCTATGTCAATGATACCGGCCGCACGAAGGTTCGGCTCAGCGACTGCGGCGCCGGGATTTGCGGCACGGTCGTCTGGATGAGCGCGCCCGTCAACGATGTGAAAAATCCCGATGCGTCCAAGCGCAACCGGCCAGTTGTCGGCATTCAGGCCGTAACGTTGAAGCCAAACGGCGAAGGAACCTATTCCGGAACCCTCTACAACACCGAAAATGGCCAGACCTATACGGGTAAGGCAAAGGTTTCGGACCAGGGCATAGAACTGTCCGGCTGCGTCCTTGGCGGATTGATCTGCAAGGTCTCGGTCTGGCGCCGCGCCGACTGAGCCACCGCCAACCTCTATCCGCTGGCCAGCGCTTGCATGCCGCCGACAGCACACCTATGTGCAACATGAGGCATTAACCGGCATTCACTGGAGGGCTTTCATGAGTCGTCGTGCTGTAGCTGTCGTCCTTGCAATCCTTGGCATTGCTGGTTCAAGCTCGATTGCATGGGCTGCCCCATCGGTCAATGCGGGCAGGAATGCGCCGAGCACCACCACGCCTTTCACGGCAACGACCGTTGCACGTTTTGACACGCCGTGGGCCATAGCCTTTCTCCCCGATAGCCGCATGCTTGTTACGGAAAAGCCGGGCCGGCTTTTTCTCGTTACCCGCGAGGGAAGCAAGACGGAGATAAGCGGCGTTCCCAAAGTGGCCTATAGCGGCCAGAACGGCCTGCTCGACGTGGCGGTCGCGCCGGATTTTGCAAAGAAACCCGTCATTTACCTGACCTATGTGGAACCGGGCGCTGGCGGCAGCAGTCTCGCCCTCGCCCGCGCCGAACTCTCGCTGGCCGGAAAGACCGCCGCATTGAAGGGGCTCGACGTCATCTGGCGGCAGATGCCGAAGGGCAGCGGCGGCCAGCCCGGCGGAATCATCGCGTTCTCCCCTGACGGTCGGCACCTGTTCCTCACATCGGGGGATCGCATGCGGCCAGACACCGCTCAAGACCCCGATCAGGCGCTGGGAAAAGTGCTGCGGCTCAATCTCGACGGATCAACCCCTCCCGACAATCCCTGGGCCAAGCAAGGCGGTATCAGAGCACAGATCTGGACCCTGGGGCATCGCAACCCCTACGGCCTCGCCTTTGATGCCAAGGGCAGGCTCTGGCTGGATGAAATGGGTCCGAAGGGCGGCGATGAACTCAACCTCCTGAAGCCGGGACGGAATTACGGCTGGCCGATTGTCTCCAACGGCGACAATTACAATGGAACGCCCATCCCGCGCCATGATACCCGCCCGGAATTCGAAGCTCCTCTTGTCTACTGGACGCCGGTCATCGCTCCCGCCGGTCTTGCATTTTACCAGGGCGACCTCTTCCCGCAATGGAAAGGCTCTGCCTTTATCGGCGGATTGGTTGAGAAGGGCTTCGTGCGGATCAGCTTCGACGCCAATGGCGGCGCCAGGGAAGCGGACCGATGGGTGCTTGGCCATCGCATCCGCGATGTCGCCGTGGCACCGGACGGCGCGCTCTGGCTGATCGAAGACGAAAGCAACGGCCGCCTGCTGCGGCTGACGCCGAAATAGGAGAATGGCGTCTTCAGCGCCATTGCTTTGACGCAATGCTCAACGCGATATGAGCATCGGCAGTTCGGTGTTGGACAACAGCGATCGCGTCACGCCGCCAAACAGGATTTCGGTGGAGCGCGGGTGACTATAGGCGCCGATGACAAGCAGATTTGCCCCTACCCCACGGGCTTCCCGTACAATCGCGTGGGCAACCGGTTCATTTGACGAAACGACGAGAACGGTTGCCGGCACATCGTGCTTTGCCAGATGACTCAGGAGATCCGCGCCCGGCTCATGATTGTAATCGACCGCAGCGCGACCGTTTTCGATGACCAGTATCGTGACCTGCTTTGCCGTCACGATAAACGGCATGGCATCGTAAACCGCCCGGCGCGCCTCGCGGCTGCCATTCCAGGCGATAACCACCTTGTCACCGATAGTCCCTCCGTCCCACTCCCGCGGAACAACCAGAACGGGAATTCCCGTTGCAAGGAGCAATTGTTCGGCCGACCAGCTCATCGGAAGATCACCCAGCGGCGGTTGCGCGGCAACGATCAGGTCCGCATTCAGGCCGCGGACCATGTTCTGGTCGTCAAGCCTGTCCTGCCATGCAACACGAAATTCGGAACCGACGCCCTCGGCTTCGGTTATCCGGGCGAAGTGCCGGCCCGACCTGATCAGTTTGTTCTCATCAGCGCTTCTTTGGCGAACGATCACCTGTCGGATTGCTTCCGACCCGCGCGCAAAATTTTCGGATGCCGAGCCGTAGGCGGCCCGCGTCAAACCGTAAACACCGACGAGATAAGCCCCATGCTTCTTGGCGAGGCGCGCCGCGTGCGCACCAACTTTCTCGCCGGGGAGAGAGGCATCCAGGAAAACGACGATATCACGCCACACGGAAAGCATCGGAATACTCCTTGAACCATGTCCTTCTCAAGATATGGTATCGGGATTTCCGTTTGTCACCCATCATGGGGCGTGCGGCGTGTTAAATTGTCGATATGGTTGAAATGCTTGACCACCTGTCTGTCAGGTGTCATTCGCCTTGCGGCTTACTTCCCGGCAAGCACACCATCCAGCGTTGAAGCGAGACGTCCATCGCCGTTCTCATCACCGGCCATCCTGGCAAAAACCTCAGCCATGGCCTGAAAAAGCGCCGCGCCGGGATCGTCAGGTCCAAGGAATTCGGCAATCTCTTCCATCTCGGCAACCCATCGATAGGCCTTGGGATACATATCGGGTATTGAGCGTTGAAAACGGGCGAGAAGCTCCGGCATGCTCTCCGCCATCTCGGCGTGCAGGCTTGCCGCGGAACCCGATCCGGCTGCGGCCAGCAGCATGGTCGTTCCAAGCCCGACCAGTCCCTTGTTGATGCCGGCATAGACCATCTTCAGGGCGGAGGCTGCACCGATCGAACCGTCAACGCGGTGCGTCCGCAGGCCGAGCGCCTTGAGACGATTGACAATCCCATCGTCACCGCCGCTCACATAGAATTTCGGTCCTGCATTATCGGGTTTCGGCGGCGGGCCGATAATGGCGCCATCGAGTATATCCCACCCTGTTCCGGACAGAACTGATGCGACTTCGCGCATCGAATGCGGATTGATCGCGTTGAAATCGATGAAGGTGCCTTTGGCACCTGCTGCCGACAAAACCGGCGCGAACCCGTGCGCGACGCCGACTGCCTCCGCCGGAGGAACAATGGAAAATATCAGGTCGGCCCCGGCGATATCGGCGATGGCTGCCGGTTCAATGCCCGCCGCCCGGACGCGATCCAGTGTCCGTTGGCTTCGCCCTTCGGTGAAGGAAAGGACGCGGGCTCCGCCCTGTATCAGACGTTGCCCGACGGCGCTGCCCATGGCCCCGGCTCCGATGATGGCGATGGTTGTCGGCATGGGTTCGTCCTCGCATGATCTGAACACTCCGACCAAGCCTCGCCAAGCGCCGTTCGATTGTCAACGGCGCAATCACGACGAAGAGAGCCAGCGGATGCGCTCCAGCAGCGTGCGGACGGCACGCCGTTGGCTCCCCCGTTCCGTGATGGCATGGAATTTCAATTGGCTGGCTACCGGAGCGCTGGAAATCGGCACAAGGCTGCCGTTTTGGACGAATACCTCGCCATAGGGCGCGCGCAGGAGGGCCACACCGCTTCCCGCGGCCGCCGCATGCAAACCCAGATCATAATCCGGATAGCGGCGATCCTGCGGACGCGGGCGATACCGGTGCCCGCGCTCGGCCAGCCAGATACGCCACGCATCGGGATAAGCGTCGTGAATCAGGGGATGGCGGAGAATATCGGCTGGCTCAGGTTCATCTCCCAAGACGAGAGCCAGTTCGGGCGATGCGACGGGAAGGAGGACTTCGTCGAAGAGCGGCATGGCCACACCATCGCTCCAGTCACCCCGGCCATAGCGTATCGCCACGTCAACCTCGCCGAGCGGCGCATACCGGCGGTCAAGCTCCAGTTCGATCCGCAGATCGGGTGGAGAGCCTTCCAGTTTGCCAAGGTTCGGCAAAATCCACAGCCGCGCAAAGGACGGCAGGACACTGATCCTGACGGTTTCGGGCTGGCGGTTCTCCCGCCATTCGGCTGCCCCGCTATCGATCAGATCAAGCGCCTGCTCGAACAGCCGCACAAGCCGTTGCCCTTCGATCGTCAGGCGAACCCCGCGCCCATGCCGTTCGAACAATGCCGTCCCGGCCCAGGCCTCGACAATGGCGACGCGCCGGCTGATAGCTCCATGCGTCAAATCGAGTTCATCGGCGGCGCCGGAGAACGAGCCGGTGCGATTGGACGACAGAACCGCTTGTATGGCGTCGAAAGACGGAAGATCCGAGCTGTGCTTCATTCTCACAGCTCACGCCATATCAGCACTCTATGTCAAGTCTGGAACGTGTTTTACAGTCTCCCCATGACCTCATCCCGCCCCACACTTTTGCCGATCCTGGCTATCTCCACGACCATTCTCGTCTGGGCGACAGCTTTTCCCGCAATCAAGCTTGCGCTCACACAACTGGAGCCCTTGCCACTCGCATCGATCCGCTATGCCATCGCCGCACTGCTGGCGGCGATATGGCTGGTCTGGAAGCGCCCTACCCGCATGCCGCTGCCGCATCTCCTGCTCTGTGCCGGTTGTGGCATTGTGGGCGGCGCCGGTTACAGCGTTCTCCTGAATATCGGACAGCAAACCGTCGCGGCGGGCGCAGCAAGTTTCCTCATCAAGACTGAATCGCTCTGGATGGCGACATTCGCCGTCGCGCTCCTGAAGGAGCGGTTCCCGCCCATTGCCTGGGGCGGAACCCTGTTGTGCATTATCGGCATTGGCTTGATAGCCAGCGCACAGGCTGGCGGGCTGACCCTGAACTCAGGTGCCGCCTTTGTACTCGGCGCTGCCTTGTGCTCGGCAACGGGCTTCACGGTGCAGCGCCAGCTGGTTTCGCGCTATGGTGCCCTGCATGTGGCGGCCATCATGTTTATATCAGCTGCGCTCGCGCTTTCGCCATGGCTGTCGCAGGCCATCGCGCAAACCGGCAATGCATCGCTTGCCGTACGGGGCTGGATCGGCTTCCTCGGCATTTTTCCCACCGCAATCGGTCTGGTTTGCTGGGCCTATGCGCTCGGCACGTTCGGCGTCGCCCGGGCCGGAAACTTTCTCTACCTCATTGCCCCCATCGCCATGCTGATCGCCTGGCTCATTGCCGGCGAACCGCCGAAAATGAGCACGGTCCTTGGCGGCATGCTCATCCTGGCCGGGGTTGTGATCGTGAACATGCGCGGCAAGACGGTGCAGACACCGGTTGACGTCCGCACCGAAACGCCGGCGACCGATACCGCACCATTGCCTACAGCGTCGATAGTTTCAGACCAATCAGTCCCGCAACGATGAAGCCGACGCTTGCAAGCCGGAAAAGCGTGACCGCTTCACCGAGGAAGAATATGCCGACAAGGAATGCGCCAACCGCTCCGATGCCCGTCCAGATGGCATAGGCGGTGCCGAGCGGCAGGGATTTCATCGCCACCGCGAGCAAGCCGAAGCTGATGATCATCGTGACGATGGTGATGACACTCGGCACAAGCCGCGTGAAACCATCGGACTGTTTCATTGTGGAAGCCCAAATCACCTCAAACAGGCCAGCAAGGGCAAGATAGATCCATGCCATGATCGTTCCTTTCACATGGGTATTGGTTTTAGTGGCCGGGATGAAGCGCGTCGTTCAGATACATGCATGTCAGCATGGCGAAGACGTAGGCCTGGATGAAGGACATCAGCAGTTCAAGACCGGTCAGGGCGACGGCCATGGCCAGCGGCAGAACGGCGGCCAGAAGTCCGACGCCACCCGCGTCAACCAGATCAGCCACAAAGCCGGAAAACACTTTCAGGGTGATGTGTCCTGCCAGCATCACCGCAAACAGGCGCACCGAATGACTGAGCGGGCGTGACAGGTAGGAGATGATCTCGATGGGGATAATCACCGGTGCGAGCACAACCGGCACGCCAGCCGGCATGAACAGCCGCAGGAATTTCAAGCCGTGCCGCCAAAAGCCGTAAATGGTGACCGTGAGGAAAACGAGAATTGCCAGGGCAAAGGTGACAATGATCTGGCTGGTCACCGTAAAGGCATAGGGAAACATGCCGATCAGGTTTGCCACGAGGATGAACATGAACAGCGAGAAGACAAACGGAAAGAACCGCATCCCCTGTTCGCCCGCATTCTGCCGGAGCAGGCCGGCGACGAACTCGTACAGCATCTCCGTCGTGGACTGCAGACGCCCCGGATTGAGCCTGCGTTTGCGTATGGACATCATCAGGAACGCACTGGAAACAGCAACGGTCAGGACCATATAGGCGGACGCGTTGGTGAAGCTGATCTCATGGCCCGCGATCTCGGCCAGGCGGACGAGCGGCTTGATTTCGAATTGTTCGATAGGGCCAGCCATCACAGACCTCGCCCGGTCTGACGATGGGAGCTGGCTGGAACGGCGACAGTCAAATAGGAAAAATTCAGTCCGGTGTGGGACACCATCATCTCCTTCAATCGAGATAACGGGGCCGTCCCCATGCGCAACCATGACACAGGTCGTCCTGTGCATGGCTGTCCTAGCCGCCAATCCGCAGCAATTCAAGTCAACAAATCGTCAGATACGGATCGAAGGGCCCGCTAGTCGACGGAAATCACTTCGCCCGTGCGCCGGTCGACGCTGACGCGAACATCATTGCCGCGCCGGTCAGTCCCCTCCACGATGAAACGGGACCTCGTCCGGTCTATGTTATCCACATTGCGCAAACCTTCGGCGCGGGCGATCCGCACTGCTTCACGCTCGCTGATATCCATGCCGCGCCGCATGGGCCGCTCGGCACCCGGTTCGACAAGACGCACACCGCCCGGCCCGATTTCGAGTGATTGCGCGAAAGACGGGGCTGCCGACAGGACTGTCGCCGCCGCAATGGCTGCAATAGCAAAATGTTTAAACATGATAGCCTCCCAAAGAACATTGTTGAAATGCATGGTCACCAAGGGAAACGCCAAGCGAGGGATGTTGTTCCATTCAAATGCCCGAGGCTTGCTGATCTGCCGGCTTCTTGTCGTAGAACAGTTCTCCCGTTCCCATGGTCAAATCGGCTTTCACCGCAGCGAAGTCGCTCGCCGATGTCCAGTATCGCAGGGTGATGGCCATGGATTCATCCGTGAGATCCGAGGCGAAGACCTGCGGGGCCGGATCCCGCAAGATGCGCTTGTCATTGGCGGTCAGCGCCACCAGGCTCTTGCGCATCCGGTCGATATCCTCGCCATGATCGGCCCCGAGTGTAATATCATTGCGGCGGACACCGTTGCGCGTGTAGTTTTTGACAGGCTGGGTCCAAAGGGTTGAATTGGGCGCGAGGACATAGACACCGTCCGCAGCCCGCAAGCGGGTGGCAAACAGCCCGATTTCCTCCACCGTGCCGGAAATGCTGCCGACTTCGACATATTCCCCGATACGCAGCGGCCGCAAGGCGAGGAGCATGATCCCGGCCGCAATATTCTGCAACGTTCCCTGCAGGGCAAGGCCGATGGCCAGGCCGACAGCGCCGATGGCGGCAATGACCGACGCGGTCTGAATGCCGAACTGGCCGAGCACCATGACCGCCACCAGTCCCAAAACCGCATAGCGGGCGATTTTTGAAAAGAAGCGGCGCAGCGTCAGGTCGAATCCGCCGACCTTCCCCAATCCGGCATAAAGCCAGCGTTCCACCAGTCCGGCAACGATGTAGCCGATCACCAGCAGCAATATGGCGCCAAGGACCGAGAATGAATAGGTGACAACAAGCGCGCTTGCCTGGTGAATACCGGTCTGTATGGCGGTGACAGCGTTTTGGGGATCAAGTTCCATAGGCCAATTCTCCTGATCAGAAACTGTGGAGGGAAACATCAGAGTGCCGGGATGGTTCCTTCGTGAACTATTGCGTCAATCTCAAGGACATTGCATCCGCGATGTCCGTTCGCCCGTCGTTCCGGACATACTTTTGACAACCCATCCGGGCGATATGCCATTTCAGGGCTTGCGCCGAAACCCGCTGTCTGATTCTTTGCCGGACATTGGGGTACGGAGAGGCTTTGATTCTCCGAGTGAGCTCCGTCATAACATTACGTACCTGCACGCCGATACAGACCATCGGCCGGGAATAAGGATTGCACGATGTCAATTAACCTCAAGAAGCCGGAAATTTCCGAGATGAAGCCGAATATCACCGTGTTCGGTGTCGGCGGCGGCGGCGGCAATGCGGTTAACAACATGATCCGTGAAAACCTGCAGGGCACGCAGTTCATTGTGGCCAATACGGATGCCCAGGCACTGGCCATGTCCAAGGCAAGCCGGCTGATCCAGCTCGGCGCCAATGTGACGCAGGGGCTTGGCGCAGGCTCCCATCCGGAAATCGGACGGGCTGCTGCGGAAGAAAGCATCGACGAAATCATGGATCACCTTGCCGGCACGCACATGTGCTTCGTGACGGCAGGCATGGGCGGCGGCACCGGAACCGGCGCTGCGCCGGTCATTGCCCGCGCAGCCCGCTCGGCCGGCATCCTGACGGTTGGCGTCGTGACAAAGCCATTCTCGTTCGAAGGCACGCGCCGCATGCGCATGGCTGAAGAAGGTCTGGAAGAACTGCGCGACAGCGCCGATACGCTGATCGTCATCCCCAACCAGAACCTTTTCCGCGTCGCCAATGCGTCCACGACCTTTGCCGATGCCTTTGCCACCGCCGACCGCGTTCTCTATTCCGGTGTGGCCTGCATCACGGATCTGATGGTCCGCGAAGGCCTGATCAATCTGGATTTTGCCGACGTGCGCTCGGTCATGCGCGACATGGGCCGCGCCATGATGGGAACGGGCGAAGGCACCGGCGAAGGCCGTGCACAGGCGGCCGCCGAAGCTGCAATCGCCAATCCGCTTCTCGACGTGGAATCGATGAAGGGTGCCAAGGGCGTCCTGGTATCGATTTCCGGCGGACGCGACATGACCCTGTTCGAGGTCGATGAAGCCGCAACCCGTATCCGCGAAGAAGTCGACGATCAGGCCAACATCATTCTCGGCGCGACCTTTGACGATGCGCTGGAAGGCGTATTCCGGGTATCGGTGGTTGCAACGGGCATCGATGTTGCCCGCGCTGCCGCACTGTCTGATGCAGGCACACCCGGCTCCGTCCTGTCGATGACAAGACGCCAGGCCTGAATTCCCTTGCATGAACTCCCATGCGGCGCCGTTTCCGGCGCCGCATGGGTTTAGACATCAGTCTTTTTTCTTGCCTGATTCTATATCCAGCGCCGCCTGTTCGAGGATCTTGCGAACCCGGTCCGCCTCTTCCGCATCCCAGCCGTGACTGTGCAGGTGGAGCGCGGTGCGCAGCGTGTCCATCGCGTGGGCAACCGCTTCCGGTGCGCGCTGTCCGGCCATGGAACGGGCAACCATGCCCATCCGCGTGCGGACCGCATCCACCAGGTTCTTGTTCTCGGCGAGATAGGCAAGCCCCTCCTCCGTGATGGTATAGAGCTTTTTCGAGCCTTCACTCGCCGCAGCCGTTACCTGCCCGATTTCCTCGAGGAACGTCAGGGACGGATAGACGGAACCGGGGCTCGGCGCATAGGCGCCGCCGAACAGCTCTTCGATGTCCTTGATCAGTTCATAGCCATGGCGCGGCCGCTCGGCGACCAGTGCCAGCAGAACCAGACGCAGGTCGCCCGATGCGAACACCCTGCCTCCGCCGCCCCTGCGGCCGAAACGTCCGCCGCCGCCGGGGCCATCGTGACCGCCGCCGTGGCGGCCAAAGCCGCGTCCCATGCCGTACATGACAAAACGCTCATCGCGTTCGTGCCGTTCGTGATGACAATTTCGAAACATTGCAAATTCTCCTTTCATACACAAACGATATATCTTTTGAGTCTATCTGTAAATACAAACTTCAATATGCATCGGGCGTTTGCTCCGTTGGAAGAGCTACGTGCATGATTGTGCTGAGGAAAAAGTTGCAATGCGAACCGGCAGAATGGCTCGGAAACCGCGAAAACAGGCTAGGCCGTGAACGGAGGACCGGCGCTGCATGATGCCGCGTGTATGACGAGCCTTGCGCATATCGTCACCTGGCGATAGCAGTATATGCGGAAATCTCGCTCCTGCGAATGAAGCGCTTAAGCCAACGTAAGGACGCTCAAGTATGCTCACTGTCTATGGCGAAGGTCGTGGGTTCCGTGTCGTTTGGCTGCTCGAGGAATTGGGAGTGGCGTATCGGCTGCGCCCGGTTGATCTGCTCACTGTCGGGAATGATCCCGATTTTCTTGCCATCAACCCCGCCGGCTTTATCCCGGCGCTACAGGACGGCGAGACGATCATGGTCGAATCGATCGCGATCCTCGAGTACCTGCTCGCCCGCCACGGCCCGAGCCCGCTCGCCGTTGCCCCGGATGATCCGGCTTTCGCCGCTTACCTGCAATTCCTCCATTTGGGAGAGGCTGGGCTCGCGGAACCAATGAACGCCGTCTTTGTTGGTCGCGCGCTCGCGCCCGAAGCGGAGCGAAATGCCAGGGTCACAAACTGGGCCCTGGAGACCTTTCATAGCCGGCTGGGATTGGTCATCCGGCGTCTCGCAGATCGCCCGTTTCTCACCGGAGACCAGTTCACCGCTGCTGACATTTCAGTGAGCTACGCTCTCCTGCTTGGTCTGCGCACCGGCAACTATACGCCGGGTTCAGTCGAGCGTGCCTATCTCGCCCGCACGACGGCACGCCCCGCATACGCCCGAGCGATGGATATCTGCCAAGCAACCAAAGCTTGGGCGGAGCGATCACCGACGTTGTAGTGCCACTTGCCCCCTGAGCCGATGGAGAGACGTGCCGCGGCGTATCGGTGACCGCCGCACACATGCGTCTGTGGCCTCATCAGCAGCGACGGCGATCAATTTCCCGGGCTTGCTCCCGCGTTATCCCGATATCGTCGAGCAGATGATCGCTGAGCTTGCTGACCCTCGGATCGCCTGCCCGTTCTCCGCGATAACGCAGATGGATGTTCCAGATAGCCGTCGCGGCGGTTTTGACGAATGCCGCAAACCCTCCGCCGCTACGCGCTTGTAGTAGACCAGTCGTCTCTATATGGGACATGATAAATCTCCTATGGATGGTTTTTGAGCAAGCAATCGAGCGTCATGGTCGTGAACCGCTTGAGCGGTGCGATGCTGCCTTCCGTCTTCATGCGGACCAGCGCCCCTTCATAGGCATCGATGAGGAAGGCTGCCGTCTCGTCGGGATCGAGATGCGCGGGCAGTTCGCCCTGCGCGCGCGCCTGCCGCAGAACCGTCTGGAAATCGCGTTGCCACGCGGCGAAAGCCCGGTGCAGTTCCTGCCTGAGGACGTCGCTGTGGGCGGCAATCGATTGGGCGAGATTGCCGAGCAGGCAGCCGCCAATCGGATTCTCCCGGGCGAATTCCTGCTCATAATATTCGAAATAGGCACGCAGGCGTTTGAGCGGCGTCTGGCTTTCATCGCCCAGTATCCGTGTCCGGACAATCTGGTTACCCTCGGTATAAAAGCCGAGAACTGCGGAGGCAAATTCCTCCTTGCTGGCGAAGAAATGGTAGAACGAGCCCTTCGGCACGCCAGCCGATTTGAGCACGGGGCCGATGCCCGCCCCTTCATAGCCGTGCGAAAGCAGCGCTTTCAGCCCTTCCTCAATCAGTACGGTGCGTGTGTCGATCTTTGCCATTCCGGCAGAATAGACCAGTCGTCTAGTAAAGTCAAACACCCGGATGATGTGCATAAAAGCAAAGAGGCCTGCCGGTCGGCAGGCCTTGTGCACCCCTCGTGGAAAACGGGGCGAAAATTACCGATGCCGGCCCGCAGCCGCCGCCCGAAGAAACCGCCGGTCGACAGGCTCGCTGTGCGTCGCCATATCGGGCGAAGCATCTGCCAATCTGCGCAGGTTGCGCTCGCTTTCAAATTGCATCACCGACAATGCAATGCCGACGGAGGGCTTGCAGCGCCCGTGCAGGGATGCCACCAGAATTTCGCGGCAGGAGAAAAAAGTGCTCAGATCACAGTTGGAGAGATAGGCATCCACGGCGGCCCGTGCATTCAGAAACGCCGATTTCCAGACTTCCATGATCTCACTGTGCAGGGCGACCGCTAGCCGCCATCGCTCGAGACGCTCAGCTGCATTGGCGGCACTGTGGTACGAATCCAGACGCAGGCGCAACGCGTCACAGAGCGCGGCCAGCGGTCCGATCTCCTGCTGAATGACCGCTTCCGCACCCTGGATCAGTTTTGCGGTTTCCGGATGGGCATCTATAGGTTGGGATTTATCCCAATTGCTCGGCATAGTGGTCGATTCCCTCGAAAATGGAGGCACTTGAGGAGGCGTTTTCCTATGCGGTGCGAAGTCCTGTCAGGCGTGCAGGACCAGAATTTCACCGCATGTACCGGTTCGATTTACTGGCATTCCGACTGTGGTTGTGCGATCAGCCTCTGCAGGATTGAAAACAGTTCGTACTTGTCCAAACTGTCATCGTCCTCCAGCAGAAGAGAACAGATATGCTGTGCCTTCGCCGCAAATTCTTCCAGCGTTTTTGCCGGATACCGCAACATGGCAACGCGCGCACGATGTTCCGCGTCGGTTGCCGCCGCCAGGCGCCGGTCTGACGATGCGTTGTCCTGTTCGGAGTCCGCACGATCGGTGCATGTCCGGACAATCCATTGCAATTCACGTCTGGAATGTCTGTGCCATTCAAGCACAGTTGCAATCGAAGCAACGCGTTCGGTCGGATCAACCCGGACACCATCGATGGTAATGATAGCCAAAGTCACGCCGCATACCCTCTCAATGCAACTCAATGCACCGTTTCGCGTTTCGGTCGGAACACTATGCGGTTATGTCCAGAAAAATAGGGACAACCCTGTCCCTATTTTGCGCTTTGCATAAATCGCACTACTCTGTAGACGCAACTGCTGTAATTTGATCAGAGTGGCGCGCAACTGTTGGTACGCGTGAGAGCGATGTCGGAACAAACGTCCAAGCATACACATGTGCTGGTCATTGAAGATCAACACCTCATGAGGCTGGCCCTGATCCATGAATTGCAGGCAGCATTGCCGGCATCCATTGTTCACGGCGCGGCCAATGTCACCATTGCACTGGACCTGCTGGAGTCGCATCAGTTCGACCTTGTGGTCATTGACCCCGGCATGCCCGGCTATGACCCCAAATCACAGGACGACCGCCTGGACGTTGTACAAGTCATCCTCGATCTTTCACCGGACGCAATCCATTTTGTCGTCACGGGTTCCGATACGGATGAAGAATGGGAGCATTGTCAGAAACTTGGCGTGGTTGGCTACCTCGCCAAGAACAATATAAGGCCCGGAGCCCTCGTAGACGTTCTGCAGGAGGTTGCAGAACGTGGCTACAGCGTGAGGTTGTCCAATGAAACAACGGCTCCACCGGAATTCTACCATTCCGGCCTCACGCCGCGTGAACAGGAAATACTCGGCTGGATGCGACAAAGACCGTCGGGGATCAGCCGCAAGGAAATATACGAACAGCTTGGGGAACGCTTTGATATAGACGCGGCATCGGCAGAAAAATACTACAAGCGAGCACGCGCAAAGCTTTTAAAAACCGGGCTCCTACCAAAGGGGTTATAATGGGGTTGGCTCTGGACATTAAAAAAACTGAAGAATCGATGGCAAAGGCAGTGTCGGAAGAACCCTTCCCTGCCGCCATCTCCAACGAAGACAAAGGCGCATCGCGCGCCTGGAAATATCTTGCAGTCTTTTTCGCGGCACTGTGGATCGGATCGCCGCTCTGGTACGGCACGGCATCCGCCAATGACGACCCTGCGGTCATTCAAATGCAGGACACGTCAGGCAAGCCCCTGGGGACCTTTACCCAGGAGCAGCTGAGACAGCAGTTTCCCATGCATGATCTGGTCACGGAAACGCCTTGGACCAACGGGGCAAAGGTGCATTTTCGCGGCCCTTCCCTGCAGGAAATGATTGCGAAATACAAAATCGGCGACAAAGCCAATCTCGAAGTTGCTGCATTCGACAATTTCATTGTAAAAGTCACGATGGAAGAAGTTGTTGAATTTGCGCCCATCATCGCAATCGAGAGAGCTTGTACCGATGCCGACAAGCAAAGCGGGGCCTGTACCAAGGATCAGGATTTCAGACCGTTGTCGCTCGATGATGGCGGCCCGTTCTACATTGTCTGGCCACTCTCCAAGCTTCCGAAAGCTTACGTCCCCGCACGCAACACCATATGGGTTTGGTTTGTTACCTCGATCCGTCCGGTTGACTGAACATGAAGCTGGATAAATACCTCGATCCGCTCTTCTACATCATTCTGATCAGCGCAGCTTTGGTGTGTTGCTGGTCATTCATCCGGGCGGACACGTATCGTATCCAGTCAAACGAAATCATGAGCCAGAGCTTCGAGGTCCAGGTCCGGGCTTCGCAGGCGCGCGAAAAGATTGCCAGCATCAAGGGTTACCTGACGCTGGCAACCCGGACAGGTGAAGTCGAGCCGCGCCTGCTGTCGGAGGTCACGCTCATGAACTTCAACCTCAAATCGCTGCAGCAGCTGGACTATGCCGACCGGTTCCTCGATGCACCCGATATTGCGGCTCTGCAAAAGACGATCTCGACGGTGGATACCGTACTGGTTCCGCAGATCAAGGCGGGAAACCAGTTCGACAAGGCGCTGAAAACCATACTGACAATCGAAACGGACATTTTTCGCACTGCCGGTTCGACACTGGCTCACAGCATCACCCTTCAGGGAACCGCGACAATCGCTGCGGATGTCGCCAGAAACAAGCTCCTGGGCGCCGCCGGCGCACTTATCCTGGTGGGATTGCTCATGCATCAGCGCAGCCTTCTGGCGCGGCGCAAGGATCAGCATATCCGCTCTTTCTCCACCCTGTTTGCCCACATGACCCGGACGCGGATTGCCGCCCTGCGCCTTTTTCTCGGCTATGTCGGCAACAACGCCATTCCGTCCTCTGAAATGACCGCGGCGGCCCGCAACACCATTGCCGAGCTTGAAAGCATTAATGAGGGATTGATGATGATCGGACACTCCAAGACGCAGTTCCGCAAGGTGCCGTTGGGCGAATTGCTTGCGGACATCGTGTCGAAGAGCGCGGTCAACCTGCAGCTGGACATCGATCAGGCCGCGCGCAATTCGCTTATTCCGGCATCGCAGTTCCACCTGATCATCGATGAACTTGTCCGCAATGCAATCAATGCCGTCGCTACCCGCGCTACCCCTGTCATTGCCATCAAGGCCAGTATCCACCGGCGCTTTCTGCAGCGCCCGCGGCTGATACTAGTCGTTGCCGACAACGGCATCGGCATGAGCCCGTCGACGCTTGCCAAGGCCAAGGAGCCGTTCTTTTCAACCAAGGCAGGCGTTCATCTTGGTCTCGGACTGACCAACTGCATGGAACTGGTGAAAACCATGGCCGGCAAGTTCAAAATCACCTCGACGCCCGATGTCGGAACCACCGTGCGCATCAGTTACGCCCTGGACAGTTAGGGTGCTGGCCATTTCCGAACAGAATAATTCGAATTAAACACAAGCGGGCATGGCTTTCTTCATTTGTTTCGGGCTTGAATACCGGTGCTTTCAACCGGCCCGGCAAATCAGATGAACATCTACACTCTATGGATGACCAAATTCGGCGCGCTCTCGCCCTTGAGACAGGTCGCGATCATGGTTGGCATGGCCACCATATCGTCGGATATTCTGGCTGCTCTGGCCTTTTTCGTGATTGGCCTGCAAACGCCCTATCGCGTTGTCGGCGTCACCACCGTCATCGTTGTGCTGGTCAGCCTCCCGCTGGGCGCATTCCTTATCGGCCTGAACTTCAAGCTGAAGCAGCTTGCCGCACAGCTTGATCTGGAATCCCGCCGTGACGATCTGACCGGGCTTCTCAACCGGGCGGAATTCTATCTGCAGACGCAGCGCTTGTTTCTCGCATCGAGGCCCATGGACAGTGCCGGGGCCCTCCTCTACATCGACGCCGATCATTTCAAGGCAATCAACGACCGGTTTGGCCATGCCACCGGCGACGAGGTCATCCATGAGATCGGCCAGGTGATCAAGGCGAACATCGGCGGACGGGATTTGGCGGCGCGGATCGGCGGCGAGGAATTTACCGTATTTCTGACCGATGCGGATCTTGGCCGGGCCAACTGGATCTCGCATAAAATCCTCATTGCAGCCCGCACCATCGGCAGGGAACTGGAACTCGACAGAACGCCAACCACCGTCAGCATCGGCATTGCCCTGCATGAACCCGGACAATCGCTCGAGGAAACCTTGGCGGTGGCCGACAAATATCTCTATTCAGCCAAGCATCAGGGCCGCAACCGCGTGGTTTACGGCTAGGGCATTTTCGTCCGGTTCAGGTGTTCCCGTTGCAGATTTTTGGTGCGTGGTTCGTGGTTCGACAAGCTCACCATGAGGGAGATTGACGCTCGCAGGGAGTGTCATTCTGCAACGTCTGCGATTGGCATGGCAGCCAAGCCACATCCCTCATGGTGAGCTTGTCGAACCACGCATGACGGCTTCTGCAGCCAGTCGATTCACAAAACCCAAACCATCGCCGCAAACTGGCGCCCTAACCCCTTCCGCCCGCTTCACTTTCCCACTATGGTCCGCGATGAGGCCGGTCGAAACGGATCGGTCTTGGGGCTCGTAACCCCTCCGCAAGCGGTCGGTGTCGACCGCAAAGGCACCTCCTCAGCCCTATGGCCGGGAGGGCCTCGGCGTATGTCCAGAGCTTCGGCTTAAAGGCCGTGGCGGTCGTCTTGCGGCGGCTTACGAACCTCCCGGTCACCAGAGGCCAAACCTCGGGTGACCACCTTCCTCGCGAGACAAGGGAGTGCACATGGACAATTACAATTTCTGGCAGGATTTGTTCGAAAGGAAAAAGCGGGACATTCATCCCGCTTTTTGTTTTGGTCTGCTGTGATCAGCCCTTCAGGCGGGAATTGCAGAGGCTGTAATAGCCGCCGCCCTTCTGGATCCACTTGAGGCCGCCAAGCGTGTTGTTCTGCTTGTTGGCGTAATACTGCTCAAGGCACGTCTGCATACGGGCCTTGCCGGCGCTTTCGGTGGAATATTTGCTGGAAACGGCGCTCGGGAAAACAACGCCCTTTGGAGCAGCGGTCGTGGCTGCCGGCGGTTCATCCTTGTAGGTCGCCGTCTGCGGTGTCGGTGCCGTCTCATCGGCAGCAGCAGGAGCAGCGGCAGCCGTTGCACCGGCGGCGCACTGTGCCTTGCGGAAATCATTCCACTTCATGCCGCCAAGTGTACCGGCGGTTTTTGCAGCCTGATACTTGGCACTGCAGTCCTTCATGCTCAGGCCCGTGGCTGTCGCAGCCGGTGCGGCTGCAGCGGCTGGAGCGGCGGCCTTGGGTGCTGCGGCTGTCGCCTTGGCAGCGGGCTTGGTCGTGGCAGCAGGAGCCGCCGGCGCTGCTGCAGCGGCCGGTGAAGCATCGGCGCACTGGGTCTTACGGAAGTCGTTCCACTTCACGTTGCCGAGCGTACCGGCTGTTTTGGCCGCCTGATATTTGACACTGCATTCCTTCGCGGTCAGTGCATAGGCTGGCACAACCGTAAATGATGCCGCGCCAATAATTCCGGCGAGTATGAGATTCCGAGTGATAGTCATTTTTGAACTCCCTCAATTTCAACAGTGCAGATTCAGAAACTGTCACCAACTACAGGTTTCCCCAGAACCCATAGTCTTCCCATGTGATGAAATGATTATGGCTTAAATTGGAGAAGTAACCAACCAGAATCGTTCAGGAAAAATATTCACCAAACATGACAAATTATTACAAGATTTCAAATGATTACGAACGAGTTTTGTTAAAATACTACTTTATCAAACATGTCCGGCAAATAACAAGAAAATGGCCGGAGAAAAAGCAATCGGACCAGATCGAAAGAATCGCCTGCGAATAACCGTCCGCAGGTGCGCAGATCAATCTGCAGTTGCTGAATAGATCCTTGCCGCCAAGACACATTTATGCGGCATTTACGCAGCACGGTCTTTCGTTGTTATATGGGATAAACGCCTAATCTCCAGAAAAACTGTTTCATCAAGGACGCCGCATTGCCCATCTCCTCGCCCCGCCCGCTGCCGGTTTTCACCTTCCGCAACTATAGCGTGGCAGAATTGTGGGCCGATGGCGTCGTCCACATAGCGGGTGTCACGCTGGCAATCGTCGGATCGATTCTGCTGCTTGCCTTTGTTCCTGAGGAAGCAACCGCCGGCGCCTATGCGGCAACCGCCATCTATCTGGCGACCCTCGTTCTCTCCATGGCCTTGTCGGCGATGTACAACATATGGCCGATTTCCCCGACCAAGGGTCTTCTGCGGCGCTTTGACCATTCGGCCATCTATCTGCTCATCGCCGGTACCTACACCCCCCTCATGGCCAAGAGCGGCACGTGGTGGCTCCTGTCCATCGTCTGGTCGATTGCCATAGCCGGCGTCCTGTTGAAGCTGCTGATGCCCAACAGGTTCGACAGGCTTTCCATTGTTCTCTATCTCGCCCTGGGATGGAGCGGCGTTGCCGCCTATCAGGAATTGACGATTGCCCTGTCCGCCACGGTCTTGTGGCTGATCCTCGCCGGCGGCCTCGTCTACTCCTTCGGCGTCATCTTTCATATGCTGGAACGGCTGCCCTTTCACAATGCGATATGGCACGGCTTCGTTCTGACGGCGGCAAGCATTCACTTTGCCGCCATATGCACGGCGGTCGCCTGAGTCCGCCCGGCACACTCCTGCCATTCCGGTGATAAATGCTGACATATCAGGCTTGAGACATCGCCTGAAATAGGACAAGCTCACGGGCGAACGAAAAGCTGCAAATTTTTCGTTGCATGATCTTTTCGCGAAAATAAATGCCCGGACCGATCACTGTAATCGTGATTAAAAGGTCGCCTCAACTCGGGATATGCAAAGGGAACGAAAAGAATGTCTACCAGCAAAACCTTTCTCGGCGTGGCGCTTGCTCTGGCGCTTTCTCTCGGATCTGCCAGTGCGCAGGTCGTTGTTTCTTCCAAGATCGATACCGAAGGCAGTGTCCTCGGCAACATTATCCTGGCCGTTCTCAACGCGAACAAGATTCCAACCACCGATCGCATCCAACTGGGCGCCACCCCGATCGTGCGCAAGGCGATCACGGCCAAGGAAATCGACATCTATCCCGAATATACCGGCAATGCCGCGTTCTTCTTCGAGAAGGCCGATGATCCAGCCTGGAAAGACGCGGCCAAGGCCTATCAGACCGCCAAGAAACTCGACTACGATGCCAACAAGATCGTCTGGCTGACACCCTCGCCCGCCAACAATACCTGGGCCATTGCCCTGCGCAAGGAAGTGGCGGACGCGGAAAAGCTGGCAACCCTTTCCGACTTCGGCAAATATGTCACCAAGGGCGGAACGGTGGTGCTTGCCGCCTCCTCCGAATTCGTCAATTCGGCTGCCGCCCTGCCGGCGTTCCAGACAACCTATGGCTTCAAGCTGAAACCCGAACAATTGATCACCCTCTCCGGCGGCGATACTGCCGCGACCATTGCCGCTGCGGCCAACAAGACCAACGGTGCCAATGCAGCCATGGTTTACGGCACCGATGGCGGCATTGCGCCGTCCGGGCTTGTGGTGTTGCAGGATGACAAGGGTGTTCAACCGGTCTACCAGCCGGCGCCGATCATTCGCGAAGCGGTTCTGAAGGAACATCCGCAGATCGAAGCCCTGCTGAAGCCGGTGTTCGAAAAGCTCGATCTTGTCACGCTGCAGGAACTCAACGGCCGCGTACAGGTTGGCGGTGAACCGGCAAAGGTCGTTGCGGAAGACTTTCTGAAGAAAAACGGCTTCCTCAAGTAAATCCGCTCTTTGCCGGAATAGGGTGCGCCAATCGGAATCTCACTCTGTTCCGGCGAAAAGGAGGCCATGCCGTGCGTCTGGACAAACTCGGTGTCGCGATTGCCCTGATCGCCGGATATGCCGTAGCGGCGGCACCCTTCGCCACGTTCCGTGCCAACCGGATCGTCGCCGGTGAACCGCAAACGCTGTTGGCGGCCTTGCCCTCCTGGGCGGGCCCCACGCTTCTGGCGGTCATTGCAGCAGTGGTTCTCATTGGACTGTTCCGCACGCCCTCGACACTGCGGCTGGCAGCCAGCTTTGCCGCCTTGGCTGCCCTCCTCCTGTTGATTGGCACGGCGGCCGACCATCTGACACCGCCTGGCAACACCTATGCGCGCGTGTCTCCCGCATCGGGCTTCTGGCTGCTGCTCTTTGCCTTCGCCCTGCTTGCGGCGGATGCCCTGACGCGCCTGCGCCCGACACCGCCGTTCCGCATCCTCGTCCTGGTCCTGGCCGGGGCCTTCCTCGGTTTTGTCCTGTTCACCGGCAGCTGGGACAAGTTGTCGATTCTCAAGGAATACAGCGCCCGCGCCGACAGTTTCTGGGCGGAGGCCAGCAAGCACGTGACGCTGGCACTCGGCTCGCTCGCCGCTGCCGTGATCGTCGGCATACCGCTTGGCGTCCTGTGTCACCGGGTGCAGAAGCTGCGCGCTGTCGTTTTGAACGTTCTCAATATCGTCCAGACGATCCCTTCCATCGCTCTGTTCGGCATTTTGATCGCCCCGCTTGGCTGGATCGCGGCACACGTGCCGGGTGCAGCGGAAATCGGCATTAAGGGCATAGGCATGGCACCGGCCTTCGTCGCGCTGTTTCTCTATTCCCTGCTGCCGGTGGTGGCCAACACGGTGGTCGGTCTGGCTGGCGTGCCGCCACAGGCCAATGATGCCGCACGCGGTGTCGGCATGACGGAATGGCAGCGCCTGTTCCGGGTGGAATTTCCCCTGGCCTTTCCCGTGATCCTGACCGGCGTGCGCATCGTCCTTGTGCAGAACATCGGCCTTGCCACCATCGCCGCGTTGATTGGCGGCGGCGGTTTCGGTGTCTTCGTGTTTCAGGGCATCGGCCAGACCGCCATGGACCTGGTTCTGCTCGGAGCTGTGCCCACCGTGCTTCTCGCCTTTGCCGCGGCCATCATTCTCGACGCGGCGGTCGAACTCAGCTCCCCCTTTCACTCGAGGACATCCGCATGATTGAAATCGAGAACATCACCAAGCGCTATGGTGCTGCAACGGTCGTCAACGACGTCTCGCTGGTCGTCCAGCCGCGAACGATCACCGTCATCGTCGGCACGTCGGGCTCGGGCAAGACAACGCTGATGCGCATGATCAACAGGCTGGTCGAACCGACAGCGGGGGTGATCAAGCTCGATGGCGAGGACAACCGCACCCTCCCCGGATACGAACTGCGCCGCCGCATCGGTTACGCCATTCAGGGGCATGGCCTTTTCCCGCACCGCACCGTGGCGCAGAACATCGCCGTCGTTCCCGAGCTTCTCGGCTGGGACAAGGCCAGGATCGATGCCCGCGTGCGTGAACTGCTCGCCCTGTTCCAGCTCGACCCGGAAACATTCGGTCCGCGCTATCCGCATGAACTCTCCGGCGGCCAGCAGCAGCGCATCGGCGTTGCCCGGGCGCTGGCAGCCGAACCCAATGTTCTGCTGATGGATGAGCCCTTCGGCGCGCTCGATCCCGTCATACGCTCGAAGGCGCAGGAAGATCTGCTTGCCATCCAGAAGCGCTTCGGCACCACGATCATCCTCGTCACGCATGACATGGAGGAAGCGATCCATCTCGGCCACAAGATCGCGGTGATGGATGGCGGCAACCTGCTGCAATATGCGACGCCAGCAGAAATTCTCGCCAATCCCGCAACCGATTTCGTCGCGACGCTGGTCGGCACCGGTGACCGGCCGTTCCGCTTCCTGTCCCTCAGCCCCGCAGGTGATGCGGTGGAACCCGGCACAGCCGAGGGCGAAGCCATTCCGGCCTCCGCCACCCAGCGCGATGCCCTGGCCGAGCTTCTCTGGTCGGGCCGACCTGCCCTGCCCGTGGTCAATGAGGCCGGTAAAGCCATCGGCCGGGTCACCGTCGATGGCCTGGTCAAGCGGGCATCGAGGCCCGCCGCATGAAACTGCGCCTGCCCACCATTCTGCGCATCGGCATTCTGGCGCTGCTGATCGTGTTTCTCCTGCGGCCCGATTGGTTTGAACCCATCTTTCGCCCGCTGACACAGAACAACGCTCCGGTGATCTACAATCAGGGCAGCCTGCTGACCCTGACGCTGCTCCACCTGCGCACCGTTGCCATTGCAACGGCGGGCGCGACCATTGTGGCCGTCGCGCTGGCCATTCTGGTCACGCGCCCCTTCGGCGCGGAGTTTCTGCCGCTGTCCCGCAGTCTGGTGAACATCGGCCAGACATTTCCGCCCGTGGCCGTGCTCGCGCTTGCCGTCCCCGCCGTCGGCTTTGGTGAAAAGCCCACGCTGATCGCGCTGTTTCTCTATGGATTGCTGCCGATCTTCGAAAATTCGCTGACCGGCCTGACCACCCTGCCGCCGACCGTCACCGATGCGGCGCGCGGCGTCGGCATGACCGGCTGGCAGCGGCTTGTCAAAGTAGAGCTGCCGCTGGCGATGCCAATCATTCTTGCCGGCATACGCCTCTCCGTAACGATCAATCTGGCGACGGCCACCATCGGCTCAACGGTTGCCGCCAAAACGCTGGGCGAAGTGATCATTGCCGGGCTGCAATCCAACAACCTTTCCTTTGTTCTGCAGGGCGGCCTGATCGTCGGTGTTCTCGCCGTCATGATCTATGACGGATTGTCGGCGATGGAACGTTTCATTTCGCGGCGCATGGGCCTTCTCCCGCAAAGCTGACCACCCCATATGCAAACGAGCCACAGACTGTTTCCCTCACAGGCAGGATTGTAAAAGGACATGCGATGAGCACGACACGCAAGCTGCATCTTGGCGCCTTCATGCGGCCCGTCAGCATCCACACTGGCGCATGGCGGTATCCCGGTGCCTATGCCGATGCCAACTTCAATTTCACCCACCTCAAACGTTTCGCCCAGACCTTGGAGCGCGGCAAGTTCGACGCCTTCTTCATGGCCGACCATCTGGCCGTCTTGAACATGCCGGTGGAAGCGCTGAAGCGCAGCCACACCGTGACATCCTTCGAACCGTTCACCCTGCTGTCCGCGCTGGCGGGCGCCACCGAGCATATCGGGCTGATCGCCACGGCTTCGACGACCTTTGACGAGCCCTATCACATCGCCCGCCGCTTCGCCTCGCTCGACCATATCAGCGGCGGACGTGCCGGCTGGAACATCGTCACCACCTCCAATCCCGATGCCGCGCTCAATTTCGGGCTGGAGGATCACATGGAGCATGATGAGCGCTACCGCCGCGCCCGGGAATTCTTCGATGTGGTTACGGGGCTGTGGGACAGTTTTGCCGATGACGCCTTTATCCGCGATGCGGAGAGCGGCATCTATTTCGACCCGGAGCGCATGCACGTCCTCGACCACAAGGGCGAATTCCTCTCGGTGCGCGGCCCGCTCAACATCGCCCGTCCTGTGCAGGGCTGGCCGGTCATCGTGCAGGCGGGCTCATCGGAGCCGGGACGCCAGCTTGCGGCCGAAACCGCCGAACTGGTCTTTGCCGCACCAGCCCGTCTTGCCGATGGTCAAAGCCTCTATGCCGATATCAGGTCCCGCATGGATAAAATCGGACGCCCGCGCGATCGGTTGAAAATTCTCCCCGCTGCCTTTGTCGTGGTGGGCGATACGGTTGAGGAAGCCAAGGCAAAGCGCACGCATCTCGACAGTCTCGTGCATTATGCCAACGCCGTCGGCTCCCTGTCGATTGCACTTGGTCATGATGCCTCAGGTTTCGATCCCGATGGGCCGTTGCCTGAGATCACCGACACCAACGCCAGCAAGAGCAGTCTTGAACGCACGGTCAATCTGGCGCGGCGGGAGAACCTGACGGTGCGCCAGCTGGCGCAGCGGCTCGGCGGCTATGCCGGTCTCGCCTTCGTCGGGACGCCGGAAACCATTGCCGACGAGATGCAGCAATGGCTTGAAGAGGAAGGCTCCGACGGTTTCAACGTCATGTTCCCCTATCTGCCGGAAGGTCTTGATGATTTCGTCGAAAAGGTCGTGCCGGAACTGCAGCGGCGCGGCATTTTCCGCACCGAGTATGAAGGCAGGACGCTGCGCGACAATCTTGGCCTGCAGCGCCCCGCCAACCGCTTTTTCTAAATCCGGTGATCGAGCCGCTTGACCAGCCTGTCGCCCACCCACTGGATGCCGCAGACGAGGACAATCAGCACGATCACCACGGCAATCATGATCGAGGTTTCAAAGCGCTGGTAACCGTAGCGGATGGCCAGATCGCCGAGCCCGCCGGCGCCGATGGCACCGGCCATGGCCGATGCGCCGATCAGGGTGACCAGCGTTACCGTGAAACCGGCAACGATGCCAGGCAGCGCTTCGGGCACCAGCACTTCGCGGATGATAGTCCAGCGGTTGCCGCCCATGGCGCGCGCCGCCTCGATCAGCCCGCGATCGACGTCCCGCAGCGACACCTCGGCGATGCGGGCATAATAGGGTGTCGCGCCGATGGACAGCGGCACGATGGCCGCCCACGTGCCGATGGACGTTCCGACAATGAGCCGCGTCACCGGGATCAGCGCCACCAGCAGGATGATGAACGGCACGGACCGGAAGGCGTTGATGACAGCGCCGAGCACGCTGTTGACCCAGGGATTGGGCGCAATGCCGCCACGGTCCGTTGCCACGAGAGCGAGGCCCAGTGGCAAGCCGGCCGCCAGCGAGATCAGACCGGAGGCGCCGGTCATGACAAGCGTTTCCCAGATGGATTGAACGAGAAGATCAAGCATGACCGGTGACATAGCCGAGCACCTCCACACGGGCCGAACGGGCCTCGAGAAATTGAATGAATGTCTGGACGGCACCGGCGGGCACTGCCGGAACCGCAAGATAAAGCCGGGCAACCGCCTGGTCCTGCACATGATCGACACCGCCATGCAGCAGGCGGAACGGCCGTGGCAGCTCGGCCAGCAGGGTGCCCTGCGCCGCCGCACCGGCGAGATCGACGCCCAGCACGGCTTCGCCGCCGGGTTCCGGCGATAGGGCATCGGCGATATACGCCGGAAGCTGCGGGCGAATACCCGCCAGCAGGCTTTTGGTGATATCCGTCTGCGGATCCGCGAACACCGACCAGACGGGGCCCTCCTCGACGATCTTTCCGGCATCGATGACCGCCACGCGGTCCCCGATGGAGCGGACCACTTCCATCTCATGCGTAATCAGCAGAATGGTGAGGCCAAGCTTGCGGTTGATATCCTTCAGCAGCGCAAGAATCGAACGGGTTGTCTCGGGATCAAGCGCGGATGTCGCTTCGTCCGAAAGCAGCAAGGCCGGGCGCGCCGCCAGCGCCCGCGCTATGCCGACGCGCTGCTTTTGCCCGCCGGACAGGGAGGATGGATAGGCCTTTGCCTTGTCGGAAAGGCCGACAAGGTCGAGCAGTTCGCGCGCGCGGTTGAGACGTTCCGCCCTCGGCCGGCCCTCGATCTTCAGCGGCAGCGCCACATTTTCTTCCACCGTCTTGGCCGACAGCAGGTTGAAGTGCTGGAAGATCATGCCGATACGGCGGCGGAAGGGCTGCAGCTCCCGCTCGCTGAGCCCGGTGATCTGCCGGCCTTCGACGAAAATGGCGCCGGATTCCGGCCGTTCCAGCCCGTTGAGGCAGCGGATCAGCGTCGACTTCCCCGCACCGCTGCGCCCGATGATGCCGAGGATTTCACCCTTGCGGACGGTCAGGGACACACCGTCCAAAGCCGGTGTGTCCCCAAAATGCCGTTTGACATTCTCAAGCCGCACGACAGCGTCGGCAAGCGGCGTATCGGCTATGATTGCACCCGTCTGGCCGGGAACGGAGACATGCGAGTTCATATGTTTTCCTCTTGGAGGGATGCCGCAACGACACCCGCCTCAACCGGGAAAGCGGCTCGCGGCATATATCGATGCTGCGAACCGCTTTGTCGTGATTGCTTGCAAGATCAACCGGTTATCAGTAAGCGCTGATACCTGTTCCCTTGTACACCTTGTCGAATTCAGCCTTGACCTTATCGTTCTGATAGGACGACACGAGGGTTTTCACCCACGGCTCCTTCTCCTGCCCGGCTTTCACAGCAATGAAGTTGCGGTAAGGATTGTCGGCAATCTTTTCCTGGGCGATACGGTTTGCCGGTGTCAGGCCGCTCTTCAGCGCCCAATCGGTGTTGACCACGGCTGCATCAAGATCTTCGACCGAACGCCCGACAATACCGGCGTCGAGTTCCTTGATTTTCACCTTCTTCGGGTTCTCGGCAATGTCGGCGATGGTGGCAAGAATGCCCGTGCCGGGCTTGAGCTTGATGACGCCCTGGTCTTCCAGCACCCGCAGGGCGCGGCCTTCATTCGATGGATCATTCGGCACACCGATCACGGCGCCTTGCGGCAGTTCGGCGATTTTGCTGAACTTCTTGGAATAAAGGCCGATGGGCCAGACGCCGGTATAGCCGACCGGAACAATGTGGTAGCCCTGTGTCTTGATCTGGTTGTCGAGATAAGGCTTGTGCTGGAATGCATTGGCGTCGAGATCGCCACGTTCCAGCGCTTCGTTCGGCTGGGTATAGTCATTGAAAACGACTGTCTGGATTTTCAGGCCGTTCTTGGCCGCTTCCGCCGTCACGACTTTCCAGACATCTTCGTCCTCACCGCTGATGATGCCGACCTTGATGGCCTTGTCAGCCGCCTGGGATGGCTGTGGCGCGGTGAAGCTGGCAATGGCGATGGCCGAAGCCACTAGCGCAAACAGGCCCGCGCGCCGCGTGATTTTCCCGTTGTTTCCGAGATTTTCTATGGTTTTTGTCATGTGCTGGCCCCCGTAGGCAGTGTGAATAGCGAAAAGAGAAACGTCTTGTTTCGTCCCGGATATTCGCGAATGCACACGGATTGAGCGAGGGATGGCTATCTTTTGTGCAGAGCAGCAGGCGAAAAACCTTTCAACAATTGCCGCAACCGGAGCTAGAATTTTCCACAATGTGGAATACATCCGGGTTTTGCCGCGAAATGAATCTGCCAGCGGGTTTTGCGTGGCGCACCGCCGCCAGAAAATATATGCCTTTGAGCATCCTGCCCCGCTACCCCCGCAAACCTGTTACAGAGGGATATTTCCCATGAGCCGCATTTCCCCGATCGTTTATGAACACGCTGCACCGGATGTTCGCGCGGAGCATGACCGGGAGCTGCAGTTGCGCGGACGCATGACCAATATGAAGCGCATCATGCTGCATTCACCCGTCGCCCACCGCATCTATGCCGAATGGTTCACCTTGCGCGACCTGCTGCGCCCGGCCCTGCCGGATCGCGCCATCTGGCTTCTGTCGCTCTCCATCGCGCAGGCAAGCCATGCGGATGTGCCCGTTGCCTTTTTCCGCCGCGCCCTGATCGATTCCGGCCTGCAGCCCGAGACCATCGTCCCGGATGCGGATGAAACGGTGCTGATGGACTTCGGCAAGGCCGTCGTTGCCGATGCCAATGCGGTACCCGAGAGGCTGTGGAGCAAATTGGCCGCGCGTTATGACGAGCCGACGCTGGTCAACCTGGTCGCCTTTGCCGGCATCATGATCGCCACGGCGGTCTTTACCAATGTGGTGGAGGTGGAGCTTGATCCGGAACTGCATTCCTACAGGGCATAAGCCGATTGCCATATCCGCGACCCCGGCACTCATCCTGCCGGGATCGCGAATTATCTTAGGAATTAAAGGGTTACAGGTCTTTCATCACGTCCGGACAGGCTCACCAGGCCAAGCGTGGCAACGGCCGCGACGGCTGCAAACACCGCAACAGGCCAAAAGCTCGCCTCGGGAAGCAGGACCACAGCCAGTGTCCCAGCAGCCCCGACAATCACACTTTGGATGAAATAGTAGATGGCTGTCGCCGTTCCCGCTATATCGCCAAAGTCGTGCAAGGCCCCGTTTGCCGCAACGGCGGATGTCAATGATATGGCGCACGCCATGATCCACATCGGTACCATGAACGTTGCAATGGAGATTGGCAGGACCATCTGCCCCGCAATCAGCAACACCGCGCCGGCCAGGAACAATGCCATGCCCCTGACCAGACATCCCTGCTGCCCCCAACGCCGGACGAATACACCGCCGAAGCGGCTGCACACGATCATGACAAGGGCAACGGTTGCAAAGACGAGACTGAACATGGTCGAGGACAAGCCAAGCGCCTGCATGAGAATGCGCGGCGCCGTCGAGAAATAGGTGAAGAATGTCCCCATGGCCGTGCTGAAACCCATTGTATAGGTCCAGAACGTGACGCTGGAGAACACCCTGCCAAAACTGCCTTGGAGTGTCGCGGGATGTGTCTGTACCGGACATGTTTCGGGCCAACGCAGAAACGCATGCAGCCCGGACAAAACAGCAAGGCCGGCAAGCAGCCAGAAAATGGCCCGCCAACCGAACATATGGTCAACCAGCGCGCCGAACATGGGTGCAAAAGCCGGGACGAAGGCCAGCATGGAGCCGAACAGGCCATAGATGATGGCGCCTTCCGGCCGCGCCGCATAGACGTCGCGGACAGTGGCAAAGGTTGCCACCAGGGCCGCCGCCCCGCCCGCCGACTGGAGAACACGCAGCGCTATGAAAACGCCGGCCGAACTGGTCATGGCCAATCCGGCGGAGGCAAGCGCGAACAGGAATGCCCCGCCGAGCAGGACGGGCCTGCGCCCGATTCGGTCGGCCAGCGGGCCGAACAGCAGTTGCCCGCAGCCAAGGACGATCATGTACAGGCTGAGTGTCAGCTGGATTGTTGCCGGTGTGGTTCGGAGAACCGCGGGCATGCGGACGACGACGGGCAGATAGATATCCATGCCCAGCGAAGCGAGCAGATCAAAGGGAGCCATCAGCAGCAAGGCCGCCGGCAGCGAATAAGTCCAAACTTTGGGGTAAAGCATAACAAAAAATCCCACGCGAACAGGAAAGTTCGGCGGCGATCATTGATCCCAACGCAAGAAGCATGGTGAGAGCTTTGAATGCCGCAACAACGGTTGAAAACGGTTGTTACGGCCTAGCGGGTTGCGAGCGTGGTGGCTTTCATCGTCGGTGCAGCTCTCGGTTGAAGCGCCGATATAGAGCCGTGATGGGCAAGCGTCAAGCAGCTGCAAAACATGGCCGTTTCATGGAAAAAAATTAATGTTGATGCACACAAAGAAAACACGGTCGATCAATATTCTGTGACTCGAGCAATGTTGGCATGACGTATAGCGCCGCGCATCTCATTGATTTGCAAGGGCTTGGCGAAATGCAAGCAGTGCTCAGGTGCAACCGTAGCGCGAGAAAACTTCGCGTCATGACGCGCTACAAAACGGGTTTGTAACTCAAAGGAAACGACCATGAGACTAGTTGCCACCCTTACCGCCACCGCGATCCTTGCCTTTGTCGGCACAAGCGCGATGGCACAGACTGCAGCCCCCGCAACGACAGCGCCAGCGACCACAACCGCACCGGCAACCACGATGAAGCCGCCGGCCAATTCCATGGCCAAGAAGCCCGCTACTGCCCCGGCTGCCACAGCAACAACCACTCCGGCCAAGACAGCCATCTCCAAGGCTTGCTCGGCTCAGGCTGATGCCAAGGGCCTGCACGGCAAGGAACGCCACAAGTTCCGCGCCGAATGCAAGAAGAACGGCGGCAAGAGCTAACGCCCGATCTCTCTGCTGGCGGGAGCGGCAAATCCGCTCCCGCCAGTTATACCGGCCTGTCAGGCTTTCAGCCCGATATCGCTTGGGCGGTATCGTTTGCGTTCTGCTACAGTCGTTTGCGCCGCGGCAAAAACACAGCAAACGACGAGGAACTGAGTTCATGAGCAACCACCTGTTTGACGCCATCCGGCATGCCATTCCAGCCGGCAACACGGTGTTCATTGAAACAGGCAACGGCCGCACATGGACCTATGGCGACATGCTGCGCTGCTCCGGCCAGTTTGCGGGCGCCCTCAGCGACCTGGGCGTTGTGCCCGGCGACCGGGTGGCCGTTCAGGTGGAAAAAAGCGCCGAAGCCTTGATGCTCTATCTCGCCTGCATCCGCTGCGGTGCGGTCTATCTGCCGTTGAACACCGCCTACACCCTCGCTGAACTTGACTACTTCATCGGTGACGCCGAACCGCGTCTCGTCGTGGCAACGCCGCAGGCAGCCGATGGCATCAAGGCCGTGGCATCGAAATATGGAGCATTGGTTGAGACGCTCGATGACCACGGCGGCGGCTCGCTCATGCATATCGCAAGCGGTCAACCGGCGGATTTTCCCGACAATCCAAGAGCACCGGACGATCTCGCCGCCATCCTCTACACATCGGGCACGACAGGCCGTTCCAAAGGCGCGATGCTGACCCATGACAATCTCCTGTCGAATGCCCTGACATTGCGGGCCTACTGGCAGTTCACAGCCAAGGATCGCCTGATCCATGCCCTGCCGATCTTTCACACCCACGGGCTTTTCGTCGCCACCAACGTCATCCTGATGTCCGGCGCATCGATGTTCCTCTTGCCGAAGTTCGACCCGGCGGAAATCCTGTCACTGATGCCGCGCGCCACCACCATGATGGGCGTTCCCACCTTTTATGTCAGGCTTTTGCAGAATGAAGGACTGACCCGCAATGCCGTCCAGGGAATGCGGCTGTTCATCTCCGGCTCGGCGCCTCTGCTTGCCGATACGCACCGGGCATTCCAGCAGCGCACCGGCCATGCCATTCTGGAGCGTTACGGCATGACCGAAACCAATATGAACACCTCCAATCCCTATGACGGCGAGCGGATTGCCGGAACGGTCGGTTTCCCGCTTCCAGGCGTTGCCGTGCGCATCACCCATCCGGAAACCGGCGCGATGCTCCCGGCCGATGCAACCGGCATGATCGAGGTCAAGGGGCCGAATGTGTTCAAGGGGTACTGGCGCATGCCGGAGAAGACCAAGGCGGAGTTCCGCGATGACGGCTTCTTCATCACCGGCGATCTCGGCAAGATCGATGCGGGTGGCTATGTGCACATTGTCGGCCGCGGCAAGGATCTGGTGATATCGGGCGGCTACAACATCTATCCCAAGGAAGTGGAAACCGAAATCGATCAACTGCCGGGCGTCGTGGAAAGCGCGGTGATCGGCGTTGCCCATCCGGATTTCGGCGAGGGCGTGACCGCCGTCGTGGTCCGGCACCCCGGCGCCGACATCGATGAGAAAGCCATTCTCGACGCGCTGCAGGATCGCCTTGCGCGCTACAAGCAGCCCAAACGGATCATTTTCGTCGATGACCTGCCGCGCAACACCATGGGCAAGGTGCAGAAGAACGTGCTGCGCGAACAGTATGGCAATCTCTATGCAAGTGGTCCGATTCTGACATTTGCATCCCGTTGATACCGGCCGTTCAGGCAAATGTCAGAATCAAAGGACCACTAGCAGCGATAAGATTCTAGTGGAACTTTGAATTCGACATTCGCATGCTGCGCGTCATGTGAAATGGGATGCGAATGTCAAATTCGTTCCACTAGCCGGGCGAACGCCTGAACGCCCGGTCCCGTTCGCCCTACCGGCTGACGATGGAGATTTTCCCGTCAGTGCCGACACTGGCGGCGATGGTGTCGTAGCTGGCGATTGTCGGGTGAGCGGTGGCAATCGCGTGCACCTGCGTCGCCGTCACCACGATGACCTCGGCACCTGCCGCCTCACCGGCTTGAATACCGGCTGGCGCGTCTTCAAAAACCAGACAGTCCGCAATATCCACGCCGAGTTTTTCGGCACCGAGCAGATAGCATTCCGGATTCGGCTTGCCGACCGACACGTCTTCGGCCGTCACCATGGTCCGGGGTACGGCAATGCCTGCAGCCTCCAGCCGCCGCTGTGCCAATGCAAGGGGCGCTGAGGTCACGATCGCCCAGCTCTGCGGCGGCAGAGAGTTCAGAAACGCCACTGCTCCGGCAATCGCGACGATGCCTTCGACATCGTCGATTTCCTCCCGCTCGATCTCCGCTGCCTCCGCTTCCGGGTCCACCCCCGGCAAAGCCAGCCGGCGGATCGTGTCGACACCGCGAACGCCGTGCATGGTTGGCAGGAACGTTTCCACATCAAGGCCCCGGCGGCGTGCCCAGTTGCCCCATATGCGCTCGGCGGAAGCCAGCGAATTGAGGATCGTGCCATCCATGTCGAAAAGCAGTGCCGCAAACGGCTTGCTGAAAACGGCGGAAGTGGTTGGAGACAATTTGAATTTCCTTTCATGGGCAAAACCACCGATACACAATTGCAGCGCTTGCCCGCAACGCCCGCCGTGCTAATTTCCGGCGCAAATCCGAATCTGAGGGTGCTGTGCAGCCCTACAACCGGAGCGCAGGGCGACCAAGGGGGACATCCATGTTTTCGCATGTTTACGTCGGCACCAATGATTTCGCGCGCGCGGTCGCCTTCTATACCCCGATCATGGAGATATTGGGCAATCGGCTGCGTTTTTCCGATCCGCAGAAACCGTGGGCGGGCTGGCAGCCGCGGAATGGCGGGCGCCCGCTCTTTCTCATCGGAATGCCTTTTGACGGGGAACCGGCCCAATCCGGCAACGGTCAGATGATTGCATTTCTGGCGCCGGACCGGGCAAGTGTCGACAGCATCCATGCCCTGGCTCTGGCCAGCGGCGGCCGTTGCGACGGTCCGCCCGGCCTTCGGCCACATTATCATGCGCATTATTACGGCGCCTATTTCCGCGATCCGGACGGCAACAAAATCTGTGTTTGCCACCACGATGCGCCAGCGCTGCCGCATGAACATCACGCTTCTGGCGCAGTTCCGGATCGGTGATCCTAACAATGGCCGGATCGCCATCATTTCTGATATCAATGAGATGATTCTGCAGGAATTCAAGAACAAGACGATCGATCTGGCCTGACAAAGAAGCGGCAGATCACGACAGTGGGTTGGGAGGCACGCATGTCACTGAACGAAACGGTAGATCCGTACCGTAAAATAAGCCTGCGCATCATTCCTTTCATGATGGTGCTCTATCTCGTCGCATTTCTCGACCGGGTGAATATCAGCTTTGCGGCCCTCACCATGAACGATGATGTCGGTCTGACGCCCTATGTCTATGGATGGGGTGCGGGCATCTTCTTTCTCGGCTATTTCCTGTTTGAAGTGCCCAGCAACGTCATTCTCGAGAAGGTCGGGGCGCGGCTGTGGATCGCCCGCATCATGATCACCTGGGGACTTGTCTCTGCCGCCATGGCCTTTGTACAGGGGCCATGGAGTTTCTTCATCCTGCGCTTTCTGCTCGGCCTTGCCGAGGCGGGCTTTCTTCCCGGCATGATCCTTTACCTCACCTACTGGTTTCCGGCGGCGCAACGGGCAAAATTCATCGGCCTGTTCATGGCGGCGGTGCCGCTGGCCAGCGCCGTCGGCGCACCACTTTCCAGCCTGATCATCGGGATCGAGCACGCCTGGGGGCTGAAAGGCTGGCAGTGGCTGTTCATCATCGAGGGCATCCCGTCATGCCTGCTCGGCCTTGCGGTGCTGCGCCTGCTGCCCAATGGCCCGGCGCAGGCACCCTGGCTGACACTGACCGAACGCCGCATCGTCCAGGAGAGACTGGACAAGGATCACCTCGCCCATTCCGGCCGCGCCCAGCACAGGCTCTGGCCTGCCCTGGTCGACAGGCGGGTGCTGCTCCTCGGCCTTGTCTATTTCGGCATCGTGATCGGGCTCTACGGCATCGGCCTGTGGCTGCCGCAAATGATCAAGGCAATGGGTTTTACCAACACGCAGGTCGGCTTCATCACCGCGCTCCCCTATCTCGTCAGCGCCATCGCCATGCTGCTCTGGGGCAGGCACAGCGACAAAACCGGCGAGCGGGTCTGGCATGTCGCCATTGCCGCGGCTGTCAGCGCCATCGGCTTCATCGGCAGCGTCTATCTCCAGTCCAATCTGGTGGCCCTGCTCTGTCTTGGCATTGCTTCCATCGGCATCTATGCGAGCCTCGGACCCTTCTGGGCCATGCCACCGGTCTTCCTGCAGGGAACGGCGGCGGCCGGCGGCATCGCGCTGATCAATTCTGTCGGCAATCTCGGCGGTTTCGTCGGCCCCTATCTCGTCGGCTGGATCAAGCAGAGTACCGGCAGTTTCCAGATCGGTATGGGCGTGCTTGCCTGCTGCCTTGCGGCAGCGGCAGTCATGGTCCTGCTTCTCGGCCGGGAGCTGAAGTCGAGCCGGCACGATGCGATAAGCTGACCCTTATTCGAACAGGTCCGGATGGTTTTTCTCGACCTCCGGCAGAGCCCGCAATATTTCGGTGAGGTGGTGGCGCATGGCCGCTTCCGCCGCTTCCGGATCGGCCGCATCGATGGCGGTGACGATCGCCTGATGCTGCTGGATGAGAAGCTGCATGGCTGCCGCATTCAGCAGGGTAAGCTGACAGGCCCGATCCATATGCGCCTTGAGGTTGCCGACAACCGACCACGCCATGGGACAGCCCGCGCCTTCCGCAAGCGCAATGTGGAACTGCTCGTCAAATCTCTGGAAAGCGCTGTGGTCGGTGCGGGCGGCCGCACGGGCCTGCGCTTCAAGCGCCTCGTCGATCTTTTCCCGGCTTGCCGGATCAAACGCTTCACAGGCGCGGCGCACAACGGCGCTTTCGATCACCTCGCGCAGAAACCGTGCCTCGCGCATCTTGGCAATGGAAATCTTGACCACCATCGTGCCCCGCTGCGGCAGCACTTCGACAAACTGCTGTTTGCTGAGCGCGATCAGAGCTTCGCGCACGGGCTGGCGCGAAACGCCGTAGCGCTCGGCAATCTCCTGCTCCGACAAGCGCACGCCCGGATATAACTCCAGCGAAACAATGGCCCTGAGCAGCTCCTTTTCGAGCCGGTGCGCCGTTGAGCCACCACGGCTGAGATCAATCGTCAAACCTGCTCCTCCAATCCGCTTGCATTGCATCGATTACCATATCATACTACCATACTAGTATATGCCGTGCCAGCCGCGGTCAAGCGACGGCCTGTTTGTGAACCAGAATCCGGTGCCGGATAAACATGGCACCCATGCTGTTTCGCACAGGAATCCGCCTGAACCAAGCAAAGCCTGCATAGAGCCGGCAACACGGCAGGCGGGTTGAGGAGTCCGCCATCGTGTCCGAAGCCGTCCTGAGGAAGAACGGCAGCATGGGGTGACGCCGATCATGTCTGGCGTCGGGAACAATCAAGGCCACGGGGAGTGGCCGATGTGGAGGAGAGACTATGAATGATTTTCGCCTGACACGCCGTGCATTTGGCTTTGGCCTTGCCGGTGCCGGAACATTTGCCATTCTTGGCCGCGTGACACGCGCCGAAGCCGCCCCGGTGACCCTGCGCATGTCGTCGTCCCTGCCCGCCGATCCGAACTCGGCGCACTGGCTGTGGTATGACCGCTTCCAGAGCAGCCTGAAGAACAAGGTCGGCAATGCCGTCGAGATCAAATATTTCCCCGACAATCAGCTTGGCAAGGAAGCCGACATTGTCGGCCAGGTGAAGCTCGGCATTGTCGACATGATGATCTCCGGCTCCTCCATCTGGGGTACGCTCGCGCCGGAAATCGGTGTTCTCGATCTCGGCTATCTCTTCAATTCGATGGATGCGGCCGGACCGGTACTCGATGGCAGCGCGGGCAAGGTGCTGAACGGCATTTTTGCCGACAAGATTGGCGTCGAGGTAGTCAGCTGGGCCTATAGTCTTGGCGGGCGCAATGTAACGGCGCGCCAGCCCGCCAACACGCCCGAACTGCTCAAGGGACAGAAGATTCGCGTCCTGCCGGTCGCCAATTTCGTCGCGACGCTGAAGGCGATGGGGGCTTCGCCCACGCCAATGTCGCTGGGCGAGGTCTACACCGCCCTGCAGACGGGCGTCATTGACGGACTGGAGCACGATGCGCCGACCGTCCTGGCACTGAAATGCTACGAGGTGGCCAAGCACATCTCGCTCACCCAGCATATCTGCAATCCGCAGACCATCGTTATCGGCAGGCGCGCCCTGTCCAAAATACCGGCGGAACACCTGCCCGCCTTCCGCGAGGCGGCGGCGGAAGCCTCCGCCTTCCAGCGCAGCAAGGCAAACGAGATTGAAGCCAGCGCGCTGGCAAAACTGCGCGGCAATGGCGTGACGACGCACGAGGTCGACCGTGCCGCCTTCAAGCAGCTTGTCATGCCGCTCTGGGACGAGTTCGCCAAGGCCTACCCAAGCACCAAGCCCGTGCTTGAATCCATCACCAAGGCCTGAGGTCGCCCATGTCAGTCGAGGCCGCCTTGCCCACCGCCCATGCACCAGCTGTCAGGGGCGCGCCGTTTGTCGGCGCTCTCCTTCGCATCGTCGAAATTCTTGCTGCCATCGCCCTGGCCGCCGATCTCGCGCTGGTCATCATCGCCGTCCTCTGGCGCTTTGTCTTCAACGACACCATTCTGTGGGCCGATGAAGTCGCGCGCATGCTGCTTATCACCGTCGCCTTCCTGGGCGGCGCTGCAGCGGTCGCCAAGGGCAATCATGTCGGTATCCGTATCCTGCGGGACAAGCTGGCGCCGCAGCGTGCATCCCGCGTGGAAGCGGCCGGCTTGTGGATCGAACTCGGCGTGACACTCGCCGTGGCGGTTTTCGCCATTGAATATTGCGAATCTGCCTCCACGCAGGTCACCTCCACCGGCCTGCCGCAAAACCTCTTCATGTATCCGCTCATTGTCGGCGGTTTCTGCATGGCCATTTTCACCGCAGCACGGCTGCTGGCCTATCCCCGGGCGGATATCGCAATGGGCCTGGCCGGGCTTCTTGTTCTGGCGGGTGTGGTGACGCTCTGGACAACGCTTCTGCCTGATCACGCGCCCAGCCCGCTCGTTCTCATGCTTGGCGGGTTTGCCATTTGCCTGTCCAGCGGTGTTCCCATCGCCTTTTCGCTGTGCGTCGGCGCCCTGCTCTACATTCTGGGCGATGGCTTCATTCCATTTGCGGTCTTTGCCCAGCAGGCATCCAGCGGCATCGACAATTTCGTGCTGCTTGCCGTACCGTTCTTTGTCCTGACCGGCCTTGCCATGGAAGTGAACGGCATGTCGGTGCGGCTGATTGAGTTGCTGCGCCGGGGTGTCGGCGAGCGCAAGGGCGGGCTCAACATCGTCACCATTCTCAGCATGGTGTTGTTTTCAGGCATTTCCGGCTCGAAGCTGGCGGATGTGACCGCTGTCGGTACGGTCATGATCCCCGCCATGCGCCGATCGGGCCATGATCCGTCGGAAGGCGTGGCCCTCCTGGCGGCCAGCGCTGTCATGGCGGAAACCATTCCGCCCTGCATCAACCTGATCATTCTCGGCTATGTGGCCAACCTGTCCATCGGCGGCCTGTTTGCCGCAGGCATTTATCCGGCGATCCTGATGGCCGGTGCCCTGATCCTTGGCGTCATCATCTTCTCCAAGAAAGCGCCACCCGCCCCGGTGGAAACCTCGGGCCGCAGCCTCAACAATCTCCTGTGGAGCGGTGCCGTCAGCCTTGGTGTCATCGTCATCATTTTCGGCGGCTACCGTTCCGGCTTTGCAACGGCGACTGAAATCGGCGCCTTCGCCGTGGCCTATGCGCTGCTGGTCGGACGCATCGTGTTCCGGGAGCTGACATGGCGCAGCACGGTACACCTGTTCATCCGCTCCGCGACGCTTGCCGGTATGATCCTGTTCGTGGTGGCGGCGTCCCAGACCGTTGCCTTCTCGCTGACCATCGACCAGGTGCCGCACATGCTGGCGGAAGCCATGATCAACCTCAGCCACGGCGCAGGCTCCTGGGCGTTCATCGTCGCCTCCATCCTGATCCTCATCGTCATGGGCGCGGCACTGGAAGGCGCTCCGGCCCTGATCATCTTCGGCCCGCTGCTCATTCCGGTGGCGCAGAGTTTTGGCATCCATCCCCTGCACTACGGCATTGTGCTCATCGTCGCGATGGGGCTCGGCCTGTTCGCGCCGCCATTGGGGCTCGGGCTCTACACGAGTTGTGCGGTGGGCGGCGTGTCCCTGGAAGCGACGGTCAAGCCAATCGCCAAATATCTGGCGATCCTGTTCATATGCCTCCTGCTGATCGCGTTCATCCCGGACATCACATTGTCGCTGCCGCGCCATATGGGCTTTGTGCATTAGCCGGTAACCACGGCAAGCTCGATCCCTTGCGGGAGGGATCGAGCCCCGCGTCAGGCCGTCTTTTCCTCGATTCTGGCGTCGTCCTGAATTGCTTCGTCAGGCAAACAAAAAGCAAAGCTGCATGAAGCACGCCTGAACGCGTCAGCCACCGCCCGGGCAGACGAGTTCAGGCTGGCATCGCCGTGCATCAGAAACAGCTTCCGGGAAAATGGCGGATCAAGAGGACGCACGACACAGCCTTCGACAATGGCCGGCAGCGCCAATTCAGGCACCATGGCCAAGCCGACATGGGACCGGACCATCGAAAACAGTGTTTCCTTTTCCCGCACGCGCACGACAACATCGATTGCAACACCGGCCTCCTCAAGCATCGCGTCGATCTGCGGTCCGCACCCCGTTGCCGATACGACAAAGCGGGCATCCTGCAATTCGGCCAGGAATACGGTCTCGTGCCCGGCCAGGACATGATCGTGCGGAACGAGGAGAAGCAGTTTGTCCTCCATGAAGTGCTCGGCATTCAAACCGTCGCATATACCGGCTATACCGATGTCGATCAGGCCATTTCTGACCCATTCATGCACTTCCTGATCAGTTCCGTCCCAGATATCGAGCCGGATATCGGGGAAATTGCGGCGCAGGTCGCGCAAGGCTGCCGGAGTAATCCGCGACGCGATGCTGGCGACAACGCCGACGCGCACCGTGCCGCAGACATTCCGGTTCTGGCCGAGTTTCCGCAGCCGCTCGATGGCCTGCAGCACGCCGCGCGCTTCCTCGGCAACTTTCTGGCCCATCGCCGTCAGCTCCATATTGCCCCGCTGCCGCTCGATCAGCGGTGCGCCTATCGCGAGTTCCAGGCCGCGGATGGCGTGGCTGACGGCAGACTGGCTTACGCCGATCCGGTCGGCGCCGCGGGAAAACCCGCCTTCTTCCACGATAGCAATCAAAGCCTTCAGCATGGTCAGGTTGATATGAATCTTGCTCATGATGCGCGTCCAGAAGTTTTCATTTTACATGTTTCGATGGCCTATCTATCAGCTCCCCTTGTTTCCGGGCAAGTCAATTTTTTGTATTATAACCCTGTAAAATGCAAAATGAGGCGGCGCCATCCCTAACAGTCTCCCAGGAATCGCGGATTGCACCCCCCATCGCCAAGCCACCGATGAACACCCGGCGGCACAGGCTCATACCTTGGCGAATACAACTCAACTGACCATTGACAGGAAAAATCATGTTCAACCACTTCACGAAACTATGTGTCCGCACCAGCCTGATCGTGGCCGTGATGGCCACAGCCGCATGGGCGCAGGAAACGGCGCTGCCCAAAAAGGATATTGCGGGCGCATCGGACAGCCCGGCGCTCAAGCGCTATGAGGGTTCGCTCATCCTGAGCCATCTCCATCAAAAGTTTACCGACTTCACCTTTCCGCTGTCTCCGCTGGTCGACACGGGCGAGAAGACCGAACAGAGCTATATGGAGATATTCAAGCCCAAGCTGAAGCAGACGGTCGAAGGCGAACTGACCCGGCTCATTTATCTCACCCCCGAAGGCCGTTCCACGCTCGAGGTTACGCGGAACTATCAGGATGAAATCGCAGCGAAGGGCGGCAAGGTTCTCTATTCCTGCAAGGGCGAAGAATGCGGCGGCAGCGCCGATCTGTCGGCCCGTGTCCCTACGGGCGGCAATGAAGACACCAGCCTGATGATGTACTTCATCGACGAGAGCAAGCTGCAGGCGAAATTCGATGATGCGTTGGGCTGCTCGGCCCTGCCGTACAAGATCGATGATCAGCGCTTTTTTGCAGCCAGCTTTCCGCAGGGCGGCGCGGATGCCTATGCGACGGTCCACACCTATCGCATTGCCAAGAGCTTCACCGACGATTGCGCCCGTTTCACCGACCGGACGATCGCCCTCGTCAATGTTGTGGAACCGGAAAAGCGTGAACAGAAAATGGTCACCGTCAATGCCCGCGAAATGGCAACGGCCCTCGATACCAGCGGCCGCGTTGCGCTCTATGGCATTTTCTTCGACACCGACCGGATCGATATCAAGCCGGAATCCGACGCTGCATTGGCGGAGATCGCCAACATGATGAAATCGAACCAGGACCTGAACGTTCTGGTCGTTGGCCACACCGATGACGTCGGCAATTTCGACTACAATGTCGACCTGTCCAAGCGCCGGGCAGCATCGGTGACCAGAACGCTGGCGGATCGCTACGGTATCGCGATCGGGCGGCTGCGCTCCTTCGGTGCGGGCATGTCTGCCCCCGCAGCAAGCAATGCAACCGAGGAAAACCGCTCAAAGAACCGGCGCGTTGAACTCGTCAAAATGCGCTAGCGCGCACAATCCGTTGGCGGCGCAAATGCCGCCAACGCGATGTGTTTCAGAGCTTCTAATCTCCGCAGGCGGGTGAATGGCCGAAATGGCAATCAGGCACGCCAGCAGGTGCACATTCTCAAAGATCAAGCAGGACACTCATGTGGAACTTCAGTATCAGCCGTTCACTCGGCCTCATGGCGCGCACGGCCCCGTTCATCGCGCTTAGAATTGCGATCTATTTCGGCATTGTCATCGCCTATGTGCTTGTCACATCAACCGGCGCCGGTATCGGCTGGGGTATCGGCGGCCTCGGCGACGAAAACTTCCGGGCCAATTCCATCTTCATCGGCGGGCTTGCGGGCTTCTGCATGACTGCCGGGGCTCTCTATCTCATGCGGGAATATATCCTCTACGCCGTCAAGGCGGGGCATATTGCCGTGCTGGTGGAGCTTCTCGACGGCAGGCCATTGCCGGACAATCAGGGACAGATCCAGTATGCCAGGGGCATCGTCGCAAACCGGTTTGCCGAGGCAAGCGTCCTTTTTGCCGTTGACCAGCTGATAAAGGGCGTGCTGACGGCCATCACCGGGCTGGTGCAGGGTATCGCAGCCATTCTGCCCCTTCCCGGCCTGGACCAGCTCATGTCGCTGATCCGGGCATTCCTGCGCATCGCCGTCGGCTTCATCGACGAGGTCATGCTTGCCTACATCATCCGGACCCGCAGCCCCAATCCCTGGCAATCGGCACAGTCGGCACTGGTGCTCTACGGCCAGAATGCGGGAACGATGCTGCGTAACGCCGCGTTTCTGACCGTCATTGTCTACGGCCTGTCGATCGCCGTATTCCTGGTGATGCTGGCGCCGGCAGCGGCCCTGCTCTACTGGATTCCGGGCAGCTGGACATCAGGCGGTTTTCTTCTCGCCCTCATCTTTGCCTGGGCCGTCAAAGCCGCGCTCATCGAACCGTTTGCCATCACATGCATGATGCAGGTGTTTTTCCGGACGATTGAAGGTCAATCGCCCAATCCCGAATGGGAAGCCAAGCTGTCGCAAATATCCGGCAAATTCCGGAAGCTCAAGGAAAATGCCGGTCTGGCGGCAGCGGCATAACCTGTCAGGATACAGCAGGGCCTGCACCCGGACGGGAATGCCCGGGAGCAGGCCGCAATACCTCACGCGTGATGCCTGCTCACATCCGCATGAACGTCGTCCAGAATCTGCTTCAGGACATCCAGCAACTGCCAGATCTGGTCAAGCGTGGCAATGAATGGCGGCGCCAGAACCACGGAGGCACCGAGCGGACGAATGATGAAGCCGAGATCCCGTGCCGCCTTGGCGATCCGGTCCCCGACGCGATACTCCCCCGCATAGGCGGTCTTGGTTTTCTTGTCCGCCACCATCTCCAGCGCCCCCATCAGGCCAAGGCCCCGCGCCTCCCCAACCATGGGATGTTCGGCCAGCGTGCGCAATCCGGCCTGGAAAACCGGGCCGACCTTGCGAATATTGTCGAGAATGCCCTCTTCCGTGATGATGCGGATCGCTTCCAGCGAAATGGCGCACCCGACGGGATGACCGCCGGTGGTATAACCATGCGGAAACTCTTCCCAGAGTTCGCAGGCCGCGGTCGCCCGCTTGTCCATGTCGGCCGACAGCATCACGGCGCCCATCGGGAAATAACCCGCCGACATGCTCTTTGATGCCACGATGATATCCGGCCGCAGGCCGACCGCCTGCGCACCCCACAGATGCCCCGTCCGGCCGAAGCCGCAGATCACCTCATCGGCGACGAGCGGGATGCCATAACGCTGCAGAACCGGCTGGATCATGCGGAAATACCCATCCGGCGGCACGATGACGCCGCCGGCGCCCATCACGGGCTCGGCGAACATGCCGGCGATGGTCTCCGGGCCTTCCGCCAAAATCTGCTGTTCGAGCCGGGTAGCAAGCCGGGCGGAATAGTCCTCGTCGCTTTCACCCGGCAGCGCAAAGCGCCAGCTATGCGGACAGTCGAGGGTGACGATCTCGGCATTGGGCAGGCCGAAGGCCCGCACGTAATCCTTGCCCGTCAACGCCGAAGCCATGACGGTGGCGCCATGATAGGCGTTCTTGCGTGTCAGCAGCTTGCGCCGTCTGGGCTGGCCTTCTGCCGCCCACATCATCCACAGGAGCTTGATGACGGATTCATTGGCATCCGAGCCCGAGTTTGTGAAAAAGACACGGCTCATCGGCACCGGCGCCAGTTCAAGCATGCGCTCGGCCAGGGCCACCGTCGGCTTCGAGTTGCGGCCAAAGAAGGTGTGATAACCGGGAAACTGCGCATATTGCCGGGCCGCAACGTCGGCCAGGCGCGTTTCTGAAAATCCCAGCGTCATGTTCCAAAGGCCGGAGTTGCCCTCGAAATAGCGCTTGCCGGCGGTATCGAAGATATAGGCGCCATCACCTTTCTCGACGATGGCCGGTCCATCCTCCCGCAGCGATACCAGATCCGAGAATGTGTGGAAGAAGCTGCCAAGTTCCCGGCGCTCCCAAGACTGTACTGTTGCGTCCATGAATCCCTCCAGAAGTAACGATGCGTTGATCGCATCTGCGCTTCATGAGAATTCACATATTGCATTTTGTCAATATAAAATGCTTTTCTGCTATTACAGGTATCGTCACCTCAACGAACCATACCTCGCAACAGTACCTTACAGGTCGCGTAAAAACGTCCATTTATCGGCATATTCACTATGATGTTTCTTGAAATAGGGATTTCTCCCGACATCAGGCGATGCCAGCGTGAAAATTCTCTATTGCACTATACTTGAGATAAATACGGAAACGACCCAAACAGAACATCGGTATCCTGCCCGCGGATCAGCTCGGTGCCGCGACCGGCGGGTGACGTATCAGTCCTGCTCCAGGGAAAGATGCAAATCCCCTGCCCGGACCCGCTCCAGATCGTCCTCGATGTGCTTGAATGTCTCATCCCTGGAAATTTGCAGATGCAGCCGCATCAGGGCCGCAGCCACCTGCCTCTCGCCGCGCAGCAGGGCCGCGATGATGTTGCGGTGCTCACCGAGGGATTCGCGGATGCGGTCGAGCCGGACAAACCCGATATATTCGTTGACCCGCCGGATATTGTTCTGGCGCTCGATGGCGTCAACCAGATGCGCAGACTTGGCGCCGAGCGCGATCAGCCGGTGAAATTTGGCATCCAGATCGAAAAGCCGGCGCTGATCAACCTTTTCGATATTGGCGATTGTATTGGCATGGTCGCGGTCAATCGCCTGAAAGGCCTCGACATCAACGAAGTAGGGATCGGCCAGAATGGTGGCCGGTTCAAGAATCTGGCGGAACTTGTATCCGCTCTCCAGGGCGGTGGCACTGACGTCGGCAAAAATCCATCCGTGACCGACGGAAGGCTCGACCAGCTGGTCGCGCATCAGGCGGCGCAGGGTTGACATGAGAATGCCGTGCGGGACCGCATATTTCTGCATCAGCGCCCGCTCGCTGATCACGCTGCCGAGCTGGCCGAGCGCCATGTCGCGCATCACCCTCTCATCCAGCAGCTCATTCTTCTCGGCATCCGTATCAAACACGTCGGCGCTTGCATCCGCGAGGCGAAACCCGCGATGCTGCTCGTAGCTGACGACACCTTCATTCTGCAGCTGCCAGAGCACCTTGCGCACGGGCGTGCGCGAAATCCCCAAGGCATCGGCAATTTCCGCCTCGTTCACCCGGTCGCCAACATGCAGGTCCTCACCGAACCGTCGTTGCAATTGATCGCGAATCCGTGTCTGAAGTGGTGTGTGCTTGGTCAAGTTCCAATACCCCTTGTAATATTAATTGTACTTTTTCCCAACAAAGAACTTTTATCAATCCTTATACGGTCATTTCCAACATAAAAACGCACTTTTCTGCTTCAAATCATCACATTTGTTCAATTGCGGACCGCAATGGGGATATCTCCAGGCTGGCGCTACGGCATTCATCCATCCGGATCATGGCATTGGCCCATGTCCCAGCCTGCATGCCCTGACGGGTTGCCGCTCGAAGAATCCTGTAGCGCTTCCATGTTAGCCGGAATAGGTATTGGCAAAGGAAGGAATCAACCATGGCTCTACGCTTATTCGGATCACTCACCGCAATTGCCATGCTGGCTTTGACAGCCGGCACGGCGCCCGCCTGGAGCAGCGACAGCGTCCAGACGATCGCCTTTATCAGGCATGGTGAAAAGCCGGAAAAAGGCCTGGGCCAGCTCAATTGCCAGGGGCTGAATCGCGCCCTCGCCCTTCCCCCGGTGATTGCCAGGACACTGGGCAAGCCCGATTATATTTTCGCACCGAACCCCTCCGATCAGAAGGAAGACGGCGGCGAGAACTATGACTACATCCGCCCTCTGGCCACGATCGAGCCGACGGCCATTTCGTTCGGCCTGCCGGTCAACGCAAGCATCGGCGTGTCCGAGCGCAAGGACCTTACCAAGGCCCTGAGCAAGCAAAAATTGCGCAATGCCCGCATTCTGGTCGCCTGGGAACACAAGAAAATCGACAATATCGTCAGCGACCTTCTCGAAGCCAACAATGGCGACGCCGGAGCCGTGCCGAAATGGCAGAAAGATGATTTTGACAGCATCTATGTCGTCACGATCACCCGAAACGGCGAAACGTCAAAATCGACGTTCGAAATCAAGCATCAGGGCTTGAACGGACAGCCGCAGACCTGCCCGCACTGACGGCACAGGCGTCGAATTCACGCCATCGCATCAGCCCATCAACGGTCGTTGCAATGGGCTGCATGCCTCAGCGCAATTTCCAGTTGTTCTCCGCGCCTATTACCAATAGTTTGGTGACGGGCTGATTGGGTTGTGACGGCATGCTTTGCGTGCCGTTTCGGGGGTAAAAATGATTTTTTGCGATTCAGCGGGACCGGTCTACTCGCCGCAAGACCTGGCAATCATGCGAAAGGCTTATGCTGAAGCTTTCCGCATGCTGGATCTTGGCCCGCGCTCAAAGGTCTATGCGCAGGAAATCTCCCTCATCATCCTGCAGATCTATACGTCAGGTGTATCGGATGTGACGCGGCTTGCCGCACTTTCGCTTGACCGTGCGGTCCGCAGGAATTTTGAACTGCGCCTGACGCTCGATGCTGCAAGAGCCCATCAGCTGCGCCGCGAACAGGCCGAGGCGGCGGCACGCAAGGCTGCCCTGGTGAAGCCGGGGCCCAGCGCGCCGTACCGGCCCGGCTACACACGCGGCTGAAGCCAAAATCCGGTCGCTTGGCGTGCCTCTTGTTTTGACGTGGCAGCGCCTTGGGTATAAACCTGCACGGGCAACTTTCCTCGTCCCTGCAGTCTAAAATGCTCCGAAAATTCAACATTCGCCGCCTCGGTGTCCTTTCCATTCTTCTGGCACCCAGCCGGCTCCGGGCCTTTGCGCGCGGCAGCGAGCTCGGGCTTGTTCTGGCCGCTGCGCTGATCGGTCTGGTTGCGGGCGTCGTGGTCACGGGCATGAGCCTGATCACCCAGGAAATGCATCAGCTCATTTTCAAGATCGAAGAAGGCGAACGCCTGAGTTCCATGAGCGCGCTGGATCAGATGATCGTTTTTTCCGCTCCGCTCGCCGGAGGCATTCTGCTCGGAATTCTGGTGCTGATCCTGGCCCGCTGGCGCAAGCGTCCCATGGTCGATCCCATCGAAGCCAACGCCCTGCATGGCGGCCGCCTTTCCCTCAACGACAGCATCATTGTCGCCGTGCAGAATATCATTTCCAATGGTTTCGGCGCATCCGTGGGATTGGAAGCCGGCTATACCCAGCTGGCATCGGGCCTGGCCTCGAAACTTGGCCTGTCCCTGCAGCTGCGCCGGGCTGAACTGCGCATTCTCGTTGGATGCGGCGCAGCGGGCGCCATTTCAGCGGCCTTCAACGCACCGCTGACCGGATCGTTCTACGCCTTCGAGCTGATCATCGGCTCCTACACCATCACCAGCCTCGCGCCGGTTGTCGTGTCCGCCCTTGTCTCCACTATCGTTGCGCGCGCCCTTGTCGGCAGCGATTTCATGATTGATGTCGGCAGTTTCGGCACCGTCGTTCCCGCCGATTATGTGCCGGCCCTGCTGCTCGGCATCCTCTGTGCCGGTGCAGGCATCCTGCTGATGAAGGGCGTCTCCTTTGTCGAGGAACTCGCCCGCAAGAGCTCGGTTCCCTCGTCCATACGTCCGGCAATCGGCGGCGCTGTGGTGGGCGCGCTTGCATTGATTTCACCGCAGGTTCTGTCCGGCGGCCATGGCGCCCTGCACCTCAATCTCGGTCATACCGCAACCATTGCCTCGCTGCTTGGCATCCTCCTGCTCAAATCGACGGCGTCAGCAGTGTCCATCGGCTCTGGCTTTCGCGGCGGTCTGTTTTTCGCGTCGCTGTTCATGGGGGCATTGCTCGGCAAGATATTCGCCTATTCCGCTCCCTTCATTTTCGCCCACGCCACGCTGACACCGGTGATCTACGCCGTGGTCGGCATGAGTTCCCTTGCGGTCGCCGTCATTGGCGGACCATTGACCATGACCTTCCTGGCTCTGGAAATTACCGGGGATTTTCCGATCACCGCGCTGGTTCTGGCCGCCGTCATCACCGCATCGCTGACCGTGCGCAACACCTTTGGCTATTCCTTCGCCACGTGGCGCTTTCATCTGCGCGGCGAAAGCATCCGCAGCGCACACGATGTCGGCTGGATCCGCAATCTCACCGTCGACCGTCTGATGCGCCGGGATGTGCGCACCGCATCGACGCATATGACCATCGCCGATTTCCGCCACGACTTTCCCCTCGGCTCCACCCAGCGCGTCGTGGTTCTCGACGATGCGGGCAAATATGCCGGTATTGTTCTCGTACCCGAAGCCCATTCGGAAATTGTCGATGAATCGGCCAGTACCCAGGAAATCGGCAGCCTGATGAAATACCAGAGCGATTATCTGCACCCGCAGATGAATGCCAAGCAGGCGGTCGGCATCTTCGACAAGACGGAAAGCGAAGCGCTGGCCGTCATCGACAATCTCATCGAGCGCAACGTCGTCGGGCTTCTTACGGAAAGCCATACGTTGCGCCGCTACAGCGAAGAACTCGACCAGCGGCGGCGGGAGATTTCGGGTGAACTGTGAGGCCGGAAACGCGCTGAAACCACCACCGGCACGCCCCGGCCCAATACCTGCGGCAAACTTCATAAAACTGTCATCTGGCAGAAACGGAATATTCAAGGATAGGCGGAAATTATCCGGCGGCAATTTGCATCCATGCCGGAGTACCTCATGTCCTTCCAACCTGCCGAAATGCTGGTCCTGCGCCGTTTTGGTGACGATCAGCTCGTGACCCTCGCCAAGCTGGCCATAGAAACCGCTTTCCAGCCCATCGTCGAGGCGGCAACGGGAGCGACCTTCGGCTATGAATCGCTCATGCGCGGGTTTGACCGGCTGGGTTTCGGCTCGCCGCCCGAACTGCTCGACAAGGCGCATGATGTCGGCCAGCTGGCCGAACTGGAACAGATGATCAACGGCCGGGCCTTTGCCGGGTTTTCCGGCCTGCCCGGCTTCACCCACCGCATGCTGTTCATCAACATCGATGCACGCCTGATCAGCCTGGGCACCAATTTCATCGAACGTCTGACCCAGCAGCTGATCAAGGCCGGCATCCGCCCCTCCTCCATCTGTTTCGAACTGTCCGAGCGCTTCGACAACACCAAGGATGCGGCGTTCACCGCGCTGATCAACAAGCTGCGCCATGGCGGCTTCAAGCTTGCCATCGATGATTTCGGTGTCGGGTTCAACGGGCTGAAACTGCTTTGCGATTATCCGACCGACTATGTGAAGATCGACCGCCACTTCATCTCAGGCCTCGATGCCAGCCCGCGCAAACGCCACATCGTCAAGCAGATTGTCCAGATGGGGCATATGCTGGGCGCACGCGTCATCGCTGAAGGCGTGGAGACCGAAGCGGAGTATATTGTCTGCCGCGATCTCGGCTGCGATCTCGTTCAGGGATATTACATCGCGCGCCCCACCACCAATGTCGGGGAGCTGCAGGATATCTATCCCCATCTGGAACAGGCAGGTAGCGGGCGCCGCCAAACCACGACGCTCGACAGCATTCTCATCCGGGCGCAGGTGCAGCGCCTTCCCGCCGTGCGCGAGAACGACGATCTCGACAATGTCTTCGAGCTGTTCCGCAAAAACCCGCAGCAGAGCTTTTTTCCGGTGCTCAGCGCCAATGACGAGCCGCGCGGTGTTTTGCACGAATACCACGTCAAGGCGATGATCTATCATCCCTTCGGCCGCGATCTCCTGAAGAACCGCATTTATCAGCGCGGCATCTCGCACTTCGTCACCGGCACCCCCATCGCCGATCTCGATACGCCCGCCGAGCAGATGCTCAAGATTTTTGCCGGGATCGACGGCAGCGACTGCGTGATCCTTACCGAAAACCTGCGCTATGCCGGTGTGCTATCCGCCTCGTCCCTGCTGAAAATCATCAACGAAAAGCAGCTGAAGACGGCACAGGACCAGAACCCGCTGACCGGCCTGCCGGGCAACCGGTCCATCCGCGACTACGTGCAGGACATCATGCGGGACAGTTCGTCGACCCGCTTCTTCTGCTATTGCGACTTCGACAATTTCAAGCCGTTCAACGACCATTACGGCTTCCAGAAGGGCGATCTGGCCATCGGCCTGTTTGCCTCACTGCTCCGCCATCATTTTGTCGGGGAAGACAAGTTCCTCGGCCATGTCGGCGGTGACGACTTCTTCATCGGCATGAGCGGCGGCGGCCGGGCGGAAATCGAGGAGCGGCTGACCGCGCTCTTGAGTGATTTCCAGACCAATGTGCTCGATCTCTATACGCCGGAAGACCGCGTCGCCGGCGCCATCCGCGCCCACGACCGGTCCGGCGGCGAGCGCCACTTCCCGCTCATGCGCTGCAGCATTGCCGTGCTGGAGATCGCCGAAGGCCTCATGCATGCCGATGTCAATCGGGTCAGCGCATCCATCGCTGCGATCAAGGCTTCAGCCAAGGCCAATCCGTCGGGACTGGTGTTCAGCAGCCTTACCGAGGTTTAGCCGGCGCTCTGGAAATTGCGGACATTCGACAGGATTTCCTTCGACAGCGCCGCGATCAGTTCGCCGTCGGCGCCCTTGCGCGGAACCAGCACGAATTCCACGTCCTCGAGTGTGGGCAACCGGCCCGCGGGAAGCTCCTGCAAGCCTGCCGGAACCATGCTGCGCGGTTGCACCAGAACACCCATGCCGGCTCTCGCTGCCGCAATCAGCCCGCTGAGGCTGCCGCAGGTGCAGACGATGCGCCAGGGAATCTGGTGCTTTTCCAGGGTTTCCAGCGCAACGCGGCGGGTGATGCTTGGCGGCGGAAAGGCGATCAGCGGCAGCGCCTTCTGCTTTCCGCCAAGACGCGCCGGATCGCGCGCCAGCCAGACCAGCGGCTCGCGATAGACCAGCTCGCCACGCGGATCGCCAAGGCGGCGCTTGGCCAGGACCAGGTCGATCTCGCCCCGGTCCAGCATTTCATAAAGGACACCGCTCAGGGATACCGTGAGTTCCAGGTCGACAGACGGGTGCGCCCGGCCAAAATCCTCCAGCACGTCAGGCAGACGGCTGGTGACAAAATCCTCGGAGACGCCAAGGCGCAGATGGCCGCGCAAGCTGTTCTCGGCGAAAAGCGCCTGCACTTCGCCATTGATCGTCAGCATGGTCCGCGCATGGGCAAGCAGCGCCTCGCCATCCGGCGTCAGGGCAAGACGATGCGTATCGCGCTGCACCAGACTGCGGCCAAGCTGCGTCTCCAACCTTTGGATGTGCTGGCTGACCGTGGACTGCCCCAGCCCCAGCTTTTTCGCCGCCATGGAAAAGCTGCCCATCTGCTCCAGGGCGACGAAACTGCGCAATTGCATGAGATCAAGCATTTGAAATCCTGAATCATGATAAGTGTTATTCCTTGCATCCTATATCATGATAGTGGATGCTGCCGCAAATCTATCGTACCGGAATAACAGCCATGTCCCGTTTCCTGCCTGACAATTTCACCCTGATGCTTGTTGCGACCGTCGTGCTGGCATCGTTTTTTCCTGTCAGCGGCGTCGCCGCCGATTATTTCGGTCTGGCGACGAAAGTGGCCATCGGGCTTCTATTCTTCCTGCACGGCGCACGCCTGTCGCGGGATGTGGTCATTGCCGGGTTTCTGCACTGGAAGCTGCATCTGACGATTCTCGCGGCCACCTTCGTGCTGTTCCCGATTTTCGGCCTGGCTGCCGGTGTGCTTGTTCCGACAATGCTGCCGCCTGCCTTCTATACGGGTATCCTGTTTCTGTGCGTGCTGCCTTCAACGGTGCAATCGTCCATCGCCTTTACATCGATTGCCGGCGGCAATGTACCGGCCGCCATCTGCTCGGCATCCGCCTCGAATATTTTCGGCATGTTCCTGACGCCGCTTCTGGCCGGCGTATTGTTTTCCGCCAGCGGCCATGCCGGGTTCTCGCTGGATGCGCTGCAATCCATTCTGCTGCAATTGCTGGCGCCCTTCATCCTTGGACAGGTGCTGCAGCCATGGATCGGCGATTTCATCCGCAGCAAGAAGAAAATCCTGATGCCGGTGGATCGCGGCTCCATTCTGATGGTGGTCTATCTCGCCTTCAGCGAGTCGGTGAATGAAGGCCTGTGGAAGACCATGTCGCTGCGAGATCTCGGCGTGGTCATTGCCGTCAACATCGTGCTTCTGGCGCTTGTGCTGCTCACGACCATGTATGGCAGCCGCTGGCTGGGTTTCTCCAAGGAGGACGAGATCGCGATCACCTTCTGCGGTTCGAAGAAGAGCCTTGCCAGCGGCGTACCCATCGCCACGGTGATCTTCGCCGGACAGAACATCGGCAGCATCGTGCTGCCGCTGATGCTCTTTCACCAGATCCAGCTGATGGCCTGTGCCGTCATTGCCCAGCGCTATGCGGATGCCCGCAAGAAGCAGGCATCCGCGGTCCAATCCGCCGGGGATAAAAAGGCTGCCACCAGCGCTGCCGGTTAGGCAGCACGGGTTTCCAGGCTCGGATCGGCAAACACCTGACCGAGCCAGACGCCGCGAAGCGTGCGCGCGCCGACAACGAGCCAGACCATGGCAAGGGTGATCACCAGCACTTCCGCAAACAGGCCAATGCTGGCAACCGGGAAAATATGGCTCAGGCGCAGGGTTGCCACCGCATAGACGCCCAGCGGGAAAGTGTAGCCCCACCAGCCCATGTTGAATGGAATGCCGTCACGGAAATACCGGATGGTGATCATCACGGCCATGGCCAGCCACCACAGGCCGTAGCCCCAGAGGATCACGCCGGCAAGCAGGCTCGCGCCGGAGACAGCACCGGCGACAGCGCCCAATCCGTGGGCGGTGAGGATGTCGGGTGCATTGGCGCTGAGCACGAACATGCCGAGCGCGCCGGTCCCGATCGGTCCGAGGGCAAGCCAGCTCGATGCGGCCATGTTCGGCGCCGGCAGCTTGTGCAGCGCCATGCGCAGGAACAGTACAACGAGAATGCACATCGCCAGCGGCACGGACAGGGCCCAGAGCACATAGCTGGCAAGAAGGACGGAGAGCTGCGTGGAGGCATCGGCAAGGTGCGGCAGGAGCAGGCCGCCGCTGACCGCCGCAACTTCGCTGGCAACCACCGGCAGAAGCCAGACGGACGTCATCTGCTCCATCGCGTGGGATTGCCGGGTGAACATCATGAGCGGTATGGCAAGCCCAATTCCCACGGAAAGGACCACGTCAAGCCACCAGAGCGCATAGGCAATGGCAACGGCACTTTCACCCAGCCTGGCAATACCAAAGACCAGAAAACCGTTGACGATGGTCGCAAGCCCCATGGGAATGCAGCCGAAGAACATCGACATGACGGGATGATCGAACACCCGCTTCGCCTCTTGGCGATAGCGGAGCCAACGGGTGACATAGGCCAGGCTGCAAGCGGCGAAGAGCAGCATATTGCCCAGCCACAGCGCCTCACCCAAGGCGAACACCGCAGCTTGGTCGGGGAATTGCCCCAAGGCAATGGAAAGAATGCCCGTCCCCATCGTCGTTGCAAACCAGTTGGGCGTGAACTGGCGGACAATACCCAGTCTTTTGGGCGCAATCGAACGGGGAACGGAGCGTGTGGATGTATCGAGCGTGGTCATGATGAATCTCTGCGTCATTGGCAGAGCATCCTTAGCAAGCGCCAACCCATCAACTCCAACGCATTAAACTTGTCAAACCAATCGACAAAATCGAATGAATGCCTATACCCGCTCTTCCGCAAGGGAAACAAAGGCATCCGCAGCCTTGCTGCGATAGCGCTCGCGGTGATGCAGGAGATAGAACGGCCGCGGCATGGTCGGATAGGCAATTTCCCGCAACAGCTTGGCGCGAAGCTTGGACGAAGCAACGCTGCGCGATATCAGCGTCGCCCCCGCACCGGCCTCGACCGCTCCGATCACTGCCTCGTTGCCCGGCAGCACCATCGCGATATCAAGCATCGTCAGATCCATACCCACGGAACCAAGCAACTGTTCAAAAGCCGAGCGGGTACCGGAGCCCTTTTCGCGCAGAACCCAGGCGACATCGCGAAAATCCCTCGCGTCAACAGTGCGGTGCGCGGCCCAGGGCTGACCGGCAGCAACCACGATCACCATGTCATCCGTCGCCACGACCCTGGTCGACAGCAGCGCATGCTCGACCCTGCCCTCCACCAGCCCCAGTTCCGCCTCGCCCGCTTCCACGGCCGCCGCAACCTGCCGGGTGTTGCCGATGCGGATATCGAGCGTAATGCCGGGATAACGTTTCCTGTAGGCGGCAAGCATGTCCGGCAGCCAGTACCCGGCAATCGTCTGGCTTGCCATGATCGAGAGCTCGCCGCGCATCAGACCGGCCAGGTCGGTCAATGCGGTTTCCGCGGCCTTGGCCCGCGCAACGACGGCGATAGCTTCCTTCAGAAACACACGCCCGGTCTGGTTGAGAACGATGGAACGTCCGATCCGGTCGAACAGAGTGACGCCATGCCTGGTCTCAAGCGCGGTAATGGCTGCACTCACCGCCGACTGGGTCATGTTGAGAGCCGCCGCCGCATGGGTGATGTGCTCGCGCTCGGCAACCGCGATGAAGATGCGCAACTGGTCCAGCGTCATAAACAGTCTCTCAGCAAAGATTCGGCAACAGCTTTGCCAGATTACACATATTGCCAAGCCGCGCGGGGCCTAAATTTCCGGACGGCAGACAAAACAAAGGGGCCGCACACCGTGCAGCCCCTGTTTCGTCCAGCCCGGCCCGCCTATTACTGGGCGGCCGGCTGTGCCTGCACGCGGGATGCAATGGCTTCCATCAGCTTGGCAGCCAGGGTGTCATATTTTTCATCGTAGTGATGATCGCCCTGCAGCTGTATCTTTTGCACCGTGCTGAGCGACGGGTCGTTGCAGGCGGTGTCATCCTCCTGCGTGCCATAGACGCACAGCACCTTTGCCGGCGGCAGTTTGGCAACGGCGGGTGCCACCTCGTTGTCGCCGCCAAGACCGAGCCACGCGCCGACCGAAACCTGGAACGGCGTGGTTTCCTCCGTGCCGATCAGACCGACCATGGCGATGCGCTGCTGCAGATGCTCGGGAATGAACGGCCAGGCGAAAGGTACCGTGTTGGCCCCGAAGGAATAGCCGAGAAGGACCACCGGCAGCTTGCCTGTCGGATCGGCTTTCTTGATGATGCGGCCGATATCCTTGGCGATGTCTTCCGGCTTGCGCACCGACCAGTAATAGCGCAGGGAATCGACGCCGACGACGTGCACACCCTCCTTGGCGATGATATCACCGACGGATTTGTCGATATCGCGCCAGCCGCCATCGCCCGAGAAGAACACGGCGAGATATTTCGCCGGGCCGTTGCTGCTCGGAATATCGACGATCGGCAGGGTGTCGGCGGAGGCATCTTCCTTGGCAATTTCCACCGCCGCATCGGCGGCCATCTGCATGCGCTCAGGCTTGCCTGCGGCCAGCTTCTCCTGCGCCTTGAAATAACCGGGGGTCGGCGGGCCGGACGGTGCCGGATCGGCCTTTTCCCGTACGATGACCGCCGGATTGGGCAGGTCGGCATCATAGGAATAGCTGTAGCCCTGTCCGGCCACGGGCTCGAAATCCGCCCCTTCACAGGACGGCAGCTTGGTGTTGAGCGCAACGGTCGGATCGAGCGCGACAGCCCCCGCAAGGGTTGCCGCCGGTGAATTGGCGACCGAGGCGTAGGACATCACGCCGCCTTCACCAATGCCGATCATCACAGGATGCATATAGGTATCAAGAGAAATCATGCGCTGAGCTTCCTTCGCAAGGCCCTCAAGATCGGAGACGAAATAGGTGCATTCGCCCGTATCCTGATTGAGTTGCTGACGCCATCTTTCCAGATCGACCGTCAGGACGAGAAATCCGCGATCAAGCAGCAGCTTGGACAGCGCCTCGTCATCGGCACGGATACCGCCGGTCTGCGACACGAGGATGGCAATACCGGTTGGCTTCATGCTCGGCTGCAGCAGCGGGACTTCGCTCAGGCGTTCGGACGTGACCAGAATGCGTCCGGATGTCCAGAAAGCAAGCCTTGGCACATAGCGATAGGTGACGGAAAGAATGATGCTGATGATCACAAGCGCAGCAACAAGATACAGATAAGGCCTGCGTAGAAATTTCATCGTTTAAAGACCTCGAAGGGGCTGCCGCTCACCAGATTCGTTGCATCGATCAGGGAACGTGGTGTGGCAAGGCCTGGGGGGCAAATCAGATAATAGGGTGTCCATTTCGGACCGAACTTATCCTTGAACGCGCGCAATCCGTCAAATCGATAAAATTCAGCACCGCGCCGGTAGATGAACGAACCGATGCGGTTCCAGCGGGACGCAAGATGGCTGTCGGAAAGGCCGGACAAGGGAGCCGCACCAAGATTGAACCACTCATAGCCCTCTGCCTTCGCCGCCATCAGCAGATTGGCAAACAGGCCATCCATGATGACGCTCGACGCATCGGGCCGGTGCCGCATCAGGTCAACAGCAATTTCCTTCTGCCCCGCGCCGCGCCAGACATTGGCAAAGGCGACGATCGCGCCATCCTTGCGCAGGACCGCAATGTCGAAATGCGAGAGGTAAGCCACTTCGAACGAGCCGAGCGAGAAACGCTTTTCGGAACCTGATTTCATTTCCAGCCAGGCATCGGACACCTCGCGCAATTCATCCATGACCGCCGGCGTCTGCTCCTTGGGCAGGATTTCAAAGGAAATGCCTTCCTTTTCCAGCCGCCTCGCCGCATAGCGCAGCGGCTGGCGTTTTGAACCCTCCAGCGAAAAATCGCGCAGTTCGACGCGCGCAACTTCGCCCAGCTTGAGCGCCGTCAGGCCCATGTCGAGGAACAGTGGCAGGCGTTCCGGTCCAACGCCATAGAAGACCGTACGGGCGCCGGTGCGGTCCGCCATGTCGCGAAATGCCCAGGCAAGCCCCCCGACGACCCCGTCATCCCCGCCGACCGGTTCGCCCATCGATACCAGGCTGCCACCGGAGCGGGCGAACATCACAAACCCACGCCCCTTGCCGTCCATCAAAAACCGTTTGTCGCCCAGAAGCGCCAGCGCATCGGAGGCGCGCGGCGACTGCGCCACCAGATCCGGCACATCTTCCGGAATGGGTTGGGCACGCAATTTACCGCGCCCGACACCATTGATCACGGTGTTGATGGTGATCGCCGCCAGCAGGGTCAGCAGCAGCACGCTGCCGCGCAGGAAGCGGGATGCCTGCGCATCCCAGGCAAATTCCCACCAGAGCTGGTTGGCATATTCCACATGGCGATAGGCGAAGAAGCCGAGCCACAGCACGGCAAAGGCCGTGGTGCCGATACTGGCGAGCCAGCCCCAGGTCAGCTTGAAGCTTTCCCCCATCGGCTTGCGGTAAAAGGAATCGCCGAACAGCAGGAGGACGCCTGCCATCAGGGTCAAGGCCAGTGCTTCTTCCCAGTCGAGCCCCTTTGCCAGGGAGAAGACCGCTCCAAGGCTGAAGAGAACAACGGCCATCACCCAGGCGCGCCACAGCCGCCGCGCCAGTCCCCGCGCCACGATGAGCAGCGCCAGACCGACGAAGCTCGCACCGAGATGCGACATTTCCAGGAACGGCATCGGCACGAAATCGGAGAGCACCTCCAGGCGGCGAGTGAAGTCCGGCGTAACCGAAGAAATCAGCAGCACAATACCGCCGAGAAAGGCGATACCGGCGGAAAGCGGCGGTATCAGTGTTTCGAACACCCGCACGGCCAGCATGGTCGGCCCGGCAATAAGGTGACGGCGGCGCAGTATTTCCGAGATGACAAAGCCGATGATGGCGACAAGGAACGGAATGAGGGTATAGATCGCCCGGTACGCCAGCAACGCAGCAATCGCGTCGGGATTTGTGCCAATCCCCAGACCGGCAATCATCGTGGCTTCAAACGCACCGATACCACCCGGCGCATGGCTGATGATGCCGAGGGCCACGGCGACCACATAGATCAGCGCAAAGGCGGCGATACTGGGCACGGCCCCGTGGGGCATCAGGACATAGAGGGTTGCTGCCGCTGCGGCCACGTCGATCAATCCCGCAATGATCTGCAGCATGGCGCCCTGCGACGACGGCAGGCGCACGGAAACACGGCCGATACGCAGCGTGCGCTCGCGGCGCGACAGCCAGAAGAGCAGCACCGCGACCGCAAGAAGAACCGACGCACCGATCATCTGGTCGATCGCCGGACCGAACGACACAATCCAGGGAATACGCGTGGGGTCGATCACCAGCGCAACGGCAATCATGATGGTGAAGGCAAACCAGATCGCCAGCCATGACGTCCCGATGATCCGGCCGATATCGGCCACATTGATGCCTTCGGCGGCATAGACCCGGTAACGCAGCGCGCCGCCGGTCAGCAGCGAGAATCCGAGCGCGTTGGAAATGGCATATCCGGCGCCGCCGGCCATGGCGGAGATATAGTAGGGCACACGCTTGGGCGCGATGGTCTCCACCGCCACCACGTCATAGAGCGCGACCGCAGCAAAACTGACAAAGGTAAAGAACAGCGCCAGCAGCAATGTGCTGTTCGGTATCGCATGGATCGAATGCTTGACGGCCTTGAACGAAATCTCGCTCGACAAATGCGTCAGGACCAGCAGGCTGAGGACAGCCACGCCGACGCCGAAGAAGGCGAACATCGCCGATTTCGTCCGTTTTCCCCACGGCAATTTGAGCTGCGAGCGCGCGTTAATTCTCTGCAGCGCTTTCTCGTTGCTATGAACCGGAGACGTGGCGGGGTCAGAAATCAATGCGTCGTCTTTCCAATGGCGCCAAAATCCCCATGACTTTGGCCAGGCGTGATAAGCTATGTAATAATGGCGGCAGTATGCCACAACAGAAACGCTCGATTTTGGCCGGGCCAAAATCGAGTGCACTATTGTGTGCTAGTTATTGCATTCTGATGAATTGCGCTACTGGGAGTCGGATTTGCTGCGCTAGGCCGCCTGATCCAGTGCAAGGTGGCGGTACGACCCCGGAGCCCGTACTCTTCCGACAGCTGCGGATGGCGGAGCAAGCCCCATTCCCTCGGCAATGGCCGTTGCCACCGAGTTGCTGTTCTGGATCAGGAACGAATAACCCAGACCGGATGCGCGGATGCGCGACGCCACATCCACCGCCGCACGCCATTTTGTGGCGATGGCCGTATAATTTCCTTCGAGCAGCAGTGTGGTGCGCGATGTCGGGCGCACATAGAACTCGGGGCAGTAGATCAGGTCGCGCTTGGAATAGTCGGTTACCACAGCTGTCAGCCGGCCGCGAATGGCGCAGTAGTTGAAACTGCCGTCTGCATTGGCTGCACCGCCATTGATCTCATAAAGCGGCCTGCCCGTCTCGTCGGTCCACACCACAAAATTATGGCTCGCAATCCCGGCAAAGCGCGGGATCGGATAGGAGCCAAAGAGAATGCGGTGGTTCATAAACGGATGCTCTGGAGTTCTGGTTCGAGGAAATCAGAATCTTCAATAGACCATTTGATTTCAAAGACAACAGGGGCGTTTCTAACAAAAATGTTATACGGATTTGTTTAGCCGGAACACCATCAGCGTATAGACACAAAACTGTCAAACTTGAGTGCCTGCCGGTCCATTTTGGACCGGTTTGACGCTAACCCGCATAAAACTGATCGAGATATTCTCGCAGATCAGCGTCAAAATTTATTTTGCACGTTTTCGCTGCTGACACCGCGAAAACACTTCCCTTCGCTGGCAAAATTCAGCGCAACGGCTCTTGAGATCAGACGACCCGCGCCCGAATCTCGCCGATACCATCGACACCGCCATGCATTTCATCGCCGCGGACGATGGCGCCCACACCGGCAGGCGTGCCGGAAAAGATCAGGTCGCCCGCCTGGAGTGTGAACAATGTCGAGAGATAGGCGATGGTTTCCGGGACATTCCAGATCAGCTGCCTGAGATCGCCACGCTGGCGCTCCTGACCGTTCACCTTGAGCCAGATGGCACCGGACGACGGATGGCCGATTTTTGCTGCCGGAACGATAGCGGAACAGGGTGCGGAAGCCTCGAATGCCTTGGCCACGTCCCACGGGCGCCCCAGTTTCTTGGCTTCCCCCTGCAAGTCGCGCCGGGTCATATCGAGGCCGACCGCGTAGCCGAAGACGTGATCGAGTGCGCTGTCGACGGCGATGTCGGTTCCGCCCTTCCCCAGTGCGATGACCATTTCCATCTCATAGTGAACATCGCTCGAGCCGCTGGGATAGGGAAAATCGCCATTGCCGGTGACCAGCGCATCCGGATTCTTCTGGAAGAAGAACGGCGGCTCGCGGTTCGGATCATGACCCATTTCGACGGCGTGATCGGCGTAGTTTCGCCCGACACAGTAAATCCGGTGCACGGGGAACAGCTTTTCCGAACCGGTCACATGCAAAACCGGCTGGGAAACGGGCTGGAAAACAAATTGATCGTTCGGCATTATGGGCCCTTCACATGAGATTGATGACCGTGATCGGATTCGATCTTGGCAAGCTGTTTGGCACGCTACACATGGTATAGAAGTCAGACAATCGTCCAATGCAATCCGGCAAATGCAGCGTCATTGTGCCCTGTAGCAGGAATGTTCAGCCTTTATGGATCAAAGATTCGTGCATGAAAGAACAGGCGTCACCGACGATGACGCGGGGTTGCTGGACCGGGTCCAGCACGCGTGCTTCCAGTATTTCTGGGACGGTGCTCATCCCCGAAGCGGGCTGGCCCGCGACCGCACCGGTAAAAGTGCCGACCCGAAGAACGATCTCGTTGCCGCAGGGGCGAGCGGGTTTGGTTTCATGGCTATTCTGGTGGCCATCGAGCGCGGCTGGATCGAGCGGCAGGCGGCTATCGGCCGGATCGCCACAATGCTGACGGCGCTCGAACAGACCAAACGCTATCACGGCGTGTTTCCGCATTTCTTCCATGGCGGCGACGGGTCCACCATCCCCTTTTCCATGCGCGATGATGGCGGCGATCTGGTCGAAACCGCGTTCCTGCTGCAGGGTCTGATCTGCGTGCGGCAGTATTTTGCCGCGCCGGCCCCGGAAGAGACGGCGCTGCGCGACCGGATCAACCATCTCTGGCACGCCGTCGAGTGGACAGCGCACATCAAGCATGACGAAAAGGTCCTGTACTGGCATCACAGCCCTCGCTATCACTTCGCCCGCAATGTACCGATCCGCGGCTGGAATGAAGCGCTGATCGCCTATGTCCTGGCGGCAGGTGCCCCCAGGCACGGCATTGATGCCGACATCTATCATGAGGGCTTTGCCACCGGCAGCCAGTTCATCAACGGGCGGGATTATTACGGTATCACCCTGCCGCTCGGCCCCGACTATGGCGGGCCGCTGTTCTTTGCCCATTATTCGTTCTGCGGCCTCGATCCGCGCGGGCTTTCCGACCGCTATGCCGATTACTGGCAGCAGAACTGCAACCACGCCCGCATCAATTACCAGCACTGCGTCGAGAACCCGCATGGGTATCGCGGTTATGGCCCGGACAGCTGGGGCCTGACCTCGAGCCACGGCCCCACCGGCTATGTCGTCAGCTCTCCGGCCTCGGATTTCGGCCTGATCGCGCCCACGGCCGCCCTTTGCAGCCTACCCTATCTGCCCGAGGAGGCCATGAATGCCTTGCGGCACTTTTTCCAGCTTCCCCGGGCAAAGATGTGGGGGCGTTTTGGCTTTGTCGATGCGTTTTCACAGACCAGCGGATGGTTTGCCCGTACCTATCTCGGTATCGATCAGGGACCCGTGGTTGCCATGATCGAGAACCATCGCACCGGCCTGTTGTGGAACTTGTTCATGAGCGCCCCGGAAATTCAGGACGGGTTGCGCAAACTCGGTTTTTCCAGCCCGCATCTCGCCGCTGCCCGGCAGGAAATTTTGGAACCATTGGGCTGATTGTGCATTGCCACAAGCGGAGCGGCCGGCCACATTCTGCCGGATCGCGGCAGCCATCGGGGAGTATTCATGCAGGTTCATGCCGTTTTCAACCGCGATGGCGGCACCTTTCGCACCCTCGACATTGCGGCATTCGCCCTGAAGGCGAAAGAAATCTTCGAACAGCACGGGCATGCCTTCCAAAGCGATATCGTGGCCGGCAAGGATATCGTGAAGGCGCTCGATAATGCGGCCACGAGGGATCGGGACGGCGTGCTGATGGCCGGTGGCGGCGATGGAACCATTTCCGCCGCTGCAGCGGTCGCCTGGAAGACCGGAATTCCGCTGGCAGTGCTGCCCGCCGGAACCATGAACCTCTTCGCCCGGTCGCTGAAAATACCGCTTGAGCTGAATGCGGCGCTCGAGAGCCTCGCCAGCGGTGTGATTAGCGCAGCCGATATCTCGACCGCCAATGAGCGCGCTTTCGTGCACCAGTTCGCCATCGGCTTTCAACCGCGGATGATCAAGCTGCGCAACACGCTGGAATACAGTTCCCAGTGGGGAAAGCGCCTGGCCAGCATGCGGGCATTTGCCAAGGTGATAGGGCGCCCGCCCCGCTTTGCCGTGCGGCTGACCATCGACGGCGCGTCAAACGAGCGGACAGTCTCGGCGATTTCCGTCTCCAACAACCCCTATGGCCGGGGCTTGCTGCCGATCGCCGACAGCCTGGATCAGGGGAAGCTCGGCGTCTACATCGCCGACCGGATATCGCTTTCATCCCTCGCCAAATTGGCCGCCACCGTCCTGATGGGGTCATGGCGCAACAACAATGACGTGGACGAGATATTGGCCGGGGAAGTCGATCTGCATTTTCCGCATCTTCATGGCCGTAAAAGAGCCACCATAGATGGCGAGCTCGTCCCGCTGGAGCGCGACGTCGTCATCAAGGTGCATGCAGGCGCGTTACGGGTGCTGGTTCCGGCAGAGCCTTCACCCAAATGAAAACGGCGTGACTCTCGTCACGCCGTTTGAACAAAAGCTGGAGGCAATCAGCCTTCCTGCTGCTGCGCCTGCTTCTTCTTCGACTTCTTGGCTGGAGCTGCCGTGCCGCCAGCGGCTTTCTTGGCAGCAGCCGCCTCTTCCGCAGCAACCTGATCGGCGCTCTTCGGCATGGTGTCGACGACGGAGCGGACTTTCCCCTTGTCGGTGACGGTGCACAGCGCATTGCGGATATCGACTTTCAGGGAGACTTCGTTGACGCCACCGCCGACAGCGCGTTCATCGACGGCCTTGATATTGCTCGCCGAAAGCACGTATTTGCTCGCCGCGGCAGCAATACACGGCGCTGCGAGTTCCGAACTGACGGGCGGGCGGACGGGAGAGAATGTTGCAAATGTCGGGCCTGCACTCGGCTCGCCGGTTGTGGAACATGCGGCAAGGGGAATGAGAACTGCCAGGGGGGCAATCCGGCTTAGAATAGAGGTAGGCAGGCGCATGGCTTTCTCCGCAAAGTCTCGTCGCAGGATGATGTCTGTTTAGGCCGGAAACTATTCGCTTTTACCCATTTGTCTAGTGGCACAATCGCCACAATGGGACTTTATTGCCACAATCCCCAGATCGCTCCCTAAGGTGAAACGCTAAGCATCCAGTTCAGAACGCCGCGCCAATCCGACATGCGGATGGGCGTTCCGTGGTTGCCTGTCTCGAAACGGACGAACCGCACCGGATAACCTTTCGTGGTACTGCGTATTTTCTGGTAAAACGCTTCCTGATTGTCGATCGCGAACACCGGATCGCGGCTGCCGTGACCGAAGAAAACCGGTATACGCCGCTTGTAGGCGGGCGAACCGATGAACTTGTCCTCCCACAGGGAACCCAGCATCACCAATCCGGCAATGTTTTTCGCTGCTTCCGCATCCTGCGCCAGTCCCCAGCACAGCGAGCCGCCCATGGAACCGCAGGCGACGAACAGCTTTGCCTGCGGCGATTGCGACTTGAAGTAGGCAATGAGCCCGGCAACCTGCGCCACACCCTTGTCGCCAAAGTCGCGGAAATCGGGCGTGAGATAGAGCCCGCCATTGAGAACCATCAGGTTCTTGATGCGGTTGAAATTACCGCCGAAGGTAAAATCATTCATGCCCTGCTGGCGGTTGCCACCCTGCCCGTGCAGATAGATCGTGATCACGGATGCGCCGGGGTCGATTTTCCCGGCAGCCATCACCTTGACCGGCCCGCTGGCGGTGGTCACCACCAGATCCTTCTGCATCCGTTTGGCGGCCAGATCGATATACCGGCGCTTGACCCGCAGTTCCGGCACATCGTCGCGGCCATTGATATCGCGCATCTCATTGTAATCGACCACCGTGTAGTCGCCGCCATCGGCTGTCTTCATGATGCCGGGATAGGCGAACAAGTCATCCTTGAAAGGCGCAAGCTGCGCGGCAAGTGTCGCGCTGGAAAGACCGATGGCAGCCAGCGCGCCAAGAAAAATAGTCCTGAACAAATGCAAATCCCCTGATTATCGTGCCGCTGCCACGATGGTGCCGCCGGCCAGCCGAAGCATATCGGGCGTGTCGACGTCAATGGCCGCCGCTTCGCCAAGCTCTACATCAATGACCGGAATATCGCCACGCTCCACCAGATGCCGTGCGCCGACATCGCCGGCCAGCGTAAAAACCTCGTCGAAGAGGAAGCGCGGCAGGATGACGGGATTGCCCCGTTTGCCCTTGAAGGTTGCGCGGACGACCGTTTGCCCGCCGACACCCTGGAATTGCCGGATCATGGTTTGCAGATCGGATGCGGACAAGGCAGGCATATCCGCGAGCATGATCATGACGCCGTCCGAGGATGCCGGAACGTGACGGATGGCCGCGTGCAATGACGAGGCAAGCCCGCTGGCATGATCCGTGTTGAGCACGATGTTCACGGGCAGCCCGTCCAGTGCGGCGCTGCATTCCTGCGCCATGTAGCCGAGTACGGCAATCACCGGCTCGCCTCCGGCCTGGACTGCCAGTTCCGCTGAACGGCGGATCAGCGGCACGCCATCGAACGTGGCCAATAATTTGTTGGCGCCGCCCATGCGGCTCGACCGCCCGGCGGCAAGAACAGCTATGGCGACCGCCGGCCTTGGCAGCGGCGGCCTGGGGTCTCTTGGCTGTGGCCGGGTCGGAATTTCCATCAGCAGGCCACCAACGCCCATACCGACAATATCCGCCTTGGTGACCGGAATATCGGCCAGGAGCCGGTCGATCACCCAGTCAAATCCATTTTCCTTCGGGCTTCGGGCGCAGCCGGGCGCGCCGATAACCGGCTTGCCGCCGAGTTCGCCCAGCACCAGCAGGTTGCCGGGATCGACGGGCATGCCAACATGATGAACAATGCCCCCCACGTCCCGGATGGCTGCGGGAACCACGTCATCCCTGTCGACCACGGCGGACGCGCCGAAAATGATCACCATATCGCTGTTGCGATGCATCTGCCGGATGGATGCCGCCAGCGCCCCTGTCTCGTGGACCGGGCGCAATTCTCCGATCAGGGTCCCGCCACTGGCGCTCACGCGCGCATCGACAACCCGCATGGTCTTGTCGAGCACGGAGGGTTTCACCGACGCAAGCGTCGTCTGGATCAGGCCGACGCGGGCACCGGAAAAGGCATGAACACCAAAAGCATCACGCTGGTGTGCAAGCGTGGCGATTTCATCGAGAACGGCCTTCGATACGGCAAACGGGATGATCTTGATGGTGACAACCATCTGCCCCGGCTCGACCCGCTCGAATGGTTTCAGCGTGGCTATCGTGACCGATGCATCCACCGAATTGATCGCATTGATCAGATCCGCATCCACTGTAAAAAGCCCGGCGGTCTGCGCGTAGCAGTTCACCCGTCCGGTGGAGGCAGGGCCGGCCTGAATGCCGAAGCACCGCAGGACAGCGGTTATCTGCCGGGCGGCGGCATTTTCCTCGACGTCACCGGCATCAAGGCGCGCTGCCGTGACATGAGTAACACCGGCACCGCGCAATTGCGCGATATCGTCGCCCGTCAGGACATGTCCCTTCTTCAGCTTCACCGCGCCCGCATGGGTGGAATGGGCGAGAATGGCACCGATGGCCTGATCGAGAGGTATATCGCCGAAAATCATGCGGTCTTTTCCAGTGTTTGGGCCGTGCGCAGCCGGCGTGCCCGGAAGGCCTTGATGACTTCAGCCAGCACGGCGACGGCAATTTCCGCCGGACTTGCCGCACCGATGTCGAGGCCGATCGGCGCATGGATGGCGGCAATGCTTTGCTCGTCCAGGCCGAGTGCCTGCAACCGCTCCACCCGTTTGGCATGGGTTTTGCGGCTGCCGAGCGCACCGATATAGAAGCATCCGGCCTTCACGGCCTGTTCCAGCGCATAATCGTCAATCTTCGGGTCGTGAGTCACCACGGCAACAGCCGTATAGGCATCGAGCGGGCGGGCTTTCAGCGCATCCTGCGGCCATTCGGCCAGAAGCCGCACATCGGGAAAACGGTCCGGCGTGGCGAAAGCCGTGCGCGGATCGATGATCTCCATGTCATAGCCCGCCAGCCGTGCCATCGGCGCCAGCGCCTGGCTGATATGCACGGCGCCGATCACCACGAGACGCGGCGGCGGCAGGTGGACGTTGAGAAAGAACGACCGGCCGTCCACTGCGGCGACACCGGACTGTCCGGACAGGAATGCCTTCGCGATCACTTCGCCGAGTTGCCCGGCGACGGGATCGCCCTCCCTGATGACCCGGTCGCGGCCGTCGCCGAGATCCGTCAACAGCAGCGCCGCCCTGCGGGCCTGGCGTTCAATATTCAGTTTCTTGAGGCAATAGGGATCCATGATGCAATCTCAGCCAAGCCGTTCAACATAGACTTTGATGCGGCCGCCGCAGGACAGCCCGACCTGCCAGGCCGTTTCGTCGGCAACACCAAACTCCAGCAGCCGGGGTTCGCCGGTGGTGATCACATCCATGGCCTCGGCGATCACCGAACCCTCGACGCAGCCGCCGGAAACCGAGCCTTCAAAATTGCCCTTTTCATCAATGACAAGGTGACTGCCGACCGGACGCGGCGCCGATCCCCAGGTTTCGATGACCGTGGCAATGGCAACGTCACGCCCGCCGGACATCCAGCGCTCGGCAACGAGCAGCGGATCGTGTTCACTTGTGCTTTGCTGTGTCATGACCATGCCTCCCGCACCATTATGCGTATAAGCTGGGTTGCTGGGAAGAACTTTGCAACCAGCGCTTGGGATCATCGCGCTTTTCCGATGGGCGGCTCAATATCTCGCACAAATCCTCCAGCGCATCGAGATTGTGCACGGCGCGAAAATCATCGACATAGGGCAGCATGGCCCTGACGCCGCGGGCGCGCGGCTCGAAACCTTCAAAGCGCAGCAGCGGGTTCAGCCAGATCAGGCGGCGGCAGGATTTTGCCAGCCGTTCCATCTCCGCCTCAAGCCCGCTGGTTTCCTCACGCTCAAGGCCATCGGTAATCAGCAGCACCACCGCCCCTTGCCCGAGCACCCGGCGCGACCACTGACGATTGAACACACGCAGGGTCTCGCCGATGCGCGTTCCGCCCGACCAGTCGTGCACGGCGCCGGTGCAGTGCGCAATCGCATCGTCCGGGTCGCGGTAACGCAGCGGGCGGGTGATGTTGCTGAGGCGCGTTCCGAAGACAAAACAATGCACGCGGCGGCGCTTGGCCATCATCGCATGCATGAAATGCAGGAAAATGCGGGTATACTGGCTCATCGAGCCGGAAATATCCGCAAGAACCACCAGGGGCGGGTGAATTTCCCGCCGCGACCGGAATTTCGGCAGGATGAGGTCGCCGCCGGTTTTCAGGCTCGACCGCATCATCGCCCTGGGATCGATGCGTGGGCCCTTCGGATCGGCCCGGAAACGGCGCGTGGGCACTTCATCGACCGGCAGGCGGAGCTGATCCATGGCGCGCCGCGCCTGCGCCAGTTCATCGGCTGTCATCTGGGCGAAATCCTTCGACCGCAGCACTTCCCTGCCGGAAAAGGTGAAACGCGCATCGATATCGATATCCGGCGGCCGCTCTTGCGGCACATTGCGGGCAGTTCCCTTGAACAGCGCTTCGGCAACACGCGCTTCCGCCGCCTTCGGCTTCGGCCGTTCCCGTGCCACGGCAACCGGCGAGAACATTGCCAGCATTTTCTCGATCAGCTCGCGCGAGCGCCAGTACAGCCGGAAAGCCTCGTCAAAGGTGGCGTGATCCTCGCGTCTGGTGACAAGCACGCTGTGCAGCGTCCAGTAAAAATCGTCGCGCGAACCGATGCCGCCGGCAAGCACCGCCTCGATGGCATCCTTGACCGCGGCCGGGCCGACCCGCAAACCTGCCTTGCGCAGGGTCCTGGCAAAATAGACGATATTGTCCGCCAGCCGGCTGTCCTGCCGGGGAGTTTGCGGGGAAGAAGCAAATGTCTCCATGTCAAGCCGCGTTCAATTCTGCCTTGACCTCATCGAGAATGCGCCGTCCTTCGCCCGTTGCGATGCGCGCAATATCGTCCTGATATTTGAGCAGCACACCGATGGTGTCGGAGATGGTTTCCGGATCGAGCGCCAGCTTGTCCATCTCGGTCAAGGCCCCCGCCCAGTCGATGGTTTCGGCGACGCCGGGCAGCTTGAAAAGGTCCATGTCGCGCAATTTCTGCACGTAGCGGACAATTTCCGCCGACAGCCGCTCATTGGCGGCAGGCACCTTGCGCCGGACGATTTCCAGCTCCCGTTCCGCCGAGGGATAATCCACCCAGTGATAGAGACAGCGGCGCTTCAGGGCGTCGTGGATTTCCCGCGTGCGGTTGGTGGTGATGATGACAATCGGCGGTTCGGCGGCGACAATGGTGCCGAGTTCCGGCACCGTCACCTGATAGTCCGACAGAACTTCCAGCAGAAAAGCCTCGAAGGCCTCATCGGTCCGGTCCAGCTCATCGATCAGAAACACCGGTGCCCGGCCCGGTTGGCCCGAAAGCGCCTGCAGAACCGGCCGCCGGATCAGGAATTTCTCGGAAAAGACATTGCGTTCGATGGCTGTCTTGTCGGCTATGCCTGTCGCCTCATCCAGCCTGATCTCGATCATCTGCGCGGCGTAATTCCATTCATACACGGCGGAGGAAATATCGAGGCCTTCATAGCATTGCAGGCGGATCAGCGGCCGATCCAGCGTCGACGCAAGAACCTTGGCAATCTCGGTCTTGCCGACACCGGCTTCGCCTTCGAGAAACAGCGGCCGTTTCATCCGCAGGCTGAGAAACAGCACCGTCGCCAGCGCCCGGTCCGCCACATAGCCGCCGGTTTCAAGCAGTGCCAGCGTCGCGTCGATCGATTGCGGCAATGATGAAACAGTCTGGTCGGCCATGAAATCTCCGTTTTGGACCTATTCCCCTACACCATGATAGGAGCGGTTGAGATAGACAAGCGACTGGCCGCGCTCCCCGGTGTTGAGCGCGGTGACCTTGCCATAGATGACATAATGCGTGGCAACCTCATGGGTGGCAATGATGCGGCAATCAAAACTGGCCAATGCATTCATCAGCACCGGCGCACCGGTCTGCAGTGTTTGCCACTGCCCGAGGGCAAACCGGTCTTCCTGCGGCAAATCCCCCTTGCCGGAAAAGGCCTCGGAAATCGCCCGCTGGTCCGCCGAAAGCACGTTCAGCGCGAAAACCTGGTTTTCGATGAAAAGATGATTGAATTCGTGCTGCCGGTTCAAACAGACCAGAATGGTGGCCGGATTGTCGGACACGGAACATGCGGCAGAAATGGTCACGCCGCGTCTGCCCGCCGGTCCATCGGTGGTAATGACGTGGACTGCTTCCGCAAAATGACTCATGGCATTGCGGAATGCGAGAGGTTCTATTTTCTGGTCCTTGGCGATGAGCACAGTTTTATTTCCGTTGTCCAAATCATCACTAACGCAACACGCGCCCGAACTATAGCTGTAGAATATTTTTTCTGCGGCTTGGACTCTTTCCGGCGGAACGAGCCAATATTATCGCGCTATGCTTACCCTTTTATATAGAGCCGGATTGCACAGAGTGAAGGAAACAGTTACCCAAATCGAAAGTTTCGTCATCCGCCATCTCGAAGGTACGGCAATATCGCAATGAATCCCATGATACGAGCCGCGACGCTTGGTCTGTGCCTGTTGTTCGGCAGCGTCGCCAACGCACAGGACAAGATCGGCGTCATTGCACCGCTCTCCGGCTCCTTTGCGCGGCTTGGCAATCAGTTGGTCGACGGTGCCAATGCCGCGGTTGCCGGCAATAAGCAGGGACAAGACATCAGCGTTGTGACAGCCGACGACAAATGCGATGCGGCAGGCGGGGCCGCCGCCGCCCGGGAAATGGTGCTGGCCAATGCGACGATTGTGGTCGGCTTTCTCTGCACGGAATCGCTTGAAGCCGCCCTGCCCATCCTCGGGCAGAAAGGCATTGCCGTCATTACACCCGGGGTTCGGGATTTGACCCTGACCGAAATGCGCGCAGATACACCCTATCCGGTGTTTCGCATTGCCTCCTCCGAACGCAATGCCGCGCGCGAGACCGGCGACATTCTGGTGAACCTCTGGCGGACCACGCCCTTCGCCATCATCGATGACGGCACGATTTTCGGCCGTGAGATCGCCGCCACGGTGCGGGCGCGCCTCGAGGAAAAAGGTCTGAAGCCTGTGTTTGCCGATACCTACCGCCCCGGCCTCGACAATCAGAATGCGCTGGTCGGGCGCCTGAAGCGGGCCGGAGCGACACAGGTTTTCGTCGGCGGCGAACGGGATGACGTCGCTGCCATCGGCCGCAGCGCCGTGGCGCTCAACTATCCCCTGACGATCATCGGCGGTGAATCGCTGAAAGCGACCGCCAGCGGCGGTGATCTGTCCGTGGGAACGCTGATGATTGCACCGCGCGATCCGGAGACCCTCGAAAGCGCCCGCAATGCCAGCAACGCTATGGAACTCGCCGGCAAAGTGCCCGAAGGTTATGCCATTCCCGCCTACGCCGCAGCGGAAGTTGCCGTCCAGCTGCTGACAACCGCGCAGGCCCAGGCCGCTTCCCTATCCGATCTTCTCAGGAAAAACGTCTTTGAAACCGCCATCGGCCCCGTGCAGTTCGACGCTCGCGGCGAGCGCATTGCCGATACGTTTCGCCTGCAGCGCTATGATGGAAAACAGTTCGTGCAGGAGACCAACTGATGCCGCTGAAGACAGGGCCGCGCAACCTCATCACCGATGTCGCTGGTCTGAGCATCGGCAATGCCGCGGATGCAACCATCAAATCGGGAACCACCGTCATCCTCTGCGATGAACCCGCGACGGCCGCCGTACAGGTTCTTGGCGGCGCGCCCGGCACCCGTGAAACCGATCTGCTCGAGCCGCACAACACGGTTGAAACCATCAATGCACTGGTTCTGTCAGGCGGTTCGGCCTTTGGCCTCGATGCCGCATCGGGCGTGCAGGCGGCCCTGCGCGAAAAGCGCATCGGCTTCAAGGTTGGCGGCCAGCGCATTCCGATCGTCCCTGCCGCTATCCTGTTTGACCTGATCAATGGCGGCGACAAGGATTGGGGCCTTTATCCACCCTATCGCGAGCTTGGCTATCAGGCCGTGCAGTCCGCATCGCGCGATTTTGCCCTCGGCAGCACCGGCGCCGGTACGGGCGCGCTGGTGACCGGCCTGAAAGGCGGGCTCGGTTCGGCCTCATCCATCCTGCCGAACGGCGCGACAATGGGCGCGCTGGTGGTCGTCAATGCGCTGGGATCGGTCACAATCGGGCGCAGCCGCCACTTCTGGGCAGCGCCCTTCGAAATTGGCGACGAGTTCGGCGGACTTGGCCTGCCGCATCCGCTTCCCGCCGACGCGGCGGAGATCAAGACAAAATTCAAGGAAGCGGCAACAGATACCAACACGACCATCGGTGTCATCGCCACGGACCTGCAATTGACCAAGGCGCAGGCCAAACGTCTCGCCATTGCGGCGCATGACGGGTTTGCCCGCGCCATCTGGCCCTCGCATACGCCATTCGACGGCGATCTGGTGTTTGCCCTTGCAACCGGCACCGCCGGGCGGGCGCCCGAGATCGACGAATTCATCGAATTGTGCGCAGCAGCGGCTTCCACCATGGCACGGGCCGTCGCGCGTGGCGTGTTTGCGGCAACAGCGGCTCCAAACGACCTGTTTCCTGTGTGGAACGCCCGGCCCTGACGGTTTTCATTGTGCGGTCCGGACGCGCGTGGTAACGGGCGCGCACAACATTTCTACCGGAGAACGCCATGAGCCGCCCGCTTGTCATCGCCCCGTCCATTCTCGCTTCCGACTTTTCGAAGCTCGGTTCGGAAGTCACCACCGTGCTCAAGGCGGGTGCTGACTGGGTGCATATCGACGTCATGGACGGCCATTTCGTGCCGAACATCACCTTCGGCCCCGAAGTGGTCAAGGCAATCCGCCCGCTGACCTCTGCGGTTTTCGACACCCATCTGATGATTGCGCCGTGTGATCCCTATCTCGAAGCCTTTGCCAAGGCCGGATCGGACATCATCACCATTCATGCCGAGGCCGGACCGCACGTCCACCGCTCGCTGCAGGCCATTCGCGCCCTTGGCAAGAAGGCCGGCATCGCCATCAATCCGGGAACGCCGGAATCTGCCATCGAATATGTCCTGAACGACGTGGATCTGGTGCTGGTCATGACCGTCAATCCCGGCTTTGGCGGCCAGAAATTCATTTCCGAGACCCTGGAGAAGATCCGCAAGGTCAAGGCGATGATCGGCGACCGCCCGATCGATCTGGAAGTGGATGGCGGAATTACCGCGGACACCGCCGGATTGGCAACACAGGCAGGCGCCAATGCGCTTGTTGCCGGTTCTGCCGTGTTCAAGGGCGGATCGGAAGCAAGCTACCGCGCCAATATCGAGCTGATCCGCAACGCAACCATCAAGGGCTCGTGATGCGCCTTTCCCGCCTGCTTCGCGCCGCCCTCGCCATTCTGGTCGTGGGTTTTTCGCCAGTGGCGGCACGGGCAGGAGATGTTGCAAAACTTGACATTCTTGGCTTTTCCAAAGACGGCAAGGTTTTTGCCTTCGAGGAATACGGCGTCCAGGATGGTTCCGGCTTTCCCTATGCCAACCGCTATTATATCGACACGGCAACCGACGCCCTTCTTCCCAAGACACCGGTGCGGGTGCGCCTCGACGATGAAAAGGCCTCTCTCGCCGATGCCCGCGAAAAGGCTGGCCGGGATGCACAGGGGCTGACCGGGCTTGCCGACACGGAACTGCGCGCCAATGCCGGCGATACGGTTGCAGCCAACCCGATCACCGAACTGTCGGCCGACAAGTTCAAGACAACGTTCAATCCGCGCCCGGTTTTCCCGCCCATGGACGAGCCGCTGACGGTGCAACTGCAGGAAATCGATGTCCCGCGTCCGGACAAATGCCCGGAACCGGAGATGTACAAAGGGTTTCGCCTGACGATTCAGCAGGGTACATCCGCCGATGTCAGGACACTGCACGAAGACAAATCCATCCCGTCGAGCCGCAATTGCCCGCAAGGCTATAGCATCGGCGCCGTCCAGACCTTCTATCTGGCAGATGGTAAGCCTGCCCTCGCCATTCTGATCGCCGTCCGTTCCATCGGCTTTGAAGGCCCCGATTATCGCTGGCTGGCGGTCACCGCACGTTATTGATGCCGGTCATTTCGCTGTTCATGCCGAAAAGGCGCGTTGAGTACGGCGTCTTGGTCTGTTAGAGCAGGTCTCACACTCATCCGCCCACCGATTGCCTATAGGAACACACAATGATCCCGCGTTATTCGCGGCCCGAAATGGTCGCCATCTGGTCCCCGGAAACGAAATTCCGCATCTGGTTCGAAATCGAGGCCTATGCCTGCGATGCGCTGGCGGAACTCGGCGTCATTCCCAAGGAAGCTGCTGCGACAATCTGGGAAAAAGGCGGCGCCGCGACATTCGATATCGACCGCATCGACGAGATCGAGCGCGAGACCAAGCACGATGTCATCGCCTTCCTGACGCATCTGGCTGAGATCGTCGGTCCCGACGCGCGCTTCGTGCATCAGGGCATGACCTCGTCCGACGTGCTCGATACCTGTTTCAACGTCCAGCTGATGCGCGCCAGCGACATCCTTCTGGCCGACCTCGACAAGCTGCTGGCAGCCCTCAAGAAGCGTGCCTTCGAGCACAAGGACACGATCACCATCGGCCGCAGCCACGGTATCCATGCCGAGCCGACCACGTTCGGCGTCAAGCTGGCACAGGCCTATGCCGAATTCGAGCGCTGCCGCACCCGTCTCGTGGCCGCACGCGCCGAGATCGCCACCTGCGCCATTTCCGGCGCTGTCGGCACATTCGCCAATATCGATCCCTATGTCGAAGAACACGTGGCCAAGTCGCTGGGCATGGAGCCGGAACCGGTCTCCACACAGGTCATCCCGCGTGACCGCCATGCCATGTACTTCGCCACGCTCGGCGTCATCGCCTCGTCCATCGAGCGCCTTTCCGTTGAAATTCGCCACCTGCAGCGCACGGAAGTTCTGGAAGCGGAGGAATATTTCTCCCCCGGCCAGAAGGGTTCCTCCGCCATGCCGCACAAGCGCAATCCGGTGCTGACGGAAAACATGACCGGCCTCGCCCGCATGGTGCGCGCCTTTGCCCTGCCCGCCATGGAAAACGTGGCGCTCTGGCACGAGCGCGACATTTCGCATTCATCCGTCGAGCGCATGATCGGCCCGGACGCGACGATCACGCTTGATTTCGCCCTTGCCCGCATGACCGGCGTCATCGACAAGCTGCTGGTCTATCCGGACAACATGCTGAAAAACATGAACAAGTTCCGTGGCTTGATCCACTCCCAGCGCGTGCTGCTTGCCCTCACGCAGGCCGGTGTGTCCCGCGAGGATTCCTACCGCCTCGTTCAGCGCAATGCGATGAAGGTCTGGGAACAGGGCAAGGATTTCCTCGAGGAGCTGCTGGCCGACGCGGACGTCCGCGCCGCGCTGCCAGAACAGACGATCCGCGAGAAATTCGACCTTGGCTATCATACCAAGCATGTCGACACGATTTTCAGGCGCGTGTTCGGCGAAGCTTGAACATGCCCCATTGATCAAAAGAAAAGCCCGCGGTTTCGCGGGCTTTTTGTTGGCGGAAAACGGTCAGGCCTTTGCCGGTACGATGCGCATGACATTGCCCCAGGGATCGACGATTTCCCGCTCGTCCCGGGCATCGCTCGACACGAATTCGGCCCAGGCGAGACCGGAACGGTCATTGTCCCGCTTGCCCGCACCCTTGCTCTGCCAGGAATTGGCAGCAACATGGTGATGGTAGCCGCCGGTCGACAGGAACACGGCACTGCCGCCGAAACCGGCAACAGTCTGCATGCCGAGCTCACGATGCCACCATGCCTCCGCGTCCCCGGCATTGCCGACCCGCAGATGCAGATGGCCAACCATGGCGCCATCGGGCGCACCATTCCATTCCGCCGTATCCGGCTTCAGCGCGCCAAGCAGATTACCGACATCCAGCGCAGCGGTGCCCATCTCGACGGATGAACCGTTCCATTTCCAGTTCTCATGCGGGCGATCCGCATAAATCTCGATGCCATTGCCTTCCGGGTCCGTCAGATAGATGGCCTCGCTGACAATATGGTCCGATGCGCCGACAATCGGCGTGCGCTGGTCGATGGCGCGCCGCGCCCACCGGGCAAGATCGACCCGGCGCGGCAGCAGAAAAGCCGTGTGATAAAGTCCGGCGCTGTGCGGATCGTCGGCACGGATCGCCGCCGCCTGCTCGATTTCGAGCAAGGGCGTCTCACCTGCTCCAAGAATGACCGTCTGCCCTTTGCGGGAGAGTTCCCGCAAGCCGACAACCTCGCTGTAATATTTCGCCAGCTGATCGGCATCCCTCGCCTTGATGCCAACTTTTGACACATGGGTCGGGGCCGTTGCTGCAAAGGGAACACTGTTCATATCTGTCTCCGCGCGGGCTGATCCCGCAATCGCCTGGAAAGCCAATATTCCGGCACCGCCGACAACATCTCTGCGTGTGACCTTCATGTGCACTCCCGGCGATCCACCTGTTACATTGCATCTAAAGTCGGTCGTTACATCAACAGATACAAGCCGTGCAGCGGCGAACAGCATGTTCACCATTCGCGAACCATCAAATCCGGATTGTTTACAATCTTGTGGCGTTGCGGTTCCCCGATATTTTTCCTAAATGGGGAGCATGAAAGTCAAAGACGCTGATATCCTCATCATTCCCGGTTACACCAATTCCGGTCCCGATCACTGGCAGACGCGCTGGGAGGCCAAGCTTTCCACGGCGCGGCGCGTCGAGCAGAAGGAATGGTCGAAGCCTGTGCTTGCGGACTGGGTGGCGGAAGTGGTCAAGTCCGTCAACGAAGCGACCCTGCCCGTTGTCGTTGTCGCGCATTCCCTGGGGGTGCCGACCTTTGTGCACGCATTGCCGCAGATCGGCAGCAAGATCAAAGGCGCTTTCCTGGTGACGCCGCCCGACGTGTCGAACCCGAAAATCCGGCCGAAGCACCTGATGACATTCGGCCCCTACCCGCGCGAGCCGTTCACATTTCCATCCATCGTCGTTGCCAGCCGCAATGATCACTATTGCGAATATGCCGTTGCAGAAGACCTGGCAGCGGCCTGGGGATCCCTGTTCATCGATGCCGGTGAATCAGGCCACCTCAACGCCGAATCCGGCCATGGACCCTGGCCGGAAGGCACGATGGTCTTTGCGAAATTTATTTCGCAATTATGATTTAATCGCTGCCAGCAATGTCTGCACGCCCAGTTGCAGATAGGCCGTGTCGACGGAGATCGGCACATAGGTGAAACCGAGACCGGTGAAACGCTTTGCCAGTTCGGCATTGGGCGCGTAGATGCCGCAGAGTTTGCCTGCGGCGCGTGCCTTGGCGGCGATTTCCCGCAGCGGCTCGATGATCGCCTGCGATCCGGCATCCACCTCGGCTCCGTTGCTCCAGCCGATGGAGAAATCCGCTGGGCCGACAAAAACGCCGTCGATACCATCGATGGCCAGAATGCCGTCCAGCGCGGCAAAGGCGGCGCGTGTCTCGATCATGGCGAAAGCCAGCGTCTTGGCATTGACCTCACTCAGATAGCCGCCGGAACCGCTGGCGCCATAGCTTGCCGGGCGCCCGCGCAACTGTCCCCACGACCGCTCGCCGACCGGCGGGTATTTCATCGAAGCAGCAAAACGCCGCGCATCTTCAACCGAATTGATCATCGGGGCGATAATGCCCTCGGCGCCGAAGTCCAGTGCCCGGCTTGCCATGTCGAACCGGTCGACGGGAATGCGCACCACCGTATGCTTGCCTGCGCTCTGGATGATACCGATGCTTTGCAGAACCGATTCCGTATCGAACGGGCCGTGCTGCATGTCGAGCATGAAGGCGGTGAAATCCGTCCGGCACAGGGTTTCCATGACCAGCGGATGAGGCAGGTTGCACCAGGCGGAAAAAACCGTTTCTCCCGCCCTCAGACGTGATGCTAGCGACATGATCTCTCCCGGAAATTGTTGCTGATGGCCGACTCGGCTTGTGGTCCGATTCTGACATTTGCCCCCCTTTGATACAAGCCACTCAGGCAAATGTCAGAATCAAAGGACCATTGGGAGCGAAGCAAAAACAACGGGATAGTGCCAACAAAAAACCGCCCTGGAAGGGCGGTTTTTACGAAGACCGATCAGGACAGATCAGGATCCCTGGATCTGGCGGATGGCTTCTTCCAGCATTTCATCCATTGTACGGCGGATGCGGTGGTCGGATTTGTCGACACCTGCCGCATCGAAATCGGCACGGATCTTGCGGAAAACGTCGTCATCACCGGCTTCCTGGAAATCCGCCTTGATGACTTCAAGCGCATAGGCTTCCGCTTCTTCGCCGGTCTTGCCCAGCTTTTCCGCTGCCCAAAGGCCAATCAGCTTGTTGCGCCGTGCCTCTGCCCGAAAGCGAACCTCCGCGTCATGCGCATATTTGCTTTCAAAGGCATTTTCGCGATCTTCCATTGTCATCCTCTCTTGCTCCCGCAAAATGAATTGGTCATTCCGGTGAAAGATGCCTCCCCGGTCTTGGCGTTTTTAGGGCAAGTCCCTGATAGGCATTGTTTCTTAGGTTCATATAACCATTCTGCACGAAATCGGAAGTCTGAAATGAACCTCTTCAGGCAAACATGGGTCACATTGTCGTAAAAAGCCCATATAACCCATAAATCCGGGGACCAACCAAAGGATCGGCCGCATTAATATGATCAAAATGGTGCCGATCCCTAAAGTATCATTGTAGAATGCTTGCTTTTACGATAGTTAGCGCGCCAACATGACGGCTGTGACCAAGGCCGACCGATAACTCCAATACCAGAGACCTGCAATGAACCGTCGCCGCCGTGTCTACGAAGGCAAAGCCAAAATCCTTTACGAAGGACCCGAGCCAGGAACGCTTGTCCAACATTTCAAAGACGACACCACCGTGCTGCATCCAAAGAAGCACGAAGTCATTGATGGCAAAGGTGTTTTGAACAACCGGATTTCCGAGTACATTTTCACCCAGCTCAACCGCATGGGTATTCCGACGCACTTCATCCGCCGCCTCAACATGCGTGAGCAGCTGATCAAGGAAGTCGAAATCATTCCGCTGCAGGTGGTCGTCCGCAACATTGCGGCGGGTTCGCTGGCAAAACGTCTTGGAATCGAAGAGGGCACGGTTCTGCCGCGCTCGATCATCGAATTTTACTACAAGAACGACGTTCTGGACGATCCTATGGTCTCCGAAGAGCACATCACGGCCTTTGGCTGGGCTGCGCCGCAGGAAATCGATGACATCATGGCACTGGCCATTCGCGTCAACGACTTCCTCAGCGGCCTGTTCCTCGGCGTCGGTATCCAGCTCGTCGATTTCAAGATCGAATGCGGCCGTTTGTGGGAAGGCGATATGATGCGTATTGTCGTCGCCGACGAGTTTTCCCCCGATTCCGCCCGCCTGTGGGACAGCCAGACCAGCGAAAAGCTGGACAAGGACCGGTTCCGTCGTGATATGGGCGGTCTGATCGAGGCCTATCAGGAAGTCGCCCGCCGTCTGGGCATCATGAATGAAAATGAACAGTTGCGGCCGACCGGGCCGGTTCTCGTTAAATAATCGCTGATTGAACAATCTCGGAGAAGACGATCGATGAAGGCACGTGTCACTGTAACCTTGAAGAATGGCGTTCTTGACCCGCAGGGCAAGGCAATTGTCGGCGCGCTGGGCAGTCTTGGTTTCGATGGCGTTGCATCCGTACGCCAGGGCAAGATCTTTGATGTGGAGATCGACACCAAGGACCGCGCCGTTGCCGAAGCCAACGTCAAGGCGATGTGCGAAAAGCTGCTCGCCAATACGGTCATCGAAGATTACGCGGTGGAGCTCGTTTAAGCGATGAAATCAGCTGTCGTTCTTCTCCCGGGCCTCAATCGCGACCGTGACATGATTGCGGCGCTGACGAAAATCTCCGGCCAGGCACCACAGACGGTCTGGCAGACGGACACCGAAATTCCCGATGTCGATCTGATCGTCATTCCCGGCGGGTTCTCCTATGGCGACTATCTGCGCTGCGGCGCCATTGCCGCGCGCATGCCCGTCATGCAGGCGATCCGCGAGAAGGCCGACAAGGGCGTCATGGTCATGGGGGTGTGCAACGGCTTCCAGATTTTGCAGGAAGCAGGCCTGCTGCCCGGCGCCCTGATGCGCAATGCGTCGCTCAAATTCGTCTGCCGCGAAGTGAAGCTGGAAGTGACCAATGCCAACACCGCCTTCACCCGCGGTTATTCGCATGGCCAGATCGTCCGCTGCCCGGTTGCCCATCATGACGGCAATTTCTTCGCTGACGAAACGACTTTGGCCCGCATCGAAGGCGAAGGCCAGGTGGTTTTCCGCTATGCGGAGGGTACAAACCCGAACGGCGCCATGAATGACATCGCCGGTATCATCAGCGAAAAAGGCAATGTTCTCGGTATGATGCCGCATCCGGAGAACCTGATTGAAGCTGCCCATGGCGGCTCCGATGGCCGCGCCCTGTTTGCGGGCATTCTTGGGATTGCCGCCTGAGTAAAATTCTATACGCTTGAGCAATGCCGTTCCGCCCCGCCATGGGCCGGAACGGCACTCAAACGGAGGAATTGAGAATGAAACTGTATTCGCGGCCGCTCTCCCCCTACTCCTCGATTGTTCGTTGCATCGCCTACTACAAGAAGGCACCCATCAAGGTCGTAGCGCCGCCGCCGGGTTTTCCGATACCCGAAGAGTTCCGCAGCATTTCCCCGTTCAACCGTATTCCGGTGCTGATTACAGGCTCGGGCCTGACCATCATCGAAGCGACGGTAATCTCCGAATATCTCGAAGAACATTTTCCCGAACCGGTTCTGCTGCCGGCGGACTCGCGTGACCGCGCCGTGGTGCGCATGGCTGCCCGTATCGCCGAACTGGAAATCCTCGTTCCCGTCATGGAGCTTTTCGAGCTCGTTCACACCAAATCCAAGGACGATGCGCGGATCACCAAACTATTCGCCAAGCTGGAAGCCGGTTTGCGTGAAATCGAACACCGCATGGGAGATGGCCCCTATGCGCTGGGCAAGCAGATGACCATGGCGGATGCCTGGCTGACGCCGATCCGCTTCCTGTTCAACCATTTCCGGGTGATGACGCGCCGTTCGCGCCTGCTCGAGCCATTTCCGAAATTCGATGCCTATGAGCAACTGATTGTTCAGGATCCGGTGCTATCGCTGGTCTGGTTCGAGATGACGGATGCCTTGAAAGTGTTCCTCGGGGAACTTGAGGCAAGCTGATCAACCGCCCTTGTATCATTGGAGATAGCTGGATGAAAATGCAGACGATTGGCGTTGCCATGATGATTTCGCTCGTGGCGCTCGCCGGATGCCAATCACCCAGCAAGCCGGGGCCTGGCTCTCTGGCCTTCGGTTCGGACAAGGCCGCCCTCGCCACCATGGAGAGGGTGGCCCTTGCCGCCAACAACTGCTGGTTCAAGTCGAAGGATTCGGCGTTCAAGCCCTACCATCTCGCGCCGGAGCTCAATTCCTATTCCGGCCGCCCGCGCATCCTGGTCGTCCCGGCGGGCAATCCCGGCGGCCGTCCGCTGCTGGTTGTTCACGCGGAAGGCAACCCGGCCAAGGTCGAAGCCTTCGGCCCGCTGATGGGACATTCCATGGGAAATCGCATTGAATCCGACATACGCCGTTGGGCAGCAGGGCAACCGTCCTGCACCGCGCGCGGCTGATAAATGGAAACGCAAGCCGGTGCGGTCATGCGCCGGCTTGCGGCATCACATCGACAGATAACGGTCGAGATCGGCTTCGACGTGATCGCGGGTCAAGGCAAGATCCTTGAGCCCTTCGTCGCTCAGCTTGCCGAGCTGAAGCCGCGTACGCCGTTTCATCAGGGCGCTTTCCACCCAGCCGGCAAACTGTGACAGGAAGTCCGGCTGTGAAGCATAGGTCAGCCCCCGGATAGCGGGACGGTTAGGTTCTACAAAAGTCGTACCCATATGCGCCTCCCTGAAACGATTGAATATGCAATATATAGGTAAATCACAAAAGATTCATTCAATATTACTGAGGGCGGGTATCAGTAATTCTCATTGGCAGTGACGGCGGTTGCTCAACTCAAGAAGCAGCCAGCCATACCGGATGTTCAATCCCAGAAAAACCGCTTGGACTCCTGCCGTGCCTGCGCTGGCGATACACCGATATCCAGCAATTGCTCGTCGCTGAGTTCGCTCAAATGCACGCGGCTGCGCCGTTTTGCGGCAGCATGCAACATCCAGCCCAAAATTTGACGCAGGACTGCCGTCCTGCTCCGGGACAATTTGGGCAAAGCAATGCCACGTGCATCGCTTACACCGGCGGATTTTCTTCTGATTGCACCAATTGTACTCATCATATCCATCCTATCAAGCCGAATTGACTCGAATTGTATCGCAAATTGTAATGGATTGACTCAATTGGAATCGCAATATACATAATTGTCACCATGACAAATTGGCTTCCGGAACTGAAACACGGCAAAGGCCCGCTCTATCTGCAGCTAGCGGAGCGGATTGAATCGGACATTGCCGGCGGCGTGCTTGCACCGGGCACGAAATTGCCTCCGCAGCGCAATCTCGCCTTCGATATCGGGGTGACAATCGGCACGGTTGGTCGGGCGTACAATCTCATCCGCGAGCGCGGTCTTGTCAGCGGCGAAGTGGGTCGGGGCACCTATGTCATTGACCACAAGGAGACGAAGCTGATCCAGCTTCCACCCGCCCAGCACTCCGAACCCTTCGGCGGCACGCGCAGCGCGGTCATTGCGCCCGGCAATATCCGGCTCGACAGCACGGCGGCAATCGATGTCGGGCAATCGGTTGTGATGGACCGCTTTCTGCGGGATATCACCCGGTCCTATCCCGGCGAAATCGCCAGCTATTCCCGCACCCTGCCCCCGTCATGGCAATTGGCGGGAAGCCGCTGGCTCGGGTCGGCGGAATGGCGGCCCGACGCCGCTTCGATTGTACCGACGCTCGGCGCGCATTCCGCCATTCTGGCGATCATTGCCGCGGTTACCACACCGGGTGACCGTATCGCCTTCGAGGATTTGACCTATTGTTCCGCCGCGCGCAGCGTCAATCTGATGGGTCGGCGCAGCATCATCATGAACACCGAGAACGGCAGCGCCACTCCGGATGACTTTGAACGGCTCTGCGCCCAGCAGCACCCGAAGCTCGTGTTTCTGATGCCGTCGCTGCAGAATCCGACGGCCACAACCCTCTCCGAGGAACATCGCCGCGCCATTGTCGAGATTGCCCGGCGGTACAATGTCTGGATCATCGAGGACGAGATTTACGGATCGCTGCTCTGCCTTGATCACGTCAAGCTTGCCGAACTGGCGCCGGAGCGAACCTTCCACATTGGCGGCCTATCGAAATCCGTTGCGGCGGGTGTGCGTGGCGGCTGGGTGGCCTGCCCGCCGCATCTGGCATCGCGCGTGCTGACGGCCCACAAGATGGTCACCGGCGGCATGCCGTTCCTCATGGCGGAACTCGGGGCGCAACTGGTCAATTCCGGCGAGGCCGACGCTATCAGGGTCAAGGTCCGGGAAGAAACCACCGAGCGGGAAGCACTGGCGCGATCGATCTTTGCCGGTTTCGATATCAACTCGCATCCCTATTCGCCGTTTATCTGGGTGAAACTGCCGGAACCATGGCTGTCGGCGACCTTCAAGAGCGCTGCGCTCAATGAAGGTGTCCTCATTGACGACGAGGACGAATTCAAGCCGGGCCGGACGGAAAAGACCTTCCACCGGGTGCGGTTTGGCTATTCGGTACCCGCAACGCGCGGTGAAGTGGAAAACGGCCTGTCCATCCTGCGCCGTCTGATGGAAACCGACAATGCGAGCTATGACAGCTATTCGTGAGTGCTCTGAAGGCTATTGCGTAAGCATTGTGCGTGGTTCGACAAGCTCACCATGAGGGAGGGTCAGGATTGCAAGGAGTTATATTCTGCAACCTTTGCGATTGGCATTGCAGCCAAACCACTCCCCTCATGGTGAGCTTGTCGAACCACGTACCAAGCGCCACGCAAGGCTGATACGATTTACCATCCGACACCACCTGTTGACGAAACGCGGCAAGCGACAATTTTTCCGCGTTAGACGGTGTATTCCCCGTGCAAATTGCTCTAAGAGAACCCAAGAAAAGCGCAATGGAATTGGTATTACCGATGGTTCTCTCCAACACAATCCAGATCACGCCGGAACTCGTTGCTTCGCACGGGCTCAAGCCGGACGAATATCAACGCATTCTCGACCTGATCGGACGTGAACCCAGCTTTACCGAGCTCGGCATCTTCTCGGCCATGTGGAACGAGCATTGCTCCTACAAATCCTCGAAGAAATGGCTGCGTACCCTGCCGACAACCGGACCGCAGGTCATTCAGGGTCCCGGCGAAAACGCCGGTGTTGTCGATATCGGCGATGGCGACTGCGTTGTCTTCAAGATGGAGAGCCACAACCACCCGTCCTATATCGAGCCCTATCAGGGTGCGGCGACCGGTGTCGGCGGTATCCTGCGCGATGTGTTCACCATGGGTGCCCGGCCCATCGCGGCCATGAATGCGCTGCGCTTCGGCGCTCCATCGCACCCGAAGACGCGCCACCTCGTATCGGGTGTGGTCGAAGGTGTCGGCGGTTACGGCAATTCCTTCGGCGTTCCCACTGTCGGCGGTGAAGTCAATTTCGATGCCCGCTACAACGGTAACATCCTGGTCAACGCTTTTGCCGCCGGCCTTGCCAAGACCAATGCGATCTTCCTGTCCGAAGCCAAGGGCGTCGGCCTTCCCGTTGTCTATCTCGGTGCCAAGACCGGCCGCGATGGCGTCGGCGGTGCCACGATGGCGTCGGCGGAATTCGATGAATCGATCGAAGAGAAGCGTCCGACCGTTCAGGTCGGCGATCCCTTCACGGAAAAATGCCTGCTCGAAGCCTCGCTGGAACTGATGGCATCGGGTGCCGTCATCGCCATTCAGGACATGGGCGCGGCGGGTCTCACCTGCTCCGCCGTGGAAATGGGCGCCAAGGGCAATCTCGGCATCCGGCTGAACCTCGATGACGTGCCGGTGCGCGAAGAGCGCATGACCGCCTATGAAATGATGCTGTCGGAAAGCCAGGAGCGCATGCTCATGGTTCTGCGTCCGGAAAAGGAAGCGGAAGCCGAGGCGATCTTCAAGAAATGGGGCCTGGATTTCGCCATCGTCGGCTATACCACGGACGATCTGCGCTTCCGCGTCATCCATCAGGGTGAGGAAGTCGCCAATCTGCCGATCAAGGATCTTGGCGACCAGGCGCCCGAATATGACCGTCCGTGGATGGAACCCGGCAAGCATGCACCGCTGCCCGCCGCCAGCGTTCCCGATGTCGACGATTACGGCGCCGCACTGCTGAAGCTGATCGGCTCACCCGATCTATCGTCGCGCCGCTGGGTCTACGAACAGTACGACACGCTGATTCAGGGCAATTCGCTGCAGGTTCCCGGCGGCGATGCCGGTGTGGTGCGTGTCGAAGGTCACCGCAGCAAGGCGCTTGCCTTCTCCTCCGACGTCACCCCGCGCTACTGCGAAGCCGATCCCTATGAGGGCGGCAAGCAGGCTGTCGCCGAATGCTGGCGCAACCTGACGGCCGTCGGCGCTGAACCGCTCGCTGCCACCGACAATCTCAATTTCGGCAATCCGGAACGTCCTGAAATCATGGGACAGCTGGTCAAGGCCATTGGCGGCATCGGCGACGCCTGCCGCGCGCTCGCCTTCCCCATCGTTTCCGGCAACGTGTCGCTCTACAACGAAACCAACGGCCAGGCGATCCTGCCGACACCCACCATTGCCGGCGTCGGACTGATCCCTGACTGGTCGAAGACAGCCAAGATCGGCGGCATGCACGAGAGTGACGTGCTGATCCTGATCGGCGGCGACGGCACGCATCTCGGCCAGTCGGTCTACCTGCGCGACCTGCATGGCCGTGCCGACGGCCCGCCCCCGCCGGTTGACCTCAACATCGAGAAGCGCAACGGCAATTTTGTCCGCTCGGCCATCCGCAACGGCCAGATCACAGCTTGCCATGACCTGTCCGATGGCGGGCTTGGCATTGCGCTCGCCGAGATGTGCATGGCTGCAGCCAAGGGCGCCAAGGTCACCGTCGGTGAAGGCCCCGCACATGCCCTGCTTTTTGGTGAAGATCAGGCGCGTTATCTCATTGCCGTTGCGCCTGACATGGCCAACTTCGTCACGCTCAATGCCGAGGGGTCGGGCGTTCCGTTCCGCAAGCTGGGCACTGTAGGTGGCAGCACATTGACGATCGAGGGCCTCGCCTCCATATCAGTAGCAGACCTGACAAAAGCACACGAATCGTGGTTCCCTGACTACATGAGCGGTCAGGACGGCGAAGAAACACAGGCTGCATGATCCTGTCCCGGTAAAGGACAGGCGAAAGTTTGGGAGACAGAACATGGCTATGGACGCGCGCGACATCGAGAAAATGATCAAGGACGCGATTCCTGACGCGCAGGTGACCATCCGCGATCTGGCAGGCGATGGTGATCACTATGCCGCGGAAGTCGTCGCCGAGAGTTTTCGCGGCAAGTCGCGCGTTCAGCAGCACCAGATGGTCTATGATGCGCTCAAGGGCAATATGGGGGGCGTCCTGCACGCCCTCGCCCTGCAGACCAGCGCCCCCGAATAATCACTTCGAATAATCACTTCTTTGCGAACACGGCGAGAATCGGCCCCACCGGGTCGATCCCGCCAATCAGGGTCTTGCGGTTGTTGGCGACTGCCGAGATCGTACCGTCGAGAAAGAGCGCGTTGGCGCAATTCAGCCCGTCCCTGAACAGACGGGCGAAACTTCCCAGACTCACCGGCTCGATGGATATTGCCAGAATGACCGTGTTGGCGTCACGAACGCCGACGGCGTTGCGGATCAGGCGTGATGTTCCGTTCGGCTCGAACCGCGGATGCACCTGCCCGTTGATGACCAGCATTGGCCCCGACTGGGTGGCGATGCGGACATCGGGTTTTGCCGCATCAAACGCCGCCGTTTCCAGAATGCCGGCGGAACCGTCCTTCCCGATGAAGAAAACCCCGTTCGGCTTCATGTAGAAATTGCCGTCGCCGTCATCGGTCTGCAGTTCCGATGTCTCCTTGCCATCCTCGACATAGAGGCCGACCGGAGAAAGGTCCTTTTCATACATGCCTGCATTCATCGCCAGGATCGGGCGTGTGTCCAGCAGACGGGATTCCATGAATGTCTTCAGCGATCCGTAGGGTTCGCCGTCGGTGCCCGTACGCACCAGATCGATGCGATGCGAGCGCAGGTCGATCTCGCAGACGATGGAATCGACATCCTCGAAGGTCATCTTCCGGCAAATGTCGGGTAGATCGCCATCGGAGATATTGATCGGCGGGTTGGGGGCAGGCTTGGGCGGTGATACCGGGCGCATGAACCAGAAAATTCCTCCCAAAATTGCCAGAACGACGAAGCTGACCGCTATAATGATACGAGATGACACAGTGACCAGCCTTGTTTTGCCAGATTTGAAGCGCTATTTGTTTAAACGAGATCAATTTGGACCATTGATGACGATTCGTTGTCATTTGGTATGAAAGGTTGCCGAAATGAGCGGTATCAATGAATTTATCGACAATGAGGTCAAGAGCAACGACGTCGTCCTTTTCATGAAGGGAACGCCGGGCTTTCCGCAGTGCGGCTTTTCGGGCCAGGTCGTGCAAATTCTTGACTACATCGGCGTCGATTACAAAGGCGTGAATATTCTGACATCCAATGAACTGCGTCAGGGTATCAAGGATTATTCCAACTGGCCGACCATCCCGCAGCTTTATGTGAAGGGCGAATTCGTCGGCGGTTGTGATATCATCCGTGAAATGTTCCAGGCAGGCGAGCTACAAACCCTGCTCAGCGAAAAAGGCATCGCCACCAAGGCGGCCTGACTACGCAACAGTTTCAATCGGTTCCGGGGAAATCCGGAATCATTTTCTCAAGGCGTCGGCTATTCCGACGCCTTTGTCTTTGTTTTGCAGGTCTCATAATGGATACCACCACACCAACGACAGCGCCGCGCCTGATGGGCATGGGCAAGGTCGAATTCATCGGAATGATGGCCATGCTCATGGCGATCAACGCGCTTGCCATCGACATCATGCTGCCCGGCTTGCAGCAGATCGGCGCGAGCCTCGGTGTGACGAATGAAAACCACCGGCAATATGTGATTTCGGCCTATCTGCTGGGCTTCTCGGTATCGCAGCTGTTCTATGGTCCGCTGTCCGATCGCTTCGGCCGCCGCAAGCCGCTTCTGTTCGGCCTGGTTGTCTATGTCATCGCCGCAGCCAGCGCGGCCTTCGTGCCAAGCTTTGCCTCCCTGCTCCTCTTCCGTCTGATCCAGGGTATCGGTTCGGCCGCCACCCGCGTCATCACCATTTCCATCGTCCGTGACGTCTATGGCGGGCGGCAGATGGCCGAAGTCATGTCGCTGATCATGATGGTGTTCATGATCGTACCGGTTATCGCACCGGGCACGGGTCAGGCCGTCATGCTGTTCGGCGACTGGCACCTGATCTTCATGTTCATGGCTGTCGTGGCGGCGGCTGTGACCGTCTGGATGTATTTCCGCCTGCCGGAAACCTTTGATCCAGCCGACCGGCGTCCGTTTACGCTGGCATCGGTTGCGCAGGGCTTCAAGATCGTTCTGACCAACCGGGTGGCGCTTTGCTATACGCTGGCCAGCGCCTTCCTGTTCGGCTCGCTGTTCGGTTTCATCAACTCGGCCCAGCAGATCTATATCGGCATCTATGATCTCGGCATCTGGTTCCCGGTGGCGTTTTCATCCATCGCGATCATGATGGCGTTTTCGTCCTTCGTGAACTCGCGCTTTGTCGGCCGGTTCGGCATGCGCCGCCTGTCGCATGGTGCGCTGATGGGCTTCCTGACGATCAACACGGTCTGGCTGCTCTTGACCATATTCGGTCCGCATCCGACACCGTTCCCGATCTACCTCCTGCTCTTCGCCATGGCGATGTTCCAGTTCGGTTGGATCGGCTCCAACTTCAATGCGCTTGCCATGGAGCCGCTCGGCCACGTCGCCGGCACGGCGTCGTCAGTGCTTGGGTTTATGGGCACGGCAGGCGGCGGTGCCATCGGCGCCATCATCGGCCAGTCCTATGACGGGACAACCCTGCCACTGGTCCTGGGCTTCTTCGTTGTTTCGGTGATCGGCCTGATGTTCGTGCTGATTGCCGAGAAGGGCAAGCTCTTCCATCCCCACAATCCGCGGGTTTAGATCCGCGGATTATTCAGACCAAAGAGTCCGGCGCAAGTCCTGCCAGTTCGCCTTGTCGGGCGCAATCAGCAGGCCGCCGTCCAGATGCCTTGGAAGATAGGCAGAACCATCGAAGCGGGCCGCATGGCCGCCCGCTTCCTGATGGATGAGAACACCGGCCAGATGATCCCACGGCATCAGCTTGTTGAAGATGGCGAAGTGCGCATTGCCCGAAGCAATCAGCCGGTACTCATGCGCGGCACAGCGGAAACCGAACGATGCCTTGCATTTGGCATGGTTACGCGCCAGCGTCGACCGCAGGGGATCGGCGAGGAACTGCCACGAAATCGCACCCAGCATCTCGTTGACCGCTGCTGGCGGCGTGACAGACACTTTCTGCCTGATATCAAAGGCCGAGCGGATGTGGCTGCCCGCCCCTTTGACGCCGATGATCCAGTCCTTGCCGACGGGATCGTGAATGATCCCGGCCACCGTCTCGCCATTGACCACGACCGCAAGCATCACACCGAACAGCGGCACGCCGGTGGCAAAATTATAGGTGCCGTCGACCGGGTCGATGATGAAAGCCAGCGGCGCGTCCTTCAGCTTGCCGAGCAGCGATGCATCGAGTTCGCAGGCTTCCTCCCCCAGCACGAAGGCATCGGGGTAACGCTCGCGCAGACGTTCTGTGATCACCCGCTCCGCACTCGTGTCGGCTTCCGTCACCAGATCAAGCGCCGAGGTCTTCTGCTTGATATCGCCGGTGCCGAGCTGGCGAAAGCGCGGCATGATTTCCTGAACCGCAACGGCGGCAAGCAGATCACTCAACCAATCGACGTCATTGTCATTAAACTGCACTGGCTTCGGCTCCCTGTGTGGCAAGACCGGCAAAGTCAAAGATGCTCCGGTCGAGAAGATGGCTCGGTCGCGTATTGGCAAGCGCGCGGATCATGATTTCCTTGCGGCCCGGCATGCGCTTTTCGATATCGGTCAGCATTGCCTTCATCATGTTGCGCTGCAGGCCGTCCTGACTGCCGCAGAGATCGCAGGGGATGATGGGAAACTGCATGGCGCCGGCAAACTTTTCCAGATCATCCTCGGCGCAGTAGCTGAGCGGCCGCAGCACCATGACATCGCCCTCATCATTGAGCAGTTTCGGCGGCATCGCTGCCAGTCTGCCGCCGTGGAAGAGGTTCATGAAGAAGGTTTCGAGAATGTCCTCGCGGTGATGGCCGAGCACCAGCGCCGAACAGCCCTCTTCCCGCGCCACACGGTAGAGATGGCCGCGCCGCAGACGCGAACAAAGCGAGCAATAGGTCTGGTTTTCCTGCACCTTGTCCGTGACGATCGAATAGGTGTCCTTGTACTCGATACGGTGTTCAATGCCGTTCTTTTCAAGGAATTCAGGCAGGATATGCTTGGGGAAATTCGGCTGTCCCTGATCGAGGTTGCAGGCCAGCAGTTCCACCGGCAGCAGGCCCCGCCATTTCAGATCGAGCAGCAATGCCAAAAGCCCGTAGGAATCCTTGCCGCCGGAAAGCCCGATCAGCCAGCGCTCACCCGGCTTGACCATGGCGAAATCGTCGATGGCCTGCCGCGTATTGCGCAACAGGCGCTTGCGCAGCTTGTTGAACTCGACGCTGGACGGCACCCCGAGAAACATCGGGTGGCAACCGGCTGCATCAGTCAATTCCTGATCGTGAATGGTCATCGTAACACCTCTGGCGCCTTCATTGCCTTGGCTTGAAGGCGAAGGCAAGGGATGATTGCGGCTCAATCACCCTAATGCCCGAACACCGACCAGCCTGTTCTTTGCGCCAGCAGTTCCAGTGCAGCCGAACCAAGCAGTGAATTGCCGTTCTCGTTCAGGCCCGGCGACCAGGCGGCAATCGATGCCTTGCCGGGCGCAATGGCGAGAATACCGCCGCCAACGCCGCTCTTGCCGGGCAGGCCGACGCGATAGGCGAAATCGCCCGAGCCGTCATAGTGCCCGCACATCAGCATCAGCGCATTGATGCGGCGTGCCCGGCCGGATGACACGACACTGCCGCCGCTCAGCGGATTGCGGCCAGCCGAGGCCAGATACAGCCCCGCATGGGCCAGTTGCCGGCAGGACATGGCGATGGCGCAGTGGTGGAAGTAGACGCCGAGCACGTGTTCGGCCGGATGGTTGAGATTGCCGAAGGAGCGCATGAAATTGGCCAGCGCCACATTGCGGTAACCCGTATTGGTCTCCGACCGCGCCACATCGTGATCGATGGCGATGGTCTCGTCATCGGCGAGATAGCGGATGAACTGGACGATTTCGCCGATTGCCTCCTTCGGCAGGTGTCCGGCCAGGACAACATCGGCCACGGCGATCGCTCCGGCATTGATGAACGGATTGCGCGGCTTGCCCTTCTCCTGCTCCAGCTGGACGATGGAATTGAAGGCATTGCCCGAGGGCTCGCGGCCCACGCGCTTCCACAACCCGTCGCCGATCTTGCCGAGCGCCAGCGTCAGCGTGAACACCTTGGAAATGCTCTGGATGGAAAAGGACGTATCCGCATCGCCTGCTGTATGCACCTGACCATCGACGGTGCACAGGGCCAGCCCGAACTGTTTCGGATCGACCGTGGCCAGTTCCGGAATGTAATCCGCCAGCTTGCCCTCGCCGATGCGGCTGGCAAGATCCTGATAGACACTGTCGACGACATCCTGAAGATCGGTCATGCGCGCTCCGGCAAGGGATAAGACAAAAAAAGCCGCCCGGATTTCTCGGGGCGGCTTTTCTTAAACTCAGAACTGATTAACGCGAATAGAATTCGACAACCAGGTTCGGTTCCATCTGTACGGCGTATGGCACATCGGAGAAGGCCGGAACGCGGGTGTACTTGGCAACCATCTTGTTGTGATCAACTTCGAGATATTCAGGAACGTCACGCTCAGCAAGCTGAACGGCTTCCAGAACGATCACGAGCTGCTTCGACTTTTCGCGCACTTCAATCACGTCACCTGCCTTGCAGATGTAGGACTGGATGTTGACGCGGCGGCCGTTGACGTTGACGTGGCCGTGGTTGACGAACTGGCGCGCAGCGAAGATCGTCGGAACGAACTTGGCGCGGTACACCACTGCATCCAGGCGCGACTCGAGCAGGCCGATCAGCTGTTCGCCGGTATCGCCCTTGCGGCGGGCGGCTTCTTCGTAGGTCTTGCGGAACTGCTTTTCCGAGATGTCGCCGTAGAAGCCCTTGAGCTTCTGCTTGGCGCGCAGCTGTACGCCGAAATCGGAAAGCTTGCTCTTGCGGCGCTGGCCGTGCTGGCCGGGACCATATTCACGACGGTTAACCGGGGACTTCGGACGACCCCAGATGTTTTCGCCCATACGGCGATCAATTTTGTACTTGGACGATTCGCGCTTGCTCATCGCATTTCCTTTCAACCAAACACAAATCGAAGCTTGCGCCCCGATTCAAGGAAACGCGCCCTCCTCTGCCTCCTGTTTTTGAAGACTGACAGAATGATTCACGCACGCTTTGCGAAATCACTCACGGGACACGTCAAATGAAACGCAGAGCTGTTAAGCCCTGCGCTGGGGTGGCTTCTAGTGTGAAGGTTTCGCGATGTCAAGCGAGACGGCGCATTTCACGGGTTTATAAAGTTTGAAACCGATCCGGCGCATCAGACGTTAGGCTAGACGCTTAACAGGAGTGGAGCCGGAAATGACCCTATCCTTACAGCAGTCGCGCTGCTCGACATTGATCCTTTTATCCCTCACCGCATGTTTTGCAACAACGGCTTTGCTCGGCACGGCTGACATTGCCGATGCGCGCCAGCGGCGGCATCACAATGCGACCAGCCGGCCCGCGTTACCCGTCGCACCACCGGTCCCGCAAAGCAAACCGGGCAGCGAACCTGCACAAGAAGCGCCCAAACCGGAAGAAAAGCCCGAGGTAAAACCGGTGGAACAGTTTGGCCCGGATCGTCCGGCGGATGCCAAGGCTGATTCAAAGCCGGATGACGAGGACACGGCGGAGAAAGCCGATCCCGCAACATCGCCCGACCGGGTATACCAGAATGCCTGTCCCGCGCTGATGAACGGCGATGTCCAGGGCGAAATCGTCCCGCCGCTTGCCGAAGGCACCTGCGGCGAACGCTCGCCGCTCAGGATCACCGCCATCGGCAAGGACAATCCTGTAAAGTTTGCCGCACCCATCACCACCAACTGCACCATGGCCGGAACGCTCGCCGGCTGGATCGGCGATGTGGAGAAAGCCGCACAGGCATCCTTCGGCGCCGGGATCGCAAGCATTGCAACCGGTTCCGACTACCAGTGCCGCAAGGTCAACAACGGCAATAAGGGCCGCGTATCGGAACACGCTTTTGCCAATGCGCTCGATATCGTTTCATTCAAGTTCACCAACGGCAAAACCACGGAACTCGGCTCCGGCTGGAAAGGCACGCCGGAAGAACAGGACTTCTGGCGCTCGATCCACAAGACGAGCTGCGAGCGGTTCATGACGGTGATCGGACCGGAGGGTGACGCCGCGCATCAGGGCAATCTGCATCTTGATCTCGGCTGCCACGGCAAGGCATGCAAGGCGCGCATCTGCCAGTAGCGGCGGGAGGGTTCGGGGATAGCAATCTGCAAAAACACTATGCGTGGTTCGACAAGCTCACCATGAGGGAAAAAGTGCGTTGCAACGCCAATCGCGAACATTGCAGAAATAACTCCCTGCAATCCACACTCTCCCTCATGGTGAGCTTCCTGAGCTTGTCGAAGGGCGAACCACGCACGGGTTTAACTGCCCTCTAGCTCTGCTGCGCCTCGTCGAAAACCGTGCGGGCTTGCCGCAAATGATCACGATTTTTCACCGCCCAGTCGCCCAGGGCACCGATGGGAACGGCAATCGAATGGCCGATCGGGGTCAGCGCATAGGTGACCTCCGGCGGCGATGTCGGCTTGACGGTGCGCAATACCAAACCGTCACGCTCCAGCGAACGCAGCGTGACCGTCAGCATGCGCTGCGAAATCCCCTCCACCATGCGGCGCAGCACATTGAAGCGGCGCGGACCGTCCTGAAGATTGATGATCACCAGAAGGCTCCAGCTGTCGCCGACAATGTCGAGTACTTCCCGCATCGGGCATCTGCCTGCACTGTCGGCGACCATCGCGGCCGAGGTTGACAGCAGAGGCACATCGCCATCGGGTTTCGCATGTATACTCATCGGATAAAATCTCCAGTGTCTCCAGGCCGGTTACTTCCGTGTTCCCTGAAACGGAAAAAGTGCGTTCTTCACAGGAAGCGACTTCTAGCATAGATGGTTATCAATAGTAACCAGAAAACAAACCGTACCCAAGCACCCAGGAGATCAAAATGAAAATCGCACTGATCGGCGCCACCGGCTTCATTGGCAAGGAACTTCTGCCGGAAGCTGTCTCGCGCGGCCATAGCGTGACAGCGCTCGTTCGCAATGCCGACAAGGTTGAAAAGCGCGAGGGCGTCAAGGCCGTCAAGGCGGATGTGCTCGATGTCGCCGACCTCACTGAAAAGCTGAAGGGCCACGACATCGTACTCTCGGCCTACAATCCGGGCTGGGGCGAGCCTGATATTCAGGCCATTCATATCAAGGCGAGCAAGGCAATCACCGAGGCCGCCAAGCAGGCGGGCGTCAAGCGCCTGATCGTCGTCGGCGGCGCCGGCAGCCTGTTGAATCAGGAAGGCAAGCAATTTGTCGATGGCCCTGATTTTCCTGCCGAATACCGTGAAGGCGCCCTCGGTGCCCGTCAGGCCCTGAACGACCTGAAGACGGAAAACGGTCTGGACTGGAGCTTTGTCTCTCCGCCATTCGCCCTCGTGCCTGGCCCACGCACCGGCACCTACCGGCTTGGCAGGGACAATCCCGTGGTCAACGCCGAAGGCCACAGCACCGTCAGCGTGGCTGACCTTGCCGTCGCCATTCTCGATGAAGCCGGGACGCCAAAACACGTCAGGCAGCGTTTCACCGTCGGATACTGATACCTGATGGCATGACCACACAGCCGCCCCATCCGGGGCGGTTTCCTTTTGGTGCCTCGGCAACCCCAATGTGCGTTCTTCACAAGCAACCGGGCTGTGCTTACCTAAGCAGCAACACAAGACATGAAGGTGAAGATCATGGAACTCGGCATCTATACATTTGCGGGCATGAGCCCTGACCCGACGAGCGGCGTTGCCATCGATGCGCACCAGCGCATGCAGAACCTGCTGGAAGAGATGGAGCTGGCGGATCAGGTTGGCCTCGACGTGTTCGGGATCGGCGAGCATCACCGCCCGGATTTCGTCATTTCCACGCCCGCCGTGGTTCTGGCAGCGGGTGCTGCACGCACCAAGAACATCCGGCTGACCAGCGCCGTGACCGTCTTGAGCTCGGAAGACCCGGTTCGCGTGTTCCAAGAATATGCGACGCTCGACCTGATCTCCTCGGGCCGTGCGGAAATCATGGCGGGGCGCGGCTCGTTCATCGAGTCCTTCCCCCTGTTCGGCTATGACCTCAACGACTACGACGAGCTATTCACGGAAAAGCTCGATCTCCTGTTGAAACTGCGTGCCAGCGAACGCGTGACCTGGAAAGGCAATCTGCGTGCGCCAATCAGCAATCTCGGCGTTTATCCGCGCCCGCTGCAAAACCCGCTGCCCGTATGGATTGCCGTTGGCGGCACCCCCGCTTCGGTCATCCGCGCGGGCACGCTCGGCCTGCCGCTCGCCATTGCCATCATCGGCGGCGAACCGCATCGCTTTGCTCCGCTGGTCGATCTCTACCGTGAAGCCGGGGCAAAGGCCGGTCATGCGCCGGAGACGCTGAAGGTCAGCATCAACTCGCATGGCTATGTCGCCGAGACATCGCAGGCCGCAGCGGATGGCTACTGGCCGTCCTACGAGGTGGTGATGAACAAGATCGGCCGCGAACGCGGCTGGCCGCCAAGCAACCGGGCGCAGTTCGAAGCAGGCCGCACGCCGCGCGGTGCCCTTCTGGTCGGCTCACCGCAGGAAGTCATCGACAAGATCATGCTGCAGCACAGCTACTTCAAGCATGATCGCTTCCTGCTGCAGATCGATCTGGGCAGCCTGCCGCACGGGAACACGCTGAAGGCCATCGAACTGTTCGGAACAAAGGTTGCCCCGGTCATCCGCAAGGAGCTTGGCCAGCCCGTGAAGGCGGAAGAAACGGCATTGGCTTAGAGCCAATGCCGGCGGGGCTTCGGTCCCGCCGTTCACTGAAAATCAAGCCATGGCGAGCCCGAAACCCTGCATCAGGCGCCGGGTGGAAAAGTCGGGATTGCCCGAGGTGAACACGGCGATGTCGTCGCCATGCTCCGGTTCGCTGCCCGCACCGTTTGGCTTGAGCAGCGACAAGGCGCGGCGGGCGATCGCTTCGGCCGGATCGAGCCAATCCACCGGCCACGGCGCAAGGCGACGGAACACATTGGCCAGAAACGGATAATGCGTGCAGGCCAGAACGACGATATCGGTGCGCTTGCCATCCATTTCGACAAAGCACGGCGCGATTTCCGCCTCTATCGCCGCATCGTCGAGATGATCGCCGCGTATATGCGCTTCCGCCATGCGCGCCAGGTTCTGGCTGCCGACCAGCCGCACATGGCATTTCGTGGCGAAGGATTGGATGAGATCACGCGTATAGGCGCGCTTGACGGTGCCCGGCGTTGCCAGAACGGTGATGAGGCCGGACGAGGTGCGCTCTGCCGCCGGTTTGATGGCGGGAACAGTGCCGACAAAAGGCACCGCCGGAAAGGCCCGGCGCAGATCATCCAGCACCAGCGTTGACGCCGTATTGCAGGGAATGATCACGATCTCCGGATCGTATGTGGCAATGAAGCCCTCGAACAGGCCGAGAATGCGGGCGCGCAGCGGCTCTTCATCCCAGTCGCCATAGGGGAAACCGGCATCGTCGGCGATATAGACAAAGCGCCGGTCGGGGATCAGCACCCGCGCCTCGCGCAGGACGGTCAAGCCGCCAATGCCGCTGTCAAACGCAATGATCGGCCGGTCCGCTGTGTCATTCATCGCCTGGTATGTCCTCGCGTCCCGCTGGCTTGGCGGCCGTTTTCCTGGCCGCCGGCTTTTCCCGCTTGCGCCCTTCCGGTGCACCGGAGCCGCGCGGCGTCTTCGGGCTGAAATAATCCAGCGAGACAACGACACCGCGCAACAGCTTCAGTTCCGAGTCGGAAAAACCGGCACGGGTCAGCACGCCGCGCAGATTGTTGACCATGATTTCCTTGCGCGCCATGGGCCGGAAATAGCCGCGCGCCTGCAGCGCGTCTTCCAGATGGTTGAAAAAGCCCTGCAGCTGTTCCTTCGGCGCGGGCTCGAGTTCGGGACCACGAAAGGCCGTGTCCGTTTCCTTCTCCAACCCTGACTTCATCCACTCATAGGACATGAGCAAAACCGCCTGTGCGATGTTCAGCGACGAAAATGCCGGGTTGACCGGAAATGTCACCAGCTCATCGGCGAGGCTGACTTCGTCATTATTGAGGCCGAAGCGCTCACGCCCGAAAAGAATCCCGGTTTTCTCGCCCCGGTTGAAGCGCTGGCGCAGTGTCTGCCCCGCCTCGACGGGTCCGCGCACCTGCTTGAAGGCATCGCGTTCCCGCGCCGTCGTCGCGTAGACGAAATGCAGATCCTCGATAGCCGACGGCAGATCGTCATAGACCTTCGCCCCGTCGATGATGTGGTCGGCACGGCTTGCGGCGGAGCGTGCCTTGTCGTTGGGAAATTCCTCGCGCGGCTTGACGAGGCGCAGTTCCGCCAGCCCGAAATTGGCCATGGCCCGCGCCACCATGCCGATATTCTCCGGCAATTGCGGCTCGACCAGGATGATCGCCGGCCCTTCGGCAATGAGTGTGCGCTGTCTGTCTGTACCTGCCATGATCAATCCATTGTGAATGCCGCCCTCATACAACGCGTTTTTTCAGCGGGCAATCGTGCATCGGGCCTATGCCCGGCTCATATTCCGCCAAGATTGCGATTAAACACTTAAAGCCAGTCTTTGCGTTCTGGTTTGCGAGTGCTATAGGGGCGCGAACCCTCAATGAAAACCGATGCTGGCATTCCCAGACCAGTAATAAAGAGGCTGATTATTCATGGCAAAGATCAAGGTTGCAAACCCGGTCGTCGAACTTGACGGCGACGAGATGACCCGCATCATCTGGCAGTATATCAAAGACAAGCTGATCCATCCCTATCTCGACATCGACCTGAAGTATTACGATCTGGGTATCGAACATCGCGATGCGACCGACGATCAGGTGACCATCGATGCGGCGAATGCAATCAAGCAGTATGGCGTCGGCGTCAAGTGCGCCACCATCACGCCGGACGAGCAGCGCGTTGAGGAATTCGGCCTGAAGAAGATGTGGAAGTCGCCCAACGGCACGATCCGCAACATTCTCGGCGGCGTTATCTTCCGCGAACCGATCATTGCCAAGAACGTTCCCCGTCTGGTTCCCGGCTGGACCCAGCCGATCATCGTTGGCCGCCATGCCTTCGGCGATCAGTACCGCGCCACCGATTTCCGGTTCCCCGGCAAGGGCAAGCTGTCGATCAAGTTTGTCGGCGAAGATGGCAAGACCATCGAACATGACGTCTATGATGCGCCAAGCGCCGGCGTTGCCATGGCCATGTACAATCTGGATGATTCCATCCGCGACTTTGCCCGCGCCTCGCTCAACTATGCCTATAACCGCGGCGTCCCCTGCTATCTGTCGACCAAGAACACCATCCTCAAGGCCTATGACGGCCGCTTCAAAGACATTTTCCAGGACGTGTTCGACGCCGAGTTCAAGGACAAGTTCGCCGAGAAGAAGATCACCTATGAGCATCGCCTGATCGATGACATGGTTGCCTCGGCGCTGAAGTGGTCCGGCGGCTATGTCTGGGCCTGCAAGAACTATGACGGCGACGTGCAGTCCGACATCGTGGCACAGGGCTTTGGCTCGCTCGGCCTGATGACCTCCGTGCTGATGACGCCGGATGGCCAGACGGTGGAAGCGGAAGCCGCCCACGGCACCGTGACACGTCACTACCGCCAGCACCAGAAGGGCGAGGAAACCTCGACCAACTCCATCGCCTCGATCTTCGCCTGGACGCGTGGCCTTGCCCACCGCGCCAAGCTCGACGGCAATACCGAACTCGACCGCTTTGCCAACACGCTGGAAAAGGTCTGCGTCGATACGGTTGAATCCGGTTACATGACCAAGGATCTGGCGCTGCTGATCGGTCCGGACCAGCCCTGGCTGTCCACCACGGGTTTCCTCGACAAGATCGACGAGAACCTGCGCAAGGCCATGGCTGCCTGATCTGGGGCTGCCTGATCAGGCATCGCCATCGAACAACACAAGCCCCGGTTCGCCGGGGCTTTTCTTTGATCGCCTGGCCTTCCGACAGGTTCGTTCCTCTCCCCAGCTTTCCCGGCGGGTCCCTCTCCCTGCGGTTTGCCGATCCGGAAGCCCTTTTCACAGAATCTCCGGCTTGCCGGATTCCTCATCCGATCATCCGGCTATCCCGCAGTTTCTTTCGCCGTTATCCTGATCAGCCGATCTCCTAATCTCCCCATCCCTCGCTGCCCATCCGCCGAAATCGCCTCCTGTTTACTGCACCAAGCGATACCGCAAGCCGAGGTTTACGCGGCACTAGTCGTCGTCAATATTCGTGTCCTCGTCGGCAGGCGCCTGCGCTTTTGCCGGTGGCGCACTGTTTGCGGCCGTGGACGGCAGCTTCATGCTCGATTTGAGATCCAATACCCTGCGGAAGGCATGGGCCGGAATCCTGCCGACAATTTTCCCGGCCTTGCCCGCCAGTTCAAAGTCGAGCCCCTTCGTGGCCGCGGCAACAAAATCGGCCTCATCCATGGCCACCACGCCGGTTTCCTCGCGTGTGGGCAGGCAAGGCCGAAAGAAACAGGCCGCCCGTCTGCTCACTCCCCTTTCGAACCGCATCTGCCGGCCATAGCTCCAGGCCTGGGAGAGGTGACTTTTGCCCTGGCCGGTATAAAGCGTCTTGAATCCATATCCCACGGTGGTCGAATAGTAGGGCTGCGCGTTCAGCGACATGAACAGATCCAGATAGGCCAGGACATCCGGCCCGAAGGCCGTATCGCTGCGCATGTGAACATCCTTGACGACCCGCGAGGTCTGGCAGGAAACAAGCAGCACCGCGGCGAACAGAAGAGCCAATATTGTCTTCACGACGGTTCTCGAAATGAATTGCTAAAAACAGTTTTTGAAAATGCGAAACAAAATTGCGATGCAGCAAAAATACCGGAAAATCAATCTCTTGCCCACCCAGCAATTAGTATGAGCGGGTGGCATTTCCGGCCGCATCACGCTGCAGCCGGAAATACGATGCCTGGTGTCAGCCGGCGAGCGCGTCGCGCACGGCAGCCACGGCAGCCTCGGCCTTGGAGCCGTCGGGACCGCCGGCCTGCGCCATATCGGGACGGCCGCCGCCGCCGGCACCGCCGAGCGCGGCGGACGCGATCTTGACCAGATCGACGGCGCTGAACGTGCCGACGAGATCGTCGGTGACGCCGACGACCGCGCTGGCCTTGCCGTCTTCCGAGACGCCGATGAACGTCACGATGCCGGAGCCGACGGTCTTCTTGGCATCGTCGGCCAGCGGCTTCAGGTCACGCGGATTGACGCCGGTGACCACCTTGCCGATGAAGCCGACACCATTGACCGTTTCGGACTGCGCGGCGCCATTGCCGGAGCCGCCAAGCGCCAATTGCTTGCGCGCCTCGGTGAGTTCGCGTTCCAGCTTGCGGCGCTCATCCAGCAGCGCCGTCACACGCGCCAGCGCGTCGGCAGGCGTGGACTTCAACGCACCGGCAATCGCCTTGACCCGGTCGTCCTGTTCTTCGAGGTAGCGGCGCGCGGCTTCGCCGGTCAGCGCCTCCATGCGGCGCACACCCGCCGCCACGGCGCTTTCCGAGACAATGCGGATCAGGCCGATATCGCCGGTGGCGCGCACATGCGTGCCGCCGCACAGTTCCGTCGAATAGCTCTTGCCCGATTTCTCGCCATGCAGCGCCGTTCCCATGGAAACCACGCGCACTTCATCGCCATACTTCTCACCGAACAGCGCCATGGCGCCTTCCGCGATGGCATCGTCAACCGCCATCAGGCGGGTGCTGACCGGTGCGTTCTGCAGGACGATTTCATTGGCGAGGTCTTCGATGACGGCCAGTTCCTTGTCCGAAATCGGCTTCGGATGGGAAAAATCGAAACGCAGGCGATCCGGCGCAACGAGCGAGCCCTTCTGCGCGACATGGGTGCCAAGGGTTTCGCGCAGCGCCTCATGCAGCAGATGCGTCGCCGAGTGATTGGAGCGGATACGCGTGCGGCGCCCGCTGTCGACCGTCAGCTCCACCGGAACATCCAGCTTCACCGTGCCCTTGAGCACCTTGCCCAGATGCACGAACACGCCGTCATTCTTCTTCTGCGTGTCGGTGACAACAACGGTGAAGCCGTCACCGGAAATGATGCCGGTATCGCCCTGCTGGCCGCCGGACTCGGCATAGAACGGTGTCTGGTTGACCACGAGGGCAATGGCCTCGCCTTCCCCAGCGCTATCCACCTGCGCACCGTCCTGCACCAGCGCGGTGATGACGCCTTCGGCCTTTTCCGTCTCGTAGCCGAGGAATTCGGTAGCGCCGACCTTGTCGCGCACCGCGAACCAGACCGTTTCTGTCGCTGCATCGCCCGAACCGGACCAATGGGCGCGGGCTTCCGCCTTCTGCCGCTCCATCGCCGCCGCAAAAGCATCGGTATCGACAGCGATACCGCGCTGGCGCAGCGCATCCTGGGTGAGATCCAGCGGGAAACCGAAGGTGTCATAGAGCTTGAACGCGGTTTCGCCGTCGAGCCGATCGCCTTCGCCAAGACCTTCCGTGGCATCGCTCAGCAGGCCGAGGCCGCGGTCCAGTGTCTTGCGGAACCGGGTTTCCTCGAGCTTCAGCGTTTCGGAAATCAGCGATTCCGCGCGGATCAGTTCCGGATAGGCCTGGCCCATCTCGCGGATCAGTGCCGGCAACAGGCGCCACATCAGCGGCTCCTTGGCACCCAGCAGCTGCGCATGACGCATGGCGCGGCGCATGATGCGGCGCAGCACATAGCCGCGGCCTTCATTCGACGGCAGCACGCCATCGGCAATCAGGAAGCTCGATGAGCGCAAATGATCGGCGATCACCCGGTGGCTGGCGCGGAATTTTCCTTCCGCCTTGACGCCGGTCGCATCTTCCGACGCGCGGATAAGCGCCCGGAACAGGTCGATATCGTAATTGTCATGTTCGCCCTGCAGCACCGCCGCCAGGCGCTCCAGCCCCATGCCCGTATCAATCGACGGACGCGGCAACTCGATGCGCTCCTCCTTGGTGATCTGCTCGAACTGCATGAACACAAGGTTCCAGATCTCGATGAAGCGGTCGCCATCCTCGTTGGCGCTGCCGGGAGGGCCGCCCCAGATGTCTTCGCCATGGTCGTAGAAAATTTCCGAGCACGGGCCGCACGGGCCGGTATCGCCCATCGCCCAGAAATTGTCGCTGGTGGCGATACGGATGATGCGGTCATCGGACAGGCCGGCAATCTTCTTCCAGAATCCGGCAGCCGCATCGTCCGTATGATAGACGGTGACGAGCAGCTTGTTCCTGTCGAGGCCATATTCCTTGGTGATCAGGTTCCAGGCGAGGCTGATCGCCTCTTCCTTGAAGTAATCGCCGAAGGAGAAATTGCCGAGCATTTCAAAGAAGGTGTGATGGCGGGCGGTATAGCCGACATTGTCCAGGTCATTGTGCTTGCCGCCGGCGCGCACGCATTTCTGCGACGTCGTGGCCCGGCTGTAGGGCCGCTGCTCCAGACCGGTGAAAACATTCTTGAACTGCACCATGCCGGCATTGGTGAACATCAGCGTCGGGTCGTTGCGCGGCACCAGCGGGCTCGACGCCACGATCTCATGGCCGTTCTTCTTGAAATAGTTCAGAAATGTCGACCGGATTTCGTTGACGCCACTCATGTGCATTGCCTTCTGACTTGTCTCTAACCAAAGCGAAATAGCCCCTTTCTGCAACAAAGGGCGGAACGCAACGCTTGTAGCGATGCGACCGCGGCCTGTCCAGAAAATCCCTGTGATAATAGGCTCCGCTTATGAACAGCACAGTCTTCGAATGCGTATGCTCTCCCTCATGCTGAGCTTGTCGAAGCACGCAGAGCGGTTGTGCGTGCTTCGACAAGCTCAGCATGAGAGAAGTTAGCCCCAATATGAAAGACGGTCTTACAGCGTGAGAGCATTTTAAAAGAAAACCCGCATCCGGCAGCCGGATACGGGTTTGAATTGCAGACCGGAACGGTCCGTCCTGGGAGATCAGCCTTCGGCGGCCTCGGGTCCGTCATTGTCCTCGACATCGTCCGGGCCCTTGTCCAGCATCTGCTCGGCAATCAGACCGGCATTCTGGCGCAGGACCAGCTCGATCTCATTGGCGACTTCTGGATTGTCCTTGAGGAAGAGTTTTGCATTGTCGCGGCCCTGCCCCAGACGCTGGGAATTGTAGGAGAACCACGAACCCGACTTTTCAACGATACCCGCCTTGACGCCGAGATCGACCAGTTCGCCGGTCTTGGAAACGCCTTCGCCATACATGATGTCGAATTCGACCTGCTTGAAGGGCGGCGCAAGCTTGTTCTTGACCACCTTGACGCGGGTCTGGTTGCCGACCACCTCGTCACGTTCCTTCAGCGCACCGATGCGGCGGATATCGAGACGCACCGAAGCATAGAATTTCAGCGCATTGCCGCCCGTCGTGGTTTCAGGCGAACCGAACATCACGCCGATCTTCATGCGGATCTGGTTGATGAAGATGACCATGCAGTTGGAACGGGAAATGGATGCGGTCAGCTTGCGCAGCGCCTGGCTCATCAGGCGGGCCTGCAGGCCGGGGAGAGAATCGCCCATCTCGCCTTCGATTTCCGCACGCGGGGTCAAAGCGGCAACGGAATCGACCACCAGAACATCGATCGCACCGGAACGCACCAGCGTGTCGGTGATCTCCAGCGCCTGCTCGCCCGTATCGGGCTGCGAGATCAGAAGGTTCTCCAGATCCACGCCCAGCTTGCGGGCATAGACCGGGTCCAGCGCATGTTCCGCATCGACAAAGGCGCAGATGCCGCCCTTCTTCTGGGCTTCCGCAATCGTATGCAGCGCCAAGGTTGTCTTACCCGAGCTTTCCGGCCCGTAAATCTCGACAATGCGGCCTTTCGGCAGACCGCCAACGCCAAGGGCTATATCCAGGGAAAGCGACCCGGTCGAAACCGTCTCAATTTCCACAACCTGCTCATTGCGTCCAAGCCGCATGATCGAACCCTTACCAAAGGCTCTCTCGATCTGTGACAATGCCGCATCCAGCGCTTTCGTTTTATCCACCGAATTACCCTCAACTAACCGCAAAGAATTTTGAGCCATGTTACACCACCCCTGTGCTATCCATGAAGCCCGGATGCTCCGGCCTTTGAAGATATTTGTATCTGTTTTGTTCTCATTTGGCAATATGCACAAACCATTGAAAAACAATAATAACACAAAAATGTTCTTAAAATGTTCCGGAAGTTGGCTGCCTGCGCTTGTCCACATGTTCCTCATGTTCGGGCCGCATGAACGGGAAAACCGCGGCCGGCAAATTCGAATCGTTGCGGCGATTGCGTCAGGCCAGCAGGCCATCTAGAGAAGGAAAGGACCAAGTGTCTTGCAACCGATCATTTTGTTCAGCAAAAGCCACCAACCATGACTCAGGATTACACACCGCTGCTGTTTGCTGTCGGCGGCGCCCATATGGACCGGCGCGGCCAGAGCAGCGTTCCCTTCATTCCCGGCGCGTCCAACCCCGGCATCATGCGCGAAGAGCCCGGCGGCGGCGTGTTCAATGCTTTGCGCCTTGCCGTGCGGCGCGGGGTACGGGCTGAAATGCTGTCGGTGCGCGGCGGCGACCGGGTTGGCGATGTCATCGCCACCGCCTTTGAGGCCGCCGGAATCAAGGACAGTTCCGCCGTGTTCATCGACCGGGCAACCCCGAGCTATACGGCGATCCTCGATGAACAGGGCGATGTGGTTGCGGCCATTGCCGACATGGCGCTGTATGAACTCGCCCTGCCCCGGCAGCTCAGGCGGCGCAAGGTGCGCGATTCCATCGATGCCGCCGATGCGGTTTTCGGCGATGCCAATCTGCCGTCGGAAGCGTTGCAGAAACTGGCGGAGCTTGCCGGCGGCAAACCGCTCTATGCGCTGGCGATTTCCCCGGCCAAGGCGGTGCGGTTGCGGCCGGTTCTCGGCGATCTCGCCTGCCTGTTCCTCAACCGGCGTGAAGCCTTTGCGCTGACGGGACTGGGCGCCGATGCCAGCCTGCCCGATCTGCACCGTGCCCTGACGGCAGAGGGTCTGCACACTGCCGTTGTCAGCAATGGCGGGCAGGCTGCGCTGGTCTATTCCAGCGGCGGTGCATTCTCCCTGCTTCCGCCCGCGCTGACCGGTATTGCCGATGTGACCGGCGCGGGTGATGCGCTGGCCGGCGGCACCATATCGGCGCTGATGCGCGGCCTTCCCCTCGCGCAAGCCGTGCGCGAAGGCTTTGCCGCCTCGGCGCTGACACTGCAAACCCATTCGGCAACGCCGATCTTCACATCCAGGATTTTCGACGCGGCCCTCGCGACCATACCGGAGGCCATCCCGCTCGCATGAGCCAACGGCCTGATACGACAAAGGAAAGAACCATGACCACAACAGCCCTCAACCCGTTCACCGACATTGCACCGGAGGTGCAGAAAGCACTTGCCGCCGGGCAGCCGGTGGTGGCGCTGGAAAGCACGATCATCACCCACGGCATGCCCTACCCGGACAACAGCCGCATGGCCGCCGATGTCGAGACGATCATCCGCGATGGCGGCGCCGTCCCGGCAACCATCGCCATTATCGATGGCCGCCTGAAGATCGGCATTTCGGCTGAGGAACGCGAGGCGCTGGCGCAGGTCAAGGGCGCCATGAAGCTGTCGCGCGCCGATCTGGCGTTTGCGCTGTCGGAAGGCCGCACCGGCGGCACCACCGTTGCCGCCACCATGCTGGCCGCACACATGGCCGGCATCAAGGTGTTTGCCACGGGCGGCATCGGCGGCGTGCACATGGGCGCGGAGACCAGTTTCGACATATCGGCCGATCTGGAAGAATTGGGCCGCACCCCGGTGATCGTCGTCTCGGCGGGCGCCAAAGCGATTCTGGATATTGAAAAGACGCTGGAAGTGCTTGAAACCAAAGGCGTACCCGTTGTGGTGCATGGAGCGGATGTTCTGCCGGCCTTCTGGTCGCGCCAGTCGCATCTCAAGGCCCCCTTGCGTCTCGACACGCCGGAAGCCATCGCCAGGTTCCAGGCAACGCGCAGCGCCATCGGCGTCAACGGCGGCATGCTGATCGCCAACCCGATTCCGCTGGAAAGCGAAATTCCGGCCGACATCATGGGCGGATACATCCGTGAAGCCCTGTCGCGCGCCACAAAAAATGGCATCACGGGCAAGGCCGTAACGCCATATCTTCTTTCGGAAATTCTCGACATCACCAAGGGCGAAAGCCTGAAGGCGAATATCGCCCTGGTGGAAAACAATGCACGCCTTGCAGCGCGCATTGCTGTCGCGCTGACACTGGTCAGGTAAGCGGCGAAATCTGCAGTTCGACGCGGCGATTCTGCGACCGGCCGGCTTCCGAATTGTTGGAAGCAATCGGCCGGTCCATGCCCAAGCCGCGAACGGAGAAACGCCGGTTGTCGATGCCCTGCTGGGTCAGGTAGTTCGAAACGGACAGGGCCCGGCGCTCGGACAGGAGCTGGTTGTACTGCTGGCCGCCGACATTGTCCGTATGGCCATAGACATCGATGATGCTCCGGTCGAACTTGCGCAGCACCACTGCAACCGAATTCAGCGTAGCAAAGAACTGCGGCTTCACCGCATCCTGATCAGTGGCGAACGTGATGTTTGACGGCATGTTCAGGATGATCTGGTCGCCGTTACGGGTCACCGATACGCCGGTGCCCTGCAGCTGGGCCCGAAGTTCCGATTCCTGGCGGTCCATGTAATTGCCGACGGCACCGCCGGCCAAGGCGCCGATACCGGCACCGATCAGCGCCGCGTTGCGGCCGGATTTGCCACCGCCGCCAACGGCGAGACCACCCAGCGCGCCAACCGCTGCGCCGATTGCCGCGCCACCGGCCGTATTCGATATTTTTTGCTCGCCGGTATAGGGATCGGTGGTGGTGCAACCGGCCAAAAACGTCGCGGCAAGACAGCCGATGGCAAACTTCTTGATCATGGAATCAGGTCCCCGTTGGAAATGTAGCGAAATATAGCATCGAATACGGCAAAATATGGAAAGCAAACGGCTAAATCAGCCGTAGCCGCGCCATGGCCAGGGCATCGACAAATCGCCCGTTCTTGAAGGCATAATCCCGGTGCACGCCTTCCCGCTCGAAGCCGCATTTTTCGTAGAGACCGATGGCTTTGACATTGTCGGCATGGACCGTCAATTCCAGGCGCCGGATGTTGAGCCAGTTGTCCGCCGCATCGATCAGGGCAAGCAGCAGCGCCTTGCCGATGCCGCGCCCGGTGAAAGCGTCATGCACGCCGAGCCCGAGATGCGCCGTATGGGCCCGCCTGCCATCGGAGCGATGCAGGCCCGCGTGGCCAACGATCTGCTGATCGATCTCGGCTACGATGCTTGTCGTCCCCGCGCCCAGACTTTCGAGCCATTTGCGGGTCTGCTCCGCACTTTGAAAGGGCAAACGCAGCGTACCGGCACGAAAACCGGGTAAATTGGTCAATGCGTTGATCTGTTCAAAATCGGCAACACGCGCCGCCCGGATCGAGAATGCGCTATCGTGGGGTGGTGATAAAGGTTGGTCTTGCATCTTGCTCTCCGTTTGTTCGAGGAGAGCGAAGGTCAGACCCTGCTCGCCTCGTGGCAGGGTCTGGTGAAAGATCGCGTCGACGTCAGCGCAACAGCTCTCCACCACCCCTGAAAAGGAGTGCGGTGTACAGCATCACGATATTCGAACGACGGATCATGCCGCCATCTTTCACCACAATATCAGTGATTTCAAGAGAGTTTCTGATTCAAAACCTGATCCCGGTTCAAAAATTTTGACTGATATGCCGGGCGGAATTCGTTTGCGCCGCCGGTTTTATTCCAACATGCTCCGCCGCACCCAAACGACATCGACAGGATTTCGCATGACTGAGACCTCACAATCACCCGTAGCAATCATCACCGGCGGCGGACGCGGCATGGGCGCAGGCATCGCCCGCGAGCTGCACGCCAGAGGCTACCGGCTCGGCCTGATGTCGCCATCCGGCAGCGCCATCGAGCTGGCAGCGGAATTGGGTGCAATCGGCATCAAGGGTTCGGCTGGAGAAGCCAAGGATCTGGAAACGCTCGTCGCCAGGACAGCGGAAGCCTATGGGCGCATCGACGCCGTGGTCAACCATACGGGCCATCCGCCGAAGGGTGACCTCATCGACATCACCGACGAGAAATGGGCGCTTGGCAATGATCTGATGGTGCTGAGCGTCGTGCGCATGGCGCGGCTCGTCACACCCTATATGCTGAAGCAGGGCAAAGGCGCCTGGGTGAACATCACCACCTTTGCCGCCTTCGAGCCAAGTCTCGTCTTCCCGGTGTCCTGCGCCTATCGCGCCGCCGTCGGCGCCTATACAAAACTCTACGCGGATCGCTACGCCGCCGACAATATCCGCATGAATGCGGTGCTGCCAGGCTTTATCGACAGCCTCGATCATAAGCCGGGCACCGAGAGCGGTATCCCGATGAAGCGCCTCGGCACCATGAACGAGATCGCCAAGACAACCGCGTTCCTGCTGTCGGACGATGCGGGCTACATCACCGGGCAGAACATTCGCGTGGATGGCGGGATCACCAAGCACGTCTAGACAGCGTTAAGGGCAGCACATCGAAGGCTGCCCTGCCATATGGTGCGTGGTTCGACAAGCTCACCATGAGGGATGGAGTAGGTTGCAGGGAGCTAATCCTGCAATGCTTCCTAGTAGCCTTGCAGCCAAACCACTTCCCTCATGGTGAGCTTGTCGAACCACGCACCTCTTAATCCCGATCTACACCAGGTTGACGCCGAGGGCTTCACGCAGATGCCGCTGGCCATTCGGCGTCACGGATACGGCGCGCGTGCCGTCAACGCGCCGGATCCACCCCTTGTCGAAGCAGTGGCTGCACAATGCGGCGCCGATGGCACCGGCCAGATGCGGGCGCCGCTCGCTCCAGTCAAGACAGGGGCGGCACAGGATGCGCCCCTTCTTCTGATGGATCGAACCGACATCCATGCCCAGCCTGTCGAAAAGCGACAGGCCGCTATCCGTCAGTTCACCCGCATCGAGCCCGAGTTCCAGATGCCCGGCCCCGACGAGCGCATCGGTGATCGACACACCGAGCTTTCCCGCCAGGTGGTCATAGCAGGTGCGCCCGGCCCGCAATGCGGCATCGCGCGGCCCGGTGCGCACGGTCTTGCTGGGTGTGCCGGGTGTTGCAATCTGCATGATGCTTTCGATCATTTGCGCAACCGCTGGTGATGCCAGCCGGTGATAGCGGTGCCTGCCCTGCTTTTCCACCTGCAGAAGCCCGGCCTCCGTCATGCGCGTGAGATGGCTGCTGGCCGTCTGCGCCGTAATCCCTGCAAGCTGCGCCAGTTCGCCCGCGGTCAGCGCCCGTCCATCCATCAGGCCCGTGAGCATGCTGGCGCGGCCGGGATCTCCGGCCAGAGCGGCGATTTCGGCAAATCTGGCGGTGTTCGACATGGCATTCTTCCGTGGCTGCTTCCGGGCCGATACTGGCCTATCCACGGCAAGGATGCTTCGAAAACGCTCGAAGTATCAAGTGCGTCCTCTATTCGCTTTCCAGCATTTCCTTGACCGACGTCGCCAGCTGCTTCAGCGAGAAGGGTTTTGGCAGGAAGCCGAACTTGGCATCTTCCGGCAGGTTGCGGGCAAAGGCGTCTTCCGCATAACCCGACACGAAGATGAACTTGATATCCCCGTATTCCTTGCGCAGTTCGCGCAGCAGCGTCGGGCCGTCCATCTCCGGCATCACCACGTCGGACACGATGATATCGACCTTGCCGCCCAGTTCCTTCATCACTTCAAGCGCTTCGACACCGCTGGACGCCTCGTGCACGGTATAGCCGCGCGACTGCAGGGCACGGACACCGCCCATGCGCACCGCATCCTCGTCCTCGACCAGGAGAACCGTTGCGGAGCCGGAAAGATCGGTGGCCTTCTCGACCTTCTTTTCCTTCTTCGGCGCTTCGACCGCGACAACTTCACCTGCCGCGTTGAGGACTGGAGCCTCCACATGGCGCGGCAGGAAGATGCGGAATGTGGTGCCCTTGCCAAGTTCGGACTCGCAATGGATCGAACCGCCGGTCTGCTTGATGATGCCGTAGACCATGGAAAGCCCGAGACCGGTGCCCTTGCCGACTTCCTTGGTGGTGAAGAACGGTTCGAAAATCTTCTCGATGACCTCGGGCGGCATGCCGGTGCCGCTGTCCTGCACCTCGACCAGGACATAGTCGCCCGGCAGGAGATCGCGGTAGTTCAGCGCCGCGCTTTCGCTCTCGCCGATATTGCGGGTGCGGATGGTCAGATCGCCGCCTTCCGGCATGGCATCGCGCGCATTGACGGTCAGATTGACCACCACCTGCTCGAACTGGCCGAGATCGGCGCGCACCGGCCACAGGTCGCGGCCATGCTCGATCTTGAGGTTGACCTGCGTTCCCGCAAGCCGTGTCAGCAGCATGCGCACATCAGCGATGACATCGGTGAGGTCAAGCACTTCCGGACGCAGGGTCTGGCGCCGCGAGAATGCCAGGAGCTGCCGCACCAGCGATGCCGCGCGGTTGGCGTTCTGCTTGATGTTCATGATGTCGGCAAAGGACGGATCGGACGCCCGGTGATTGGTGAGCAACAGGTCGGACGACATGATGATTGCCGTCAGCACATTGTTGAAGTCGTGGGCGATACCACCCGCGAGCTGGCCGACGGCCTGCATCTTCTGGCTCTGGGCCATGGTGGCTTCCAGCGCCTTTTGCTCCGTGGTTTCCACGACGGAAACGATGGCAGCCTCCTCGGCGCCCTCTTCCGAGCCGGCATCGAAGACCGGACTGATATAGAAGCGTAGATGGCGCTCCTCATGCCCGGGAATGACCGTATCCACCGGCGAAATCTCCGCCTTGCCGGCAAAGGCAGCGGCCAGCGCCCGGTCGAAAGCTTCCCTGTCGCGCTCATGCACGACGGTTTCCAGCGGCGCGCGCCGGTCGATGGCATCGCGGTCCACCACGGGCGAGAACAGGCCGAGGAACCGCGCATTGGTGCGCAGGATCTTGCCGGACGCATCGACGGCGGCGATCGCCATGGACGCCGAGTTGAAAAAGCGGGTGAACCGCACTTCCGCGGCGCGCAGGGCGGCGGAATTGTCCTCGCCCTCTGCGCGGTTGAGCACGATTGTGCGGGTCGGGCCGCGCTTGCCGTCGCGCTGCGCCTGCACACGGTGATAGAAGCGCACGGCGAGGCTCTGGCCGTTCGCCTTGGCCAGATCGAGATCGATCACCGTGTTGCGGCTGGTACCCGGTTCCGTCTTCACCGCATTGATCAGCGCCATGCCGTTGCCCGCGACGATATCGCGGACCGTCATGGAACCCGGCGTGAACTTGGTCAGGTCAATCCCGAGCCATTCGGCCAGTGTCGCATTGATATAGGTGATGCGCCCGTCAGGGTCGGCGGAGAAAAAGCCCGCCGGGGCATGGTCAAGGTGATCGATAGCCTCCTGAATATCCTGGAAATAGCGCTCCTGCTCGGCGCGCTCGGCGGAAATATCGGCAATCTGCCATGCAAAAACCGGCGCTGTCTGACCGGGAATACCCGCAACGGCACGGGCCTTGACGCGATACCAGGTCGGTATCGGCGCGCGCGCAGGGTCGAGCGGCCGCGACAGGCGCAGCTCTTCCTGGCCGGAAATACCGTCCCGCACCGCATTGGCCAGCCGGTAGATCGGATCGGAAGCGGCGCTTTCACTGGAAAGTATGTGCTCTATCGCCCGGACATCACTGGAATTGGTCACGCCCGTCAACTGGGCATAGGCGCGGTTGGCGTAGACGATACGGCCCTTCTGGTCGGTGACAACCGTGCCCTCGGGAAACGTATCGACAAAGGCGCGCGTCAGTTCATCGCTGGTGCCGCGCGGTGTGAACTGAATGACATTGATGGCCGAACCGAAGAGATAGAACACGCCGGTCATGGCCAGCGTGCCGAGCAGTCCCAGCAGAAACTGCTGCCCCAGCTGGTCGCGGTAGATGAAATAAAGGATGGAAACGCCGACCAGCACAATGCCGAGAATGACAAGACGCAAGGCCGCCTTGATCGACTTTGTGTTGGCAATGATCGGTTCTGGATAAAGATCGTTGTTCGTCTCTTGAGACATCCGTCTCAAACCCCTTCTTTTCATCGCGGAAGCTGCCCGGGCAGGCCACAATATTTTGAACCGGCTGAGGTCCGTATGACCAATGCTGGTTCCGAATCGTTTGGATCATATCTTTGATGCCGTATAAACCCCAAGCGCGCAGAACCAGCCATTATTCCACGGTTTCGCACGGCAATTGCGGCACAAGATCGGCGGGACCAGCCGATAGCCACAGGCCAGACGATGCGTCAGGGTTGCAGCAGGCAAAGGCTCGCACTAGTGTCACACAGATTATTGCTCCGGGTTCCATGTCGGGGGACGTGCGTTTTGGCCCGGAGAATGTATAGGAGAGTTCGTCATGCATAATTGGCTGGTCGCTGTCGTCGGCGAAACCGCTGCCCCGATTGTCGGGTTCATCCTTCTTTTCGCACTGGTCATTGTCCTTCTGCTGCTCGTCTTTGCCGTTCTGCGGCGCGTCACCGGCGGAACCTTCGTCGCCGGGGGGCGCAACCGTCAGGTCCGCCTGTCGGTGACCGATGCGGCCGCTGTCGATAATCGCCGCCGCCTGGTTCTGGTGCGGCGCGACGACGTGGAACACCTGATCCTGATCGGCGGCCCCAGCGATTTGGTGATCGAGCAGAATATCCGTCAGTTTGCCAAGCCGCAGTCCCGCGTCGAACCCGCGGCCACCATCGCTCCGGCGGATGCCGAGCCGAAAGCCGAGGCGCGGCCGGTTGAGGCACCCCGCCCGCAGCCCGTGGCTCCGGCGCGCGTTTCACCACCCGTCACTCCGGTCAGCCGGCCCGTAGCGCCGGTGCAGCCTGCAACACCGCCCGCGCCGGTTCGTCCGGCCGCTCCGGTTCAAGCGGCGGCTGCGCAACGCGAAACGATGCAGCCCGAACCACAGCGCCCCATCACGGCAGCAGCGCCGCTGCCGCCCGTTCCACCCATGGCGCCCATTCCTCCGATCGCCAGTGCGCCCGATGCCGTATCGCCACCCGCCGCCGCGCAGCAGCCTGCCGGGACACCCCATATCGAGGCGCCGCATAGGGACAATGGCTGGCAGCGGACGGCCTCGCCGTCCTTTGGTGCAAGCCAGCGCAGTGAACCGCACATCGATGCCCTGCCGCATTTTGACGAGACACATCCGGAAACCAAGACGCCTGTGGAAACCAGAACCACCACGGCGGCGGCGTTCCCCTTCGCCGTGCAGAGTGAAGGCGTAAGGTCCATCCACGAAGATTCGTCGCTGGAAATTCTCGGGCCGGCCAAGGCGAAGGAACCGGACATCAATCTGGCGGACCTTGATTTCGGCGATGCTTTCGAGTCGGATCTCGAAGGCGAACTCCACATCACGCCCGATGAGGAAGTGCGCAAGGAGACCGGCAGCATCGAGGACGAAATGGAGCGCCTGCTCGGGGATCTGTCCAGGCCGGAAAAGCGGTAGTCTTCAAAGAGGCTTCTCCAATAAAAAAGCCCGGAACGATCCGGGCTTTTTTATTGGTTTCATCAAGGTCGCATCAATCGTCGCGGTAGACTTTCTCGCGTCGTTCGTGACGTTCCTGCGCCTCGATGGAAAGTGTAGCTATCGGCCGTGCATCCAGACGTTTCAAGCTGATCGGATCACCGGTCTCCTCGCAAAACCCGTATGTTCCGTCATCAATGCGCTGCAAGGCTGCATCGATCTTTGAGATCAGTTTGCGCTGCCGGTCACGCGCCCGCAACTCGATCGCACGGTCCGTTTCGGACGATGCACGATCAGCGATATCTGGCAGGTTCGCATTTTCCTGCTGCAGGATCTCAAGCGTTTCACGCGCCTCCCGCAGAATGTCGTTCTTCCAGTTGATTAGTTTTTCACGAAAATAGGATTTCTGCCGATCACTCATGAAAGGCTCGTCATCCGTGGGCTTATAGTCAAGATCGATAAGTTTATTCATCTTTGAATCACCCTGCACCTATGAGACGCGAGGAGGCCTATATAGGTCGTGTCACAAAGCCGCACAACTGCAAAACGACAGGCTGTTAAGGGATTCGAACAAAGCGATTTTGCTTAAATAATCGGCAAACAATCCGCCAAATGCGGGCCATCTCGACATAAAATGCGATATTCCAGCCGAAAATACGGCAAAATACCGGTTTTGGTCGCCTGTACCCGCTGGCACTGTTTAACCAATGCCTCGCAGAAATGCAGGCCGCCCATAAATAGGACAGGCCGGTTTTGCACAATTATTTGAGAATTGCGTCATTTGCCGCAGAGGTTTATCCATTCATTGTGTCCTAAAATAAGCAAAACACGGTGGGGTTAAGGGTCCAGACCCATTAATCTGATCGAAAGGGCGCCTGAAACGGCAAGAAGATGCGAGGAGAGATGCGAAGGGCGGGGCCTTTCCCCCGACCGAGCGGCTCGACACGGCAGCTTGCAGCCGTTTCGGCGTCCGGAGGATATGGTCTTTTCGCCCGGCTACATCGTCGCAAAGGCTTGAAAATGAACCATATTGCCATCGCCTTTGCTCCTTGTATCCGAACGAAAAGCCTCATACCATTTCGACCAGATTAACGGGTCCGGACCCTAAAGATGAGCCAGGTCTATTTACTCCGCCATGCCAAAGCAGTCTGGCCATCTCCCGGGCAAAAAGACTTTGACCGGACGTTGGACTCCGTCGGGATTCAATCGGCAACCGTTCTGGGCGAAGAGATGAAGCGGTTCGGGCTGCGGCCGGACATCGTCCTCTGTTCGACCGCCGTTCGGGCAAGGCAGACACTGGAGCATATCGCCCTGCAACCCTCCTTCATTCTGGAAGATCTGGAAAAACTCTATTCCGGCAGCGCCGACAACTATCTGACAGCCATCCGCATGGCGGGGCTTGAGCATGAAAATGCCCATTCCGTCATGCTGGTCGGCCACAATCCGATGATGGAGGATGTGGCCATTGCCCTTGCCGGGCGCGGCGATCCGCCCGCTCACCCCACCTTCGCAGCCGGTTTTCCCACGGCGGGGCTCGCCGTCATTGATTTTGCCGCTCCGCTGGCGGAAATCCGCCATGGAACCGGGACACTGAGCACGTTCCTGTCGCCGTCCGAGCACCTCTGAAAAAAGCCAACGTCTTGTCATTAGACGTGTCACCCCTATATCCGGGCCGAGAACGGGCGAAAGTGCAGGACGATTGACTTGGGAACATTGACAACACTGACCGACGAGGCAAAGATCGCCCTCGATACCCTGGCGGATCGGACCGCGGGGCTGGTTTCGCCCTCGCTCCGGCTTGGTGTGACCGGCCTTTCCCGGGCGGGCAAGACCGTTTTCATCACCGCGCTGGTGCACAATCTCATCCACGGCGGCAGGTTGCCGATGTTCGAAGCGCAGAAATCCGGCCGGATCGCCAAGGCCTATCTGGAGGAGCAGCCGGACGACGCCGTGCCGCGCTTCCAGTATGAGGACCACCTCAAGGCGCTCATCGAGGACCGTATCTGGCCGGATTCCACCCGGGCCATTTCGGAGCTGCGGCTGACCATCGAATACGAATCCGCGTCGATGTGGAACCGCATGTTTTCCGGCGGCAAGCTTTCCCTCGATATTGTCGACTATCCCGGCGAATGGCTGCTCGACCTGCCGCTCCTCAACAAGTCCTATGCCGAATTCTCCAGCGACTCCTTCGATCTGGCGCGCCTTGAAAGCCGCCGCGAGCTGGCAAGCGAGTGGCTTGCCGTGGCGGACGCCATTGATGCCGATGCGCAGGCCGACGAAGTAACGGCGCAGCGACTTGCGCGCAGTTTCACCGGCTACCTCAAAGCAGGAAAGGCCGACGAGCGCGCATTGTCGACGCTGCCGCCCGGCCGTTTTCTGATGCCTGGCGATCTCGACGGCTCACCCGCCCTCACCTTCGCACCCCTGCCCAATCTCAAATCCGGCAAGTTCCGCCCCGGCTCGCTGGCCGCCATGATGGAGCGCCGCTACGAGGCCTACAAGACCCATGTGGTCAAACCGTTTTTCCGCGAGCACATTGCCCGGCTCGACCGGCAGATCGTGCTGGTCGATGCCATGCAGGCGATGAATGCTGGATCGTCCGCCATTGCCGATCTCGAGCGTGCCCTGACGGAAATCCTCTCCTGCTTTCGTCCCGGCAGCACCAATTTCCTCACCGGGCTTGTCCAGCGGCGCATCGGCCGCATTCTGATTGCCGCAACCAAGGCCGATCATCTGCACCATGAAAGCCATGACCGGCTGCAGGCCATCGTCCGCCGCCTGGTGGACCGGGCCGTCGGCCGTGCCGACTTTTCCGGCGCGAATGTCGACGTGCTGGCCATGGCGGCGGTGCGCACCACGCGCGAGGCAACCGTTACCCAGGGCAAGGAAATCCTCCCCGTCATCGTCGGAACGCCGCTGAAGGGCGAAACGATCGACGGCGAACACTTCGACGGCAAGACGGAAACAGCCATATTTCCCGGTGACTTACCGGAAAGACCGGATTCAATTTTCGAAGGACCGGAATCGGCTTCTGAAGATCCGGCCATTCGCTTCGTCCGTTTCCGTCCGCCGGTACTCGAAAAGACCGCAGAAGGGTTTACACTGTCGCTGCCGCATATCCGGCTTGATCGCGCGCTTCAGTTCCTGATCGGAGACCGCCTCGCATGACCGACAGCACCCCACGCAAACCTGCAGCCTTCCGCATGGCCCCGCCGGAGGCAACCGCGCGCGCCAGGACGGAAACGCCGCACAAACCCGCCGAAGCCCGCAGGCCCACCGCAATCAGGGATATCGCGGTGATCACACCGGCACCCGTTGATGTGTTCGACCTCGATGCCGCAACGGCAGATGAACTGGATGCCTTGACCCCGCCACCAGCGCTGCCGCGCAAGAAACGGTTCTCCTTTGCATCCGTGCTGACCGGCTCCCTCGGCGTATTGGTATCGCTCGCCGTCGGGCTATGGGCCGATAATCTCATCCGCACCCTGTTCGAGCGCGCGCCCTGGCTTGGCTGGGCGGCGCTTGCCGTCGGCATCGTCGCCGCCCTCTCGCTTCTGGCCATCGTCATCCGCGAAACCCTTGCCCTGCGCCGCCTCGCGTCGGTACAATCGCTGCGCGATGAGGCGGCCAAGGCGGCGGCCGATAATGACGCACGGCAGGCCAAGACCGCCGTCGCGCGGCTGGTCACCATCGCCGAGACCATGCCGGCGACCGCCAAGGGCCGTGCCCTGCTGCACGACCTGCGCGACGACGTGATCGACGGACGCGATCTCATCCGCCTGACGGAAACCGAATTGCTGCGCCCGCTCGACCGGCAGGCGCGCGAGCTCATTCTCGCCGCAGCAAAGCGCGTTTCGGTTGTCACCGCCGTCAGTCCGCGCGCCCTCGTCGATATCGGCTATGTTATTTTCGAGTCGGCCCGGCTGATCCGCCGCCTGTCGGAACTCTATGGCGGACGCCCCGGCACGCTGGGCTTCCTCAAGCTGACCCGCAACGTGATCGCCCATCTCGCTGTCACCGGCACCGTGGCCATGGGCGACAGCATCGTCCAGCAGCTTGTCGGCCACGGGCTCGCGGCAAAGCTCTCGGCGCGGCTGGGCGAAGGCGTCATCAACGGCCTGATGACCGCGCGCATCGGCATTTCCGCAATGGATCTGGTCCGCCCGTTTCCGTTCAATGCGGAAAAACGCCCGGGGATCAGCGATTTTATTGGGGATCTTGCCCGTATCGGCGGCGGGAAAAAACAATAATCCTGTGGACGGGGTTGCAATTTCGGCAGGAATGGCAACCATCCGTTAACCATTCCAACCGATGATCGGTCATCGTCATTTCAATGATTTGTGTTGAGTAACCCCAATGAAAACACGCGCAGCTGCCGCTACCATATCTTTGTTCGCATGCGCGCTCTTCGCGTTTTCCGCACAAGCCAAGGACAAAGACAAGGACGCCGAGTTCTTTCAGACCGTCGAAGGCCAGTGGGTTGGTCCCGGCGAGATCGTTGCCGGCAAGTACAAAGGCACGAAATTCACCTGCACGCTCGACGGTTCAACGCCCGATGAGACCGCAGGCATGACGCTGGACGGCAATTGCCGTGTCGGCATTTTCAACCAGCCGATGAAGGCAACCATCGCCCGTTCCGGCGGCACCTACAAGGGCACGTTCCTCGACGGTGCGGCGGGCAAGGGCCTTGATATCACCGGCGGCAGTGTTGCCGGCGACCGGGTTGTCCTGAACATCACCCGCAAACAGCTGACCGGCGCAATGCTGGCCAAGTTTACCGGCGACAACACGCTGAACGTCACCATATCCGTGCGGCTGGAAGATACGCTGATCCCGGTTGTCGGCATGACCCTGAAGCGGGTGGACAACACCGCGGTCAGCAGCATCGCCAAGAACTGATCAATCCGTTCGGTTGTCGCGCCACCAGCCCGCCTCGTCGCGGGCTTTTTCTATGCCGGAACGGTCACACAGGACGGCCCATCCGGCAATGCTTTTGCCGCTGACCACAAGATCCGGCGCGATATCGCCGAGCGGCACCAGCACAAAGGCCCGTTCCGTCATGCGCGGATGCGGCAGTGTCAGCGTCGGGCTTTCAAAGTGCTCCCTGCCCTCATAGGCCAAAAGGTCGATGTCGATGATGCGCGGTCCCCAGCGTTCGATCCGCTCCCGTTTCATCCGGCGCTCGATATCCAGCGTGGCCGCCAGCAAAGCTTCCGGTTCGAGGGATGTTTCGACACAGGCGCAGGCATTGTGAAACCACGCCTGATCGATCTTTCCCCACGGCGGCGTCCGGTAAACCGGCGAAACGGCAGTGACCCGCGTATCATCGCGGCGGTCGAGGGCCTGCAGGGCTTCCGCCATCGACTGAACGGGTTCGCCGATATTGCCGCCCAGTCCCAGCCACGCCTTGTGCACGAGGCTCATGTCCCGGCACTCCGGGTTGCAAGCATGGCATCGGCAATGGCCAGCGCATCCCGGTTCATCCTGACGTCATGCACGCGAAACACATCCGCACCGGCCAGCCGCAGGATCGCGGATGTCGCGGCCGTGACCACGTCGCGCTGGTCCGCATCGCGCCCTGTCACGGCGCCGAGGAAACGCTTGCGCGACGTACCCGCCAGGAAGGGATAACCAAAGGCCTGCAGCTCGCCGAACCGCCGCATCAAAGCAAGGTTTTCCTCGGTTTCTTTGGCAAAGCCGAAACCCGGATCAAGCACGATCTGCTCGCGCGCCACGCCGGCCAGCCTGGCGATCTCAAGTGACCGGTTGAGGAAAGCGAATTGGTCAACGATGACATCCGGATCGCGCTCCCGCTCCCGGCCCGTATGCATGATGACAAGCCCGGCACCGGTTTCCGCCGCAAGATCGGCAATCGCCGGTTCGCGCTGGACACCCCACACGTCATTGACGATATGCGCACCGGCGGCAACGGCCAGCCGCGCGGTTTCCTCGCGATAGGTATCGACGGAAATGAGGACATCGGTTTCCCCTGCGAGGGCCTCGATGACCGGAAGTACCCGCGCCTGTTCGGTCCGGGGATCGACGCGGGTTGCGCCGGGACGGGTCGACTCGCCGCCGACATCGATGATGGTTGCCCCCTCGGCAATCATCGCCCTCGCCCCCTCGATGGCCTTGTCCAGCGCCAGATGCACGCCGCCATCGGAAAACGAATCCGGCGTGACATTGAGGACACCCATGATGACAGACACCGGCCCGAGGGTGAGGGATCGCCCATGCGCCAGACGCCACTCTCTTTGCATGGGATGCTCCTTTCAAGACTGTACTGCTGCTGTTGTTTTTGAACAGAACGGCCGTCACGTCAATTCATCCGCAACGTTTTTGGCGCTACAGTATCGGGAGCACAGGCAGGCTTTGGCCGAAATGAAGGACCAGTCCCCATGAAAACGATTGTCAGAACGGCGGCTCTCGCACTTGCATGCCTGCTCGCGACAGAAAGCGCCAATGCGGCCGTGGTCCTGCGCAATTACAAGTATTTCACGCTGTCCGGCACGACCGCCGCCGATCTCGACCGCGAGTTGAGCCGGCGTGGTCCGCAACTGCACAAGACCGGGCCTCGCCATCCCGGTGCGACACAGATGCGGTTCAACACCAAGGTCAAATACGGCTCCGACGGCAAGAGCTGCCGGGTTGTCGAGGCAAACATCACCATTCACGCCCAGGTCCACCTGCCGCGCTGGAAACAGCGCGCTTCGGCCAAGCCCGATCTCGCCATGATCTGGGATACGCTGTCGGCCGATATCAAACGTCATGAAGAGAGCCATATCGTGATCGCCCGCACCGCTGCCGGCGATATGGAACGGGCGATGAAAGCCCTGCCCTGGCGCAGCAATTGCGAAGAGATGAAAGCCGATGCGGCCAAGCTCATGGTCAAGCTGATGAAGGAGCAGGACGCTGCGCAGATTCAGTTTGACCGCGTGGAGGGAAAGAATTTTGAGCGCCGCTTCGAACGGCTGCTCATATTCCGCATCCAGCGCGAGATGGAAAAGAAAAAGGGATAGTGTGACCGGCGCTGACGCGCCGGTTCATCTTTCAAGCGACGCCCAGCTTCTTCTGCAGGCTGGTCGATGAGGTCGTATACTGGAACACCACCCGCTCGCCGGGGCTGACGATGCGCTTGGCCGCCTGGGTCATCAGCGCCGCCTCGTGGAAACCGGACAGGATCAGCTTCAGCTTGCCGGGATACCAGTTGATGTCGCCGATGGCGAAAATCCCCGGTTCAGAGGTTTCGAAGGTCTCGACATTCACCGGTATGAGATTTTCATGCAGGTTGAGCCCCCAATCGGCAATCGGGCCGAGTTTCATCGTCAAACCGAAGAACGGCAGCAGGCGGGTGACCGGAATCTCCGTCTCTCCCTCCGCAGCCTTGATCGTGGCGCTGGACAGCTGCCCGTCGGTGCCCGTCAGTCCGGAAACCTGTCCAAGCTCGAACCGCACGCTGCCGCGCTCGACCAGTTCGAACATTTTCTTGACGCTGTCGGGCGCCGCGCGGAATTCGGCACGGCGATGCACCACGGTCAAACTGCGGGCGATTGGTTGCAGGTTCAGCGCCCAGTCCAGGGCCGAATCGCCGCCGCCGACAATCAGCACGTCTTCGTCACGGAACTCCTCCATGCGGCGCACCGAATAAAAGACGCTCTTGCCCTCGAAGGCTTCGATGCCGGGAACCGGCGGGCGCTTCGGCTGGAATGAGCCGCCGCCGGCGGCAATCACCACCACCTTGGTTTCGAAAACCTCGCCTTCGTCCGTTTCCACGTGGAACTGGCCATCGGGCTGGCGTTCCAGCCGGGTGACCATGCGATTGAAATGAAATTGCGGCGCGAACGGCTTGATCTGCTCCATCAGCTTGTCCGTCAGACCCTGCCCGCTGATCTCGGGCCAGGCCGGAATGTCATAGATCGGCTTTTCCGGGTAGAGCTCGGCGCATTGGCCGCCGGGACGGTCGAGAATATCGATCAGATGGCATTTGAGATCGTAAAGGCCGAGTTCGAACACGGCAAAGAGGCCAACAGGCCCGGCACCAATGATCACAACGTCCGTTTTGGTTATTTCACTCATCGACAATTCCTCATGACAAACCAGTGCAGTATTTCATACCCGCCCGCGGTCTGGAATGGAGCAATTCTAATCGGTCGGTGAGAAAATATCAGGCAAAATATGCGGAATGTCAGGCCTGACGTTCCGGAACATGCACGACAAGCCCGTCCAGTTCATCGGAAACGCGAATCTGGCAGGACAGGCGCGAGCTCGGACGCACGTCATAGGCGAAGTCCAGCATGTCTTCTTCCATGGCTTCCGGTTCTCCGGCCGCGTCCTTCCATGCGCCGTCGACATAGACATGGCAGGTCGCGCAGGCGCAGGCACCGCCGCATTCCGCGTCGATGCCCGGCACGGCGTTGCGGATGGCACTTTCCATCACGGTCGAGCCGTTCTCGGCTTCCGTTTCAATCCGGACGCCATCGAAAGTGACAAACGTGATCTTTGCCATGAAAAAAGCCCCAAGCAGAAAAGTTACCGCTGAGATAGGGATTTGGGCAGGGAAGTCAATTGCACTCCCTGACGCAGCCTGGGGGCCCGCCCCCGGACTGAGGCCCTAGCGCGTGATCGCCGCTATATAATCACGCACACCGTCGATTTCGGGATGAAGTTCGCTGAGCAGCTTCGTGTTGCCCGGCGACTGTTCAATCGATTCGGCCAGATCGGCCACGCGGAAGGCACCGACGGCGCGCGCCGAACCCTTGAGCGATTTGGCGAGACGAACCCGTTCATCCGCATTCGCCTGGCTCAGCCGGTTGACGATTCCGGAGATCTGCCGGGAGAACAGGCTGAGGATTTCGGTCTCGAGTGCCCGGTTGCCGAATGTCTCGCGGGTAAGATGCACAAGATCGATCGGCCGTTTGCGCGATGGTTTGGACGTTTCGCCGCCCGGCAGCGCAAAAGCCATTGACGCTTGTTGTGGCAGTGCCATGATACTCTCCTGAACTCAGACTCAAATGAATGCACAAGTTTAATCAAATGCCGGATATTCTGGGTTAAAGCGTGGCCGCTACCCCCCGAATTGGCCCGATGTGGTGAACGAAGGGTTAATTCAGGCATTCCGGCAAAATTTGGTTCGGGCCAAAAAAATTAACCTTGTGTTTAAACTTTTAAGCATTTCCCGAATCCATTGTTTCTTTCCAATCCATGTGCCAGTACGATAGACTTAAGGCGTAAAGAGTATGGCGCAGTCGACTCCACATGTGGTCACTGCCCAATATTGCGAGGTAAACATGGCCACAGCCCCGAAGAACAAAGCAGCGAAAGCCGAGGATGAACTTGGTGAAGCTCTTGAAAAGGCTCTAGAAATTGATTTCGATGAGTCCACACTCGGCATGGATATGGATCTTTCGCCAGTCGATGACGATCTGATCTCTTTCAACGATCTCGAAGCGCAGATTTCCCAGGCAGCGCAGGAACTGGCGGCGGAAAAACACAATCCGCCCGTCGTTCCGGAACCTGTAAAGCCCGTGGAAATCAAGGAAAGCCTTGCCGCGGAGAACACGATTCCGCTGCCGGCGCCCAAGCCGCAGATCCAGGCTGCCAACCCGATTCCCGCTGCTCCGCCCGCGCCGCCAAAGGCGCCCGCCGTGCCGCCGCAGACATTCAAGCCGGCAAATGACGATTTGCTGCAGAATACCCAAACGACCCGTTCGCCGGTTTCAAACCAGGCGCCGCGCTCCTATGGACTGGTCACCGCAATCGTCAGCGTGCTCTGGGCCGCCGGCGTTCTTGCGCTTGGTCAGGCGCTCTACGGCTCGTCCCTGTGGTCGATTCGGTCCTTCGCCGATTTTGCCGCCGCGCCCTATGCGATTGCCCTCGCCGTCGCGATCATCGTTCCGATCATGCTGTTCTGGGCCTTTGCCCTGATGGTGCGCCGCGCGCAGGAAATGCAGTATGCCGCCCGCTCCATGGCCGAAGCCGCCATGCGTCTTTCCGAGCCGGAAATGCTCTCGTCCGACCGCGTGGCCTCGCTGGGCCAGGCCGTTCGCCGTGAAGTCGCCGCGATGAGCGAAGGTGTCGAACGCACCCTCGCCCGTGCCGTTGAGCTGGAAACGCTTGTTCAGACCGAGGTCAACCAGCTGGAACGCGTCTATACCGACAACGAACACCGCATCCGCACGCTGGTCGACCGTCTTGGCGGCGAACGCGAATCGGTCATCGGCCATGCCGAACGGGTTCGTGCTTCGATCTCCAGCGCACATGAACAGCTGAAGGATGAACTGTCCCTGGCTGGTGATTCGCTGCGTGACAATCTGCTCAATGCCTCGACCAACCTGACCATGTCGATCAACCAGTCCGGCGACACGCTCATCGATCGCCTGACCCAGAGCGGGCACACAATTGCCGAATCGATCGGTTCGCGCTCCGACGACATCTCGGCCAAGATCACCACTTCGGGCGAAGCCTTTGCAAATCTTCTGGAAATGCGGATTGCAGCGCTGTCCGAACAGACCGATTCGGTGACGATGAAGCTGGCCGATACGCTGGATGGCCGCACCAACAGCATGCTGTCGCTGCTGGGCAACGCCACCCAGACTCTGGTCGGTGAATTCGATACGCGTCTCGCCGGGCTCGACACGACAATCAACGAGCGCGGCCGTTCCCTGCTCGCTGAATTCGAAACCCGCGCCCAGTCGCTGGATGCCAGCACCGAACGCCTGAATTCAGCGCTGGAAGCCCGTGCGCGCCAGATCAATGAACAGTTGATCGAACGTACCCGCGACATCGCCAAGACCTTCACTGACGGCCGCGCTTCGATTGACGGTATCGTCGACGAGACGAAGGCAAAGATCGGCAATGACCTCTCGAGCCTTTCCGAATCGGTTGGAAGCCTGCTGTCCACCAACACGACGCTCTTTGCCGACAGGCTGGCCGAAAGCCGCGAAGCCCTCGCTGCGACCCTTTCCGGCGAAACAGAACGGGCTGCCTCGATCATTCGCGATCAGGCCGGACAGCTTGGCGACCATACGTCGACACTGCGCTCCGTTCTCGAAACCAGCACGGCAGCCATCGGCCAGATCATCGACGGTCACACCGCATCGATCGATGACCGCACCTCCGGTCTGCGTGCGGCACTGGCTGACAATGATGCCCGCATCGGCGCGACGCTCGATTCCCATGCCAAGGCCATCGAGGACCGTACGTCGGGCATGCACGCTGCATTCTCCGACACGGATGAAAAGATCCGCCAGACCCTGGACGAACACGTGCGCAGCATCGATGCCCGCAGTGCCGGTGTTGAAGCCGCGATCCTGGCTGGCGATGCCCGCATCGGCCAAACGCTCGAAGCCCATGCCAAGATCATGGACGACCGCACGTCCGGTATGCGCGCCGCCTTTGTCGACACGCACGCCAAGATTGCCCAGACTCTTGACCATCATGCCAAGAGCCTTGATGAGCGCAATCAGGACATCCAGCTCGCTCTGGCTGGCAGCGACGCCAAGCTTGACGAGACGCTGGCCGCCCACACGCAGGCCATTGACGCCCGCAACGCGGAAATCCAGTCGACCCTGCTCAACAGCGGTGCGCGCATCGACGGCACGCTCAGCGGCTTCATTGAATCCGTTGATGGCCGTACAAGCCGCATTGAAAGCGCCCTGACCAGCAGTGACGAGCGCATCAGCAATGTTCTGGCATCGCATGCCAGCGCCATTGAGGACCGCACCGCCGGTATCGAACAGGCGCTCGCCAACAGCGATACACGCATCGGCAACACACTTTCTTCCCATGCCTCGGCATTGGATGAGCGCACCGCGGCCATCCAGGCGGCGCTTGAAAACACCCATGCGCAAATCGGCCAGACCCTGGCCGGTCATGCGTCGATCATCGACGAACGCACTGCCGGCATCCGCTCTGTTCTCGACAGCAGCAATGCCCAGATCGGCAATGTGCTCACCTCGCACGTCACGGCCATCGACGAACGTGCCGCCGGAATCCGGGCAACGCTCAACGACAGCAACGCCCAGTTCGGTGATACGCTTGCCTCGCATGTCAATGCGATTGACGAACGGGCAGCCGCAATCTCGGCAGCGCTTTCGAACAGCAGTGCGCGCATCGACGACACGCTCGCCTCGCATGTCGGCGCCATTGACGAGCGGGCTGCGACGATCACGTCGACGCTTGCCAACAGCACCGCCAAGATCGGCAGCACACTTGCCTCGCACGTCAACACGCTCGATGAGCGCGCGGCAGCCATCCAGGCAACGCTTGCCAACAGCAATGCCGGTATCAGCGATACGCTTGCCGCCCATGTCGGCACGATCGACGAGCGGGCCGCGGCCATCGCGGCAAGCCTCGCCGACAGCGATGCCCGCATTGGTGAGACACTCAACACCCATGCCAGCGTGCTCGACGACCGTATCAGCGGTATTCGCGCAGCGATGGAACATGGCAATACGACGCTCAGCCAGACCCTCGACGGTCAGGCCAGCGCCATCAGCGATCGTACCGTTGCCCTGCAGGCCGTTCTGCACGACAGCGCCGAAGTGCTCGCCAAGGCCTTCGAAACCCATGGCGGCACCATCGACGAACGCACGACGACCATGCAGAGTGCGCTCGCCATGGGTGTCGACAATGTCCGCAAGTCGCTTGAACAGAGCGCCTCGGTCGTTGCCCGCACCCTGCGCGACAAGATCACCGAAGCCGCTTCCACCCTCACCGGCGAAGCACAGAAGGCCGGTGAAGCGCTCGACGGTCACGGCGAGGCATTCAGCCAGCGGATGAACGAAAGCCTGGCTGAAACCGAGAAGCGTCTTGGTCAGCGGGCAACGGAAGCCGCAGCCAATCTGGAAGCACTGGAAGCCCGCTTCACCGCGGCCACGGATTCCACCGCCTCCAAGCTGGCCGAAAGCACCCGCGAACTCAACGAAGTGCTGGCGGCCCGCTCGCAGGAGATCATCAGCATCCTCGACAACACGGCGCAGCCGCTCGTCGAGAGCCTTGCTGACAATGGCCGTACGCTCGCTTCGCAGCTTGTCGAAGCCACCACGGCGGCGACAGAACGCCTGCGCGTGGAAAATGCGGCCCTGATCAATGCCATCGCCAGCCGCACCGCGGAAACCATCACCGCTGTCCAGGAAGCCAAGGCAGGCCTGACCGACGACGTCAGCAACCTGATCGACCGCCTCTCCTCTTCCAATGCGAAGCTGGGCGAGCTGATCGACATGGCCACCAAGAACCTTGGCGACATCGACGGCCGCCTGCTCGACACGACAACCACCTTTGCCGAAAACGCAACGCGTGCTGCCGAGTCCTTCCAGTCTTCGACACGCCTGATCGACGGCAATATCGGCAAGCTCTCGCAGCTGTCGAACACGACACTCGTCGACATTGCCTCCATCGCCAAGCGTTTCGACGAGCATGGCAAGATGCTGGGTGCTGCATCGGAACTGATCAACTCGTCGCAGTCGAACCTCGCTTCGACCTTCGACGAACGTCAGGCTGCCCTGCAGAATCTGGCAACCGGTCTGGTGGAGAAATCCGAGCACATCGAAAAGACCATGCGGTCGTTCGAATCCCTGGTCTCCTCCGCCTTCGACCGGGCCGAAGGCCGTGCCACGCAGACAACCGAACAGATCCGCAATTCGATCGCGGAAGTTGTCGAACAGGCATCGCAGAAGTTCGCCAATGCGACGGACGAAATCCGCCGCTCCTCCGCTGCCATCCGTGCGGAACTCGAAGAGACCCGCTCCGAACTGCAGCGTGGTGTCATGGACATGCCGGAAGAAGCCAAGCAGTCGACAGCGCAGATGCGCAAGGCTGTTTCCGAGCAGATCAATGCGCTGAAGGAACTATCGGAAATCGTGCAGAAGTCCGGACGCCTGACCGACGTCGGCGAAGCCCGGGCCGCCCGCGCCCCTGCTCCTGCCCGTACGGCAGCAGCCGTTGCACAGGCCCCGCAGCCGCAGCGCAGCGAACCGGTTGCAGCACCACGCGCCGTTGCTGCGGCACCCGCTGCTCCGGCTCCGGCCATGCGCGGCAGCCTCGATGTGCGCGGCAACCCGGAACAGCCCAAGCAGGGCAATGGCTGGGTTTCCGACCTGCTCCGTCGCGCATCCAGCGATGAAGCTCCGGCCGAGCCAAAGGCAAAGGCGCCCGAGGCACGTTCGCCCGGTCAGGTGGTTGAATCGCTGAACTCGCTTTCGGTCGATATCACCCGTGCCATCGACCACGAGGCTTCGGTTGAACTGTGGCAGCGTTACCGCGCCGGTGAACGCAATGTGTTCACCCGTCGCCTCTATACGCTGAAGGGTCAGCAGACGTTTGACGAGATCAAGCGCAAGTACCAGGCAGACAGCGAATTCCGCCGCGCCGTCGACCGCTACATGGACGACTTCGAGCGCCTGCTGGAAGACGTTGCCCGCAACGATCGCGACAATGTCCTGACCCAGAACTACCTGACGTCGGATACCGGCAAGGTCTACACCATGCTGGCGCATGCGAGTAACCGCCTGCGCTAAGGCGGTGTCCTGTCAGAACTGAAAAACGCGGCCTCGGGGCCGCGTTTTTTGTTGCCCGCCCATCAGCGCCGGAGACAGGCCTGCAGCGAATGGAACATCTCCCGTTGCAGGTCGGCGGCTCCGGCGCTATATATGCCGCGTCGGAAAAGGCAGACTTGGTTTGGTAAGCCCAAGTCCTTTCGGAAACGGAAGCTCTGTCCCTGCCTCGTGCATGTGTTCCCCTCGACGAACAGCCAACGCTGTCCAAGCGTTTCTTGTTCGTCCGTGTGGTTCACAGAACGATGAACCGCTCCGGTCGAACGACCACAAAGGAGTAGTTCATGCCCGATTTTCCCAGGATTTATGATGTTGTGATTGCCGGTGCAGGTCCTGTCGGCCTGTTTCTCGCCTGCGAACTGCGCCTCGCCGGCCTCTCGGTCCTGGTGCTGGAGCAAGCCGAAAACCCGCACTCCCCGTTGAAAGGGCTGCCGTTCGGCATGCGCGGCCTTTCCGCCCCTACCGTCGAAGCCTTTTACCGCCGCGGGCTGCTGGATGACATCTCGGCCAAGCAAAAAGAACCATCGGATAGGACACCGGCTGCCGCGCATTGGAGGCAACAGCCGCGCCGCCCCGGCGGCCATTTCGCCGGCATCCAGTTTTTCCAGGACACGATCGACACCTCAAAATGGCCCTATCGGCTGCCCGGCCCAGCCGCCGCCAACCTGGCCACCACCATGCAGCAGGTGGAATCCGTCCTTTCCGCCCGGGCTGACGCGATGGGCGTCGAGATCAGGCGCGGCCTCGGCGTGGAAGGTTTCGAGCAGTCGGATGATGGCGTGACCGTTCATGCCGGCGGCACCGCCTTTCACGGACGCTGGCTCGTCGGCTGCGACGGCGGGCGCAGCACCGTGCGCAAGGCTGGCGGTTTTACATTCGCCGGCACCGATCCCGAATTCACCGGCTATTCCGTTGAGGTCGAGATGGCTGATCGGGACATGCTTGCCCCCGGCCGTCACTATACGCCGACGGGCATGTACACCTACCAGAAGCCCGGAACCATCGCGATGGTCGATTTCGACGGCGGCGCCTGCCACCGGACCCGGCCGATCACGCTCGACCACGTGCAGGCGGTGCTGCGCCGCGTCTCCGGCACCGGCATCACGGTGACGGCGCTTACGCTTGCCACCACGTGGACGGATCGCGCCTGTCAGGCCACCGCCTACCGCAACGGACGGATGCTGCTCGCCGGTGACGCCGCGCACATCCATTCCCCGCTCGGCGGACAGGGGCTGAATCTCGGGCTTGGCGACGCGATGAACCTGGGATGGAAGCTTGCATCAACAATCCGGGGCACCGCGCCGTCCGGCCTGCTCGACAGTTATGAGAGCGAACGGCATCCGGTCGGAGCGCAGGTGCTTGACTGGTCGCGCGCCCAGGTCACGCTCATGCGGCCGAGCCGCAGTTCCCGTGCGCTCGAAGCCATCATCCGTGATCTCATCGACACGCGCGATGGTGCAACCTACTTCGCCGAACGCGTCTGGGGCGTGTCTCTCCGCTACGATCTTGGTGGCAGCCACCCGCTGGTCGGCCGCAGTGCGCCCGACTTCGAGCTGGTCGACGGGACGTTTCTCGGCGGGCATCTTGGAAGCGGGAAAGGTCTCCTCCTGGACTTTGACGCCACGGCACCGCTTCAGGCATTGGCACGCCGCTGGGGCGGCCGGATCGGCTATCTCGCACGGGATGCCAGAAACCGGCTTGGCCTGCGCGCCGTGCTTGTACGCCCTGACGGCATCGTCGCCTGGGCCGGTGCAAACGCCTCTGACATGGAGGACCTTGCGCAGATCGCGGCGCAATGGTTCGGCGAGCCTGAATAGGTAGGTGAACGATACGTGGTGCGTGGTTCGACAAGCTCACCATGAGGAAAGTGGTTTGGTTGCAAAGCCAGTCACAGGCTTTGCAGAACATGACTCCCTGCAGCCCACGTCATACCTCATGGTGAGCTTGTCGAACCACGCACGATGTGCCCTGCCGTGGTCCTCACGCCGTCTGCAAGGCCTTCTCTCCACCGAACATCTCGCGGTAGGCGGTGGGCGTCGTTGCCAGCTGCTGGCGAAAATGATGCCGCAGGGTGGCAGCCGTGCCGAACCCGGTGGTCTCGGCGATGATCTCGACGGAAAGCGCGGACTGCTCGAGCAGTTCCCGTGCCTTGGCCAGCCGTTCCGACAGCAGCCATTTGGCCGGCGTCGTGCCGGTTGCGGCCTCGAAGCGGCGCAGGAAGGTGCGCGGGCTCATGCCCGCCGCCTTGGCCAGCGTTGCGATGGAAAAATCCTGCCTGAGCTCGGTGCGCATGCGCTCGAGCAGCGGTGACAGACGGACGCCTTCGTGCGGCGGCGGCACGGCCCGTTCGACGAACTGCGCCTGCCCGCCCTCGCGGTGCGGCGCCACCACAAGCCGGCGCGCCACCTTGTTGGCGGCCTCGGTGCCAAAATCCCGGCGGATCAGATGCAGGCAGAGGTCAATGCCCGCCGCGCTCCCGGCAGAGGTCAGTACACTGCCCTCATCCACGTAAAGCACGTTGGGCTCAACCGCGATATCCGGATAACGCTCCGCGAGAAGATCGGCATAGCGCCAATGCGTCGTCGCCCTGCGACCGGCCAGGAGACCGGCAGCGGCCAGGACGAACACACCGGAGCAGATGGAGAGAATCCGTGCGCCATTGGCATGTGCCCGCCGAAGGGCCTGTGCCAAAGCGTCCGGCACTGCATGCTCGACGCCGCGCCAGCCCGGCATGATGATGGTGCCCGCCTGTTCGAACAGGTCAAGCCCGCCATCGGCCAGAATGCGCACGCCGCACGTAGCGCGCAACTCGCCCACCTCGATACTGGCTACGGCAAATCTGTACCAGTCATCGCCCATTTCCGGGCGCGGCAGTCCGAACATTTCGACGACCAGGCCGAACTCGAACGTGCAGAGCCCGTCATAGGCAACGGCGACAACCAGCGGATTCTCAAGGCGGGGGGCAAGGGATGCGTTTGACATGATATCGACGATATATGGCAATCTTGCCAACTACCAGTGCCTTGTTTCTTGCCTTACCAATTGAGCAGCAACACAGGAGAACCCCATGAGCTACGTTACCGAAACCCCTGCCGCCGCACCACAGATTGTCATCGAGCATTTTTCCCGGCGTCTCGCGCTTGAGACCGATTGTGCCGACGTGGCTGCATCGCTGAAGGCGGGCGAACAGGATTTTGTCCTCCTGCACGTGGTGGGAACACCGGCCGCCTATGAACGCCGTCACGTGCCGGGAGCCATCCATCTCCCGCATCGCGAGATCACCGCCGAGCGGATGGCGGGCTGGCCGGACGATACGCTGTTCGTCGCCTATTGCGCCGGCCCCCACTGCAATGGCGCCGATCAGGCGGCACTGAAGCTCGCAAGACTGGGACGCCCGGTGAAAATCATGATCGGCGGCATCACCGGCTGGGCCGACGAGGAACTCCCCTTCGCCACCGGGCCGGCAGCGGGCGAACTGAAAAAGGTCGCCTGAGTTTCCGGTTTAGATAACCGACAGCGTCCAGGTGACGATATCGCCTGCGGCGCTGTCAAACGCATGGTTCAGCGCGGTGACATAGGCCGCATTGCCCTGGCCGCTGACCGGCGATGTCGAGCGGAACACGCGGGTGGCGCGCACGGTGCCGTTCTTGTCATTGAGGATCTTGATGGCGATCTCGACGACGGCCGTTTCCTTGCCCGAGGCATCGATATCGAACGTGCGGATATTGCTGATCACCTGATAATCGATGGCAAGGCCTTCGCCGGGACGGCCGACACCGCCGAAGCGGCCCGAGCTCTCGAAGGCCTGCACAAGTCGCGTCTGCACGATGTTCGGCAGGCGGTCGGACCACTGTGCGCCCTTCAGGAACGAAATGGCGTTCGGTCCGGAGCGGACAACGACATTCTCGCCGTCAAGCGCTTTGAGGGCCGATGGCGCAGCGATCAGGATCTGGCGGCTGCCATGTTTTCTGGATGAAGTGTCGGACAGCGACGGGCCGGACAGATCGAATGTATCAAGCTTCTTGGTTCCGGCGCAGGCGGAAACGGACAAAGCCATCAGCAGAGCGGCAATTGTCGTTCTTGAATTCACCAATGGTATCATCCCTGTCACGCAAAGCTTCACGATTCATTAACCTTCATGCGATGCAGCTTTGTCAAAGTCAACGGCGCGTGCGGCCGTCATACTCCGGCACATTGCCGCTGCCGCCGAAAATCACCCGCTGCGGATTCTTCTCAAGATCGCTGATCGCCCGCTCGATGCGCTGGACCGACTGGCGGCTCTCGGTAACGAGCGCCTGCACGTCGCGCAAGCCCTGTCCGGAGAAGCGGTTGAGGTTGTCCGTGATCGGGCCGAGCTTGGTGTTCAGGTTGTCGGCAACCGCACGATAGGATTTGAGCGTGTTCCGCGCTTCAGCCACAACACTGCCATCCCCGTCGGACACCAGATTGTCGACCTTGGCCAGGACGCCATCGACCCGGGCGGAAGCGGCATTCAGGCGCGTCATCATTTCGCGCGCCTCGCGCACCACCGACTGCACGTCTTCGGCGCTCTGGCTGAACTTGTCGATCACATCGGAGTTCTTGGCCAGCGCATCGGTGAACTTCTTCGTGTTGTTGACCGTATCGACCAGCGGCCCCTTCACTTCGGTGATGAAACTCTCGATCGAGCTCATCGCCGTGTTGACGCGTTCGAGAATGTCCTGCGCCTTCTGCAGAAGGTTGTTGACCACGGACGGGTCGGCATCGATACGCGCGACGGCGCCATCCTTGTCGGCTTCTTCAAGCAGATTGGGCTCATAGACCTTGCCGCCCTTGAGCTCCACGAAGGCCAGACCGGTCAGGCCGGTAAAGCCGAGGGTTGCCTGGGTCGAGCGGGTGATCGGTGTCGTGCTGTCAATTTCCGCGGTGGCGATCACCGCGTCAGGATTGGTCTTGTCGATATTCAGGCGCCGCACGGTGCCGACCTTGATGCCGTTGAACAGCACCTGGCTGCCCTCGGCCAGGCCGGTGACCGAACCGGCGATACGGATTTCCAGCGTCGTCATTTCCTGCCTGTCGCCATAGCGGGCGATCCAGTACACGAAGACGAACGCCGCGACGCAGACCGCAAGCGTGAAAATCCCGACCAGAACGTAGTTGGCTTTGGTCTCCATCGATTATTCCACCTAACCCTGTTCCTTCAGCAACGGCCCGGATTGCCGGGCGCTTTGCACACGATCAGACTTTCGCCTGCTGCTGCCGTTCGGCACGATCTGGCGCGCGCGCTTGCCATGAAAATATTCCTGAACCCACGGGTCATCAAACGTCAGCATGTCGTCGATGGTTCCTTCCACAAGAACCCTTTTCTTACCCAATACCGCGATTCGGTCGCAAACAGCGAACAGGCTGTCGAGATCGTGCGTGACCATATAGACCGTCAAACCCATGGTATCGCGCAGATTTGCGATCAGTTCATCGAAATCCGCAGCGCCGATGGGATCGAGCCCCGATGTCGGCTCATCGAGAAAGACGATGTCCGGGTCGAGTGACAAAGCGCGGGCGAGCGCCGCACGCTTGATCATGCCGCCGGACAGTTCCGACGGAAATTTCTCCGCCGTATCCGGTTTCAATCCAACCAGATCGATCTTGAGGCGCGCCAGTTCGTCCATCAGGCTGTGCGGAATGTCGAGATATTCGCGCATCGGCACCTGAATGTTCTCCAGAACCGTCAGCGACGAGAACAACGCACCGTGCTGGAACAGGACGCCCATGCGCATGTCGACGCTGAGTTTTTCCTGTTCCGTCGCATGATCGATGTCATGGCCGAAAATGCTGATATTGCCGTGCTGTTTCTGATTGAGACCGAGGATCGTCCGCATGAGGACGGACTTGCCCGTCCCCGATGCGCCGACAAATCCCAGTATCTCGCCGCGATAGACGTCGAGATTCAGGTGCTCCAGCACCGATGAACGGCCGAAGGACACGCTGACATCCTTGACCGAAAGGATGATATCGCTGGGCTCCTGCTCTCTGCTCTGGCCGTTGTCTGTCGAATTCATTCGCCTCGGGCGTCCCTGGATCTGAAAATCAATGGATAGAGAGCGTCGTCAGCACCGCAGCACACACGCCGGTATCGACGTGGAACCCTGCGGCGGCAGAAGCACTTGAATTGTTTGCTCTATCGGTCAACATCCCTCACACATATCGAGTCTCGGACTTGATGTCACTGTAGCAATTAAGGCGCACATAATGACTGTTAATATGGAGATTACCGTTGAACGCTGGCCCATTGCCGGAACGTTTACAATCTCGCGGGGTTCCAAGACGGAAGCAGCCGTGGTGGTTTGTACCCTGCGCGACGGACTGCACACGGGGCGGGGCGAATGCGTTCCCTATGCCCGCTATGGCGAAAGTCTCGATTCCGTCTGTGCCGAAATCGAAAAACTGCGCAGCGTGCTCGCCGCAGGGGCCAACCGGCAGGATTTGCCCGGTTTGATCGGCGCCGGCGCGGCCCGCAATGCCGTCGATTGCGCGCTCTGGGATCTCGAAGCCAAACGGGCCGGCCGGCGCGTTGCCGATATCATCGGCTTGCCGCCGCTCAAAGCCCTGACCACGGCCGTGACCGTTTCCTTCGGCGATGCGCAGACCATGGCTGCCTCGGCCCTTGCCCTGTCCGACCGTCCGGTCATCAAGGTCAAGGTGGGCGGCGAGGATGACGAAGATCGCATTCGGGCCGTAGCGGAAGCTGCACCCGACAGCCGCATCATTCTCGATGCCAATGAGGGCTGGACCGACCGGAATATCGTCCGGCACATGCTGGCCGCCGCAAAGGCCGGGGTCGTGCTCATCGAGCAGCCGCTCCCGGCTGGCAAGGACGGCATTCTCTCGACAATCCCCCACCCCGTCCCCCTGTGTGCCGACGAGAGCGCCCACGGTACGGACGATCTGCATACGCTCCTTGGCCGCTACGACAGCATCAACATCAAGCTCGACAAGACAGGCGGGCTGACCGAGGCCCTGCGCATGCAGAAACGGGCGCGCGAACTGGGGTTCGGCATCATGGTCGGCTGCATGGTGGGTACGTCCCTGGCCATGGCGCCTGCCATCCTCGTCGCGCAGGACGCCGACTTCGTCGATCTCGACGGTCCGCTGATCCTCAGGGACGACCGCCAGCCCGGCCTCGTCTTCGAAAGCAGCCGTGTCTCGCCGCCGCAATCGGAGCTTTGGGGTTAGGTGTAGAGCCTCAACAACTAGCGCTCGCGCTGCTCCAATCGAAGCGAAACATTGGCCAGGACAAGCCCGACTGCCGCCAGCGCCACCATGACATAGAAGCCATAGATGCCGGTGGCGCTATAGAGCGGTCCGGACACCATGGTGACGATGGCCAGCGACGTGCCGATGAAGAAGGTGGATATGCCCTGCGCCGTCCCACCCTTCTCCTCGGGAATGGTCATGGCGATCATTTTCTGCATGCCGAGGAAGGACAGGGCGAAGGAGAAGGCATGCAGGCTCTGCACGACGAAAAAGCCGGCCACGCCGAGACCTGCAGGCACGATCAGCGGGAAGACGGTCCAGCGGAATATGGCGACGGCTGAGCCGATCATCAGCACCCTGGCCGGATGCAGGCGTCCGAAAACCCGGCGAAAGCAGGTGAACATGATCACCTCGGCCACCACGGCGATGGACCACAGCGCCCCGATCACCGTCTCTTCAATGCCGATGGACTTCCAGTAGATGGCCGAAAAACTGTAGCCATAGGCGTGGCTTGCCTGCGTGATCCCCGTGGCGATCAGGAAGGTCACGAAGGCCGGGCGGCGCAGCGCCCTGCCCGCATCCGCCATGTCGATATCCGACAGCGGCGACAGGCGCCGCGGCTTGCCGATGCGCGGCACCACGAAGCTCATGCCGCATGCGGCCACCAGCGCACCCAGCAGCACCGTCGGGATGATCCACTCGCCCGTATGCTGGATCAGCACGCCGCCGGCAAAGGAGGCCAGCAGGAATGCGATGGACCCCCAGACGCGCATCCTGGCAAAATCCGCCCCGTAACGGCGCACGCCCGAAAGCGCAATCGTATCGGCCAGCGGAACCTGCGATGTCCACGGTGCGGCAAGCACCAGCGACACGACCAGAATGCCGAAGAAATTGAACGGCAGAAAGTAGAAGGCCGCGACGATCACCGCCAGAATGGTGGCAATGGTCAGGATATGCGCACGGTCGCTGGACTGGTCGGCCAGAATGGAAACCAGCGGCGCGGCGATGACGCGCACGAACAGCGGCATGGACAGGACGATGGATATTTCCGTCGGCGACAGCGACCGGAATTCCAGCCACAGGGGAAAATAGGGCAGATGCAGGCCGCTTGAGATGAAAATCGCGAAGTAAGCCAGAGCCAGCCGAAACTCGAACCGAGACGGCTTGTCGTGAAAAGTGTCCGCAGTGGCGGCTGTCATGGAAGGACTTTCGGAGGATCGAGGAACGGCGCACGAATATATGAATAGCCGTATTCCGAAATATCACGATTTGGCCCAACTGCCTAGAAACGCTGAAGGTTTTTCCAGCTCAATTATCATGAATGCAGAAAATATAGATTAGCCGGCGGACGCAATCCGCGCCGCGTTCGCTTCGTGGCCGAGCTGCGGCTTGGCACCGGCAATCGCCGTGAGAATATCCTCGAATATATCGGCGCAGGCTTCCCAGCTGAATCCCTGCAGGGTGGTATCGGGATCGACGCGCCCCATGGCAAGTGCGCCCAGCGCAGCCTCCTGCAGGTCGGTTGACAGAACGCCCGCGCCCGTCGCGCCGATGACGTCCTTGGGACCGGCCACCGGATAGGCCGCGACCGGAAGCCCGCAGGCAATCGCCTCCAGCAGCACCAGGCCGAACGTGTCGGTGCGGCTGGGAAAAACAAACACATCGGCACCCGCATAGTGGCGGGCGAGTTCCTCGCCCTCCTTCTTGCCGGCGAACACCGCGTCGGGAAACTTGCGCTTCAGCTCATCCATATCCGGCCCGTCGCCGACGACAAGTTTTGTTCCCGGCAGATCAAGCGCCAGAAAGGCTTCAAGATTCTTTTCCGGCGCAACGCGGCCGACGCAGAGAAAGACGGGATGCGCGAGGCCGAGATCGATATCCGCCTGCGGGCGGAACAGATCGCGGTCGACACCGCGCGTCCACACGCGCAACGTATCGAAGCCGCGCTCGGTCAATTCCTCGTAGATGGACTGTGTCGGGACAAGGCAGGTCTCGGCGGCATTGTGGAACCGGCGCAGAAAGCCGTAGGTCCAGGCCAGCGGAATGGGCAGACGCTCACGCAGATATTCGGGAAAGCGTGTATGAAAGCTGGTGGTGAAGCGCCACTTGTTTTTCAGGCAGGCGCGCCGCGCCATGATGCCAAGCGGGCCTTCCGTGGCGATATGCACGAAGGCGGGCTGCAACGCCTCGATCCGGGCTTTCACCGCCGCGGGATAGGTCAGTGCCAGCCGGATTTCCGGATAGGTGGGACATGGCGCCGAGGGATAGTCCGCGGGCGAGATGATCGTCACCTCGACGCCCCGCGCCTCCATCTGCTCGCGCAATTGAGTCAGGGTGCGCACCACGCCATTGACCTGCGGATGCCAAGCATCGGAGACGATGACCAGCCGCTTCATCGGATCGATCTCTGCAGGAGAAGCCATTCAGGCCGCATTCGCCGCCTTGGGACGCTTGTCCTCGAGTTTGACGACAGGCGCAAAGCCTGCCTTCTCCCCGATCAGATGCGTCCAGGAGATGAGTTCCATCTTGCCGTCGTGATGCTCGACGATGGCTGTGCAGCTTTCAACCCAGTCGCCGGTGTTGATGTATTCGATGCCGTCGATTTCTTCGATGGTGGCGTGGTGGATATGGCCGCAGATGACGCCGTCGGCGCCGATGCGCCGGGCCTCGTCGGAAACGACGGTCTGGAAGGAACCGATGAAGTTGACGGCCTTCTTCACCCGGAATTTCGCCCAGGCGGAGAATGACCAGTAGCGCAGCCCGAGCATGCGCCGCACCTTGTTCATGATGGTGTTGATGGCCAGCGCCGCATCATAGGCCCAGTCGCCGAGATAGGCGATGTGGCGGGCATTGCGCACGACAACATCGAACTGGTCGCCATGGATCACGAGGAATTTACGGCCGTCAGCGGTTTCGTGCATCGTGCGGTCCATGACCTCGATGCCGCCGAAATGCGTGCCCTGGAAATCGCGCAGGAATTCATCGTGGTTGCCGGCGATGTAGAGGATGCGCGCGCCCTTGCGGCTCTTGCGCAGGAGTTTCTGCACGATGTCGTTGTGCTCCTGCGGCCAGTGCCAGCTGCGGCGCAGACGCCATCCATCGACGATATCGCCGACCAGATAGATCGTATCCGCATCGTGATACTTCAGGAAGTCCAGGAGGAAGGTCGCCTTGGCGCCTTTGGAACCAAGATGCACATCGGACAAAAAGAGCGTGCGAAACTTACGTGTCTCTGGCTCAACCATGAGGCTGATCTCCGTTCAGCGCCGGTACGCATCGGTACCTCTGGTCTGACAGAAACCTGATTCATGTCACAGTCTTATGACGCCGCTAAAAAGTCTATGGTTTCCTGCGATAAACACTTGTAACAAAATGGACTTCATTTATGGCTCTTCGTGTCATTTATGCATGCTAAAAAGATTGAATCGCAAATCCCAAGTTGCGACCAGCCAATTTCCGGAGGATATTATCCATGGCCAAGGACAATTCGCCCAACCAGTCCGATCTCGAAGAAAGCGCCCTGTTTTACCACCGCTTTCCTCAGCCGGGTAAACTGGAAATCCAGGCGACGAAGCCGCTTGGAAATCAGCGCGACCTTGCCCTTGCCTATTCCCCCGGTGTCGCCGCGCCCTGCCTGGCCATTCATGAAAACCCCGCCACAGCCGCCGATTATACCAGCCGCGCCAATCTTGTGGCGGTCATCTCCAACGGCACTGCCGTGCTTGGCCTTGGCAATATCGGCCCCCTCGCCTCCAAGCCGGTGATGGAAGGCAAGGCGGTTCTCTTCAAGAAATTCGCCGACATCGACGTCTTCGACATCGAGATCGACGCGCAGGAGATCAACAAGATCGTCGATGTCGTTGCCGCGCTCGAACCCACTTTTGGCGGCATCAACCTTGAGGACATCAAGGCGCCGGAATGCTTTGACGTGGAGGAAATCCTCCGCGCCAGGATGAACATTCCGGTGTTCCATGACGACCAGCACGGCACGGCGATCATCGTCGCCGCTGCCATCCTCAACGGCATGGAGCTGGCCGGCAAGGATCTGTCCAAGGTCAAGATCGTCGCGTCCGGCGCCGGCGCCGCAGCGCTTGCCTGCCTCAACCTCCTGGTCAAGCTCGGCGCCAACCGCAAGAACATCTGGGTCTGCGATCTCGACGGCGTCGTCTATGACGGCCGCAACACGCTGATGGACCGCTGGAAGTCGGTTTACGCCCAAAAGACAGATGCGCGCGTGCTGGCCGATGTCATCGGCGGTGCCGACGTGTTCCTTGGCCTGTCCGCCGCAGGTGTCCTGAAGCCGGAACTTTTGAAGCAGATGGCGCCGAACCCGCTGATCATGGCGCTGGCCAATCCCAATCCGGAAATCATGCCGGAGGAAGCACGCGCCGCACGCCCCGACGCCATGATCTGCACCGGACGCTCCGATTTCCCCAACCAGGTCAACAACGTCCTCTGCTTCCCCTATATTTTCCGCGGCGCGCTGGATTGCGGCGCACGGGCGATCAATGAGGAAATGAAGATGGCGGCGGTCAAGGCCATCGCGGCGCTCGCCCGCGAAGAGCCATCGGATGTGGCGGCCCGCGCCTATTCCGGCGAAACGCCGACCTTCGGCCCCAATTATCTCATTCCTTCGCCGTTCGATCCGCGCCTGATCCTGCGCATCGCCCCAGCTGTGGCAAAAGCTGCCATGGAAACCGGCGTTGCCGACCGCCCCATCGAGGATTTCGAGGTCTATCTCGACAAGCTGAACCGCTTTGTCTTCCGCTCCGGCCTGATCATGAAGCCGATCTTCACCGCAGCGCGGACCGCCGAGAAGAAGCGGGTGATCTATTCCGACGGCGAAGACGAGCGCGTCCTGCGCGCGGCACAGGTGGTGCTCGAGGAAGGCACGGCGATCCCGACGCTGATCGGCCGCCCGCAGGTCATCGAGACGCGTCTCAAGCGCTACGGCCTGAAGATCAAGCTCGGCACTGATTTTGACATCATCAACCCGGAAGACGATCCGCGCTACCGCGACTATGTCGACCTTTTGGTGAACCTTACCGGCCGGCGCGGCACCACGCCGGAGGTGGCACGCACCATGGTCCGCGCCAGCGGCACGGTGATTGCAGCGCTGGCCATCATGCGCGGCGAAGCCGATGCCATGATCTGCGGCCTGGAAGGCCGGTTCGAGCGCCACCTGCGCAATGTCGACCAGATCATCGGCAAGCTCGAGGGCATCCGCAATTTCTCCGCACTCAGCCTGCTGATTTCACAGCGCGGCGTGCTGTTCCTGACCGATACCTATGTCAGCATCGATCCGACAGCCGAAGAGATTGCGGAAAAGACGGTTCTGGCCGCCAACGAAATCCGCCGCTTCGGCATCGAGCCCAAGGCCGCCCTGCTTTCGCACTCCAACTTCGGTTCGCGCGATTCCGAAAGTGCCGCCAAGATGCGCGCCGCTTCGGAAATCCTGCGCTCCAAGGCACCAGACCTGGAACAGGATGGCGAAATGCATGGCGATTCCGCCCTGTCGGAAATCCTGCGTGAGCGTGTGCTGCCGCATTCCCGCCTGAGCGGCGAAGCCAACCTTCTGGTCTTCCCCAATCTCGACGCGGCCAACATCACGCTCAACGTCGTCAAGACAGTCACCGATGCACTGCATGTCGGGCCCATTCTGCTCGGCGCCGCCAAGCCCGTGCATATTCTGACGCCGTCGGTGACATCGCGCGGTATCGTTAACATGACGGCTCTGGCAGTGGTTGAGGCGTCACAGCGCCTGGAATAGCGCGCTACCGTCTTATTGCTGCCGCACGTTCATGGATGGTTCAGGCGCAGTCAGCCAGGTAGGCTGCGCGTGATCTTGCAGGACTAGACCATATGAAACGGTTCATACACTTCGCGGCACTCGCCATGGGCACGCTGCTGTTGTCAACACAGCTGGCAGCGGCCCAGTCGGACGTTTGCAGCCGCATGGAACAGCGTCTGCGCGAACTCGACAATGATTTCGTCACGGATGAGTATGAGCTGAACCTGCGCCGCGACCGGGTGGAAGCTGCCATGGACGCCAACAATTGCTCGGCATCCTATGAGCCAGACCGCGAAGTCTTGCCGCGCGAAATCGAACCGCGAGACGGTGAGCCCCGGCGCCGCCCCTATGAAGTCCTCGGAGGCCAGCGGCCACTGGAAAACGAGCCGCTGGAAAGCACCGCGCCGGTCTACGGCGGACAATATCAGACGCTCTGCGTGCGCACCTGCGACGGTTATTATTTCCCCATTTCCTACGCGACCGGCGCGGAGAATTTCCACCGCGACGAAGCGCAGTGCCAGGCGCAATGCCCGGGCGCGAAACTGTTCTATCATTCGACCAACGGTGAAACCGTGGATCAGATGATTTCCCTGCGCGGCCAGGCCTATACGGATATGCCCAACGCGTTCAAATTCAGGAAAGTCGGCGCCAATGGCACGCCGCAATGCTCCTGCCAGCGCACGGCGGGCAATTACACCACGCTTGGAAACCCTAAGGAAATAGCCCGGCAACCCGCGACGAAACCGGCGCCAGCACAAACACAGCCAGCACTGAAACCGGCGGAGCCGATCAAACCGGTCGAGCCTGTCGAGGCTGAACCATTGCCATCGCCAGAGCCGGCGAAAAACCCCGAACCGGTCAAGCCGGCGGCACCGGCCGAGGCCAAGGCCGAACCGGCTGCGCCTGTGGTAGAGCCGGAGAAAAAACCTTCATCGATTATTCAGCTGGGAACACCCGCGGTGCCGAAAGTCGAAGCGGAACAGCCGAAACCATTATCACCGGACAAGCCGATCGATCCCAACCGCAAGGTCAGGGTCGTCGGGCCAACGTTCCTTCCCGACCAAGAAGGGGCAGTAAATCTGCGAGCTCCGGACCAGAAGCCAACCCGGTAAGGGCAATGCGCAGGGGCATGAACAACGGCTTGCCCTTGCGTCCGCTCTGAACCTTCACCGCTTCCGTCCACTGCTTCCAGGTCTCGCGGCTCCACGGCTCCTGCGGCAACACGTCAAAAGCCGCCGCAACGAAATCACGGTCCTCTTCGGCAAGGACTTCGTCACTGACGGGACCGTCCTGGACGATCTTCCACCACAGCGCCGCATCGGCGACGCGCGTGAGATTGCCGCGCACTGCAAGCCAGAAGGCTTCGGCCTTGTCGCCTGTGATCCCCATGTCCCGCAGACGCTCTTCAGCCACGTCGAACGGCATGGCGTGGATCAGCGTGCGGTTCAGCGTATCGAGTTCCGCCGGATCGAATTTCGAGGATGATTTCGATGTTGCCTTCGGATCGAAGATTGCGGCGAGCGATGCCATGTCAGGCATGGCGACCACATTCTCCGACGTTCCCGTCAGCACGGCGAGGCTGACCACGGCCATCGGCTCATAGCCGTCACGACGCAGGCTGCCGACGGACAGGGCGCCGGTGCGCTTGGACAAGCCCTCGCCCGAAACAGTCGTCAGCAGATTATGATGGCCAAGCGCCGGCGCCTTCGCACCGAGCGCTTCGAAAATGGAAATCTGCACGCCGCTGTTGGTGACGTGATCGTCGCCGCGGATGATGTGCGTGATGCCCATGTCGATATCGTCGACCACGGAGGTCAGCGTGTAGAGATAGGTGCCGTCTTCGCGCACCAGAACCGGATCGGAAAGCGAAGCGAGATCGACGGTCTCTTCGCCGCGCACGATATCATCCCAGTGGACAATCGTGCGCGCGGGCGCGAACGGATCGTCCTTGAAGTTCGGCAGCAGGAAACGCCAGTGCGGGCGATGACCCTCGGCTTCCAGCTTCGCGCGATCCTCCGCCGTCAGTTTCAGCGCATCGCGGCCATAGACCGGCGGCAGGCGGCGCGCGAGGCGCAGCTTGCGCTTGCGTTCGAGTTCTTCCGGGGTCTCGTAGCAGGGGTAAAGCACGCCGGCGGCTTTCAGCTTCTCAACGGCGGCATCGTAGAAGGCAAAGCGTTTCGACTGGTATTCGACCCGCACCGGCTTGATGCCAAGCCAATCAATATCAGCGGCGGTCGCTTCGGCATATTCGGTCTTCGAGCGCTCCACGTCGGTATCATCGAAGCGCAGGATCAGTTGGCCATTGTGTTTCAGCGCGAACAGCCAGTTGAACAGGGCTGTGCGCGTGTTGCCGATGTGGATATAGCCGGTCGGAGATGGTGCAAAACGGACGGTGATGGTCATGCGTCGGGCATATCGGAACGACGCGTGAAGATCAATATGCGGACCATGAGGAGGTACGTTGCAAGACCGTCATGCGTCCTTCGACAAGCTCAAGATGAGGGAGACGGAAGGGTTGCAAGGCAATTCACGAAAGTCACAAAACCTCCGCTCCCTGCAAATCTCCAGCCTCCCTCATGGTGAGCCTGTCGAACCACGCACAATGATCACGCCGGCATTCTAGCCGTCATTGAGAACAAGACCCTTGGTCAGTTCCAGCGCCTGCCGTTCGAACAGGCTGCGGTAGATGCCGCCGTTGAGGCGGATCAGGGCTTCGTGGTTGCCCTCTTCCGCGATCCGGCCATGGTCGAAGACCAGCAGCCGGTCGAGGGCCCGCACCGTCGACAGCCGATGCGCGATCACCAGGGTCGTCCGGCCCAGCATCAGCCGTTCCATGGCCTGCTGGATCAGCACTTCCGATTCCGAATCGAGGCTCGACGTTGCCTCGTCCAGGATCAGAACCGGCGCATCCGCGAGGAAAGCCCGGGCGATGGCCACGCGCTGGCGCTCGCCGCCGGACAGCTTCACACCGCGTTCACCCACCAGCGTGCCATAGCCCTTCGGCAGGGCCATGATGAAGTCATGCGCGCTGGCCTGCCGGGCCGCTTCCTCGACCTCGCTTTGCGTGGCTGTCGGCCGCGCATAGGCGATGTTCTCGGCCAGCGTCCGGTGGAACAGGATCGGCTCCTGCTGCACGATGGCAATCTGCTGGCGCAGCGATGCCTGGGTGACTGTGGAAATATCCTGACCGTCGATCAGGATGTGCCCCGCCTTCACGTCGTGCAGGCGCTGGATCAGCTTGACGAACGTCGTCTTGCCCGAACCGGAGTGGCCGACAAGGCCGACGCGCTCACCCGCCCGGATCGTCACCGAGAACCGGTCATAGAGCGGTGCCCGGTGCGCCCCGTAATGGAACGTCACATTGTCGAACACGATCTTGCCATTGGTGATCTGGATCGGCTTGGCGCCGGGCCGGTCATCAATGCCGAGCGGCTGACTCTGGATGTCAACAAGCTCTTCCATATCGTTGATCGAACGCTGCAAATTGCGGATGTGCATGCCGACTTCCCGCAGGTAGCCCTGCAGGATGAAGAACGACGTCAGCACGAAGGTGATGTCACCCGCACTCGCCTGCCCCTTGGACCACAGCCACAGGGCAAAGCCGATGACCGATGCCCGCAGGATGAGCAGCAGCGAGCCCTGGGTCGTGCCGTTGCGGGTACCGCGGATCCACGTGCGCCGCGTCCGGTCCTGCCACTTGGCAAGAACTTTCAGCAGCCGTGCGTCCTCGCGCTTTTCCGCGCCGAAACCCTTCACCACCATGTTGCAGCTGACCGCATCGGCCAGCGAACCGCCGAGCTTGGTATCCCAGCGATTGGCAAGGCTCGCCATCGGCGCGACATAGCCGAGCGACATCGCCACCGTCACGCAGACGAACACGAGGGATCCCAGGCCGATGATGACGCCCATCATGGGCCAGTACCAGGCCATCAGCACGGTCGAGCCGACAAGCATGACAATGGACGGAAACAAGGCCACCAGCAGCGTATCGTTCAGCAGGTCAAGCGCCCACATGCCGCGCGTGATCTTGCGCACCGTCGAGCCGGCAAAGCTGTTCGCATGCCAGTCCGTCGAGAAACGCTGGACACGGAAGAAGGCGCCGGAGGCAATCTCCGACATCATTTTCAGCGTCAGCTTGACGATCGTCATGAAGGTGACGTGCCGCAGGATGATGGCGCCCAGCGACAGGGCCATCAGGGTCCAGAACGCGGCCATCGCCGCATCCCAGGCAATGGCATCCGTTGCCGCGCCATTGACCACCGCGTCGACCAGCCGCCCCGAATAGAGCGGCGTCAGCACGTCGGCCAGTGTCGAGAGCAGCACTGCACCAAGAATGATAGCCAGACGCACCGGCTGCTTCTGCCAGTGAATCCAGGTGAATCCGAGAACGCTGCGGAAGGCTCCGCCGCGCAAGGCGTTACGTAAAAATGCCATGACGATCGTCCGGTGCCAAAACGCACCGGCCTCAAATATGAATTTCAGACGAGAATGCCGCGCAACAGAACGAGGGAATCAATGCGGCACAATTGGCTTGGCGACTTGCCTGAATACAGGAAAGGCCAATATCGGCGATGAGTGTTCTTGACCGGTGAAGTCAATTGAAAAGCCCTGGGGCTTTTCATCATCACATGTCAGGAACGGACGCCGCCCCGAGGGGACATTGAAACAGCTGCCATTCTAAACCTCCCGGGCTTGATTGCCGGAGAGATGGCTTATAGGTGAATCGCCATCACGCGCCAAGCGCCTATTTTTTGTGCAGCCGCTTTTCGAAATAAAGTGAGGCGCGATTGCAACACTAGACTTTAGTCGTAGTCAAAAACGACCGTTGCAGGACGACCCGTGCGTGGTTCGACAAGCTCACCATGAGGGATGCAGGGGATTGCAGCGTGTTATATTCTACAACCTTTGCGATTGGCATTGCAGCCAGATCACCTCCCTCATGGTGAGCTTGTCGAACCACGCACCCGGCACATGCAATCGGTCCTACCCCCGATCGCGGAACTTGTTGGTGATGGGATAACGCCGGTCGCGGCCGAAATTCTTCCGCGTCACCTTCACACCCGGCGCCGACTGCCGGCGCTTGTATTCGGCGAGATAGAGCAGGTGTTCGATCCGCTCGACCGTCTTGCGCTCATGGCCGCGTTCGACGATCTCGTCCACGCCCATCTCGTTCTCGACGAGGCATTCGAGAATGTCATCGAGCACGGGATAGGGCGGCAGCGAATCCTGATCCGTCTGGTTCTCCCGCAATTCGGCGGAAGGCGCCTTGCTGATGATGTTTTCCGGGATGACGATACCCGATGGACCGAGGCCGCCGGCGGGCACATTCCTGTTGCGCCATTCGGACATGGCGTAGACCTGCATCTTGTAGATATCCTTGATCGGATTGTAGCCGCCGTTCATGTCGCCATAGAGCGTGGCATAGCCCACCGACATTTCCGACTTGTTGCCCGTCGTGACCACCATCGAGCCGAACTTGTTGGAGATTGCCATCAGGATCGTGCCACGGGCCCGGCTTTGCAGGTTTTCTTCGGTGATGCCCTCTTTCGTACCTTCGAATGTCGGCCCGAGCGCTTTCAGAAAGCCTTCCACCGGCTCGAAGATCGGCACGATGTCGTAGCGGCACCCCAGCGCCTTGGCGCAGTCTTCCGCATCCTTCAGCGAGTCCTTCGATGTATAGGTATACGGCATCATCACGGCGCGCAGCCGTTCCTCGCCCAGCGCGTCGACAGCCAGCGCCGCACAGATCGCCGAGTCAATGCCGCCGGAAAGGCCGAGCACCACATCCTTGAAGCCGTTCTTGTTGACGTAATCGCGCAGGCCCAGCATGCAGGCGCGATACTGCGCCTCCTCGCCTTCGGGGATTTTCGACATGGGGCCTTCCGAGCAGGACCACCCGCCCTCGCCGCGCCGCCACGTGGTGACAACAAGCTGTTCCTCGAACTGCGACATCTGGAACGCGATGTTCTTGTCCGGATTGAACGCAAACGAGGCGCCGTCAAAAATCAGATCGTCCTGACCACCGAGCTGGTTGGCGAAAATCAGCGGCAAACCGGTCTCGATCACTTGGCGCAGCACCACCTGATGGCGCACATCCACCTTGCCGTTGTAATAGGGCGAGCCATTGGGCACGCAGAGTATCTCCGCGCCGCTCTCGGCCAGCGTTTCACACACGCCGAGGTCGCCCCAGATATCCTCGCAGATCGGAATGCCGATACGGATGCCACGGAAATTCACCGGTCCGGGCATCGGCCCCTGCTGGAACACCCGCTTCTCGTCAAACTCGCCATAGTTGGGCAGATCGACCTTGAAGCGTTCCGCAATCACCTTGCCGCCGTCCAGCACCATGACCGAATTGTGCAGGCCGCTGTCGCGCCGCAGCGGCGTGCCGATAATCACCCCCGGCCCGCCGTCCGATGTATCGGCCGCAAATTCTATTGCCGCCTTTTCGCAGGCTTCGATGAAGGCTGTCTTCAGCACCAGATCTTCCGGCGGATAGCCTGAGATAAACAGCTCCGTGAACAGGATGAGGTCGGCGCCCTGCCGCGCGGCGTCGGCCCGTGCGTCACGCGCTTTTGCCAGATTACCCTTGATGTCACCCAGGACAGGATTGAGCTGGGCGATGGCGATACGGAGGATGTCGGGATTTTTGCTCATATTGAACATATATCATTTCGCTGGAGATTAAACAATGCGACTCACACGCGGTTTCAGGAAAAAAATACGTGCCAGAGCGTATAGAACCAGACGATGGCGACGAGAACAACCGAGATCAGCACGGCCAGAGATCCGCAATCCTTGGCGATCTGGATGTCGCGCTGGAAATCCCGCGACACGGCGTTGCACGCCGCTTCAATGCCGGTGTTCAGCACCTCGATCATGATCAGGATAAGCACCGAGCCGGTCAGAACCAGGAAAACCAGCACAGATGGCGCGATCGCCGCCGCGACGGGAATCGACAGGATGAAAAGGATGAGTTCCTGCTGAACCGCCTTTTCATGCACCGCCAGGTGCCTGAGCGCGCGCATGGAATTGACGAATGCCAGTATTAGCCGCTGCATGGTTTGCTCCCGTCCGTCCGTAACGGCAGCTATAAAGCCAGATCGGGCGGCGTCAATCCTTCACGCGTTCCCGGCCCCTCAGTCGCCTGCCACGACGATACCGCCGCCGCTCGCCACATATTTCGGCAGATCGTCGCCGATTTCGTAATAGTCGCCCTTGTCGCCGACAAAAATATGCACTTCGCCCTTGAGACTGGTCGGCTTGTCGAACGATCCGGCCATCACCGAGATGTAGTCGAGATCATGGTGTTTCCAGAACATCACCGATCCGCAATTGCGGCAGAAACCGCGCGCCGCATATTCGCTGGCGGCATACCATTTGATGTTTTCCTCACCGGTGATGGTGATGGCATCCTTCTGGACATTCGTTGCCGCATAGAAATGGCCGGACTGCTTGCGGCACTGCGAGCAATGGCAATAAACGATCCCGCGCAGCTTGCCATGCGCCTTGAAGCGGATGCCTCAGCACAGACACGATCCACTATGCAATTCCGACATCAGGACAGCCTCCGCTCAACACAGAAAAAGATCAGGGTCCGGACCCTAGGCCCGGCGCCGGGCGGTGCCTTGCGCAATCACGCCTTCGGCGCCCGCACCAGCGACACGCGCAGAAGCGCGGCGCCAATCACCGCCGACAGGAGCGATCCAAGCAGCACGCCCAGCTTTGTTTCATCCTGCAGCAGGGGCGAATTCGCGTAGGCGAGAAGGCCAATGAACAGGCTCATGGTGAAGCCGATGCCGCACAGCATCGAAACCCCATACATCTGGAACCAGCTTGCTCCCGCCGGGCGTTCCGCCAGCCGCAACTTTATCGCCAGCAGCGCAAAGGCAAACACGCCAATCTGCTTGCCGACGAACAGGCCGGCCGCCACGCCAAGGGGGACGGGGTCGGCAAGGTTGGACAGCGAGACGCCGCTGAAGGACACACCCGCATTGGCAAAACCGAAGATCGGCACGATGGCAAAGCCGACCCAGGGCTGGATGGCGTGCTCCAGCTTGAGCAGCGGCGATTCGGTTGCCCCCTGCCCGTCCTTGGCCCCGCGCATCGGAATGGTCAGCGCCAAAAGGACACCGGCCACCGTCGCATGCACGCCCGATTTGAGCACAAGAATCCACAGAATGACGCCGAGGACGAGGTAGGCCCAGAGCCGCACCATGCCGAGACGGTTCATGGCCATCAGGATGACGAAAACACCGGCTGCACCGGCAACGGCGGGAATATTCAGCCCGTCCGAATAGAACAGCGCGATGATGAGGACCGCGCCCAGATCGTCGATAATGGCAAGCGCCGTCAGGAAAACCTTCAGGGACAAAGGCACGCGCGAACCAAGCAGGGACAAAACACCGAGCGAGAAGGCGATATCCGTTGCCGATGGGATGGCCCAGCCCCGCGCCGTTTCGGTGCCGGCATTGAAGGCAAGGAAGATGGCCGCCGGAACGACCATGCCGCCGACGGCGGCGAAGCCCGGCAATGCGCGCCGCGACCAGCTGGACAACTGGCCGCTGATCATTTCACGTTTGATTTCCAGCCCGACCAGCAGGAAGAAGATCGCCATCAGCGCATCATTCACCCAGTGAAGAATACTCAGGCCGCCGACATAGGTCTTCAGAAGGCCGAAATAACCGTCACTGAGCGGTGAATTGGCAATGATCAGCGCCAGCGCGGCCACCACCATCAGGATGATGCCACCGGAGGCTTCGCTCTCGATGAAGGAACGGAAAGACGCTGTCAGGCGGATTCGGCGCGAAGGTTTTATTGTCATGGAACCTTGATAGAATCCAAAGACATAAATTTCCAGCCAAAACGGCCCGGCGTTCTGACAGATGCGTGATCAGGTCAGGGCTGTTACCCTGATCGACCAAAACAAAGGGCGGCCTCGAAAGGGCCGCCCTTGCCGTTCATGCCTGTTGTTCAGACGGATCAGCCGTTGACGGCGATCTTCTGCGGATGCGCGTTGCGCTCCTTCTTGAGAAGTTCTGCAACGAGGAACGCCAGCTCCAGCGCCTGGTCGGCATTGAGGCGCGGATCGCAATGGGTGTGGTAGCGGTCCGACAGATCTTCCGCCGAAATCGCCCGTGCACCGCCCGTGCATTCCGTCACGTTCTTGCCGGTCATTTCGATGTGGATGCCACCGGGATAGGTGCCTTCCGCATGATGAACGGCAAAGAAGCCTTCGACTTCCTTCAGGATACGGTCGAAGGGCCGTGTCTTGTAGCCATTGGCCGTGATCGTGTTGCCATGCATCGGGTCACAGGACCAGACCACATCGCGGCCTTCCTTCTGCACGGCGCGGATCAGCTTGGGCAGATGGTCGCCCACCTTGTCATGGCCGAAACGGGCAATAAGGGTCAGGCGGCCGGGTTCGTTTTCCGGGTTGAGCAGGTCGATCAGCCTGATCAGACCATCGGGCTCCAGCGAAGGACCGCACTTGAGGCCAAGCGGGTTCTTGATGCCGCGGCAGTATTCCACATGGGCATGGTCCGGCTGGCGGGTACGGTCGCCGATCCAGATCATGTGGCCTGACGTGCCATACCAGTCGCCGGAGGTGGAATCCACGCGGGTCAATGCCTCTTCGTAGCCAAGCAGCAAGGCCTCGTGGCTGGTGTAGAAATCCGTCTCGCGCAGCGTGTGGTTGGTTTCCGACGTGATGCCGACGGCACGCATGAAGTCCATCGTATCGGAAATCGTACGGGCGAGTGACTCATAGCGCTCGCCCTGCGGGCTGTCCGACACGAAACCGAGCATCCACTGGTGCACGTTCTCGAGGTTGGCATAGCCGCCCTGGGCGAAAGCGCGCAGAAGGTTCAGCGTTGCAGCGGACTGGCGATAGACCATTTCCTGGCGGTTCGGATCGGGGATGCGGGCAGCCTCGGTGAACTCCATGCCATTGATGATGTCACCGCGGTAAACCGGCAGCTCGATACCATCCTTGATTTCCGTATCGGCAGAGCGCGGCTTGGCGAACTGACCGGCAATGCGGCCGATTTTCACGACCGGCTGCGATGCGCCGAACGTCAGGACAACCGCCATCTGCAGGAACACGCGGAAAAAGTCGCGGATGTTGTCCGCGCCATGCTCGGCAAAGCTCTCGGCACAGTCGCCGCCCTGCAACAGAAAACCCTGCCCTTTGGACACGGCCGCGAGCTGGCGCTTCAGCTTTCGCGCCTCACCTGCAAAAACCAGCGGCGGATAGGTACGAAGACGGCCCTCGACATCGCTCACAGCCTGAGCGTCCGGATAAAAAGGCGCCTGCTTGATTGGCTTGCCTCTCCAGGAAGTCGGTGTCCAGTTCTTCGTCATTATTGCACCTGTTTTCTATTGTCCGCACTGGGTAGCGGTGGTTTGCGTTTTCCGGTTGCTCCGGAAGGCGCTCATATAGTGGAAATATCCCTATTATACCAGTCCCGTTAAGGTTTGTGGCGGAAACACGAAATCGAGATTGTCGCAGACGGCATTTTGATTTACGTTAACGTTAAAGTCAAAGCTGGAGCGACCGATGCGCGACATTGCTTTTCAAGCCTCCGATGGCTTTCCCCTGCATGGCACCATGTTTGACGGAAAAGGCACCGGGCCGGCGGTCCTGATCTCCTCCGCGGCCGCCGTTCCCAACACATTCTACCGGCATTTTGCCCGTCAGCTGCTCGATTGCGGCGCCTCCACGGTGCTCACCTACGATTATCGCGGCGTCGCGAAATCCGGAACGCCGAAGGGATGGACCACGCGCCTCGGCATGAAAGACTGGGGCGTGCTTGATTTTCCCGCGGCAGTCGATGTTCTCAAGCGCGCGACCGGTGACAGGCCACTGGTGGGCATCGGCCATTCCTATGGCGGCCTGGCGCTTGGCCTCAGCAACCGCTCTTCCGATTTTGCCCGCTATGCATCGCTTGCCTCGCTCTCCGGCTATTACCGCTATACGGCCGAACCGTTTTCCGTCTTTGCCAAGATGAACTTCCTCGCCCTGCCCCTGGCGCTCTCGCTCGGACGCGTGCCCAAATGGAGCGGTATCGGCGAGGAATTGCCCGGCAGCATCTTCCAGGACTGGGCACGCTGGTGCCGCAATCCCAATTTCCTTTTCGGGGACGCCAAAACACCGGAGTCGAAGCATTTTCAGTCGGTGCGCACGCCCCTCCTCGCCGTCGGATTGACCGACGATCCCTGGGGAACGCCGAAGGCAGTCGATCACCTTTTGACCCATTACGGCAATGCGCCGACAAACCAGCTATGGCTATCTCCGCAGCAATCGACCGGCGGCGCAATCGGCCACCTCGGCTTCTTCCGCAAACACCATACGGCCACGCTGTGGCCGCCTGTCATCGACTGGCTGCTGCACGGGAAAGTGCCGCTGGGAGCAACGCACCGCGCCGAACAACGCGTTGCCTGAAGGAATCAGTTGATATCTCAGGCGTAGGGTGTGCCCGCCATCGCGGCTTTCAGGCCGAGGGTTCCCTGGTCGACAAGCCCGAGGAAGACAGCTGTCGCTTCCCGCGCATCCTGTTTCAGCCGAAAGGAGCGGTGCGCCTGGACGAAAGCCGTGGTCCATGTCGCCAGAAGCTGCCCGGCGGCCAGATCGGCATCGGGATCGTCTGGTTCCCGCCCCGCACTCTCGGACAGGGCCAGACTGATGGTCTGCGCAAGCTCGTCACGGATCGCCCTCGCCCGGGCCTTCAGGGTTTCGCTGCCCTCGATCGTCGCCATGAAGGCCTGGCTCCTGACCGAAAACCTGAGATAAGGAACGTCCTCCGCAGCCAGCCGATGGGCCAGCAGGCGCAATGTCTCGACCGGGGTGACGCCGGGCTCGCGCCGCTGCAACGCGTCGCGCAGCATCTGGCGCCCCTCTTCCTCGCGATCGAAGAACATGTCCTCCTTGCGGGGAAAATGATTGAACACGGTCATCCGCCCGACGTCGGCGGCAGACGCAATCTCGTCCACCGTCACATGATCGAAGCCACGCTGCATGAAAAGCCGGGTGGCAGCGATGGAGATGCTTTGCCGGGTGGCGAGGCGCTTACGGGATCGGCGGTCGGATGGCACTGTCATGTCTCCGCTGATAGCACGATTTATATACTGAGTACAATTTTGTATTGACACGCGGCGCCGGATAATCCCATATAAGTGTACTGAGTATATATTAGGATCAAGTATATGAGCAATGACATTGATATCGTGGTCGTGGGGGCCGGCCCCGTCGGGCTCCTCACCGCCATTGAACTGACTTTAGGCGGTGCGCGCGTTCTCGTGCTGGAGCGCCTCGCCACGCCGAGCCTGGAAATGAAGGCCGGTGGGCTCGGACCGTTGGGGCTTGAGACGTTACAGCGGCGCGGCATGACGGCCGCCATCGCCGCCGCTGAGGCGAGCAGTTTCGCGGCGATGGCGCAGTTCGGTCAGGACCCCCGGGCCAAAGGATCGAAATACAGCGGCCATTTCGCCGGCCTCTCCCTGATCCGGAAGGATGCGCAGAAAGAGCCGGAACGGCGCGCCCGCCCCGTGGACCAGCAGGCCCTCGAAGCCATGCTGGCCGACCGCGCACGCGCGCTTGGAATCGATATCCGCCGCGGCTGCGATGTCACCCGCTTCACCTCGCAGACGCATGGCATTGACGTGGAATGGACATCTCCGGCAGGCACGGATCGTGTTCGCTGCGCCTATCTCGTCGGTTGCGACGGGGGACGCAGTGCGATCCGCAAGATGGCCGGTTTCGATTTCCCCGGCACGCCACCCTCATCAACCTTCTACCAGGCCGTTGCCGAAATCGATCATCCCGACCGCCTCGCACCGATGGGTTGGCGGCGCACATCGGGCGGCATCTTCTCCTACGGGCCGTTCCCCGGCCGGCTTGTGATGATCGAATTCACCGGCACGCCGCAGGACCGGCAGGCGCCGGTCACACAGGAGGAGATCGAAGCGGTTCTGCGCCGTGTCAGCGGCGCCGATGTCCGCGTCAAGGCGCTCGAAAGCGGCAGCCGGTGGACTGACAACACGCGGCTTGTCGACACCTACCGCCAAGGCCGGGTGCTGCTGGCCGGCGATGCGGCGCATATCCATACGCCGTTCGGCGGTCAGGGCCTCAGTCTCGGGCTCGTGGATGCCGCAAATCTCGGCTGGAAGCTCGCCGCCGTCATTCGCGGCGAGATGCCCGAAAGCCTGCTCGACACCTATACGGACGAGCGGCGACCCGTTGCCGAAGCCGTCCTGGCCAACACGCTTGCCCAGATGGCCATCATGCGGCCCGATCCGCAGGCGGGCGCGATGCGCGATATCATCGTCAACCTCATGCAGTTCGATGACGTCAACCGGTTCATCGGCGAGATGATGAGCGGCCTCTCCATCCGCTACGATCTCGGTTCGGAACGGGACGAGGTTGGCCGTCTGACGGGTGACCGGCCGGTCAGCCCCGGCGATGCCGGGACCTCGCTCTACGATCTGATGCAGGATGGCATGGGTGTTCTTCTCGATGCCTCCGCCGGAGGGAAGGCGTCCAGCTTCGTTGCCGCCCGCACAGGAAGGGTGCGGTGCATCGCCATCGATGCAGGACCTTCCCTGCTGATCCGCCCGGATGCCTGCGTTGCCTGGGCGGGTAACGACGACAGCACGGACGGTTTGGAGCAGGCACTCCGGCGCTGGTTCGCGCCATCGCTACCGTGATCCCGCCCGGTTCGAGCCTTTACAGTAGCAAAGGCTCGATATCAGTCGACGCGCGCGCCGTCGACGATCCGGTATGTCGGCTTGTACATCGTCACCAGTTCCTCGGCGGCAGTCGGATGCACAGCCATCGTCCTGTCGAAATCTTCCTTGGTGCATCCGGCCTTCATGGGAATGGCCAGGAGCTGTGCCATTTCGCCCGCATCGGGCCCAAGAATGTGCGCGCCGACAACTTTCCGGCTGTCTGCATCGACAATCAGCTTCATCAGCATCTTTTCCGTGCTGCCGGACAGCGTATTGCGCATCGGGCGGAACACCGCCCGGTACACCTCGACCGCTTTGAATGCGCGCGCCGCGTCCTGCTCGGTCAGGCCGACAGTACCGATCTCCGGCTGCGAAAACACCGCCGTCGCGATCAGCGCGTGGTCCGGCTTCGTCGGATTGTTCTTGAAGGCGGTCTCAAGGAAGCACATGGCTTCGTGAATGGCGACAGGCGTCAATTGCACCCGGTTGGTGACATCGCCGACCGCCCAGATGTTTTCCCTGCTCGTGCGGGAATAGCCATCCACCTTGATCGCACCCGTCTCATCCACGGCAACAGCGGCCGCTTCGAGACCGAGCGATGTCGTGTTCGGCACGCGGCCGATGGCCAGCATCACCTGATCGGCAACAATCGCATCACCGCCGGACAGGTGCACCCGTTTGCGTCCATCATCCTGGCGTTCGACCCTGGTGATGATTTCCGTGCAACGGATATGAATGCCCTTTTCCGCCATGGCCGCGTGCAGCATGTGGCGCAAATCCTGATCGAAGCGCGACAATATCTCCTTGCCGCGATAGACAAGCGTGGTGTCGACGCCAAGGCCATGGAAAATATTGGCGAATTCCACCGCGATATAGCCGCCGCCTTCGATGACAATGGCCTTCGGCAGCGTATCCAGATGAAACGCTTCATTCGAGCTGATGCAGAATTCATTGCCCGGCAGCGAGGGGTGCGGGCTTGGATGGCCGCCGACGGCGATCAGGATCTGGTCAGCGGTCACCCGCCTGCCGGTCTTGAGGATTTCAATCGTGTGATCGTCGATCAGCAGGGCGCGGCTCTCGAAAATCTCCACGTCGGAGTTTTCCAGCCCCTTGCGATAAAGCCCTTCCAGACGGGCGATTTCGCGGTCCTTGTTGGCGATCAGCGTCGGCCAGTCAAAGGTGCTCTTGCCAACGGTCCAGCCATAGCCTGCCGCTGCATCGAAATGTTCCTGGAATTGCGAGGCATAGACGAAGAGCTTTTTGGGCACGCAGCCGCGAATGACGCATGTGCCGCCCATGCGGTATTCCTCCGCCAGCCCGACCCGCTTGCCCATGGCACCCGCCAGGCGTCCCGCGCGCACGCCGCCGGACCCGCCGCCGATGACAAAGAGGTCATAGTCATAGGTCGCCATTTGCACTCACTCCGAATCTGTTCCGCTGCTGATCACTTTATATGGGTTTATAGCGCCGCTTTAAAAGAACAAAGCCCGGCTTGGACACCAGGCTTTGCAAACAGTCAGGAAGCGGAAAGGATCAGGGCTTCGGCTTGGCAGGCGCTGCCGGCTTGGCCGGGGCCTTTGCCGGGGCTTTGGCAGGCGCTTCCGGCGCAGCCGGTGTTTCAGGCGCGGGTGCCGGCGTTACCGGTGCTGTCGCCGCGGCGGCCGCAACGACCTTTTCGGCCACAGCCTGCGCAAGATCGCGGGCAATACCGGCGCGCCAGATGCTGGCGGCCTTCAACACTTCGCGCATTGCGATTGGATCTTCCGACAGGAATTTCTTGCCGGCAGGAGAATTATAAAAGCCGGTAATGGCGTTCAGCTCTTCTTCCGAAAACGACACGGCATAAGCACGGGCAGCTTCGTTTTCGAGATCAGCGCGACGCGCCGCCAGGGCCAATGCCTGCTCGTCCACGGTGGAGCTGATGATGGACTCAAGATTGGGATCCTTATCGATCAGCTGAACTTTCAAGTTCTGTGCCGCATCTGGCAAAATCCCGTCAAACATATCCGTCTTCTTCATCGCTGCAATTGCAGCGCGAGCGGCAGCAAGATGTGATGCGGTGATTTCCTGCGCCTGCGCGGTACAAAGACTGCCCAGCATGATCGCGATAGACAGAGGTGCAATCAAACGGCGAAAGCCAGTTGCTCGGTTCATGGATTTATTGCTCCGTTTTTCTCAAGACTTTGCCTGTCAAGGCTGTGTTCGTGTTCGTATGCCGTCAGCACCGGCCAGAATAGCCACGCGCGCCAGCCCTAGAAATAGTCCATGCTCCACAACGCCCGGTATGGCGTGCAGAGCGTTTGATAACGCTCTTGTATCCGGAATGCGGCCAAAAGATGCATCCAGGATCAAATGCCCGCCGTCTGTAACAAATGCTTCGCCTCCCGTCATCCTCAATGTAACGGAACCGGACAGATCAAGCGCTGCAGCAGCTTTTTCGATGGCGATCTGCGTTGCCGCAAGGCCAAAACGGTTCACTTCAATCGGCAACGGGAACCTGCCGAGCACCTCGACATTCTTCGACTCATCCGCAATCACCAGCATTTGCGCCGACGCGGCAGCCACGATCTTTTCACGCAGCAGTGCGCCGCCGCCGCCCTTGATCAAGGCGAGTTCCGGGCCGATCTCGTCGGCGCCGTCAATGGTCAGGTCCAGCTCCGGCGTTTCTTCCAGCGTGGTCAGCCTGACGCCGAGCTCCCGGCACAACGCCGCCGTGCGTTCCGACGTCGGCACACCGATGACATCAAGGCCCGCGGCGACTTTTTCCGCCAGAAGGCGCACAAATTCTTCGGCCGTGGAGCCGGTGCCGATACCCAGGCGCATGCCATCTTTGACATAGGTCAGCGCTTCGGCAGCCGCCCTGATCTTCAGTGTCCTGGCATCCATCCTTGGCGCCCTCTCCCTGCTTTGACTTGACACTAGTGGTCCTATTCTGACATTCGCATATGGCGCGTGATGTCAAATGGGATGCGAATGTCACATTCGTTCCACTTGGCTCCCTAACACGTCAGACAGACGGGTCAAGGCTCGATACATGATTTCGCCCTATACATAAGCGGATCGTACCACGCCTGAAATGCATAAATCGCGGAACTCCTCATCCGAACCTTAAAATCGCAGGTGCACAGAATGTCCAAACCTATTGTTGTTTTCGATCTCGATGGCACCCTGGTCGATACCGCCCCGGACTTGCTCGACAGTCTCAACCACTGCCTTGAAGCGGCCGGCATGCAGAAAGTAGACCCGGTTGCGCTGCGCCGTTATGTCGGGCAAGGCGGCCGCGTGATGATCGAACGGGCGTTCGAGGCACAGCAGAAAATTCTCAGCCCCGAACAGCTCGACTGGCTGGTCGGTCTTTTCCTCGAGCACTACGGCAAGAACATGCCCGGCCATTCCGCGCTCTACGAGGGCGTGGAAGATGTGATGAACAATCTTGCCAAGGCCGGGTACCTCCTTGCCGTGTGCACGAACAAGTTCGAGGGCCTGTCCGTCAGCCTGCTGACGGCGCTCGGCCAGCAGCAGCGCTTTGCCGCCATATGCGGATCCGATACGTTCGCGTTCCGCAAACCCGATCCCCGCCATCTCTTCGAGACCATCGCCAAGGCGGGCGGCGACCGCGACCGCGCTCTGATGATCGGCGACAGCCGGACGGACATCGACACGGCCAAAGCCGCGGGCATTCCCGTGATTGCGGTGGATTTCGGCTATTCCGACCTGCACGTGTCGAGCTACGAACCAAGCAAGGTCATTTCACACTATCGTGAATTGAACCTCGACCTCGCCGAACGTCTGATCAACGCGGTCAATGCCTGATTTGGCTTGAATCGGAAAGGCTTAGCTTTCCCGACGGCAAGCGCCTGAAGATCCGGGATGGAACAAAGTCTGCAATCATGCGTTGCATATTTTGATCGATACCACGCCCATGGGTGTAGTATCCGCAGCGTATTCGCGCATTCATGACAACGAAGATGTGCATCTTCGGGATTTCAGGAGGAAATATGAGAAAGCTTGTTTCGTTGTTCACTGCGGCCGTCATGTCGATCGGCATGGTTTCCGCAAGCTCCGTGGCCAGTTATTCCGCCCCGATGGTGCCCTTGTCCATCGAAGGCTCGAATCCCGTCAAGGAAGTACGGGATCGCGGCAACTGGCATAAGCGCCATGGCTGGCGCGGCGGCGGTCATTGGCGCGGCAATCGCGGCTGGCACGGTAATCGCGGCTGGCACGGCAACCGGGGATATCGCGGCGACCGCTACTGGTACAGAGGCCATCGCGGATATCGCGACTACCGTCCCGGCTATCGGTACTATAACGGCGCATGGTTCCCGCTGGCTGCCTTTGCGGGCGGTGTGATCATCGGCAACGCCGTCAACAATGATCGCGTTGTCAGACGCGGCTCAAGCTATCACACACGCTGGTGCTACAATCGCTACCGGTCCTACCGGGCGTATGACAATACATACCAGCCCAACAATGGCCCGCGCCGCCAGTGCGTTTCGCCATAAGGCGGAACAGAACGCGCTTGATTCACGACCCCGGTCACCGCTGTGACCGGGGTCGTACTGATGCATTGCCGCCTATGCTTTAGACGGAAGTAGCAGCCAATTTGCCTCAAATTCGCAACCATTGCCCATTTTTTGGGCGATTATCCGCGTTGCAGCGTAAATAGCGGAATGTGCTTGCATTTTTTTCCCAACGCGCTTGAATGATCGTGTGTGAAGGGGATTATGAGTGAAGCCATTTGATGAGATGATCAAAACCGGCGGTCAGGTACGCCCGCCATATGAACAACTGCAATGCTGGCTTAATACCCAGAACCCGGAAAGGTTTGCGCAGAAGGCGCGCGATGCAGAAAATGTCTTCCGCAAAACCGGGATCACCTTCGCCGTCTACGGCGATGAGGAAGCGGCAGAACGCCTGATCCCCTTCGATATCATCCCGCGCATCATCACCGGCAATGAATGGCGCCGCCTGTCGCAGGGCATCGAACAGCGCGTGATGGCCCTCAACGCCTTTCTCGACGACATCTACCACCGCCAGGAAATCATCCGCGCGGGCCGCATCCCGCGGGAATTGTTCACCCACAACGATGCCTTCCTGCCGGAGATGGTCGGCTTCCGCCCGCCCGGCAATGTCTATACCCACATTATCGGCGTCGACATCGTCCGGACCGAAGAAAACCAGTTCTACGTTCTCGAAGACAATGCCCGCACGCCATCAGGCGTTTCCTATATGCTGGAAAACCGCGAAACGATGATGCAGCTGTTTCCGGAGCTGTTCCAGCAGATCAAGGTACGGCCCGTCGAAACCTATCCCAAGCAGTTGCGCCAGTCCCTGGCGGCCGTCGCGCCGCCCGGCTGCAACGGCACGCCGACCATCGCCGTCCTGACCCCCGGCATCTACAACTCCGCCTATTTCGAACACGCCTTCCTGGCCGACCAGATGGGGGTCGAGCTCGTCGAGGGCAGCGATCTCAAGATCGAGAATGGCAAGGTGGTGATGCGGACCACGGAAGGCAACCGCGCCATCGACGTGCTGTACCGGCGTGTCGACGACTCCTTCCTCGATCCCCTCACCTTCCGCCGCGATTCAGCGCTCGGCGTTGCCGGCATCATGGATGTCTACCGCTCCGGCAACATCACCATCGCCAATGCCCCCGGCACAGGCATCGCCGACGACAAGGCGCTCTATTCCTATATGCCGGAGATCGTCGAGTTCTATACCGGACGCAAGGCAATCCTCGAAAATGTGCCGACGCACCGCTGTTCGGAACCGGATACGCTGAAATATGTCCTGGAAAACCTTGCCGATCTTGTCGTCAAGGAGGTTCATGGTTCCGGCGGCTACGGCATGCTGGTCGGGCCGGCGGCCACCAAGCAGGAACGCGAGGATTTCGCGCTGAAACTCAAGGCCAATCCGAAGAACTACATCGCCCAGCCGACGCTTGCCCTGTCGACGACGCCGATCATGACGGAAAAGGGCCTGGCGCCGCGCCACGTCGATCTGCGTCCCTTCGTTCTCGTGTCCGACCGCATCCGCATCACGCCGGGCGGCCTGACCCGCGTGGCGCTGAAGGAAGGCTCGCTCGTTGTCAATTCCAGCCAGGGAGGCGGGACAAAGGACACCTGGGTTCTCGACGACTGACCACTCTTAATGGGGAATGAGGGCTGCCACAGACGGCCCCATCAAGAAATAAAAGAGGGATACAACCAAAACATGCTTCTTGGTCGCACCGCGAATGGTCTCTACTGGATGTTCCGCTATATCGAGCGGGCAGAGAATATGGCACGCCTGATCGATGCCGGTTTGCGGATGGCTTTGACAAAAACCTCCGATGCGCCGGAGGAATGGTCCTCTGTGCTGATGAGCGCCGGGGTGAAAATCGGCTACGATGCAAAATACGGCGAATACAACGCCAGCCTGGTCTCGGATTTTCTGCTGCGCGACCTCGGTAATCCGTCCAGCGTGATGTCCTGCATCGAAACGGCCCGCTCCAATGCCCGCATGGTGCGCACCGCCCTCACCCGCGAAGCCTGGGAAAGCGTCAATGAAACCTGGATGATCCTCAAATCGACGCTCGCCGAGGCGGTTCCCGAAACGGATCTTCCGCGCGTCCTCGACCAGATCAAGCGTGAAACCGCCATCATCCGCGGTGCCTTCCACGGCACGATGCTGCGCAACGAGATTTTCAATTTCGCCCGCATCGGCACGTTCATCGAACGGGCCGACAACACGGCGCGCATTCTCGACGTGAAATATTACGTGCTGCTGCCGTCGATTTCCTATGTCGGCACGACGCTCGACAATTTTCAGTGGGAGTCGATCCTGCGCTCGGTCTCGGCCCACCGCTCCTATCGCTGGGTCTACGATGTCGAATACAATCCGGTGAACATCGCCGATTACCTGATCCTCAATTCGCGCATGCCGCGCTCGCTGAATTTCTGTTACTCGAATATCGTCGACAATCTCACGTTTCTCGCCAATGATTACGGCAAGCGGCACGAGTGCCACGACATGGCGGAAAGCATCATGACACGGCTCGAAAACAACGACATCCGCACCATCTTCGACAACGGCCTGCATGAGTTTCTCAGTGACCTGATCTATCAGACATACGGCCTGGGCAGCAAAATTGCCGAAGCCTACAATTTCGATTGAACGCCATGCTCCTGACCATCAGACACACCTCGCGCTACCAGTATGATTTCCCGGTGCAGTATGCTGTCCAGCGTTTGCGCCTGCACCCCTCAAGCTCGCCCGGCCAGAAGGTCATCGACTGGACCGTGACTGTTCACGGCGCCGAGCAGGAAGCGAATTACCGCGACGGTTACGGCAACCGGACGCAGCTCGTGCGGCTTGACCGCGATGCGAGGGAACTGGTCATCGAGGCTGCGGGCCAGGTGGAGACGGAAGACCGCTCCGGCGTGCTCGGCAAGGTCTATAATTTCATGCCGATCTGGCTCTATGAGCGCGAAACCGCATTGACGAAGCCGGGGGATGCCGTCCGCCAGCTTGCAGCCAGCCTGAACGTCAAGGACGACAAGCTGGCGCTCATGCATGAGCTGATGGACACGCTGCACAGTGCCGTGGCCTATACGCCGGGCACCACCGACATCGCCACGACGGCCGAAGAGGCGCTGACACTGGGAACGGGTGTCTGCCAGGACCACACCCATGTTTTCCTCGCCGTCGCCCGTGTCCTGAAAATTCCTGCCCGCTATGTCTCGGGCTATCTCATGATGCTCGACAGCATCGAACAGACCGCCACCCATGCCTGGGCGGAAGCCCATATTGACGGGCTCGGCTGGGTTGGTTTCGATGCCGCCAACAACATCTGCCCGAACGAGCATTATGTGCGCATCGCCTGCGGCCTCGACTACAATGAAGCGTCGCCCATTTCCGGCATGCGCTTCGGCCCGGGCATGGAATCGCTTGCCGTGGACCTCAATGTAGAGCAGTAATCGCCGGGATTTTTTAAATTCGGGATTCGCTATGACCTATTGCGTCGGGCTTAAATTGGATCGTGGTCTTGTGTTCATGTCGGACACCAGAACAAATGCCGGCGTCGACAACATCTCCACGTTCAAGAAGATGTACACATGGGCGAAGCCCGGTGACCGTGTCATCACGCTTCTGTCCGCAGGCAATCTTGCCACGACGCAGACCGTCATCAGCATTCTCAACGAACGCACCAAGATTCCGTCCGAGCGGGCACCGTCGATCTTCGACATGCCCTCGATGTTCCAGACGGCGAAGCTGGTGGGCGATACGATCAAGAATGTGATCCACGACGTGGATTCCGATGGCCAGCGCGCCGATTCCTTCGGCGCCTCGATCATTCTGGGCGGGCAGATCAAGGGCGGCGAGCCGCGCCTGTTCCTGATCTATCCCGAAGGCAACTTCATTGAATCCTCACCCGACACGCCGTTCTTCCAGATCGGCGAGCACAAATACGGCAAGCCGATCATCGTGCGTTCCTACGATCCGGCCATGACATTCGAGGAAGCAACCAAACTGCTGCTGGTGTCCTTCGATTCCACCCTGAAATCCAACCTGTCGGTCGGCCTGCCCCTGGACATGCAGTTTTACGCGGCGGACAGTCTCAAACTGGGCTTTGAAAAGCGCATCGAGCGCAACGACCCCTATTACGAGGCCATCTCCGACGGCTGGTCGCAGGCTCTCAAACTGGCGTTCCAGAGCCTGCCTTCCTTCGAGATCGATTAGGGTGCGTGGTTCGTGGTTCGACAAGCTCACCATGAGGGACGTGGTTTGGTTTCAATGCCAATCGCAATGGTTGCAGAAATAGCTCCCTGCAACCCGCCACCTCCCTCATGGTGAGCTTGTCGAACCACGCACCGGATCTTTTGCGGGGCACCGGATCTTTTGCGGGCTTCATTGTACAAACCCGCGCCCTAACCCCTTCCGCCCGCTTCACTTTCCCACTATGGTCCGCGATGAGACCGGTCGAAACGGATCGGTCTTGGGGCTTGATAACCCCTCGAGGGCGGCGTTGTGCTGCCGTAAAATGCACTTCCCGGTCTTATGGTCGGGGAGGCCTTCGCGTATGTTCAGGGGGCAACCCTAAAGGCGAAGGCGCTCTCCCTCGAGAGTTATCAGCTCCCCGGTCACCAGAGGCCAAACCTCGGGTGACCACTTTCCTCGCGAGACAAGGGAGTGAACATGGGCAATTACAATTTCTGGCAGGATTTGTTCGATACGTACCAGTCGCTATCCGACTGGCTCAAAATTCTGTGGCTGATCGTCCCGCCCGCCTTCGTGCTGGCGCTCGTCGCCTTAACGCTGCGCTTCCGGATTGAGAGCAGGAAGGTGGAAAGAAGTTTTGACGGTGAACTGGTCTATTCCATCCACCGCGATGCACAAAGCCGGTTGCATGTTGTCAGCTACCTCAAGCCAGCGGGAGATAACCCGTCGCTGCTTTTTCTCGATCAGGGCGACCGCGATGCTTTTGAACACCCGCAGGTCGAACCGCCATCCGCAAACCGATAATTTTGGAGCGCTTCATCAGCTGCTTGGTGCGTGGTTCGACAAGCTCACCATGAGGGAGGTGGCGGGTTGCAGGGAGCTATTTCTGCAACCATTGCGATTGGCATTGAAACCAAACCACGTCCCTCATGGTGAGCTTGTCGAACCACGAACCACGCACCACCACCCGCAAACCGGTAGCCTACAGCTTTGCCGTCGTCTGCGGAACGTCCGCCTGGCGCACCGCCGTCGTCTTGACGATGGCCTTTTCCATGTAGAGATCGCGCTGATAGACGTCGTCGAAATACTGGATGGCGCCCGTCCTGGCATCCGGCCACGCGGTGAAATACGAGACGTAAACCGGCAACGGGTCCTTGACCCGGACGCTGCGCTCGTTCTTGCCGAAATACTGGTTCAGCTCCTCGACCGGCACACCGAGCACGGCCGCAGCCATGTCGCGCGGACGTTCCAGACGGATGCAGCCGTGGCTGAGCGCCCGCATATCCCGCTTGAAGTAGGACTTTGCCGGCGTGTCGTGCATGTAGATGTCATGGCTGTTGGGGAACAGGATCTTCAGCTCGCCCAGCGCATTGTCGAGGCTTGGCTTCTGACGGATGCCGACACCGCCGCCGCTGGATGCGACCTGCGCCCAGTCCACCGCACTTGATGGAATCACACGGCCGGACTTGTCGTAGACCTCGTAACCGCTGTTCTCGAGATAAGAGGGGTTATTGAGAATTTTCGGCATCATCTCATTGAGAATGATCGACCGCGGCACGCCCCACGACGGGTTGAACACCACGGTCTGAATCGTGTTGTCGAAAAAGTAGGTCTGGTTGGTCGGCGAGCCGACCACGATGTTCATCGCCAGCTTTTCCGCGTTGTCGTCAAAATACTGCGCGCGATAGGCAGGCTGGTTGATGAAGACGTAGCGCTTGCCGAAATCATGCGGCAGCCAGCGCAGGCGCTCCATGGAATAGAGAATGCGGTCGCGCTTGGAACTGTTGGTCTCGCCCTGCAGCGAACTGATGGTGCCGCGCCCGATCACGCCGTCGGGCTTCTTGCCCTGGCTGGTCTGGAAATCCTTGATCGCCTCGACCAGGCTCGGGTCGTAAACCGTCGCATTCTCATGTTCCTGCAGCACGGCTTCATGCTTGGCGAGAAAATCCTTCGGCGCCTTCGCCTTGATCAAGGCGACCACGTTGCGGATTTCCGGGTTTTCCTCGCCGGGACGGATCATGGTGCCGGGCGCAACGCGCACCGTCGGCTCGGCGCTGGTCCCGCCAAGCTGATGCAGATTCTGCTTCAGTTCGGCGTACCATTTGTTCTGCGGCTCAAAACTCTTGAGCAGCGCAGCGGCATCGTTGGTCGACGCAAGCTGCTCGATCACCGCACGCGGCTTGACACGGTCAACGGCGAAATCGTGGAACCCGCTCAGCCGGTTCGGATTGATCCGCCCGTCACCCTGGTCCATCGCATAGCGCAGCGCCCGCGCCGACATGGTCAGTTCGAAATCCGCCAGTTCCTTCAGCCGCGCCGGAATGTTGGCCCGGTCATAATCATCGCTCGGCAGCTTGACCGCATAATCCTTTGGATCAAGCCCGTCGACACCCGCCGCGTTGAACACCGCCGCAACCGCCTTGGCCTTGGCCGAAACATCATAGGAGGACGTCCAGATGGGCTGCTGCTTCAGCGCATAATAGGCAACGATAGCGTCTGCTATGTCCTTTTCCGCCAGAATATGGGCTTCCCTGATCTGCTCGAACTTCAGGCCGAACTGTTCCAGCGGAACCGGCGGTGCGGCATCCCGGTTCTGATTGGCCGATGCCGTCAGTTGCAGGTCGATCTTGGAAAAATCCACCCGCACCAGCCCGTCGGGTTTGTAATCGTAGTTCTTCGGCGCGGTCACCGTCACGCGCTTGACCGGCGCTGCCCGGGCAACGGGCTGCTGCCGCGGCAGTTCAGGCTTCGGCGCATAGACCGGCTGTGCCTGGACGCGGCGGCTGCCAAACAGGAAATCCATCAAATTGTCGGCGGCCAGTGCCGGAGACATGGAAATGGCTGTTGCTGACAACATGGCAGCTACAAAAATCGCATGCTTTTTCGAATTGGAATTCATAATGCTCGCCCAGATGGTACAGTCACGCCCGCAACGGATGCAGGCCACGAAAGGTGATTCACAGCCAGTTTCGCCGCATCCTATTTACAATCTTTTAACAATAACCCGCCCCTTCGATTTAAATTCGCGCGCGCCGCTCGAGCACCGTGATGATGGCTATCGGCTCATTTAACGCAATTCACCGCAGCTTTCACAACGATTCGCGCATCACGCCCCTGACCCAATCAATTCTTTTGCAGAACATGCAATAATGTCACAGCTCAAGTGACGCGAAACTTGAATTGCGCTCTTCGGCGCACAAATATTTCCAAGTAACCTTACTGTTGTTCATTATAGCATTGATAAGTACTTTGAGCACGCCCGCCAAAGCAGGTTATAGTCTTCTGAAGAAAATATTTCTCAGGGGAAAGCCCGCGCGGATAGCGGTACTATTGCTCCGCAGCAGGGGATCAGTGGCGGTGACGGGTCACGACGGGCTCGCGGCTCAAACCTTTCGCCGCCAGTTCATCGAGATAGGCCTGCCAGCGCTCGTCGCGGTTGCGGCCGAGGTCGATCAGGTAATCCCAGCTGAAAAGGCCGGTATCGTGCATGTCATCGAAGGTGATGCGCACCGCATAATTGCCGATGGGGTCCATCTTGGCAATTTCCACATTCATCTTGCCCGGAACCGTCACGCGCTGTTCAGGCGAATGCCCCTGCACTTCCGCCGATGGCGAAGCCACGCGCAGCAGTTCCGCGCTCAACATGTAGGTTTCGCCGGTATCGAATGCGATCGTCAGGGAACGGCGATCCTTGCTTACCCGCAGTTCCTTGGGCCAGGCAGTGGTCATGGCAGGTGCTCCTTTATGCGCACTCTTCTCTATGCGCCCCGACATTTGGTCGCAAGTGAACAATCGTCCGCATGCGGAATCCTATAGAGACTGGACAAGCCGGGGCCGCCACCCTATCTCTTCTCAAGGAGGTTTGCTTGGACCACGTCGCATTGCTCGAGAAAACGGCTGTACAAACACCGATGGTTGATCCTTTCGGCAGGACGATCAGCTATTTGCGTGTGTCCGTCACCGACCGCTGCGACTTCCGTTGCACCTACTGCATGTCCGAGCACATGACCTTCCTGCCCAAGAAAGACCTTCTGACGCTGGAAGAACTGGACCGCCTGTGCACCGCCTTCATCGGAAAAGGCGTCAAAAAACTGCGGCTGACCGGCGGCGAACCGCTGGTGCGCAAGAACATCATGCATCTGATCGGCGAGCTGTCGCGCCATTTGCGCAGCGGTGCTCTCGAAGAATTGACCTTGACCACGAATGGCTCGCAGCTCGCCCGCCATGCGGCGGAACTGGCCGACCACGGCGTCAAACGCATCAATGTATCGCTCGATACGCTCGATCCGGAAAAATTCCACGCGATCACCCGCTGGGGTGATCTGGCGCGGGTGATGGAAGGCATCGATGCCGCGCAGGCTGCCGGTATCCGGGTCAAGCTGAATGCCGTTGCCCTCAAGGGGTTCAACGACCTGGAAATCCCGGAGATGATCCGCTGGGCGCATGGCCGCGACATGGACCTGACGCTGATCGAAACCATGCCGATGGGCGAAATCGATCTGGACCGGACCGATCAGTACCTGCCGCTGTCCATGGTCAGGGCCGACCTTGCCCGGCAATTCACGCTGGATGACATTCCCTACAAGACCGGCGGCCCCGCACGTTACGCGCATATTCGCGAAACGGGCGGGCGCATCGGCTTCATCACGCCGATGACGCACAATTTCTGCGAAAGCTGCAATCGCGTTCGCCTGACCTGCACCGGCACACTCTATATGTGCCTTGGACAGGAGGACGCCGCCGACCTGCGCGCGCCGCTGCGCGCCTCGGAAGGCAATGACCTCTTGAACGAGGCCATCGACGAAGCCATCGGCCGCAAGCCGAAGGGGCATGATTTCATCATCGATCGCCGCCACAACCGCCCTGCGGTCTCGCGCCATATGAGCGTGACCGGCGGCTAGAGCATTTTCCAACATTCCGGATGCACGAAGCCTCGCCGCTTGATATATCAAACGGAGCGATTCCGGGGGAGAATCGCCTGCTCTCATTCGGATGAACGCCTTGGCGCTTACGCCCAATCTTCGCGGCAGCCTGTACATGGCCATCGGCATGGCCAGTTTCACCTTCAATGACGCGACGGTCAAACTGGTTGGCGCGCATATGAACATGGGGCAGGTGATGCTGGTGCGCGGCGTGATGGCGACCACGCTCATCCTGCTGCTCGCCTGGCGGCAGGGCATGCTCATACCGCTGCGCCATGCCCTGCACCGCATGACGATCCTGCGCGCCGTCGGCGAAGTCGTGGGAACCGTAAGTTTTCTCATCGCGCTTGTTCATGTTCCCCTCGCCCTCACCTCGGCCATTCTCCAGGCCCTGCCGCTGGCCGTCACGCTGGGTGCGGCGATGTTCCTCGGCGAACCCGTGGGATGGCGGCGCTGGATCGCCATCGCCGTCGGCTTCTGCGGTGTCCTCATCATTGTTCGCCCGGGTTACGAGGGCGTCAGTCCCTACGTCCTGCTGATCGCCGTAACCGTGATCTTCGCCGCGATGCGCGATCTCGCCACGCGGCGCGTGCCCAAAACCATCCCGGTGCTGATGATATCCGCCCTGACATCGGCGGGCGTATCGCTGGCCGGCATCGGCCTGATCGGCCCGCTGGGTGGCTGGACGCCGATGACCTGGCTGAACACCGGCCTCCTGTTCTTCGCCTCCTGCTGCGTGATCGTCGCCTACCATTTCATCATTCTCGCCATGCGCGAGGGCGAGATTTCCTTTGTCGCACCGTTCCGCTACACAAGCCTCGTCTGGGCCATTCTCCTGGGTTTCCTGTTCTTCGGCGACCTGCCCGATCTTCCCATGATCATCGGCGCGATGATCGTTATTGGCAGCGGCCTCTATACGCTTTACCGTGAGCGGATTGTGGGACGGAGGCTGCCCGCCGCAACGGCTGTGGCGGCCAGTTCTTCGCCCGATGGAGTGTAAGCGGTGCGCATTGCAGGGATCATTCTGGCCGGCGGCCGGTCGAGCCGCATGGACGGGCATGACAAGGCGCTGTTGCCGTTCGGCACAGCGCGGCTGATCGATTTCATCGTCGCGCGCCTGTCGCTTCAGCTGGAAACCCTGGCCATCAACAGCAATGGCGATCCTGCGCCCCTTGCCGATCTGCACCTGCCCGTTGTCGCCGACAGCATCTCGGGATTCGCGGGCCCTCTCGCCGGTATCGTTGCCGGCATGGAATGGGCGGCAGGCAGCGCGCTTCCCTTCACCCATATCCTGACTGTCGCCACGGACACGCCGTTCTTTCCCCATGATCTCGCCTCCAGACTTGGCGGGGCCATCGCCGATGCTCCGGATCACATCGCCGTCGCTGTCTCCGACGGGACATGGCACCCGGTGTTCGGGCTCTGGCCGGTTGCGATGAAAGACGCCCTGAAGCAATGGCTGCGCGATCCGCATAACCGCCGGGTCCGCACCTGGATCGAAGACCACGCGCACCGCACGGTGGATTTTCCGCTGATGACGGCGCAATCAGGCGATTCATTCGATCCGTTCTTCAATATCAATCGCCCGGACGATCTCGGCCGGGCCCGGTCGATGATTGCAGAATCACGCGATTGGAAGACATGGTCATGACCCACCGCATCTTTGGTATCACCGGCTGGAAGAACTCGGGCAAAACAACGCTGACGGTCAAGCTCGTAACGGAACTGACGCGGCGCGGCTGGAAGATTTCAACCGTCAAACACGCCCATCATGATTTCGACATCGACAAGGAAGGCACGGATTCCTTCCGCCACCGCAAAGCGGGCGCCGGAGAAGTGGCCATTGTTTCCGACCGCCGCTGGGCGCTCATGCATGAACTGGCGGATGAGGCGGAACCTTCCCTCGAAGAGATTGTCGCGCGGCTCGCCCCATGCGATCTCGTTCTGGTCGAGGGCTACAAGCGCGAAGGCCACAAGAAGATCGAGACGCGGCGGCTGGAGGGACGGCCCGGCGGGAGCCTGGCGCAAAATGATCCCGGCATCGTCGCCATCGCCAGCGATTTTCCAGTGACGGACGAGCAGATTCCCGTCTTCGACCTGGATAACACGACAGGATTGGCCGACTTTATCGAGCATGAGATGGGGCTTGCCCGCTAGTCGGGTCAGGAAATGACGTTTCGCGCGGTCGCTGCGCAAGAAAAATATAATCCTCAAACAATTATGTGGTTTTGCCGTCCTGAATCGCCGCCCGGTAAAAGATTCCCGGTTGCTTTTATCAGAAAACTAGTGGGAATATCGCCGGTCAGGAGCAGCGAAAAAACTGCGACCTTGCCCGGAAGGCTGTCCAAAAGAACAGGGGAACAGCCGGGCCACAAAAGAGAGGTTGAATAATGCGTATCACCAAGCGTCTCGCACTCGGCGTTGCTGCCGTTGCCTTTGCATTGTCCATGGGAGCGGCCCATGCAGAGGACGCCCTGAAGCTGACCATCGCTTCAGAGGGAGCCTACCCGCCCTTCAACAACCTGACGCCGGACGGCAAGCTGGAAGGCTTTGACATCGATATCGGCAAGGCGCTTTGCGAAGAGATGAAGGCGCAGTGCACCTTCGTCACCCAGGATTGGGATGGCATGATTCCCGCCCTGCAGGCCGGCAAGTTCGATGCCATCATCGCATCCATGTCCATCACGGATGAGCGCCTGAAGAAGGTCGATTTCTCCAAGAAGTACTACAACACGCCTCCGGGCATTGCCGTACCGAAGGATTCCAAGCTGAAGGACGTCACGCCGGAATCCCTGAAGGGCAAGACACTGGGCGTGCAGGCATCGACCAGCCACTCCAACTTTGCCGAAGCCAAATACAGCGGCGCCGACATCAAGATGTATCCGACCGCCGACGAATATAAGCTCGATCTGGCCAATGGCCGCATCGACGCTGCCATGGACGACTCCGTCGTTTTGGGCCAGTGGCTCGACAGCGATGCCGGCAAGTGCTGCAAGCTCCTCGGTACGATCACGCCGGATCCGGTCATCCACGGTCCGGGCGCTGGCGTCACTGTCAAGAAGGGCAACACGGCCCTTGCTGACAAATTCTCCGCTGCCATCGCTGCGATCCGCAAGAACGGCAAATACAAGCAGATCAATGACAAGTACTTCAAGCTTGACGTTTATGGCGCCGAAAATTGATTCTAGCCTTGTGAATTGACCAAGGGGGATGGCGGATCTGTTCCGCCATCCCTTCCTGAACTCCAAATTCGAACCTGAACTTTAAATTCAAAAATGACGGGCCGGCCCGAAAAATCGGGCACTGGGGAATGGCCTGCAAAAGAATGAAAGAAGCCTATGGGCTCAATTGCGTTATTGGGATTTGGTGAAGGCGGCTGGGGCCTGAGCATAGCAAGCGGCATTCTTGTGACTGTCACTCTTGCACTTGCGACATTGCCTGTCGGACTGCTCATCGGATTTTTCGTCGCTCTCGGCAAACAGGCCGAAGAACCGTCCATCCGGCTTGCTGCCAATATGTACACCACGATCTTTCGTGGCTTGCCCGAGCTGCTCACCCTGTTTCTCGTCTATTTCGGCGCACAGATCGGCATCCAGAAGCTCGGCGTCCTGCTGGGTTTTTCCGGAACCATCGAGATCAACTCGTTTCTGGCCGGCATGTTCGCCATGGGTGCCGTGTTTTCGTCCTACGCCAGCGAAGTCTTTCTCTCCGCATTCCGCGCCATCCCGCGCGGCCAGTATGAGGGCGGCTATGCCATCGGCCTCTCCTACGGCCAGACAATGTGGAAAGTGGTCCTGCCGCAACTGATCCGCGTCGCCCTGCCCGGCCTTTCCAATCTGTGGATGATCCTGCTCAAGGATACGGCGCTGGTGTCCGCGATCGGACTGGCGGATATCCTGCGCCAGACCGGCGTTGCGGCGCGCGTCACCAAACATGCCTTCCTGTTCTACGGTACGGCCTGCCTGATCTATCTGGTGCTCGCCATTCTCTCGTCCTTCGTGATCCATGCCATCGAACGGCGCACGACAGCCAGCGGAGTGCGGCGATGACCGAAAGCTTCCTCAATGCCCGCACAGCCGCGATAAGCCGTCCGCCCGCACCGGCGAAACGCTGGACCAGGACGCGGATTATCGGCCATGTGCTCGTCGCGTTCTGGGCCGCCCTGATCATAGGGCTCCTGCTCGATCTCTATGCCGCCTGGGATATCGTTCTCATCCAGACCTATGGCCCGAAATACTGGCAGGGCCTGGTCACCACCCTGACGCTGGTATTCAGCTCCATTATTTTCGGGGCCATCCTGTCGGTCCCCGTGGCCTATGGCCGAATGACCAAGAACAAGATCGGCGCGGCGATCGCCTACGGCTACGTCTATTTCTTCCGCGGCACGCCGCTGATCGCCCAGGTCTTCCTGATGTATTACGGCGTCAGCGAGTTTCGCGGCTTCCTCGAAACAATCGGGCTGTGGTGGTTCTTCCGTGAAGCCTGGTATTGCGGCTTCCTGGCCTTTGCGCTCAATACGGCGGCCTATCAGGCGGAAATATTGCGGGGTGCCATCCAGAGCGTGTCGCTCGGGCAATGGGAAGGCGCAGCCTCCCTCGGCATCTCCAAGTTCGTCACATTCCGCAAGGTCATCCTGCCGCAGGCGCTGATCGTTGCCCTGCGCCCCTACGGCAACGAGGTCATCCTGATGATCAAGGGATCGGCCATCGTCGCCCTGATCACCGTCTACGATCTCATGGGCTACACCAAACTCGCCTATTCACGGACTTTCGATTTCCAGGCCTATCTCTGGGCCGCTATCATCTATCTGCTGCTGGTGGAAATACTGCGTCACATCTGGGACTGGATGGAACGCCGCATCACCCGGCATCTGATACGCTGATTCAACTGACCGAAAAGAAACAAACGATGCTGAAAATCTGGGGCCGCGGCAACTCGACCAATGTCAAGAAGGCACTTTGGGCGGCCGAAGAACTGTCCATTCCCTATGAAAATATTCCCGCTGGCGGTGCCTATGGCATCGTTGCCAGCCCGGAATATCGCGCCATCAACCCCAACAGCCGCGTGCCCGCCATTGAAGACGACGGCTTCGCCCTCTGGGAGAGCAACACGATCGTGCGCTATCTCGCGGCGAAATACGGCAAGTCGACCTTGCATATCGAAGATGCCGCGGCGCGTGCCAGCGCGGAAAAATGGATGGATTGGGCAACGTCAAGCATCGCCATCCCCTTCCGCGACGTGTTCTGGAACACCGTGCGCCTCGCACCGGACCAGCAGGATCACGCCGCCAGGGACAAGGGTCTGGCGGAATGTGGCGCGATGTTTGCCATTGCCGATGCGGCGCTGGCCTCCCAGCCCTATCTCTCCGGTGCAGACTTCGGTGTCGGCGACATCCCGCTTGGCTGCTTTGCCTATGCGTGGTTCGAGATGCCGATCAAGCGCCCCGATCACCCGCATCTGCTCGCATGGTATGACCGCCTCAAGAGCCGCCCGGCCTACCGGAAGGCCGTGATGACGCCGCTCACCTGACAGACTTACTGCGGCTTCAACCGCCAGACCCCCAGCAAGCCGTCCTGATAGGCCTTTTCGTCCGTCGGGATGGTAATTCCCTGCGTATCGGCCCATTTCTGCGCAAAATCGCGATAATTGGCTGAAAACACATTGCCGGACTGGCCGGTCGTCTGGATATAGATCGACCGGTTGAGATCGGCCAGATCGAACAACCCGCGATAACTGCTGCCATGCGTGGCACGGTACGGATTGCTTTCATCCGTGAGCTGCGATTTGGCCCGGTCGAGCGTGAAAGCCCCGCCGGAGGCCGGTACATCCACATTGAAGATGCGGTCGAGCGGGCTGACCTGCGCGAACGGCCGGTGCGCCCCATAGGCATAATGCAGCGCGCCCCAGTTCCATTTCGAGCGGTCCGCCCCGAGGCGGCCATCGAGATCCTTCAGGGCATCGGCCAGCGCCAGGGCAAGCACGTCGCCGCAGGTTTCCTTCTCCGGTGTCCGTCGGTCATCACACCAGTCGCGCGCCGGATTGGGTCCAAGCCAGCGCAGCATCGCCGATACCCGCACCTGCCAGTAGGTTGGGAACGCCTCGCCGAGATCATCCTCGACAATGCGTTTGGTGGCCGCGCGCAGCCAGGCATTGAACAGCAAGGGCTCGATGCGGTTGCGGTCCTCCACATAATCCCATTGGGTCAATTGCTTGAACGCGGCCTGATCGATGTCCTTTCGTCCTTCGATCAGCTTGAGCATCACCGGCCCCAGCACCGCATAGGCGTTGGAATAGGCATCGCCCTGCGCCTTGCGGTTGCTCTCCATCGATTGCCGGTCCGCGCCATAGATCAGTGCCTTGATCCGGTCGAACCGCCATGTCTCGTCCCAGTCGAATGTCAGGAAATGCGGATAGGCTGCATCCACCATCTTGGTATTGGCCGTGCCGATGACATTTTCCGGAGGGTTATAGCTGCGGGGCAGCTCCTCATAGGGAATGGTGCCTTTCCAGTCATAGGTTGCATCCCAGCCCGGCGACGGCGCACGCCCCATGATCCGGTTGGCCGGATCGCGGACCGGCACCCTGCCCGGTGCGATCAGCCCGATATTGCCGTCGACATCGGCAATCACAATCGATTGCATGGGCGTGACGAAATCGCGCATCCCGTTCTGGAAATCGGCCACACTGGCAAAATCCCAGAGTTTCAGGCCAGCCGATATGGTTCTGTCGTCATCGGCAAGTGCGGTCCATGCCAGCGCTGCAACCGTGTTGTCAGGCAGATAATGATCAAGACCACGATAGTCCGCAGGCAGCACCGGCCCATGCCGCGTGACCAGCCGGTCGAAGGTCACGTCACTGCCGCCCTTGACCTTGATGGTGACAGGCTGCTTGCGGAACGGCGCAAAGCCCTCTGGCGTCTGATATTCATTCCGATTGGCCGGATTGATCCGTTCGACAAAAATATCCTGAACGTCGGAGCCGGTATTGGTGAAACCCCAGGCAATGCGATCATTGCGCCCGAGCAGCACCAAAGGCACGCCCGGAAGCGTCACGCCGACGAGATTCTTGCTGCTGCCATCGGCGTTCTTCACTTCCAGATGCGCCAGATACCAGACGGCAGGCGCCGTCAGCCCGAGATGCGGATCGTTCTCCAGGATGGGCTTGCCCGTTTCGGTTTTCGCCCCGCCCACCACCCAGTTGTTCGATGCGCCGGTCGACATGACGGCATTGAGCGCGGCAAACCGCTGTTCGGCTTGCAACGCGCCGGTCCTGATCGGTCCGCTTGGCAAGCCCAGAAGCTGCTTCAGGTCCGGCAGCGGCGGCGGTGCGTCATCGGCCACAGGCGGCAGGAGATCGGTGATTTCCGCATCCGTCATTCCCAGCCGGGCAAATTTGAGACGCAACACTTCCTGATCGATATTGGCGGCCAAAGTCACGGACATCATCTTCAGCGTCACGATCACATCGGCAGCCGTCCATTCATCCGGCTTGTGGCCGAGGACGACAAATTCAGGCGAATATTTCGATGCGAAGGAGCGCCCCTTGCTGTTGATGAAGGCGTTGATGCCGCGCACATAGGCATCGATGCGCTTGCGGTCCGCCGGATCGAGCGAAGCGGCCGACGCGACGGCGGATTCGTAAACACCGAGCGAGCGCAGAAACCGGTCCGTGGAAACGGTCTTGTCGCCGAACATTTCTGACAGGCGCCCCTGCCCGGCCATGCGGGTGACCTCCATCTGCCACAGGCGTTCCTGCGCGTGGACAAAGCCGAGGGCGGTCAGGACATCCTCGACATTGCTGCCGACGATATGCGGCACCGCGTTCTTGTCCCGCGTCACCGTGACGGGCGCCGCAAGGTCCGTCAGCACCATCTCGCCGGTGGCCGGGGGCACCGAGCGGGCCAGCCAGACGTAACCGGCGCCTCCTGCGATCAGAGCGAGCGGAATGAGGGAAAAAACAATCCACAATAGGCCTTTGATGATCCGCCGCATTGTCCTAACCTCTCCCGCAATCCTTCGAACACATAGCCTATCTGACAGAGGAAATTACGGAATGGCAACAGTCACATTTATCGGTCTTGGTGTAATGGGTTACCCGATGGCGGGTCACCTGAAGACTCGTGGGGGCCATGACGTCACCGTCTTCAACCGCAATGGCGAAAAGGCGAAAAAGTGGGCTGATGCGTTTCATGGCAAGCATGCACCGACCCCCGGAGAAGCCGCTGCGGATAAGGATTTTGTCTTCTGCTGCGTCGGAAATGATGACGATCTGCGGGCTGTCACCATCGGCGAAAACGGTGCTTTTCATACGATGAAGAAGGGCGCGATTTTCGTCGATCACACCACCGCGTCGGCGGAAGTGGCGCGTGAACTCGATGCGGAGGCGCGCAAGCGCGGCTTCCATTTTCTCGACGCGCCGGTCTCGGGCGGCCAGGCCGGTGCCGAAAACGGCGTGCTGACCGTCATGGTCGGCGGCGAATCGGAAGCCTTCGACCGGGCAAAGCCGGTCATCGAATCCTTTGCCAAAATGGTCGGCCTCATGGGCCCCGCCGGTGCGGGCCAACTCACCAAGATGATCAACCAGATCTGCATTGCCGGTCTGGTGCAGGGGCTGGCCGAAGGCATTCACTTCGGCAAGAAGGCTGGCCTTGATATCGAGAAGGTCATCGAGGTCATTTCCAAGGGCGCCGCAGGCTCGTGGCAGATGGAAAACCGCCACAAGACCATGAACGCCGGAAAATACGATTTCGGCTTTGCCGTCGACTGGATGCGCAAGGACCTGGGCATCTGCCTCGACGAGGCCGACCGCAACGGCGCACAACTGCCCGTCACGGCATTGGTCGACCAGTTCTACAAGCAGGTGCAGACCATGGGCGGGAACCGCTGGGATACGTCATCCCTGCTGGCACGGCTGGAGAAATAGCCCGGCCGGGACATCGGCCTGAGACGATCGGGCCGGTTCCCCAGCAGCGCCTACCGGGCGCGCGAAATATGCGCCGCCAGGTCAAGGCAACGGCAGGCATAGCCCCATTCGTTGTCGTACCAGGCAACGAGCTTGGTCAACCCGCCTTCAATCTGCATGCCGGCGAGCGCGTCGAAGATCGACGAATGCGGATTGCCGCGCATGTCGGTTGAGACGACGGGTTCGTCGCAATAGGCGAGAATTCCGGCCATCGCGTTGGCCGCCTGCGTGCGGATCATCGCGCAGATGTCCTTGTAGGACACGTTTTCCCTGAGACGGCATGTGAGATCGATCATCGATACGTCAGACACCGGCACGCGCACCGCCATGCCGTTGATCCGTCCATTCAATTCAGGCACCACCTTGCCGACCATGCGCGCCGCGCCGGTTGTCGCCGGGATGATGTTCTCGAGGATACCGCGCCCGAAACGCCAGTCCTTGCGTGCCACGCCGTCGACCGTGTTCTGGCTCGACGTTGTGGCGTGAACCGTCAGCATCAGTGCTTCTTCGAGGCCGAAAGCGTCATTCACCGCCTTGGCGAGCGGCGCGACACAATTGGTCGTGCACGAGGCGTTCGAGACAATGCTCTGACCGGCATAGCCGTCTGCGTTGACGCCCATGACGAAGACCGGCGTGTCGTCCTCCGGCGGCGCCGAGAGCAGGACCTTGCCGGCGCCGGCGGAAAGGTGCCCTTCCGCTGCCGCCTGCGTCAGGAAGCGGCCGGTCGCCTCGATGACCACATCGACACCCGCCTCGCCCCAACCGATTGCGCCCGGCTCCCGTTCGCTGAAGGCCCTGACCCTGCGGCCATTGATATCGAGCGCGCCGTCTGCCGCACTTATGCTGCCCCGGAAACCGCCATGCACGCTGTCATATTTGAGGAGATAAGCGAGATGATCGGTTGGCAGCAGGTCGTTGATCGCCACGATCTCGACGTCGTTGCGCGCCATCGCGGCCCGCAGAACCGTCCGGCCAATGCGGCCGAACCCGTTGATGCCGATACGGATTTTGTCAGTCATCGATTGTCCTTTTTGTCCAGGCGGAGAAATGGCGCGCCTCATCTTCGAGAGGGATTGCTTTCCGTGCCGCTGAATTTTAGACTACTTCGCATAAAAATTTTTGCAACGAATTTATTGCGATACGGTACAAAAATGAAAGAACAACCCACCCGCGGCCGTCCGCGCCAATACGATGCCAAGGCTGCGCTCGGTGCCGCACTCCTCGAATTCCGGCGTCGCGGCTACACCGCCACATCGCTCGACCACCTGTCGGAGGCGACGAAAATGGCACGGCCGAGCCTTTATGCCGCCTTCGGCAACAAGCGCGCGATCTACCTGCAGGCCGTCGCCCATTACGCCGAGGACAGTGCCGAGCGCTGGAACCGCGCCCTCTTCGGCGAACCCTCGCTGGCAAAGGCGCTCAATGACTATTTTTTGATGATTGTTGCCATCTATTCGGAAGGGGACGACCGCCCGCTCGGTTGCCCCGTGCTCAGCGTCATCACCGGCGAGGCGACAGCCGACCCATTGATCGGCGCCGAACTGTTTGCCGCGCTCGGACGCACGGACGCGCGCTTCCGCGAGCGGATCGCGGCGGCGCGCGATGACGCCCAACTGCCGCCCGCAACCGACATCGATGCCGTCGCCGACATGCTTGCCGCCCTGCAGCACAGCCTTGCGCAGCGCGCCCGTGCCGGTACGGCCCGGGCCGACCTTGAGCGCATCGCGCGCAATAGTATTGCACTGATCCTCAAGGCCGCAGGCGCGACCACGGCGCCGTAGGCGCCATGGCGGGTCTGAACGCCCGCAGCGATCAGGCCGATTCCTTTTCGATGCTCATGTAATCAAGCGGCAGTTCCGTCGTGTACTTGATCTGCTCCATGGCGAAGGCCGAGGACACGTCGCGAATGTCGATCTTGGCGATCAGGCGCTTGTACACGGCATCATAGGCGGCAATATCAGGCACGACGACCCGCAGGAGATAATCGACATCGCCGCTCATGCGGTAGAACTCGACCACTTCGGGAAATTCCTGCACCACTTCGGAAAAACGCTTCAGCCATTCATTGTTGTGCGCCCCGGTGCGGATCGACACGAACACCGTGACACGCGTATTGACGCGGACAGGATCAAGGATGGCAACACGGCGCTGGATCACGCCATCCTCTTCCAGTTTCTGGATACGGCGCCAGCACGGCGTCGTCGACAACCCTACCTTCTTGGCGACATCAGCCACCGCAAGCGTTGCATCCTCCTGCAGGAGGCGAAGAATTTTTCGGTCGAGTCTGTCCATGATCTCTTGTCCCTTTGGAATGGGATACTTTATGGTCCGTAATTCCCCCACCGTACAAGAAAAATATTCTAAACTTTATAAATCTGAAAAAAATTTCATCCGTAAACCAGTCAAATTAGAATCCTGACCTTCTGCCGGAGCACAGGGAGAACGTTCTGCTCGAACCATGGATTCCGGCGCAGCCAGCCGCTGTTGCGCCAGGACGGGTGCGGCAGAGGCAGAATCGAGGGTCCGGACGCCGCATCGAAATAATCCTGCCAGTGAAAGACCGTATCGGTCATGCTCGCACGGCGGCGCTTTCCCAGATGGTAGGCCTGCGCATACTGGCCGATTGTCAGGATAAGCTCGACTTGGCGCATGGCGGCGAAAACCTGGTCGTGCCAGATGTGACGGCACTCCCTGCGCGGCGGCAGGTCGCCGCCATGCGCATCATAGCCGGGGAAACAGAATCCCATCGGCACGATGGCAAATTTGTCCGGATCGTAAAATGCAGTGCGATCAACCCCGAGCCAGTCGCGCAGCCGGTCGCCAGACGGGTCGTTGAACGGCAGGCCGCTGTTGTGAACGCGGATGCCGGGCGCCTGCCCGCAGATGACGATGCGCGCGGTCTGCGACAGCACGCAGACCGGATTGGGCTCATGCGGCAAAGGCGGCAGATAATGTGGCGCATCCCGGCACAGGCGGCATGCCTTGATCTGCGCGGCCAGGACGTCAAGCGCCGGGGCTGGCATGGTCAGCGCCTCATGCCTTGGCACTCGGCCGGCTTGCAACCGCGTCGTACCAGCGCTTCACATGCGTGACATGGCCGGGCATCTCGATCCGGGCAGGCTTGAAGAAGTCGATGGCCACGAGCCCGGTAATATCGGCGATGGAATAGTCGTCGCCCGCGATGAAGGCGTTGGTTGCAAGCTGCGTGTCGAGAATATCCAGGAATGCCACGGCCTTTGGCTTGTTTGCCTCGCCCCATGCGGGAATTTGCGGCACCTCCCATTCAACCATCGCCGGGTGGATATGGCGGAAGGCAGCAGCCACACATGCAAACAGGTGCAGTTCGACCCGCCGCTGCCACATTTCCACCAGCGCCTTGCCAACCGCACCCCGGCCGAACAGGGCGGGTTCGGGGTAGATTTCCTCGAAATAGCGGAAGATCGCCACGGACTCGGTGATAACAGTTCCGTCATTGAGTTCAAGCACGGGCAGGCGCTGCATGGGATTGAGCGCGGTCACTTCGGCCGAGCGATGCCCCATTGCCCCCATGTCGACAGGCACGAGCGGCACCTCGACACCCTTCTCCGCCAAAAATATGCGCACGCGCCGCGGGTTTGGCGCCCGTCCTCCATCATATAGTTTCACCAGATCTCTCCCAGTTTCTGACGCACCCAGTCATAGACGCCATTGACGATATCGGCCAGCCGGTTCCGCGCCTCCGGTGCTGTTTCAGCGTCCTGCTGGCGCAGCTTCCGCCAATCCTGCGGCCTGTCGAAAGAACTTTTCCACAGCCCCTTTCGTTCCGTCCGCGCCTGCATTTCCGCGTCGCGGTAGTCGCCATAGGCGACGGCCTGCCCGGTCTCGACCATGGCGCGGTTGAGATCGGCATCGCCTGCAAAACAGGTACCGAGATCGCGCTTGTACTTGTCCCGCCCGCTCGTTTCACAGCGGACCGGCCGGCCATCGATTAGCCGGACCAGCGCCTGCCGCGCCTCCTGCCCGCAGGCATAGTCGCCCTGCCCTCCGCCGCAATGCTGGGCGAGTTCCGGCGCATCGATCCCCTTGAGGCGGACATGCTGCCCCGTCACGACCACCGTATCGCCATCGATGACATAGGCCTTGCCCGTTATCTCCCGCACCTCGCGCGGCACCGACAACCGTGCCGCCAGCAGCGCAACCAGAGCGAAGAACACCAGCATGAGCAGATAGTCGGCCAGTTTCCTGGCGAGCGAACGCGGCGCCGCCGCAGGACGCTGCCACCGCCGGCGATAACGGCCAAACCGCCCGTTCATTGCGACGTACCATCCATGCCGGTTGATTCTCCTCGCCGATTGGGCAGATTTGAAAGTCTTTTAATCATTTATGAATAGGCTTGCGATGCAATGCTGCCGGAGTGCAGACAAAACGGCGATCTGGAACGGGGCGCATGGCATTACTCGACGCAATCAGTGCAGACAAAAACATTGTTGACCGGCGAAAACTGCCGCGCAACAAGGATTTGTCCGTTGTGGTTCGCCGCGCCCGCGACCGTCTGATGGAACATGCCGGCATCAGGCACTTCGAACGTGAACTGCTGTTCATGCACACCCGCGCGCTGATCGTCAACGCGGCAATGCTGCCGCTGTTCATCGCCCTGATCGCCGTGGCCGGCGTCCTCGCCGGATTTGGCCGGGACATGGTCGTCTGGGCCGGCATCACGATCGGCCTCTATATGGTGCTCGGCCTTCTCGCCCGCCGCCTGGAAAAAATCGGCATCACCAACGAACAGGTCAAGAACTGGCAGATCATCTATCTCGGCGGCCATTTTCTCACCAGCATGGGATGGGCGTATTTTTCCTTTCTGAGCTGCGCCACCTGCGGCATCAGCCTGTTCCCGGTCATTCAGGCGGTTGTCCTGATCCTGGCCATGGCGATTACCGCCATCATCTGTTCGGCCCTGCGCGCGGCCATCCTCGCGGCATTCACCGTGCCGGTCATCACCTACACGATCCTCGCCACCAGCCATCTGCAGAGCCCGATACAGGCGACGATGGTCATCATGCTGTTTGCCGGGCTGGCCTTCTTCTACCTCGTGGCGACGCGGCTTAACCGCTCGGTATCCGTCTCCCTTGCCCTGCAGGCGGAGAAGGATGCCCTGATCGCCGAGCTGGAAACGGCCAACGCCATGTCCGACGAAGGCCGCCGCCGCGCCGAGGAAGCCAATCTGGCCAAATCCCGTTTTCTCGCCTCCATGAGCCACGAGCTGCGCACGCCGCTCAACGCCATCCTCGGCTTTTCCGAAGTCATGGCCAAGGAAGTGCTCGGGCCGATACAGAACAGCACCTATCGCGAATATGCCGGGGATATCCATGCCTCCGGCGTCCATCTGCTCAACCTCATCAACGAGATCCTCGATCTGAGCCGGATCGAAGCCGGGCGCTACTCCATCAACGAAGAGCCGCTGCTGCTGACCGATATCGCCGAAGAATGCATCCACATGATGGATCTGAAGGCCCGCAACAAGGGGATACGGCTGCTGCCCCAGTTCGAAACCGGCATGTGGCCGATGCAGGCCGACGAGCGCTCCATACGGCAGATCGTCCTCAACCTTTTGGCCAATGCGGTAAAGTTCACTCCGCAGAACGGCCGCATCGACATCAAGGTCGGCTGGACGGCGGGCGGCGGGCAGTATGTCTCGGTGCGCGACAATGGCCCGGGCATCCCGCCGGAGGAAATCCCGGTGGTCCTGTCCGCCTTCGGCCAGGGCTCCATCGCCATCAAGAACGCCGAACAGGGCACGGGCCTTGGCCTGCCCATCGTGCAGGCCCTCGTGCACATGCATGACGGCGAGTTCCACCTCTTCTCCAAATTGCGCGAAGGCACGGAAGCGCTTGCGGTTTTCCCGCGTGCGCGGGTCCTGCAAAATATGGATTCCGCCACGAAATCCGCCGCCGCCAAAAAAGTTGCCTAGAACACTCAGGTTCAATTTATTGTCATTTGCGCGTTATGCGGCACCCCGCCATTGCTGGCCCATTGCAACAGGTTCATATGGGGAAGCTTCATGAACGCAAATGGAAACAACCGTCCTCTGATCATTCCGGCCCTTGGCGGCATCTACACCGGCCTCGCACAATTTTCGGAAACGCTTCTGCGCGTCATTGCCGGCGGTGCACTTGTCGTGCATGGCGCGGGCAAGATCGCCAACCCGTTCGGCGCCATCGAAATGGTCGAGGGCCTGGGCTTTTATCCCGGCGTGTTCTGGTCGCCGCTGTTGGCGGCAACGGAGTTTTTCGGCGGCATCCTGCTGGCGCTCGGCTTCCTGACGCGCCCGGCAGCCTTTGCCACCACCATCGTGCTGGCCGTGACGATCTATTTCCACTGGATCGCGCAGGGTCAGGGCTGGGCAGGTTCGGAAAAATCCATCCTGTGGGCGGCGATCCTGTTCTTCTTTGTCATCCGCGGCGCCAGCAATCATTCGGTCGACGCAAAAATCGGCAAGGAATTCTAGCAAGCATTGCACCGCCGGCACGCGCCCCGCGTGCAGGCGGTATCACTTTGCCCGCTCAGGCAGCAAATCGGGCGATCACCATGCAGACGGCGGTGACCGCCAGCAGACCCGCTGCGATGCGGTGGGATATCTCCGGTTTTTTCCGCAACGCACCCTGCACCCCCGCTGCGGCGATGGCGGTGACTATGCCGATCCCGAGAACCGTCTCGGAGCCCGACAGCCAGCTGCCGTGGTAAAGCCCCATCAGCGTGGCACCGCTCAGAAAGGCCACGGTCGCCGCCCCCATTTGCGGCCGAAAGAACTGCTGGCTTCCCGCACCGCCCGTCCGGGCAAGCGTAAACGTCGATCCCGCCCAGAATATTGATGACAAGACGTGAATGGCGAGCAAAATCATCAGAAAGACTGGCATGATGAACCTCCCTGTTGGCGTATTGACGCGAATTGGTATCTTGATCGATACGATCGGATAATACATAGATATCTAACTGTTCGATGTCAAAGGAATATGATGGAACCCGTACACCCACCCATCGGATTGCTGCTCGCGCGCACGGCCAAAGCTGTCAGCCGTGCCTTCGATGATGCTCTGGCCGTCGAGGGCGGCTCCGTATCGGTCTGGCTTATCCTGCTGGCGCTGATGCGCGGCGGCCACCGGATGCAAGCGGAACTGGCCGATGAGGTCGGCATCCAGGGCCCGACCCTGACGCATCACTTGAATGGCATGGAGGATGCAGGTCTTTTGCTGCGCAAAAGGGAACCGGACAACCGGCGTATCCACCGGATCGAGCTAACCGATGGCGGGCGCGCAATGTTTCATCGCCTGCGGCGTGTCGCCATGGCCTACGACGCGCGGCTGCGCTCCGGCTTTACGGAAGCGGAGCTGGACATGGTGCGGGATTTGCTGGAGCGGCTGGCCGGCAACGCCAATCCAGCCCCCGGATGATTGGCCGGGGGCTGCTGCGCAAAAATCTCAGTCCCGGTTGCTGACGCCTGCCTGGTCGAATGTCGCCATACCGCTGTGGCAGAGCGCCGCCGCCTTGACGATACCGGCGGCGAGCGCCGCACCGGTGCCCTCGCCCAGCCGCATGCCAAGGTCGAGCAATGGCTTCTTGCCCAGCTTTTCCAGAACCTTGCGGTGGCCGGGTTCCGCCGAGACATGGCCGAACAGGCAATGATCGATGGCTTCCGGGTTGGCCGCATGCAGGATCGCGGCGGCCGAGGTCGCGACATAGCCGTCGATGATGACGGGAATTCGTTCAACGCGCGTCGCCAGGATGGCGCCCGCCATCGCCGCGATCTCGCGCCCGCCCAGACGGCGCAGCACCTCCAGCGGATCCTTCAGGTGTGAGCCATGCAGCGCCACCGCCGTGCGCACCGCATCGGCCTTGCGCTTCATGCCGTCACTGGTCGCACCCGTACCGGGTCCGACCCATTCCTCCGCCGTTCCGCCATAGAGGGCGTGGAAAATCGCCGCCGCAATGGTGGTGTTGCCGATACCCATCTCGCCGATACACAGAAGATCCGTGCCACCCGCGATGGATTCCATGCCGAAAGCCATGGTGGCGGCACAGGTCTTTTCGTCCATGGCCGCTTCTTCGGTGATGTCGGCGGTGGGATATTCCAGCGCCAGATCGAAGATTTTCAGGCCGAGATCATTGGCGATGCAGATCTGGTTGATCGCGGCGCCGCCCGCCGCGAAATTTTCCACCATCTGCGCCGTCACCGATGACGGATAGGGCGAAACACCCTTGGCGGTGACGCCGTGATTGCCGGCGAAAACCGCGACCAGCGGCCGCGTCACCTGCGGACGCGAACGGCCTGTCCAGGCGGCCAGCCACTCGACGATCTCTTCCATGCGGCCGAGCGCGCCCGGCGGCTTGGTCAGCGTCGAATCGCGCTTGCGCACGGCGGCGACAGCGGTCTCGTCCGGTCCGGGCAGGGTTTCGATGAGAGTGCGGAAATCGTCAAATGGCAGGCCAGTGGTCATGATGTTCCTTGAACCAAGTCTTCATGGCAAATTATCGATGCACGTCCTATAAGCTTTGGCAGACAAAACGCAAAGGCCATCGGGCGGCATTGAATGTCGCGCCCCGGGCCGCCGGCTTTGCTGAACGGGAACAGGTCATGGAACTGCTGAAGGAAACGATGCGCGCGCTGGCCTTTCTGTCGCGCTGGCCGGTATCGCCGCAATGGTTCGAGGATTATCAGGGCTCGCTGCACGACACGGTGCGCGGCTTTCCGCTCGCGGGCATCTTGATCGCCGTGCCCGCCGCGGTGGTCATCCTTGTCGGACACACCCTCGACCTGCCGGAATTCGTGACCGCGCTGCTGCTGGTCACCACCTCGATCATTGTCACCGGCGCCCTGCACGAGGACGGCCTTGCCGACGCTGCCGACGGCTTCTACGGCGGGAAAACCAGCGCGCGGCGGCTTGAGATCATGAAGGATTCGGCCATCGGCTCCTACGGAACGCTGGCGCTGATCCTCTCCGTACTGCTGCGCATTGCCTTCTACATGGACATTCTCAGCGATCTCAGCCCCATTGCCTCCATCGCCGTTCTCGTGGCGACAGAGGCGGCAAGCCGGGCCGTCCTGGTCAAATTCTGGCAGATGCTTCCTTCCGCCCGCTCCGGTGGCGTTGCCGACAGCGCGGGCACGCCGACGGAAGACGCCGCCAATTTCAGCCTGATCATCGGCGCGGTCATCCTCGTGATCGGCTATGGCGCAGCCGGGGGACCTTTTGCCGTGATCGTACCCGCCTGTCTGGCGGGATTGGTGTTTTATGGCTTTGCAGCCCTCTGCCGCGACAAAATCGGCGGGCAGACCGGCGATACATTGGGCGCCATGCAGCAACTGGCAACGATTTCGCTTTTGCTCGGGCTTGTGATTGCGGTCTAACTGTACCAAATCTGGGATATGAGCACCATCGAGTCACCCTGCATCCTCGTCTGCGCCATCGATATGAAGACCGGCTATTGTTTCGGCTGCGGGCGCACGCGCGAGGAAATCGGGGCGTGGCTGACGATGACGCCGGACAATCGCCGGACGATCATGGCCGGCCTTGCCGCCCGTCTCGACAGCATCGAACGCCGCCCGCGCCGCGAAACCCGGCGCACCCGCATGGCCCGCGAAAAGGAACAGGAGATCTGATGCCCCGCCTGTTCTGGATCATCGTCGCCCTCATCGCCGGAACAACCCTCCTCCTCATCGCCAACAATGGCAGCGGCACGACGCTGGGTCTGGCCAATGACCAGTTCGCGCGCCTTGCCTATATGAGCATCTGGGGCATCGTGATTGCGGCAGGCCTGCTCGGTTCCGGCATCCCGCTCAGCCACTTCCTGCGCAACATGGCGATGTGGCTGGTTATTCTGATGGCTCTGGTTGCCGGTTACCAGTATCGCTATGAACTGCAGGACATCGGTCACCGCGTCACGGCGGGGCTCGTTCCCGGCAGCCCGATTTCCGCAAGGGATGGCGATGGCGGCGTGACAGTAACGCTGGCCAAGGCGGAAAACGGTCACTTCGAGGTCAAGGGCTCGGTCAACAATGCCTCGATCGGCTTCATGGTCGATACCGGCGCATCGTCCATCGTGCTCTCCTATGACGATGCGCGGCGGGCGGGCCTCAATCCGGACAAGCTGGCCTACAGGACGCCGATCATGACGGCGAACGGCGCAGCCACTGCCGCGATCGTGATGCTGGATGAAATCAGGATCGGCGCCATCCTCCGGCGCAACATCCGTGCCATGGTCGCGCAGGAGGGCCGCATGGACGGCAGCCTGCTCGGCATGAATTTCCTCAACACCCTCAGCGGTTTTTCCGTGCGCGGCGATCGCCTGATCCTGTCGGATTAGACGGTTCAGGCGGCCTGGTCGGCCGATCCGGCCTGCACGGCTTCATAGGCACGGCGGATAACACTGCTGTCCGCATCCGGCCTGTTGGCTTCCGTGGACAGAATCTGGCGCCAGCGCCGCGCACCGGCTGCGCCGTGGAACATGCCGACCATGTGGCGGGCTATGTGCGAGACGCGCCCGCCCTGCCGCACATGCTCATCCGCATAGGCGCACATATGGTCGATGATCGCATCGACCGATGCGGCCGGACGGGCATCGCCATAGATCGCCCTGTCCACATCGGCGAGCAACATGGGATTGTTGTAGGCGGCGCGGCCGAGCATGACACCATCCACATGATTCAAATGCTGAAGCGCTTCATCGAGCGTCTGAATACCGCCATTGATCCCGATGAATTGACTCGGGTTTTGCCGCTTGAGCCGGTAGACGCGGTCATAATCCAGCGGCGGAATATCCCGGTTCTCCTTCGGTGAAAGCCCCTTGAGCCAGGCTTTGCGCGCATGCACCCACAGGGCATCGGCCCCGGCCGCGAACACGCCGCCAGCGAGATCGTCGAGCGCCGGTTCAATATCCTGATCATCGACGCCGATCCGGCATTTGACCGTGACCGGGATCGACACCGACCGCTTCATCGCCGCGACGCAATCGGCCACCAGACCGGGCGTTTTCATCAGGCAGGCACCGAACGTGCCGGACTGCACGCGGTCCGACGGGCAGCCGACATTCAGGTTGATCTCGCGGTAACCGAAGGCTTCCCCTACCCGCGCCGCTTCGGCGAGCTTGGCCGGATCGGAGCCGCCGAGCTGCAAGGCAACGGGGTGCTCGGCGCTGGAAAAACCCAGGAGCCGTTCGCGATTGCCGTGGATGGCCGCATCCGCCACGATCATTTCCGTGTAGAGCAAGGCATGGCGCGTGAACTGGCGGTGCAGCGTCCGGCAATGGCGATCGGTCCAATCGATCATCGGCGCAACCGCAAAGCGGTTGTGCGTGTAGCCATTGTTCTGTTCAGCCGTCATTGCCACGTCCGGATGCTTTCGATTGGTGTTGGCGCGTTTGCACAATTCGTGATCGGCAACGTGACGGTCAAACGGCCGAATTTGCCCGGCCATCGCCACAGATTGCGCCGCTCCTCATAATGCGCGGCGGTCGTTTTGTCCACCGGAGCATGGCTTTCGCGCCACAATGCCCCGGCCTGATAGGATACATTCAGTAGCGTGATAAAACCGCAACAAAGTCTATCGAACCGCCGGTTCGGCATTTTTCAGTTTTACACCGTCATAAAAACCGGCCTAAAACAGATTCATCGATTTGCATGGAGGTTCCCGATGAACATCAAAGCTATTCTTCTTGGCTCGGCGGCGGCGTTGGTTGCCGTTACTGGCGCCCGCGCAGCGGATGCTATCGTGGTGGCGCAGCCGGAACCGGTTGAGTATGTTCGCGTCTGCGATGCTTATGGCAAGGGCTTCTTCTATATCCCCGGTACTGAAACCTGCCTGAAGATCGGCGGCTATGTGCGCTACGATGTCGGCGCGGGTGACAATGTCTACCGCGGCGGCGAGTTCGGCACCTGGAACAAGCATCTGCGCACGGAAATCCGCTTCGATGCCCGCTCGGAAACCGAACTCGGCACGTTGCGTTCCTACATCCAGACCCGTTTCGAATACACCAATGGCGTGAACAGCGGCGGCACCATTCCGCAGGCCTTCATTGAGCTTGGCGGCTTCCGCATCGGTGTTGCCGACGAAATCTTCGGCTCATGGACCAACTACGCCGGCAACATCATCAATGACGATGTGATCAACTACAACAGCTGGGCGAGCAACCAGGTCAGCTATACCTATGCCGCGGGCAATGGCTTCTCGGTCATCGTCGCCGCCGAACAGGGTTCGACCAATGACGGCTATTCCGGCTATGTCATCGACAGCTACCTGCCGCACCTGATGGGTGGCGTGAAGTTCGAGCAGGGTTGGGGCGGTGTCAGTGCGATCGGCGGTTATGACTCCAACGTCGAAGAATTCGCCGGCAAGTTGCGCTTCGACCTGAAGTTCACCGATACGTTCTCGGCCTTCGTCATGGGCGGCTATCAGTCCGGCTACGACACCACCCGCGTCAACCGCAACTTCCTCGCGCCATGGCATGGCGACTGGGCGGCCTGGGGCGGACTGGCCGCCAAGGTTTCCGACAAGGCAACTATCAACGGTCTCGTCGGCTATGAATCGGAAGGCACCGTTGCTGCGGCATTGAACGTTGCTTACGAGCTCGTCCCCGGCTTCACCATCACACCGGAAGTGAACTACACCAAGTTTGACGGCGACCGGAAGGACACCTCGCTTGCCAATGGCGGCAACGACGATGCTTTCGGCGGTACGATCCGCTTCCAGCGCAATTTCTAGGAAGACCGAAGAGTAAACAAAACCGGGGGCTTGCCCCCGGTTTTTGCATGTCCGGATAAGTCTGGTTCATATCTGCTCGGAAACGGCGGCAAAGGCCGATGATTTCCTCAGCACAGCGACGAAGGCGCTGCCCGCAACGGCAACCTCGCCGGAATTGTCGATCATGACGGCATCGGAGGGATCGCACGGGTTTGGCGCAGCCCGCATCAGGCGGCGCTTGATTTCCTCGGCGTCCTCGCGGCCGCGCGCGGCCAGACGCTGCGCCAGAACCTCGGGCGACGCGGTAATGTGCACGACGATGAAATTGGCATAGGACTGGCGCAACGCCGGCAGGACACCGCGCGACACATTGGCAATGGCCACCGCGCCCTGTTCCACCTGCTGGTCCACCGAGACGGGCAAGCCGTAGCGCAAACCGTGGGCCTCCCAGCAATGGCAGAACGCCCCTGCCCGCTGCGCGGCCAGAAACTCTTCCTCACCCAGGCTGTCATGGTCTTCCGCATCGACCGTCGATGGCCGTGTCACCACCCGGCGCACGAAATGGAAATCCGGCTGGCCGCGCAATGCGTCGCGGGCAAAATCCATGATCGTGTCCTTGCCCGCCCCGCTCGGGCCGACAACGGCGACAAACACGCCGTTGCGCAACGGCGCCGAAGCCGGATTGAGTGCGCGTTCGATCGTTGCCGCTGCCATCAGACCACCCGGCGGCCTTCGCGCCACACCGTGCGGACGACCGGAATGTGCTCGTCAACCCGGACCCGCACCAGATCGGCGCGCTTGCCGACTTCAATGACACCGCGGTCGTCGAAACCGACCGCCTCGGCCGGGTTCTTGGTCACCAGCCGCACCGCATCCGGCAGGGTAATCCCCTCAACCACGTCGCTCAGGAAGAAGGTCGACTGGATCAGGCTGAACGGAATATAGTCGGAGGACAGGATGTCGAGGTGGCCATGTTCGACCAGCTCACGCGCCGAAACATTGCCGGAATGCGAACCGCCGCGAACGACGTTCGGCGCGCCCATCAGCACGGCAAGGCCCGCCTGCTTCGAGGCAGCCGCCGCTTCCAGCGTCGTCGGGAATTCCGCAACGTGGATGCCCTGCTCAACCGCTTCATCCACATGGGCTGTCGTCGCGTCGTCATGGCTGGCCAGCACGATGCCGCGCTCGCGGCACAGATCGGAAATGGCTTTCCGGTGCGGTGCGGAATGGCGGGCCGATTCCTCCATGCGCTGTTCGCAGAACACGTTGAACTCAAGGTCGGACAGCTTCAGCTTGCGCTGGTAGTAATAGGCATAGGTTTCCAGGTCGACGAACTGACGCTGGCCCGGCGCATGATCCATCAGCGAGGCCAGGCGCACGCGGCTGTCATTGTCGAAATAATGGAACCCGTCGAGGCAGTCGGCGACCGACACTTCGCAGCGCAGATGGAAATAGTGATCCGCTCGCAGGCGATCCTGCTGCACGCTGTCTTCGATGGCGTCGGCCAGCTTGCGGATTTCCTGGGCGGACATGTCCGCATCGCGGTCAAGGCCGATGCGCAGCGCATCGAGAACCGTGGTGATACCGGATGAGGCAATCTGCGCATCATGCGCAAGCACAGCTGCAATCGGATTCCAGCGCACGCGCGGACGCGGCGCGTAGTGGCCTTCCAGATGGTCCGTGTGCAGTTCGACAAGCCCCGGAATGAGATAGTCGCCGTCAAAATCCTCGCCGCCCGCTGCCGTCCCGGTTGAAATATCGGCAATCTTGCCGTCACGGATCAGGACAGATCCCTTGATGACGTCATCTTCGAGAACGATTTGCGCGTTGTTCAGGATCAATTCGGCGGACATGATCAGGCAGTCTTTCTACGGTTGGTTCCGGCCAGCGGATGCAGCGAGTGAATTTCAAAGGGGAAGCCCGGCTCGGCTTCCGTAAACAAAGCGAGATTGTTGATTTCGACTGGCTCTTCGAGGACTGGCTCCAAGAATTCACTCAGAATACGTTCGATTTTGGGCCGGTCACGCTCGGGAACCGGACCTGTCAGGGTCATATGGAAGCGGAAATCCTCAAAAACATAGGGATAGCCCCATTGTTCCAGATTGCGGCGCTGGGCCGGCGACAGGTTTTCCGGGTTGCGCCGCTTGATCTCCGCATCGCTCGGCGGCGCGCGGAAACGGTCGAAGGCCACCGTCACGTCATTGGCCAGCTGGTTCAGCCTGTCCACCGGTTCCTCCGGCACGAGGGCGAAAAACCCGTCAAGATTGGCGATCGTCAGCTTGGGAATTTCGACGGGTTCGATGGAGGAGGCAAAATGCATGAGGGCCGAGAGAAGCTCGCGCTCTTCGATCCCGTCAGCCAGATGGAACGGCGCCTTCAGCGTTGCATGGAAACCGTAGCGGCGCGCCGACTCGGTCAGCTGGGCAAAATCCTCATGCGCCAGATCGCGGATCTGCGGCGGCCGCACCGGCTGGCCGGTGAAGGCGTTGCGGCCAAGCCAGTTCGCCGCCACTTTCAATAGCGGGTCGGCCGATGGCGGCGTGAAATAGATTGCATAGCGCATGGATGATTCCTCTGGAACAGTCTCGCGTTACGCTTCAAATATGACAAGCCTTTGAACGTCGAGATTTAATGTTGTGTCTTCCCGCTTAAACGGGAGCGCAGGGCGTTGGATATGCCGTCAAAAATGAATATCACAACGAGGATGAGGACGACCATATAGGCGACATTGTGCCAGTTGGTGTTGGTGCGCATCGCTTCCCACAATTTCAGGCCGATGCCGCCCGCCCCCATGGCACCGATGATGGTGGCCGAGCGGGTGTTGGATTCCCAGAAATACAGCGCCTGGCTGGCGAAAACCGGCAGAACCTGCGGCAGGACACCGTAGCGCTGCACATTGGCCGGCGACGCGCCGACGGACTTGACGCCCTCGCGCTGCTTGTCGTCGATGTTTTCAAGCGTTTCCGAATAGACCTTGCCCAGCGTGCCGGTGTCGGTGAAGAAGATCGCCGAAATACCCGCCAGCGGTCCCGGGCCGAAGGCGCGGGTGAAGAACAGCGCCCAGATCAGCATATCAACCGAGCGCAGGAAGTCGAAGAAGCGCTTGGTGATCTGGTTGGCAAAGACATTCGGCGTGATGTTGCGCGCGGCAATGAAGGCCAGCGGAAACGACAGCAGCGACGCCATCAGCGTGCCCATGAAGGCCATGACGATGGTCTGCAGCAGTTTTGTCCAGACATCGCCGTGCTGCCATGAGGAGTTGAACCAGATATTGTCGAAGGCAAGCGATGCATTCGACATCTCAGGCTTGATGCGCTCGCCGCTGACGATCAGCGAGGCCACCTCGCCAAAGGACTTGCCCCAGAACGGCGAACTCGTATCGAAGACGAAATTCGCCCAGCCGAGGAACCGGCGGCTCACCACGACCCGCTGCGGAATGATGTCGGCCTGCCCGGCAAAGCCGAAACTCACCGTCACCTGGTCTTCCTTCAGGGTTGCCCAGCCCGGCAGCGGCCCTTGCGGCTTGGCGCCGTCTGCCGCCAGCAGCACCGTCAGGGTCTCGCCGCCCCGCGTGACGATCACGCGCTGATCGTTGATGTCGAGCTTCTTGTCCGAACCGAAGAGGACGGCGACATTGTTGCCGTCCTTCACCACCCAGCTCGGGTTCGGATTGTCGCCCAGCTCGGAAAACCGGGGATAGCTGACGGTCGCGCCAGTCGGCCCCGGCCGAACCGTAGTCTTGATGGCATAGGACACCCAATCGCGGGCGTAGAGTTCGGCACGCTGCCACTGGCCGCCGGCAAGCACGGTGCCGATGGAAAAGAACCACCAGCAATAGAACACATAGGCCACGATGCCCGCTGCAATCAGCACAGGCATGAAACGGCGCCAGAACGGCGGATTGAAAACGGCGGGATACCGCGTCTCGAAATCGGCAATGGTGTCGGCTGTGATAGCGCTCATGATAGTATCCTAACCACCGACAGTGAAGGCCTGCTCGCCCACGAGGCGGCGGCGCAGCCATGCGGAAAACTGATCCACGGCAATGATCGTCACGAACAGGAGCAGGATGATCGCCAGCGTCTTGGCCTGATGCCCGCGTCCGATGGACAGACGCAGCTCCTCGCCGATACCGCCGCCGCCAACGGCGCCGATGATGGTCGAGGCGCGCACGTTGATCTCAAGCCGCAGCAGCGCATAGGACATGAAATTCGGCATGACCTGCGGCACGATGCCAAAGCCCACCCGCTCGAACCAGTTGGCACCGACGGCGCGCAGCCCCTCATCCGCCTTCATGTCGGCATTCTCGACGACTTCGAAGAACAGTTTGCCGAGAGCGCCGATCGTGTGGATGCCGACGGCGAACATCGCAGGGATCGGCCCAAGAGACAGGATGGCCGCAAAGAAACCGGCAATGACGATTTCCGGAAAGGCGCGCAGGATTTCCATGTAACGGCGTGCGGCAAACCGGATGAACCGGTTCTTCACGAGATTCTTGGCCGCGAGAAAGCAGATCATGAAACCGAAAATGAAACCGGCGAGTGTCGCCAGAATCGCGATATTGAGCGTTTCCAGCATCTTGTAGAAATATTCGGGCATGTAGAACCCGCCGAAGAGATAGACCCGCCCTTCGGGATAGTCATATTTCAGGCTTCCGTCGAAATAGGGCGACGGCAGATCGAACATGGCGCGCCAGACTTCCCATCCGTCGCGCGGAACCAGATCACCGGCAAAATCGAAGAGATGCGGCAAACGGTCGAAGAACTTGCCCGCATTGGATTCATTGGCAAACCACAGGGACCCGGCAATGGTGACCAGCAGTCCTATGGCGATGATCCAGCTATAGGCACGGCGGCGTCCGGCAAGCTCCTGCCAGTGCCGTTCGATCTGGATGCCGTCGGACGACAACTCAGGGGAAGCGGTTCTGCTCATTGCAAACATCCTTCAAGGTGCCGCAAACAAAATCACGGCCAGATCCGCAGAACTGGCCGTGATGATGTGTGTCTGGCTTATCCGCCGATCTGCGCTTTGCGGGCGTCGATGATGGGCTGATAGAACTGGGTGTTGACCTCAGTATAGCTCTTGAAATCGCCGCCCATGGTGGCTGCGAAGCAGGCAGGATCGCTCTTCGGCAGATCGAGCATGAAGGCCTTGAACTTGTTCTTCAGGTCGGCATCCAGCGAGGTGCGGATAACGATCGGGCCGTTCGGGATCAGCGGCGACTTCCAGAGTTCGACGAAATCCTTCATGTCGATCAGGCCCTTGTCGACCATCTTGCGCAGATTGCCTGACGTGTAGCCTTCGTCGAACTTGCCGACGCCGGAGCCGAATGTCGTGCCGGCATCGAACTTGCCATCCTTGACGGCGAGAACGAGGTTTTCATGACCGCCGCCGAAACCGGTTTCGGAGAAGTATTCCTTGACCGAGGTCTTGATGTCCTTCGGCAGCGAGGTAACGGGGATCAGGTAACCGGATGTGGAGTCAGGATCGGCAAAGCCGAGCTTCTTGCCCTTCATGTCGGCCAGCGTCTTGATGCCGCTGTCCTTGCGGGCAACCATGATCGAGTAGTAACCGGTCGCGCCGTCGGTCTGGACGGTGGTCAGGATCGGTTCGACAGCCTTCGGATTGGTCAGATAGATCTTGGCAAAGCCAGAAGCGCCCAGTTCCGCATAGTCGAGGGTGCCGCCGAGCAGGCCCTGGATGACGCCATCATAATCCGTCGCCGGGAACAGCTTGACGTCCTTGACGCCGAGAACCTTTGGCAGCTTGTCGACGATGCACTGGTAGTTGCGCAGGCGGTCTGCTTCGTTTTCGCCGCCGATGATACCGACGCGAAAGGTCTCAAGGTTTTCGGCACGAGCCATCGAGCCTGCAAACACGGCGCTGATTGCAATCGCACCCATAAGGGCTTTCTTAAGCAACATGACTATCTCTCCTGTCAAAGCTTCCAGAGTTTTTTATGTGGACTTGAGCCCGTTACGTGGGCAAGCCGATCCGTTTGCGCTCAACGCGCGGCCAATATGGCCTCTAATTCGGGGATTGGTGTCGGCGCATGACGCGCAATGCTTGTAGATGTGATGGCTTCCGAGAAAGCATCCTTCAGGCCATCAGCACCATAGATGCGGCGCGCTGCAGCCTCGGTCAGATCGTCCGGCGTTCCGTCGAAAACCACCTTGCCGCCCTGCATGCCGATGATGCGCTCGCAGAAATGCCGCGCCGTATCGAGCGTATGCAGGTTGGTGATGACGGTGAGACCCTCTTTTTCATTGATGTCACGCAAGGATTCCATCACCACCTGCGCATTGCGCGGATCGAGGGAGGCGATGGGTTCGTCGGCGAGAATGACTTTGGGGTTCTGCATCAGCGCCCGGGCGATGGCGACCCGCTGCTGCTGTCCGCCGGAGAGTGTTCCGGCCCGCTGCAGGGCGGTTTTGGCAATATCGAGCCGCTCGAGGGCGGCGATTGCCATGGCACGTTCTTCGCGTGAGAATATGCCGAGAAGGCTTTTGATGGTGGATCGGTGGTTCAGGCGCCCAAGGAGGACATTGGTCAGGACATCGAGGCGGGGAACAAGGTTGAACTGCTGAAAGATCATCGCGCAATCGCGTTGCCAGGTTCGCAGCGCCGAGCCGTTGAGCTTGGCCACATCCTTGCCGTCGAAGATGATCGACCCTTCGGACGGGTCGATCAGGCGGTTGATCATGCGCAGCAGCGTCGACTTGCCTGCACCCGAGCGACCGATGACTCCGACCATCTGCCCCTGCGGGATTTCAACATTGACATTGTCGATGGCAATATTGCTGCCAAAACGACGCGTCACGTTTTCAATCTTCAGCATAGGCCAATCCTTGTTGGTATTGCCCTGTCCTAAAGCCCTAGTGTGAAGGTGCGATGGCACTTTTATTGCACTTACGTGACAACTGGGGATGGCAGAAGTCAGCCTGAATGTTTTTCGAGAAATGCCTCGATATCGAGGGCGCGAAAATCATCCAGAGCACCACGCAGACGGGCATGATCCCAGTCCCACCACGCCAGTGTTTGCAGGCGTTCCGCCGTCTTTTTGTCGAAACGGTCGCGGATTTTGCGGGCGGGGACACCGCCGACAATCGTATAGGGATCAACATCGCGTGAGACCACCGCCCCTGCCCCGATCACGGCGCCATCGCCAACGGTAACGCCCGGCAGAACCGTCGCGCCATGGCCGATCCAGACATCGTGGCCGATACGCACCTGATTGGTCCGGCGCCATTCGAAAAACGACTCTTCCGGACCCGCATCGTCCCAGTAATCGCCGGCACGATAGGTGAAGTGATGCAGCGTTGGCCGCCACGTCGGATGATTGGTCGCGTTGATGCGCACGCTCGCCGCGATGTTGGCGAACTTGCCGATCGTGGCGCACCAGACCGCACCGTCCTGCATGATGTAGGAATAATCGTCGAGTTTGGTTTCACTGATGCGGCAGCGCTCGGAAATCTCCGTGTAGCGGCCGAGTTCGCTGTCCTCGACGTGCGCGGTCGCGTGAATAAGCGGTGTTGGGGAAAGCCGGGTCATGCTGCCTCGCTCTGCACGGCAAATGCGGTCACGTCGATGATGCGGTCGGCCACGGCCTCGCGCACATCCTCGTCGTGGAAAATACCGAGCATGGCGATACCCGCTTCTTTTTTGCTGCGGATCATCGAAACGACCACTTCGCGGTTTTTGGCATCGAGCGAAGCCGTGGGCTCATCCAGAAGCAGGATCGGGTGATCGGTGATGAAACCGCGCGCAATATTGACGCGCTGCTGTTCACCGCCGGAGAAGGTGGCAGGCGGCAGTGACCAGAGCCGTTCGGGCAGATTGAGCCCGGCAAGCAGGGCAGCAGCCTTGTCGCGCGCTTCGGTGCGGTCGATGCCGCGCGCCACCAGCGGTTCGGCAACGACATCGAGCGCCGACACACGCGGCACGGTGCGCAGGAACTGACTGACATAGCCGATCATGTCGCGGCGCACGCCCAGAACCGTGCGCGGGTCGGCACTGGCAAGATCCACGAGCCGGTCGCCATAGGGCACGATGATCTGGCCGCGGTCGACGGCATAATTGCCGTAGACCATTTTCAGGATCGAGCTTTTGCCCGCCCCGGACGGACCGCCGAGCACGGCGCATTCACCCGCCTTGATGGAAAACGAGACATTCGCCACCACGGGCAGACGAATGCCGTCGCGCAGATGCATGGTGAAGCTTTTGGCGACATCGGAAACAACGAGAGGTGTTGGCATGATGCTAGACCTGCAGGATGGAGGAAACGAGAAGCTGGGTGTAAGGCGCCTGCGGATCGTCAAGCACCCGGTCGGTCAGACCGGTTTCAACGATGTGGCCGTCCTTCATCACCATCATCCGGTGCGACAGCAGCCGGGCGACGGCGAGATCGTGGGTGACGACGATGGCCGCAAGCCCGAGATCGCTCACCAGCCCGCGCAACAGATCAAGCAGACGCGCCTGCACCGACACGTCGAGACCGCCTGTCGGCTCATCCATGAAGACAAGCCGGGGATTGGTGACGAGATTGCGGGCAATCTGCAGACGCTGACGCATACCGCCCGAGAAGGCGCGCGGCTGGTCATCGATACGGTCGGAAGCGATTTCCACCCGGCCCAGCCAGTCGGTGGCCGTCGCGCGGATATTGCCATAATGCCGGTCGCCGATGGCCATCAGCCTCTCGCCGACATTGGCACCGGCGGAAACGGTCATCCGCAGCCCATCGGCCGGATTCTGATGCACGAACCCCCAGTCGGTGCGCATGAGGAAACGGCGTTCCGCCTCGCTCAACCGGTAGAGATCGCGGAACTGGCCGTCGCGCATGCGGTATTCCACCGAGCCCGCCGACGGGGCAAGACGCGTTGCCAGGCAGTTGAGCAATGTCGTCTTGCCGGAGCCGGATTCACCGACAATCGCCAGCACTTCACCCGGCCACAGCTCGAACGAGACATTCTGGCAGCCGATGCGGCTGCCGTAGAATTTGGAGAGGTCCTTGACCTTCAAGAGAGGTGTATCGCTCATGATTATTCCGCTGCCTCTGCCGTATCTGCCGCCAGCGCACCGCGGTGCCCCTTGGCCTGCCGGTCTTCACAAAAATCCGTATCCGAACAGACGAACATACTGCCGCCCTTGTCATCGAGAATGACTTCGTCCAGATAGCTGCCCTTCGCCCCGCACAGGGCGCAAGGCTGGGAAAATGTCTGGATTTCAAAGGGATGATCCTCGAAATCGAGACTGACGACTTCCGTATGGGGCGGAACCGCATAGATGCGCTTTTCGCGCCCTGCCCCGAAAAGCTGCAATGCCGGGGACATATGCATCTTCGGATTGTCGAACTTCGGCGTCGGCGACGGGTCCATCACATAACGCCCCTCGACCTTCACCGGATAGGCATAGGTGGTGGCGATATGGCCGTGGCGGGCAATGTCCTCATAGAGCTTGACGTGCATCAGTCCGTATTCTTCGAGCGCATGCATCTTGCGGGTTTCGGTCTCGCGCGGCTCCAGGAACCGCAACGGCTCGGGGATCGGCACCTGATAGACGAGAATTTGCCCGGCCTGCAGCTGTGCTTCGGGAATGCGGTGGCGCGTCTGGATGATCGTCGCATCCGCTGTTTTCGTGGTCACGCGGACATTGGCGACTTTCTGGAAGAAAGCCCGGATCGACACGGCGTTGGTCGTGTCATCGGCACCCTGATCGATCACCTTCAAGGTATCGTCCGGTCCGAGAACGGCGGCGGTCACCTGCACGCCGCCGGTGCCCCAGCCATAGGGCATCGGCATTTCGCGCGAGGCGAACGGCACCTGATACCCCGGAATGGCAATGGCTTTCAGGATGGCGCGGCGGATCATCCGCTTGGTCTGTTCATCCAGATAGGCGAAATTATAGGTCGCTAGATCGGTCATTCTGCTGCCTCTTTGGTTTCGACGCCGTCCAGCCGATTGCGCTCATGCTCGGCGCGCATGCGCCGGATCAGATCGAGTTCGGCCTGGAAATCCACGTAATGCGGCAATTTCAGGTGCTCGACGAAGCCCGTCGACTGCACGTTGTCACTGTGGGAAATGACGAATTCCTCGTCCTGCGCCGTGGCGGTGATATCTTCGCCCAGCTCCCTTGCCCGCAGGGCACGGTCGCACAGCGACATCGACATGGCCTTGCGCTCGCTCTGGCCGAACACCAGGCCATAGCCGCGCGTGAACTGCGGCGGCTGCTTTGCCGACCCCTTGAACTGGTTGACCATCTGGCATTCGGTGACGCGGATGGTGCCGAGCGTCAGCGGGAAATCCAGCTCTGCCGCCTCAAGTTCAACCTCGACCTCGCCGATGCGGATTTCACCGACAAAGGGATGGCTGCGGGCATAACCGCGCTGCGTCGAATAGGCGAGCCCGAGCAGAAAACCTTCATCGCCGCGTGCCAGCGCCTGCAGGCGCAGATCGCGTTCCAGCGGAAAGGTCAGCGGTTCGCGGGTCAAATCCCCCGCAACTGCGCCTTCCGGCAGGTCGCCATCTTCCTCGATCATGCCGTCATGGCCGAGGATGTCGGTGACCCGGGGTGTGAAAACCTCCGGCTCGTCGCGCTGGTCCGGCGCTTCAATCGGTGCATCCACGGCAAGCTCAGGATCGAGCAGACGGTGGGTGTAATCGAATGTCGGGCCCAAAAGCTGCCCGCCGGGAAGATCCTTGAACGTGGCGGAAATGCGCCGTTCGATCTGCATCTGCGCCGTTTCCAGCGCCTTGGTATAGCCGAAACGGGGCAATGTGGTCCGGTAGGCACGCACGAGAAAAATCGCCTCGATCAGATCGCCGCGCGCCTGCTTGATGGCGAGCGCCGCAAGTTCGGGATCGTAGAGCGAGCCCTCGGCCATGACCCGGTCGACGGCCAGCGACATCTGCTCGACGATCTGATCGAGCTGGATGGGCGCCACATCCCGGTCGCCGCGGCGCCGGTCAGCCAGAAGCTTGTGCGCATTGCGGATGGCGGCTTCACCGCCCTTGACTGCAACATACATGGTTCAGGCCTCCGTCTTCTTGATGCGCGTGGTGCGGGGCAGCGCGGCAAGCGCACCCTTGCCGGCGAAGATCAGGTCGACACCGCGCGGGAAAGCCGCGCGGTTGGCGATCCATTGATCGATGAACATTTTCGGCAGCTGGCTGGGTGAGAACGCCATGGAATCCTTGATCCCCGGCCCTTCGAGAACGAGCGTGTCCGCGCCGTCGAAACCGTCGATCTGCAGGATCAGCGTCGTCGAACGATCAGGATATTCCGACGTGCCGCGGCAGAAGGATTCAAGCGAGGGCATCGTTGCCACATCGCTGATCAGGGCAAAATCGGCTTCCGCCGTTTCATCCGTCAATTCGAGGCCGGTATGGAATTTCAGCCATCCCGCGCACGCCGTTGAACCGGAGATCGCCCGGTCGCACCACACGGTTGCGTCGTGATCGAACAGGGTTGCGGCAATCGACGCGGCCAGAGACGTCAGCGGTGCAGGCGGCACGGCGAGATCGCTCACGTCCACGATCCTGCCGGGATTGGCCATCGCATCCATCAGCGCGCGGAAAACGGTTTGTGCGTTCAGCACGCTGTCGCTGAAACCGCCCTCGAAGATTTGTGTGTCCGAATGCATCAGTCGTCACCCCGTACCATTGTGAAAAAATCGACCTTGGTCGCAGCGGTCTCGGCGCGCTTCGACGTGCGGTCGCGTTCGAGACGATCGGCAATCGGCGCAAGCACCGCGCGCTCCACCGCATCGCGGCATTCCGGCTGCTGCCACAGCGCATCGAAGACGGCGGCAAGCCGCACCTTCTCGCGGTGACGGCCGAGCGCATAGGCATGGCCGACGGCACCATTGCCGAGCCGCACCGTTGCGCGCGTCACTGTCGCCTCGCCGAGGTTGAACGGCGCGCCGCCGCCGCCGATACGGCCGCGCAGCATGACGAGGCCGGTTTCCGGGCCGCGCAGGGTCTCTATCTCGGGCTTGTCGCCCCATCCGGCCCACAGGGCCGCCATTTCAGGCGCGGTCGCCTGCGCCAGCAGGGCCATGGCGGCCTTGCGCTGCAGATCCGGCGCGCCGCCGGTTTCCGTGGACTGTATATTTTCTTTGATCATTGACATCTCGCTCAGATTTGTCTATTTATCTATACAATTAGACAATAAACACACCTATAAATCCCGTCAATGACAGGAGCATGACAAAACGTGAAATCCGCGCGATTCATCACCCGCAACAGCGGCGTTGCCATCTGGCGGCAGATTGCCGACCAGATCCGCGGCGACATCACGGCGGGGAAAATGCCGAGCGGCGCCAGGCTGCCGCCGGAGGTAACCCTGGCCGAACGCTTCGCGGTCAACCGCCACACCATCCGCAGCGCCATTGCCGCCCTGACCAAGGAAGGCGTGCTGCGCGCCGAACAGGGCCGCGGCACCTTCGTGGCCAACAGCAAGAAACTGACCTACCGCATCGGCGAGCGGACGCGGTTTTCCGAAATCCTGGCGACGCAGGTGCGCGAGACCAGAGGCATATTGCTGGGTCACCGCATCGAGGACGCGGCGGGAGAAGTCGCCGCAGCCCTCGGCATGACGGGCGGCCAGGTGATCAGGATCGATTCCATGCACACGGCGGACGGCAATCCCGTTTCCTGCGCCACCGCATGGTTCGATGCGGCGCGGGTACCCAACGTGGTCGAGGATTACCGGGTATCAGGTTCCATCACCGCCGCCCTGAAGGCGGCCGGCATTGACGATTATCTGCGCAAATCGACCATCATCGCCGCGCGCCATGCGGATGCGGAGGATTTGCGGCACCTGCGCCTGTCGCCGGGCGCCATCGTTCTCGTCTCCACGGCGATCAATGTCGATATGGACGGCCATCCCATTGAATATGCCAGAAGCCGCTTTGCCGCCGACCGCATGGAGATCGCAATCGACGGCAAGTCGATGGTCTAGTTATCGGCAGTCGATTGCATCGCGCGTGGTGCGTGGTTCGACAAGCTCACCATGAGGGAGGCCGAGAGTTGCAGCGAGCCTTATTCTGCGACGTTCGCGATTGGCATGCAGCCAAACCACCTCCCTTATGGTGAGCTTGTCGAACCACGCACGATGGGAATGCCAAGCGTCAATTCATTCCTAATCCGTCACCGACCCGCACCAGCCCGGCAGATAACCGGCGGCATCGCCCTTGGCTTCCTTGAGGGCACGGTTGAGAGCGGCGTCAAAATCGGCTTCCACCGCCTTGCGGCCTATCCGGCGCCGCAGAAAATCCGCCCAGAGGAACTCGCTGAACGGCGTGGTGTCCTTGGCATAGCCGCCGGCACGGCGCAGTTCACCGGCAAGGCTGCGGAACGGATCGTCGTCGAGATCCTTGATCGCCTTGGGAATGGCCGCATAGTCACGGCGTTTGCCCTCGGCATCAAAGGGATGCATCCAGCCGCGATTGTCGAGAACCACCATGAACGCATCCTTCTCCAGCGATGACAGGTCGCTGACGACGGTGACAAGAATGTGTTTTACCCCCTCCTCGTGCAGTGCGCGCGCAAGATGGTGATGGTCGATGACGTAATTGCGCCTGTTCGGTCCAAGCACCACGGGGATCATGTGTTCGCCGAGAAACTTGCCGCCCTTCGCGCCCTTCTGCTGGCGCCATTTCTTGCGCTTTTCGTCCACTTCGCGCATGCCGACGGTGATCTGGGTCGGCCGCAGATCCTTGATCGCAACCGGCGTTACAATGGGTTCTCTTGTTCCGGATATCTGCATGATCATTCCCCTCGGTTTGGTGCCAGTTTTCGGATGGCATCATCGACACTGTGAAAGATGTTGTCCGGCCCGAGCGAGGCGATAAGCCCGAACCGGGACAGGGCATTCTGCGCCCGGACCGATTCCAGCCGGGCTATGGCGAATTTTACATCGGCGTTCCGGCAGTAGTTTATCACGTCCGTCAATGCCTGCGATGCCGTGTAATCGATCTCGATAATGCTGCTGGCTTCGAGGACAACGAGGTTGAGCGCTGGCCCGCTCGCATCGATGGTGCTGCACAGACCGCGCTTGAAATCATCGGCGTTGACAAAGGAAAGCGGCGCCTGGAACGCCACGACCAGGACACCGGGTATCTTCTCGCCGTCCTTGGCGGCGCTCGGCGGCCACCAGATCGAACTGCCCGGCACTTTTTCGAACTCGATGGGGCGGGCGCGCATCACGGCCCACAGGCCATGCAGCAGCGACAGCCCAATGCCGATGGTCACCCCCGATTCGATGGGCAGGGCGACGATGGCCGCCATGGTGATGAGGATCAGGCCGAATTCGCCCCGCGCCTCGCGGTACACGGCAATGATCGTCGGCCAGCGGATGATCCTCTGGGCGACAAAGAGCAGGATGCCCGCCAGGGCAGCGTGCGGCACGCTCGCCAGCAGCTGGCCGCCGAACGCCACCAGCGCCAGGACAATCGCCGCTGCGATCAGGCCGCTGATCTGCGACGTCCCGCCGGTCTCCGTGACAATCGCCGTGCGCGGCGGGCTGGCATTGACCGGAAAGGCGCCAAACAGCCCCGACAGGATGCTGCCTGCCCCCACGCCGACAAAATCGCGGTTGACGTCGGGCGCGGCGCCATTCTTGGACACGAAAGACCGTGTCGTGGCCGCCGTTTGCACCATCACCACCACGGCGACCAGCAATGCGAGGGGCAGCAGGCTGCGCAATTGCTCAAAACCGATCTGCGGCAGGGCAGCATGCGGCAGGCTGTTGGGAAGCGGGCCGAGAACCGTCACGCCGCGGCTTTGCAGGCCGAGCAGCACCACCGCAAGGGTGGAGACGACAAGCCCCAGCAGGGCGCCGGGTATCCGCGCGTTGATCCGCTCGGACAGGAACACGATCAGGAACACACCCGCCCCGATGGCAACGCTGTACGGATTGATCTGTCCGGCGCTGGCAATGGTTGCCGAGACACGCTGAAACACATCGCCCGACTGCGCGGCGATGCCCAGAAGGCCGGGCAATTGCGAGATGATGATGTGGATGGAAATACCGGCGAGAAAGCCCGTCGTGACCGGCACCGACAGGAGATCGGCAATCCAGCCGAGCCGGAAGATGCCGCTTGCGACAACGATCAGTCCGACAATCAGGCCGAGCGCCGCCGCCAGCAGACCGAATTCGGGCGAGCCGCTGGTGGCCAGCAATGCAAGACTGCCGGCAAAGATCGGCGTGATGGTTGAATCGGCCCCGGCGGAGAGATGGCGGCTGGCGCCGAAGATGGCAAAGGCCAGCGAACCCGCAATGAAGGCAAAGAAACCGATCTCGGGGGCAAAACCGCCGAGGCGTGCCGTCGCCATCTGTTCGGGGATGGCGATGGCCGCCAGTGTCAGGCCGGCAATGACATCGCCGTTGAGATCGGACAGCCTCCATCCCGCCAGCGATCGGAACGGCAGCCAGTTCCTACCTCCGGTTACCGGATTGGAAGCACTCACCTGTTTCACCGAACGCCTCCGTTGGATTGATTCAATCTACCACATGGTTTTGGCCGCGCGTGCGGCCCATTCATTGTCATAGGTTTCACCGCCCACGCGGTTTTCGCTCAGCGCCGCCAGCATCTGGCCCGGCGTCGGGAATTCCTTCGGCGAGCGGAATTTCTCCGGGTTCCACAATTCCGAGCGGATGAGCGCCCGCGCGCACTGGAAATAGGCTTCCTCGACTTCCATGACGAGAACGGAGCGCGGCGCCTTGCCATCCATGACGAAGCTGTCCAGCAGCGCCTGATCCGTATCGATGAACGCACGGCCGTTCACACGGAAGGTCGTGTTGAGACCGGGGATGAGGAACAGCAGGGCCACGCGCGGATCACGCACGATATTGCGCAGCGAATCGATGCGGTTGTTGCCACGCCGGTCGGGCATCATCAGCGTCCGCTCGTCATGGATGCGGATGAACCCGGCCAGATCGCCCCGCGGCGAGCAATCGAGCCCCTCCGGCCCGCTCGTTGCCAGCGCCACAAAGGGCGAACCTTCGATCAGTTGCCGGTATTCCGGAATGATGCGGTCCGCCACCTTGGCGGTCGATGCTTCCGCTATCGCGCCATTGCCGTAAATGACCTCAAGTTCATCAATTGTCGTAACGCGGGACAACGCAACCTCCTTCTGTGTCGTGCAAATGCGTTTGCCGTCTAACATCGCATGTTTAAGTCTTGATGACAGCCGGTATTTTTAACAAATGACAGCGGCATCGCACTCGTATATCAGTCGCACCGGATGCATGTTGAGGAGGTTTTCATGGGCGGGTTTGCAGCTATCGGCGAGTGTATGATTGAGCTGTCGGGAGCCAATGGCGACCAGTGGCGCATGGGATTTGCCGGCGATACGCTCAACACCAGCTGGTATGTGCGCGCCCTCACCGACGCCGATTTTGCCGTCGATTACGTCACGGCCTTCGGCGACGATCCGTTCTCGCTCAAGCAGCGGGCCTTCCTTGCGGACAACGGCATCAACACCGCCCATAGCCCGGTTATAACAGGTGCACGCCCCGGCCTTTACGCCATCACGCTGACGGGTGTCGAACGCTCCTTCACCTATTGGCGCAACGATTCCGCCGCCCGCCATCTCGGCGACGATCCGCAGGCCCTGGCGCTCAGCCTCGATGGGCGCAAGATCATCTATTTCTCCGGCATCACCATGGGCATCTTGAGCCCGAAGAGCCGCCAGAACGTGCTGAACTCCGTCAGCAATGCGCGCCGTCAGGGCACGCTCGTCGCCTTCGACGCCAATTACCGGCCGCGCCTGTGGGAAAACGCCGAGACGGCCAGACAGGCGCTGATCGATGCCTACCACGTCGCCGACATCGCCCTGCCGACCTTCCCCGATGAAAATGCCCTGTTCGGCGATGCCACGCCGGAAGAAACCGCCGCGCGCATCGCCAGCTATGGCGTGCGGGAAATCGTGGTGAAGGACGGCACCGACCCGGCGCTCGTGGTTGTGGACGACCGGCAAAGCCGCGTCCCCGCCGTCCGCGCCAACGCCGTGGACACGACGGGGGCCGGCGACAGTTTCAACGGCGGTTACATCGCTTCGCGCCTGGCCGGTCTTGAGCCTGTTGACGCCGCAGCCCGCGCCCACCGGGTCGCGGCGCGGGTCGTTGAGTTCCATGGCGCACTGGCGCCGATGGGGGAAGCGCGCAAGGCCTTCAGCCGCTAGAAGCGGCAGCACTGTCACGCGTGGTTCGACAAGCTCACCATGAGGGGACTGGACGGGCTGCAAAGCTAATCTTAGACGCTGCAGAATATAGCTCCCTGCAATCCTCACCCTCCCTCATGGTGAGCTTGTCGAACCACGCGCCACGATCTAAACCTTGTGCTTCTTGAAGGTGTAGCGGGTCATCTGGCTGTATGTCTCGTCCGGACGCAGGATCGACTGCGGAAAATACGGGAAATGCGTCGAATCCGGCCAGTTCTGCGCTTCAAAGCAGAACCCGGCATAATCGGCATAGGTCTGCCCCGTCAAGCCGAGCGGCGGTCGCCCGCCCAGCGTATTGGCCGCGTAGAACTGCACACCTGGCTCCGTGGTCAGCACCTGCATCTCGATGTTGCTGCGCGCACCCTTGGCGGATGCCACCCATTGCAAGGGGCGGCGCTGGCTGGAAACGCAGAAATTGTTGTCATAGACAACCTGCTTGCCGTCCTCTTCCCGCCGGATCGTCCGGTATTCGCGGAAATCATGCGCCGTTCCCGCAACAGGCAGGACGCGCCCGTCGGGAAGCAGATCGCCATTGACGGCAAGGTAAGCCTCGGCGCCGATCTTGACCTGATGATCCAGCACGTCGGTCAGGCCGCCATCGTCGAGATTGAAATAGCTGTGATGCGCCAGATTGCAGATCGTCGGCTTGTCGGTCACCGCATCGAGGCGGATGGCCAGCGTCCCCTTTGATTCCAGCATATAGGTGCAGGTGATCGTGAGATTGCCGGGAAAGCCCATCTCGCCGTCGCCAAGCATGATCGTCAGCGTGACATAATCGGGGCCGACGGCCACGACGTTCCAGGTGCGCCGTCCCGCCCCGGCATCGCCGCCATGGATGTTGTGGATGCCATGGAAATTGCGCTGCAGGGCAAAGGTCTGGCCGTCAATGACGAGTTCGCCATCGCGAATGCGGTTGACCGTCCGCCCGATGGTCGCCCCGAGATAGGGCGAATGCGCGGGATAGTCGGCAAAGTCCTGATAGCCGAGAACCAGTGGGTGATCGTGATCCTTGAGGCGCAAATCCTGGATGACTGCGCCCCAAGTCAGGATTTTGGCGGTCAGCCCGCCGCCCGAGATGGTGATGCGGTGAACTGCCTCGCCATCGGGCGTATGGCCGAAAATTTCCGTATGCATCAGACTTACAGCCCCAGACCGCCAACGCAGATATATTTGGTGTCGAGATAGTCTTCGATGCCCTGATGTCCGCCCTCCTTGCCGAGACCGGATTCCTTCAGGCCGCCAAACGGTGCTTCCACCGTGGTGATCATGCCCTCATTGACGCCGACCATGCCGTATTTCAGGCCTTCCGAAACCCGGAACACCCGTCCAAGGTCCTGTGTGTAGAAGTAGGAGGCAAGGCCGAACTGGGTGTTGTTGGCCAGATCGATCGCTTCCTGTTCCGTCTCGAATTTGTAGATGGGTGCAACAGGGCCGAAAATCTCTTCCGTTGTGAAGAGCATGTCCGGCGTGGCATCGCCGATCACCGTCGGTTCGAAGAAGCTGCCGCCGAGCGCATGGCGCTTGCCGCCGGTGACAATCCTGCCACCCTTCTGTTTGGCGTCGGCAATGAATTCCTCGACCTTGGCAACGGCCTTGTCATCGATCAGCGGACCCTGCTGCGTCCCCGCATCGAGACCGTTGCCGACCTTCAGCTTGTCCGTGGCCGCCGCGAATTTCTCGACGAAGGCATCGTAGATGCCGGACTGCACGAGGAAACGGTTGGTGCACACACAGGTCTGGCCGGAATTGCGGAATTTGGCCGCGATGGCACCGTCCACGGCGCGGTTCAGATCCGCATCGTTGAACACGATGAACGGCGCATTGCCGCCCAGTTCCATCGACACCTTCTTCACGGTGTCGGCCGCCTGCTTGATCAGGATCTTGCCGATTTCCGTCGATCCCGTGAAGGTGATCTTGCGCACCAGCGGATTGCTGGTGATCTCGCCGCCGATTTCCGAGGCCGAACCGGTGAGAATGTTCACGACACCCTTGGGAATGCCGACTTCTTCGCACAGCGCGCCCCAGACCAGGCCGGAATAGGGTGTCTGCGTTGCCGGCTTGACCACGGCAGTGCAGCCGGACGCCAGCGCCGGACCGATCTTGCGGGCAAGCATCGAGGACGGGAAATTCCACGGCGTGATCGCGCCGATGACGCCGAGCGGTTCTTTCGTCACGAGAATGCGCCGGTCGGCCCAAGGGGATGGCACCACGTCGCCATAGGTGCGCCGTGCCTCTTCCGCATACCAGAGGATATAGGCGGCCGACATGCCGATCTCGCCCTTGGCTTCGGTCAGCGACTTGCCCTGCTCCAGCGTCAGAAGCTCGGCCAGCGCATCCTGATTGTCGAGAATGGCATCGTGCAGCTTGCGCATCAGCTTGGAGCGTTCGAGCACGGATGTCTTGCGCCATGTCTTGAAGGCTTCGGCGGCGGCGTCGATGGCGCGCCGCGTTTCCGCCTTGCCGGAATTGGGGACGGTGCCGATCTTCAGGCCGGTTGCAGGGTTGATGACGTCAATCGTCTTGCCGGAATCTGCGGCCACCCATTCGCCATTGATCAGATTGGCCTGTTTCATGAACTGGCTGGATTTCTGCAACATCATGTTTCTCCCTGAAATGTAAGGCGGAGCGTTTGGTCCACTGATTTTGTGAGTTCCGTGAGAGGCAGCCCGGAGTGGCGCCCGTGGCCGTCACCCTGCTCCTTTTTCGTCAAAGCTGCAACAACCTTCCCCTATCCGAAAAAGTGCGTCGCTATCGTGACCCAGAACACCATCGTCACTGCCGACAGCGCCGTCGCGATGACCATCGAGTTGGAAGCCAGGGCCTCGGCGGTCCGGAATTTTGTTGCTATGAGGTACGAATTCACGCCTGCCGGCAGTGCTGCCGACACCACGGCGATCTTGGCGGTGAACGGCGGCAGGCCGATGGCCAGCGCGACCCCCAGCACAACCGCAGGCATGACGAAGAGTTTGATCGTCGCGATGACCAGCGACGCGGCGAGATGCCCGGATATGCCGAACTTCTTCAAGCCCATGCCCATGGCGAACAGCGCGACCGGTCCGGCGACGCTCCCCAGGAGCTGCACCAGGGAATCGACGACGGATGGCAGATGCAGGCCCGTCGAGCGCCACAGCCACCCCGCCAGAATGCCGAGAACGAAGGGATTGCGCAGGAGGCTGCGGAAAAACGACACGATGACCGTGCGCAGGCTCCCCTCTCCCTGGAACACGCCGTCCCGCCGCAGCGCGATCTCGTGCAGGGTGATCGAGGCGGCCATGACGCTCGGCATGTGAACGGCAACGATCAGCGACAGGATGGCAAACCCGTCCTGACCATAGACCCCGAGCATGAGCGGCATGCCGAGGAATACGAGATTGGAAAAGGCGCCGGAAACCCCGGCAACGACACCGGCGCGATTATCCCTGCCAAAGATCACCTTGATCGCCAGATCGGACAGCGCCCAGGCGACGGCAAGCCCGATGAAATAGGCGGCCCACAGGCCCCACGGGGCCGAACCGTGAAAATCCGCCGTCACCATGGTGCGGAACAGCAGCAAGGGAGCGGCGATCATGAAAACAAATTCGGAAAGCCCGTCGCCCACCCGTTCATCGAGCAGCTTGAAGTGCGCCGCGGCATAAGCCACGGCAATCACTCCAAAAACCACGATGATTGTTTGAACGAGACCCATTGTCTCCGCAATAGGCCCGCGGCAGTGCCTGCGCAAGGCAATCGAAGTTCTTCACTTTATTTTTTTTGGCCAAAACCCCATCTGCGCTGCTAAGGAGATTGAATGTTGAAGCATTCGCGATTTTACGTCCTTCCGGCACTCTCGCTCGTTCTGGGCGTATTCCTATCCATTCCAACGGCATTGGCGACCGATGCGGCCTGGGCCAGGCTGACACGCGGCGGCTATACCGTCCTGCTGCAGGGTGCCGATGCGTCGGGCAGTTTGAGCCCCTCCACCGACACTTCCACCGACTGCACGCAGGTCCGCACGCTGTCCGACCGCGGTCATCAGCTGGCGCAGAAGCTCGGCGCCCGCTTTGCCGCAAAGTCGGTGCGAATCGACAAGGTTCTGAGCAGCCCCGTCTGCAATGCGCAGGAAACCGCCCGGCTGGCCTTCGGCGCAGCACCCATGGAAATTGTCAGCGCGCTTGGACCTTTGGCGGATGACGACGCGGGGAAACAATCGCAGATTGACCAGATTCGCGTCATGATTGCGGAATTCAAAAGTTCCGGCAATCTGGTAATGATGACCGACCGTGCCAATATAACCGCACTGACCGGCATTGTTCCGCGCCCGACGGAAGCGGTGGTGGTCTCGCCTCCCGAAGCGGGTGAAACGGTTCATATTGCGGGCAGGATCATTTTCGACTGACGGCGGAATATGCTGGAGTAACAAGGGATAGGGCAATTCGGTCTTTCCCTTGGCCGTGAAAAACGCTAGATACCGCGTCATCAGACATCAGTGCCTTTACGAGGGCACCGGAAGCAAAAGGAAACTGAATTGACCTCAACATTCGACAAGGTCGCCGATATCATCGCTGAAACCAGTGAAATCGACCGCGATTCCATCACGCCGGAAAGCCACACGATTGATGATCTCGGCATCGATAGCCTTGACTTCCTCGACATCGTTTTTGCCATCGACAAGGCCTTCGGTATCAAGATCCCGCTTGAGCAGTGGACGCAGGAAGTCAATGACGGCAAGGTTCCGACCGAGGAATATTTCGTGTTGAAGAACCTGTGCGCCAAGATCGACGAACTCGTCGCCGCCAAGAAGGCCTGATTTCTGGAAATCCATTCTAGTGGTACCATCCACCTAACCGGGTGCACCGTATAAGCGGTGTTGCGAGACAATGCAGAACAACACCGTCGTTATCACTGGCATCGGACTGATTTCATCCCTGGGTGAAGGCGCCGATGCCCATTGGCAGGCACTGAACGGTTCCGCCGGTCCGCGCGTCGATAGCGAGACGTTCAAGCCCTATACGGTTCACCCGCTCGGTGAGGTCGACTGGAACAACCAGATCCCGAAGCGCGGCGATCAGCGGCAGATGGAGACCTGGCAGCGCCTGGGAACCTATGCCGCCGGCCTCGCCCTGCAGGATGCCGGGATCAAGGACAACGAAGCGCTCTGCTCGACCATGGACATGGTCGTTGCCGCCGGTGGCGGCGAGCGCGATGTCACCGTCGACACCCAGATTCTGGCCGAAGCGCGCGTGCGCAACGATCTCGGCACCATGCTTAATGAAAAGCTGACGACGGAACTGCGTCCAACGCTGTTCCTGGCGCAGTTGTCCAATCTGCTCGCCGGCAATATTTCAATCGTTCATAAAGTGACCGGCTCGTCGCGCACATTCATGGGCGAAGAAGGCGCCGGCATTTCCGCTCTCGATACGGCTGCGGCGCGCATCCGCTCCGGCCAGAGCACGCATGCGCTCGTCGGCGGCTCCTACAATTCCGAACACCCCGACATGCTGCTCGGCTACGAGCTCAACGGCATGCTGAAGACCGATGGCTGGGCACCGCTCTGGCAGCGCGAAGGCACGCCTGGCGGCGGCGTTGTCACCGGTTCCGGCGGCGCATTCCTTGTTCTCGAAAGCGCCGACCATGCGGCCAAGCGCGGCGCCCGCGTCTATGCCGCCATCGACGGCATCTACAGCGCGCAAATCCGCCGCAAGCGCGAAGACCTGAAGGAAACCATTGCCAAGCTGGTCGGTGCTGCCAGCGCCGACAAGCCCGCCGGGCTGATTGTATCCGGCGCAACCGGTGCGCACGGCATCACCGCAACGGAAAAGGCCGCGCTCGATGTGTTCGCCTCCGCCGCTGTGCGCGGCGTTGCCGGCAGGATCGGGCATCTGCGCGAAGCACAGTTCCCGCTCGCCGTCGGCCTCGCAGCCCTCAGCCTGTTTCATGGCGCGGCGTTCCCGCCCATCGATGCAAAGCATGAAAAGGCCGCTTCCGGCGGTCTCGATACGGCACTGGCGACTTCGATCGGCGCAACCCGGGGCGAAGGCGTCGCTCGCCTCGTCAAAGTTTAAAGGACTGGCACATGTCCAAATACACTGACCATCTTGGCCGCCCCCTCGTTGCCGTCACCGGTCTTGGCGTTGTCTCCTCGCTCGGACAGGGCAAGCAGGATAACTGGGCCGCACTGACTTCGGGCACATCGGGCATTCACACCATCACCCGCTTTGCCCTCGACAATCTGCGCACGCAGATCGCCGGTACCGTGGATTTCCTCAAGGAGAGCGACGAAGGCGCGTCGGCGCTGTCGGAGAAACTGGCCTCGCTTGCCGCCGAGGAAGCCATCGCGCAGGCCGGTTTCGACACGGAGAATTTCGGCGGACCGCTTTTCCTCGCCGCGCCGCCGGTGGAACTCGAATGGCGCAACCGCTTCGCGCTCGACGCACTGGTAAAGAGCGAGGGCGAGCCGGGCTATGACCTGCTTCTCGCCGCCTGCCGCCGCGGAACGCAGGAAGCCATGTTCCATACAACCGAATTCGGCTACATTGCCGAGCGCCTTGCCGACACGTTCGGCACGCGCGGCCTGCCGATCACCCTGTCGACCGCCTGTGCATCGGGCGCCACCGCCATTCAGCTCGGCGTCGAGGCCATCCGGCGCGGTGAGAGCGACCAGGTTCTGTCCATCGGCACGGACGGTTCGGTTTCCGCCGAAGCGCTGGTCCGCTTCTCCCTGCTGTCGGCGCTGTCCACCCAGAACAATCCGGCCCACAAGGCGGCAAAGCCCTTCTCGAAGGATCGTGACGGTTTTGTCATGGCCGAAGGTTCCGGCGCTCTTGTCATGGAATCGCTGGAATCCGCCGTTGCACGCGGCGCCAAGATTCTCGGCATCATGCGCGGCTGCGGCGAAAAGGCCGATGATTTCCACCGCACCCGGTCGAAGCCCGACGGCTCGCCGGCCATCGGCGCGGTGCGTGCCGCGCTTGACGATGCGGGTATCAAGGAAGACGCGATCAACTACATCAACGCGCATGGCACCTCGACGCCCGAGAACGACAAGATGGAATATCTCGCGCTCTCGACCGTCTTCGGCGAGCGCATTTCCACGCTGCCGCTCTCGTCCAACAAGTCGATGATCGGCCATACGCTGACGGCGGCCGGTGCGATTGAAGCCGTGTTCTCCATGCTGACCATCGGGACGGGAACCATCCCGCCGACAATCAACTATGACAATCCCGATCCGGCCATCGTGCTCGATGTGGTGCCCAATGTGAAGCGTGAAGCCAGCGTCTCCGCCGTGCTTTCCAGCTCTTTTGGCTTCGGCGGGCAAAATACGTGTCTTGTCATGACGGCAGAACCGCACTAATCCCTCTCCGAAAAGGAAAACGGATAATATGCGCGCATTACAGCTGATCGAAGACCGCAAGCTCGAGATTGTCGACATTGCACCCCCGCCCCCGCCCGGTCCCGGTGAAGTAACGGTCAATATCAGGGCTGTCGCTCTCAACCACATCGATGTCTGGGGCTGGCGGGGCATGGCATTTGCCAAGCGCAAGATGCCGCTGACCATCGGTGCCGAAGCATCCGGCGTGGTCGATGCCATCGGTCCCGGCGTTGCCAACCTCCTGCCCGGTCAGCTCGTGTCGATCTATGGCGCGCAGACCTGCGGACTGTGCCGCCCCTGCCGCGAAGGCCGCGACAATCTCTGCGAGCATGTCTCCGGCGTACACGGCTTCCATCTCGATGGTTTTGCCCAGGAAAAGGTGAACCTCAAGGCCCGCCTGCTGGTTCCCGCGCCTCCCGGTGTCGACGAGATCGGTGCGGCCGTTGCCCCCGTCACGTTCGGCACGGTCGAGCACATGCTCTTTGACAACGCCAAGCTCGAACCCGGCGAGACCATTCTCGTGCATGCGGGCGGTTCCGGCATCGGTTCGGCGGCGATCCAGCTGGCAAAAAAAATCGGCTGCACGGTCATCACCACCGTCGGTTCCGACGAAAAGATCGAAAGGGCCAAGGCGCTCGGCGCCGACCACGTCATCAACTACCGCGAAGACCGCTTTGAAGGTGTCGTGCGCAAGCTGACCAAGAAGAAGGGCGTTGACGTCGTCTTCGAGCATGTCGGTGCCGATACCTGGGCCGGGTCCATGCTGTCGCTGCGGCGCGGCGGAAGGCTCGTCACCTGCGGCTCCACTTCGGGCGTTTCCACCAGCATGAACCTGATGATGCTGTTCCAGCAGCAGCTGAAGCTGCTCGGCTCCTTCGGCTGCCGCATGGAAAACATGGCCGATGCCATGCAGAAGATGGCGCGCGGTCTGGTCCATCCGGTCATCGACACGGAAGTCGGTTTCGACGACATCGATACGGCATTGAAGCGGATGGAAGGCCGGGACGTCTTCGGCAAGATCATCCTGCGCGTCAACTGAGCCGCGCATGAATCTGAAATTCAAACTTGCCCTGTTCCGCTGGGGCCAGAAGTTGAAGACATTCAACTACTGGCTGTCGGCGCATGCGATTTTCGGCGTGCTGTTTCTCCTGCGGCTGCTGCCGGCAAAGGCGGCAACGAATTTCATCGATGCTTCGGCACGCCGCATAGGCCCGCTGATGGGGCGTCATCGCGTCGCCATGACCAATCTGCGCATGGCCTATCCGGAAAAATCCGAAGAAGAACTGCAGCTGATCGCCCGCGACATGTGGAGCAGCATGGCCCGCCTCACCGCGGAATATGTCTTTCTCGATGCAATCTTCGATTATGATCCGCACAGCGACACGCCGGGCCTGATCGAAGTGCAGGGCCGCGAAATCTTTGAACGCATCCGCGACGAGAGCGACCGTCCGCATATCTTCTTCACGGCCCATTCCGGCAATTTCGAACTCCTGCCGATCTGCGCCGCGACGTTCGATCTCAACGTCACCGCGCTGTTCCGCCCGCCGAACAATCCCTATGTCGCGAAGAAAATCCTCAGCGCGCGCCGCACCAATATGGGCCACCTCGTGCCGTCCAAGGCGGGTGCTGCCTGGTCGCTGGCCAGCGTTCTCAACACCAATGGCAATGTCGGCATGCTGGTCGACCAGAAATTCCACCGCGGTGTTGCCTCGACCTTCTTCAACCGCCCCTGCAAGACCAATCCGCTTCTGGCCAAGCTGGCACGGCAGTATGACTGCGATGTCTATCCCGCGCGCTGCGTCCGCCTGCCCGGCGGCCGTTTCCGGCTGGAACTGGAAGAGAAGATGGAACTGCCGCGCGACGAAACCGGCGCGGTCGATATCGCCCGCACGGTTCAGCTGGTCAATGACAAAGTCGAGACCTGGGTGCGGGAATATCCCGGCCAATGGATGTGGTTCCACAAGCGCTGGAACGCCTAAGCGGACGGCCCCCGCCGCTCGCACCCATCAGTAATAATTCATCACCGCGTGTTTCGCCTCGGCGAAGAACAGCCAGCGCTCGACGAACAGGCCGACGAGGTGCGTGAGAACAGCAATGACCATCAGGCAGAGGCCAAGCACACCGCCGGCAGCCATCGCCGTCAGCAGCGCCAGAACCGGCAGCAGAATGCCGCTGACAAAGGCGATGATCCAGAGTTTTTCAGCGTGTTTGCGCGCAACGCGAAATCCCATTTCCCGGGTGAGATAATTGTCCAGCGCATGCGGGCGTTCGAGCAGCCGCACTTTGCCGATACCGCCCAACCCGGTGGCGCTTTCCGGCGTCGACAGCGGAACCAGCGTCCTTGCCCGCGTGCGCCAGACCATTTTCGCAACAAGCGCCAGCAGCAGAAGCAGCAATGCCAGGAGTTGCAGTGGCAATCCGCGCGGTCCAGCGAAAAAAGCCGCCAGCAGCGCCCCGCCCGCAAGGGAAAACAGGATGAAGCAGAGCGGTGTCAGCCGGGTGTGCCAGGATTCCACGGTTTTCAGCGATGCATAGATCATCGAGGTGCAATAGACCGTGATCAGCGCACCGAGCACCGTGATCAGGCCGAGAATGCCATCCTGCCGGTTCATGAACAGACACAGAGCGGCGTTCGACGTCAGCGGAACGAAGGTGGCAATCGCCATCACGCCTTCGCGCGACAGCCAGCTTGACCGCCATTGGCTCAGCGCCCGCCATGCCCGCTGCGGGTTGCCGAGATGCTGGAGCGATGACAGCAGCCCGATGCTGATCAGCGCGAGGGCTGCCAGATAGGCGATCTTGGTCGGCACTGCCGACGGGTCAAGAAATCCGAGCCCCAGCATGACGGCGAGGCCATAGCCAAGACCCGACAGCGTGGTGAAGATGATGATCGAATAGGCTGGATGCATTCAGTGCAGCCTCGGGGATGAATATTCACCCCCCTCTGTCCTGCCGGACATCTCCCCCACAAGGGGGGAGATCAGCCTGCATTGCCGCTCCCGCGAAATTTGAAATCTTGCGTGTTGACTGAATACATTGATGCCGATGTGATCTCCCCCCTTGTGGGGGAGATGGGCGGCAGCCCAGAGGGGTGTGTCAAAAAACAAACTCATGTTCAAATCCGGTCCAGCGTTTTGTCGAGCCAGGCAAAGAAGCCGCGTGCGCCTTCGGTGTTTTCAGCCAAAGGAATCATCGGCGCAGCGCTGGCCAAGGATGTGCGGGCGCGCGGCGGCAGATATTTGTTGGTCGGCCGCGTCTCCTGCTCCGGCATCAGGTCAAAACCGCCCCGTTCCGCCACCATCACCGACACCTCGGATGTAGGATCACCGAGATCGCCGTAATGGCGGGCATTGGCCGGGCATGTGCGCACGCACGACGGCACCCGGTCCTCCTGCTGCAGCGTCTCATTGTAGATCCGGTCGACGCACAGCGTGCATTTCTTCATCACCCCGGCAGCCAGGTCCATTTCGCGTGCCCCATAGGCGCAGGACCAGGCACACAGACCGCAGCCGATGCACTTGTCCTCGTCGACAAGCACGATGCCATCCTCGGCGCGTTTGTAGGACGCACCGGTCGGACAGACGGTCACACAGGGCGCATCCTCGCAGTGCAGGCAGGATTTCGGAAAATGCACCACCCGCGCATCGCCCGCTTCGCCGATCACCTGTCCGCCGTCCGGCACCACCTCAAAGCTGTGAATGCGGTTGAGGAAGGTACCGGAAACATCGTCGCCATAGGGATGCTGGTCCGACAGCGCATTGCCATAGGCGCCGGTGTTCCACTCCTTGCAGCTGATGACGCAGGCATGGCAGCCGACACAGACATCGAGATCAATGACAAGGCCAAGCTTCTTGGCACTGCGGGTTTGCGGCAGACTGGTCATGTCGTCCACTCCTGTCCGTAGCGTAATTGATCCACCGGTTCCGGCTGGCTGCCGGGCCGCAACAAGGTGCTGAAATGCGGCTCGCTCACCGCCTCACCCGCCTGCACCTTCTCGATGCGCACGCGCAAATCGTACCAGGCCGCCTGCCCGGTGATCGGATCGGAATTCGACCAGCGCATGCCATCGGCTTTCGGCGGCAGCAGTTCATGGATGAGATGGTTGAGCAGAAAGCCCTTGGTCGCCTCCGGCGCATTCTTGTCGAGCGCCCAGGCGCCGCTGCGCTTGCCGATGGCATTCCAGGTCCACATGGTCCTGTCGTTCACCGCCTCGGTGCGCGCGATCTCACACTTGATGCGGCCATGATGTGACGTCACCCACACCCAGTCACCATCCTTCAGCCCCAGCTCATCGCAAATGCTGCCGGGCACATAGAGCGGGTTCTTGGTGTGGATCTGCCGCAGCCAGGCATTCTGCGATCCCCAGGAATGATACATCGCCATGGGGCGCTGCGTGATCGCATGGTACGGGAAAGCCTCGGTATCGACACCCTGTTCCTCGAACGGCCGGTACCACAGCGGCAGCGGATCGAAGCATTCGAGCAGCCGTTGCCGGTATTGTTCCGGCGCAACCGGCTTGCGGGTGCCCAGCGCCGACAGGCGGAATTTTTGCAGCGTCTCCACATAGAGCTGGATCGTCACCGGCTGCGGCGTATCGAAAAAACCGGTATCGATGGCGAACTGCTGGTAGGCGGCATTGTGGTGCTTGAAATACAGCGCCTCCTCCGGGATGTGCTTCATCCAGAAAGCGCCATTACCGATATAGTTCTTCAGCTGGTCCGGGTTCGGCGTTCCGCGCCCCTCGCCGGTTCCATCCGCATCGCGCCAGCCCGACAGCGGGCCGATGCCCGGCTTGCGCTGGTGATTGACGATGTAGTCGGCGTAATCCTTGTAGAGCGCCCCGCCCTGTTCATTGACGAAACCCGGCAATTTCAGCCGCGCACCGAGATCGATCAGCACCGACTGAAAACCGCGCACATCGCGGTCCGGTTCCAGCACCGGCCAGCGGATGGCATCGCAGGCGGCTTCCGGTTCGGAAATCGGCCGGTCGAGCAGCGAGATGCAGTCGTGCCGCTCAAGATAGGTCGTATCCGGCAGCACCAGATCGGCATAGGCGACCATTTCCGAGGAATAGGCATCGGAATAGATGATCTTCGGAATCTTGTATTCGCCGGTCGCTTCGTCGCGTGCTTCCAGCATTTTGATGGTGCCACGCGTGTTCATCGACGAATTCCACGCCATGTTCGCCATGTAGAGGAACAGCACGTCCACCGGATAGGGATCGCCCGCATGGGCATTGGCGATCACCATATGCATCATGCCATGGGCGGAAAGCGGCGCTTCCCACGAAAAGGCCTTGTCGATGCGCTGCGGCTTGCCATCCGCATCGACCAGCAGGTCTTCCGGACCAAGCGGATAGCCGAGATGCGGTCCGGCCAGCGGCTTGCCCGGCGTGACATGTTCCGCCCGGCCGTGCGGGCGCGGATGCGCCGTGGCCGGTTTCGGATAGGGCGGCTTGTAGCGATAGCCGCCGGGGCAATCGATGGAGCCGATGATCGTCTGCAGCACATGCAGCGCCCGCGCCGACTGAAAGCCGTTGGAATGGGCCGAAATGCCGCGCATGGCATGGAAGGTGACGGGGCGACCGATCATCACGTCGTGCTGTTCGCCCTTCATGTCGGTCCATGGCTGGTTGAGGATGATCTCCTCTTCGAATGCCACCCGCGCGATTTCCGCAGCCAGTCCTTTGATGGTGGCTGCGGATACGCCGGTTTCAGCAGCGACGGCATCGGGCGCGTATTGCGGATCAAGGTACTTTTCCGCCATCAGCCGCAGGACGCTGCGCACCTTGCGGCCGTCATCCGTGGTGAAATCGGCGTTGAGATCGGCAACATGTCCCGGCTCGTCAAAACGCACCAGCGCACCCGTCTTGCGGTCACGCACCAGCGCCTTGCCAAGATCGTCACGCAGGAACAGGCCGTGATCCTCCTTGCCCTCGTCGTCAATCACCAGCCACGGCGCATTGGTGTAGCGTTGGAGATAATCGAGATCGATCTGGCCGTTGCGGAACAGTTCATGGATGATCGCCAGGATCAGCAGCCCGTCCGTACCGGGCCTGATCCCGATCCAGTTGTCGGCCACCGCGGAATAGCCCGTGCGCACCGGATTGACCGAAACGAACCGCGCGCCGTTCTGTTTCAGCTTGGAAATACCCATCTTGATCGGGTTGGAATCATGATCCTCGGCCACGCCGAACAGCACGAACAGTTTCGTCTTGTCCCAGTCTGGCGCCCCGAATTCCCAGAATGCGCCGCCGATCGTGTAGATGCCCGCCGCCGCCATATTGACCGAACAGAAACCGCCATGGGCGGCGTAGTTGGGCGTGCCGAAATTCTGCGCCCAGAAGCTGGTCAGGGCCTGCGACTGGTCGCGGCCGGTGAAGAAGGCCAGCTTCTGCGGCGCGGTCTCACGCACCGGCTGCAGCCAGTCGACGGCGAGCGACAGCGCCTCTTCCCAGCTGATTTCCTTGAATTCGCCCGAGCCGCGCGGGCCGGTCCGCAACAGCGGCGCCCGCAGCCGCGCCGGCGAATAATGCTGCATGATTCCGGCCGAACCCTTGGCGCACAGCACACCCTTGTTGATCGGGTGATCGCGGTTGCCTTCGATATAGCGGACCTTGCCGTCCTTCAGATGCACATTGATGCCGCAGCGGCAGGCGCACATGTAGCAGGTTGTCTTGGCGATTGTGTCACCCACCGGCGCCGACAGGGCAATGTACGGTTCGGTTTGCATGGGGTGATTGCCTCGCTTGTCACAGAATCCCTGTTTTATAAGAACAATTCCAATCCACCAAACACACAAGCGACATTGCACAAGGAAAACGGCATTTGTGATTGCAACAAGTTGCTACTTGCCAAATCAGGACATGGCCTGATTTGATATACCAATGGATGAAAAACTCTCCCGTGCCATTGAAAAGCGCCGTGACGATCTTGTCGCGCTGACCCGTGATCTCATACGCTTTCCCACGGTCAATCCGCCGGGTGAAGCCTACACGCCCTGCGCCGAATTTATCGCGCAACGGTTGAAGAAGAGCGGTTTCGAGACCCAGCTGATTCGCGGCGAAGGCACACCCGGCGATACGGACCGCTATCCGCGCACCAATATCGTCGCGCGCTTTGACGGCCGGACACATGGCCAGACCGTGCATTTCAATTCGCATATCGACGTGGTCGACGCGGGCGAAGGCTGGACAGTCGATCCGTTCGAGGGCGTGGTAAAAGACGGGAAAGTCTACGGGCGCGGTGCCTGCGACATGAAGGGCGGCCTTGCCGCTTCGATCATCGCCGCCGAGGCCTTTCTTGAAGTCTATCCCGACTTTGCCGGTTCCATCGAGATTTCAGGCACGGTGGACGAGGAATCCGGCGGTTTCGGCGGCGTCGCCTATCTCGCCAGCAAGGGCTTTTTCTCAAAACCGCGCGTCGACCACGTCATCATTCCCGAACCGCTGAACAAGGACCGCATCTGCCTCGGCCATCGCGGCGTCTGGTGGGCCGAGATCGAGACCAAGGGCGAGATTGCCCATGGCTCCATGCCGTTTCTCGGCGATTGCGCCGTGCGCCACATGGGTGCGGTGCTCGACGCCTTCGAAAAGGAGCTGTTTCCGGCGCTCGACAAGAAGCAGACCCGCATGCCCGTGGTGCCGGAGGGCGCCAAGCGCTCCACCATGAACATCAATTCCATCCATGGCGGCCAGACCGATGATTATTCCGGCCTGCCCTCGCCTAATGTGCCGGATTCCTGCCGCCTGACCATCGACCGGCGTTTCCTGCTCGAGGAAGACCTTGCCGAGGTCAAGCGCGAGGTGACATCGATCCTCGACCGGCTGCAATGGGAGCGGCCGAAATTCCACTACAACATCCGCGACATCATGGAGGTACAGCCATTGATGACCGAGCGCGATGCGCCTGTTGTCACCGCCGTGGCGCAGGGCATCCGCGACGTCTTCGGCAAGGAGCCGGAATATGTCATTTCGCCCGGCACCTATGACCAGAAGCACATCGCCCGCATCGGCCTGCTGCATGACTGCATCGCCTACGGGCCGGGTATTCTCGACCTCGCCCACCGGCCCGACGAATATGTGGGCATCGAGGACATGGTCGAGTCGGCAAAGGTCATGGCGCTCGGCCTGAAAGTTCTGCTGTCCGGCTCAATCTAGGCATGGTTCTCAAAACAAAAATGTGCTGATCTGCACGGGGTTTACGGCAAAGTCCTTGGGAGACGTTGAATGAACAAATTCTGGAAGTCGGCCCTTGCGGCCAGCGCGCTTGTCCTGCTTTCCACCACCGCATCCCTTGCCGCCAAAACCGACCTCGTGCTGGGCGTCGTCCTGGAACCGCCGCACCTCGATCCGACCGCCGGTGCAGCCACGGCGATTGGTGAAGTGGTCTACGCCAATGTGTTCGAGGGGCTGACACGCATCAATGCCAAGGGCGAGGTTCTGCCCGCCCTCGCCGAGAGCTGGACCGTGTCGGACGACGGCAAGATCTATACTTTCAAGCTGCACAAGGACGTGAAATTCCACGATGGCACGGCCTTTGACGCGCAGGATGTCAAATTCTCGCTCGACCGGGCGCGCGACGAAAAATCCGTCAACCCGCAAAAGCCGCTGTTCGCCGCCATCGACACGGTGGAGATCGTCGATCCGCTGACCGTCAAGGTCACGCTCAAACAGCCCAATGGCGATTTCCTCTACAATATGGGTTGGGCCGCCGCAGTCATCGTCGCGCCGGAAAGCGCCGATACCAACAAGGAAAAGCCCGTCGGCACCGGGCCTTTCAAGTTCGATACCTGGGCGAAGGGCTCGCAGATCGTCATTTCGAAAAACCCCGCCTACTGGGGCGCACCCGTTGCCCTTGATAAGGCGACGTTCCGCATCATCCCCGATCCGGCCGCCGCGACGGCAGCGCTGCTTGCCGGCGACGTGCAGGCGTTCCCTGTGTTCCCAAGTTATGAGGCCGTGCCGCAATTCCAGGCCGATCCGCGCTTCAAGGTGGTCATCGGCACCACGGAGGGCGAGACCGTCCTTGGCATGAACAACCAGAAGCCGCCCTTCGACAATCTCAAGGTCAGGCAGGCGATCGGCCACGCCATCGACCGCAAGACCCTGATCGACGGCGCCATGTTCGGTCTGGGAACGCCCATCGGCTCGTTTTTCCCGCCGCACCATCCCGCCTATATCGACCTGACGGCCGAGTCGGCCTACGATCCGGCACTGTCGAAGAAACTGCTGGCGGAGGCCGGTCATCCCGACGGCTTCAAGACCACGCTGAAACTGCCGCCTCCCGTCTATGCCCGCCGTGGCGGCGAGATCATTGCCGCGGAATTGCGTGAAATCGGCATCGAAGCCGAGATCATTCCGGTGGAATGGGCGCAGTGGCTGGAGCAGGTGTTCAAAGGCAGGGATTACGACATGACCATCGTGTCGCACACCGAGCCGAACGACCTCAACATCTTCGCCCGCGACAATTACTATTTCAACTACACCAGCCCGGCCTTCCGCGAAGTGATCAAGCAGATCGAGGCGACATCCGATACGGCCAGGCGCACCGAACTCTACCAGCAGGCGCAAAAAATTCTGGCTGCCGACGCCCCGGTCGCCTTTCTCTTCCAGCTGCCGAAAACCGGCATCTGGGACGCCAAGGTCGAGGGACTGTGGGAAAACGGCCCCATACCGGCCAATGACCTGACGGCAGTGAAATGGGCGGAATGACAGGCTGATGTATTTGGGTTGTTTCACCCCCCTCTGGGCTGCCGGCCTCCGGGGCGAGCCACGGGTCTCGCCCGTCCTTCGGACCCCCCACAAGGGGGGAGATCAGCTTTCACAGCTGTTTCGATTGGTTCTGAAACATCGGAAAATAAGCCGATATGTCGATGTCGATGTGATCTCCCCCCTTGTGGGGGAGATGTCCGGCAGGACAGAGGGGGGTAAGCACCTCTACCCAGGGTCAAAGAGCCCATGCTGAACTACGTGTCGAAGCGGATTCTGATCGGCATCCTGACGCTTTTGGCCGCTTCCGTCGTCGTGTTCATCGTGCTGGACGTCGTGCCGGGCGATCCGGCGCGGCTGATGCTCGGCATGAACGCCACCGAGGAAGCCGTGCGGGCCCTGCAGCAGCAGATGGGGCTCGACCAGCCCATGCTCGTCCGCTATGCCAGCTGGATCGGCGGGCTCCTCGTCGGCGATTTCGGCAAATCCTATACCTATTCGGTTCCCGTCCTGAACCTCATCACCGAACGCATCGCCGTTTCCCTGCCGCTGGCGCTCATCTCGCTCTTTCTGTCGACAATCATTGCCATTCCCGTCGGCCTGTTTTCCGCGTCGCGGCGCGGCACGATGGCTGACAGCGGCACGATGGCGATTGCGCAGGTCGGCGTTGCCATTCCCAATTTCTGGTTCGCGCTGCTGCTGGTCTATGTCTTCGCCGTCAGCCTGCGCCTCGTTCCCGCCGGTGGCTTTCCCGGCTGGAATGCCGGTGTCTGGGCCGGGTTCAAATCGCTGATCCTGCCCTCCATCGCGCTTGGCCTGCCGCAGGCCGCCATCCTTGCCCGCGTCACCCGTTCCGCGCTGCTCGACGTGCTTGGCGAAGATTATATCCGCACGGCGCGCGCCAAGGGCCTGACCCGCCGCAAGGTGCTGTACCGGCACGCCCTGCGCAACGCCCTGATCCCGGTCCTGACCATTCTCGGCCTGCAGTTCGCCTTTCTGCTGGCCGGTACGATCATCATCGAGAATGTCTTCTACCTGCCTGGCCTCGGCCGCCTGGTGTTCCAGGCGATCACCCAGCGCGATCTCATCGTGGTCCAGGGCGTCGTCATGCTGCTGGTCGCCACGGTCATCGTCGTCAATCTTCTGGTCGATCTCTCCTATGCGCTGGTCGATCCACGCCTGCGGGGCCGCTCATGAGCGCGCCCACGGAATGGCAGGCCAACATCTCCAAAGCCTTTTCCAACCGGTCCTTCGTCATCGGCCTGACGATCACGGTCCTGCTGGCTTTGATGGCGGCACTGTCCTTCGTCTGGACACCCTACGCCGTCGGCTCCTTCGACATTCTCGGCAAGCTGAAACCGTCATCCTCTGCCCATTGGCTCGGCACCGACCATTTCGGCCGCGATATCCTGTCGATGATCATGGTCGGCAGCCGCAATTCCATTGCCGTGGCCTTTGTCTCCGTCGTCATCGGCGCCGGCATCGGCGTGCCGCTCGGCCTGTGGGCAGCGGCCCGCGGCGGCATGATCGATGAAGCCCTGATGCGCTTCAACGATCTCGTCTTCGCCTTTCCGGCCCTCCTCTCTGCCGTCATGATCACGGCCGTGTTCGGCCCCGGCGCGATCAACGCCATCATCGCCATCGGCATCTTCAACATTCCGGTCTTCGCCCGCGTCGCCCGCGGCGCGGCGCTGTCGCTGTGGCCGCGCGAATATATTCTGGCCGCCAGGGCAGCGGGCAAGAGCAGCCTGCTCATCACGGTCGAACACATCCTGCCCAACATGATGAACATTCTTGTGGTGCAGGGCACCATCCAGTTCTCCCTCGGCATCCTGGCGGAAGCGGGCCTGTCCTATGTCGGCCTCGGCTCGCAGCCGCCCATGCCGAGCTGGGGGCGGATGCTGTTCGAGGCGCAGACCATGATCGGCCTGGCGCCGCACATGGCGCTCTATCCCGGCCTCGCCATCGTCATCACCGTGCTCGGACTCAATCTTCTCGGCGATGGCCTGCGCGATGTTCTCGACCCGAAAATGCGGCGGGAGCGGTCATGAACCTGCTTGAAATCAGCAAGCTGACCCTGCGCATCGGCGCGTTCGAAGCCCTGAAAGGCATCGACCTTTCGGTGAGGACAGGCGAAATCCGCGCGCTTGTCGGCGAATCCGGTTCGGGCAAATCCATGACGGCGCTGAGCATCATGAAGCTGCTGCCGGGCGGCGCACGGACCGGCGGGCAAATCAACTTCGGCGGCAAGAATCTGCTCACAGCCAGCGAAGCGGAGATGTGCCGCCTGCGCGGCAACGAGATCGGCATGGTGTTTCAGGAGCCGATGACCGCCCTCAACCCGGTCAAGACAATCGGCGAACAGGTGGCCGAAGGCATCAGGCTGCATACCGGCGCAACCCGCGCCATCGCCGAGGAACAGACGCGCGCCATACTCGACCGGGTCGGCCTGCCCGAGGCGAAATTTCCCCTCAGCCGCTATCCGCATGAATTGTCCGGCGGCCAGCGCCAGCGCGTGGTGATCGCCATTGCCTGCGCACTCAAACCGCGCCTGCTGATTGCCGACGAACCCACCACCGCGCTCGACGTCGTCCTGCAGGCGCAGATTCTCGACCTCCTGCAGAGCCTCGTCGACGAGGAACGGATGGGTCTGCTGCTGATCAGCCACGACCTCGCCGTGGTCGCGGGCATGGCCCATTCGATCACCGTGCTGCGGCATGGCGAGGTCATGGACACCGGCGAAACCACGCAGATCCTGAGCGAGCAGACGCATCCCTATACGCGCCAGCTGGCACAGGCTTCCATGCATGTACCGGAGCGCACGGCGCATCACCTGACCCTGGCAACCCCGGATGGCCCGTTGCTGGCGATCCGCAACCTCACGCGCACCTATCCGGGCCGCCGCAAGGGACTGTTCGGCCGCGATCCGGATTTCCGGGCGGTGGACGACGTCACCTTCGATATCAAGCCGGGGCAGTCCACGGCCCTTGTCGGGCGGTCCGGCTGCGGCAAGTCCACCCTCGCCCGCATGGTTCTGGCGCTTGACCGGCCGACCGACGGCCAGATTCATTTCGCCGGGCGGCGCATCGACAAGCTGACGCCGGATGATCTGCGCCCGGTGCGGCGCAACATGCAGGTGGTGTTTCAGGATCCCTACGGTTCCTTCAATCCGCGCCACAAGGCCGAGCGTCTGATCGCGGAGCCGCTCTATCTGCTCGACCGCGAATTGTCCGACGGCGAGCGGCGCGACCGGGTGCACCGCGCGCTGGAGCGGGTCGGCATCCCGCGCGCCGACAAGGACAAATATCCGCACGAATTTTCCGGCGGCCAGCGCCAGCGGCTCGCCATTGCCCGCGCCATCATCACCGAGCCGAAACTCATCGTCGCCGACGAGCCGGTATCCGCTCTCGACGTGTCGATCCGTGCGCAGATTCTCGATCTCTTCGCCGACCTCAACGACCGGCTGGGCATCGCCTATCTGTTCATCACCCACGATCTTGCCGTGGCACGTGCCATCACGGATACGGTCATGGTGATGTCCGAGGGCAAGATCGTCGAGCGCGGCAAGACCGAGGAAATTTTGCGCCAGCCGCTGTCGGAAGCCGGCCGAGCACTGGTCCGGGCCTCACCCGACCTGCACAAGGCCCTCGCCCGCCGGATCACCGAACAGGGCTAAAACAGTCCAAGAAAAAACAGGATCAGCAGCACGCCCATGAAAAGCGCTGTCGCGACGCTGTAGACGCGCAGCGCCGCGTCGATGTGCGCCGCACCGGCATCGCGGTGGCCGGATCCGTTGAGCATCGGCTCGTTGGCAACCACGCCGCCATAAATGCGCGGTCCGGCAAGCGCGACATCGATGGCCCCGGCCATGGCCGCCTCGGGCCAACCGGCATTGGGCGAGCGATGCAGCCGCGCATCGCGCATCATCACGTCGAACGAACGGGCCGCGGCTTTTCCGCCATGCACGATCCACGCGGCCGCGGCGATCAGCAATCCGGTTAGGCGTGCCGGAATCCAGTTGGCGACATCATCCAGCTTGGCGGCGAACCGGCCAAAGTCGCGATGCCGGTCATTGAGATGGCCGATCATCGAATCCGCCGTGTTCAGCATCTTGTAGGCGAGAAGCCCCGGCAGGCCGAGCAGCGCAAACCAGAAGGCCGGGGCAATGATCCCGTCTGACGTGTTTTCGGCAAGGCTTTCAATCGCAGCGCGCGTGATGGCCGCCTCGTCGAGCACCTGCGGATCGCGCCCGACAATCATCGACACGGCACGGCGCGCACCCACCAGCCCGTCATTGCGCAGTGCATCGGCAACCCGTGCGACGTGCTCGCCCAGGCTCTTCTGTGCCAGGAATACCGCGACGATCAGGGCTTCGATCAGCCCGCCGAACGGCGGAATCATCGTCAGCGCCCAATGGATCAGCACGCCGATACCGGCGGCGGCAAGCAGGAGGACGAGCATGGAAAGAAAACCGTTGCGGCGCTTTTCCTGCTCGGTATGCCCAGCCCTGTTGAAACGCTTGTCGATGAAGGCGATGGCCTTGCCGAACAGCACGACGGGATGCGGCACCCGCTGCCAGAGCCAGTCGGGATCGCCGACATAACGGTCCGCCAGGAGGGCAAGAAACAGAATCAAAAGGTTGATTTCCATGGATGATTCGATCCCGTTGATTCAAAATCTCAGCTTCGCACAGCGTCCATTGCTATAACGGCCCGCTGCCGGAATGTCTCTGCGTCATTCTCATCCAATGGCAGGCCAAAGCGCAACCACTGCGGCGCATGGGCGAATTTGCGCACCAGCACGTGCTGCGCGCACAAAGCCTCGAACAGGGCATGGGCGCGCCCGTGCTCGACCAGCGCAAACAGATCGGTCCCGGCGATTTCCTTCAGGCCGACCCCGGAAAAAACCGCGGAAAGCAATGTGCGCCGATGGGTCAGCCGATCCTTGAAGGCAGCAAGTGCTGACGTGTCGGTAAAGGCGTGCCGGGCAATCGCCAGCGCCGGACCGGACACAGCCCACAGCCCCATGCGCTCCGTCAGCTTCGCCGCAAGCGGCGGGCTGGTCAGGGCAAAACCGAGCCGCAGGCCGGCAAGGCCAAAGAACTTGCCAAAGGATTTGAGCACGATCAGGTCATCGCGCCCGCACTGCGCGGCAATGCTTGTTTCGGGATGCGGGTCGGCAAAGGCTTCATCGACGATCAGGAAACCGCCCCGCGCCCGCAATGTTCCGGCAAGCGCAATCAGCGTGTCCTTTGCGACAATGCGGCCATCCGGATTGTTGGGATTGACGATGACGGCGACCTTGGCGGAATGCGGAATGCCGGAGACATCGGCGCACGATGTCACCGTCCAGCCTGCGCGCTCGAACGAGGATTGGTGTTCCTGATAGGTCGGACCGACGATCGCCACCTCGCCGCGATCCGTCAGATCCGGCATGATCTGGATCAGCGCCTGCGTGCCCGGCGCCGCAGCAATGCCTGCGCCCGCCGAGGCGCCGTAGTAAACACGGGCGGCATCGAGCGCGGCTGCCAGCAGGTTTTCGTCGGGCAAACGGTTCCACACGTCCGGATGAATGGATGGCAGCGGAAAGACCTCCGGATTGATGCCGGTGGACAGGTCGATCCAGTCTTCGCGCCGCCCGCCAAACCGGCTTATGGCACGATCAAGCGCGCCGCCATGCTCAATCTGCATCATCCGGCCATATCGATCATGTGCATGTAGGAACCCGATACCGAGCCGACCCGCAGGCCCGCCTCGCCGAGATCTTCGCCCAGCGCATCGCGGACGCGAAACAGCCGCGCGGCGTCCCCTTCGCGCACAATGCTGGCATAGTGGAATTCATGCGCGGTGAAGGGAAATGGAAACGGCGAAGCCGCCAGCGGCTCGATCCGCCGGTAGCCCAGATGCATCCGGCGCTCGGCAAAACTGGTCTGCAGCGGCAGCAGGCCGAGCATGCCATGGGCTTTCCCCGCGGCATCCTCGATGCTTTCGCCCAGCACCATGTAGCCGCCGCACTCCCCGTAGACCGGGATGCCGCGCTGCGCCGCCTGGCGGATACCGGCGGTAAAATTGGCAGCCGCAGCCAGCTGTTCCGCATAAAGTTCCGGATAGCCGCCGGGCAGATAGACCGCATCGCTGTCCGCTGCCGGAGCTTCGTCGTTCAGCGGCGAAAAGAAGCTGATCTGCGCACCGCGGCGCCGCCAGCCATCGAGCAGATGCAGGTAGGAAAAGGCAAAGGCATTGTCGCGCGCCACTGCAATGTGCTGGCCGAGCGGCGGCACGCGCGCAATATTGGCCATGGAGGCGACGGGACCCAGACGCCCGGCGATCTGCTGCAGCGCGGCAAGGTCGATCTGCCTCCCCATGACCTCGCCCGCATGGGCCATGAACGCATCGAGCGCGCAATGTTCCCCCGCCTGCACCAGCCCGAGGTGACGCTCCGGCAGATGCAGCCTCGGGTCGCGCGCAATGGCGCCGAGAACCGGAATGCCGACCGGCTGCAGCGCGGCGCGCAGCATGGCCTCGTGCCGGGCACTGCCGACGCGGTTGAGCACCAGCCCGGCGATCATCAGCGTGCGGCGGAAATCCCGGAAGCCGCTGACCACGGCGGCAATCGAATGCGACTGCTTTGCGCAGTCGAGCACCAGAATGACCGGCAGCGACAGACGCACGGCGAGATCGGCGGCCGATCCCTTGCCGTCCAGCGCACCGTCGAAAAGCCCCATCATGCCCTCGACCACCAGCGTCTTGCCGCCTTCCGCATGACGCGATGCCAGGGCGCTGATCAGGTGGGGCCGCATCGCCCAGGGATCGAGATTGATGCAGGGCACACTGCTGGCAACGCTGTGATAGGCCGGATCGATATAGTCGGGGCCCGCCTTGGCCGGCGCGATTTTCACGCCGCCATCGCGCAGCGCGCGCAGCAAACCCAGCGTTACCGTGGTCTTGCCGCTTCCCGATGCCGGGGCGGCGATGACAAAGCCCTTCATCCCGCATCCTTTTCGCGGCGTGTTCCCAGCGGATCGACCTGCAGCACACGCCCGTCAAGTGCCCCCAGCCAGTCGAGCGCATTGCGCAGGCGCACCACCTCGCCGATGACAACGATGGCGGGCGGGCGCAGCCCCGCCTGTTCCACGGCGTTCTCGGCCTGCGCAAGGGTTGTTTCCAGCACTGTCTGCGCGCCTGTCGTGGCGTTGCAGACAAAGGCCATGGGTTCGTCCTTCGCGCGGCCCGCCGCCATCAGCTTGGCGGCGATGACGCCGATATGCTTCATCGCCATGTACATGACGATGACGGACGAACCCTTGGCGATGCTCGCCCAGTCCATCGTATCGGGAATGAGGCCCGTCGCGTCGTGGCCGGTCAGGAAGGTCACGCTCTGGTTGGTCTCGCGGTGGGTCACCGGAATGCCCGCATAGGCGAGCCCGCCGATACCGGCGGTGATTCCCGGCACGATGCGGAAGGGAATGCCGTGTTCGACCAGCGTCAGCGCTTCCTCGCCGCCCCGGCCGAAGACGAAGGGATCACCGCCCTTCAGGCGCAGCACCCGCTTGCCGGCCTTGGCCAGTTCCACCAGACGCAATGAGATATCGCGCTGCTGCGGCGAAGGCTTGCCGCCGCGCTTTCCGGCATATTCGAGTTCCGCGTCCGCACGGGCAAAGGAGAGGCATTCCTCGTTGACCAGCGCGTCATAGACAATGGCATCGGCCTGTTCGAGCGCATTGACCGCATGCAGCGTCAAGAGCCCGGGATCACCCGGCCCGGCCCCGACAAGCCAGACATGACCCGTTTCGAACTTCGGCAATTTTGACGTCACTGCGCTCATCGCGCTCCCCGTATCTGTTGCATCGCGCATAGCATAATTTTCCGCATCGCAAGCATGAACTTATCGGAAAAATCATGCAACTCTATCCCAAGCTGGTCTATAAGACGCGCATGAGCGACGAACCCGATGCCGGATTGCGAAAACCAGACGATGCCAACCCTGCTCCCCTGCGCCGGGGCTGGACCACGGGCGCCTGCGCGACCGCCGCAACCAAGGCCGCGCTGATTGCCCTGATAACGGGTGAATTTCCCGATCCGGTCGCCATCATCCTGCCGAAGGGCGAGGTCCCGCATTTTCCGCTGGCGCTCGAATCAATCGGCGACGGCTATGCCATCGCCGGGATCGTCAAGGATGCCGGCGATGACCCCGATGTCACCCACGGCGCCACCATCATCTCCACGGTTCATCCCGCCGCTCCCGGCAGCGGTATCCAGTTTGTCGCAGGCGAAGGCGTTGGCACCGTCACCCTGCCGGGCCTGCCGATCCAGCCCGGTGAAGCGGCCATCAACCCCGTCCCGCGCGCCATGATGACTGCCATCTGCGAGGAAATCTGCGCCCAATACGACCTGCCCGCCGATCTTGTCGTGACCATCTCCGTGCCGGAAGGCGAGGAACTGGCCAAGAAAACCTGGAACCCGCGTCTCGGCATTGTCGGCGGCATCTCCATTCTCGGCACGACGGGCATCGTCCACCCGTTTTCCTGTGCGGCATGGATACACTCGATCCATCGCGGCATCGACGTATCCCGCGCGGCCGGGCTCACCCACGTGCTGGCGGCAACCGGTTCGACCTCGGAAGATGCGGCGCAGGCGCTCTACAATCTGCCTGATATCGCGCTGCTCGACATGGGCGATTTCGCCGGGGGGCTCCTCAAATATCTGCGGGTTCACCCCATCGACCGGCTGACCATCGCGGGCGGCTTCGCCAAGCTGACCAAGCTGGCACAGGGCGCACTCGACCTGCACTCCGCCCGCAGCCAGGTCAGCATGGCATTTCTGGCCGATGAAGTGGAAAAGCTTGGTTTCGACAAGGATATGAGGGAGCGGATTCTGAATGCCAACACCGCGCAGGAAGTGCTTGAAATGACTCAAGGGCTTGGCATCGACCTGCCGAAATCCATCGCCGAAAAAGCCAAGGCCGTGGCGCTTGCCACCCTCAGGGGTGCGCCTGTCGAGGTGGAAATAATCGTGACCGACCGCAAGGGGACAATCCTTGCCCGCCTCTGATCGTCCTGTGCTCATCCTTGGCGGCACGGCGGAAGCGGTCAAGCTTGCCGCCGCGCTTATCGCCCTTGGCTATCGGACAATCTCATCGCTCGCCGGGCGCACCAGCAATCCCGGCAGGATCGAAGGCGACGTGCGCACCGGCGGCTTTGGCGGCGCGGACGGCCTTGCCGCCTATATCCGCAGGGAAAACATAGCCCTGCTCGTCGATGCGACCCACCCCTTCGCCACGCAGATATCGGACAATGCGCGCGCGGCGGCGGATGCCACGGGCGTTCCCTTCGTCCGGCTGGAGCGGCCGGACTGGCAGCGCAAGCCCGGCGATGCCTGGACCAGCGTCACAAGCCTTGAAGAAGCGGTTTCCGCCATTCCCGCCAAGGCCCGGATATTGCTGGCGCTCGGCCGCCAGCATATCGCACCCTTCTCCAGACGAAGCGACGTGTACTTCGTCGTGCGCATGATCGATCCGCCGGAAACGCCGCTCGACCTGCATGATTTCGAGCTGGAACTGTCCAAGCCGGGCAAGAAGGATGAGGAAGCCGCGTTTCTCACCCGCAAGCGCCTCACCCATATCGTCTGCCGCAACTCCGGCGGCGCGGCATCCTATGCCAAGATCGCCGCGGCGCGCGAACTTGGCTTGCCGGTCATCATGATCGAGCGGCCGCACCGCCCCGCCGGTCACACCCTGCCCGACACATCAGGCGTTCTGCGGTTTATTGAGGAAACGCTGGGCTAGCGGCAGAGGTGTTGTTTGTGGGATTTAACACCCCCCTCTGGGCTGCCGCCCTTCTCCCCCACAAGGGGGGAGATCACATCGGCATCAACGCTTTTACCCATTTTGCAATGTCCTGAAACTATTCGAAACGGTAATGACAGCCGATCTCCCCCCTTGTGGGGGAGATGTCCGGCAGGACAGAGGGGGGGGTGAAACTTTATCTCCCCTCAATGCCTGTCACTCCGAGCGTGACCGCAAGGTGTGGTTGTGATCCTTGTGGTAAAGCGCGGAATCGCGGAACGCATCCGCCGACAGGCCCTTGCCGACAAAGATCATGGCCGAGCGCGTCAGGCCCGATTCCCGCACTTTCCCGGCGATATCCGCCAGCGTGCCGTGAATGAACTGCTCGTCCGGCCAGCCGACGCGGTAGGCCACGATGACGGGACAATCGGCGCCGTAGAGCGGCACAAGATCGGTCTCGATCCGCTGGAGGTTGCGGATGGAGAGGTGAATGACAAGCGTCGCGCCGGATTTGCCCAATGTCACGAGATCCTCGCCTTCCGGCATGGCCGAGGACTTCATCGAGGTGCGCGTGAGAATGATGGTCTGGCACACTTCGGGAACCGTCAGTTCCTTTTTCAGCGCAGCGGCGGCGGCAGCAAAGGCCGGAACCCCCGGCGTCACGTCATAGTCGATGCCGAGCGCATCGAGGCGGCGCATCTGCTCGGCCACAGCGCCATAGATGGAGGGATCGCCGGAATGCACCCGCGCCACATCCTTGCCTTCCGCATGCGCCCGCTCGAATTCGGCGATGATCTCGTCCAGCGTCAGCGACGAGGTATCGACAACGCGCGCGCCCTCCGGCACTTCGGCCACCATTTCCGGCGGCACCAGCGACCCCGCATAGAGGCAGACCAGGCAGGACTGGATCAGTTTCAGGCCGCGCACGGTGATGAGATCGGGGGCGCCGGGTCCGGCACCAATAAAATGAACCGTCATTGTCTATCTCTTTCTTGCCAATGCAGCCGTTGCATGGGCGGATTTTGTCTTACCGATCACCAGCGCGCCGTCCGGTCCCGCAGCGGCAAGCGCTGCCGCTTCCGCGACGCCGTGACTGCCTGTCAGTTCGAAGACACGCCGGGAGGGGTTGGCAAGGCGGGGCGTTTCCCGTTCCAGGGTTGCCGCATCGAAGCACAGGAAAGGCAATTGCCAAAGCGCGGCAAGCGCAACCATCGCCGGTTCACCCGCGCGCACATCGAGGGAATGGATGCCGGCGAGATCGCCGGGCTTTACCGCAGCAGCATGCAGGACCGACTCGGCAAGGCCGCGCAGTTCCGCCGGATCGCATCCCCGCTCGCATCCAAGGCCCAGCGTGTAACGGGCTGCGCTCTCCGGCCTATCAACCATCAATGGTGCTTGTGAAGCTCTTCCGGCGTCACGCCCAACAGATCGGCCGTGCGGCGGATGAGGTTGGCTTCCTTCGGATCGAGATCGTCATCGGCATTGGCGATCGTCAGCAGGTGCCGCAGCAGCATGACCTTGCGCTCGAACGGCACATCGGCAAAAGCCAGCGCCGCCTGCTCGCTGGAGGTCTCGTAGCCGAAGTCCTTCAAATAGTCGGCCACTTCGCCGAATTCTTCGGGAGCAATGCCAAAATCATTGGAGGCAATGCGCAGGATCGCCGCATATTCCGACTTTTCGGTCTTGCCGTCAGCCAGCGCCACATGCATCAGAAGCAGCAGCTCCGCCGTCAGGACCGGGTCATCGGCAACCTTCTGCACGGCACTCTTTGCACCAAGAAATGCGGTGATGCGATCAAAGATGCTCTCGCTCATTGTACCCCCAAACTGTCTTCACGCGATAGATCGCAGCCCCGGCGGCTGAATTCAAGTGCGCAAACAACACACTACGGCGCGATTCGCACACATTGATTGACTGCGCGCACAAATGCTCTCGCCAAAGCCGAAATTCCCTCTATGGTCCGGCGCATTCTCAAAGAGTCTCCCGCCATGCCCGCCTTCTTCGACAATGTTCCCGTACTTCTGATCCTTGCCGGCTTTGCCGCCGGTTTCATCGATTCCATTGCCGGAGGCGGCGGCCTGATCACCGTTCCGGCCCTGCTTCTGGCCGGCCTCTCGCCGGTGGAATCGCTGGGGACCAACAAGCTGCAATCGCTGTTCGGTTCCACCTCGGCAACCATAGCCTATGCCCAAAAGGGCCATGTGAACCTGAAGAAGCAGCTTCCATCGGCGTTCATGTCATTCCTCGGTGCGGTGGCGGGTGCCCTCCTCGCCGGCTTTCTGCCCGGCGATCTCCTGCGCGCCTTCCTGCCGGTCCTATTGATCACCATCGCGCTGTATTTTGCCCTGAAGCCCAACATGGGCGATATCGACCGCGCCCACCGGATGACGCCATTCCTGTTCGGTCTCGCCATCGTTCCGCTGATCGGATTTTACGACGGCGTGTTCGGACCGGGCGCCGGTTCGTTCTTCATGCTCAGTTTTGTCTCGCTGGCCGGTTACGGCCTGCTGAAGGCAACGGCCCACACGAAACTGCTCAACCTTGCCTCCAATCTCGGCGGCTTCACCACCTTCGCCTTTCTCGGCGTCATCAACTGGAAGGTCGGCCTGTGCATGGGTGTCGCCCAGTTCATCGGCGCGCGGGTCGGCGCGGGGCTGGCGATGAAGAACGGCGCAAAAATCATCAAGCCGCTGCTGGTGATCGTCTGCCTGGCGCTGGCGACAAAGCTGCTTCTGGACCCGAGCAATCCGATCCGCCTGTGGCTGGCCACGCTGTTTTAGCAGCGTGGCATGAACATCGCCTCTAAAACTCGATGCCCTTCTGCGCCTTGATGCCGGAACGGAACGGGTGCTTGATCATTTCCATCTCGGTGACGAGATCGGCAAACTCGATCAGTTCGTCCTTGGCATTGCGCCCGGTGATGATCACATGCTTCATATGCGGCTTCTGCTTGAGCACATCGATGATTTCCTCCACCGGCAGATAGTCGTAGCGCAGCGCGATGTTCAGCTCATCGCACAGGACAAGATCGGTTTCGTCGTCGAGGATCATTGTCTTCGCCTGTTCCCAGGCATCCCTTGCCATGGCGATATCGCGGGCACGGTCCTGGGTTTCCCAGGTGAACCCCTCGCCCATGGCCGAGATGGTCACCTGTTCGGGGAATTTCTCCAGAACCCAGCGCTCGCCGGTATCCCACGATCCCTTGACGAACTGGATCACGCCGATCTTCATGCCGTGGCCGAGTGCGCGGAAGACAACGCCGAAACCGGCGGTCGACTTGCCTTTGCCCTTGCCGGTATTGACGATGACCAGGCCCTTTTCATCGGTCTTGGTGGCAAGGATCTTGTCGCGCACGGCCTTCTTCTTGCGCATCTTGTCGGCATGGCGCGCGTTGACTTCCTCTTCGGTCAGGTTCAACAGTTTCTGTGATTTTTCAGCCATTTGGCGTCTCCTTCCGAATCATTGTCTCAGGCGGCAAGCATGCCGAGTTCATAGCGCGCCGAATTCGACCGCGGGGTCCAGAAGCCGCGCTGCACGGCCTCCTCCAGCTTTTCGGCGATATCCCGCAGCGCATGCGGGTTCTTGTCTTTCAGGAATGCCCGCACATCCTCGTCCATCAGGAACGCCTGATAAACCGCCTCGAAATGGTGCGTGCGCACGGCACCCGTCGTGGCGGCGAAGGCGAAGAGATAGTCGACCGTTGCCGCCATCTCAAAGGCGCCCTTATAGCCATGGCGCATCACCCCGGCGATCCATTTCGGGTTGGTCACGCGGCCGCGCACGGTTCGCCCGATCTCTTCCTCGAGCGTGCGGATCACAGGCTTTTCAGGCCGCGAATGATCATTGTGGTAGATGGCCGGACGCTCGCCCGACAATTGCTCGACCGCCGCCGACATCCCGCCCTCGAACTGATAGTAATCGTCGGAGTCGAGCAGGTCGTGCTCGCGGTTGTCCTGATTCTGCACCACGGCCTCGACAGTGCGCAGGCGCTCTTCGAGCAGACCGCGCTCGGCCTTGCCCTCTTCACCCGCGCCATAGGCATAGCCGCCCCAGACAAGCCACGCCTCGGCAAGGTCGTCGCGCTTGTCCCAGGCCTTTTCGTCGATCAGCGTCTGCAGGCCGGCACCATAGGCACCTGGCTTCGACCCGAACACGCGAAAGCCCGCCCGCTGCTTTGCCGTTTTCTCGTCGGCACCCTCCGCCACAAGCCGCGCCTGCTCGCTGCGCATGCGCAGGGCAATGGGATTGTCTTCCGCGTCTTCGGGCAACGCGCCGACCGCCCGCACCGCCGTGTCGAACAGTGCAATCTGGTCGGGGAAGGCATCGCGGAAAAAGCCGGAGATGCGCAGGGTCACGTCGACGCGCGGACGGCCAAGCACGGCAGGCGGGATGATCTCGTATCCGGTGACGCGCCGCGAAGCCATGTCCCAGACCGGCTTGACGCCGATCAGGGCCAGCGCCTGTGCAATGTCATCGCCGCCGGTGCGCATGTTCGATGTGCCCCACGCGGTCAGCCCCAGCGAGGTCGGCCATTCGCCATGATCCTGCGTGTAGCGGCGAATCAGCAGTTCGGCCGATTTCTGCCCGAGCTCCCATGCGGCGGGTGTCGGTACGGCACGGCTGTCGACGGAAAAGAAATTGCGTCCGGTCGGCAGAACGTCGGGACGTCCGCGTGTCGGCGCCCCTGACGGTCCCGGCGCCACAAAGCGTCCGTTCAACGCCGTCATGAGCCCCGCCATTTCGGCTGCGCCGCAGGCCATCACAGCCGGATGCAGGGTCGTGCGGATACCGTCCAGAACCGTTTGCGTTGCCTGCCATTTAGCCGGACAGGCGATGTCACCGGCCACAAGCCGGGCTGCCAGCAATTCGATACGCTCCACCGTATCGCCGGCAATGCGCCATGGCTCGCTGGTGACGGCGTTCAGAATTTCGGGCCGTTCCGCATTCCAGGGCGCGGCCATGTCGCAATCCAGCGGATCGAAACCGGCAAAGCCGAGATCAGCGGCGATGGCGCGCTGCAGGCTCTGGTCGGCGCCAACGCCCGAACCGCGCGGCACGCGCGCCAGCGCGACCACCAGATCGGTGAGCAGGCGCCCTTCCGGCGACAGGCCGAAAATATGCAGGCCATCGCGGATCTGCATTTCCTTGAGGTCGCAGAGATAGGCGTCGAGTTTCTGCAGGGCGAGATCGTCGGGATCGTGATCGTGAATGCCCGCATCGCTGTCGAGACCGATATCGCGGACGAGATCAAGAATCTGCACCTTGAGGCGCACGAGCCGGCGCGGATCGACGCCGGAGGCTTCGTAATATTCGTCGACCAGCGCTTCGAGGTCCTTCAGCGGCCCGTAGCTTTCGGCCCGGGTCAGCGGCGGTGTCAGGTGATCGATAATGACGGCGGCGGAGCGGCGCTTCGCCTGTGTGCCTTCGCCCGGATCATTGACGATGAACGGATAGATATGCGGCACCGGCCCCAGTACCGCCTCGGGGAAACAGCTTTCCGACAGCGCCAGCGCCTTGCCCGGCAGCCATTCGAGATTGCCGTGCTTGCCCACATGCACGATGGCATGCGCATCGTAGACACTGCGCAGATAGGCATAGAAGGCGAGATAGCCGTGCGGCGGCACCAGATCGGGCGAATGATAGGTGTCCTTCGGATCGATATTGTAGCCGCGTGCCGGCTGGATGCCGACCAGCACCGCGCCGAACCGGCTGAGCGGCAGCGCAAAGCCGTGCGCCGCATCGAGGAAAAACGGATCAGCATCCGGCGCACCCCAGCGCGCCGTCACCTTCTCCTGAATCACTTGGGGAAGCGATTGAAAGAAGCTGTTGTATTGATTGAGCGAAATCGTTTCGCGGATGGCACGCCCGTCGCTGGCCGCATTGGTCGGGCCCGCCATCAGATGGTTGATCAGCGCTTCGCCATCGGCGGGCATATCGGCGATATCGTATCCGGCATCGCGCATGGATTTCAGCACCTGCCATGTACCCGCAGGGGTGTCGAGCCCGACGCCATTGCCAAGCCGTCCGTCCCGGTTGGGATAGTTGGCCATGACGAGCGCAACGCGGCGCTCATCCGGTTTGCCCGTGCGCAGGCGTGCCCAGTTCGCCGCGAGATCAGCAACGAAGGCGACACGGTCGGCCTGCGGTTCATGCATGACGATATTGGCCTGCACCGCCTCGTCGAAATGCTGCGCCGACTTGAATGAGACCGCACGCGACAGCACCCGGCCATCCACCTCAGGCAGGGCAACATTCATCGCCAGGTCGCGGGCGGAAAGCCCCTGATCCGACTGGCGCCACTGCTCGGCGCTGGAGCCGGAGAAGATGACCTGCAGCACCATCGCGCCATCATGTTCAAGCACGGTCGGCTTGCGCGCGGAACCGGGTGCAGACACGGCAAACCCCGTGGCATTCAACACCACGGCGGGCGGCGCTTCGGCAAAGATGCTCTCCAGCGTGGCGATGGAAACCGGGTCCTTCAGGCTGGAGACGAACACCGGCAGCGGATTGAGCCCCTTGGCGCGCAACGCATCAAGCAAAGCCGCAACAGGCTGGGTCTGGCCGCTCTGCACCAGCGCCCGGTAGAAGCAGATGGCAACGACAGGCGCGCCATCCGTCCAGTCGCGGCGCATCGCGTCCAGCGACGGCGCTGAATTGCCGGGCCACCACAACCCTGCTTTTAGCAGGGGCGCAGCCTCCTGCGGCTTCTCGCCTGATGAGATCAGCGCCGCGCAATAATCGAGGAAACGCTGGGCATTCTGCGCCCCGCCTTCCAGCAGATAATGCCAGAGCGCATCGCGGTCAGGCCGGGCGACCGTCGAAAACCGGTCGAGCCCCGGATCGGGCTTGTCGTCCCCCGGCAGCACCGCAAGCTGCACCTTGTGATTGACGGCGCAGGCATGCAGCGCTTCGAGGCCATAGGGCCAGTAGCTCTCGCCGCCGATCACCCGGACGACGATCAGCCTGGCATGGCGCGCTGTCCGCTCGACATAGGCATCGACGGACATCGGGTGCGACAGGCTCATCATATTGGCAAGGCGCAGCGAAACTGCACCGTCGCCCTGCCGCCGTGCGGCGGCAAGGCTCGCCAGTTCCGTATCGGCGGCGGACAGGAACAGCACATCTCCCGGCGTCTGGCCGAGGTCGATGGCCTCGGTGCCTTCAGCGATGGTGCCTTTCTGGGCAAGCAGGAGATGCATTCAATATCCTATCGTCAGGCAGCGGCAGCGGCGGTGACCGCCGATGTGATGGCGTCATTGTCGATATCGTGCAGTCCGATGACGACGAGACGGGTCTGCCGTTCCTCGCCCGGGTTCCACGCGCGGTCGAAGTAATGCTCGATGCGCGTGCCGACGGCCTGCACCACCAGCCGCATCGGCTTGCCGGGAACATCGGCAAAGCCTTTCAGGCGCAGGATGTCATGATCGGCAATGACGGCCTTCAGCTTCTCGACAAAGTTTTTGGGTTCGGCCACCGGACCAAGCCCGACAACAAAGCTCTCGAACTCGTCATGGTCGTGTTCTTCGCCCGCTTCATGGTCCATTTCATGGTGCGACTTGCGGTTGGCAATGTCCTCTTCGGTGCCGACGCCGAGACCGAGCAGCAGTTCATTGCTGAGCTTGCCGAAGCTGGCCGATACCATGTTGAGCGAGCGCGACGAGCGGCTCTGCACATCGCCGCGCACGCCGTCGAGCTGCTTGTCGCTGATCAGGTCGCTCTTGTTCAGCACGATCAGGTCGGCGGCACGGATCTGGTCCTCGAACAGTTCTTCAAGCGGGCTGTCATGGTCGAGCGATTCGTCCTGGATGCGCTGGGCGTCGACCTTGTCGTGGTCATCGGCAAAGCGGCCCTCGGACACGGCGGAAGCATCGATCACGGTGACGACACCGTCAACCGTCACCTGCGTCTTGATCTCCGGCCAGTTGAAGGCAGCAACCAGCGGCTGCGGCAGCGCGAGGCCCGAGGTCTCGATGACGATATGATCCGGACGGTCGGGACGGTCGAGCAGCTTGGTCATGGTCGGGATGAAATCATCGGCCACGGTGCAGCAGATGCAGCCATTGTTCAGCTCGATTACATCCTCGTCCCGGCAGGCTTCGATGCCGCAGCCCTTCAGCAGGCCGCCATCGACACCGAGATCGCCGAACTCGTTGATGATGAGCGCGATGCGCTTGCCATTGGCATTTTCGAGCAGATTGCGGATCATCGTGGTTTTGCCCGAACCGAGAAAACCGGTGATGACCGTTGCTGGAATCTTCTGACCCTGCATATTCCTATCCCTTCATGGTGAGCGGCAGCCCGGCTGCCACGAAATAGACTGTTGCCGCGGCCTGCGCCACGGCCTGATGGAGACGTCCGGCATGGTCGCGAAAATCGCGCGCCATGCGGTTCTCCGGTACAATGCCGAGACCCACTTCGTTCGAAACCAGAACGATCGAGCCCGGAAGTTTCGGCAGCACTTGCACGAGCTGCCGTGTCTCGGCGGTGATATCGCGCTCGGCCATCATCAGATTGGTCAGCCAGAGCGTCAGGCAATCGACAAGGATCGCCTTGTCCGCGGCTGCAACCCCCTGCAGGGTGTCCACGAGATCGAGCGGCTCTTCGATGGTGTGCCAGGATGAACCGCGCTGCGCCTTGTGCAGGTCGATGCGGACTGACATTTCCTCATCCCAGGACCTGCCGGTTGCGAGATAAACGGGGTCAAGGCCGGAAGCCATGATCAGGCCTTCGGCAAAGCTGGACTTGCCCGAGCGGGCACCGCCGAGAATGAAGGTCACGCCGTGATTCAGCTGGGGCATCGCCGTCACTGCAATCGCGATGATCCGTCAGGTACGATCAAGCGGAATGCGGGCGGGGAAACGAGCGCGTATACAATGCGAGCAGCCATAACAACCTCCGTGCTGGGCCTGAAGGGACACGACCCTTCGGTTCTTGGGCAGGATTGCCCCGAGCGCTTCCTGGGAAACGCTCTATGACTGGCAGGTCTCCTGGCTCGCGGGTCACAGGATGAATGCCGCCTTCCCGGTTTCCCAGTGGCTGCCTTCTGCATATGCGTCAGGCTTTGCATTGATCCTCGCCGCTCTACAGTCGCGGGGTCGGCTGCGGTGGGGTCGCCCTTGAGGGTACAACCGTCGCATTCCCTTTTGATCCCTTGGCCTTTGGCCAATATGGGAACCAATCATGGCTGGGACGTTATTCACCCCCCACGGGAAATGTCAATGGAATCCGCGCGGTTTGCTCAGGGAGTAGTGGGTGGTTCGACAAGCTCACCATGAGGGAGGTGGAGGATTGCAGGGGATATGTTCTGCAATCTCCGCGATTAGCATTGCAGCCCACCCATCCCCTCATGGTGAGCTTGTCGAACCACGCACCGCAGCACATGCAAGCAGCGCATCCACATCCAGCACTGTTTCAAGCTCGGCGGCGATACTGTCCAGCGCGGCGTCCACCCCGGCCTTGTAGTCGAATGCTTCAGCGGCAATGCCCATCGTGCCCAGCAGCGCGGCGCGAAACCGGTCCGCCCCGAAAAGCCCGTGCAGATAGGTGCCGAAAACCTTGCCGTCCGCCGATATGGCGCCGTCGTTGACGCCATTGATGCGCACGGCCGGGCGCGAACAGTCCGGGCCGGTCGTCCGGCCCAGATGAATCTCGTAGCCATCAAGCGGCAGGTCGAACGGCAGCGACTGCGCCGCCACGTTGCGCACGGTCTTTTCCGGCTCCATCACCGTATCGATATCGAGATGCCCGAGCCCTGCCGTCTCCGTCACGCTGCCCTCGATGCCGTCGGGATCGCGTACGGTCCGGCCGAGCATCTGGAAACCGCCGCATATGCCGATGATATGGCCGCCGCGCCGCCGGTGCAGGTCGAGATCCCTGTCCCAGCCGTTCTCGCGGAAGCGCAGGAGGTCGCCGATGGTGGATTTGGACCCCGGAATGATGACCAGCCCCGCATCGGCAGGCAGCCGCTCTCCGCTGCGCACCATCACCACATCCACCTGCGGTTCGGCCATCAGCGGGTCGAGATCATCGAAATTGGCGATGCGGTCGAGCACCGGCACGGCGATCTTCAGCGCCCGGCCCTCGCCCTTCACCAGACGCTCCAGCACGACGGAATCCTCGGCCGGCAGCCGCGCCGCGTCCTTCAGCCATGGCACCACGCCGAAAGACGGCCAGCCGGTGAACTGCGTTATGGCTTTCAGGCCGTCATCGAACAGCGAGACGTCGCCGCGAAACTTGTTGATGATATAGCCGGCGATCATCTCGCGGTCTTCCCGCTGCAGGATCGCATGGGTGCCCACGAGCGAGGCGATCACCCCGCCGCGATCGATGTCGCCGACCAGAACGACAGGCACATTGGCGCGGATGGCAAAGCCCATATTGGCGATATCGCCCGCCCGCAGGTTGATTTCGGCAGGAGATCCCGCCCCCTCGACGATGACCAGATCGGCGCCCTCACGGACGATGTCCCACGACGCCATGACCGCGTCGAGCAGCTGCGCCTTGAATGTCTGGTAGTCGCGCCCCTTGGCCTGGCCCCAGACTTTGCCCTGCACGATGATCTGGCTGCCGGTCTCCGATTGCGGTTTCAAGAGCACCGGGTTCATATGTACCGAGGATGGTACGCCGCAGGCGACGGCCTGCAGCCACTGCGCCCGCCCGATCTCGCCGCCATCGTCGCTGACCGCCGCATTGTTCGACATGTTCTGCGGTTTGAACGGCCGAACCGTCAATCCGCGGTTGCGCGCAAGCCGGCAAAGTCCGGCCACCAGGACGGATTTACCAACATCTGACCCTGTTCCCTGCAACATGATTGCGTGCGTCATGGGCTTTGAGTAGCGGATATGTCTTTCTCTTCCTAGCCCCCGGCAAAACCTATCTGAATCGTTGCGCGGCCCCGCGCTTGCGATAGAGTGGAAATCAAGAGGAATACAGGGAGGTTATCATGGATGCGGTCGTTGATACGGCGTCCGGCCAGTTCGAACTCAATGAGGATCAGCTGGCGATTCAGGACATGGCGCGCGCCTTCGCGGCGGACCGCGTGGCGCCGAACGCGCTGGCCTGGGACCGGGACAAGCATTTTCCCGCCGATGTGATTCGCGAGACCGGCCCGCTCGGCATGGGCGGCATCTACACCAAGGAAGAATTCGGCGGTTCGGGATTGAAACGCCTTGATGCGGTGCTGATCTTCGAAGCCCTGTCTGCCGCCTGCCCGGCCTTCTCCGCCTTCATCTCGATCCACAACATGGCGACATGGATGATCGATCTTTACGGCAATGACGAACAGCGCCAGCGCTTCGTGCCGCAGCTGACCTCGATGGAATGGCTGGCGAGCTATTGCCTGACCGAGCCCAATTCCGGCTCGGATGCCGCAGCGCTCAAGACCCGCGCGGTGCGGGACGGCGACCACTATGTCCTCAACGGCGCCAAGCAGTTCATATCAGGTGCCGGCGATACCGACCTTTACGTCACCATGGTGCGTACCGGCGAGGATGGCCCCAAGGGCATTTCGACCCTGATCATCCCGAAGGATGCGCCCGGCCTGTCCTTCGGTGCCAATGAACACAAGATGGGCTGGAATGCCCAGTCCACCCGGCAGGTGATTTTCGACAATTGCCGCGTTCCCGTGGAAAACCGCCTCGGGGCGGAAGGCGATGGCTTCAAGATCGCCATGGGCGGGCTCGATGGCGGACGCCTCAACATTGCCGCCTGCTCGCTCGGCGGTGCCCAATCCGCCCTCGACAAGGCGGTCGGCTATGCGTCCGAGCGCAAGGCGTTCGGCAAGGCGATCAACCAGTTCCAGGCGCTGCAGTTCAAGCTGGCGGATATGGAAACGGAACTGTCTGCCGCCCGCGTCCTGCTTTACACCGCCGCGTCAAAACTCGACCGCAAGGCGCATGATGCGTCGAAATGGTCGGCCATGGCCAAGCGCTTCGTCACCGATACCGGCTTCAACGTCGCCAATGATGCGTTGCAGATTCATGGCGGCTACGGCTACCTGCACGATTACGGCGTGGAAAAGCTGGTGCGCGACCTGCGCGTCCACCAGATTCTGGAAGGCACCAATGAAATCATGCGGGTGATCATTTCCCGCTCGATGATGGGCCGCTGAACCACACCGCATCCGACACACAAGAACACTATCAGGGAGAATGCTGCGATGACGACAGTCGCTTTTATCGGTCTTGGCCATATGGGCAACCCCATGGCCGCCAATCTGGTCAAGGCAGGCCATACGGTGCTGGGTTTTGATCTCCTGCCGGACAATCTGGCAACCGCCAAAGCCAATGGTGTGAGCATCGCGGCAAGCGCGCTTGCCGCCGTTGCGGATGCCGATGTCGTCATCACCATGCTGCCCGCGGGCAAGCACGTCCTGTCCGTCTATGCGGAGATTGCCGGAAAAGCCAAACCGGGTGCATTGCTCATCGATTCCTCGACCATCGATGTGGATTCCGCCCGCAAGGCGCATGAGACCGCCAAGGCCCATGGCCTGCTCTCGGTCGACGCTCCGGTCTCCGGCGGCATCGGCGGTGCGGCGGCGGGAACCCTGACCTTCATGGTGGGCGGCGCCGGCGACGCCTTTGCTGTCGCCGAGCCAATCCTGAAACCCATGGCCGGCCGCATCGTCCATTGCGGCGAGCCCGGCGCCGGTCAGGCCGCCAAGATCTGCAACAACATGATCCTTGGCATTTCCATGATCGGCGTCAGCGAAGCCTTCACGCTGGCTGAAAAACTGGGGCTGTCGCATCAGGCGCTGTTCGACGTCGCCTCGACCTCGTCGGGCCAGTGCTGGTCGCTGACCACCTATTGCCCGGTCCCCGGCCCCGTGCCGACATCCCCGGCCAACAACAGCTACAAGCCGGGCTTTGCCGCCGCCCTGATGCTGAAGGATCTGAAGCTGTCACAGGAAGCCGCCAAAAGTGTCGGTGCCGCGACACCGCTCGGCCAGCACGCGGAAGAAATCTATGCGGCCTTCGGCGCCGCCGGGAACGAAGGTTCTGACTTCTCCGGCATCATCAATTATCTGCGCGAGGCCACGCGTGAAGGCTGACCGCGCCGGGAAAAGCCGGGAAATTTTCAAAATTTAGATTTGCTTAAGCTCTCGCTAACCTCGCGGTAACGATGTCCGGTTAAAACTTTGCATGGAGCGGACAAGACCCTGCTCCATGCTCCGGATCAGGTACTGCGTACCGGAGCTGTAATTTCTGCCAGCGTATTGTACGGCAGAAAGCCATGCGTCACTTGGCAAAAAACCGCACTGTTCCTCACGGACAGGGCGGTTTTTGACTTGGGTCTTCATCAGAGAACAGCACAAAGAAAAACCGCCGCCCCGACAGGACAGCGGTTTCCGGAATAGTCCGATGCGTGGACGATCAGCCGGCCGAACGGGTCCAGATGAAGGAAACCGCCGACGCGATGCCGCTCCTGGCATTGCCGGATGGCGCATTGCGCTTTTCCGTGGCATTCCAGGCAATGTGGACGCGATTGTTGCGATTGAAGATGTAAAGCATTTGGGCACCTGAGGGTAAAAACATTTGTTGCCGCTCAAATGCGCTTTTTGCCTAAAGTTTGATCACGTTTTTTCGCCATGGCGTGTCGCATTTACAGCAACGACCCGTGCAAATTTGCATGGCAGCCATGCTGAAACCGCATCCCTGTTGCCGCAATTGCTGGTGTTCTGACGGAAACACCAGCAAAATCAACGATGGCGCGGATAGAAAAGCCGAAAACCTGCCTTAATTCAGCCTGCGCCGCTCAAACGCTTGTAATTGGCCCGCAGTGTTTTGCGGCCGGGCCGGAGCGCCGCCTGTGTCGCTTTATCGACGGTGGCCTTGGCGATGGCGGCGGGTGACTTGCCGCTCCACACGTCCAGCCAGAAGGTCGCTGCCGAATTGATCACCGACAGCTGCGCCGCGACGACGCCGTCCGTCACCGCCGCCATTTTTTCGGACACGGCCCGGGTGGATTCCGGCCTGGAAGACGTCTCCGTCATCCCCTCCAGCATCATCATCGGCAGGCGCATGGCGATGACCATGGATGCCATCTGCATGTCATGAACGGGTGTACGGCGCTTCGTCGGAGATTTCATGCTTTGGACCCTTTTGGTTTGAACGCGGCATCGACCGGCGGTTTTAAACCGTTTGCAAGCCGATTGGTTTCATTGGCCATGCCGACAACCGCAAGAAGTTCCATCAGCTGCGGATCCGTCATGCCCTTGGCACGGGCGGAGGCCGTGTGCGACCAGCTGCAATAGTCGCAATTGTTGGTGGCGGAAACGGCGATATAGATCATCTCCTTGACCAGCGGATCGAGCGCACCGGGCGCCATGACTTCCTTCAGGCTCTCCCAGGTGCGCTTGAGCAGTTTCGGGTCATTGGCCAGCACCTTCCAGAAATTGTTGATCCAGTCCGTCCCGCGCGTCTGCATGATGTCGTCATAGACCGCCCGCACGGCGGCATCGGCCTGTTCATACTCGATCATCGGAACAATGGTTGGGTCGGTCATCGTGCTTTCCCGTGCGTTGGAGCCTGGCAAACAGCCATCCGGAAACGCCGGATGGCGGGCGGTTGAAACCCAGATTGCGGCGGAAGACCGGGAAAAGTCCATTGGAATTCCTTCACGGGAAAATCCGGCGCTTAGAGCCAGTAAAACCGGGAAAAACCGCACCGCAGTGAATGAATTAATGAAGAAAAATCGCCTAAAGCATTGATCTTTCATCATCCGGCTTGTTACACTACCCCCATGAACATTGTGACATTCGGCTTCACAATAGGTTTTCCCGCGTCGTTATATCGACAGGTGCTGTCGCGATATACCTCATTAATTCAATGAAACCATTGCATTCTGATGCGATAAGGATGCCAAATGGCACATAAGCGAACGACTGGGTAAGGCAGTACCAAGTTAAGATTCGTACCGGGTGAACTGTCAAAACGAGTGGGAGACAAAACTGATGAAGAAGCTGCTTGCTTCAACTTTACTGGCCGCAGGGCTTTTCGGCTTTGCCGGAGCTGCTTCGGCGGCGGGGTGCGGGTCCGTCACCATCGCCAACATGAACTGGCAGTCAGCGGAAGCGCTGGCTAATCTCGACAAGCTTATACTCAGTGTAGGCTATGGCTGCGATGCCGAACTGGTCGCAGGCGATACGGTTCCAACCTTCACGTCGATGATCGAAAAGGGACAGCCTGATATCGCGCCGGAAGGCTGGCTCAACGCCGTCAAGGAACCGCTGGACAAGGCGGTCAAGGAAGGCAAGCTGGTCTATGCCGCGCCTGCCATCACCGAAGGCGGTACGGAAAGCTGGTGGGTACCCAAATACTTTGCCGATGCGCATCCGGATATCAAGACGATCGCCGATGCCATGAAGCACCCCGAACTCTTCCCTTCGCCGGAAGATCCCAAGAAGGGCGCCGTGTTCAACTGCCCGTCGGGCTGGGCGTGCCAGATCACCACGGGCAATTTCTTCAAGGCCTATGAAGCCGAGAAACACGGCTTTACCCTCGTCGATACGGGATCGGCCGCGGGTCTCGATGGCTCGATTGCCAAGGCCTATGAGCGCAAGGAAGCCTGGCTCGGTTATTACTGGGGTCCGACGGCCATTCTCGGCAAGTACCCCATGGTCAAGCTCGACAATGGCGTGCCGTGGGAAGAAAAGGAATGGAAGCGCTGCAACGTCGTTGCCGATTGCCCCGATCCGAAGCCGAACGGCTGGCCGAAGGCGGACATCTACACGATCGTCACCAAGAAATTTGCTGACGCTGCGGGTCCGGCCTTCGAGTACCTGAAGAAGCGCCAGATTTCCAACGAGGAAGCCAACAAGCTCCTCGCCTGGATGGTCGACAATCAGGCGACCGGCGAAGACGGTGCCAAGTATTACCTGAAGAACAACGAAGCCACATGGTCGAAGTGGGTTTCTCCGGAAGCCGCTGAAAAGATCAAGGCCGCGGTCAAGTAACCGATGGATGCGGCGGAGATCTTCTTCGCCGCATCGCACCATCCCGAATGGGCCGAACGTTGCCGCGTCCGGTCGCGATGGTCATTTGATGACCCACAAAGAAGGGGACGCACCATATGGATTGGTTCTACTCATTCCCGAAAATGAATGACGAGACACTCCGCAATTTGAAAAAAACCATGGATGAGGGCTTCAAGGCCTTCACCCGCAGTTACGGCGATGTGATCGAGTCATTTTTCCAGCCGCTGCAATACTTCCTGATCCAGGCCGAAAAATTCATGACGACGACGCCCTGGCCGATCATGGTCCTGCTGATCGCCGGCATTGCCTGGCTCGCCAGCCGCAACTGGAAGATCGTGGCCGGAACGGTCATCACCCTGCTCCTGATCGGCTATTTCGACATGTGGAGCGATGCGATGAAGACCATCGCGATGATTTTCGTCGGCACCGTCGTCTCGGTCGTCGTCGGCATTCCCATCGGCATCATCATGGCCCGTTCCGACGGTTTCCAGCGCATCGTCAACCCGATCCTTGACGTCATGCAAACCATGCCGAGCTTCGTCTACCTCATTCCCGTGGTCATGCTGCTCGGCATCGGCAAGGTGCCCGGCCTCATCGCCGTGGTGATCTACGCCATTCCGCCGATGATCCGCCTGACCAATCTCGGCATCCGGCTCGTCGACAAGGATGTGCTCGAGGCGGCCGATGCCTTCGGCTCATCCAGCTGGCAACGCCTGAAGAACGTGCAGATCCCCCTCGCCCTGCCCACCATCATGGCCGGCATCAACCAGACGATCATGATGGCGCTCGCCATGGTGGTCATCGCCTCGATGATCGGCGTCCAGGGCCTCGGCCAGCCGGTTCTGCGTTCGGTCAACGGCCAGTTCTTCTCGCTCGGACTTTTCAACGGTCTTGCCATTGTCGGCATTGCCATCATTTTTGACCGCGTCAGCCAGGCCTATGGCATGCGCCTTCAAAAGCACCAGGAGGTGGTTCATGGCTGATCGTTCCGTTCAGGGCGCCGGTATCCAGATCAAGAATCTCTACAAGATTTTCGGCCAGAAACCGGGAGCTTACGTCGATGCCGTCAAGAAAGGCATGACCAAGACCGAGCTCAACGAAAAATACAACCACGTGCTCGGCCTGCGCGATATCAATATCGATATGCCCGCCGGCTGCATCCAGGTGGTCATGGGCCTCTCGGGTTCGGGCAAATCGACGCTGATCCGCCACATCAACCGGCTGATCGATCCGACGGTCGGCGAGGTCATCATCGGCAACGCCGATGTCTGCAAGATGAACCAGAACGACCTGCGCGAGTTTCGCCGCCACAAGACAGCGATGGTTTTCCAGAAGTTTGCGCTGCTTCCCCACCGCACGGTGCTCGACAACACGGTCTATGGCCTGGAAATCCAGGGCCTGAGCCGGGCAAAGCAGGAAGAACAGGCACGGCGCTGGATCGAGCGCGTCGGCCTGAAAGGCTTTGAGGAGAATTATCCCAACCAGCTTTCGGGCGGCATGCAGCAGCGTGTGGGTCTTGCCCGTGCGCTCACCAATGACGCGCCGATCCTGCTCATGGACGAAGCCTTTTCCGCCCTGGATCCGCTGATCCGCATGGATATGCAGTCCGTGCTGCTCGACCTGCAGAAGGAAATCAAGAAGACCGTGGTGTTCATCACCCACGATCTCGACGAAGCGCTGCGGCTCGGCGACCGGATCGCCATCCTGCGCGATGGCGAGGTGGTGCAGCAGGGCACGGGACAGGATATCGTGCTGAAACCTGCGGACGAATATATCTCGAGCTTCGTCAAGGAAGTGAACCGCGGCCGGGTGATCATGGTCGACACCATCTCGACCAAGGGCGACGGCTCGGCCAATGCGGGCGGCGTGACGGTTATGACCGGAACGATCCTCGAGGAAGCGGCCAAGACCATGACCGACGCCAACCAGCAGCACGCAACGGTTGTTGATGAGGCCGGCAAGCCGCTCGGCGTCATCAGCATGAACAACCTGATCCAGGCGATGGTCACCCCCATCAGCCATCTGACCCATCAGGCGGCGGAGTAGGCGTTCCCACCCCCCTCTGGGCTGCCGCCCATCTCCCCCACAAGGGGGGAGATCACATTGGCAGGAACGCTTTCGCGCTATTCTCAGTGTTGAAGATTGGCTGAAACAATCGTGACAGCTGATCTCCCCCCTTGTGGGGGAGATGTCTGGCAGGACAGAGGGGGTGAAAGACCCTCTTCATGAAAAACCACGCCAACTTATCCACCACTTCCCAACCCACGTTATTCTCATCCCTGTCCTTTCCGGCGGGAATGCTTCCGGAAACTTTCGAAAGTCGGGAAAGGATCGGCGCTTCGGCTTCACAGGGAGAAAACCTGTGCTGCCGGGGAGGCTTGGCCCGGTGGTGGACCATTGGGCAAAGCTTGAAAACGTCGGGGCGGGTGGTCCCAGGATCGCAAGCATTGCATACCAGAATACCCAAGACCCGCGTTCCAGGGACCGCCCGTCTTTCCCACCTTTCAACAGCCAGACGCGACAGCGGGCGTGGCAACGGAGAAGAGCGTTGCAGAACAATCCTGCGTGGTTCGACAGGCTCACCATGAGGAAAGTTGAGGATTGCAGGGAGCACTATTCTCGCAACTTTTGCGATTAGCATTGCAACCAAACCACTTCCCTCATGGTGAGCCTGTCGAACCACGCACCACGCACTGTAAACCACGCAACCCGCCCATTTCACCCGTCCGCCACCCATGTCGCTTCCCTTGCGCTCGGCGTCGCTCAGGCCGCGCACGATTGCCCCATCTCTGGTGATAGTGGCACCATCGCAAGTGAAGGGCATGAGCTATGAGTGAACCGGCAGCAGACATCGAAATCCCCGCAACGGCACGCGATCATGGCCGGCGTGGCGGACGCTCCCGCCCCCGCAGCGTTGAAAGCGGCGCTTTCGACCAGCCGCCGTTCCGGCAGCTGAAAATCCCGTTCACGCCGACCAAGATCATCTCCGACGACGAGCTGGAATCGATCCACAATGCCTCGCTGCGCGTCCTGCAGGAGATCGGCGTCGACGTGCTGCATGACGGTGCGCGCGAGATCATGAAGACGGCAGGCGCCGACGTGCGCCCCGGCTCGCAGCGCGTGCATTTCGACAAGGACATGATTCTTGAATATGTCGGCTATGCGCCGTCGGAATTCACCCTGCATGCCCGCAATCCCGCGCACAATGTGCGCTTCGGCGGCAACAACCTGATTTTCGCGCAGATGGGTTCGGCGCCCAATTGCTCCGATACGGACAATGGCCGGCGCTCCGGCAACCAGGCGGATTTCCGCAACTTCGTCAAATTGGCGCAGATGCACAACATCATCAACACCACGGGCGGTTATCCCGTCGAGCCGATCGACATCCATCCCTCGGTGCGCCACCTCGAATGCATCCGCGATCTCGCGACTCTGTCCGATAAGGCATTCCATATCTATTCGCTCGGCAAGGAGCGCAATCTGGATGGTATCGAGATCGCCCGTCTTGCCCGCGGCATCAGCCAGGAGCAGCTGCAGAACGAGGCCTCCTGCTACACCATCATCAACACCAATTCGCCGCTGAAGCTCGACGTGCCGATGATGGAGGGCATCATCCATATGTCGGGCAACGGCCAGATCGTCATCGTCACGCCGTTCACGCTGGCGGGCGCCATGGCGCCGGTGACCATCGCCGGGGCGCTGGTGCAGCAGAATGCCGAAGCGCTCGCCGGCATCTCCTTCACCCAGATGGTCAGGAAGGGTGCGCCGGTCGGCTATGGCGGCTTCACCTCCAATGTCGACATGAAATCCGGGGCACCCGCCTTCGGCACGCCGGAATACATGAAGGCGCAGATGGTCGGCGGCCAGCTTGCCCGCCGCTACAAGATCCCCTACCGCACCTCCAATGTCTGCGCCGCCAACACGGTCGATGCACAGGCGGCCTATGAATCCGTCTTCTCGCTGTGGGGCGCGATCCAGGGCGGCGGCAATTTCATGCTGCATTCCGCCGGCTGGCTGGAGGGTGGCCTCTGCTGCTCCTACGAAAAGATGATCCTCGATTTCGACCTGCTGCAGATGGTAGCGGAATTTTTGACCCCGCTCGACCTGTCGGACGACGCGCTCGGCATCGAAGCCATGCGCGATGTCGGTCCCGGCGGCCATTTCTTCGGCACCGCCCACACCCAGTCGCGCTACAAGACGGCCTTCTACGCCCCGATCATTTCCGACTGGCGCAATTACGAGACGTGGCAGGAGGCGGGTTCGCCCACGGCCATCGAACGCGCCAACCGGGTCTGGAAGGAACGGCTTGCCACCTATGAGAAGCCCGCCATCGACCCGGCCATCGAAGAAGAGATCAATGCCTTCGTCGCCCGGCGCAAGGCCGAGGGCGGCGCGCCGACCGACTTCTGACCGCCGCACCGGAATCAAACGCACAACACGTTGAATCACATTTCCATACAAGAGGCATAAGTGAATGAAATCGCACGTTAAAGCAGTAGTCATTGGCGGCGGCGTAGTCGGATGTTCGGTCCTTTACCATCTCGCCCGCGCCGGCTGGACCGATGTCCTGCTGATCGAACGCTCGGAGCTGACATCGGGATCGTCCTGGCACGCGGCAGGCGGTTTCCACACGCTGAACGGCGATCCGAACGTCGCCAAGCTGCAGGCCTATACGGTCAGCCTCTACAAGGAAATCGAGGAACTCTCCGGCCAGTCCTGCGGCCTGCATCTGACCGGCGGCGTGATGATGGCCGACAGTCCAGAGCGCATGGACTTCCTGCGCCTTGCCCATGCGCGGGGCCGCTATCTCGGCATGGATACGGAGCTGATCACCCCTTCCGAAGCCAAGGCCATGTTCCCGCTGATGGACGAAACCAATTTCGTCGGCGCCATGTGGGATCCCGTCGAAGGCCACCTCGATCCATCCGGCACCACCCACGCCTATGCCAAGGCCGCCCGCAAGCTGGGCGCCGAGATTTCCCTGCGCAACCGCGTCGTCGAACTGACGCAGGAAGTCGACGGCACCTGGAACGTCGTCACCGAACAGGGAACAGTGAAGGCCGAACATGTGGTCAATTGCGGCGGCCTGTGGGCGCGCGAAGTCGGCCGCATGGTCGGCCTCGAACTGCCGGTTCTGGCGATGGAGCACATGTATCTCCTCACCGAAGACGTTCCGGAAGTGATGGAATTCAACCAGTCGACCGGACGCGAACTGATCGGCGTCATGGATTTCAAGGGCGAGATCTACACGCGGCAGGAACGCAACGGCATCCTGCTCGGCACCTATGAGAAGGCGGCCAAGCCGTGGTCGCCGGTCAACACCCCGTGGGATTTCGGCCATGAACTGCTGGCTCCGGATATCGACCGCATCGCCCCCTCCCTCGAAGTCGGTTTCAAGCATTTCCCCGGCATCGAAAAGGCCGGCATCAAGCAGATCATCAATGGCCCCTTCACCTTTGCACCCGACGGCAACCCGCTCGTCGGTCCCGTTCCCGGCCTGACCAATTACTGGACCGCCTGCGCCGTCATGGCCGGGTTCAGCCAGGGTGGCGGCGTCGGTCTTGCCCTTTCCAACTGGATGGTGCACGGCGAACCCGGCTTCGACGTCTGGGGCATGGATGTCGCGCGCTTCGGCGAATGGGCCACGCTGCGCTATACCAACGCAAAAGTGCGCGAAAACTATTCGCGCCGCTTCTCCATCCGCTTCCCCAACGAGGAACTGCCCGCCGCACGGCCGCAGCAGACCACGCCGCTCTATGACACCATGCTGGCGCAGAACGCCGTCATGGGCGATTCCTGGGGTCTTGAAACCCCGCTCTGGTTCGCACCCAAGGGCACCGAAGCCAAAGATATCGTTTCCTATCACCGCTCCAACGATTTCGAGCATATCGGCAATGAGGTCCGCGCCACGCGTGAGCGGGTCGGCGTCACCGAAATCGCCAACTTCGCCAAATACGAAGTCACCGGCAGCGGGGCTGAAGCCTTCCTGTCGCGCCTGATGACCAACACGATGCCGAAAGCCGGCCGGCTGGTCCTCACCCCCATGCTGAACGAGAAGGGCAAGCTGATCGGCGATTTCACCATCGCCAAGGCAGCCGAAGACCGTTTCCTCATCTGGGGTTCGTCCGCCGCCCAGCGCTATCACATGCGCTGGTTCCAGCGGCACCAGCCGAAAGACGGGACGGTGCATATCCACCGCTTCGACCAGACGCTGGTCGGCCTGTCCATCGCCGGACCGAAAGCACGTGACCTTCTCGCCAAACTCGTCGACGAGGACGTGTCGAACGCTGCCTTCCGGTTCATGGATTTCCGCGAAATGGCCGTCGGCGGTGCGCCCTGCAAGGTCAACCGCATTTCCTATACCGGCGATCTCGGCTACGAAATCTGGATGGAGCCGGCCTATCAGCGGCTGGTCTATACCGCCATCAAGGCTGCGGGCGAGGAATTCGGCATTGTCGATTTCGGCATGCGTGCGCTGCTCTCCATGCGGCTTGAGAAGAATTTCCCGACCTGGTTCCGCGAACTGCGCCCGATCTACGGCGTTTATGAAGGCTCGATGGATCGTTTCATCAAGCTTGGCAAGAACGACTTCATCGGCCGCGAGGCTGCAGCGCAGGAAAAGGCCGAATTCGATGCCGGGACCAGCAAGAAGCTGCGGCGGGTCTCGCTGATCATCGACGTGCCACATGGCAATGGCGCTGCCGATGTCATGGGCGACGAGCCGATCTGGGCCAGGGTCAGCAAGGATTACGGCGTCGTCGAGGCCGGGCATGGCATCGGCGCACCGCGCTTCAACGATGCGGGCGCGGTCGTGTCCTTCGAAGGCGACAAGGGTGCGGTGCAGGGTGAATGGCGCGTGGTCGGCTGGGTCACGTCGGGCGGCTATGCCCATCATGTCGGCCATTCCATGGCACAGGGCTATGTGCCCGCCGAGCTTGCCGACAACGAGAATGCCGGGCTGTTCGAGGTCGAGATTTTGGGTCTTCGCCGCGCCGCCCGTATCAACATCGAGCCGCCCTTCGATCCATCCGGTGCCAAAATGCGCGGGTGATCGGATCGCTGCAGAATCTGTGGTGCGTGGTTCGACAAGCTCACCATGAGGGAGGTTGAGGATTGCAGCCCACCCAGTTCCCTCATGGTGAGCTTGTCGAACCACGCACGATAGATATGCAATGTGGATCTAAACAGCCACACCCTCAAACGCCGAGACAAAGGGCAGGCCCTTGCGCCTGCCCGTCCAGCCCACGACGATGAGGGCACTGGCGGCCTCATGGTGACGCTGGGCGAGCGCCCACGATTTGCAGTCGATCGCGGCGACATCGGCGCGGCCTGACGCCACCGCCCCGATGGACAGGCGGTGGCCGCCGGTCTCGACAAGCCGCGTGAACAGGTTGAACCCCTCGCCCCGCAGCGCCAGGTCGCGCTCGATGGCGAGATAGCCCGACATGGAATCAGGACTGTTGAAGGCAAGACGCTTGCCGCGCAGGCGATCCACCGGCAGGACCGGTTCGCCGCCGCGCGGTGCCGGAACCGCCAGCCCCTCGCCCCGGCGCATGACAAGCGCGCTGGAATAGAACACCTCATCGCCGCCCGCCACGCCGGAATAGTCGTCCTGCCCCGCCACATGCACATGGGCGGCAAGGCCGAGTTCCATCGGTCCCCAGCACGTCTGGGCGAGCAGGAGCGCCGGATGGCGCCACAGCGTCGGCAGATCAAGTTCGTGGGGCGGCAGCGTTGCGGGATCGGGCGCAATCACCGCGCCCGAGGCATCACGGATACCGCCGGGAACGGGCGGCAGGTCGCCATTGCGCCGCGTCAGGTAATCCGGTGCGTCAAAACCTTTGGCCCGCAGTCTGTCGCGCAGGACAAGCCACTGCGCATCCACTTCGGCGCGGCGTTCCGGCCAATCATACATCGGCAAAGCTGCAATAGGGATCATGCGGGAATGTTACTCTGTCGGAGGCTCGGCGGGAATAGGCACGCTGGTGCCGCCCTGCAGGGAAATGCCGTGGCGGCGCGGGTGGAAAGCCCGGGCCGTTGCCGGTTCGCGGCGCAGCACCGGGTGCGCAACCTCCTCCTTGCTGCGGAAGGCATAGGCGCGCAGGATCTCGAAATAGTTGCGGAAGACGTAGCCGCCATTCATGGCTTTCCACTCCTCCCGCTGCTCGCTGTAGAGCTTCGGCAGCTTGTACCACGGAACGGTCGGCCGCTTGTGATGGACGAAATGCAGGTTGTTGTTGAGGAACAACAGCGCCAGCGGCGATTTCTCGACAATGATCGTGCGGCCATCCGGACGCTCGGACCATTGATGCTCGCAATAGGTGCGGATGGCGATGATCGACAACCCCGCATAGGCCGATGTCACGGCATAGAGCCAGAGCGGAATGCCGAACGCCAGCAACAGCGCAACCAGAATGACCAGCCCGGCGGCGTGTGACAACCAGGCATTGCGGACCTTGCGGTCGCCGCCCGAAATCAGCCTGGCCTCGCTGATAAGAAAGCCGATCACCATGAGGACCGGCCCGATGACAACCCGGCCAATGAGCGTATTGTTCCAGCGCAGCAGGGTTTTCAGAGCACCCGGCAGTTTATCCCAGTCGCCCAGCGCCCGGTAATAGCTCTCCGGATCGTCATAGGGATCGGTCAGCCGTTCATCCGCATGGTGCTTCAGGTGCAGATGCTTGTAGCGGCGATAGGGATAGAACAGGCCGAGTGGCAGGGAGACGAGAAGCTCGTTCAGCCAGCCGCTGCGTGTGGGATGTCCGTGCAGGGCTTCGTGCTGCAGCGAGGAGTGAAACGCCACCGCCACCGCCATCAGCGCCAGGGCCGCGAACGGCATGGCGGGATAGACGTATGCTCCGGCTGCGAACCACAGTCCGTAGCAGACGAGCATCAAGCCAATGGTTGGCCATTCGATGCCGGGGTGTTTGCGTTCCCGGCCGGTTTTGTCAGTTGGTTCTGCTGTATGTACTTCTGATTCCATGATTTTCATGGTCTCACTGTCCAAAACTGTCAGCAATGATATTATTGTGAGAAACCGTTGATTTTGCGCACCAAATCTTGCATTTGTTGTACTCAGTAAACAAAGAGGCGGAAAAATGGACAAACGCGATCTGTCGCGCCTGTTTCAGGAGCGGATCAGGAGCCTGCTCAACCGCAGCGGCAACAACCAGTCATCCTTTGCGGCAGCGGTCGGCATCGACCGCTCCGCCCTCTCCCAGCTCCTGTCCGGCCAGTCCACCCGCCTGCCGCGCGTGGAAACGCTGCTCAACATTGCCGAACGTTATGCCGTTTCGCTGGACTGGCTGCTGGGCCTCAGCCAGGACGAGGGCATCATCGGCGAACTGCGCGCCAGCATGGAGATCGAGGAGGGTGTCGACGGCTTTGAGCGGACGCTGCTGGTGCGCTGGCATGCGGAGGCCTCGGGCAGCAAGATCCGCTATGTCCCGGCCCGCATTCCCGACCTCCTGCGCACCCAGGCGGTGATCGCCTACGAGACATCGCTGGTGCACCGCGACCCCGTCACCCAGATCGCCGAAACCGCGTTCCGGCTGGACTACAACCGCCAGCCCGGCACGGATATGGAAGTGTGCATGCCCTACCAGACCCTGCGCGATTTCGCCAAGGGCGGCGGCATCTGGGGCGACCTGTCCCGCGATATCCGGGAAGAACAGCTGCAACGGATGAGCGTGCTGATCGACGAGCTCTACCCGTCCTTCCGGCTCTATCTGTTCGACGGGCGCGAGCGCTTCTCCGTGCCCTACACGGTCTTCGGCCCCTACCGCGCCGCGATTTTCGTCGGCGAGATGTATCTTGTCCTCAACACCACGGAAGCTGTCCTGACCATGCAGCGGCATTTCGACGGGCTGATCCGCGTGGCAAAGATCAACGCGCACGAGGTCGCCGCCTATATTTCCACGCTCAAGGCCGAATGATGCGGCAGCACTTGTCGCAAATGAAGATTGACCACATATAAAGACTTCCTTATATCGTTATCTAAATAGCACCATAGGAACGCGCCATGACCACAGCCAATCCGCTTGCCGAACTTCTTGCTGAAAAAGGTGTCCTTTTGGCTGATGGCGCGACGGGCACGAACCTGTTCGCATCGGGTCTTGAGGCTGGTGAAGCCCCGGAACTGTGGAATGAAGCCCAGCCGGAAAAGATTCTTGCCCTGCATCAGGGCTTTGTCGATGCGGGGGCTGACATCATCCTCACCAATTCCTTCGGCGGCACGCGGCATCGCCTGAAACTGCATCACGCGCAGGACCGTGTGTTCGAGCTGAACAGGAAGGCCGCCGAACTCGCGCGCGCCGTCGCCGACAAGGCGGGGCGCAAGGTAATCGTCGCCGGATCGGTCGGACCGACGGGCGAGCTGCTGGTGCCGCTTGGCGCACTGACCGAAGAGGACGCCGTTGCCGCCTTCACCGAACAGCTGGAAGGCCTGAAGGCCGGCGGCGTCGATGTGGCCTGGATCGAAACCATGTCCGCACCCGGTGAAATCCGTGCCGCTGCAGAAGCGGCCGTCAAGGTCGGCCTGCCCTATGTCTATACCGGCTCGTTCGATACGGCGGGGAAGACCATGATGGGCCTGCCGCCGAAGGATATTCACGCCGTCGTCGATGGACTTGCCGCGCGCCCTGTCGCCGTCGGCGCCAATTGCGGTGTCGGCGCCTCGGATATTCTTGCGTCGCTGCTCGACATGTCGGAGGCCGATCCGCAGGCCACCATCGTCATCAAGGGCAATTGCGGCATTCCGGAATTCCGCGGCGCGGAGATTTTCTATTCCGGCACGCCGGAGCTCATGGCCAATTATGCGCATATGGCAATTGACGGCGGCGCAAAAATCATCGGCGGCTGCTGCGGCACCTCGTTCGTGCATCTGGCCGCCATGCGCAAGGCGCTCGACAGCCATGTCAGCGGCATCAGGCCGACGGTAGAGACCATCATCGAAACCATCGGGCCGATGCGCAACAAGCTGTCCGCCCATGCCGATGACCTGCCCAAGCGCGAGCGCCGCGGCCGCCGGGGCTGAAATCGCGCCCTTTGAGGCAATGTCGTGGTGCGTGGTTCGACAAGCTCACCATGAGGGAGCTTGTGGGCTGCAATCAAACCACTTCCCTCATGGTGAGCTTGTCGAACCACGCACATTGATCCTGCAATCCTTCGAGACAAAAATGGCCGGGAAATCCCGGCCATTTGCTTTTCAACAATGCAACAAACCTATTTCTCACCATCCAGCGCATCGGCCAGCCGCACCAGCGACAGGAACTCGCTGCGATAGCCGAAGGCATCGTCGCCGCGCGATCCCGCGCCGAGCCTGGCGATATCGGCATAGCTGTAGCTCGCCAGGCTATCCGTCCCGCGCAGCTTCTGACCAAAGGCGGCAACGGCCGTGGAGAACCGCACATCGTCCGATGCGGCTGCCGAAACCTCATTGGCCTTGGTCACGGGCGTCGTGATCAGCTTGCTGACGTCCCCGTTCGGCAGCTTGTAGCGGATCTTGAAGAAGGCATATTCGTCCGATCCCGCTTTCGCATCGGCAGTTGCTGCATTCGGCTTGGCGTAGCGCAGGTCGTCGGTCAGCACCGCCGGACTGTTCTTCGGCGTGATCTCGTAGATCGCCGTCACCGTATGCCCCGAGCCGATTTCACCGGCATCGATGCGGTCATTGTTGAAATCCTCGCGCTTGAGGGCACGGGTTTCGTAGCCGATCAGCCGGTATTCTGCGACGGTCGCCGGATTGAACTCGACCTGGATTTTCACATCCTTGGCAATCGGAAACAGCGTCGAGGTTGCTTCCTGCACCAGCGTCTTTTCCGCTTCGGCCAGCGTATCGATATAGGCGGCGGTGCCGTTGCCGTTCTGCGCCAGAACCTGCATCATCTCATCGTTGTAATTGCCCTCGCCGAACCCGAAGACCGACAGAAACACGCCGGATTTGCGCTCGTCCTCGATCAGTGTCTTCAGTTCATCGTCGCTGGACTGGCCGACATTGAAATCGCCGTCAGTGGCCAGCATCACGCGGTTGACGCCGTCCTTGACGAAATTGGCCCTGGCGAGGCGATAGGCCTCCTTGATACCCGCTTCGCCCGCCGTCGATCCGCCCGCTTCCAGCCGGTTCAGCGCGTCAAAGATTTTTGCCTTGTCCTTCACCTCCGTCGGCTCCAGCACGGTCCCGGCATTGCCCGCATAGGTGACGATGGACACCTTGTCCTTGGGATCAAGCTTGCCCACCAGCATGTGGAAAGCGGATTTCAGCAGCGGCAGCTTGTCCGGCTCATCCATCGATCCCGAGACATCGATCAGGAACACCAGGTTTGCGCGCGGCTTTTCCGCCGGGACGACATCATAGCCCTTGATGCCGATATGCATCAGCTTGGTGTTCTGGTTCCACGGGGTCGGCGTCACGGTGATCGTGGTGTTGAACGGCGTCTCGCGGCTCTGCGGCCCTTTCCAGTCATAGGGGAAATAATTGATCATCTCCTCGACGCGCACGCTGTCGGGATCGGGCAAGGCACCGTCCTTCAGCGCGCGGCGCACCATGGCGTAGGATGCCGTGTCCACGTCGATCGAGAATGTCGATACCGGATCATCGGCCACGCGCTTGACCGGATTGGTGTCGAACCGCTGGACCCGGTCGCCCGAGGGTTGCTGCGGGGCAATGCTGTCCTGCGCCATTTCCACGGCGGGCGCGGGCATGGGAGCCATCGCCACCGGCTTTTCGGCGGCCGAACTTGCCTGCCCGACGGTTTTCGAACTGCTGAGTGCCTCGATCTGCCTGGCAAGCGGCGCCTGCTTGACGGCCGGCTGGCTCGGTGCCGCCGGTTCAACCGCTGGCAGAGGTTGCGGCTGCACGGGTTTCGGCTCGTCGACCTGCGGCTGCTGCGCCTCTATCGTGACGGGAGCCTGCTGATCCCCCGCCAGCATGCGCGGGTCGTGCATCATATTCCAGGAGATATAACCCGCGACCGGCAGGATCAGCAGGCCGCCGAGGGCCGATGTCGTCAGCAGCAATTTCTTTTCCATCGTTTCACTCCACAATTGGGTTGCGATGGAACTGAGACGCCGGACGAATCCGCTTCCTTGGGTCTGCACTGCAGTTTTTTTTGCATCGGCGTCGTCGAACGCCCGCATGGCCGCCTGCAGTGCGGCGCGCCTGGCTGCATCGGCAGGCGGTGGCGGCGTCTTGCGGCCGAGCTGGTTCAGGTCCTGATCGTCGGTCATATCAAAAGCCCTCCGGCGCGCGCAGGATGCGCTTCAGCCGTTTCTTGGCATCGTGGATGTGCCACGAAACCGTGGCTTCGGCGCAATCGAGCACTTCGGCTGCGTGCGCATGATTCAAGCCCTCCCCATAGACCAGCAGGACGGCATCCGCGGTCTTGTCAGGCAATGTCTTGACCGCCGCCCACAGGGCGGTGACGTCATCATCCCCGGCATCGGGAGGGGGAGCGTCACTCAGCAGTTCGCGGTGATAGGCCTCGGCCTTGCGCTTTTCGCGCGCATGGCGGCGCAGGTGATCACGCGCGGCATTCAGCGTCATCCGGTAGAGCCAGGTGCGCAGCAGCCCCTCGCCGCGCCATTGCCGGATCGCACTGCCGAGCTTGATGCAGACATCCTGCGCAATATCCTCCGCATCGTTGCGGTTGCCCGACCAGCGCCAGGCGATGCGGTGGATGAAATCGTAGTTCTGCTCGATCAGGAGCCCGAATGCGCTGCGGTTCCCTGCCCGCGCCTGCGCCACAAGGGTTGAACTATCCGCCGTGTCATCCGTCAATCCGGAAGTATCCAAAATGCCTGTCACCCTGTTCATCGCAGCTTTGACGATGCGACGGCGTCAATCCTTGGGTGAAAAAATGCAATCAATCAAAATATTTTTTGGCTGACGTCAGGCCGCGGCAAATGCCGCCATGTGAAAGCGCTGCTGGTCCGCCGTATAGGCGTGTTCACGGCCGACGGGACAGGCCAGGCGGGCAAGACACCCGCCGTCCATGCAAAGCGCGCCTTCCGGCACCGCGAGATGACTGCGGCAGCGGTCCACAGCGAAGCGCGCGCCGTCGAAAGCATCGACCGGACAGGCGCGCAGGCAGGGCTTTTCGATGCAGGTATCGCAGGGATGGTTGTTCAACGGGACAGCGGGAAAACCGATTGCCCTGTCAAACAGCAGCGCCCCGCGAAACGCCTGCCAGAGCCCATATTCGGGATGGATCAGCAGCCCCAGCGGCGAAGCAGACAGGCCTTCCGCCCGCTTCGCCCATTGCTGGAAGGGCAGATAGGGCCTGTCCGACGGAAACACCGCCTGCCCGTCCAGTTCGACCGCAACTTGCGTCAGCACCGCCTTGGACCATGCATCCAGCGGATCGGGCTGATCGCGGTGCGACTGCCGCCACCGGGTAAAATGCGGCCAGATCGATGAGCCGAAATGGCCGATGAGCACCACGCTGCGGGCTGCAGCACCGCCGTGCAGGCCGGGCGCTGCCTCATCGGGTCCAAACACGAAACCGCCGCGCGGAACGAGACCATGCGGTTCCAGCGCGGCGGTGATCTGGTCAAGGAAAGGATCGGCAAAGATCATCCGGGGCCCGGACCTTTGACAGCAGAGGCCCAGACTTCCTGATGGATCAGATTGGCCACTTTAGCCCGGCCGTCCTCGGGCTTCTTTCAGGTGAATGCGTCGGGCATCGACGCCTTCTTCTTGGCGATGAATTCCTTCAGCGATTCGTCGATGGCCGGATCGAGATACGGCGCCTCGTAGCTTTCAAGCCAGCGCCGTGCCAGCTCGTTGCCGCGCTGGTCGGCACGTTTTTCGCCTTCGGCCAGCCATTGCTCGTAGGAATTGTTGTCGGCAATGTTCGAGCGGTAGAACGCCGTCTGGAAATTCGCCTGCGTGTGGTCGCAGCCGAGATAATGGCTGCCCGGGCCCACCTGGCGGATCGCGTCCATGGCCTGGCCGTTCTCCGAGAGGTCGACGCCTTCGGCAAATTTCTGCGCCATGCCGAGCTGATCGATGTCCATCATGAACTTTTCATAGGAGGACACGAGACCGCCCTCAAGCCAGCCGGCCGAATGCAGCACGAAATTCGTCCCGGCCAGCAGTGTCGAGTTCAGCGTATTGGCGCTTTCATAGGCCGCCTGCGCATCGGAAACCTTCGAGGCGCAGAGCGAACCGCCGGTACGGAACGGCAGTCCGAGACGCCGCGCCAGCTGTGCCGCGCCGTAGGAGACGAGCGAAGGTTCCGGCGTGCCGAATGTCGGCGCGCCAGACTGCATCGAGATCGACGAGGCGAAGGTGCCGAAAATCACCGGAGCGCCCGGACGGATCAGCTGGGTGAAGGACGCACCGGCCAGCACCTCCGCCAGAACCTGCGTCAGCGTGCCGGCGACGGTCACCGGGCTCATCGCACCGGCGAGAATGAACGGCGTGACGATGCAGGCCTGATTGTTGCGGGCATAGACCTTCAGCGCACCGACCATCGTCTCGTCGAAGACCATCGGCGAGTTCGCGTTGATCAGGCTGGTCAGGACCGTGTTCTGGTCGAGATAGTCCTCGCCGAACACCAGCTTGCACATGGCAATCGTGTCTTCCGCGCGCTCGGGCGCGGTGACCGAGCCCATGAACGGCTTGTCGGAATATTTGATGTGCGCATAGATCATGTCGAGATGGCGCTTGTTGACGGGCACATCCACCGGCTCGCACACGGTGCCGCCGGAATGATGGATCGACGGCGCCATATAGGCGAGCTTCACGAAATTGTTGAAGTCCTCGATGGTCGCGTAGCGGCGGTTGCCGTCGAGATCGCGCACGAAGGGCGGACCGTAGACCGGTGCGAACACCGTGGCCTTGCCGCCGATCTGTACGGACCGTTCGGGATTGCGCGCATACTGCGTGTAGACCGACGGCGCGGTTTTCAAAAGCGACCGGGGAAGCCCCTTGGGGAAATGCACCCGCTCGCCTTTGACATCGGCACCGGCTTCGCGCCAGAGCTGCAGGGCTTCCGCATCGTCGCGGAACTCGATGCCGACTTCTTCAAGCACGGTATCGGCATTGGCTTCGATCAGCGCCAGCCCTTCCTCATCCAGCACTTCATATTCGCGAATCTTGCGCGTGATAAAGGTGAGCGACTTGCCCGGGCCGCCGCCGGAACGGGCGGCACGGCGTGCAGCAGCGCCTGCACCGGCACCGCGCCCGCGGCGTCCGCCGCTTTCTGCAGTGTCCACGGGTGCGTCGGCTGGCGTTTCCTGATTCATTTTCTCTCTCCAGGCGCTTGATGCGCGGATTGGTTCTTCGGTCATGACCTCAACACCCAAATCCTACCCGCGACACATATCGGGGCGTTCCCGTGTGCGTCAAACAATGGCGCATGGAAGACAAACAGACAGTCGTTTTCGTCATTTACGAGGTCGCATTTAAGCAATGCGTTTTCAGCAACTTGCCCGATATGTTAAGGGAATGCCAGTACCGGTACAAAGCTGTGCATAACGCTTGAGAGGAAGAACACCCATGGCCGACGATGAAATCATTCTTTCGGAGCTTTCGGACGACGAACTCGTCGAACAAATGCACGACGATCTGTACGACGGATTGAAGGAAGAAATCGAGGAAGGCACCAATATCCTGCTCGAGCGCGGCTGGGTCCCCTACAGGGTTTTGACCGAAGCGCTCGTCGAAGGCATGCGCATCGTCGGCGAGGATTTCCGCGACGGCATCCTCTTCGTGCCGGAAGTCCTGTTGTCGGCCAATGCGATGAAAGCCGGCATGTTCATCCTGCGCCCTCTCCTTGCCGCCACCGGCGCGCCGAAACAGGGCAAGCTCGTCATCGGCACCGTGAAGGGCGACATTCACGACATCGGCAAGAATCTCGTCGGCATGATGATGGAAGGCGCGGGCTTCGACGTCATTGACCTTGGCATCAACAACCCGGTCGAGAACTATCTCGCCGCCATCGAAGAGCACAAGCCCGACATTCTCGGCATGTCCGCCCTGCTGACGACGACGATGCCCTACATGAAGGTCGTCATCGACACGATGAAGGAAAAGGGCATTCGCGACGATTACGTCGTGCTGGTCGGCGGTGCTCCGCTCAACGAGGAATTCGGCAAGGCCGTCGGTGCCGACGCCTATTGCCGCGATGCGGCCGTCGCGGTGGAAACCGCCAAGGACTACATGAAGCGCAAGCACAACCAGATGTCCGGCGCCTGAACCGGAACAAAACGGCCGCATCCAAATGCGGCCGTTTTTCAAACATAATATGGGTTTGCTGAAATCGGCCTTCTCAGACCTGGGGATCAGTTGGCAGCTTTTACAACCCTGTGACCAGCGGACTGGGTCGCATTCACGGTATTGGCTGTATCTGCACCCATGCCGCGGATGGTGTTGGCGCAGCCGGCAAGAGCGACGACAGCAAGAACAGCGGCAATTGGTACAACGCGTGATAGTTTCATGGACAGGGTCTCCCGTTCTGATAGAATTTAATCAACGTTCGCATAACGCGATGGAGCGAAATCAGTTCCATGAATATAAGCCGGAACTCGAATAATACGCCGGAAAAGGTCCGGGTGATCGCCTGTGGCATGATTGCCCGCGAAATACTGGCCATCCGCGAGCAATTCGGCCTCGATCATATCGAACTGAAATGCCTGCCCGCCGTTTATCACCATTACCCCCAGAAAATCGCCCCATCGGTTGACCGGGCCATTGTACGGGCCAAGGCTGAAGGCATCAAGCGTATCTTCGTCGGCTATGCCGATTGCGGCACCGGCGGCCTGCTCGATCAGGTCTGCGCGAAGCATGGCGTGGAGCGAATCGCGGGGCCGCACTGCTTCTCGTTCTATGTCGGCAACGACGCCTTTGCCTCCCGATGGGAGGACGACATGACGTCGTTCTTCATGACCGACTTCCTCGCCCGGCATTTCCAGGCCTTCATGGTCAAGCCGCTTGGCCTCGACCGGCATCCGGAACTGCGCGACATGTATTTCGGCAATTACACCAAGATGATCTACCTCGCCCAGACCGACGACCCCAAACTCGATGCCAATGCGGAACGGGCCGCGGAATTTCTCGGCCTTGCCTATGAGCGGCGCTTTACCGCCTATGGCGATCTGGTCCCCGCCCTGACACGGGCGGCGGCACCCGCCGCGCCTTGACGCTTTCCTTTCTGTCCCCAAATCGGCATGTTGCCTCCAACGGAATCGAATACAAAGGACAGTTCCATGGTGTCTCGAAGCCTTTTTGCCGTCATGATCGGCCTGAGCATGCTGACTGCCGCCCATGCGGATGGCGCAATCACCAGGATCATCACCGCGTCTGACAGCAAGCGTCTCGAACAATACGAGCAGACAAAGGCCAAGGCCCTGACGCAGGCCAGGGCGAGCGGGACTGCGGCGGATGTGCGCCTGGTCGATGACCTCTTGAAGCGGCCCGGCCTGCCGTTCAGCCAGGATTTCGACATGACCGGCAACTGGCAGTGCCGGACAATCAAGCTTGGCGGCATGGCCCCGGCACTCGTTGTCTATGGCTGGTTCAAGTGCAGGGTCACCGACGACGGCTCGGGCTGGGCGCTGGAAAAGGTGACGGGCTCGCAGCGCACAAAGGGCCGGTTCTACACCGAAAGCGACACGCGCCTGACCTATCTCGGCACCGGCTATGTCGCGGATCAGAAACCGGTGAAATACGGCGCAGGTCCGAAAACCGACGAAGCCGGTTATGCCTACCGCACCGGCAAGAACGCCTTTCGCATCGAATTCCCGGCACCCTATTACGAATCCCTGCTCAACGTCATGGAATTCAAGCGCTGAAGACGACGCGTGATTGCAATGTCACCCCGGCCATTCATGGGGGACCGGGGTTGAAGACAGATATCCCGCTAAAATCCCTGTCGCAAAAGCAACAATGGTGCACGTCGCATTTGAGGGCGCGCACGTCGTGAGATAGCAAGCTTAACCCCTGATTTTCCGGCAAAACGGTCCTCGTTGGAGGATAAAGTGCATGGCCGATCTCATTGTCGTTTATTGGCGGGACATTCCTGCTCAGGTGACCGTCAAAAAGGGACGCCAGGCCGCAAAACGTGAACTTCCTCTTCGATTTACTGAGGCCATCGACATGTGTGCGATGCGCATAGGCGCCCGGGATTCGGACGCCTATCTGGCAGAATGGCGCCGGGGAACACCGGTGCCGGTGAGTGACGATCTGGACGCAGAGGCTGATGCAGCCCTCGCCCGTATCGACAGCGAATATCATCGGGAGCGCCTTGTAGCGCTGGTAAAGGCAGGCGGACATGACAATTCATGAATTGAAAGCAAAGCCAATGACAAAGATCGCAGCATCCATCGAAGTGGCCGCGCGCCAGGCGATTGACTCACAGGACCTGCCGGGTCTGTTTCCGGAAGGGACGCGTGTTTACATCACCGACATGGGCACCGATGGCGTGGACACGCTCACCGCTGCCGCCAAGCGCATTCATGATCTCGGCTACAAGCCCGTGCCGCATTTCGCCTCCCGCCGCCTTGGAACACGGGCAGCCCTTGAAACCCGCATCCGCCGCGCCGCTGAAGAAGCAGGGGTGACCGACGTGCTGGTCATCGGCGGCGGCCTCGAACGGCAGGCCGGCGAGTTCTCCTCCACCATGGAAGTGCTGGAAACCGGCTTTTTCGACAAATACGGCATCACCGAGATGGGCGTTGCCGGCCATCCCGAAGGCAGCCCGGAGTTTTCCGAGGCCGTGGCACTGGAAGCCCTGCGCCTGAAGAAGAATTTCGGCGAGCGCACCGGCGCCCGTCTGCGCGTCGTCACGCAGTTCGGTTTCGACGCCGAGCGTTTCATCCGCTATGCCGAATCCCTGCGCGAACATGGCGTTGATCTGCCCGTGCATCTCGGCGTTGCCGGTCCCGCCAAGATCACCACGCTGATCAAATATGCCGCCATGTGCGGCGTCGGCAACTCGATCAGCTTCCTGAAGAAGAACGCCCTGTCGCTGACAGCGCTCGCCACCAGCCATTCGCCGGAAGGCGTGGTCGGCCCGATCGAGCAGCATGTCATCAACAGCCCGGCCTCCGCCATCAAGCAGATCCACATTTTCCCGTTCGGCGGCCTGAAGAAGTCCTCCGAATGGCTGGTCGATCGCGGCTCCTGGAACGTCGCAACCGGCCACTACGCATCCGCAGCAGCGAATTAAGGATTGCCTGAATGACCCGCACCATCGTTGCCTCGGCGACCAGAGAAATCATCATCGGATTTGACCAGCCTTTCTGCGTGATCGGCGAGCGCATCAATCCGACCGGCCGCAAGAAACTCGCGGCCGAGATGATCGAAGGCAATTTCGACACGGTCATCAAGGACGCGCTGGAGCAGGTTGCTGCCGGCGCAACGATGCTCGACGTCAATGCGGGCGTCACCGCCGTCGATCCCAATGCGACGGAACCGGGCCTTCTCGTCAAGACCCTGGAAATCGTGCAGAACCTCGTCGACGTTCCCCTGTCCATCGACAGTTCCGTCACCGCCGCCATCGAAGCTGCACTGAAGGTTGCCAAGGGCCGCCCGCTGGTCAATTCCGTCACCGGTGAAGAGGAAAAGCTTGAAGCCATCCTGCCGCTGATCAAGAAATACAACGTTCCCGTCGTCGCCATCTCGAACGACGAGACCGGCATTTCCATGGACCCGGACGTGCGTTTCGCCGTTGCCAAGAAGATCGTGCAGCGCGCCGCCGATTTCGGCATTCCGGCGCATGACATCGTTGTCGATCCGCTGGTCATGCCGATCGGCGCACTCGGCGATGCGGGCCGCCAGGTTTTCGCATTGCTGCGCCGCCTGCGCGAGGAACTGAAGGTCAACACCACCTGCGGCCTTTCCAACATCTCCTTCGGCCTGCCGCATCGTCACGGCATCAATGCCGGGTTCATTCCCATGGTGATCGGCGCCGGCATGACATCGGCGATCATGAATCCCTGCCGTCCGCAGGAAATGGAAGCGGTGCACGCCGCCAACGTCCTCAACGGCACCGACGCCAACTGCACCTACTGGATCAAGAAATATCGCGACCACCAGCCGGCCGCGGCCGGGGCAGCGCCTGCTGTTTCGGTGCCAGCCGACGCCAATGGCGGCGCGCGGCGGCGTGGTGGCCGTGAAGCGCGGCGCGGCGCCGCAGGCTGACTGTTTGCACCGGGCCAACCGCTCGGCATAGAAAGGCGGCGGGCGTGAATGCCCCTCGCCTTGAAGTCTTGGAGCATTGATCGTGGACGCACCCGTGAAAGACAGTGAAGCATCGGCAAAGGACGCACTTGTCCTGTTCATGCCGTCGGGCAAGCGCGGGCATTTTCCAGTCGGCACGACCGTGCTGGAAGCGGCGCGGACCCTGGGTGTCTATGTGGAAAGCGTCTGCGGCGGGCGCGGCATCTGCGGCCGCTGCCAGATCGACGTGCAGGAAGGCCGCTTCGCCAAGCACGGCATCACCTCCTCCAACGACCACATTTCCGAATTCGGCCCCAAGGAAAAGCGCTATGCCGAAAAGCGCGACCTGAAGGACGGGCGCCGCCTTTCCTGCTCGGCGACCATTCTGGGCGATCTCGTCGTCGACGTGCCGCAGGACGTGCAGGTCAATGCGCAGGTCGTGCGCAAGGATGCCGATACGCGCATCATCGAGCGCAATCCCGCCGTGCACATGTGCTATGTCGAGGTGGAAGAGCCCGACATGCACAAGCCGCTGGGCGATCTCGATCGCCTGAAGGCAGCGCTGGAAAAGGAATGGGGCATCCGCAATCTCGACGTGGACGCCTATCTGCTGCCGCAGATCCAGAAGATCCTGCGCAAGGGCGAATGGTCGGTTACCGCCGCCATCCACCACGACGAGGAAACATCGCGGCCGGTGATGATCGGCCTGTGGCCGGGCCTGAAGAACGAAGCCTATGGCATCGCCTGCGATATCGGTTCCACCACCATCGCCATGCACCTGTCGTCGCTGCTGTCGGTGCGCACCATTGCCTCGGCCGGAACGTCCAACCCGCAGATCCGCTTCGGCGAAGACCTGATGAGCCGCGTCTCCTACGTCATGATGAACCCGGACGGCCGCGAAGGCATGACCAATGCGGTGCGCGAAGCCATCAATGAACTGATCGGCAGGGTCTGCGCCGAGGGCAATGTGGCGCGCGAAGACATTCTCGATGCGGTCTTTGTCGGCAATCCGATCATGCACCACCTCTTCCTCGGCATTGACCCCACGGAACTCGGCGGCGCACCCTTTGCGCTTGCCGTGTCCGGTGCGGTGCATCTGAAAGCCAGCGAAATCGGCCTTGCCATGAATCCCGGATCGCGGGTCTACATGCTGCCGTGCATCGCCGGCCATGTCGGCGCCGACGCCGCTGCAGCGACGCTCGCGGAAGGCCCGCACCGGCAGGACGAGATGATGCTGCTCGTCGATGTCGGCACCAATGCGGAAATCGTGCTCGGCAACCGCCAGCGCACCGTTGCCGCCTCCTCCCCGACCGGCCCCGCCTTCGAAGGCGCCGAAATTTCCGGCGGCCAGCGCGCCGCGCCCGGTGCCATCGAACGCGTGCGCATCGATCCCCTGACGCTGGAGCCGCGCTTCCGCGTCATCGGCACGGAACAATGGTCCGATGAGGCAGGCTTTGCCGAAGCGGTACAGGCCAGCGGCATCACCGGCATCTGCGGCTCGGCCATCATCGAAGTCGTCGCGGAAATGTACCTTTCCGGCATCATTTCCGAAGATGGCGTGGTGGATGGCAGCCTTGCCGCCAAATCACCGCGCATCCGGCCAACGGGCCGTACCTTCTCCTATCTGCTGCATGAGGGGTCGCCGACCATCATCATCACGCAGAACGACGTGCGGGCGATCCAGCTGGCCAAGGCCGCGCTCTATGCCGGCGTCAAGCTGCTGATGGACAAGCAGGGCATCGACCATGTCGACCAGATCCGCTTTGCCGGAGCTTTTGGTTCCTTCATCGATCCGAAATACGCCATGGTGCTCGGGCTCATCCCCGATTGCGACCTCGACAAGGTGAAGGCGGTCGGCAATGCGGCAGGCACGGGCGCGCGCATGGCGCTGCTCAACCGCGACTACCGACGCGAGATCGAAGACACCGTCACCCGCATCGAAAAGATCGAGACGGCGCTGGAGCCAAAATTCCAGGAGCACTTCGTCTATGCCATGGCCATGCCCAACAAGATCGACCCCTTCCCCAAGCTGTCGCTGGCCGTCACCCTGCCGCCGCGCAAGAATGTCGGCGAGGATGGCCAGGCGGGCGATGCCACGCCGCGCCGCCGCTCACGCGAGGACAGGGCCGCCCGCCGGTCGCGCGAATAAATCCATTCACTTGAGTTTGCCGCGCGGGGAAATTCCGCTATCAACATCCACCATGATTGATTCCGGACCTGTTTCCCCATGATTGCCTGCTTTGACATCGGTGGCTCGGCCATCAAGGGTGCAATGGCCTATGCGCCCGAAGACATACGGCCGCTGCCCAAAGTGCCGACGCCCCTGCATGATTTCGACGCCTTTGCCGGTGCCATCGAAAAAATTGCGGCGGATGGCGGCGCCGGTCCGACATCGCTGATCTCGATTTCCATCGCCGGGGTGGTCGACGCCGACAGCGGCCGGATCACCTGCGCCAATATTCCCTGCATCCACAACCGCCCGCTGGTAAAGGACCTCAGCGAGAAACTGGGCCGTCCGGTGCTTGTCGCCAATGATGCCGACTGCTTTGCCCTGTCGGAAGCCGTTGTCGGCGCCGGACGCGGCCACCGCGTGGTGTTCGGCATCATTCTCGGCACCGGTGTCGGCGGCGGGCTGGTCATCAACGGCAAGATCCATGAAGGCGCCGGCGGTTTTGCCGGAGAATGGGGCCATGGGCCGATTTCCGCAACCTGGGCCGGCAATCCGCCCATCGCCATTCCGCGCTATGCCTGCGGCTGCGGCCAGGTGGGCTGTGTCGACGCGGTGGGCGCAGCGCGCGGCATGGAGCGGCTGCACGCCCATATCCACGGTGTCGACCTGCCGAGCACCGAAATCATCGCCGCCTGGAACAGGGGCGACGCGGCGGCCGAGCGCACCATCGACTGCTACATCGATATCGTCAGCGGCCCGCTGGCCATGACGCTCAACGTCGTCGGCGCATCGGTTGTACCCGTCGGCGGCGGCCTCGCCAATGCCGTTCCGCTGATCGAGCGGCTGGACCGGGCGGTGCGTGACCGCATCCTGTGGAAGACCGGCAAGCCGCTGGTCATCCCCGGAGAATTGAAAATCGAACCCGGCCTGATCGGTGCCGGCGTTCTCGGATTGATGGGCGAAACACGATGAGCGGCATTCTCCTGGAAGTCTGCGTCGATGATTCCAACGGCCTTGCCGCTGCCATAACGGGCGGTGCCGACCGGGTGGAACTGTGTTCGGCGCTGGAACTCGGCGGATTGACGCCAACACCGGGCCTGATCGGCCAGGCGATTGCCTCACCCATCCCGATCTATGCGATGATCCGCCCGCGCCCCGGCAATTTCGTTTTCGGTGAAGCCGATATCGATGCCATGCTGCGGGAAATCGACATGATCCGCAGTGCGGGCCTTGCCGGTGTCGTTCTCGGCGCGAACCACGCCAATGGCAGCCTCGACCATGCCACGCTGGAACGCCTCATGCGCAATTGCGACGGGCTGGGCGTGACGCTGCACCGGGCCTTCGATCTCGTGCCCGACCTCGGCGAAGCCGTTGAAACCGCTGTCGGACTGGGTTTCGAGCGCATTCTCACATCCGGCCGGATGCCGACCTCGGCGCAGGGGATCGGCGATCTGGAAACGACCTTCGCTTTCGCCGCCGGGCGGATCAAAATCATGCCCGGCTCCGGCGTGAATATCGGCAATGCGGACGCACTCCTGCAGCGCATTCCGTTCCGGGAAATCCATTCGTCCTGCGCGGTTCCGGCAGAACCGGTCAGCGCCGCCGCGCAGCGGCTCGGATTCGAAACCGCCACGCAGAAACGCACCAGTGTTGAGCTGGTCAAGGCGTTGAAAGCATTTTGCCTGACGCGTTGAGGTGTTGGGTGAATTGACACCCCCCTCTGGGCTTCCGCCCATCTCCCCCACAAGGGGGGAGATCACATCGACATCAACGCTTTTGCCGACTTTGCAATGTTTCAGAACTGATCGAAACAGTAGTAAAGGCTGATCTCCCCCCTTGTGGGGGAGATGCCCGGCAGGGCAGAGGGGGGTGAAAACATCACCGCCCTAAAGCTTGCCCGTCCGTTCATAGCCTTCAAAATACACCCGGAGATGCTGGGCGACGGCTTTGACATGCGCGCCCGCATTCTTGGCCACCAGCATGCCGAGCTTCGATTCGCCGAGCGGCGGCAGGCCGTGCTCGGCGCCGAGTTCGACCATGTTGTCCTCCAGCAGGAATTTTGAAAACGGTGCCACGGCCAGATCGGCCACGATGGCGGCGCGCTGCCCCATCGTATGGGCGCTCATATAGGCAACGCGATAGTCCCTGCCGGCGCTTTCCAGCGCGCTGATGGCATTGGCGCGCCAGATGCAGCCTTCTTCCCACATGGACAGCGGCAGCGGATTGCGCTCATGCGCCGTACCGCATTTCGCCCCGGCCCAGATGATATCCTCGGTCATCAGAACTTCGACCTCATCGAGCTTGGCCAGCGTTTCATTGACATTGACCAGCGTCACATCCAGCCTCTGCTCGTCGAGCCGCTTGCGCAGGCTGTTGCTCTGGTCGATGACCACATCCACGGTGACATCCGGGTGCGATTCGGCAAAGCGCTTGAGCACGAAGGGCAGCACCTTTTCGCCGATATCGTCGGGCGCACCGAGGCGGACAACGCCCGATACCGTCGGGGTAATGAACTTGGCAACGGTTTCGCGGTTGAGCGCCAGCATGCGGCGGGCATAACCCAGCAGAAGCTCGCCGCTCGGCGTCAGCTTGACCGACCGCGCGTCGCGCTCGAGCAGCACATGACCCAGCGTCTCCTCCAGTTTCTTGATCTGCATGGACACCGCCGAGGGCGTGCGGAACACCGCATTGGCGGCGCTGGAAAAGCTGCCGGTTTCGGCAATCATGGCAAAGGTGCGCAAGACATCGAGATCGAGGATGGGAATGGGGTGCTGCATCGGTGCGGACATTGCGGCGTCTCCTTGATCAATTTTTCTGAACCATAGTGTTCTCTAATTTCGTTTGATTGAACATCAACTTGGGCAGATAGTCAAGATCACAGAACGGGCAGGCCGCAGAAAACAGCCGCCTGAAGCAAAAGGAGCAACAAAATGAGTGCCTGCAATGACCATTACATCGAACATCGGGCCAGCTTGAGCGAACGTCTGTTCGCCGCCGTAAGCCGCACGGCCGGAACCGTGGCATCAATCGCGGAAGCCTCGCGCAACACCATTGTCCGGCAGCGGCGGCTGCGGGCGACGGAAGCCGCGCTGGACAGCCTGCCGGAAAATATCCGTTTCGATATTGGCTGGCCGGATCTGTATGAACGTCAGATAGCGGCAGGCAATGACCTCAACCGTACGCACCAATAAATCATGAAAATACAAGTGTAAGGGAGCAGACCGGGCCACGTCTGCTCCCTTTCCCATGCGCTCTACCTGCGCTTTTGCGACACAGGCAGGCACCCTTCCCTTTAGAATAATTCTATGGTTCTATCAGAAAAAAAGCTTAAGAGACCACGCCTGTAATTTGAAGACTCTACTTCAGGTGCGACATGGCCTCGTAGTAAAAAACGGGAACCTAGAGACATCATGAACCAGACGGGCCTCAACAAGCGGTCTTTTGTTTTTTTCCTCGTGCCGAACTTTTCGATGATCGCTTTTGCGACGGCCATCGAACCGCTTCGCATTGCCAATCGCATGCTCGGCTACGAGGCCTATCGCTGGCGCCTGGCGTCGGTGGACGGCAAGCCCGTCACCGCGTCCAACGGCGTCGAATGCGCCGCCAACTCCTCGCTTGAGGACGAGCGCCGCTTCCTGACCGGCGAAGACCGCCCGTCCATGGTGTTCGTCTGCTCCGGCGTGCATGTGGAAAAATTCCAGAACAAGTCCGTCTATGCCTGGCTGCGCGAAGAGTTCAACCGCGGCGTGGCCGTCGGCGGCCTGTGCACCGGCGCGCATATCCTCGCCGCCGCCGGGCTGCTCTCGGGCAAGCGCTGTGCGATCCATTGGGAAAACCTGCCCGGTTTTGCCGAAGCGTTTCCGAAGGCCGATGTCTATGCCGACCTCTTCGAGGTCGACGGCAACATCTATACCTGCGCCGGCGGCACCGCAGCGCTGGACATGATGCTGAAGCTGATCGGCGACGATTTCGGCGACAACATCGTCAACCGCGTCTGCGAACAGGCGCTGACCGACCGGGTGCGCAGCCCGCATGACCGCCAGCGCCTTCCCTTGCGCGCCCGCCTCGGCGTGCAGAATTCCAAGGTTCTGACCATCATCGAGCTGATGGAGGCACGGCTTTCCGAACCGCTGTCGCTGATCGAGATTGCCGACCATGTCGGCCTGTCGCGCCGCCAGATCGAGCGCCTGTTCCGCCAGGAAATGGGCCGCTCCCCGGCGCGCTACTATCTGGAGATCCGGCTCGACCGTGCCCGCCACCTGCTGATCCAGTCGTCCATGCCCATCGTTGAAGTGGCGGTCGCCTGCGGGTTCGTGTCAGCCTCGCATTTTTCCAAATGCTACCGCGAGCTCTATGGCCGCTCGCCGCAGCAGGAACGGGCCGACCGCAAGCAGCTGATGGCCGCTTAAGCCAGTCGGGATAGACTGCAACTCTGCGGTGCGTGGTTCGACAAGCTCACCATGAGGAAAATGGAGGATTGCAGCGAGCACTATTCTGCAAGGTTTGTGATTGATCTTGCACCAAACCACCTCCCTCATGGTGAGCTTGTCGAACCACGCACCACCCAAAAGAAATGGCGCCCGTTCAGGCGCCATTTTTGTTTCTGCATGCAAGCAGAGCTGCTTTATGCTCTCAGGCGCTCGTTCTCGGTATCGAACGGCGCTTCCGGAATGACCGTCGCCTTGTGCGTCTTGCCGAGAATCTTGATCTCCAGCTGCGTGCCCAGCGCCGAATAATCCGGCTTGACCATGGCGAGCGCCAGGCTCTTGCCCAGGCGCCAGCCATAACCGCCATGCGTCGCACGGCCGATGAGCTGGCCATTGGCATAGATCGGCTCGCTGCCGCGCGCATCGACATCCGACGCGCCGGGGACATGCACTTCGAGCGTCACGAAATTCCACTTCAGGCCATCCTCGCGGGCCTTCACAACGGCATCGCGGCCGATGAAATCACCCTTGTTGGGATGGACGAAACGGTCAAGGCCGCTTTCGAAGGCATTGTATTCGATCGACAGTTCGCGCGGGATCAGGCGATAGGATTTTTCCACCGCCATCGCCGTCATGGCGCGGATGCCGAACGGCTTGATGCCGAATTCCGCACCGGCTTCGAGCAGCAGGTCATAAATGGTGTTCTGCTGTTCGATCGGGTGATGCAGTTCCCAGCCGAGTTCACCGACAAAGTTGACGCGCAGGGCATGCGCCGTCGCCGTGCCGACGCTGATTTCCTTGCCCGACAGCCAGGGGAAGGCTTCGTTGGACAGGTCCGCACGGGTGATCTTCTGCAGAACGTCGCGGCTCTTGGGGCCTGCCAGCACCAGCACGCCATACATCTGCGTGATCGGGCGAAGGGTTACCGAGCCGTCCGTCGGCAGCAGCTTGACGAGATAATCGTGGTCATGGTTCTCGTAGGCACCGGCGGATACCAGATAGAACTTGCCGGGCGCCCATTCATAGACTGTGAATTCGGAGCGCACGCCGCCCTGCTTGGTCAGGAGGTGGCACAGCGCAATGCGGCCCTGCTTCTTGGGAATGCGGTTGGCCAGAATGGAATCGAGCCATTCGCGCGCGCCGGGACCCGTTACTTCCATCTTGGCGAAGGCCGACATGTCGAGCAGGCCGACATTGCTGGTGACGTTCTTGATCTCGTTGCCGACATGCTCGAAGTAGTTCGAACGATGGAAGGACCAGAGTTCCTTCACCTTGCCGTCCTTGTCCGGCTTCGGATGGTTGTGGTTGAGCAGCACATCCGGCTTGTCGAGTTTCGCAACTTCAAGGCCATAGCCCTGCGGCGCGAACCAGTTGGCGCGCTCCCAGCCATAGACGGTGCCGAACACGGCGCCGAGTGCCTTCTGGCGGTCATAGGAGGGCGAACGCTTGAGCGGACGGGCCGCACCGCGCTCTTCATCCGGGTAGTGCACCGAGAACACCTCGGCATAGGCTTCCTCGTTCTTTTCCTTCAGGTAGCCTTCGGTGGCATAGGGGCCGAAGCGGCGCGGATCGACGCCCATCATGTCGATGGAGGGCTCGCCCTCGACAATCCATTCGGCCAGCTGCCAACCAGCACCGCCAGCGGCGGTGACACCGAAGGAATGGCCTTCATTGAGCCAGAAGTTCTTCAGGCGCGGCGCCGGGCCGATGATGGGCGAGCCATCCGGCGTATAGGCGATGGCACCGTTATAGACCTTCTTGATGCCGACTTCGCCGAAAGCGGGAACGCGGGCAATGGCGGTTTCGATATAGGGTTCGAGCCGGTCGAGGTCCTCCTGGAACAGCTCGTATTCGCTGGCATCGGACGGACCGTCGACATAGCAGACAGGCGCACCTTTTTCATATGGTCCGAGCAGCAGACCGCCGTTTTCCTCGCGCATGTACCAGGAGGAATCGCTTTCGCGCAGCACGCCCATCTCGGGCAGGCCCTTGGCCTTGCGCTCGAGAATGGCCGGATGCGGCTCGGTGACGATGTACTGGTGTTCAACCGGAATGACCGGCACGTCGAGGCCGACCATCTTGCCGGTCTTGCGGGCGAAATTGCCGGTCGCCGAGACGACGTGTTCGGCAGTGATGTCACCCTTGTCGGTTTTGACGAGCCATTCGCCCGAGGGCAGCTGCTCGATGCCGAGAACCGTGGTGTAGCGATAGATGGTTGCGCCGCGATCGCGCGCGCCCTTGGCGAGCGCCTGGGTCAGGTCGGCCGGCTGGATATAGCCGTCTTCCGGATGCTGGATGGCGCCGAGAACGCCGTCCATTTCCGCCAGCGGCCAGATTTCCTTGACCTGTTCCGGCGTCAAAAGCTTCACCGGCACGCCGATCGTCTCGGCGACACCGGCATAATACATATATTCGTCCCAGCGGTCCTTGGTGCGGGCGAGACGGATGTTGCTGCAATTGGTGAAGCCGACATTCATGCCGGTTTCCTCTTGCAGCTCCTGATAGAATTTCACGGAGTATTTGTGAATCTGGCCGACGGAATAGCTCATGTTGAACAGCGGCAGCAGCCCGGCCGCATGCCATGTCGAACCGGAGGTCAGTTCCTTGCGCTCGATGAGCACGACATCGCTCCAGCCCTTCTTGGCCAGATGATAGAGTGTCGACACACCCACCACACCACCGCCGATCACAACTACACGCGCTTGGGTCTTCATTTCATTCTATCCTCTGATATCAATCGGTGGTCAGGCGGCACGCGCCATTTTCTGTACTATGCCGTTCGCACTGTCCATTGCTAAGGCCTGTTTGCGACATGGCCAAAACATGCCGCGACGCGCGGCAAACTGGCTGCGGTTTGTGCGAATTTCCGATCAAGGCAAGGAAATGATTTGGCGCTTCGCGCATGGGAGCGACACCCTGAAAACGAACAGGCCCGAACTGTTTTGCACAGTCCGGGCCCTTATCTCAGCAATCGGCGGTGGCCGGGTTACTTGATCGAAACCTTGCCGCCCTTGATTTCGATGGTTTCCGCACCGGTCAGGGCTTCGCGGTCACCATTGGGAAAGGTGACAAAACAGCCGCCGCTGCAAAATTCAACCGTGTCTCCGGCCGCAACCTGCAGCTGGGTCTTGCTCGACCCTTCGGTCACGACGATGGTCTGTGCGCTGGCGTCGCTGTTCTTCAGGCTGGCAGCAAATGCAGGTCCGGCCAGAATAGTGCTCGTAAGAATGACAACTGCAAACTTGTTCATATCACCCCGGTGCTTCCACCGCCCCTGTTGCCTCGGGCTCAACCGGCCCTTTTCGACACCAGTTATAACGGGGTGAAACTGAACGGCAACTGAACGTCCCGTTATTTTTCCGTGATTTAGACGAAAGTATGGGATTGGCTCTTTACTGCGTCTCCCCGGTCTTGGCCGTCTTCTTCACCGGTGCTTTCAGCTCCGCCTTCACCCGCTCCGTGATCATCTGCACGATCGCATCCGCGTCATCGAGGTGGATATTGACGTCGCGCTGCGGGAACGGAATTTCGATCCCCTCTTCGGCAAACCGGTCGACCAGCGCAAAGCGGATTTCATTCTGCACCGTGCCGGAATTCGACAGGTCAGCCAGATGCACCCGCATCTCGAAATCCATTCTGGAATCGCCCAGCGCCTTGAACTGCACGAAAGGCTCCGGATTTTTCAGGACAAGCGGATGGCTGCGGGCGATGTCCATCAGGATGGCATGCACGCGGCGCGGATCGACCTTGTAGGAAACGCCAATGGGAATTTCGACGCGCCCCAGCTTGTTGCGGTGGGTCCAGTTGCCGACATTGCCGTTGATGAAGGACGAGTTGGGAATGATGATCGACTGGCGCTGGAAGGTTTCCACCTCGGTCGCGCGCACGCTGATCTTCTTGACGATGCCGCCGACGCCGCTGGTTTCGATCCAGTCGCCGACCTTGAATGGGCGTTCGGCCAGAAGGATCAGGCCGGAGACGAAGTTGGAGACGATCGCCTGCATGCCGAAACCGATACCGAGCGACAGACCGCCGGCGACCAGCGCGAGGCTGGAGAGATTGATGCCCGCCGCCGAGATGCCGATGAGCCCGGCCATGCCGAGGCCGAGATAGCCGACCGCCGTGCGGATCGAGTTGCGCACGCCCGAATCCAGCTTGCCGCGCGCCATCACCCGCACATCCAGCCAGCCCTGGAACCAGCGGGTGAAGAAGTAGAACAGCGCGAACAGCAGGATGCCGACGGCAATGGCCACCAGCGAGATCGTCACCGAACCGATCTGGAAACCGGTGGCTATGGTGAGGAACCAGACGGTCATCTCGCTCCACTGGAAACCCCAGAGCAGCAGGATCACCGGAATGCCGAGGAGAAGCACGAAAATATTGATGATGATGCTGGCGATCAGGCCAAGCTGATCGAGTGTCGAGTCATCGATGCCGAAGCGCTTCTGCACCGTGCTGCCGAGCACCGTGCCGCCCAATGCATTCTCGTCGGCCACCGCGCGCGCCGTGAGGAAGCCCAGATACATCGTCACGAGCACAGCGCCATTGATGACGATCTGCTGCGAGACGAAACGGGCAAAACCGATATAGCCCAGCAGCGCGGCGATGATCGGAATGAGGCCGATGGCATAGAGGAACAGCCGCAGCGGCCTTGGCCAGCGCCGGGCTTCGCCGGTCTCCTCGTTCTCCAGGGGTTTGAGAAATGCCATGGCGAGGATCAGCAGCCCGACCAGAACCGTTGCAAACAGGCTCTTGGCCACCGTCAGCGACAGGGGTGAGGATGCAATCTGGTTGACCGTATTGGCGAGATAATCGAGCCCCGTGATCGTCGCCGTGGCCGTGACCAGAACCATGAGAATGCGGCCCGGACGCGGTGCAACGCGCACCAGACGCCAGTTGGGCGCGCCCGGGCAAATGACGGCCTGGGCCAGCGCATGCACGAAATAGACGATGCCGATCACCGAAAACAGCGTGTAGATCAGCGACGCGATATCCGGCCGCAGCACATTGAAATAACCGAGGAAAAAGTAGGTCGTGGCCAGAAACACGCCGACGGTTACCGACCGCATCAGGGTCGACCAGAAGGCAACAGCCAGGCGGCTCAGATAGGAGGGCTCTTCAACCGCCGGATCGCGCAGATAAAGATGCCCCAGCAACCGCTGGCCGCCGATGAGAAGCACCAGGGCGGTTATCGCGGCAAAGAAGGCGGCAGCCAGCAGGGACTGCCATTTGAACGTGATGACGAAGCGCCACCAGGACGAAATGAGCTGGTTCATCGTGCCCATTTCCCGGCCATAGGCGTCGATGACTTCGCTGCCGAGGGAATAGTTGATGTCGACGCGCTGCGACAACGTATTGGCAAAAAGCTCACGCCGGGCATCGCCGATCGCATCGATCATCTTGTTGACTTCGAGCAGCTGGTCTTCGGTTTCGCCGAGCACCGCGTTGATCTCCGCCTTTTCCGTCGTCAGGCGGGTGCGTTCATCCGTGACGATCTTCGCTTCGGCCGGCTGCCCCTGCGCGGGCGGTGCGCCCAGCTGTTCCAGGCGGGCATTGATCTCGGTGATGCGCGGCCGGAACGAAACGCCGATATCCAGCAGTTTCTTGGCGCTCGCTTCCAGATCGAGGCGCAGATTGGCAAGCGCCGCGTCGGCATCGGCCTTCTGCTTGAATTTCTGTTCATAGGTCGAGATCTGTTTCTTCAGCGCGTCGATGGCCGGGCGCTGTTCGGCGACGATGTTCGATTTGACGGCGGGCGCAGGCGCTGGCGCCACGGGTGCCGGCTCCGCTGCGGCGGGCGCAGGCTCCGGTGCCGGGGCTGGTGCGGGCGATGTGGCTGCCGGGGCTGGCGCCGGGGTCTGCGCCAAAGCCAGTTGCACCGGGGCCGCCAGAAACAGAACGGCGGCAATCGTCAGAAGAATCTGCCGAAGGAAAGATGAGATCACGGGTTCAGATCCATTTATGAACAGTTTGCTTCGTCTATGAACAGTTTGCTTCGTCGATTTGCCCGTTCATGTCGGCACAATCAAGGCACTTTCTGCTTTCATTCTCGCGACTGGTCGGCTTGTTGACAGTGCTCGCCGCTATCGTGATGACCATTCCAGCAATGCGACAGTAGCATAATGTTGGGGTAATCATGCATCGTCACACCTGCGGCAGGCCGGAAACTTGCCAAAGTCACAATTTTGCTCGCCTTCGCCTCGCGCTCATCTTGACCAGTACAGATGCACACTGTTGACTGGCACAATCGGGAAACAAACGTCCAACCGCAACAGATTCGCTTTCGAGACCAGAAGACCATGATCATCAAATGCCCCTATTGCGGCCCGCGCGACGTCATCGAATTCACCTATCAGGGCGACGCGACACGCCAGCGCCCCGACCCGGCCTCATCCGATCAGGCCGCATGGAACGCCTATGTCTATGACCGGGCCAATCCCATGGGCGCGCACCGTGAGTTCTGGCTGCACAGCGGCGGCTGCCGCCAGCATCTGATCGTCACGCGCGATATGGCGACCCATGTCATTTCATCCGTGGGCTTTGCCCGGGATGCCGTTGCCGCCGGGAAAGGCGGTGATCGCCCATGACCGCGTCACGGCTCCCCAAGGGTGGACGGATCGACCGCGCCAGGACGGTGCGGTTCACCTTCGACGGCAAGGCCTATAGCGGCCATCCCGGCGACACGCTGGCCTCAGCCCTCCTCGCCAACGGCGTGACGCTGTTCGGCCGCTCGTTCAAATATCACCGGCCGCGCGGCGTCTTTGCGGCGGGCAGCGACGAGCCCAATGCGCTCGTCACCGTTCTCAACGGCGATGTGCGCGAACCCAATGTCCGCGCCACGGAACTGGAAATCCATGACGGCCTCGTCACCGAAAGCCAGAACCGCTTTCCCTCGCTCGAACACGATGTCATGGCCATTAACCAGCTGGCCGGGCCGATATTGTCGGCGGGCTTCTACTACAAGACCTTCATGGGCCCGGCCATCGGGCCGCTGCGCAGCACCAAGGTCTGGATGTTCTTCGAAAAATTCATCCGCCGCGCCGCCGGTCTCGGCAGGGCGGGCATTGCCGCCGATCCCGACCATTATGAGCGCATGAACGCCTTCTGCGACGTGCTGGTGGTGGGCACCGGCCCCGCCGGACTATTGGCTGCGGAAGCTGCTGCGGAAACCGGCGCGCAGGTGATCATCGCCGAGGAACGGCCGGTTGCCGGCGGCGCATTGCTTGCATCGGCGGAACTGATCGACGGGCGCAACGCCGCCGTCTGGGCGCGGGAAAAGGCGGCAGCGCTCGCGGGCCGCGCCAATGTGCGTTTTCTCACCCGGACCTCCGTCTGGGGCTATTATGACGGCAATGTCCTGACCGCCATCGAGCATGTCTCGGATTTCAAGCCGAACCGCACCAAGGGGCAGCCGCGCCAGCGCCATTGGGTCATCCGCACCGGCAAGACCATTCTGGCAACGGGTGCGTTCGAGCGGCCGATCGTCTTCCCCGGCAATGACTGCCCCGGCGTCATGCTGGCCGATGCGGTCAGGCGCTATGCGGTCGAGTACGGTGTGGCTGCGGGAACCCATGTGACGCTGTTCACCAACAATGACAGCGCCTATGAGGCAGCCCGCGCCATGGCGCAGGCGGGCGTCAATATCGTTGCCATCGTCGATGTGCGCGCGGATGTATCCGGCGCCTGCATCGAGATTGCCTCGGCGGCCGGAGCGGAACTGGTCCTCGGCCACGCCGTCACCGGCACCCATGCGGGCAAGACGCTCAGCTCCATCACCGTGCAGCATTTCAATGCGCAGACCGGCCATGTCTCCGGCGCGGCGCGGGAAATCAAGACCGATTGCCTCGGCGTATCCGGCGGCTGGTCCCCGGCGATCCATCTCGCCAGCCAGGCGGGCGGCAAACCGGAGTGGGACGAGGATTTGCAGGCCTTCCTGCCGCCGGAGGCCAACCAGAACTGGGTAACGGCAGGATCGGCAGCCGGGTACATGGATACGGTCAGCGTGTTCTCCGATGGCGCGACCAAGGGCACCTCCTCCAAGACCAAGCCGAAGCTGCCTGCCGTCGACGCCCCGATGTTCGATGCATCGCCCGCCCCCGTGTTTGAAATCGAGCCCGCGGCCAAATCGCAAAAGGCATTCGTCGACTTCCAGCACGATGTCACCGCGGACGATATCCGCCTCGCCTACCGCGAAGGCTTCCATTCGGTCGAGCATCTGAAGCGCTACACCACGCTCGGCATGGCGACGGATCAGGGCAAGACATCGAATATTCCCGGCCTTGCCATCATGGCCGATGTGCGCGGCATCACCATTCCGGAGGCGGGCACCACCCGCTTCCGCCCGCCGTTCACCCCGGTATCCTTCGGTGCTATCGCCGGTGAGCGTTATGGCGACCTGCGGCCGCACCGGCTGACCCCGATGCATGACTGGCATCTCGCCAACAGCGCCAAGACCTATGAAGCCGGCCTGTGGCACCGCCCGATGATCTATGGCAGCCACGGTGAAACGGTCGAACAGGCCTATGTGCGTGAAGCGCGCGCGGTGCGCCAGAGCGTTGGGATTGTCGATGTCTCGACCCTCGGCAAGATCGACATTCAGGGTCCCGACGCGGGCGAATTTCTCGACCGTGTCTACACCAACATGTTTTCCACCCTGCCGGTCGGCAAGGCGCGCTACGGCCTGATGCTGCGCGAGGACGGCATTGCCTATGACGATGGCACCACCTGGCGCCTCAGTGAAACACAGTTCCTGATGACGACCACGACGGCCAATGCCGGAAATGTCATGCAGCATCTGGAATTCTATCTGGATTGCGTCTGGCCGGACCTGCGCGTGCACCTGACCTCGGTCACCGATGTCTGGGCCGGGACGGCCGTGTCGGGCCCGAAAGCCCGGGCCGTTCTGGAAGCCTGCGTCACGGGAACCGGCGTCGACAACACAACCCTGCCGTTCATGGGCATCGTGCGCGGCTTTATCGGCGATGTGCCCGTCATGATCTGCCGCCTCTCCTTCTCGGGCGAGCTGGCCTATGAAGTCTATTGCGGCGCCGGTTTCGGCACACAGGTTTGGGAAGCGCTGCTTGAAGCCGGCAAGCCCTTTGACATCATGCCCTACGGGCTGGAAGCGCTCGGCACACTGCGCATCGAAAAGGGCCACGTCACCGGCGCTGAAATCGATGGCCGCACCACCGCGCACGATCTGCATCTCGACTGGATGCTGTCGAAGAAGAAGCCCTATATCGGCTCCGGCATGAAGGACCGCGCGGGATTGAACAATGAAAACCGCCTGTCGCTGGTCGGCCTGATTTCGCTCGACAACCAGTCGATCAATGGCGGCAGCCATATCGTCAGCGATGCGGCGCCGCGCGAACCCGCCGACAGTTTCGGCCACGTCACTGCGGCCTGCTATTCCCCGGCGCTCGGCAAATACATCGCGCTGGCGCTGGTCAAGCACGGCACGTCGATGATCGGCAACCGTGCCTATGCGACGGACCTTCTGCGCGGCAAGCACGGCGCCGTCGAAATCGTCAGTCACCACATGTTTGATCCAGAGGGGAGCCGGATGCATGGCTGAACCACAATCGCCCCTCGGCCACGTCTTTGTTCCGGGTGACCATGGCAACTCCGCTGGCGGCATCGGCCTTGTCCTGACCGAGCGCCGCGACGTTTCCATCGCGCAGGTGACCGCATGGCGCGGGACCATTCCCGCCATCCTGACCGCCATCGGTGATGTGACCGGATTGAATGTCGCGGACAAACCCGGCGCCGGGCGTAGTGCAGGCGAAAAATCCGCCTTCGGTTTCGCGCCCGGACGTTATTTCGTCGTGAGCCCGTCCGCTGATCTGGAAGACCGCCTGCGCAAGGCCATACCGCTGGAAACCGGCACGATCATCGATCTGACCCATGGCCGCACCGCCATCCGCGTCAAGGGTCCTTGGTCGGAATGGGTGCTGTCGAAGCTGTTTGCCATCGATTTTTCCGAACACGGCTTTCCCGTCGGCTTTGGCCGCGCCACGCTGCATCACGATATCCACGCCAATATCCAGCGGATCGACGCGGACACCTTCGACCTCTACGTGTTCCGCACCTTTGCGCGCTCGTTCTGGCAGACGCTGGGGCATGCGGCCGCGGAAGTCGGCTACCGCGTCGAATGATCTGCTTCCGGCCTATCGCTTGCTATGACGCGAGCAGGCTCTTCGCCGGTTTTCCCGCGATATAGACTTCCGCGATGGTGCGGTCGTCGCCCATGGTCTGCATCAGGAACAGCTCTTCGACGAGCGTTTCCACCGTTTCCATGCGCAGGCGCATGGCCGGGGTGGAGCGGGCATTGAGCACGATGCAGTCCGCCTCTGCGCCCGGCGTGAACGAGCCGATGATGCCCTGCAGCGACAGCGCGCGGGCATTGCCCAGCGTCGCGTGATAATACGAGCGCAGCGGGTGATAGCGCTGGCCCTGAATGTTCAGGATCTTGTAGCCCTCATCCAGCGTCCGCAGCATGGAATAGGATGTGCCGCCGCCAATATCCGTGGCAATCGCATGGCGCACCGGCGGATGGGACGCCTCGAGGCGCGCCAGATTGAACAGGCCGCTGCCGATGAACAGGTTCGAGGTCGGGCAGAAAACCGCGACGGACCCGCTATTGGCGATGGCGGCAATTTCCGCATCGGTCAGGTGGATGCAATGGCCAAGCAGCGTCTTGGGGCCAAGCAGTCCATAATGCTCATAGACCTGCGTATAATCCCGGCTCCACGGAAACAGCTCCGCCACGAAGGCAATTTCGGCGGTGTTTTCACACAGATGCGTCTGCACGTGCAGATCGGGGTATTCGCGGGCCAGCGCCCCGCTCAATTCCAACTGCTCCGGCGTCGATGTCGGTGCAAAGCGCGGCGTGATGGCATAGAGCTGGCGCCCGGTTCCGTGCCATTTGCCGATCATTTCCTTGCTGTCGTCATAACCCGACTGCGCCGTGTCGAGAAGACCTGATGGCGCGTTGCGGTCCATCATCACCTTGCCCGCGATCATGCGCATGTTGCGCCGGTCCGCCTCGGTGAAAAACGCTTCGACCGACGCCTTGTGCACGGTGCAATAGGCGGCGGCCGTGGTGGTGCCATGGCGGATCAGCTCATCGAAGAAGGCCGAGGCGATGCGCTGCGGATGGCCCTGATTGGAGAATTTCTGTTCCTCGACAAACGTGTATTTGTTCAGCCATTCCATCAGTTCGCCCGCATAGGAGGCGACAACCTGCATCTGCGGGTAATGGATGTGGGTATCGATGAAGCCCGGCATGATCAAATGCGGGCGATGGTCGACGACCTCGACATTTCTGCCTTCGCCGGCGCGCAGGCGGGCATAATCGTCAATGGCCCAGATCTTGCCGTCGCGGATCAGCAGTCCGCCATCCTCGATATAGGTGAATGCGTCCGGGCTGGCGTCGCCAGCCAGCGGCTCGTCGTGAAACGTCAAGAGACGTCCGCGTAACAGAAGTTCGGTCATTGCGTGGATTTTCCCGATACCGCAGAACGATACCACGCCACGATCCGGGACCGCTCTGCATCTGTCATCTGCGTCAGGTTTCCCGGTGGCATGGCGTGGCTGGCACCGGCGAACAGATAGACCTGGCTGGCATGAGTCGCAATCAGTTCGTCGGTATCGAGGCGAATTCCCTTGGGCGCGTGCATGATGCCCTCAAAGGACGGCTCCGCCGCATGGCACATGGAACAGCGCCCCATGACCGTGTCGCGCACCTCCTGAAAGTTCTGCGCGGCGAGAAAGGGCGCGGCGGCGCTCGAGACTTTTTCCGGTCCCTGCAGCACCTTCGGCACGGTCGACAGCCAGATGATGACAATGAACAGCACGACCGAGGCCAGCCATGTCCAATGCGGATTGCCGGTTCCTGCGTGTTTCGAGTTGAAATAGTGGCGGATGAGCACGCCGATGATGAAAATCAGCGCGGCGATGACCCAGTTGAATTCCGTCGAGCTTGCCAGCGGATAATGGTTGGACAGCATCAGGAAAATGACGGGCAGCGTCAGGTAGTTGTTGTGGGTCGAGCGTTGCTTGGCCTGCTTGCCGAGCTTCGGATCGGGCGTCTTGCCGGCGATCAGATCAGCCACGACCTTCTTCTGGTTCGGAATGATCAAAAGGAACACGTTGCCGGACATGATCGTGGCGGTGAACGCACCGAGATGCAGGAAGGCGGCGCGGCCGGTGAACAGATGCGTATAGCCCCACGCCATGACGACGATGACCGCATAGAGAATGAGCATCAGCGCCGTGTCATTGTTCGCCAGCGGCGACTTGCACAGGAGATCGTAGATCAGCCAGCCGAGGCCGATCGACGCGAGCGAGATCAGGATGGCGACCGGCGTCGATACATCGAGGACATTGCGGTCGATGAGATAAAGGTCGGCGCCGGCGTAGTAGACGATGCACAGAAGCGCAAAGCCCGAGAGCCATGTGGCATAGGACTCCCATTTGAACCAGATCAGATGTTCCGGCATGTGCGGCGGCGCGACCATGTATTTCTGGATGTGATAAAAGCCGCCGCCATGCACCTGCCATTCCTCGCCGTTCACCCCCTGCGGCAGGCCCTGATGGCGGCGCAGCCCCAGATCAAGCGCGATGAAATAGAAGGATGAGCCGATCCAGGCGATTGCAGTGATCACATGCAACCAGCGGGCGGCAAAGCTGAGCCATTCCCAGAAAATAAGGTAATCCATCGGGGCCTCATGCAAAGCATCACAATGCGTGTGTTCGCGGCCCGATGCAAGGTGATGGGTGCAAGATCAATGCGTGGTTCGACAGGCTCACCATGAGGGAGGTTGGGGATTGCAGGGAGCACCATTCTGCAACGTCCAGGATGGCGTTGCAGCCCACCCAGTTTCCTCATGGTGAGCCTGTCGAACCACGCACCCCAAATCATGCAATGCTGCCATCTACTTGGAATCGTGAAAGATAATCCCGAGTGTATGGCGCTGGCCGCTGCGCACGCGGCTCACACCATGGCGCATATTGACCCGGTAATAGCCGCGCGATCCCTTGACGGGGCGCTGGCTGACCGGAAAGACCACGCCGTCGCCCTGTCGCAGCGGCACCACCTCCGCCCGCGACTGCATGCGCGGACGCTGCTCGGTCAGGACAAATTCGCCGCCGGTGAAATCCGTTCCGGGCTCTTTCAGCAGAAACGCCACCTGCAGCGGGAACACGTGAATACCATAGATATCCTGATGCAGGCAGTTGTAATCGCCCGGGCCATATTCCAGCAGCAGCGGCGTCGGCCGGTTCTGCCCGGCGGCATGGCAACGCTCGATGAATGCCGGGTGCGCATCGGGATAGCGGATATCGATGCCCATCTGCTCGTTCCAGCGGTTGGCGATGCGGGCCAGCGGCGGATAGAGCGCTTCACGCAACCCGCGGACAATTTCGGGGAGCGGATAGGAGAAATACTTGTACTCTCCTTGCCCGAAGCCGTGCCGGGCCATGACGATGCGCTTGCGGAAAATCGTATCGTCGGGATAGCTATCAGCCAGCGCCGTGCATTCGGCGCGCGACAGGACATTGCGCAGGTTGGTGCAGCCGAAAGCCTCCATCTCCGTTTGTGCGGCGGTCCAATCGATCGGGCTCATGTCTGGCATTGCAGCATCCTTACTCACGCAGAAATTCCAGCACAGGAGACCGCAGTTATAGCCGATCAACCACCCGTTTCCTGCACAGGGCACGATGAAAGGGCCTGCGCTTCACAAAAACGACGGTTTTTTTGTCCATGAGGCCGGGCACACGACGATTTTAAGTGACTCGGCTTGCCGGACTTCATAAATAGAGTCGCAACGGGGTCTGGCAGACCGCGAACGGGAACTGTTGGAAACGCATATGGGCTTGAACAGAAATGGCAAATCAGAAAGGCGTGGATCCGCTCCGCTGCTGATTTCTATCTTCTGGCTCATTGCCACCCTGGGGGCCGTCTATATCGCAGCTCCCGAAACGGACCTGCGCAACAACCGGGCCAGCGCACCGGTGCGCGACGATGCCCGCCTCGCCCATGAGAGCGACAATCGCTCCGCCCCCGTGCAGAACTCCATGCGCATCGCTGCGCTGGAAGCGCTGCACCTGAAAATCAAGAGCGGCGTGCGTGCCGATACGAATTCCCATGACGGCATCGTTCCGGACGGGATTTCCCTGATTCTGGCCGGCGCACAGCCAGCCACACCCTCCGAAACCGGTTCAAGCCTGGCGCTTGACCGGATCAGCGTTTTCAGCGCCCGGGCTCCCCCCGCCGCGCTTGCCTGAGGCAATCCGTTGCTCGGCAACGGTTCCAACGCAACACCATCGGCAGCCGCCCGGAACAAACGCGACCATTTCCCGGCAGCCTCGCCGCAATTCATGACGGAACACTGATATGCGCACTTCGAAATGGGTTCTTGGAACCTATATTTTCATCATTATTGCGGGCATCATCCTCGCACTGCCCAACATCTTCACCAAGGCACAGCTCGATGCCTTGCCCAACTGGCTGCCCAAGAAGCAGATTTCGCTTGGTCTCGATCTTCGCGGCGGTTCCTATCTCGTTCTCGAAGTGGACGCCGCAGCCCTGAAGAAGGACCGCGTCCGCGCCATGCTGGACGACGCGCGCAACAAGCTGCGCACCGAACGCATTCAGGCGCAGTCAGTCCGCATCGCCGGTGATTCCGTCATCGTGACCATTGCCGACCAGGCACAGCGCGACCGCGCCGTGACGGTTCTGAAGGAACTGACGGCCCAGGTCGCGCAGGTCGGCTTCGCCGCCCCGGTCAGCGACATCGACATCACCTCAGCCGACAACACGATCCGTCTCACCCTGACGGATGCCGGCATGAAGGACAGACTCGACAACGCCCTGCAGCAGAGCCTTGAAATCGTCCGCCGCCGCGTCGATCAGGTCGGCGTGGCCGAACCCTCGATCCAGCGCGTCGGTTCCGACCGTATCGTCGTCCAGCTTCCCGGCCTGCAGGATCCGTCCCAGCTGCGCGCGCTGCTCGGCAGCACGGCGAAGATGACGTTCCACATGGTCGCCGACCGCAATTTCGGCGATACGCCGCCGCCTGGCATTTCCATCCTGCCGGATGCCAAGAATCCCGGCCAGACCTATCCCGTCGAGGACCGCGTTGCGCTCAGCGGCGAACGCCTGACCGATGCCCGCGCCGCCTTCGACCCGCAGACCAACCAGCCGATCATCTCGTTCCGCTTCGACAATGTCGGTGCGCGTCAGTTTGCTGAAATCACCAGCCAGAATGTCGGCCGTCCCTTCGCCATCGTTCTCGACGGCAAGGTGCTGACCGCGCCGGTCATCCAGGTGCCGATCACCGGCGGTTCCGGCCAGATCACCGGCAATTTCACGGTGCAGGATACGGTGACAACCGCCGCCCTGCTGCGCGCCGGTGCCCTGCCCGCGCCATTGACTGTCATCGAAGAACGCACGGTCGGTCCTGATCTCGGCGGCGACGTCATCAAGATGGGCATCCTGACCGGTCTTGTCGGCTTCGCCCTCGTCGTCGGCTTCATCTTCGTGCTCTATGGCACGTGGGGCTTCATCGCCAACCTGGCGCTGGCGCTCAATGTCATCCTGACATTCGGTGTCCTCAGCCTCATCGGCGCCACCCTCACCCTGCCCGGCATCGCCGCCATCATCCTTGGCATCGGCTTTGCGGTGGATGCGAACATTCTCATCAACGAGCGTATCCGCGAAGAAGCCCGCAAGGGCATCGGCGCCATGGCCGCCGTCGACCGCGGCTTCAAGCACGCCTATGCCACCATCGTCGATGCGAACGTCACGCACCTGATTTCCACGCTGCTGCTGTTCCTGTTCGGCACCGGCCCGATCCGCGGCTTCGCGGTCACCATGGTCATCGGCACGCTGATTTCCATGTTCACCGCCGTGACCGTCGTGCGCATCGTGATGACGGCCATCGTCCGCCGCCGCAAGATGAAGACCATCCACATCGAGCACGTGGTCAAGCTGGTTCCGGAGACCACGAAAATCTCCTTCATGAACGCCCGCTTCTTCGGCATCGGCGTCTCGATCTTCCTGTCGATCGCCTCGGTGATCCTGTTCATCCATCCCGGCCTCAACTACGGCATCGACTTCAAGGGCGGTATCCAGGTTGCCGTCACCACGTCGAAACCGGCCGATCTCGCCACCATGCGCAGCTCGCTGGAAGCACTCGGCCTCGGAGAGGTCGTGCTGCAGCAGGCCGGCGGCGACAATCAGGTCCTGATTCGCGTCCAGCGCCAGGATGGCGGCGAAGAAGCCCAGACGGCTGCCGTGACCAAGGTCAAGGCCGCGGTCGAACAGCTCGATGCCGGCGTGAAGATCGAAAGCTCGGAAGTCGTCGGACCGAAGGTCAGCCAGGAACTGGCGCGCTCGGGTGTCCTGGCGGTCATCCTCGCCAGTATCGCCATGCTGCTCTACATCTGGTGGCGGTTCGAGTGGCACTTCGCCCTCGGCGCGATTGCGACGCTCATTCTCGACACGACGAAGACGGTCGGCTTCTTCGCCCTGATGGGGCTGGATTTCAACCTCACCGCCATCGCCGCGCTTCTGACGATGATCGGCTACTCCGTCAACGACAAGGTGGTGGTCTATGACCGCATGCGCGAGAACCTGCGCATTCACAAGAAGATGCCGCTGCGCCAGATCATCGACATGAGTATCAACCAGACGCTGGCCCGTTGTATCTACACCTCCGTCACCATCTTCCTTGCCATGCTGCCCATGGCAATCTGGGGTGGCAAGGCCGTGGAAAACTTCGCGCTGCCGATGCTTTTCGGTGTCGTGATCGCCACGAGTTCGTCGATCTTCATCGCCGCGCCGATCCTGCTGCTTCTGGGAACCTGGTGGGAAAAGAACCACCAGCACCGCATCGGATCGAGCGAGACACCGACCGTGAAGAGCTGAACCGAGCCTGATCTGAGCTCTCCAGGCTAAATATCTGCGGCGTATGAAAAAAATTGCATTTCATGCGCCGCAGAACGACAAAAGTTGTTTGCAAGACATCATGTGTACGCAATACTGAGGCAGTCATTAGCTGTTCGCAGTTTGATTTCATTATTTTTCATCACGACCCAGGGGGAGACACCGACATATGCCTCATGAAACGCCGCTGATTGCGACAATCGTTGTGGGCCTTGTGGTGGCCTTCATCTTCGGTGCGATTGCCAACCGTCTGCGCGTTCCTCCCCTTGTCGGTTACCTGCTTGCCGGTGTCCTTGCCGGCTCCCATACACCCGGTTTTGTCGCCGATCAGGAACTGGCGGCCGAGCTTGCCGAGATCGGCGTCATTCTGCTGATGTTCGGCGTCGGGCTGCATTTCTCCCTGAAGGATCTGCTGTCGGTCCGCGCCATCGCCATCCCCGGTGCAATCGTCCAGATCGTCGTGGCAACCCTGCTGGGCGCCGGGCTTGCCTGGATTCTCGGCTGGAGCATGCAGGCGGGATTCGTCTTCGGTCTCGCTTTGTCCGTTGCCAGTACCGTCGTGCTCTTGCGCGCCATGCAGGAACGACGCCTGATCGAGACGGAACGCGGGCGCATCGCCGTCGGCTGGCTGATCGTCGAAGACCTGGCCATGGTTCTGGCACTGGTGCTGCTGCCGGCCATTGCCGATGCCGTCAACGGCAAGAACCCGGCGGTCGAGGCCGCTGCCCATATCGCCAGCGACCCCATCGTCGCCTATTTCAATCTCGGCATCGGCGGCATCATCGGGCTGACGCTCGGCAAGGTTGCCGCCTTCGTCGCCGTGATGCTGATCGTCGGCCGCCGTGTCATCCCGTGGACACTGCATGCCATTGCCCATACCGGCTCGCGCGAACTGTTCCGCCTCGCCGTGCTGGCCATTGCGCTGGGTGTGGCTTTCGGCGCGTCGAAACTGTTCGGCGTATCGCTGGCGCTCGGCGCCTTCTTCGCCGGCATGATCATGAGCGAATCCGAACTCAGCCACCGGGCGGCGGAAGAATCCCTGCCGCTGCGCGATGCTTTCGCCGTGCTGTTCTTCGTCTCCGTCGGCATGCTGTTCGACCCGATGACCATCATCAACGATCCGCTGCCGCTTCTGGCAACGCTTGCGATCATCGTGGTGGGCAAGTCGCTGGCAGCCTTCTTCATCGTGCTGGCGTTCGGCTATCCCACCGGGACCGCCCTGATCATTTCGGCCAGTCTGGCGCAGATCGGCGAATTCTCGTTCATTCTGGCGGAGCTGGGTGTCGGGCTCGGCATGCTGCCGCAGGAAGGGCGCGATCTCATTCTCGGCGGCGCCATCCTGTCGATCCTGCTTAATCCGGTCGTCTTTGCCGGGGTGGGATATCTGAAACCGTGGCTGGAAAAACGCTCCGCCTCGGCAACGGAAGCCAGCCCCGAGACGACGGTCGTCGAGGAACCCGACGTGGAAGAACTGCAGCCGACCACCCTCACCAACCACGCGGTGCTGATCGGTTACGGCCGTGTCGGCAGTCTGGTGGGCGATGCGCTGAAGGAAGTCGGCAAGCCGTTTCTGGTGATCGAAGATGCCGACAAGACCGTGGCAAAGCTGCGCGATGACGATGTGGAAACCATCGTCGGCAATGCCGCCAATGGCGATGTGCTGGCCGCGGCCAACCTTGCCGAAGCCCGGCAGCTGATCATCGCCATTCCGAACGCCTTCGAAGCCGGGCAGATCGTCGTCAAGGCGCGTGCCGCCAACCCGGCCATCAGCATCCTGGCGCGCGCGCATTCGGACGCCGAGGTGCAGCATCTGCAGGATCTGGGTGCCGACGCGGTGATCATGGGCGAGCGGGAAATTGCCCGGGGGATTGTCGCGCATATTCTCGATCTCGACAAACCGAAGCCGGAGGAGCCCTTATCGGCATAACCAAGGAAAAAACGGGGTTCGCGGCGCAAGCCAGGTGAGAATGATTGGACGGGAATGGGTATGAAGTTAAAGGATTATATATGGCCGGTGATCGGGTTGGCCGCTGTTGCTGTCTCCGCGTGGCTCCTCTACCGGGAGTTGCGGAGCATATCGCTTGAGGATGTGATCCACAGTCTCTATGCGATTCCGACCCACCGCTGGATTCTGGCCGCCCTTGCCTCCCTGCTCGCCTACGCCGCCCTTGCGGGCTATGACCGGATTGCCCTCCTGCATCTGCGCCGCAAGATTTCCTGGCTGTTCATCACCCTGTGCTCCTTCACCACCTACGCGCTCTCGCACAATATCGGCGCGTCAGTGATTTCGGGTGCGGTGGTGCGCTATCGCGCCTATTCCTCGCAAGGGATGAGCGCGGCGGAAATCGCCCTGCTCATTGCCTTCTGCTCCTTCACCTTCATGCTGGGCACGATCACCCTGAGCGCATTCGTGCTTCTGATCGAACCGGAAATATTGCAGCGCTTCAACAATGAGCTGCCGCTTTCCCTCAGCTATCTCCTCGGCTTCGGCGCCCTCGCCTTCGTGCTGCTCTATGTCTTCGGCAGCTGGCTGCAGCTGCGCCCGCTGCGCATCCGCAAGTTCACGCTCGAATATCCGCGTCTGACCGTTGTCGCCCAGCAGCTGATTGTCGGGCCGCTGGAACTGATCGGCGCCGCCGCCATCATCTATTTCACCCTGCCCGAAGCCGGCAATCCCGGCTTTCTCATCGTGCTCGGGATTTTCCTCATCTCGTTTTCCGCCGCCCTGATTTCCCATGCACCGGGCGGCCTCGGCGTGCTGGAACTGGTCTTCCTGACCGGGCTTCCCGACATGAACCAGGCCGACGTGCTGGCTGCACTGATCATCTTCCGCCTGTTCTACCTGCTGATCCCCTTTGCCCTGTCGCTGCTTGTCGTCCTGTTCTTCGAGCGTTCGCAGTTGCTGCTGCGCTTGTACAAGAAGGACAGCGAGACCTGAGCCGTCAACGCCGGGCCGATTTCACGATTCCGGATTTTCGCATTGGAATTTTTTTCCAATACACCCCGACTTTAGACCCCCATTCCTTCAAAGAATGGGGGTCGGCACCTATTTTCAGGCTGTGATTTCAACATTTCCTCCCCAAGCTGGAAGGATGGGTGCCTGATGACAACATTGATCATTCCCGGATATCTCGGCTCCGAGAAAGGCCATTGGCAACGGCAGTGGCTGGCCGATGACGATACCGCCCGCCTTGTCGAACAGGATGACTGGGAAAACCCGGTTCTGTCGCAGTGGCTGCACGTGCTCGAGGCGGCGATCTCGGAAACACCCGGCGCCATTCTCGTTGCCCACAGCCTGGGCTGCGTGCTTGTCGCCCATCTGGCCAGCCGCCCCTCCGCCGCCCATGTGGCAGGCGCCGTGCTGGTGGCACCCGCCGATGCCGAGCGCATGGCGGTGCAGGACCCGAAATTCCGCAGCTTTGCCCCGCTGCCGCGTCATGATTTCGGCTTTCCCTCCATCGTCGCCGCTAGCCGCGACGATCCCTACATGTCTTTCAACAAGGCGCAGGCACTGGCTGATATCTGGGGCTCGGGATTTGTCGACATGCGCCATGCCGGCCACATCAATGTTGCCAGCGGTTTCGGCGCATGGCCGGAAGGTTATATCCTGGCGCAGTCCATGCGGCGGCCGGACGATGCCCTTCGCGCAAGGCGGGCGGCCTAGCCCGCCTGCTTGCGTTCCAGAACATATTTGAGGATGAGCGTGACCACCGCGATCAGCGCCAGGGTCGATGAGGCGGCAAAGGCCCCGGTGACGTTGTAGTCGTTGAACAGCAGTTCGATCTGCAGCGGCAGCGTGTTGGTCTGGCCGCGAATGGCGCCGGATACCACCGACACGGCGCCGAATTCACCCATGACGCGTGCATTGCACAGCACCGCGCCATAAAGCAGCGCCCAGCGGATATTCGGCAGTGTCACGTAGAAGAATGTCTGCAGCCCCGTTGCCCCGAGGGTGATGGCCGCTTCCTCGTCCTCGCTGCCCTGCGCCTGCATGAGCGGAATGAGTTCGCGTGCCACGAACGGGCTGGTGACAAACAGGCTGACCAGAAAGATCGCCGGGACCGTGAACATGATCTTGATGTCGTGGCTCTCCAGCAGCGGACCGAGCAGGCCCTGGCTGCCGTAGAGGAAGAGATAGGTCACACCCGCGACAATCGGCGAGACGGAGAACGGAATCTCGATGAAGGTAATCAGCAGCCGGCGGCCGGGAAAGCGGAAACGCGTGACCAGCCAGGCGACGCAGATGCCGAAGACCATGTTGATCGGCACCACGACGATGGCCGTCAGCACGGTCAGCCAGATCGCGTGCAATGTCGCGGGCTGGGTGATCTGCGCGATATAGACGGAGATACCCTCGCGCAGCGCGTAGGTAAAAATCACGGCGATCGGCACGCCGATGAACAGCGCCGACAGGGCCATGGCGGCGAGGATCAGCAGCCAGTGCGCCGTGCGTGCCGGGCGCCGGCCATGCCGCCGCGACGACTGCATTTTGGCCGGGGCGGCGAGATCAGCTGCGGTCTGCATAACGGAGCTGCCAGGCTTGAATGGAATTGGTGACAAAGAGCATGAGGAACGCCAGCACCAGCATCACGGTGGCAATGGCCGCCGCGGCGGGATAGTCATATTCATCGAGGCGGATGAACACGAGCAGCGACATCACCTCGGTCTCGAACGGCAGATTGCCGGAGATGAAGACGATGGCGCCGAATTCGCCGAGGCTGCGGGCAAAGGACAGGCTGCATCCGGCAATGAATGCCGGGAAAATCGCGGGCCAGATCACCCGCGCAAAAATCTGCCAGTTCGTCGCTCCCAGCGACCGCGCCGCTTCCTCGACATCAACAGCCACATCCTCCAGCACCGGCTGCACCGTGCGGATGACAAAGGGAATGCTGGTGAACATCATGGCGATGGCGATGCCGAGCGGCGCATAGGCGATCTTCACCCCCAGCGGTTCGAGATAGCGGCCGAACCAGCCATTGGCGGAAAAGACGGTGACGAGCGCAAGACCGGCAACGGCGGTCGGCAGGGCGAACGGCAGGTCGACCACCGCATCCAACAGCCGCCGCCCCGGAAACTCATAGCGCACCAGCACCCACGCAAGCAGCAGGCCGAACAGCGCATTGAACAGCGTGGCAAGCAGCGCCGCCCCGACAGTTATCTTGTAGGTTGCAACCGCCCGCTCGGACGAAATGATGGTCCAGAAATCCGACCAGCCGAGATTGACCGACTTGTACAGCATCGCCAGCAGGGGCAGCGCCACGATGATGGCGAAGTACAGCAGCGTCACGCCGAGGGTCAGGCTGAACCCCGGCAACAGTCCGCGCTGGCTGGATTTTGAAAACAACGGCATGCTCGGGTTCTAAAGCCTGTTCGTGCGAAAGCAAGCGAGTGGTTGCAAAGAATGCGGCGGCACAGCCAAGGCCAAGCCGCCTTCGGGTTCGTCAGCCGCTGATCAGCGCTTGGTGAAAACCTTGTCGAGGATGCCGCCCTCGGCGAAATGCTCCTTGGAGAGCTTGTCCCAGCCGCCGAAAACGTCCTCCACGGTCACCAGACGCGTCTCAGGGAACTGCGCGGCATATTTCGCCTTGATGGTCTCGTCATGCACGCGGTTGAAGTTCTGGGCGAGAATGTCCTGCCCTTCCGGCGTATAGAGGAATTTCAGATAGGTTTCGGCAATCGCCCGCGATCCGCGCTTGTCGACGACCTTGTCGACAACGGTGACGGGAAACTCCGCCAGCAGGCTGACCGGCGGTACCACCGCCTCATACTTGTCTTCGCCCAGCTGCTTGCGCGTGCCCAGCACCTCCGCCTCGAAGGTGATCAGCACATCGCCGATGCCGCGTTCGGCAAAGGTCGTGGTTGCGGCACGCCCGCCCGTGTCGAACACCGGCACGTTGGCAAAGAGTTTCTTGACGAAATCCTGCGCCTTGGCCTGATCCTTGTTGTTGGCCTCAAGCGCATAGGCATAGGCGGCCAGATAGGTGTAGCGCGCATTGCCGGAGGTTTTCGGATTGGGGAAGATGACCTTCACATCGTCGCGGACGAGATCATCCCAGTTCTTGATGTGCTTCGGATTGCCCGCACGCACCAGAAAGGCCGGCAGGGAATAATAGGGCGAGGAATTGTTCGGCAGGCGCGACTGCCAGTCGGCGGGAATGAAATTGCCCTTGTCATGCAGCACCTGCACATCGGTGACCTGATTGAACGTCACGACATCGGCTTCAAGCCCTTCGAGGATCGAGCGGGCCTGTTTTGACGACCCCGCATGCGACTGGCTGACGGTGATGTCCTTGCCGGCCTCTTTCTTGTAGGCCGCCGTAAAGGCCTTGTTGACCTGCTCGTAAAGCTCACGCGAAACATCGTAGGACACGTTGAGGATTCCGGTCGGCTCCGCGGCTTTCGCCGGTCCGAGGCCAAGCGCCAGAGCAACCGTGGCATAGACGAACAGTTTTTTCATTGCATTCTCCCAAGCAGCCAGCACGGATCGTGCTGTCGAAATGAACCCAGCCCCATCCAACCCAGCGATGTCATAGGAGAACGGATATTTTTTCTGAGAATGCCGCCAAATCTCCGGGAGCGGAAGAATTGGAATTCCAACAATATCTTGCTTCTTAAAACTTTATTCCAAGAAATGACTAAAATGAAATATTCGCCCGGTCTATCCGAGCCGGTTCCGCAATCCGCTTCCACCCCGCGATGCCGCGAGGCAGCGTCGTGATCGAAAGCGCGGCTTACCAGAAGCCGCGATGCTGCCAGCACCAGAGGAAATCCTCCTCGGTCCAGTTGCGATGACGCTTGGCCGAGGCCTCGTCGCTGTCCCGCTTCTTCGCATCCCGTGCATCGGTGTCGAGTGTTTCCGAGGCGAATACCTCGCGCCACAGGCGTTCTGCCCGATTAAAGATGCCTGATACTTCACTGTACATTGCGACCTCCAGGGAACAATTGGGTTGCAGAGTGCAGCTGCCTCCAGGAGACAACCGATACCCGATGATGACCGGTTGTAAAAATTTGTCAACAATCACTACCGGTTTAATCGTGTATCGATTTTAACGCTTTCGCAACTTTTCGGGTGCTTAATTCTTAATGAATGATTATTTTTCAGAGCCTTAACAGCCATTTTTAAGACATTTGGCCGCCATGAAAAAACTCCATTTTTTAACACTTTAGCACTAGAAAATGTCACGCGAGGGACTATGACTGCATCTCACAGGGTGGTCAGGCAACAATCATGATTTCGCAGAAAGCCAAATATGCGCTCCGGGCGCTTGTCGTTCTCGCCAGAGCCGATGCCGAAAAGGCCCTTTTCATTTCGGACATCGCGGAAGAACAGAACATTCCGAAGAAGTTCCTGGAACAGATCCTGCTCGACCTGAAACATCAGGGCATCGTCATGAGCCGCCGCGGCAAGATGGGTGGCTACCTCCTGCTCAAGCAGGCGCAAGACATCACCTTCGGCGAGGTCCTCAGGCTGATCGACGGGCCGATTGCGCCCCTGCCTTGCCTCAGCAAGATTGCCTACCGGCGCTGCGAAGACTGCGACAGCGAGGACAAGTGCGAAATCCGCCATGTCTTCAGCGAAGTCGCCAATGTCACGCGCGGCGTGCTCGATAAGACCACGATTGCCGATTGCCTCGCTTACGGCGATGGCGGCAAGCTGGCAGCCGTGCTCGACAGTTAGAGCGGTTTGCGGCCATATTGAATCGTTCTGCCGGCGGGAATTTGCGGACAAGGTCAAGGGGTTTGACGAGACCGATGTTATCCATCGGACGAAGTCAAAACCCGCAGGAATTGGGCCAAATTCACCCGGCCCTTCGGGTTTCCGGCTGGCGGACACCCACTTTGTCAGGCAGCTTCGTCCGATGGATAAACATCGGCCTTGCTACCTTCCGCGTGGATTGTCTCGCCATCCGGGAAACAGAACTGATCCAATATGGCCGCAAACCGCTCTAACCCCTCGGGAAACACCATGACCGCCAACGATCCGGAAACACTGGCCTTTTACGCCGATGAAGCCGTGCGTTACGCCAACCAGTCGCAGGCGCGCGCATTTGACCATCTCGACGCCTACCTCGCCCTGCTGTCTCCCGGCGCCAGAATACTGGAACTTGGCTGCGGCGGCGGTGACGACACGGCGCATATGCTTGCCCGCGGCTTTGACGTGGTTCCGACGGATGGCTCACCCGAGATCGCCGCCGAAGCGCAGAAGCGGCTCGGCATTGCCGTCGATGTCTTGCAGTTCGAGCACATTGCCGCGGACAATGCCTATGACGGCGTCTGGGCCAGTGCCTGCCTGCTGCACGTGCCGCGCGCCGGCCTGCCCGATATCATCAGCCATATCAACCGCGCCCTCAAACCCGGCGGACGGTTCTTTGCCAGTTTCAAGGCCGGTACGGCCGAAGGCCGTGACCGCTTCGGCCGCTACTTCAACTACCCCTCGCCGCAATGGCTGCGCCAGGCCTATGGCGAAGATCGCTGGCACGATATCGATATCGCTGCGCTGATGGGCAGCGGCTATGACCGTGAGCCGACGCAATGGCTGCACGTCATCGCCACCAAACAGCCCTGATCAGGTAAAGACGGCTTTTCCGATAACCGGCGTTGACGGCACCGCCACATCGCGCGGCTCCAGCATGCCCGCGTGAAAGGCCATGTGCCCGGCATCCGCCGCCTTGGCGAAGGCGGTCGCCATGGCGACAGGGTCGGCAGCCTTGGCAACAGCCGTGTTGAGCAGGATGGCATCAAAGCCGAGTTCCATCACCGTGGCGGCATGGGACGGCCGGCCGAGACCGGCATCGACGATGAGCGGCACCTCGGGGAAATGCCCGCGCAGGGCACGCAGGGCATGCAGATTGAGCGGGCCAAGCGCCGAGCCGATGGGCGCGCACCACGGCATCAGCACCTCGCACCCCGCCTCGAGCAGGCGCTCCGCCACGACCAGATCGTCCGTCGTATAGGGAAACACCTTGAAGCCGTCCGCTGTCAGGATGCGCGCCGCTTCCACCAGCGCAAACACATCCGGCTGCAGCGTGTCGTGATTGCCGATGACTTCGAGCTTGATCCAGTCGGTGGCAAAAATATCCCGGGCCATCTGGGCGGTCAGTACCGCTTCCTTGACCGTGTGGCAGCCCGCCGTGTTGGGCAGCACATGCACGCCGAGCGACTGGATCAGCGACCAGAACCTGTCGCCGGACTTGCCGCCCGCCATTTCGCGTCGCAGGGAGACCGTGACGATCCTGGTTTCCGATGCCTTCACTGCATCCATCAGGATCGCCGGTGACGGATATTGCGCGGTGCCAAGGAGGAGGCGCGAGGACAGTTCGGTGCCATAAAGGGTCAGCATGGCTCAGCCTCCCTGCCGCGGGGTGAGGATTTCCACCCGGTCGCCGTCATTCAGCGCCACGGCAGCGCGCGCGGTCGCCCGCACCAGCTCGCCATTGAGCGCGGTCGCCAGCCATTCGCCCTCATACTCAAGTTCGCCGAGCAAATCGGCCAGTGTTTTGGCCGCAACCTCGTGCGGCTCTCCATTGACGATCAGTCTCATGATCAAGCTACCTTCTCCGAGTCAAAAGCCATCGCTGCCGCCTGCATCGCCATGGCAGGCGCCAGCAGAAATCCGTGCCGGTACAATCCGTTGATGCTGATCACCCGGCCATCGCGCTCCACGCGCGGAAAATTGTCCGCATAGGCCGGGCGCACGCCGACACCGGTCTCGATGATCGCTGCCTCGCCAAAGGCCGGATGCAGGCTGTAGGCGGCATTGAGCAGTTCCATCATCGACCGGGCAGTAACCGGCCCCGTCGCATCGCTTTCGATCATCGTCGCGCCGACCATGAAAAGGTGATCGGCGCGCGGGACGATGTAGACGGGAAAACGCGGATGGATCAACCGGACCGGCCGGGCCAGCACGATGTCGCGGGTTTGCAGGATCAGCATTTCACCGCGCACCCCGCGCAGATCCGGCTTGGCCGTGGAATAACCGGTGCAGTCGACAATGCGGTCGAATTTGCCCTCGTCCCGCTCGTTCTCAAAGCGAACGCCGGATGCGGCCAGCTTGGCCGCCAGCGCCGTCAGGGCGCGGCGCGGATCGAGATGCGCTTCGTCCCGGAAAAACAGCCCCCGGCGGAACCGCCCCGCAAGGTCGGGTTCGAGACTGCCCAGTTCCTGCGCGTCCACGCCGGCAAAACCCGAGGTGCGCGATGCGAAACGGTCCAATTCCCCGGCATCACGCGCTGGCGCCAGCACCAGCGTGCCGTTGCGCACGACGCGCCCCGGCAGAGCCGCCTCCCACCAGGAGGCAGCCTTCAATCCGAGTTCCAGCACCTGTTCATCGGCACTTTCCCGCTCGCAATACGGCGCAAGCATGCCGCCCGCATACCAGGAGGCGGTCGATGACGTGTCGCGGCGCGGGTCGAAGACGGTTACGTCCGCGCCCCGCGCCATCAGTTCATGTGCGGCGGTGAGCCCGGCCACGCCGGCGCCTTTGACAAGAACACGCATCAGAATTCGTCACCCCCGACCGGTATGGGTACAGCTGCTGATTTCAGCGGCATGTAGAGATCGCCGCCCTGCCGGAATTTTTCCGCCATGGCTGACATGCCCTCCTTCTGCGCTTCGGCGCGGATATCGTGGGAAATCCGCATCGAACAGAATTTCGGCCCACACATGGAGCAGAAATGCGCCACCTTGTGCGCCTCCTTCGGCAATGTCTCGTCGTGGAACAGCCGCGCCGTTTCGGGATCGAGCGACAGGTTGAACTGGTCTTCCCAGCGGAACTCGAAGCGCGCCCGCGACAGGGCATCGTCCCGCACCTGCGCCGCCGGATGGCCCTTGGCAAGGTCCGCCGCATGGGCGGCGATCTTGTAGGTGATCACCCCGATCTTCACATCGTCGCGGTTGGGCAGTCCGAGATGTTCCTTCGGCGTGACATAGCAAAGCATGGCGGTGCCGAACCAGCCGATCATCGCCGCACCGATGCCCGACGTGATGTGATCATAGCCGGGCGCGATATCGGTGGTAAGCGGTCCCAGCGTGTAGAACGGCGCCTCGCCGCAGACGGCAAGCTGCTTGTCCATGTTCGCCTTGATCTTGTGCATCGGCACGTGGCCGGGGCCCTCGATCATCACCTGGCAGCCCTTGGCCCAGGCAATCTGCGTCAGTTCCCCCAGCGTCTCCAGCTCGGCAAACTGCGCCGCATCGTTCGCATCGGCGATGGAACCCGGCCGCAGCCCGTCACCCAGCGAGAAGCTGACATCATAGGCACGGCAGATATCGCAGATTTCCTCGAAATGCTCGTAGAGGAAACTTTCCCGGTGATGATGCAGGCACCACTTGGCCATGATCGAGCCGCCACGCGACACGATGCCGGTGACGCGGTCGACGGTCAGCGGGATGTAATGCAACCGAACACCCGCATGGATGGTGAAATAATCGACACCCTGCTCCGCCTGCTCGATCAGCGTGTCGCGATAGACCTCCCATGTCAGGTCCTCGGCGATGCCGCCGACCTTTTCCAGCGCCTGATAGAGCGGCACGGTGCCGATCGGCACGGGGGCGTTGCGGATGATCCATTCGCGGATATTGTGGATGTTGCGGCCGGTCGACAGGTCCATCACCGTGTCGGCACCCCAGCGGATGGCCCAGACCATTTTTTCCACTTCCTCCGCCATGGAGGAGGTCACTGCGGAATTGCCGATATTGGCGTTGATCTTGACCAGGAAGTTGCGGCCGATGATCATCGGCTCAAGTTCAGGATGGTTGACATTGGCCGGAATGATCGCCCTGCCCCGGGCAATCTCCTCGCGGACGAATTCCGGTGTGACATGATCCGGCACCGACGCGCCGAAGGAATTGCCGTCGCGCTCCAGCTGCGCCCGCGCCGCGTCGCGGCCAAGGTTTTCACGGATCGCAACATATTCCATCTCCGGCGTGATGATCCCCGCCCGGGCATAGGCGAGCTGCGTCACGGCTTTATCGCCCTTCGCCCGCAAAGGCCGGTTGCGCACAGGAAACTCCGGGGTCAGCCGTTCACCGGTGACGAAGCCATTGTCCTCCAGCTTGACGTGGCGGCCGTCATAGGCGGCAAGGTCGGCATGGCCGGCAAGCCAGCTTGCGCGAATGCGCGGCAGGCCCTTGGCGATGTCAATGGCAGCGTTGGCATCCGTATACGGCCCGGACGCGTCGTACACCGTCACCGGCGGCTCGCCCGCCGTTGGATGCACCGATATCTGGCGCAACGGCACGCGGATATCCGGATGGATATGGCCGGGTTTGTATATTTTGATCGAGGCCGGCAGCGGTCCTGCCGAAACGGTTGGGGTAATTGCGGTCATCATCAGGCTCCTAGGCGGTTAAGCGTGGAAACCCAGTTCTGTGCCGGAAGGATGAAAAGAGATTGCGAATCCGGATACGGATGTGCCGAGGCTGACTCGCATGACTTTCGCACCGTCCCTACGCCAGTATGAACTGGATCAGGTTCAACGGGTCACTGCGCTGCAAAAGCCAGCAGAATCTCAGCCCCTTGTCGGGACCCCCCTGGTGAATGTCTTGAATTGAACGCCCGATCCGCCATTTGTCAAGCGAATCGGTAAAATCGTGTGTGTGGCGCCCCGTCGATTCCGGGCGCCTTGACCGGATCAGGACGCGCGCAGCGGCTTCAACGCATTGCTCCACTTGAGCAATTCGCCAATCATGGTGTTGGCGCTCGCCGTCACCAGTTCATTGGCCTGGAAGACGCCTTCATCGTTGATGAACTGCTGGTACGCCGGAACGGGAACGCCTTCGGGAATGGGAACCATCCGCAGGCCTGCGATGAGGCCCTTGACCGATTCGACCGAGCGCAGGCCGCCCGACACGCCGCCATAGCTGACGAAACCGACCGGCTTGTAGTTCCATTCCTGCCAGAGATAAATGATCGCATTGGTCAGGGACGGCGGAGCGAAATAGTCATATTCCGGCGTCACGAACACGATCGCATCGCCCGCTTCGATCAGCGCGCTCCACTTTTTCGTGTGCGCATGCTCATACTTCCGGGCACGCGGGTGGTTTGGTTCGTCGAAAACCGGCAGGTTGAGATCGGCCAGGTCAATCAGAACCGGCTCGAACTGGCCGTCCTGGCTGGCAAAATCATGGAACCACTTGGCAACCGGCTGACCGGCGCGGCCCGGCCGGGTGCTGACGTGGACGATGTTGAGCTTGGGTGCCATTGAAAGGTCTCCATAAGGCTTGAATAGTATGGAGCATGCATAGGCGCGGCGTGATGCGGCGCACAAGAAGGCACTTTTTTGAAACCGGGTAATATCGATGTGAAGACGATAGTTATGGCGGAGTCTTCACAAAACGAAACCCGCTCCAGCATGGCTCGCTGTGCGGGTTCTGTCGCGTTTTGCAAGGACCGGAAACTCCGGTCATTGATTATCGGTTGTTGCTGAAATCGCTGGTCGCGGCACCTGGACGGGCAACGCGTTCTTTCTTCTTCGGACCAGGAAGCAGACCTTCACGCTGTGCCTGCTTGCGCGCTGCCTTGCGGGCGCGGCTGACGGCTTCAGCCTTTTCACGGACACGGCGCTCGGACGGCTTTTCAAAAGCCTGGCGCGCCTTCATTTCGCGAAAGAGACCTTCGCGCTGCATCTTCTTTTTCAGGACCCGGAGGGCCTGTTCAACATTGTTATCACGGACGAGAACTTGCAATCGTTTTCCTTACCCATGCTTGTCTCGTCTTGCGGGCGTAAGCGTCACAATCAGACAAGCGTTTGATGAATTACCACAACGGCAATCCCGAGAAGCGCGGACTTTATTCATTCCCGCGCTAAAAATCCAGTGCACGGGAGCAGTTTTACTGACATCCACTTCATTTCATCCCGGCAAATTCAATATTTCCGCCGGGATGAACCTGTCGCCTTGCCAAATCCGCCGTGTCGGACGGATTTCGGCAGGGAATCAGATGGCAGCGGTGATGATGATTTCGACGAGGTAGTCCGGGGTTGCCAGCTTGGCTTCGCCGGTGGCGCGCGCAGGCGTGTTGGCCGGATCGACCCAGGCATCCCAAACCGCATTCATTTCGGCAAAGTCCTTCATGTCGGCCATCCAGATGATCGCCTGCAGGATCTTGGACTTGTCGGAACCGGCTTCCTTCAACAGGCGCTCGACCGAAGCCAGGACATCCTTGGTCTGCTCGGTGACGCTCTTGCCCGGTGTGCCTACCTGCCCTGCGAGATAAACCGTGTTGCCATGGATAACGGCCTGGCTCATGCGTGGACCGACTTCAATACGACGAATGCTCATGGAAAGTCTCCTCTAGCAGTTTGGGTAGATCGATATGCGTACAAGAAAAAAGGGCCATTAGGCCCTGTTCAAGGCGTTATAGTTGGGGCCCGCCGGAAAGCAACAAAAATCATCGGTTCCGCCCACGGTTTTCGTTTGCCCCGCCCCCTGAAGCGAGCGGCCGCAAGGGGTTGGATCCTCCGTCCGCAGCACCATTGTTAACCATGGGAAAGCGGAGGCAAGCGATGCTGCGGAAACCGGCTGCTTCTGTCGCGATGTGTCTTGCGGGCTCAAGGCGCCACTGCATACTCGACCATTCCATGGCTGCGGCGTTGTTGATGGCGGAAGCGTCGGGCGGACCAACCGCGAACCCTAGGAATTTGATTTTATACTTGCGATATGATGCAATATTAAGCTTATCTATGATAACGTGCCCTACAATTCGACGGGAGTGATAAGTAATTGATATATCCATTCGTTGAAAACATAAGATATGGCGACCGATCTATACCATTCTGCATCGCCGATGAGATTGGATATCATTGGTATGTTGCACCGGGAAACAATTATACCGGATTTCGGGAGCGTTGCCTTTACTTTATAAAACCGGGCTCGCATGTTGTCGATTGCGGCTCCCATCATGGATTGATGACCGTGCTGTTCAGCCAGAAGGCCGGCCCCACCGGCAGGGTAACCGCCTTTGACGCGCTGCCATTCAATGCGGGTGTCGTGCAGCGGAATGCCGAACTGAACGGACTGACAAACGTCGTGGCCCATGGCAAAGCCGTCGGGCAGAAGACGGGCACCCACAAGGTTTTGGCGCCGCACAGCAACGTCATCCTCAACGACAGCAATGTTCATGCTCCCGATGGTGACCTGATTGTCGACGTCATCGCGCTGGACGATGCGGATTTGGGCAATGTCGACTTCCTCAAGATCGACGTGGAAGGGCACGAGGTCGCGGCACTGAAGGGCGCCCGCGGCGTGTTGCAACAGCTGCCGTTTCTCGACATCGAAATTCACAACATGATGCAGGTCGACGCGCGCGCCCATTGCTTTGCCATCATGGAAGCACTGCCGGCAGACGGGTATCTCTTTTCGATCGATGAGGAGCCTGAATGGCGCGAGGCGCATGAGATCGACATGAATTATCTCATCGGCCTGCCCAACCCTCACCTCCTGGCGAAGCCAAAACGGTGACTGTTTCAGAACCGCAGCAAAAGAAAAACCCCAAGCCATTGATATGACCTGGGGTTCTGATTGGTGGGCACAGTAGGGATCGAACCTACGACCCGCTGATTAAGAGTCAGCTGCTCTACCAACTGAGCTATGTGCCCGTCAGCCGCTTTGACGACCGAAGGTGGGGGCTCTATAACGGGGCAAAACCGGCCTGTCCAGCCCTTCTTGAAAACTTTATGTCAGCTTTGAACAATAAGTTGTTTAAACAAAAAGCTGTCCCTCCGCCGTCTTGACCGCCGAACCGCCGATACGCCCGCCGGCAAGCTTCTGGTCGGCGATATCCAGTTCCAGCCGCAATCGCGATGGACGGCCCATTTCCTGGCCCTGTTCCAGCCACAGCCGCAACAATCCGTCGAGCGGCTGGTCAAAATGCTGGATGGCCCCGGCAAAGGCTGCCGTGGCGGAACCCGTTGCCGGGTCCTCGTAGGTGCCCTCGTCGCTGACAAACATCCGCGCATGAAAATTGCTGTCGTGCAGCGTCGTTTCGCGGCAATAGACATAGACGGGCAGCTGGCGCCCGTCGATCACAGGCGCGGCCTTTTTCATGGCGTCCTGGTTGATTCGAATCCGACCGGCTGCCGCCAGCCCGTGAATCGGGATCAGCAGGTAAGGCACGCCGGCATCCCAGATGGTCGGAACGTGATTCTCGAAGCCGATCTCCTTGGGTTCAAGACGCAGGGCATTGGCCAGCGCGATCCTGTCGGAATTATACGGCACCTGTTCCGGCAGCTTGGGAAGATCGAATTCGGCAAACGCTCCCGCCTTGCTGAGTTTCACGCCGCAGCGGACGGGGCCGATCTTCTCTTCCAGGATGATCAGCGTTTCCTGATCGCCCGCCACGTCGGGAAAGCGGCTTTGCGCCAGGGCAATGGCGGACCCGACGGTCGGATGACCGGCGAAAGGCATTTCGTAATCGGGCGTAAAAATCCTGATCTGGGCCGTATGGGCAGGATTGTGCGCCGGCAGGACGAACACCGTCTCTGACAGATTGAATTGCCCGGCAATCCGCTGCATGGCGGCATCGTCCAGCCCGGCCGCATCATGCACAACCGCAAGGGGATTGCCCGTCAGGACCTTGTCGGTGAAAACATCATAGACTTGATAGTGCCGGCCGCTCATTTGCATACTCCTCGTCAAACCCTCGGCGAAAGTAGACACTGGAGAGAGCTGTTCAAGATAAACCTTGTGACGGTGACATTCCAGCCTGCAGGCCATCTGGTGCGTGGTTCGACAAGCTCACCATGAGGGAGATGGATGACTGCAAGTTCAATCACAAACGTTGCAGAATAGAACGCCCGGCAATCCTCACTCACCCTCATGGTGAGCTTGTCGAACCACGCACGGCAGAAATGCAACATTGCCTCTCTCGGTTCATGGCCTGAAATGCCAGTCGCCAAAGGTGGCGAAGGTACGCGGCGTCGCCTCCCCCATCTCGCCGGCGGCCGAAATGGCACAGACCCCGTCCAGTTCCGGATCGGCCTGGGCGGCAATGGTGGCGCGAATGGATGCGAGCAGTTCATCTCCGGTCTGCCGGAAATAATAACGCCGGAACACGGCAATGCTCCGCTCCACCCTGACGAGATAGGCCATGTCGTCCCGGTGCGATGCGGTGCCAAGATCGATGCCGGTTTCCTCGGCCACCTCGCGCTGGGCATTGCCGTCGAAATCCACCTGATCGCCCACGAGGTCGCCCGCATCGAAAGAGCCAGCCGGGAAATACACCCGTCCCGCCGCCGATGTCGTGGCGCCCATCTGCCCGGCAATCAGCCTGTTATCCGCCGATACCATGACCCCGACGCTGAAGATGTGCCATGGTTTTGCAGCCGAGCGGTTGCGCTTCCAGTGCATCATCGTGGCAAAGGTGGTGCGCCGGTAGGCCGCGCGGAAAATACCGGCATCGATCCCGGCCTGTTCAGCCAGGAAGAACGAGCCGTCGAACAGCGTGGGATTGGCCGCCAGTTCGCGTGTCCAGTTTGCGGCTACGTCAGCGCGATGCTGAACATCGTAGGCGAGAGGCCCCTCCTCCACGCGCACAATGGCCTGACGGATCGGGATGACGGCTGCTTCGGGAATGGTGTGCATGGGTCAGATGACGTTGAACGTGACGGCAACGGGGCAGTGATCGCTTGCCTTGGGGCGGTCCCAGCCGATCCTGGGAAACAGCTCGACCTTCTGGTCCGGCGGGAAAATCGTGCGATATGGCTGGCCGCGCCGGATGATGTCGGGCACAACCTTGCTGTTGGTTCTGGCCAATGCGGGCGACGCGAGGATGTAGTCAAGCTGGCACAGGTGGCGCTCCTCCGGGCCACGCGTGTGGTACAGCGTCCATCGATCCATCACCGGACGGCGTTCCACCAGATTTTCACAGAACCCGCCGTCCAGCAGCACGTCGACGCTGCTCGTCGCCTCGCGCACCGGCTCAAACGTGTATCCGGCCAGCGAATCGCCGCCAATGACGATGCGTTCGCGATAATCGTTGAAATCGCCGCAGATCACCCAATGCTTGCTGGCCGAACCGCCGCTATCGGCAAACCGGTCCTCGATGATCCGCCGCACCGCCTTGGCTTCGGCCACGCGCACCGGCATGGAGGCCGTGCGCCCGTCCAGCCCGTTGCGCGGCGGCCCCATGGATTTGAAATGGCTGACAAACAGCGTCAGCGGCCGCCCGCCGATACGCACGTCGATCTCCAGGCAGTCGCGCTTGAAAATGCGCTCATGCGGCTCAAGCCCGAGCGCCGCAATCTCGGCGTTGTACAGACCGAAGTCATTGTAGGTGACGTGGGCATGGCTGGTCATTTCGATGAATTCAATCGGCTCGCCGTGCCGGGTCTGGTCGCGCATCAGCACCGCCACGTCGATGCCCCGGCTGTCATTGCCTTCCAGCATGTATTTGTGCCGGTAGCCCTCGCCGACCATCTTGAAGAGATAGCCGAACTCGAAGGCATTCAGCGCACCGATATTGTCGACTTCCTGCAGGCAGAGAATATCCGCATGGGTTTCGGCAATGGCAAGCGCTGTCAGCTGGCGGGTGTCGTCCGCATGGGCGATGGCCCGTGCCTGTTCCAGCTGCCGGTACTGTTCCTCGTCATTGATCTGGAACAGCTGCAGCGTCCGGTCCTTGTTCAGATTGTTCTTGAAGCCGGAGAAATCGAACCTGTTCATCAGATTTTCGACGTTGAACGTGGCGATGCGTACAGACATTCACAGACCCTGAATTATGAAACCGACAGTCGAAGCAGGACGTTGGTGCGAGCCTAACCTGATTGCCGCACGACAACCAGTGCCGAAACCGTTACCGCGGGGATTTCCGCTTGACGGTGGCGGCGGGGTGCGCAAAGGCCTATATTAGGGAAAACAGCATGGACACGACGATGATGAAGACCCTGATCACAGCCCTCGCCGCCTTTGGCCTTGCCCTGACCCTCGGTCTTGGCGCCGCGTCTGCACAGGTCCAGCCCTATCGTCCGGCCCCGCGCGGCAATGATCCGGTGCCACTGCAGCCGCTGATTCTCGGCACCGACAGCCCGGCCAACCTTGCCGGGCCCAATTGCACGGGCTCGGCGCGGTGCAACGATTTCCGCACCCGCCGGCCCATCATCTCGCCGACGACCCGTACCCAGGCGCAGATCTGCCAGGACCGCTATCAATCCTACCGTGCCTTCGACAACACCTACCAGCCCCTGAGCGGGCCGCGCCGCACCTGCACGCTGCAATGAAAAAAGGCCGATAGATCGCTCTATCGGCCTGATTCCTGGAAAGGTCGGAGACCTTAGTTCTTGGCCTTGTCGACCAGCTTGTTGCTGCCGATCCATGGCATCATGCCGCGCAGCTTTTCACCGACTTCTTCGATCTGGTGCTTGTCGTTGTTGCGGCGGATAGCCTTGAAGCGCGATGCGCCGGCCTTGTATTCCTGCATCCAGTCGGAGGTGAACTTGCCGGTCTGGATGTCGGTCAGGACGCGCTTCATCTCGGCCTTTGTTTCGGCAGTGATGATGCGCGGACCGGAGACATATTCGCCCCACTCGGCCGTGTTGGAGATCGAGTAGTTCATGTTGGCGATGCCGCCTTCATAGATCAGGTCGACGATCAGCTTCACTTCGTGCAGGCATTCGAAATAGGCCATTTCAGGCGCATAGCCGCCTTCAACCAGCGTTTCGAAACCGGCGCGGATCAGTTCAACGAGGCCGCCGCACAGAACAACCTGCTCACCGAACAGATCGGTTTCGCACTCTTCGCGGAAATTGGTTTCGATGACGCCCGAACGGCCGCCGCCGACGCCGCAGGCATAGGACAGCGCGAGGTCATGCGCATTGCCCGAGGCATCCTGATGGATGGCGATGAGGCAGGGAACGCCGCCGCCCTTCTGGTATTCGCCGCGAACCGTGTGGCCCGGGCCCTTCGGCGCGATCATGACAACGTCAACGGTCTTCTTCGGCTCGATGAGGCCGAAATGCACGTTGAGGCCGTGGGCAAAAGCGATGGCAGCGCCGTCGCGGATGTTGTCGGCGATGTGATCCCTGTAGATGTCGGCCTGCAGTTCGTCCGGCGTCGCCATCATCATCAGGTCGGCCCATTTTGCCGCTTCGGCAACGCTGACGACCTGGAAGCCGTCGGCTTCGGCCTTCTTGGCGGTGGCAGAGCCCGGACGCAGGGCAATGCGCACGTCCTTGGCACCGGAGTCCTTCAGGTTCAGCGCATGGGCGCGGCCCTGCGAACCGTATCCGATAATGGCAACCTTCTTCGACTTGATCAGGTTGATGTCTGCATCGCGGTCATAATATACGCGCATTGATTTCTTCCCTTCAGCGTTGCGTACAGCGGCCTTAAGCGGCCCCGTTGGTATGAGCTCCGTACAGAGCGAAAAACTGCTGTGTCGCGCGCCGGGCCTCGCCGTCGATTGCCACATCAGTCAACTCGAACCGGTCGCCAAGCAGCAACCGGATTTGCACATCCCGGACGACCAGTCCGAAAAAGGTGCGAAATGCTTCTTCCGTATCGTCGAATGCCAGCAGTCCGGCTTCACGCCCGACCTCGAGCAGCGGCATCAGGCGGCGCGCCATGGCAAACGGCCCGTTCTCCAGGACGATGGCGCCGAGATCGCGTTTGTCGCTGCCCGCATGGCTGACGGCCACGCGGTTGAGCGCCACGGAAATCTTGCCGGAGAGAACGCGCAGCCAGTCCGAGGCAAAGCGTTCCAGCCCGCTTGTCAGCGACGACAGATCAAGTCCGTCGCGCCTGACCGTGACGCCGCGCACCTTCGACGCCTGCCACTGGACCGTCGCGGTCAGGAGCCCGTCCCGGTCGCCGAACCATTTGTAGAGGGTTTCCTTGGAACAGCTGGCGCGGCGCGCCACGCTGGTCATCGTCAGCGCGTCCCCCGCTTCCACCAGCAGGCCAAGCGCCGCATCGAGAACGTCGCGCTGACGCTCTGTCAATGGGCTGTCACTGGCTTCCGCAGCAGATTGCACGAGGCTTCTTCCATTCGCTTTCACGGCTTCATATGCCGTACCGTACGTTACGGTTCGGTTCTAGAGCCATGAAAATCGTTTGGCAAGTGGGGATGAAAAAGATTTCTAGAACCAGGCTTTTTCCCGCAAACCGATTGGCCGGAACGGGCCGATCAAGGTACCCGATACCATCGATGCCAGAAGCTGCGGCGCGGGCGGAATACGCGCCACGGTTGGTACCACCCAATCGCGTGCAAAGGGCAGCAGGGTCGAATCCGACTGGTAGAACGGGGTGAATGCCCGCGACAGGGCCTGGAAGCCGCGCACATGCGTCCGGCGGGAGGCGGCATAGGCGGACAGCGCCGCATCGAGCTCCGCGGAGGTGGCAAGGGCATGGGCAAGCGCCCGCGCATCCAGCAGCGCCATGTTGGCGCCCTGCCCCAGCTGCGGGCTGGTGGAATGGGCCGCATCGCCGATGACGGCAAGGTGACGCCCGGCGGGCATGGCCAGCGTATGGTGGCCATAACGCGCCAGCGTCATATCGTCGAAACCGCCGATCTGATCGGTATAGGCCGAGCATTCCGGCCAGAGCGACAGCACCCGGTCCTTCCAGCGTTCGATCCCCGCAGCGCGCAGGGCCTCCGCTTCATCCGGCTTTGTGCTCCAGAAGAATGCCGCCATGTCATCGCCGCCCGCATCGGTCCTGCCAATCGGCAGAACGCCGATCATCACGCCGGCCTTGCGGTAGCGCTGCAGCAGCGCGCGCGTGTCAAACCCCTCCCCGCGCCATTTCAGCGAGGTCCAGAAGGCGCCGTACGTCAGGGGCTCCGGTTCGCAGGGATGGATGGCAAACTGCTTGAGCCGCGAACGCGAGCCGCTGGCATCGACGACCAGATCGAAGGTGCCGATGCTGCGGCCGGTACTGGTCATCAGCCATGCCCGGCCGTTGCCCGTGTCCAGCGTGACGACGTCGACATTGGTCTTGATATCGATACGCGCCTGCAGCACCGCCTGGTACAGCACATCGAACAGGGCGGCGCGATGCACGGCAATGCCGTAGCGTCCGCTTTTCAGTGCCGCATACCGGACATCCAGCACCGCCCGCCCGGACAGGGCATCGGCGCCGTAGAGCCGGTCGATGCGGTTGCCGAGCCCGGAAATGCTGTCGAACAGCCCGAGATCGCTGAGCACCGTCAGGCCGGTGGGTTGCAGGATGAGGCCGGAGCCGAGAGGCGAAGGGGCGGCAAACCGTTCGAGCAGTTTGACATCATGCCCGGCGCGATGAAGATAGAGCGCGGCGGCAAGGCCCGCCGGGCCCGCACCCACAATGGCAATCCGCTGTTTTTTCAATCTGACCCTGCCCGTTTGCTGCTACGGGCATACAGACGCGATGCGGGTCTTTCAACCCGATATCGCGTCTCGCCGGTTCAGATATTCACCTGGGTGCCGATTTCGACGACGCGGCCGGTCGGAATCTGGAAATATTCCGTGGCATCGCTGGCGGTGCGCGCCAGCGCGATGAACAGGCGGTCCTGCCAATGCGGCATTTCCGAACGGGCCGATGCTTTCAGCGAGCGGCGCGACAGGAAGAAGGACGTGGTCATGATGTCGAACTTCCAGCCCTGCTTGCGGCAGATCGCCAATGTGCGCGGAATATTCGGGCGCTCCATATAGCCGAAGGTCAGCGTGACGCGCATGAACAGGTCGTTGATCGGCTCGATCTTGACCCGCTCGCTCTTCTTGACCAGCGGCGACGGCGCGGTGATGACCGTCAGGATCACATTGTTCTGGTGCAGCACCTTGTAATGTTTCAGGCTGTGCATCAGGGCTGTCGGGGTGCTCTTGGGATCGCCCGTCAGGAACACGGCGGTTCCCGGCACCAGCGGTGGCGGGTTCTGCGCCATCTTCTTCGAGATCAGATCGAGCGGCACCTCGCCCTTGCGGGTCTTTTCGAACAGCTGACGGCTGCCGCGAACCCAGGTGAACATCACCAGGATGATGAGGAATGCCACCACGAGGGAAGCCCAGCCGCCATCGACAACCTTGATCAGGTTGGCGCTGACGAATGTCAGGTCAACGATGATGAAGCCGAGGGTCAGGCTGACGGCCACCCAGAGGCGCCACTTCCAGATGCGGCTCATGACGATGAACAGCAGGATCGTCGTCACCAGCATGTTGCCGGTCACGGCAATGCCGTAGGCCGAGGCCAGGTTGGTCGAGCGCTCGAAGCCAAGAACGAGCAGGACAACCATGAGGCCGAGCAGCATGTTGACCCGCGGCAGGTAAACCTGGCCGGACTGCTTCTCGGAGGTGTGTTCGATGTTGAGGCGCGGCAGAAGATTGAGCTGCACCGCCTGGCGCGACAGCGAATAGGCGCCCGAGATAACCGCCTGACTGGCGATGACGGTGGCCGCCGTGGCCAGAAGCACCATTGGCAGCAATGCCCAATGCGGGAACATTTCGAAGAACGGGTTTTTGGCCGACTCGCCATGGGCCAGAATGAAGGCGCCCTGACCGAAATAGTTCAGGAGCAGACAGGGGAAGACGACCCAGACCCAGGCCGTGGCAATCGGCTTGCGGCCGAAATGGCCGAGATCCGCATAGAGCGCTTCCGCACCGGTTACCGCCAGGAACACCGTGCCGATGGTCGGGAACGCCGTTGCCGGGTTCTCGAGGATGTAATCCACCGCGTAATACGGGTTGGCGGCGGCAAAAATGCTGATGTCGTCGAACAGGTGCCATGCGCCGAAAAAGCCGATGGCCAGAAACCACAACAGGGTGATCGGACCGAAAATCGTGGCAACGCGCGCCGTCCCGAAACGCTGGACGGAAAACAGCGTCAGCAGGATGACCAGCGTGATGGGCACCACGAAGGGTTCCAGCGACGGAGTGACGATCTCCAGACCTTCGACCGCCGACAGCACCGAAATGGCCGGGGTGATCACCGCATCGCCGTAAAACAGCGACGCACCGACAATGCCGAGACCGAGAATGAGCTGTGGCCGGGATTTGAAACTCGACCGCGCCAGCGCCATCAGCGACAGGATACCGCCCTCGCCGTCATTGTCGGCGCGCAGCACGAAAAAAACATATTTGATGGTGACGATCAGGGTCAGCGCCCAGAAGATCATGGAGACAACACCGAGAATATCGGTCCGGCTGAGGACTCCATCGAGCGATGCAGCGTGAAGCGCTTCGCGGAAGGCGTAGATCGGGCTTGTCCCGATGTCGCCATAGACAACGCCGAGGGCGCCTAGCACAAGAACCGGAAATGCTTCTTTGTGATGCGGTTCCGGTTCATAGGCGGCGGTACCGTTTAAACAGTTCTCGTCGCCAACTTGCTGGTCACTCATACAGGTTTTCCCTCGCTCCGACAGCGTGGGCGGACGAGTTAGTCGTGTTGCACCGCAATATCAATCGCCATTTTAACATAGCTGTCATCCCACGTTATGCAAAAACGCATGGCAACGCAAATCCTGTACGCGAATCAAGGCGCTACGCCTGCAGCGCATTCATGAATCTTTCCACAGCCCGCGACATACCGTGCGTCAAAGCATCGGCTGTCAGCCCGTGACCAATGGAAACCTCCACCAGATTTGGCACTCTTTTGACCAGAGCAGGCAGATTGGCGACCGTCAGATCATGCCCGGCATTGACGGCAACACCCGCCTTCGACGCCGCTTCCGCGGTCTTCGCCAGCCGGTCCAGCTCCAGCGCCTCGCGGCGCGGATCGTCATGCGCGCCGCCATAGGGGCCGGTATAGAGTTCGACACGATCCGCCCCGAGCGCCTTGGCGAGCGCCGGTGCAGCCGGGTCGGCATCGATGAACAGGGATACCCGCGCCGACTGGTGTTTCAACTGCCGGATGATCGGCGCCAGGAAATCGCCGTCCTTCGTCAGATCCCAGCCATGATCGGAGGTGGCCTGCGCCGGATCGTCCGGCACCAGCGTGACCTGCTCGGGCTCGTTCTTGGCGACGAGATCGAGAAACTGCGCCGTCGGATACCCTTCGATGTTGAATTCGGCCTGCGGAAACTCGTCATCGATCAGGGCACGGATCTCCGGCAGGTCGGAGAAGCGGATATGCCGCTCGTCCGGACGCGGATGCACGGTCAGGCCCGCAGCACCGCCGGCCAAGGCCACGCGGCCAAGCCCGATCACACTGGGCCAGGGCAGGTCGCGGCGATTGCGCAACATGGCGATTGCATTGAGGTTCACGGAAAGGGAAGCTGTCATGCTGAAGTCCAATGTTTTTTCTTGTCCTGATCTTTACAGCAGAAAACGAACATTAAACATTGGAATCTGGTCCGCCCCGAAAGATGTTCGCAGGCAGGCCCCTCGCCTCGCAAGTTCTTGCCCGCAAAGAGTACGGTTTCATGAGCCCATCCGATTTTTCCTCGCCGGTTTTTGCCCAATGGCGCGCGCATGCCGCATCCGACTGGTCCGCCTATGTCGACCACGCCTTTGTGCGCGGCCTCGGCGACGGCTCCCTGCCCGAAACAGCTTTTCTGCACTATCTCGTCCAGGATTACATCTTTCTGTTCCACTTCTCGCGGGCCTGGGGCATGGCTGTCCTGAAGGCGGAAAGCCATGAGGAACTGGAACTGGCATCGGCAACGGTCCATGCACTGGTCAACCATGAAATGCCGCTGCATATCGAGATATGCGCGAAGGCCGGGATTCCGCGCGAGACGCTGCTGCAGACCGACGAGGAACCGGAGAACCTCTCCTATACCCGCTACGTCATCGATGCCGGGTTGTCGGGTGACTTCCTTGATCTCATTGCGGCTCTTGCACCCTGCGTCATGGGTTATGGCGAAATCGGCGCGCGCCTTGCAGCCACCGCATCGGCAGGCAATCCCTATCAACCGTGGATCGATGCCTATGCGGGCCAGGACTATCAGGAGGCCTGCCATGCGGTCGGACGGCTCATCGAAAGCAGTGTCCATGCCCGGCTCGGCCCGTCACCGCAAACGTCCGGGCGCTGGAAGACGCTCAACCGCCGTTTCCGTGTGGCGACACGGCTGGAAGCCGGGTTCTGGTCGATGGGGCTGCACGGCGCGGGCTGAATAGACCGGATCCGTTCAGTTCAGAGTTTTTAACGCACCACCGTCAGCCGTTCGGCCGCGCGGGTGATGGCCGTGTAGAGCCAGCGGTCGCGCGTATCGCGGAAAGCAAAGCTCTCATCGAACAGCACGACTTCGTTCCACTGCGAGCCCTGCGCCTTGTGGGTCGTCAGCGCGTAGCCATAGTCGAAATCGTCGTAGCGCTTCTTGGTCTGCCACGGTATTTCCGTATCGGGATCCTCGAACTGCGCCTTGAGCAGCTTGATCTTGGCCACGCCCCTGCCCGGCTCTTCATCCTCCGGCGCCACCAGCAGGTTGATGCCGGGTTTGACCGTCTCCCGCGACGAGGTCATGACCTTCCACAGCGAGCCGTTGAGAAGCCCCTTGGCCGGATCGTTGCGCAGGCACACCAGCTTGTCGCCCGCCTGCGGAAAGGAAGCGGAAAAACCTTTGAGCTCGCGCAGGCGCTGATTGTAGCGGCGGCGGGTGCGGTTCGTACCCACCAGCACCTGATCGGCGCCGAGCACCAGATCCTGCGTCACCTCGTTCTTGGAGATGACCTTGGCCGCACCGAAATCGCCATAGCCGAATTCACGTCCCTCGCGCACGTCGAGCGCCAGGCGCAGGATCGGGTTGTCGCGCGCCTGCCGGTGGATTTCGCTGAGCAGGAAATCCGGCTCGTGTTCGGTGAAGAAGCCGCCGCCGGATATGGGCGGCAGCTGGCCGGGGTCGCCCAGCACCAGAATGGGCGTGCCGAAGCTCATGAGATCGCGGCCGAGCTGTTCGTCCACCATCGAGCACTCGTCGACGACGATCAGCTTGGCCTTGGCAACCGGGCTTTGCCGGTTGAGTGAAAATGTCGGAGCGATGCTGGTCTTGCCGGTGGTTTCATCCTCGACCGCCTCTTCGCCGCGCGGGCGATAGATCAGCGAATGCAGCGTCCGCGCATTGGCAGCGCCCTTCGAGCGCAGGACCTGCGCGGCCTTGCCGGTGAAAGCGGCGAACTGCACGTCCCCGTCAATATGCTCGGCGAAATAGCGGGCCAGCGTCGTCTTGCCGGTACCGGCATAGCCGAAAAGCCGAAAAAGCGGGCTGCGCCCGTCTTTTAGCCATTTGGAAACGGCGCTGAGCGCCTCATCCTGTTGTGGTGATAATTGCATGGCCCTGACTGACAGGATTCGCCCGCAAAGGGCAAGGAAAATGGGTGAATGCCGTCTTATACTATAGATTATCCGGGTTTCCCGGCCGGATTTTACCCGCGCCGGAATAGCCGGTTTCCGTGTCGGTCATGCGGAATTCGTCGCCCTTCACCTGCAGACGCCAGCAGACCTTCTGCTCCTCGCCCTCGTAGAGCAGGCAGAGCGTGTCGTTCTCCAGCGTCCACTCGCCCGCATAGGCCATGCCGTTGGTCAGCACCTTGTCCGGCTTGCAGCATTCGATCAGCTTGCCGCGCGATTTGCCGTCCGTACCCAGAAACTCGGTGAAGTTGAACGGCGGCTGCGCCTTGACTTCGCCGGTGATGGTCGCGCCGGTCAGCAGCTTGCGCAGGTCCTGTTCGGTGGTTGCGGGCCAGGGCGCGTCCTGCGCCCGGACAGGCGCGGAAAAACTGGCCGCTGCCACAAGCATCCATGCAATCGCTGCGCGGCGGACCGTCAAAGCTCCATGCATTTCAAGACCTTTCCGGATCATTTTCCAGCCTGATCGGCTGACCGTGCGGGGTTGCGTGGGCCGCACGTTGCCATGAAGCGGCGAGATCATCAACATCCGTCGACTTTGCCACGTTCTTGGCCGCAACGAGGGATTCCAGTGCCGCGACCCAGCGATGGTAGTAATCACTGCCATCCTCCAGCGCACCGGGCCGTTTCAGTTCGGTGGAGAGCGCCTGTGCCCACTCATCCCAGCCGAACAGGCCCCGGCTGTGCAGGGCCAGCACCATGGCGAAGGCTTCCGCCTGCCACGGCTCGGCAAAAACCGGCGCATCGATCCCATCGCCCAGCCCTTGCGAATGCGCGATCAGCTCACGCAAGCTCAAGATAGCTCTCCCAGGCATCGATGCTGACAGTCAGGGTCGGATCCGCGCCCTCGCCCCAGATCTCCGCCGCCGTGAACACGACGGTGTAGACATATTGCGGGTTCTCGCCTTGCCCATGCGCATTGGTGTCCGGGAAGACGAAGCCCTCGCGCACGGCTTCCACCATGCCGGTTTTCCCGCGGGCGTAGCGTGGCAGCCGCGTGTGCGTCTGCGGGTTGAAATTGCGGGTTCTGACGCGGTTCCCCGCCTGGAAACGCGGCGCCTGTCCGACCGGACGGTCGCAGGGACCGCCCTTCGCCAGAACGGCGGCAACGTTCTCCGCTTGCAGGACGCGCTTGGGCTCAGCTCCCCTGCCAAGGGAGTGCCCCTTTGCCAATTCCGCATCGGTGACGAATCCATGGCGCTTCAGCAGCACTTCCAGCGCCTTGGTCCAGATTTCGTAATAGCTGGAGGAATAGTAGTCGGCGGGATGCAGGCTTTCGCGCGCATGGCGGCTTTCGTCGATGTTCCAGTGCCCCATGGCTCCGGCGGCCAAGGTCAGACCCAGCGCCCGCTTTTCCCACGCCGCATGGAAATAGGGCTCGTCCTTCTCCGGATTGACAGGGCCGAAGCCCATCTGCCCGCCAAGATCCTGCGGCCCGTTCATGCCACCTCCGGCACACGGGCGAGCCCCGTGCCGATCATCGAATCGCGCGTCACCAGCGCGGCAAGCTGTTCCTCGCTCCAGCCATCGGTGCCTTCCGGGCGCAGCGGGATGATGAGGTAGCGCAACTCGGCGGTCGAATCCCACACGCGGATCTGCGTGGTATCGGGCAGAACCAGATCAAACTCCGCCAGCACACCGCGCGGATCGATGACGGCACGCGAGCGGTAAGGCGGCGACTTGTACCAGACGGGCGGCAAGCCGAGCACCGACCATGGGTAGCAGGAACACAGTGTGCACACGACGAGATTGTGGGTTTCCGGCGTATTGAACACCGCCTGCATATGCTCGCCCTGCCGGCCGGTATAGCTCAGCGACGCGATGGCTGCGGTCGCATCGCGTCTCAACCAGGCATTGAATTCCGGATCGACCCACGCCTTGGCCACAACCTTCGCACCGTTGCGGGGGCCGATTTTGGTCTCATAGGTCTCGACAATGGCATGGATCGCCTCGGGATCGACAAGACCTTTTTCAGTCAGGATCGTTTCGAGTGCCCGCACCCGTGCGGCCATGGGATCGAGTTCATTGTCGTGGTGGTGATCGTGATCATGGGACATGGTGGAAACTTATGCGCCTCCCGCATTTCGTGCAAGATCAGCGCAGCATCGGCCAGAGACTGGCGACAAGCAAGGCCGCCATGCTGATATTGAACCATTTCAGCCGCGCCGGGTCCGACAGCCAGCCGCGCATGAACTGGCCGAAGGCCGCCCAGCTTGACACCGAGGGCACGTTGACCAGGGCGAAGGCGATGCCGACAATCAGCACCGTGACGAGATATGCCTGCGGCGCGGTATAGGTCGCCATCGCCGTCACCGCCATCACCCAGGCCTTGGGGTTGACCCACTGGAAGGCGGCAGCCTCAAGGAACGTCATGGGACGGGCATTGCCATCGACAGTTCCGAGCGAGCGCGACGTCGCGATCTTGTAGGCGAGATAGACCAGATAGGCGCCGCCGGCGAATTTGAGGATCGTGTAGACCAGCGGAATGGTCTGGATCAGGGCGCCCAGGCCAAGACCGACGCCGATCAGCAGCGAAAAGAAGCCGCTGCCGATGCCCAGCATATGCGGAATGGTGCGCCGGAAGCCGAAATTCACCCCGGACGCGAGCAGCATCAGATTGTTGGGTCCCGGCGTGATCGACGTGACGAAGGCAAAAACGAGGAGCGTGAAAAAGATTTCGAGCGACATGACAAACCGGATCTGATGCGTGGGGAAGATTTAAGCTTCGGGTTCATGCCGCTCAATCGCAATCTTGTCAGGGATACAATTGCGTATCCCTGAGTCCGATTGCCGCTGAAGCCTACATGCCCTGCGGGCCGCGGTTCATGGCGGCGACACCGGTCCGGCAGATCTCGACGAGGCCGAGCGGCTTCATGATGGCGATGAACTGGTCGAGCTTCGACCCCTTGCCGGTGATTTCGAAGATGAAATGTTCCGTCGTGGCATCCGCCACCTTGGCGTGGAACGCATCGGCAAGACGCAGCGCCTCGTTGCGGTTCTCGCCGAGCCCTGCCACCTTGACCAGCGCCAGCTCGCGCTGGATCGGCTTTTCATTGCCGAGTTCGTCGGCGCGCACCGACAGATCGACCACGCGGTGCACCGGCACGATGCGTTCGAGCTGGTGGCGGATCTGGTCGAGCACATGCGGGGTGCCGCGCGTCACGATGGTGATGCGCGACAGGTGCTGCTCGTGCTCGGTTTCCGAGACGGTCAGGCTTTCAATGTTGTAGCCGCGGCCGGAAAACAGGCCGATCACCCGGGCAAGGACGCCGGGTTCGTTGTCAACGAGAACCGATAGCACCGTGGTGATCGGTAGCTCCGTCTCCTTGGCAATGAAATATGCCGAGCCGGAGGCTAGATTTTGAGCGTTCATTACAGTGTTTCCTCTCCGGTTTCTTAAACGAGCTGCCGACCCTTGGCATCGATGGCATTGGCAACGGCTTCATCCGTCGCTTCGTCAGGCAGGAGCATTTCATTATGCGCCTTCCCCGACGGAATCATCGGGAAGCAGTTTGCCAGATTGGCCACGCGGCAATCGAACAGAACCGGTTTCTTCACGTCGATCATTTCCTGAATGGCATCGTCGAGATCGCCCGGCTTTTCACAGCGGATGCCGTGGCCGCCATAGGCTTCCGCCAGCTTGACGAAATCCGGCAAGGCTTCCGTATAGGAGTGCGACAGGCGGTTGCCATGCAGCAATTGCTGCCACTGGCGCACCATGCCCATATACTGGTTGTTCAGGATGAAGATCTTGATCGGCGCTTCGTACTGCACCGCCGCGCTCATTTCCTGCATGGTCATCTGCACCGAGGCATCGCCGGCAATGTCGATGACCAGCGAATTGGGATGGGCAATCTGCACGCCCAATGCCGCCGGCAGGCCATAACCCATGGTGCCGAGGCCGCCGGAGGTCATCCACCGGTTGGGCTTTTCAAAACCATAGAACTGTGCCGCCCACATCTGGTGCTGGCCGACTTCCGTCGTGATGAAGGTGTCGCGATCCTTGGTCAGCGCATAGAGCCGCTCCAAGGCATATTGCGGCATGATCACGTCCTTGTTGCGTGTATAGGACAGGGACTTGCGCGACCGCCATTTGTCGATCTGCGCCCACCATTCGCCGATCGCCTTCTTTTCAGGCTTTTCGGACGAGGCGCGCCACAGCCGGACCATGTCTTCCAGAACCCGGCCGACGTCGCCAACCACGGGAATGTCGACGCGAACCGCCTTGTTGATCGAGGACGGGTCGATATCGATGTGGATTTTCTTCGAGTTGGGCGAGAAGCCATTGAGGCGCCCGGTGATGCGGTCGTCGAAGCGCGCACCGATGCAGACCATGACGTCGCAATCATGCATCGTCATGTTGGCCTCGTAGGTGCCGTGCATGCCCAGCATGCCCAGCCAGTTCTTGCCCGATGCCGGATAGGCGCCGAGGCCCATCAGGGTCGAGGTGATCGGGAAATTGGTCAGCTCCACCAGTTCGCGCAGCAGATGGCTGGCCTGCGGGCCGGAATTGATGACACCGCCGCCGGAATAGATGACCGGACGCTTGGCCGTCGCCATCAGGGCAACAGCCTGCTTGATCGCCTCGATATCGCCCTCGACCTTCGGCCGGTAGCTGGTGCGCGGCGCGGTTTCCGGCGGCGTATAGAAGCCGGTGGCGAACTGCACGTCCTTCGGCACGTCGACGAGAACCGGGCCCGGACGGCCGGTACGCGCCACGTGGAAGGCTTCGTGCAGGATGCGCGCGAGATCGTTGACGTCCTTCACCAGCCAGTTGTGCTTGGTGCAGGGACGCGTGATACCGATCGTATCGCATTCCTGAAACGCATCCGAGCCGATGAGCGTGGTCGGAACCTGGCCGCTGATGCAGACCAGCGGGATGGAGTCCATCAAGGCATCCTGCAGCGGCGTCACCGCATTGGTCGCACCGGGGCCCGATGTGACCAGCATCACGCCGACCTTGCCGGTGGAACGGGCATAGCCCTCCGCCGCGTGACCGGCGCCCTGCTCATGGCGAACCAGCACGTGATTGATCTTGTCCTGCTGATGCAGCTCGTCATAAATGGGAAGGACCGCACCACCCGGATATCCGAAAATGTCCGTCACGCCCTGATCGATGAGTGCCTGAATGACCATTTCGGCACCGGTCATCTCCCGTCGTTGCGATGTGTGGTTGTCACTATCCTGCTTGTCTGCGGTCATCGATCTCTTCCCGTGTATTCTGCGGCTCTCGGCCTTCCAGAAGGTGTTTTCGTTTAGCGTAAGGTTTGGAAATAAAAAAGGCCCCCGAAGGAGCCTGTGTTTCGCGCATGGGAGCTTCCGCCGGGTGCTTACAACACCCTGCCCATGCGCGGTCCCACGACGATAAGAACTGTTTTCATGGTCGCGGACGATAATTAAGCAAATTCTATCCGTCAACGGCAAAATTCAGGAAATTGAAATGTTCGCAAACAAAGCAATGCTTTGGCGCAACATCCTTCAAATGTGAAATGCATCGCTAAGATATTCTCAATGCCTTGCGCTTAAGGTTCAATCCCGTTGCCAAGTCCCAGGATTGACCACGACCTATGAGCGCCGAAGCCCTGCCCTCTGCACAACAAAGACCGATGGTCCGCAACCGGACCGATGGGCACGTCATCGAATGCAACGGCGACAAGGCCATTATCCACGCCAAGACCGGCCCGTCGATCACGGCATCGGACGATTACTGGTCTGTCGGCCAGCTTATCTCCATTCAGGTTGCCGACAGCCGCGTGGTCGGTCTTGTCTACAAGGTTGAGCTACCCAATGCCGAATGGCAGCAGGATGTCGATCAAAGCATCCATATCCATGTGGAACTCGTCGGCCAGGTCGATGCGCATATCGACGGAAAATTGCGCTTCTCCTCGGGCATCACCACCTATCCGCATATGGGCGCCATCGCCCATCGCATCCGCGCCGCCGATCTGGCCACCATCTACACCACGTCGCTGAAGAACACGGTGTCCATAGGCCACCTCTCGCAGAATGCCGATATTCCGGCGCTGATCTCGGTCGACAGCCTGATCTCCCGCCATTTCGCCGTGCTGGGCAGCACGGGCGTCGGCAAATCCAGCGCCGTGACCCTGCTTTTGCGCAAAATCATTTTGCAGCGCCCCGATCTGCGCATCCTCATTCTTGATCCGCACAACGAATTTGCCAGCGCGTTTCCCGATCTCGCCATCTCCATCGACTACAGCACCTTCGATTTGCCGTACTGGATGTTCAAGCTGGAGGAATTCGGCGAAGCCGTGTTCCGCGGACGCCCGCAAATCGCGGCTGAAATCGATATTCTGCGCGATCTCATTCCGCTCGCCAAAGAACGTTTTGCCAATGTTGAAGCCGCCGCCACGTCGTCGCTCCTCAGGAAAGAACGTGACTTTGCCTCGATGACCGCCGATACACCGACGCCCTACCGGATGGCGGATCTGATCAAGCTGCTGGAAGAGCGCATCGGCCAGCTCGACGGCAAGACAGACCGGCCGACCATGAAGGCGCTGCGCTACCGCCTGCAGGCACTGGTGGCCGATCCGCGCTACCGCTTCATGTTCTCGGCCCCGGCAACGCTCGATACGATGCGCCAGACCGTCGGCCACATTTTCCGTGTACCGAAAAACGACCGGCCCATCTGCGTGTTCCAGCTGGCGGGTTTGCCGTCGGAAGTGGTGAACTCCGTCGCCTCGGTTCTCTGCCGCATGGCCTTTGACCTCGCCGTTTCCAGCGATGGCAACGTGCAGACGCTCGTCGTGTGCGAGGAAGCACACCGTTATATCCCCGCCGATACCAACGCCGGGTTCTGGCCGACGCGCCAGGCCATTGCACGCATCGCCAAGGAAGGCCGCAAATACGGCGTCTATCTCTCCGTCATCACCCAGCGTCCGGGCGAGCTGGACCCGACGATCCTCTCCCAGTGCAGCACGGTTTTCGCCATGCGGCTCGGCAATGAGCGCGACCAGGAAATCGTCCGCGGCGCCATCAGCGGCGCGTCGCAAAGCGCCGTCGGCTTCCTGTCGTCGATCGCCAACCGCGAGGCGATCGCCTTCGGCGAGGCCGTGCCGACGCCGATGCGCATGATGTTCGAAACCATTGCGCCGGAACATCTGCCCGCCGCGCATATGACGCAGCAGCAGGAAGCCGTGCGCAGCGGTGACAGCCACGTTTCGCTCGACATGATCCTCAACCGGATGCGCCAGCTCAATGCTGCCGACAGCACCACGACGGAAAATGCATCGGCCGGTTTTCAGGCCCCGGAAAAACCGGCGATGGTCCAGCGCCCCGCGGTACCCATCCCGCCGGAACCGATCCGGAGCCAGTGGCGCGCGGCCGAATCCGCCCCGATCATCGAAGAGCCGCGCAAACCGGCGCGATCGGAGACAGACGGTTTCCGCGCCAGCGATCTCATCCGCAGCTTCCGCACCGACAAGACTTAAGGGCCGGGATAGGCGATCCGCTCCCAGTCGTCGCCGAGCTGGTTGCGGAACCAGGTCATTTGCCGCTTGGCATATTGCCGCGTCGCAATGGTCGACAGCTCGGCTGCCTGTGCAGGCGTGATCGTGCCTGCCAGCATCCTGGCGATTTCACCGACCCCGATGGCTCGCATGGCGGGCAGATCGGATGACAGTCCGAGCGCCAGCAGGGCTTTGACCTCCTCGACCGCTCCCTTTTCCAGCATGGTTGCAAACCGCAGCGCGATCCGTTCGCCAAGCCAGGCCCGGTCCGGGTCGATGACGATCTTGCGGGCCGAGGCCGCATCGATCAAAGGCGTGCCGGTTTTCTTCTGCCAATCGATGATCGACCGTCCCGATGCATCGATCACTTCCAGCGCCCGCACGACGCGCTGGCTGTCGGTCGGGCGCAGCACCGCCGCGGCCTGCGGGTCTTTTTCGCTCAAAATGGCGTGCAGCTGCTGCGTTCCGACCTGCGCGTCCTGCGCGCGCCAATAGGCCCGCACGTCATCGGGTATGTCCGGCATGGCCGAGAGGCCGCCAAGCAGCGCCCGGAAATAAAGCCCGGTGCCGCCGACAAAGATCAGCGGGCGGTCACCCGCAGCTTCGGTTTTCAGCAAATGTTCGACATCGGCGAACCAGCGGCCGGTCGAATAGGCCTCGGACGGCGGGACATGGCCATAGAGGCAATGCGGAGCTTGCAGAAGATCATCCGGCCCCGGCCGTGCGGTGAGCACATCGAGCACGCCGTAGACCTGCATGGAATCGGTATTGACGATCCAGCCGCCGGTCTTCTTGGCATAGCGCAGCGCCAATGCCGACTTGCCGCTTGCCGTCGGTCCGGCTATCAGGATTGTCTGTCTTCTTGTCACACCAATCGTCCAATCGGGAAATGCTCATGCCCTTGATGGCCACGCTTATCGCCAATCCGGCTTCACCCCGTCTCAGCGCATCGCTCGGGATTAAAGCCTCAGCGGCACTCAATGCAACAGGACTTTACTGGCTGGCCGACGGAATTGCCTGCGATCTCGCCCTGCGCACAGGCTCGGACCCGGTGGAGGCCCATGCGGAGCTGGCGCGGATCGTCGATGGCGAGCCCATCGATATCGTCGTGCAGGAACAGGATACGCGGCGCAAGAAAATCCTGATCGCCGACATGGATTCGACCATGATCCAGCAGGAATGCATCGACGAACTGGCCGAAGAGGCAGGCCTGCGCGACAAGGTGGCGGCCATCACCGCCCGCGCCATGAACGGCGAGATCGCCTTCGAGCCCGCCCTGCGCGAACGGGTGGCACTGCTCAAGGGCCTGCCCTATTCCGTCATCGACAAGGTCATCGCCAGCCGCATCACCCTCATGCCCGGCGGACCGGAACTTGTCCGCACCATGAAGAAGCACGGGGCCTATACGGCGCTGGTTTCGGGCGGCTTTACCGTCTTCACCCAGCGCATCGCCGCCATGATCGGCTTTCACGAGAACAGCGCCAATACGCTCATCGACAATGGTGAGACGCTCACCGGCGAAGTCACCGAACCCATCCTCGGTCGCGAAGCCAAGGTCGCTGCGCTCCTGTCCATCTGCGAACGCTTCAATCTTGCGCCGGACGAGGCCCTTGCCGTCGGCGACGGCGCCAATGATCTCGGCATGCTGCAGCTTGCCGGCACAGGTGTCGCATTGCACGCCAAGCCGTCGGTCGCGGCACAGGCAAAGGTCCGGGTGGATCATGGCGATCTCACCGCGCTGCTCTACATCCAGGGCTATCGCAAGACCGACTTTGTCATCTGACAGCGCCGGAAACAGAAAAGGCGGCCATTGGCCGCCTTTTTGCTGAGGTCGTCGAGACGTCAGTTCATCTGCAAAGTCACGAAGCGCAATTCGCCCGTCTTGGATGCCAGCATCAAAAGGGCATTCTTGCGGCCTTCATCGCGCAGCTTCTCGATGCGGGCAGCCACGTCTTCCGGCGTCTTGACGGCTTCCTGGGCAATATCGACGATCACGTCGCCCGCTTCGATCCGCTTGTTCGCGGCAATCGATTGGGCCTGCACTTCGGTGATCAGAACGCCCTCGACCTCCTTGGCAATGCCGAATGTCTTTCTGCTGTCATCGTCGAGCACGCCGAGCGTCATGCCGAGGACATCCACATCCTGCGCGGCGTCTTCATCCTGATCGGTCTGCGACTGGGATTTCTCCTTGGTCTTGGCGTCGGTCGTATCTTCCAGCCGGCCGAGCGTGACCTTGACCGTCTGTTCCTTGCCCTTGCGCACCACGACGACATCGACTTCCTTGCCGACAGGGCTTTCCGCCACGGCGCGCGGCAGATCCTTTACATTGTTCACCGGCTTGCCGTCGAACTTGGTGATGACGTCACCCGGCAGGATGGAACCGTTGGCCACGGGACCGCCGTCAATGATACCGGCAACCAGCGCACCCTTGCTCGAGGTCATCCCCAGGCTTTCGGCGATATCGTCGGTGACCGGCTGGATGCGCACGCCAAGCCAGCCGCGCTGCACTTCGCCATGGTCGCGCAATTGCTGGATCACACCGGCGGCGAGGTCCGCCGGAATGGCAAAGCCGATGCCGATCGATCCGCCGGTCGGCGAAATGATCGCCGTGTTGATGCCGATCACCTGCCCGTACATGTCGAACAGCGGGCCGCCGGAATTGCCCCGGTTGATCGCCGCATCCGTCTGGATGAAATTGTCATAGGGGCCGGAATTGATGTCGCGGTTGCGGGCGGAAACGATACCCACCGTCACGGTGCCGCCAAGACCGAAGGGGTTGCCGATGGCCATGACCCAATCGCCGATACGAGCCTTTGAGGAATCGCCGAACTTGACCGCGACCAGCTTGTGCTTTTTCGGGTCGACCTTGAGCACCGCCAGATCGGTCTTGGTGTCCTTGCCGACCAGTTCCGCCTTCAGCTTCGACCCATCGGTGAAATTCACCTCGATATCGTCCGCATCGGCGATCACATGATTGTTGGTCACGACGATGCCCTGTTCCGCATCGATGACAAAGCCGGAGCCCAATGACTGAACCTTGCGGGACGGATTGTTCTCACCCGGCTTCTGCTTGCCGAAATACTCGTCGAAGAACTCCTGGAACGGCGATCCCTCCGGGACTTTCGGCATGGGAACCGGTCCGGAATCGCCATCCTGCCCCTTGACGGTCTGCGATGTCGAAATATTGACCACCGCATCAAGCAGACCCTCGGCGAGATCGGCGACGGATGCCGGGCCCTGGGCTTTCGGCTGCGCCGATTGTGCTGCCGCGATGGTCACAAAGGCGGGCGTCACGCTCGTGGCGGACAGGGCAATCAGCGCGATTGCCGCGGTGGCAGAACGGAAAATCGGGCGACCAGGAGTGAAAACCATGCGTTCGGGCCTTTGTCAGTGTACTCGGATTAAAAAATAAATAGCGATGAATTACAACAGAGCCGCGAGAGTAGACGAAAATATGGCCGTCAGACTGCAAGTCTGATCAAGTTTGGTAATGGCGCAAACCGCCATTACCCCCGTGCGAGCCAGACGATACCCACGCCGATGGCAACCGACGCGACACCGGCCATGCGCAGAAAGCCATCCGGCTGTCCGCTGACATCCCGCGCGACGCGCTTTGCGATCAGCGGGAAACAGCCGTAGAGCAGCCCCTCGAAGACGAGGAACAGCCCTACGGCATCCAGAAAGTCGATCATGACTGGCCTGCCCCTATTGCGGGGCAGGTTTTGCAGCGGCCGGCGCTGGCGGAACAGCGCCACCATTGGCATCCTGGAAATACCGGAAGAACTCGGAATTGGGCGAAAGCACCATCGTTGTTCCGGCATTGTCGAGGGCTGTGCCATAGGCAGCCATGGACCGGTAGAACGCGAAGAAATCCGGATCCTTGGAGAAGGCATCGGCAAAGATCCGGCTACGCTCGCCTTCACCCTCACCGCGGGCGATTTCCGATTCCTTGCGGGCTTCCGCAATGATCTCGACCACCTGGCGATCGGCAATCGCCTTGATGCGTTGGGCAGCTTCACGGCCGCGGGCGCGCAGGAATTCAGCCTGGGCAAGACGCTCGGCCTTCATGCGCTCGAACGTCTGCTGCGACACTTCCTGGGTCAGGTCGGTCCGGCGAACGCGCACGTCCGCAATCTCGAGACCCAGCGATTCCGCATCCGGACGCAGCTGTTCGCGCACTTCACGCATCATGCCCGCACGCTCGTCGGAAAGTGCGGCTTCAAATCCACGCAGACCGTAAACGCTGCGCAAGGATGCATCGAGACGCGTGCGCAAACGGGCCTGTGCGAATTCCACATCGCCCGACACCGTCTGGCGGAACTTGCGCGGATCGGTGATCCGGTAGACCAGGAAGGCATCGACTTCGTAGAACTTGCCGCCCGAAACCTGAACACGGATATTGTCCAGTTCAAAGCTCAGCAGACGATCTTCGATCATCTGGACATTGTCGGCTTCAAGAAAGCCGAACGGCAGCTTGAAATAGATACCGGGCTGGGTCTTCACATCGACGATCTGGCCGAAGCGCAGAACAATGGCCTGCTGACGTTCATTGACGACGAAAACCGAGGAATAAACCAAAAGGGCGAGGAATGCGATGAGACCCGCGATAAGAGGAAGACGGTTCTGGCTCATTACTTTGTCCCCTCAGTCGGGCGCTGCTGCTTTGTGATCTCCGACAAGGGCAGATAGGGCACGACCCCCTGACCGTTCTTCTGGTCGACAATCACCTTGTTCGAGTCCTTCAGCACACGTTCCATCGTTTCGAGGAAAAGACGCTTGCGGGTCACTTCCGGCGCCTTCACATACTGGTCATAGACCGATGTGAAGCGCTGGGCCTCACCCTGAGCTTCCTGCACGATACGGTTCTTGTAGGCGGCCGCATCTTCGCGGATCTGCGCGCCTTCACCGCGGGCCTGACCGAGTTTCTGGTTGGAATACTGGTTCGACTCCTCGACGAAGCGGTCTTCGTCCTGTTCGGCACGCTGCACTTCATCGAAGGCATCGGCCACTTCACGCGGCGGCGACGCATCCTCGATGGAGACGGCATTGACCTGAACACCGGCGCCGTAATCATCCAGTGTCTTCTGGATGATGCCGCGCACGTCATTGGCGATACCCGCGCGATTGTCGCGGAAAATGTCCTGTGCGGGGCTGCGGCCAACGATTTCACGCATGGCGCTCTCGGAGACCTGCTGGACCATGTTTTCCGGACTCTGCACATGGAAGAGGTAAGCAACCGGGTCGGAAACGCGGTAAAGAATGGAGAACTGAACATTCACGATGTTCTGGTCGCCGGTCAGCATCAGGCCTTCCTTGGCGCCCGATACACCCTGCCCGCCGATGTTCTTCTGCTTCTCGACGATCTGGACCTTTTCATAGGTCTCGATGGGCCAGAGATGGAAGTGCAGGCCGGGCTCGGAAATATCCGCCTTCGGCTTGCCGAAGCGCAGTTCGACAGCGCGTTCATCCGGCTGGACCGTGTAGATCGACTGGAAAAGCCAGAAGGCAACCAGGGCAAGCGCCGCCAATCCGAAGATCGTCGAGCTGCTGCCGGTGCCGCCGGGAAGTGCCTGGCGCAGACGGTCCTGGCCACGGCGGATAATATCTTCAAGGTCGGGCGGATTGCCTCCGGGACCTCCGCCTTGCGGCTTCTGGCCCCATGGACCACCGCCGCCGCCATTGTTGTTACCGCCGCCACCCCAAGGGCCGCCGCCACCGTTCTGATTACTCCAGGGCATTCCTACCTCATGTTTTGGAACGAGATTCGCCACCCCATGGCAACGTCCCGCTAACCCGATATCCCGTTTATAGGGATCGCAAGGCGCGCTTTCAACGCGCAGCGCGGTTTTTCATGCTAATTTGGTAAAAAGTCGAACGATTATGACCGCTTATCACGAAATTTTCATATTGATTGCCCGATAAGCGGCAAATTCTAGCGTCGTTCGTAAATCGCGTAGCGGGTCGGATAATTGTCTTTTTCACCCGCCGGGAATTCTTCCTGAAACACTTCGTTCCAGTTCTTCGGATCGATGGGAGGGAAAAACGCGTCGCCCTCGATATTGGCCAGAACCCAGGTGATGTGAAGACGGTGCGCCCGGTCCAGGAGCTGGCGATAAATCTCGCCGCCGCCGATAACGCAGATTTCATCCACCTTGTCCGCCGCCGCATGGCTGCCGGCAATCATCAGCGCCTCATCCACGGAACGGACGGCAATGACACCGTCCACGGCAAAGGCGGGATCGCGGGTGATGACGATGTTGGTGCGTCCCGGCAGCGGCTTGCCGAGCGTATCCCAGGTCTTGCGCCCCATGATGATGGGCTTGCCCATGGTGACCGCCTTGAACCGCTTCAGGTCGGAGGACAGGCGCCACGGCAGGCCATTGTCACGGCCGATAACCCCGTTCTGCGCGACGGCAACAACAAAACTGATCATTGGACCTATTCCTTCCGGGAAAGCAGACAGCGTAAACCAAAGAGCGCGAGCAATTCGACCAGATCAACGGGTCCTGACCCTAGACGGCGATCGGCGCCTTGATACTCGCTTCGGCCACATAGTTCTCAAGACTGAAATCGTCGAACGTGAAAGCAAAGAGGTCTTTCACGTCGGGATTAAGGCGCATGACCGGCAAAGGACCCGGCGTGCGGCTCAATTGCAGCCGCGCCTGCTCGAAATGGTTGGCATAGAGATGCGCATCGCCCAGCGTGTGAACGAAATCACCCGGCTGCAGACCCGTGACCTGCGCCACCATGAGGGTCAGCAGCGCATAGGATGCGATATTGAACGGCACGCCGAGGAAAATATCGGCGGAGCGCTGGTAGAGCTGGCAGGAAAGTTTTCCGTCGGCCACGTAGAACTGGAACAGGCAGTGGCAGGGCGGCAGCGCCATTTCATCGACCAGCGCCGGATTCCATGCGGAAACGATCAGACGCCGCGAATAGGGATTTTGCTTTATCGCACTGACGAGATTCGCAATCTGGTCGATATGCCGGCCGTCGGGCGCAGGCCAGGAGCGCCACTGATAGCCATAGACCGGCCCGAGATCGCCGTTCTCGTCAGCCCATTCATCCCAGATCGTCACGCCGTTTTCCTTGAGATAGGCGATGTTCGTTTCGCCTTTCAGGAACCACAGCAGCTCGTGGATGATGGATTTGAGATGCAGTTTCTTGGTCGTCAGGGCAGGAAAACCCGCCGACAGATCGAATCGCATCTGGTAGCCGAAAACGGAACGTGTGCCTGTCCCGGTACGGTCGCCGCGGTCGACGCCGGTATCGAGCACATGCTGAAGAAGATCAAGATAAGCGCGCATGGCTTCTCTTTAGCAGATTCGTTTCACGAAGCAGTAAAACTTCTGTGTGATCCACAAGCACAGGCGGCAAAAATCCCCGGCGAATCACCGGGGACCCTGTTCAGCCCGGCAAAGGTTCAGAGGCTGCCGAGCAGTCCGAGTTCTTTTGCCGTCAGATAATAGAAGGTAACCCGGCCCTTGGCACGGTGATCTTTCATCTTTTCGCAGACGGCGTGAATGGCTGCATCGGCCTTGGCAGCATCGGTGACGCCGAGCTTCTTGCCAACCCAACTTGTACGAACACGGGCCAATTCTTCCGGATCCGAGCAGGAAACCAGTGAAGAATCCCGGTTGCGCAGGGCAATTCCGAGATGTTTGACGATTTTTGTGACAATCGCCTCGTCCGCACCCGCATCGTAATGACGTACATCTGCTAGATAGTCACTCATGAAAAAATCCCCTGATTGTTGGTTTCAATGCCCAGGCACCAAAACCCTCCCTGACACAAAAGACACCGCACAACCGGCAGCTGCATAACGCGATGACTCGTTAGACACAGGAAACATTCCCCAGCTACAGGAACCTGTCAATGCCGCTCTTTCATTTCGCCGCGACACCACCTATATAGGTCTTGCTGGCTTCGGCCAGCTATGGTGATAAACGGACGATACAATAAGCCTATTGGACCCGGGGGCGGTACCCGGCGCCTCCACCAGAGTGCAGTTGCGAGACTGCATTGTGGCGGGGGCGAAATAGGATCGACAAGGGTGTAAAAATCGCTCTTTTGCCCGGCATAGTACCACCGTTATCGGGCTAACTCAGTAGTTGCAAACGACAACTATGCGGAAGCACGTCTCGCTGCTTAATTGCGGTGTGATCGCTTCAAATTAAGTCCTAGGGGTTCGCACTTCTAGGCGGGGTTCGGAGGTACCTGGCAACAGAAACCTCCACCTTTCCCCTTTTTTGAAAATCCGCCATGCCGCAAGCCATCTTCAGGCTTTGCGTGCCCTGTTGTGTCAATCCTACTCCTCTGCAGAAATGCAGAAGGCCCGGAACCGTGGTTCCGGGCCGTCGTCTGAGTGGATGAGCGAGGCTGCCTACTCCGCAGCGGCTTCCGCTTCGACGACGCGGCGGCGCGCGATTGTCAGCTGCGTCAGAATGAAGGCAGCCACAGCGCACAGGCCGATACCCGCCGCCATCGGCAGTGCCGTGCCGTTGAAGAACAGACCGGCGATTACCATCGCAACGGCTGCCGTCACGAAGTGCAGTGTTCCCATCAGGGCTGACGCCGTACCGGCAATCTCGCCATGATCTTCAAGGGCAAGCACCGCGGTCGTCGGAATGACCAGACCGAGGAAGCCGTAACCGATGAACAGGAATGTCGCCAAGACCGGCAGCTGGTTGAAGCCCAGCGCCATGACGACAACCATGGCCGCCATGGTGAGCGAGAAGGCCGTCAAGGCCATGCGCATCACCCGCACCAGGCCGAAACGGTCGCCGAGCCAGCCGGTCAGCTGCGATACCGTGAAGAACGACACCGCATTGATCGAGAAGGCGATGCTGTACTGTGTCGGCGTCAGGCCGTAATGGTCGATGAGCACGAAGGGCGAGTTGGCGAGGTAAACGAGAAAGCTCGAAATACCCAGCCCGCCGATGAAGGTCAGCGTCAGGAAGTTGCGGTCGCTGAGCAGCAGGCGATAGGCCGCCATGGCGCTGCCAAGGCTGCTTTCCACGCGTGCGGCCTTGGGCCGGGTTTCCTTCAGCTGCGTCGACAGGAGGATCAGCCCGATGAAGGCGGCAATCGTCACCGCCCAGAACACGCCGCGCCAGCCGTAGAAGCTGATGACGGCACTGCCCGTCAGCGGCGCAAGGATCGGCGAAATGCTGAAGACCAGCATCAGCAGCGACATCAGCCGTGCAGCCTGGACACCCGTGTGCATGTCGCGAACGATGGCGCGCGGAATGACCATGCCGGCCGCACCGCCGATGCCCTGCAGGAAGCGGAAGGCAATCAGCGTTTCGATGTCATTGGACAGCGCGCAGCCGACGCTGGCCACGGCAAACAGGCCGATGCCCATATAGAGCGGCGCCTTGCGGCCCCACATGTCGGAAAGCGGCCCATAGATCAGCTGGAAGATGGCGAAGGAAATGAAGAACGCCAGAAGGCTCATCTGCACGACATTGTTTTCGGCGCTGAGATCCTTGCCGATGGACGGCAGCGCCGGGAGATACATGTCGATCGCAAATGGCCCGATGGCCGACAGGAGACCAAGAATGAGGGCCGTACGAAAGAAAGAGGTCGTCATGGTGTTCATCTTTCAGAAAACGGCAGCGCGAAGCTCATCGGCTTCTGCGCCGCATTGCTCTCAGGAGAGGTTCAGAATTTTTCACCTGCGATGGAGCGGCGCGGCTTGGGAGGACGCTCTCTCCATCACAAAACAGTGTGTCAATGTTTTTAGACACAACTGTCAAATTAGACACTATTGTCTAAAACGTCAATGCGCATTATCTTCGGTTCATGACAAATCCAAAAGAAGCAGCGCACAGGGCGACCGGCCATACCCAACGTGGTCAATGTTCAAAACGTCTATCGATATTGGATGCAGCGGCCGAGGTATTTTGCCGGGAAGGCTTTGCCGGAGCGAGTATTGACGAAATCGCTGTGGAAGCGGGCGTTTCGCGCCAGACTATATACAACCACTACCGGGAAAAGGAAACACTCTTCACCGCCGTGGTCGAAGATGTGATGAACCGCACCAATGCCAGCCTCTTCTCGATATTGGCGACATTTCCCGACACGCCCGACAATCTGGAAGACGATCTGAGCGCATTTGCGGTGCGGCTCGCCCAGAATTGCCTGTGCAACCAGGACGGAAAGTTCCTGCGCAAGCTGGTGCAGTCCGAGGGCGAGCGCTATCCGCAGCTGTTCGAGGGCTGGCGCAGGCACGGCCCCGGAAAGATCGGAACCGCCCTCGCCGCGCTGTTTGCCCGCCTCTCCCATGGCGGCGGCCTGCAGATGGATGATTTCGATCTGGCCGCCCGGCAGTTCCTGGCCCTGGTCAATGCCGATCTGCAGATGATTACGCTCTTCGGCGAATCGCCGACCGGGGAACAGCTGGACAATGCCGCGCGCAACGCCGTGCGCACCTTCCTGCGGGCCTATTCCGCCCCCGCAGGCAATCCGGCAATGGGTGCGGACAACGGCCCCCAGCGGGCACGGCAAGCTTAATTTAAGCTTGGGGCTTACAACCAGTCGCAATTCCTTTATCCATGCGCCATAATGGCTCAAACCTGTTTGTCATCTCTGCTTGACAGAGAGGGGCGAATCCATGGGATAAGAGTGCATGCCACAAGATATGATCCGTTACGATATACTGGCCCAGGAAGCGCTGCGCGGCGTTATCCGCAAAGTCCTTGGTGAAGTTGCCAAGGCTGGTCTTCCTGGCAACCATCATTTTTTCGTCACGTTCCTGACCGGTGCGGCGGGCGTGCGCATTTCGACGCGTCTGCACGAAAAATATCCCGAGCAGATGACCATCGTCCTGCAGCACCAGTTCTGGGACCTGCAGGTCACCGATACGCTGTTTGAAGTCGGCCTGTCCTTCGGCGATGTGCCGGAACGTCTGGTCGTGCCGTTCTCCGCCATTCGCGGCTTCTACGATCCCTCCGTCAACTTCGAACTGGAGTTCGACGTCGAGGTGGAAGAAACCGTCGGCGACAACGATCAGGGCGTTACCAGCATTGCACCGGTGCAGCCTGCCGAAAAGCCGAAGACGGCAACGTCCGGCGCTAAGCCGAAACCCGCAGCCAAACCGGCCAAGAAGCCGGCCAAGGCAGGCGGCGAGAAAGCCGATGCTCCGCGCGAAGAAACGGGCGAGAAGGCATCCGCATCGGTCGTTTCCCTGGATTCATTCCGGAAGAAGAAGTAACGCGCGCCCATGGCCGACATCGTCAACCTGCGACAGTTCAAAAAGCGCAAGGCGAAGGACGCGAAGGAGCAGAGTGCGGCCGAGAACCGGATTGTGTTTGGCCGCACCGGGACCGAGAAACAGTTTGAAAAGAACGCCAGCCGCAAGACCGAGCTGTTTCTCGACAGCAACCGGCTTGAGGGTCGCATACCACCAGCCGGCAAGGACAAGCCTTGAGCCTTGTCCGCAAACGGTCCGTGACAATCCGCGGGCACCGCACCAGTTTTTCCCTTGAAGACCCTTTCTACGCGATCATCACGTCCATCGCGGACGACCGCAAGATCACGCTCGCCCGCCTGATTGCCGAGATCGACGAGGGCCGCGACCGCGACTCCAACCTGTCTTCGGCCCTGCGCATCTACGTGCTCGACTGGGTGATGAAAGGGATGAAAACCGCTTCCTAAGATTCTGATTTGATTCGCGGTATTGTACTCACCCCCCTCTGGGCTGCCGCCCATCTCCCCCACAAGGGGGGAGATCTGCCGTCACCGCTGTTTCGATCAGTTCGAAAACATTGCAAAACAAGCAAAAGCGTTGATGTCGATGTGATCTCCCCCCTTGTGGGGGAGATGGGCGGCAGCCCAGAGGGGGGTGAAAGCTCATCCACAATCCGCCAGCCCTACTGAACCGTTGGCCCGAGCGTCTTCAGAAAATCATCCACGGACTGTTTGTTGAGGGCGCCGCTGCCCTGCTGGGGCGGCACCTGCGCCCCGCCACTGGGAGGCGACGGCTGCTCGCGGGCCTTCCGGGCCGCATCTTCCGCGGCCTGCTTCTCGGCAGCGACCTTTTCGGCAGCAGCCCTTTCAGCGGCGGCTTTCTCGGCCGCGGCCCTTTCAGCTGCCTGCCGCTCCGCCTCGGCCTTTGCCGCCGCTTCCTGTTCCGCCTTCAGCCTGGCCTCTTCGGCAAGCCTCTGCCGTTCCGTGGCCTTGCTCTGGAACAGCAGGGCCTCGCGGCGCAGCCGCTGCTTTTCAACCAGCGATGCCTGCATGGTTTCGACACGCTGCTGCTCGCGCTCCAGCGTGCGCTGCGTCAGGAACTGTTCCAGCGGCTGGCGGTTCAGCGTCCATTTCGGCGCGCGCCACGGCCCCTCTCCCTTGAACTCGACAACCGGCTCTGCACCGGCAACCACCAGCTTGCCCGGATCGAACGCATAGCGCCCCTGCGAGGCCATGGTCATGTCGGGGAAATTCAGCCGCAGATCGGCATTCAGCCACGCACCGGGGCTTTTCAGCTGGAATGTCGATGTCCGCGCCGTGCCGCCGGCAATGGTAAAGGCAAACTCCGCCGCACCCGCATTGAACGGCCCGGCATGCAGATATTTGCCGATCACGCCATTCACGCTGGCGGCGGTGATCGGGCCCGACAGCCCGTCGGCATCGTCCAGGATAGGCTTGAGCGCACCGGGATTGATGGTATCGATGGCCAGATCATCCACGGAAACAACGCCCGAACCGGCAACCGACGCCATCATGTCGGCGATGGTTGTGCCGGTTGCATTGACCGAGGCGACGATCTTGGCTGTGCCCATCAGCGGCTCATGGTCGTCAGGCGTGTAGAGATCATCGAGGGAGGCCTGCTCCAGCGTGAACTGACCGGCCGCCAGACCGGTACCGCTCGTGTTGCGCAGCTCGAACGTGCCCTTGACGGTGCCGCCGAGAATCTCGCCCTGCGTTTCATCGAGCCGCAGATAGCCGTCCTTCAGCGATGCGGTGGACTGCAGTTTGCCCACCCGTCCGAGAACACCGGCGTCCGCCTCGTCAGCCTTGATCTTGAGATTGAAATCGGTCGGGAACAGCGGCGCCTTGGCAAAGGTTTCTTTCGGCCAGTGCGTTTGCCCGCCCGCGTCGACGGCGCCGGTGCCGAGCATGAACTGCACCACGGCGGGAAGGTCGATCCTGCCCAGCGCCAGATTGCCCTGTATATCGGGTGTTCCGTTGTTCACGCCGAGATCGAGACGGCCGGCAATCTTGGTATCATGCACCTTGCCGTTCAAATCCGGCAGCACCAGCCGGCCCTTGGCAAGCTGGAAGCTGCTGGCCATGTCGACCGGCATGCCATTGCCAAATCCCGGCAGCGAATAGCCGGCTGTCGCAAGATAGGGCTCCAGATCGCTGGCCTTGATCGACGCCCGCCCTTCGCCGTTCAACAGGCCATTGCTGCTGCGCAAACTGCCGTCGAGGAGCGCCTGGCCATCCGGCGCTTTCAGCGCAAGCTGCGTCTGGATGCCGTCCTTGCCATTGCCTTTCAAGGCAAGGTCCGCCTCCAGCTCACCGGCAAGGCCGAGCGGCAGCGCGGGAAGTCCCATCAGGGCCATCAGGTTCTCGCCATGATCCGTGCGCGCATTCATCGTCAGTTCCAGCACGCGGAACTTGTCGGTGCCCTGGCTGGTCGTGCCGGAAAGCGTGATATCCATGCCGCCGGTTTTCCCCGCCGCGCTCAGCGACAACTCATCGGCGGCATCCTTGCCATGCAGCGCATTGGCGATGATGCTCAGCTCCGTTCCGTCAAACAGTCCGGGAAACCGGGCCGCATGCTCGTTGAGCGCCGCAAGGAACGGGAAGTCTGGAAACTGCGCCGCCAGCGCCGCAACGAACGGTGCCATGTCATCCGAGAGAACCGTTGCATCCAGCGAACCGGAAGGCTCGGCCTTGAACGGCGCGATCTTGCCGGTTGCGGTAATGGTTGCCCCGGACACATTGCCGACGGTCAGGCGGTCGATATCGAAGACGCCGTCGCGCAGGCGAAAGCCGGTGTCGAGCGATTCCGCCACCAGCCCGCCATGACTGACCGGCCCGGCTTTCACCCGCACATCGAGATCTTCACCCGCCAGTTGCGGTGCGCCCTTGCCCGTCTCCGATGGCGTGTTGCGGCCGAAGATGGCGGCAAAGGCTTCCAGCGCATCGCCATCCAGCGCGCCACCGTCCAGCGTCAGCTGGGTCAGCGGCACGGATTCGCCCTTGGCGCTGCGGATCAGCGATCCCTTGAGCGAGGCGCCGCCAAGCGCCACTTCCAGATTGTCGATGCGCTGCAGGTCGTCGTGCAGTTTCACATCACCGGAAAAACCCGCGCCCGCCAGCCGCCGGATCGATTCATCCACCGTGTCGGTCAGCCATGCCGCCAGACCCGAGGGCTGGCGCGATGCGACAAGCAGTTTGCCGTCAAAGCCGAAATCCTTGCCGATCTGCAGCGTGCCGCTGGCCTCGAACTGGGTTCGTCCCGGCAGTTCCGCCCGCAGCTGGTTGATCTTCCAGGCGCCGCCCGAGGGTTCCGCGTCGATCCGCACCGAGCGGATGGTGGTGTCGCCCGCCACGATGGCCGGAAGTTTCAGATCGATGCTGCCGGGAACCGTCGGAATGGGCAGCTGGTCCATCAGGCGGCGGAACACGCCCAGCCGCTGCGCGGCCGTGTGCGGCGTTGGCTTGCTGCCCTTGCTGTCCTCGTTCTGGTTGTCGAACGTGACCTGCTGGCCATCCGCCTTGACTTCAAACCGCGGGTTCCTGCCATAGTCGAAAAGCGCGTTGCCATTGACGATATAGGGATCGTCAACCGTCCCCTGCTCCATCCGGAACTCCGGAATGGTCACGCTGGCATGATCGGCCTCGAAGCGCCCGGTCACGCGCACGCTGGAAAGAAGCGGCTTGTCCTCGGCCGGCGTCCCCTTGCCCGCCGCCGCCTTGGGCGCTGTCTCGTCAGCCGACCGGATGTTGATGCTGCCGGCATATTTCAGCGCGCCCTTGTCAAGCGTCACCCCGCCGTCGGTCTCGAGCACCGCCGGAATGCCGTCAGGGATAATGCGTGCATGCACGTTGAGCGAGCCGTCCGGCTTCAACTGGCCGGTGGAAGCGGAAACGCTGGTCCGCTCCCCGTTGAAAAGCAATGTGCCATCGAATTTCCACGGACCGCTCAGCTTGGTCGCGGACACCGTCGCATTGAGATCGTTCACGGTACGGACCGTCGCGGTCGAGGCGTCGCGCACCAGCACGGAGCCGTTGGTGATCCGCACGTTTTCCAGCTTGACCTGCGTCGAGCCGAACGATGTCTGCGGCCGGATGGCCCAGTCGACCACGCCGTTGCGGTCGATATTGACCGACGCGGTCGGCTTCTCCAGCCGCATGTCGAAAATGAGAATCTCGCCGCGCAGGAACGGCGCAAGTTCCGCGTCCATCGAAAACTTGTCGATGGTCATGACCGGCGCCGATCCGGGGTCGCCCACCCTGACGTCGGAGAAGGTCACCGATGGGAACGGCAGGAGCCGGGCGCTGGCCGTTCCGGCAACCGTGACGGGCCGCCCGAGAAGCGCCGATGCCTCCCGTTCAAACGAGGAGCGGTAGCCGGCCCAGTCGACAAAATACGGCACCACCAGTGCCGCGGTGAGCACCAGTACCAGTAGTCCGCCGATCAGAACAAAAAGGCGCGCCAGTGTTTCAACTCCATTCTTACGCGTTGGGCACCGTATACACCGCACCGTTCACAAATTGGGCGAAGATGCGGAATCAACGTGCAAAGTTACAGACGTAAGATCTTGCCGGGATTCATGATATTGCCCGGATCGATAGCCCGCTTGATCGTTTCCATCACGTCGACCGCACCGCCAAGTTCGAGCCGGAGGAATTTTATCTTGCCCTGCCCGATGCCGTGCTCGCCCGTGCAGGTTCCGTCCATGGCAATCGCCCTGAGATTGAGGCGTTCGACAAAGGCTTCCACGTTCTGGATTTCCTCCGGATTCTTGTCGTCGAACAGGATCAGCACATGGAAATTGCCGTCGCCCGCATGACCGACAATCGGCGCGATCAGCCCGCTCGCCGCAATATCCTTCTCCGTTGCGACGATACATTCGGCCAGGCGCGAAATCGGCACGCACACATCCGTCGACAGCGACTGCTTCCCGGGCGCCAGCGTCATGCAGGCGAAGTAGGAATTGTGCCGCGCCGACCACAGCTTTTCGCGCTCTTCCAGATTGGCTGTCCATTTGAACGGGCCGCCGCCATTGGCCGCGGCAATCTCGCCGAAGAGTTCCGCCTGTTCGGCCACACCCGCATCGCTGCCGTGGAATTCGACAAAGAGATAGGGGGCAACCGGATAATCAAGCTTGGAATAATTGATCATCGCCTGCATCTGCAGGCTGTTGACCAGCTCGATACGCGCCACGGGAATGCCCATCTGGATGGTCTCGATCACCGCGTTGCAGGCGCTTTCAAGATCCGGAAACGCGCAGATGCCGCCGGAGATCGCCTGCGGAATGCCGTAGAGCTTCAGCGTCAGTTCGGTGATGATGCCGAGCGTGCCTTCGGAGCCGACGAGCAGCCGGGTCAGGTCATAACCGGCAGACGTTTTTTTCACCCGCTTTGCCGTGCTGATCAGGCGGCCATCCGGCATGACGGCCTTCAGCGCCAGCACGTTTTCGCGCATGGTGCCGTAGCGCACGGCATTGGTGCCCGAGGCACGCGTGGCGGCCATGCCGCCAAGGCTGGCATTGGCGCCGGGATCGATCGGGAAGAACAGGCCGGTATCGCGCAGATATTCGTTGAGTTCCTTGCGGGTGATGCCCGGCTCGACCACGACATTGAGGTCTTCGGTATAGACCTTGAGAATGCGGTTCATCCGCGACAGGTCGATGGACACACCGCCCGCCGGCGCATTCACATGGCCTTCCAGCGATGTGCCGGTGCCGAACGGAATGACCGGCACCTGCCACTCGCCGCAGAGGCGCACGACTTCCTGAACGTCTTCGGTCGTTTCGGCGAAAACCACGAGATCGGGGGCCTGGTTCGGGACATAACTGGTGGTGTGGCCATGCTGCTCGCGGATGGATTTGCCCGTCTGCGCGTTGTCACCAAACCTTTTCCTAAGAATCGAAACAACGGTCGCAATACCATTTTCATTGCGCACCATTGCTCCTGCATCAGCCAATGCCATTCCGGTCTCCAGAATTCCAATCGAGGATTCGTCCAATTCGCGTGCATTTTCAGTCACTGCACGCGACTTGTCCAGTTGTAACTCTGTGTGACAGAACCGCAAGGGTTGGGGAAGAAAGTCCGTGAGATAATCTCAATCAGCACAGTGGGATGATGCTGGTGGTGGTGCGTGGTTCGACAAGCTCACCATGAGGGATGTGGTTTGGTTGCAGCATCAATCGAAGAGCTTGCAGAACGCAATAACCGGAAGCCCACAACCTCCCTCATGGTGAGCTTGTCGAACCACGCACCCCTTCACTCCTCATCGTCGTCGCTGGGTTCCCAGTCGGTGACCCGGACAAAGCGCTCCTGTTCGCCGGTCCGTTCAAACACGCTGCCGACCGGCGAGTCGAGCAAAGGGATGATGCTGGGATCGTAGTTGGCGATGGTGTTGACGTCGAAAATCCCGCTGTTCTCCGGGTCTTCCATGTAGTCGTCGCTTTCGAAGCCCGAGAGAAAACGCCAGCCGCTGTCCAGTGCGTTGTCGGGATCCTCGCGGTACATGAAGCGCACGGGATAGCCGTCAATTGTGATCGTATCGGTTGCGATACAGCCGCCGTAATTGCGGACCAATGGCCGTATCTCGTCTTTGCTGAGTCGATAGGTTTTATCCATGCCCGATTTTAATTGATCGTCAGCGACTTGGCGAGTCTGCGGAAACGGTCGGCAAATTTATCCTTTTCGCTGCCCCGCACGATCAGGATGGCGCGAACGTAGCGGTCGCCGGCAAACCGGGCGACCTGGGCAACGTAAAGCGCATCTCCGCTGGTTGCGTCCTTGGCGCTGCCGTCAATATCCACCCATTCGCCGCCATCGGCCGGCGCGCTGCTTTCATTGTCCGAGCGGACATCCTTGATCCCGGTCAGCGACGCAAAGGCCTTCCTGGCAAAGTCCATGCGGGCGGCAGCCTCGGGCGCATTGCCGAGATTGGACGCGATGATGATCACCGGCTGCGCCGCGCTGGCGGGTACATCCTGCGGTCCGTCGGTCAGGAGATAGGTTGCCCCGGCAATGGCACGGATCGGACGAAATCCGGCGAGATCGCCCACCTTGAACGGCAGGGCGGCGATCTGTTCGTCAAGGGTTGGCGGCGTGCGCACCGCGATCGAACGCAATGTATCCTCGACATCCGCATCCGATGGCGCACCGGCAACCCCGTCGGGAATTTGCATGGTGACCATCGTCGTGGTTGTCGGTGCCTGCGACAGGACAATCCATTTGCGGTACTTGATGCCGGAGGCAATCTGGCTGCCGTGAATATATTTGGCCGCCGACGCGCCCTTGACCTGCCAGTCCTGCGCGGCACCGCTGACAACGATGCCCGTGGGCGCCAGACCTTCCGCATTGAACTTGGCGGAGATTTGCGCATAGGCATCCACCGGCAGCTCGGTCAGCACAATGGTCGCGCCCATCGCCGGGTCTTCAAAGCCGCTGAACGTCGACGACGGTTGCATGTTCCGGGGAATGACCAGGCCGACGCTGGAGCCTTCCGGGAAAACAGCCTCCTGCGCAAAGCCCGCCTGCACATGCGCAAGCGACATCATCATGAAGACCAGAAAGGCAGTTATGGAGCGCATGAAGGCATTTCCCGTCGCGTTGCATTGTTGTGACTAGCAGTGCCCGGAACGGTCTGGCAAGCCATTGGTTTCATGGGGACGGGAAATGCGCGGTGCATGACTTATAGTGCGTGGTTCGACAGGCTCACCATGAGGGAGGTGGTTTGACTGCAAAGCCAATCTTAGACGTCGCAGAATAGTGCTTCCTGCAATCCTCCACATCCCTCATGGTGAGCCTGTCGAACCACGCACCGTGAGATTTGTCAGCTCAGATATTTCTTGAAGAACGCCACCGTGCGGCCCCAGGCGAGATCAGCGGCTTCCTTGCTGTAGCGGGCGGTGGACGTATCGTTGTTGAAGGCGTGGTTGACGCCCTCATAGACCTCGATGTCAAACGTCTTGCCATTGTCCTCAAGCGCTTTCCTGTAACCGTCGATGCCCGCATTGATCCGCGTGTCGAGCCCCGCGTAGTGGAGCAGCAGCGGCGCCTTGATTTTTGCAACGTCCTCGGCCTTTGGCTGGCGGCCGTAATAGGCCACCCCGGCGTCGAGGTCCGGCGAATTGACGGCCAGATCATTGACCAGTCCGCCGCCCCAGCAAAAGCCCATGACGCCGACCTTGCCGTTGGCATACTTGACCGATTTGAGATAGGCGATCGTCTCGACGCCTTCGGCAATGGTCTTTTCGGGGTCGAGATTGGCAATCAGGTCGCGCGCCTTGTCTTCGTCCGAAGGCGTGCCACCGGCCGACGACAGGAAGTCCGGGGCGAAAACCGTAAAGCCTTCCAGCGCCATGCGCCGGGCGATATCGCGGATATGCCTGTTGAGACCGCGATTCTCATGAATGACCACGACCACCGGCAGTTTCGCCGTCGTGTCGGTCGGGCGTACGCTGTAGCCTTTCATGTCTCCCGCCGGGCCGGAATGAATGACGTCCTTGGTGAGCAGCCGCGGATCGTCGGATGCGACGACTGCGGCCTGTGCGGAATTTGCAGCCAGCATCGGTGCAATGACCGCGGCTGCGGCGCCGGAGCCCGCCAGTTTGGCGAGCTTGTCCATGAAGGACCGGCGGTCGAGGGTCAGATGCGTGTATTCGTCATAGGCATCGACCATGGCCTGACTGATCGTCGGAGTTTTCTTCGGCTTGTCCATTGTGGCTCTTTCCATCGAAAAGGACTGCCGGGCCATCAAACCCCCGCCGTTTCCCATCACCCTTGCAGGCGATGCGAAAGGACACCGGTGGAGAGCGCAACGCCGAGTCCAGTCATCACTGTGGCGCCAATTTCCCAGACGCCGACCGCCTCGTCAAGGCAGGCAGCGCCGGATTGCCCCGGCACTGCCCGCACGCAAAACCTACTTGTCCTCGCAAAAGCTGATCCGGTTGCTGAACGGATCGGTCACATGCACCTCGCGGCCCCAGGGCGCTTCTTCGAGCCCCGGGTTCATGAAGCGGTAGTTCCTGGAATGAAGCTCCTTGTGAAACGCTTCGATGCCCGTCATGCGCACGAAAACCCGGGCGCCGGGGCTGGCATCGCCGGAATGTTCGCTCAGATGCAGCGTCAGGCCGGAGCGCGTCACCTGACAGTAAAGCGGCGTGTTGTCCTCGAACCGGTGCTCCCATTCGAGGGTGAAGCCGAGATAGTCCAGGTAGAATTCCTTAGCCTTATCAACGTCGAAAATCCGCAGAATCGGGTTGGCCGGTCCGAAGGAGATGGCTCCCTTCGGCGCGGGCCCGTCCTCCGCGATCTTTGCCGCCAGCACGTTCCAGTTGTCGAGACCGAACCCGGCCGCAACAAGTTCCAGACCGTCACTGTGGGAAATCTCGATATTTTTGGCGGCAAGCGCCTGTCGCAGCGATTTGGCCATCGCCTTGGCGTCATGAAATGTACGCATCGTCTATCCTTCATAGGGGTGAACGCGGAAAGTCAGTGCCCGCATTGCCGACCCGTTCACCATGCAAAGGATGAAACGCAGCATCGTTCGATACATTCACCATGGGTTGAACCCCCGCGAGCGGCTGGCCGTATCTGCCTGGTGAATTGATATGAGCAGTTTTGCGCCGCGTCAACTGGATTAAAACAGTCAACAAAGGCCCTCCCGGCTGCCGACCCGGGAGGGTGCGATGGTGCGCCCCGCCTATTTCGGCAGGGTATAGGCGATGACGTAGTCACCGGCCTTGGTGTTGATCGAGCCGTGGCCGCCGGCGACGATGACGACGAACTGCCGCCCGTCGGGCAGTGCATAGGACATGGGTGTGGACTGTCCGCCCGCGGGAAGACGCCCTTCCCACAGCTGCTTGCCGGTGGTCACGTCATAGGCACGCAGATAATTGTCAACCGTTGCGCCAAGGAATGCGACGCCGCCCGCCGTGATGATCGGGCCGCCCAGCCCCGGCACCCCGACCTTGAGCGGCAGGGGCAGCGGCGAGGAATCGTACACCGTGCCGTTGCGGTGCTTCCAGGCGATCTTGCCTGTGCGCAGGTCCGCCCCCGCCACATAGCCCCAGGGCGGGGTCTGGCATGGCAGGCCGAGCGGCGAGACGAACGGTCCCATCACCACCGCATAGGGTGCGCCTTCATTGCGGTTGAGCCCCTGTTCGCTGCCCTTGGTGCCCGCGCTCGGTGCCGGCACATCGGCGCGCGGCACGAGCCGTGAAGTGAAGGCCAGATAGGTCGGCATGCCGAACATCACCTGCCGCTCCGGATCGACCGCCACGCCGCCCCAGTTGAACACACCGAAATTGCCGGGGTAGATCAGCGAGCCCTGCAGCGACGGCGGCGTATAGCGCCCCTCATAGCGCAGCTTGAGGAATTGGATGCGGCAGGCGAGCTGGTCGAACAGCGTCACGCCCCACATGTCCTTGCCCTGCAGCGGTCGCGGTATGAATGTCAGGCCGGAAACCGGCTGTGTCGGCGAGGTGTGGTCGCCCTCGATGGCACCGCCGGGGGCAGGCACCTCCTCGACCGGAATGATCGGCTCGCCCGAACGCCGGTCGAGCACGTAGATATCGCCCTGCTTTGTCGGGCCGACCAGTGCCGGAACCGCTCCGCTTGCGGTGTTGATGTCGACAAGGCTTGGCTGCGAGGGCACGTCCATGTCCCAGAGATCGTGATGCACGGTCTGGCGCACCCAGCGCATCTGCCCGGTATTGAGATCGAGCGCCACGATGGAGGACGAGAATTTCTCCACATTGGCGGACCGCCCGGCGCCAAGCTGGTCCGGCGTCTGGTTGCCGAGCGGCACGTAGAGCAGCCCGAGTTTTTCATCGACGCTGGAAATCGACCAGCTGTTGGGGGAATTGGCGGTGTATTTCTGTCCCTCCGGCAGCGGCGTCGTCACATCGGGATTGCCGGAATCCCAGTTCCACACCAGCGCGCCGGTGTTGATATCGAAGGCGCGGATGACGCCGGACTGTTCGTGGATCGAATAGTTGTCATTGACCGCGCCGCCGACAATGATCTTGCCCGCAGCAATGACCGGCGGCGAGGTCGAATAGTAATAGCCGGCAGGATTATAGGGCATGCCGGTTTCCAGATGGATGGTGCCCTTGTCGCCAAAAGCCGGGCAGACCTGGCCATTGGCCGCATCGAGCGCGATCAACCTTGCATCGGCGGTCGGCATATAGACCCGCTCGGCGCAGGGTTGTCCGGCCGCGACGGTGGTATCGGCATAGTAGGACACGCCGCGGCAGGTCTGGTGCTGCCGGTCGTCATTGTCCTTCACCTGCGGATCGAAGCGCCATTTTTCCTTGCCGCTGGCGGCATCAAGCGCAATGACGAAGTTGTGCGGCGTGCAGATATAGAGCGTGTCGCGCACCTTGAGCGGTGTCACCTGATAGGTCGTTTCCGGAATATCGGTGGAGCGGCGCACATCGCCGGTCTGGTAGGTCCAGGCCACCTGCAGCTTGGCGACATTGTCGGGCGTGATCAGCTTCAGCGGCGAATAGCGCTGGCCGTAGAGGCTGCGGCCATAGAAGTGCCAGTCGTCATTGGGCACACCGCCGATATCGGGCGTGGCGGTCACCACCTCCCGGCTCAGTTGGCCGGGAAGATCGAGCGGGTCCCGGCTCATGGAATAGCCGGCAACGCCGAGCGCCACCAAAACAGCCAGCCAGAGCGGCGCTGCCCCCAGAGAGGCAGAGCCGGCATCGGCACGGGTCAACCGGCCGCGCACCCACGGTGTCAGGAGCCAGAGCCCGAGCAGGATGATCACGCCGCCGCGCGGCGCCAGCTGCCACCAATCGAAGCGGATTTCCCAGATGGCCCAGCCCAGCGTGCCGATCACCAGCAGCGCATAGACCGGCAATGCGGCCGAGCGCCGCCGGAAGAGGAGAATGGATGTGACGAGAAAGGCGAGCGCGGCGATGACGTAGTACCAGCTGCCGCCGAGAACGGCGAGCCAGACGCCGCCCGCACCCAGGGCAGCCGCGATGATCAGAAAAAGGAGAGCCGTCAGAGTGATTGCCATGGCAGGGATCCTTTCCAAGCTCAATCAAGATCGAATGGTCCTGACATGAGGCTGCGAACGGGCCATCGGCTGCCAGATTCCTCTCTGACCTAGGCGTATGCCCTAATTCAGAACGGCGCAATATCAACGATTGCAAATTTCAATCGCAAGTTTCAGGGGAAACTCTGCGCTAAATGCTGTATGTTCTTGCTTTGTATCGGATCGGTCTGGTTTTTCGATGCCGAATCACTACATTGGAGTGAAATGTCCGGATTGCCTGACGATATACCGTTCTTCGATGAACCTGATGCGCCTCGCCAGCCGCAGGGCATAGCTGCACGCGCCATGCAGGCGCGCGGCGCGCCGCCCTATCTCAATGGTCTCAACCCGGAACAGCGACTTGCGGTTGAAACCACCGAAGGGCCGGTACTGGTTCTCGCCGGTGCCGGAACCGGCAAGACACGGGTGCTGACCTCGCGCATCGCCCACATCCTCTCCCTCGGCAAGGCCTATCCCAGCCAGATTCTTGCGGTGACCTTCACCAACAAGGCGGCGCGCGAGATGAAGGAGCGCATCGGCGTTCTCGTCGGCGGTGCCGTGGAAGGCATGCCCTGGCTCGGCACGTTCCACTCCATCGGCGTCAAGCTGCTGCGCCGCCATGCGGAACTGGTCGGCCTGCGCTCGGATTTCACCATTCTCGACACGGATGATGTCATCCGCCTGATCAAGCAGATCATTCAGGCCGAAGGGCTCGACGACAAACGCTGGCCTGCCAAGCAGTTCGCGCTGATGATCGACGGCTGGAAGAACAAGGGCCTCGGCCCTACGGAAATCCCCGAGGGCGATGCCCGCGCCTTTGCCAATGGCAAGGGCCGCGAACTCTATACCGCCTATCAGAACCGCCTGAAGACGCTCAATGCCTGCGATTTCGGCGACCTGCTCTGCCATCCCATCCGCATGTTCCGCGCCTATCCGGATGTGCTGAAGGAATATCACGCTAAATTCCGCTACATCCTCGTCGACGAGTATCAGGACACCAACACAGCCCAGTACATGTGGTTGCGCCTGATCGCGCAGGGCTCGAAGAATGTCTGCTGCGTTGGTGACGACGACCAGTCGATCTATGGCTGGCGCGGTGCGGAAGTCGACAATATCCTGCGCTTCGAGAAGGATTTTCCCGGCGCGGTGGTGATCCGCCTGGAGCGCAATTACCGCTCGACGGCGCATATTCTCGGCGCGGCGTCGTTCCTCATTTCCCACAATGAGGGCCGCCTCGGCAAAACCCTGTTCACCGATGCGCCGAATGCCGAAGATGCCAAGGTCAATGTCCACGCCGCCTGGGATTCCGAAGAGGAAGCCCGCGCGGTCGGCGAGGAAATCGAACAGGCACAGCGCAGGGGCCACAACCTCAATGATATGTCGATCCTCGTGCGCGCCTCCTTCCAGATGCGCGAGTTCGAAGACCGTTTCGTCACCCTCGGCCTGAATTACCGGGTTGTCGGCGGCCCGCGGTTCTACGAGCGCCTCGAAATCCGCGATGCCCTCGCCTATTTCCGCGTCGTGGCTCAAGGGTCCGATGACCTTGCGCTGGAGCGCATCATCAACACGCCCAAGCGCGGCCTCGGTGAAGCCGCCGTGCGGCAGGTGCATGACTATGCCCGCGCCCGCGATATCGGCATGCTCGATGCCGCCGCCGATCTGGTGCAGACGGAAGAGCTGAAGCCCAAACCCCGTTCCGCCCTGCGCGAAGTGGTTGAAAACTTCCACCGCTGGCAATCTCTGATTGATTCAACGCCGCACACCCAGCTCGCCGAAATGATCCTCGACGAATCCGGCTATACCGCCATGTGGCAGGCCGACCGCTCGGCGGAAGCGCCGGGCCGGCTGGAAAACCTGAAGGAACTCATCCGCTCCATGGAGGAGTACGAATCCCTGCGGTCGTTCCTCGAACACGTGGCTTTGGTCATGGATGCCGAGCAGAATGAAAATCTCGATGCGGTCAACATCATGACGCTGCATTCGGCCAAGGGGCTGGAATTCGAGACCGTCTTCCTGCCCGGCTGGGAGGAAGGCCTGTTCCCGCACCAGCGTGCGCTGGATGAGGGCGGCCGCTCCGGCCTTGAGGAAGAGCGGCGGCTTGCCTATGTCGGCCTGACCCGCGCCAAGAAGAACCTGCACATCTGGTTCGTCTCCAACCGGCGCATCCACGGGCTCTGGCAATCGACCATTCCCTCCCGTTTCCTCGAGGAACTGCCGGAAGCGCATGTGGAAGTTGTTGCGACGGGCAATTCCTATGGCGGATACGGCTCCGGGGGCGGCTATGGCCAGTCACGCTTCGACCGCGCCGATCCGTTTGAGAACACCTATTCGACCCCCGGCTGGCAACGCGCCCAGCAGAACCGTTCCGACGCCACGCGCAACAATTGGGGCTCGCGCTCCGGCGCAAAGGTCGAGCGCATCGGCTATGGCGAGACGGATTCCGGCCACGGCGCCGGACGCGGCTCGGTCAAGGGCCGCATGATCGATGGCGAGCTGGTGGCCAAATCCGTCAGCGAAACCCCGTCGAATTTCGACGTCGGCGACCGGGTGTTCCACATCAAGTTCGGCAACGGCAACGTCTCGTCGATCGAAGGCAACAAGCTGACCATCGATTTCGACAAAGCCGGACAGAAACGCGTGCTCGACAGTTTTGTGAAGCAGATCTGAGCGGGCTGGGTTGCAAACCTATTCCGGCTTGCCCTTGGTCCAGGTGACATTTCCGGCAAACAGCGGAATCGTGGCGATGGAGGTTTTGGCGGACCCGTCCTGCACCTGGCTGGCATGGGCGAGATAGATCAGCGCATTGTTCTGCTTGTCGTAGATGCGGGTGATGTTCAGCTTCTTCCAGATCAGGCTCGTGCGTTCGGAAAACACCCGCTCACCGCCCTCACCCAGCTTGATGTCGCCGATGACGATCGGGCCGGTCTGCTGGCAGGAGATCGACGCATTGGACGGATCCTCGAACCAGTTGCCCTTCTGCAGCCGGTCGATTACCCCGCGCGAGAACGAGGCGAGATGGCAGGTCACGCCCTGAATCTTCGGGTCGGCAACCGCATCGATGACGATGTCATTGCCCAGCCAGTCGACGCCGACCTTGCCGACCTCCTCCGCCTGAGCCGGCAGGATGGCAGCGCCCAGAAGGGCCAGAGCAGCGAGCATATGCTTCATCGAGAATCTCCTGAAATGGTTGGGTCGCCAGACACAGTTGGATACGGCGTTGCGGAATTGCAAGCAGAACGGCCCGCCGCTCCTATCGTTCCCACTTCGCCAGAAAATCCTCGATGCCCAGCGACTGGATATCGGGGATGGCCTCGAAAATCGTCGTCGCGGGCCAGTCCCACCAGGCCAGCGCCATCAGGCGCTCGGCAATGGCGGCGGGAAAACGCGGACGGATCGGGCGCGCCGGATTGCCCGCGACGATGGTGTAGGGCGCCACGTTTTTGGTCACCACCGCATTGGCGCCGATCACCGCGCCGTGGCCGATGCTGATGCCGGGCATGATGACGGCGCCATGGCCGATCCACACATCATGGCCGATGCTGACGCGCTTGGCCTGCCGCCGGGCACGGAAACCGAAATCGACCCCCTGATACCGGAAAAACTCGTTGGGCCGATAGCTCAGCTTGTGGGTGGTCAGCCGTTCCATCGGATGTTCCAGCGCGTTGATGCGCACATTGGACGCGATGGAGCAGAAGCGGCCGATATCCGCATAGATGCCTTCGCTGTGGCGTTCGATGTAGGAAAAATCCCCCATCGTCACATCGCGCAGGATCACCCGCTCGCTGACCTCGGCGAAACGGCCGAACTTGACGCCCTTGAGCTGTGCCGTCGGGTGGATGCGCGGTTCGGGATTCTGGAAGCGGAGGTCGTCGGGATCAGCCATCGTGCTTTCTCAAATAAGGTTGCGGCAATTCTTTTGCATAAAAGCCGGTGAAATCCTATAATCCCCGCATGAAATCATCCTATTCCATCAGCCCATCGCGATTGACGCTCTACACGACACTGGCACTCTTTGCAGCCATGGCGACGGGCGCAACGTTTGCCGCATGGTTCAACCATGGCGATACGATCTTCCTGTCGCTGATCCAGGCTGGTCTTTCCTGGTGCATATAGAAGCACCAACACAGCCCCCAGAGGAAATGTACTTATGAACAGACGTCTGATGCCGTTTCTTGTCGTGGCGATCATGCTGCTGGCCGCCGCGGCCGGATGGATCACGTTCCAGTCCTACCGCCATCAGCCGGGCTCCGCCAATGCCGGCCCCTTCGGCGTACCGTTTCAGCTTGTGACCATGAACGGCGAGCCGGTCACCGAGGCGGCGTTCCGGCAAAAGCCGTCGGCGGTGTTCTTCGGCTTCACCCATTGCCCGGAAATCTGCCCGACCACCCTGTTCGAACTCGATGCCTGGCTGAAGCAGCTCGGGCCTGAAGGCCAGAATATCAACGCCTATTTCGTCACCGTCGATCCCGAACGCGATACCGCAGACGTCATGAAAACCTATGTCGGCAATGTCTCGGACCGCATCACCGGCATAACAGGCGATCCGGACAAGATGGCGGCGATGCTCAAGGGCTACAGCGTCTATGCGCGCAAGGTTCCCACCCAAGGCAGCGACTACACCATGGACCACACCGCCTCGGTCTTTCTTCTGGATAGCAAGGGCGGTTTCTTCGGCACCATTGCCTATGGCGAAAATCCTGATACGGCTGTCGCCAAGCTGAAACGTCTGGCCAAGAGCTGATGCACTATCTAATGGTGCGTGGTTCGACAAGCTCACCATGAGGGAGGGTGTTGGCTGCAAGGCCAAACTGAAACATTGCAGAATAGAACTCCCTGCAACCCTCGGCTTCCCTCATGGTGAGCTTGTCGAACCACGCACTCAGGACCAAGCAGAGCCACCTGCCATTTCGAAAGTATCCGACCCGATGACCCAGACCCGCCTGTTCCTCACCGCTGGCAAGATCGAAGCCGACCGCGTGTTCGATCTGCTGCAGCTCGCCTTCGAAGAGGATGGCCTGCCGATCTCCACGTTCGAAGTGGACGAGGATGCGGAAATCTTCGACGTCTCGGTCTATACGTTCGAGCCCGACGAGATCGAGCCGCGCATCCGCGATATCCTGGGCAGCCATGCCGTCAACCTCGACGTGCAGCGCGAACAGGTACCCGATATCGATTGGGTCGCCCATTCGCTCGAAGGCCTCTCGCCGGTGCGTGCCGGACGGTTCTTCGTGCACGGCTCGCACGACCGCGACAAGCGCCGCATCAACGATCTCGGCATCGAGATCGACGCCGGTCTTGCCTTCGGCACCGGCCACCACGGCACGACCTCCGGCTGCCTCGACATGATCCGCGAGGTGATCCGCCGCGAACATCCGCGCAATGCGCTGGATCTGGGCACCGGCAGCGCCGTGCTGGCCATCGGCATTGCCAAGCTTGCCCCCATTCCGGTTCTGGCGACGGATATCGATCCGGTGGCCGTCGCGGTGGCGCAGGACAACGTGGTGAAGAACGGCGTCGCTGCGCGCGTCCAGACGGAGACGGCCACGGGCTTCCATCACCCGGCCATGCGCTTTGCCGCGCCGTTCGACCTGATCGTCGCCAATATCCTCGCCCGCCCGCTGATGCAGCTCGCGCCTGAGATGCGCAGGCATCTGGCCTGGGGCGGATCGCTCATTCTATCGGGCATTCTGGAAACCCAGCGTGACAAGGTGCTGGCGGCCTATCGCGTACAGGGTCTTTTCCACCAGAAAACGCTGCGGCGCGAGGGCTGGGTCACCCTGCACCTCAAGGCGAAATCCACCTACTGAATCAAAAGGGCAGCTTTCGCTGCCCTTGTTTGAGACGGCGCAGACGATGTGCCCGGCTCTTTGGCGCGTGCCGTCTTGAAAAACCCGGTGCAAACCGCGCGCCTCCATTGCCTCCGCCGTGATCGAAAGATAGGTTCCATCACCCAACAGCAGAGGTTTGCATCACCATGTTCCAGTCGTTTGAGGTCGTCAGCAATCCGGCCACCGGCGCCCCGCGCGTCGCCAAGCTGCGCGCCGAACTCGAATCCCTCGGTCTTGACGGTTTTCTGGTTCCCCGTGCCGACGAACACCAGGGCGAATATGTACCGCCGCGCGCCCAGCGCCTGGCCTGGCTGACCGGCTTCACCGGCTCTGCCGGTGTCGTGCTTGTCCTCAGGAAACAGGCGCATCTCTTTGTCGACGGCCGCTACACCCTGCAGGCCGCCGAGCAGACCGACCCGGCAGTTTTCAGCGTGGAAAGCCTGGTGGAAACCCCGCCACCGGTCTGGTTGCGCAACAGCGGCCGCAAACTGACCATCGGCTTCGACCCGTGGCTGCACACCATTGCCGAAACCAAGGCGCTGCGCGAAGCGCTCGAAGCCAATGGCGGCACGCTGGTGGCGGTCGGGCACAATCTGGTCGATCTGGTCTGGGAAAACCAGCCTGCCCCGCCGCTCGAAGCCGTGACCATCCAGCCGGAAAAATATGCCGGGAAACTCGCCAGCGACAAGCTGAAGGAACTGGCCGAAGCGGTGGAAAAGGCCAAGGCTGACGCAACCGTCCTGACCGATCCCTCCTCCATCGCCTGGGCATTCAACATCCGCGGCAACGACGTCAGCAACACGCCGCTGCCCCTGTCCTTCGCCATCATCCCGGTGTCCGGCGAACCGCTGCTCTTCATCGACAAGCGCAAGCTGCCCATCGAGACGGAGGCTTACCTGACCCAGCTCTCAACGCTGCGCCCGCCATCGGCGCTTGAAGCGGACGTCGCCAGCCTCGGCGCACAGGGCAAGGCCGTGATGCTCGACCCGGCGCTCGCGGCGGAAAAACTGCGGCTCGTGGTCGACCATGCCGGTGGCAGGATTGTCGAAGGTACGGATCCCGCCCGCCTGCCCCGCGCCCTGAAAAACACCGCTGAACTGGCTGGCGCACGCAAAGCGCATGAGCGCGACGGCATTGCCATGGTGTCGTTCCTGGCCTGGGTCGACGCGCAGGCACCCGGCACCATCGACGAGATCGATGCGGCGAAGAAGCTGGAGGAAACCCGCCGCAGCGTGGCCGAAGGGTTCCAGATGCCGCTGGAAAACCTCTCCTTCGACAGCATTTCCGGCGCGGGGCCGAATGGCGCTTTTGCCCATTACCGCGTCAATACCCAGTCAAACCGCAAGTTGCAGGAGGGCGAGCTCTATCTGATCGACAGCGGCGGCCAGTACCGCGACGGCACGACCGATATCACCCGCACCCTCCCCGTCGGAAAACCGACCGAGGATATGAAACGCAAGTTCACGCTGGTGCTCAAAGGCGTCATCGCCATCACCACCGCGCGCTTCCCCAAGGGCACGCGCGGCATGGACATCGACGTGCTCGCCCGCATCGCCCTGTGGAAGCAGGGCTATGATTACGGCCACGGCACCGGCCATGGGGTCGGCTCGTTCCTGTCGGTGCATGAGGGTCCGCAGAGCATTTCCAAGCGTGGCACGCACGAACTGCTGCCGGGCATGATCCTGTCCAACGAACCCGGCTACTACAAGCCCGGCGGCTACGGCATCCGCACGGAAAACCTGCTCATTGTCACGGAACCTGTCGTGCCCGAGGGCGGCGATATCCCGATGATGGGTTTCGAAACGATCACGTTCTGCCCGATCGACAAGCGCCTGATCGATACCAGCCTGCTGATCCGCGAAGAACTGGTATGGCTCGATTCCTATCACGCACAGGTGCGCGAGGTTCTGCTGCCGCACACCGTTGCTGCTGACCGCGACTGGCTGATCAAGGCAACCGAACCGCTCGGATAACTTATACGGGGAGCTGGCGCAGCAGGATGATCATGGCTGCGCCGGCGAGAAACATCGTCAGCGCATTGAACCGCAGGGAAACCAGCCCGGCGAACACCAGCGCGACGACGCCGCGCCAGTCCGCCGTGGCGATGGCGGGCGCCACCAGCGTCGTCAGAACCGCGGCGGGCACGGCATTGAGCGCCACTTCGACGCGCGGATGCACGCGGTCGAAGCGCGACAGGACGAGATGACCGCCGATGCGGGTCAGGAACGTCAGCACGGCACCGGCGAGAATAATCCAGAAGATCGTCGACATCTCAGTTCTCCCCCGCAGTTTTATCCGGCTTTGCCACGATCACGGCGGTCAGGATACCGGCGAGCGCGCCGATGCTGACATGCCAGGGCGAGCCGATGGTCTTGGCCGCGACAATCGATGCGATGCCGCTGGCAATGACGATGGGCGCCCAGTTGGAGCGTTTGCGGAAACCCATGACCAGGCCGAGGAAATAGATCGGCAGCAGCATGTCGATCCCCAGCGCATGCGGATCCTTGATCAGATTGCCGAAGAGCCCGCCGATCCACGCTTCCACCACCCACATCACATAGATCGGCGTCGCCACGCCCAGATACCAGGCAAAGGTGACGCGTACGCCTGACTCCGCCCGCTTTTCGGTCTCGGCATATTGCGGATCGGTCAGCAGGAAATAGCTCAGCAGGCTTTCGGGAATGGTGAAGTGGCCGATGCGGCGGCCGACGGCAGCCGAATACAGCACGTGGCGGAAATTGACCGCGAAGATGGAAAAGACGATCAGCCAGGCCGGAATATTGTGGCCGAACAGCTCGATGCCGACCATCTGGCTCGCACCGCCAAAAATCGCCGCGCTCATCAGCACCGCTTCGAACACGGTAAAGCCGTTATCGATGGCAAGCGCGCCGAACAGCAGGCCGAAAGGCGCCGAGGCAATCATCACGGGAAGCCCGCGACGGAACCCCTGCCAGAATTCCACGCCAAAGCCTGCCCGCCGCGCAACGGTGGTTTCGTCTTGATATGTTTGTTCGCTCATGATGAGCGTGGTCTAAGGCAGGTTGGCCAGCCTGTCACGTGAGAATTGTTGATCGCTATCATCAATGTTGCTGCAGCGTCGAACGGCCTGGCCAACTGCGTCGATGGTGTGCGTGGTTCGACACGCACACCAGACCCGGCAATCGGCTGAACTCAGAACTTCTGGGTCAGCGAAATGCGGAAGCTGCGGCCAACTTCGGCGTAGCGGTCGGCCACCGCGAGATTGATATCGTTCGGGACATCCGTGGCATTCCAGTATTTCTTGTCGAAGACATTGAAGACGCCGGCCTGGAGCTTCATGCCCTTGGCAAACTTCGGCTCCCAATAGGCTGTCGTATCGACGATGCCATAGCCGGGAGCAACGAAACCGCCGCCGCTGACCTTGTCGCGCGCTGCGGCCATCGTCAGCGACACATCGGCACCCCAGCTGTCAGCGTTATAGCCGAGGCCGACAATCGCGCGGATCGGCGGGATGGAGTTGAGATATTCCTGGGTTTCGGTGTTCTCGCCCTGCGAAACGGCAACCGATGCCCATGTCACCCAGTTCTCGGCGAAATTGACGCGGCCATTGAGTTCGGCACCGTAGATCTGCACGCGATTGAGATTGGCATAACCGGTGATGCCGCCAACCGGATACTCGCCGCCGGGCGGTGCAATGGTCACAGTGTCGATGAAGTTGCGGTAGTAATTGTTGAAGACGCTGGCCGACAGCGCATATCTGTCGCTCTCATACTTGGCGCCAACCTCGAAACCGTTGCTGGTCTCAGCCTTCAGGCCGGGATTGCCGACACGGGCATAGGAACCGGGCGCGCCGTAGTTCTGGAACAGTTCCTGCGCGGACGGCGCGCGGAAGCCTTGGGCCCACTGCACATAGAAATCCAGCTCGCTGGTGGCGTGATAGGTCGCCCGCAGCTTCGGCGTAAAGCGCGAGTCGCTGTTGGATGCAGGCAATGTCCCGTTGAAGTTGGGGCCATGCTCATAGGCTGCGGTCGACTGCGGATTGTGCTCGTACCAGTCGAAACGCCCGCCCGGCGTCAGGGTCAGACGGCCGTTCAGAAGCTCGATATCATCCTCGGCATAGATGCCGAATCCGGTCGACTGCACGTCGGGCATGTCGGAACTGTTGGCATGCAGCATGCGACAGGTCTGCGGGCCGAAGGGCTGGGGCAGCTTGCTCCAGTTGACACTCGGGCAATTGTCGACGCCCGCCGCGTACTGATGCATGTTCTGCCGGTAGATTTCCGTACCGATGCGGAACTTGTGCCTGATGTCGCCGATCTCGGCTTCCTTGACCACGTAGCCGGTAAAGCCATAGGCATCGAGGTTCAGCTCGTTGTCGCGCTTGTACACGCCCGAGGGGAAGCCATAGCGGAACGGGTCGCCGCGAATGATCCGCGCCCTGGCATCCGGCAGGCGGATGGCATCGGTCGTATTAGTCAGGGTCTGCTGCGTCCAGTAGGCAACGGCGTGCGCCTCATCCACCCAGCCGCCCTTGTCCGGGGCGATGTAGTCGTAGCTGCCGGAAATGCGCTTGCGTTCATAATTCTCGCCGGACTTGAAGCTGTCGGGCACATAGGCCGAGGTTGTTCCGATGAAATTGTCCGAATCGGAATCCTTTTTGAAGATTTCGCCGGTCAGGCCGAAACGATGGCCGCCCTCGACATTCTGGTAGAGTTTTACCAGCACATTGCCCTGATCGTAATCGAGCGGATTGGCCTCGGTCCGTCCAGTGCCATAACCGCCGATATCACCGGGGGTATCCTTCTCGTGGCCCTGGCGATACCCGCCCTGCACGAGGAATTCCGTGTTGCTCGCACGGGCTGCCACCGCCGCATTGGTGCGCCAGCTGCGATCGCCGCTGTCATAGGTGCCTTTGGTCAGAACGCCCCAGTTGCGCCCATCGCTGATGACATCGGACGGGTCGAGCGTGCGCATCTGGACCACCCCGCCCAGCGCGCCCGAACCGTAGCGGCTTGAGTCGGCGCCCTTGGTGATGTCAATCTTGGAGAGCCCGTCGAAATCAAAACCGTCGAGACCGCCCTGCGTTCCGCGCGGATCGGAAATCCACGGCACGCGGATGCCATCGATCGTGGTCAGCACCCGGTCCTGGTCGAGACCACGCAGATTGATGCTCTTCGAGGTGGAGTTGAAATTGACGCCCGCATCGACCCGGCGCCCCAGATCCTGGAAATTATCGACCATCCGTTGCTGGATGGTTTCCCGCTCGGTCGTCGCCGTCAGCGGCGTCGCCTCCGTGCCGCTCTGATTGCGCTTGAGCACAATCGGCGCCAGCTCGATTGTTTCGCCCGTTGCCGGTGCGCTTTGGGCAAACGCTGCGCCCGTGCCCAACCCCACAACCAGCAGGGTACCCGCGCTACCGCACATCAGGCGCGCAAGCATGTTCCGTGTCAAAACCATATCCAAACCCCCGAAAGAATGCTTGGCTGGCTTAACGTTGAGCGCGAAGACCGCGCCGTGTTCATGGCTTGCTGAGCGGAAATTATCTGCGTGTATTCACGCTGTACATTTGTTCAGTACAAAAACATGACTATAAAAGTCAATATTAAATACACCGATTATTTCGGGCCGATTTATTGGCCGGAACGGTGTTGCCGCAGCACCACATTTGTCCCGTCGGCACATCAGGAAACCAGCGTTCCCTCGATCTTTTTTCCCCAGTCGATGAGCGGCTTGGCCTTCAATGCAAAGTCGAAGAGTTCGTCGGCAAGCGCCGGCGACGTAATGCCATCCGGATCAATGGGATGGCGCACGACGAAATGCCGGTTGCGCAGGGCTTCGACGAGGTCGGGATCGGTCACCGTTTCGAAGCCGCGCGGCGTGCGCTTCAGGCGGTCGTAATCGCTTAAGGTCAGGCCGCCCTTTTTCAACGCGGCCACCATGGCGCGGTAGTTCTCCGGCTTGTCGACGATGGCCTTGCGCATCGCTGCGAGAAGCTCCGGCTTCTGCTGCCACCACGCGACGGCGGCGTAGCAGCCCTTGTAGTCCTCCAGACCGACGCAGACATAGAAACAGCCCGATTCGGCCCATTTGCTGCCATCGGGCGAAAGCAGTGCCGAGAGATGCCGGTTGTAGGGGCTCTTGTCCTTGGCAAAGCGCGTGTCCCGCTTGATGCGGAACTGCGATTTCTTGCGGTCACCCTTGAACGGCAATCCGGCCTTTTCAAACCGGGCGATCAGATCATCGATAAGGTCGCCCAGCGGCTCGTGCAGGTGGGCTTCGAACAGATCCTTGTTCTCAACGAACCATTCCCGGTTCTGGTGAAAATCCAGCGCCTTGAGGAAAGGCAGCGCCTTGTCGCCAAACCCCTTGAAAACCGTCTCGCTCATGCGCCCACCAGGGTAAACCAGGCATCTTCATCGATGACTTCGATGCCAAGGGACTGTGCCTGCGTCAGCTTGGAACCGGCCCCCGGCCCGGCCACCACCAGATCGGTCTTTTTCGAGACGGACCCGGCCGTCTTGGCGCCGTAGCGTTCGGCCATGGCTTTCGCCTCGTCGCGCGACATGCGCTCCAGCGAACCGGTGAAGACGATGGTCTTGCCGACAACCGGCGAATTGCTGACGGTGCGCACCTCTTCGTCCAGCGGCGTGACTTCATCAAGCAGGGCAGCCAGCGCCGTCCGGTTGTGCTCTTCCGCATAGAAATCGACCAGTGCTTCGGCCACGATGCTGCCGATGCCCTCGACATCATTGAGCTCGCGCCAGGCGTCGTTGCCCTTGTCGGACTTGTCCGCCGGCAGGGTCGCCGCCTGCGCAACCGCTGCCAGCGCCGCGTAGGAGCGATAGGCCTTGGCAAGCCGCTTGGCATTGACCTCGCCGACATGGCGAATGCCCAGACCATAGATGAAGCGGCTCAGCGCCACCTGCCGCCGGTCATCGATCGCGTCATAGAGTTTCTTGACGGAGACAGCGCCGAAACCGTCGATGTTTTCCAGCTTGGCCAGCGATGCCGCCTGCCTTTTCTTCAGCGTGAAAATATCCGCAGGCGTGCCGATATGCAGGGCCGGATCGTCGGATTTGAAGAAGAACTCGACCTGCTTTTCGCCAAGCCCCTCGATGTCGAAGGCATTTCGCGAGACGAAATGCCGGATGCGCTCCACCGCCTGCGCCGGGCAGATCAGCCCGCCTGTGCAGCGCCGCACCACTTCCCCCTCCTCGCGCACCGCATGCGAGCCGCAGGCCGGGCAGGTATCCGGGAAGGTATAGGCGGACGGGCCGCGCGGCTTGTCCGCGACGATATCGACGATCTGCGGGATGACGTCGCCCGCCCGCTGCACCACGACGGTATCGCCGACGCGCAGGTCCCGCCCCTCGCGGACCGGCTGGCCGTTCTGGCCGATGCCTTTGATGTAGTCCTCGTTGTGCAGGGTCACATTGGTGACGACGACTCCGCCGACCGTCACCGGTTCAAGCCGGGCGACAGGGGTCAGTGCGCCTGTCCGCCCGACCTGAATGTCGATGCCCCGCAGGATGGTGATCGCCTGTTCCGCCGGGAATTTGTGGGCAATGGCCCAGCGCGGGCTGCGGGAGACAAAGCCCAGCCGCTGCTGCAAAGCAAGATCGTCGACCTTGTAGACAACACCGTCAATATCATAGCCCAGCGTCGCGCGCTGTTCCTCGATCTGGTGATAATGCCTGACCAGGCCATCCACCGTCTCGAACTTCTGCATCAGCGGATTGACGCGGAAACCGTAGGACTTGAACGCCTCCACCATGCCCATCTGCGTTGCCGCAGGCATGGCGCTGACCTCGCCCCAGGCATAGGCGAAAAACTGCAGCGGCCGCGATGCGGTGATCGTCGCGTCGAGCTGGCGCAGCGACCCGGCTGCAGCATTGCGCGGATTGGCGAAGACCGGCTTGCCATCCTGCGTCTGGCGCTCGTTCAGCGCGGCAAAATCCGCATGGCTCATATAGACTTCGCCGCGCACCTCCAGCACCTCGGGTGGATTGCCGTTCAATACATTCGGAATGCTCGCGACAGTACGCGCGTTGAGCGTGACGTTTTCACCCGTCGTGCCGTCGCCGCGGGTGGCGGCGGTGACCAGGCGGCCCATCTCGTAGCGCAGCGACAGGGACAGCCCGTCGATCTTCGGTTCGGCGGTGATTTCAACCGGCGCGCTGGCGCCCAGCTTGAGGAAGCGGCGGATGCGGTCGACAAAATCCTGCACGTCCTGATCGGAAAAGGCATTGTCCAGCGACAGCATCGGGATGGAATGCGTGACCTTGCCGAATTTTTCCGAGACCGTCGCGCCCACCTTGTTCGAGGGAGAATCCTCGCGCTTCAGGTGCGGGAAACGCTGCTCGATGGCAAGGTTCCGCCGCCGCAGGGCGTCATATTCGCCGTCGGATATCGTCGGCGCATCTTCCGTGTTGTAGCGGTAGTCGTGCTGGGCAATCTCCGCCGCCAGACGGCCGAGTTCCTCTGCCGCTTCTGCTTCGCTCAATTCTTCTACGGGAATGTCTGCCATGGCCTGTCCGACGCTGAAAATACGGATTCGGCGGGAGATTAACTGAAGCGGCGCGCAAATGCACCGTTCAAAATCGGCGGGATCCGCAGGTTGCAGTCAGCTCCTGCCACAACCCGCTCTGCATGAAGATGGTGCGTGGTTCGACAAGCTCACCATGAGGGAGGTTTGTATTCTGCAGGACGCCAAGTTCCCTCATGGTGAGCTTGTCGAACCACGCAGCGCAGGCGTGCAACCCGCTCAGGAGGCAGCGGCGCTGTTCTCACGCAGAAGCCGCACCGCGGCGGCACGTGCTTCGTCCGTGACGCTGGCACCGGCCAGCATCCGGGCAATTTCTTCCTGGCGGTCGCCCGTTTCCATCGCATGGATGGACGTGGCAACACGGTCATCGCCCCTGGCGGATTTGGCGATGAGAAAATGTGTCTGCGCCCGTGCCGCCACCTGCGGCGCATGGGTGACCGACAGCACCTGCACCCGGTCCGACAGGCGGCGCAGGCGCTGGCCGATGGCATCGGCCACGGCACCGCCAACGCCCGTGTCGATTTCGTCGAACACCAGTGTCGGCGCCGAACCGCGGTCCGCCAGCGCCACCTTCAACGCCAGCAGGAAGCGCGACAGCTCGCCGCCCGACGCCACCTTCATCATCGGCCCCGCCCGGGTGCCGGGATTGGTCCGCACCCAGTATTCGACCGTATCGATGCCCTCGGGCAGGCGGTTTTCCGGGTCCGCCGCCATCTCGACGATGAATTCGGCCCGCTCCAGCTTCAGCGCCGGAAGCTCGGCCATGACGGCTGCCTTGAGGTGACCGGCGGTTTCGTGCCGCTCCCGTGACAGCATCGCCGCCGCTTCGTCATAGGCGGCCCGCGCCGCGACAGCTTCCTTTTCCAGCGCGCCGAGCCGCTCGGCGCCCGCATCGATATCCGCGAGATCCGCATCCATCTTGTCGCGCAGGCCGGCGAGATCATCCACCGGTACGGAATATTTGCGTGCGGCACCGCGCAGGGCGAAAAGCCGCTCTTCGGTCTGCTCGAGAACACGCGGATCGAAATCAATGGCACGGATGGCCTGTTCAATGCCGTTCTGCGCTTCCGTCAGGGCGTTGAGCGCCTCGTCGATGGCCTTGACCACCGGCTCCAGCAACTGTGGCGCTTCCGGCACCTTGCGCTCCAGCCGCCGCACCAAGCTCGCCAGCGACGGCACCGGGGAACCCGAGCCCGACAGCACCTCGTTGGCATCGTTGACATCGCCAGCGATCTTTTCCGAGCGCATCATTTCGGTGCGCCGGGTGGCCAGCGCCTCTTCTTCCAGCGGCTCCGGATCGAGCTTTGTCAGTTCGTCGACGGAGGCCCGCAGATAATCCGCCTCGCGCGTCGCCGCCTCAACCTTGGCGCGGTGCCGCACCAGCGTGTTTTCCGCATCCCGCCAGGTCTTGTGCAATGAGCGGACCGTTGCCGCCTTGGTTTCCAGCGAACCGAAAGCGTCGAGCAGTGTACGGTGAATATCGATATCGATCAGTGCGCGGTCATCGTGCTGGCCGTGGATTTCGACCAGCCTCCGGCCGAGCTCCTTCAACAGCGTGACGCTTGCGGCCTGATCGTTGATGAAGACGCGGCTGCGGCCATCCGATGTCTGCACGCGGCGCAGGATGATGTCGCCGTCATCGCTGATGTCGTTGTCGCGCAGGAGTTCGCGGGCGGGATGGGCACCGGCCACGTCGAACACGGCCGTTACCTGCCCCTGCTCCGCGCCGTGGCGCACCAGCGAGGCATCGCCGCGCGCGCCGAGGGCGAGCGACAAGGCATCGAGGAGGATGGATTTTCCGGCACCGGTCTCGCCGGTGAGTACCGACAAGCCATCGCGAAACTCAATGTCGAGCCGTTCAATCAGAACAATATCGCGGATCGACAGGTGCGAAAGCATGAATCGCTCAGGTTAATAGTGGATCAGGCGCCATTTTTCTTGCTGCCCACGATCGTCTGGGCAGCCTGTGACAGCCAGGAACCGGCATTCTGGCGCGGCTCCAGACCGCCGCTCTGCAGCAGCTTGTAGCTGTCCTTGTACCACTGGCTGTCCGGGTAGTTCTGTCCGAGCACCGCTGCGGCCGACTGCGCCTCGCTGGTCAGACCCAGCGCATAATAGGCTTCGGTCAGGCGTGCCAGTGCTTCTTCGACATGGCGGGTGTTGGAATACTGCTCGACAACGCCGCGGAAGCGCTTGATCGACGCCAGATATTCCTTGCGTTCCAGATAATAGCGGCCGACCTGCATTTCCTTGCCGGCGAGCTGGTCGCGGCCGAAACGGATCTTTTCCTTGGAATCGTCGACATATTCCGACTGCGGGAAACGCTCGACGACTTCATTGAACGCCGTGATGGAGCGGCGTGTCATGGTCTGTTCGCGCGTCACGTCCGGGATCTGGCGGTAATAGCACAGGCCGGTGATGTAATAGGCGTAGGCGGCTTCCGGCTGCGTCGGATACAGCGCGATGTAGCGCTTGGTCATGGCGAGCGAGTCGTCATACTTGCCGGCACGGTAATTGGCGAAAGCCCCCATCACCAGCGCCTTGCGGGCGAATTCGGAATAGGGATGCTGGCGGTCGACGGCATCGAACTTCTTGGCGGCCTCGTCGAGGCGCCCGGCATTCAGATTGGCGAGAGCCTGGTTGTAGAGCACATCAGCAGGCTCGATTGTGTCGACATAGGCCGACAGGTCGAGATCCTTGTCATTCGAAGCACAACCGGAAATGGCTGTTGCACCGGCAACGGACGCCATAAGAAGGGCCAACCGGGCCTTGCTGCCAAACCCTGCACTCATCGACATTCTGCAACTCGCCATTCTGTCTTAGGCCCCATTCAAGAAATTAGAGCATTCTGCGCAAATCCGATATCACGTTTGCGCATCATGCTCTAGATACTGTCAAACTCACTGTCAGTTGCGCGTTCTTAAACCACAAGCCAACAGAATCAGCAATCTTATTGCCATCTATTCGTCCAAATTTGTGGCGGAGGCAGAAATGAGTTGAGAAAAGAACATATTCCCTTATTTCGGCAGCGACATATGCCCTACCCGGTAAATCCGGGTCGCCTCATCGGCCTGTTCCGGCTGCGCCGCAGCCCACAGCCGGAAACGCACCACCGTCCATGTGGTCGGCTCGAAACCCGCCACGGATGCAAGAATAGCGTTGTCTTCGCCATCCCGCAGCACCCGCCCGCTTTCCTGTTTGCGTCTTTCGCCCAGGGGCGTTGAAGCGTCGACCGGCACAATCTCCCGCGTCGCAAACGCCACCTGCGACACGTCGGGCGACACGAAGGCCTGCCAGACAAACCAGGACTTTACCTGCGGCCGGCCGAACGCGCCCGACACGCCGGCAAACCCGTCCCCGCCGAGAAAATTGTTCAAGCCCTCCACATCGTCCCACAGATAAAACGGCGCATAGAGGTTGTCACGGCTACGGGTTGCATCCGTGCGGCGGGCCGACAGATAGGCCTTGAAGCGCAGATGCGGATAGTTGTCGAGCAGATGCCCCTTCTCGGCGATCCGCCGGTCGATGATCCCCATGTCATAATCGGCAGGCAGGGTGAAACTGTACTGCATCGCAATCATGATCGTTCTCCTTGTCGAATGACGGGTTCAAGCCAATGCACCGACTTGCCGTCTTGCACGGCCTGAATACTGACATAGGAGAACGCGCTGTCAGCGCTGGCGCCGTGCCAATGGCGTTCATCCGGAGCGAACCAGACGCAATCCCCGGCCCGCAGTTCTTCAACCGGTCCGCCGTCCCTCTGGGCAAGGCCGACGCCGGACAGGACATAGAGAAACTGTCCGCGCGGATGGGTGTGCCAATGGGTGATGACCGATGGGTCGACGGTGGCACGCATCACCGTGTTCTCACCTTCGCTTTCGCTTTCCAAAAGCATTTCCGCCCAGAACGGCGCGGAGGATATGCCCTCCGGCGCACGTCCGATTGCCGTCCCTGCCCGCCGTATCGTCATTTCCGCCGGACAGGCCTTTAGTTTCGTGGGTATGTCGTTCATGGACTGATTTCCTGTACTGAGAAAAGCCGGGTCAGGCGACGTCGAGCATCTGCATGCCGCCACTGCTGAAGGACCATTCATCACGCGAGGACGTGCTGATGATGATCATGACATCCTCGGGGCGCACGCCAGGAGAAACCGCAAGCTTCTCGACAAGCCGCTCGTAGAACGCCTTCTTCGTCGCCGTATCGCGCGGTTTGCCGATGGCGATGGCAAAGATGATGAAATCTTCGGAGCGCGGGCCGCCGAGATAATGGCGGTCGAAAATGAACTCGTTCGGGCGGTGCTGGTGGATGACCTGGAAAAGATCGTTCTGCGGAACATTGAACGTCTCGATCATCGCCTGATACAGGCTGTCCGACACGGCTTTCAGATAATCATCAGACTTGCCCTGCATGAGGGAAATACGGGCGAACGGCATGGAACGATCCTCTTTGTCTGGCGCCCCGGCACATGGTGTGAAGCGCAATTGAACTTGACGGAATGGTTCTAGCATCGCACAATCATCCTGATAATCAGAAATATATGGATCAATGATCCTGAAAAACTGGACGATAAATATGCGCCGGACCATATTCGACCTGGATGTTCTGCGAACCTTCACGACGGGCGTCGACCTTGGCAGTTTTGCCAAGGCAGCCGACAGGCTCGGCCGGTCGACCTCGGCGGTCAGCGCCCAGCTGAAAAAGCTGGAGCAGCAGGCGGGAACGCCGATATTCCAGAAATCCGGACGCGGCCTTGCTCTGACCGACGCGGGCGAGACGATGCTCGCCTATGCAAGGCGCCTGCTCGACCTCAACGACGAAGCGGCGAGCGCCATTCACGGCATCGAACTGGAAGGCTGGGTACGGCTCGGCCTGCAGGAGGATTTCGGCGAAACCCTGCTGCCCAATATTCTCGGGCAGTTTGCGCGGGCCCATCCCAAGGTGCGCATCGAAGCGCGGGTGGCCCGCAATGCGGAGCTGCTCGAGCGCGTCGCATCCGGCCGCCTCGATCTCGCGCTGGCCTGGAACAACAGCGCACCGCTGTCCAACAGCGAACGCGTCATGGAGGTTCCCATGTGCTGGGTCGGCTCCATCAATCCCGACATGATCTGGCAGAAGTCTGGCAACGAACCCCTGCCGCTGGCCGCCCTTGAAGCGCCGTGCCTGTTGCGCACCGCCGCCATCAACGCGCTGGATCGCGCCGGCATCGCCTGGCGCCTGGCGTTCATCAGTCCAAGCCTGGGCGGCCTGTGGGCCGCAACGGCGGCGGGGCTCGGCCTCACCATCCGCACGCCGATCGGCTTGCCGGGAACGGTGCAGGCGATACGGCCTGGAGCAAACGGACTGCCCCTGCTGCCAAATCTGGGATTGGATCTGTACCGGGCCGATGCGGAACCGTCGCCGGTTACGGCCCGGCTGGCATCGATCATCCTGCAGGCATTGCACGAGTCAGTGCGTGTGGGAGCAAAGGCCGCTTAGAGGGATTGAACGGGTGGTGCGAGGTTCGACAAGCTCACCATGAGGGAGGATGGGGATTGCAGGGAGCTATACTTCTGCCACCTCGGCGATTGGCATTGCAGCCCACCCAAACCCCTCATGGTGAGCTTGTCGAACCACGCATGACATCAATTGCAAGATTGGCTAGACAGCCCAGGGTGCAAACACCGGTGCATGGACAGCGACGAGGGACGCCCCGCGCCCCGGGATGCCCGCCGTTTCGACAATCTCGAACGCAGAGTGATCGGACAGCAGTGCCCGCAGCGCCATGGCGTTCAGGCGGTGGCCGCCGCGATAGGAACGGAAGCAGCCGATGAACGGCGCCCCTGCCAGGGCAAGATCACCAACGGCATCCAATGTCTTGTGGCGCACGAACTCATCGGGAAAGCGCAGGCCGCCGGGATTGATGACCGTATGGTCATCGCCGATGACAAGCGAATTATCCAGTGACGAACCGAGTGCCAGCCCGGCAGCCCAGAGCTTTTCCACATCGCGCATGAACCCGAAGGTGCGGGCGGACGCAATCTCGTCGCGGAACACCGCCTCGCTCATATCCGCGGCAAAGATCTGCCTGCCGATGACGGGCGTGTCGAAATCGATCTCCACCTCGTAGCGTGTGCCGCCATGGGGGACGAACTCCGCCCAGGAGGCACCGGCCTCGATGCGTGACGGCTTGAGCACGCGGATATAGCGCCGCCGGGCTGTCTGCTGGACCAGCCCCGCCTCATCGAAGGCCACGAGGAAGGCGGCCGATGTGCCGTCGACGATCGGCACTTCCGGCGCGTCGATCTCGATGATCAGATTGTCGATCCCTGCCCCGGATATCGCGGCCATCACATGTTCAACGGTGCTGACGGTCGCGCCGCTCCGCTTGCCCAGCGTGGTGCTGAGATCCGTCGTGCCGACTTCCGAGACCAGCGCCTTGATGGCATGGCTGCGCCCTTCGCCATCCCGCCGGTGAAAGACGATGCCCGTATCGGCGGCGGACGGCACGAAGGTCATCGTGACGGGTGCGCCGCTGTGGACGCCAACGCCGGACAGCGATACCCGCTCTGCAATGGTCGTTTGATAGTCGCGCAACTGAGACCCCATGCCCTGCTCTGCCCATATCATCGTAAAATCAATCTGTGCCGTTCTGCCAGAATCAAGGTGAACCGCAGCTATTTTGCGCGGGACGATACAATTGACGCGGCGTCAGGCAAAATCACGGTTTCAGCAGTCCCGCAACGGTCCTGCACGGACAAGAACTAGGTCGTTTTCGAGGTTTTTCAATAGTTTGAATGAAAAAACCCGCCATTGAGACAATGGCGGGTTTCATATTTCTTAACAATACGTGATCGGATCAGTTGGCCTGGCGGCGCAGGAATGCCGGGATTTCCAGCTGATCATCTTCCGACGACTGGCGCGACTGGGGCTGAACACGGCCCTGTTCGTCCAGCTGTCCGCGGCGCGGGGCATAGATCGATGCATCCTGCGACAACGGGCGGCGCGGCTCTGCCGGACGCATGGCCGGTTCGCGCGGCTGTGCCGGTTCAAGCCGTGCGGTGTCGTCTTCGCGGCGGGTCAGGCCGGCGGTCAGGCGCTTCAGCAGACCCATCGGGCCACGGTCTTCGTGGCTGTCATAGGATGCCTGGTCGCGGCCATGGTCGCGGGCATTGAGTTCCGCCTGAACAACCGGCGGGAAGTCGGACACGTTTGGCATGCGCGGTGCCGGTGCGGGCTGTGCGACGGGCGCCGCCTGCATCTGAACCTGCGGCTGCGGCGCCGGCTGGTGGACAGGCTGCTGCGGTGCTGCGGCAACCGGTGCGTCGAACACTTCCGGCGCAGGTGCCTGGAAAATGCGGCTCTGCGGACGGAATTCCTGTTCGGCCGGCTGCGGTGCGCGCTGCGGCATTTCCATTTCGGCGGCGCGGATGGCGTCGGCGACCGGATCGGCAAGGCGGGCAGCCGGCTGCTGCACGACAGGGCGCGGCGCAACAGTCTCGACCCGGGCGGCCGGCTGCTGGACCGGCTTGGCAATCGGCTTCATCGGCTGGCGAAATTCGATCGGCGCAGGGGCCGACTCTCCCAGCTGCTTGTCGATACCCGTTGCCACGACCGAAACGCGGATGATGCCTTCGAGGCTTTCGTCGAAGGTCGCGCCGAGGATGATGTTGGCATCCTGGTCGACTTCTTCGCGAATGCGCGTTGCCGCTTCGTCGACTTCGAACAGCGTCATGTCACGGCCGCCGGTGATCGAGATCAGCAGGCCCTTGGCGCCGCGCATCGAGGTTTCGTCGAGCAGCGGGTTGGCAATGGCAGCTTCGGCAGCGGCCATGGCGCGGCCATCGCCGGATGCTTCGCCCGTACCCATCATCGCCTTGCCCATCTCGCGCATCACCGAACGCACGTCGGCGAAGTCGAGGTTGATCAGGCCTTCCTTGACCATCAGGTCGGTGATGCAGGCAACACCGGAGTAGAGAACCTGGTCGGCCATGGCGAAGGCATCGGCAAAGGTCGTCTTGTCATTGGCGATGCGGAAGAGGTTCTGGTTCGGAATGACGATCAGTGTGTCGACATTCTTCTGCAGGTCCTCGATGCCCATATCGGCGGTGCGCATGCGGCGCTGACCTTCGAAATGGAAAGGCTTGGTGACGACACCCACGGTCAGGATGCCTTTTTCGCGGGCGGCGCGGGCAACAACGGGCGCAGCGCCGGTACCGGTACCGCCACCCATGCCGGCCGTCACGAAGCACATGTGCGTGCCCTGCAGGTGATCGTTGATTTCATCGATGCATTCTTCAGCGGCGGCGCGGCCGACTTCCGGCTGCGAACCGGCGCCCAGACCTTCGGTCACTGCAGCACCGAGCTGAATGAGACGTTCAGCCTTCGACTGCGACAGGGCCTGCGCATCCGTATTGGCCACAACAAACTCAACACCGCGCAAACCGGCATTGATCATGTTATTGACCGCGTTGCCACCGCCACCGCCAACACCAAACACGGTGATCCGGGGCTTAAGCTCGGTAATGTCCGGCTTTTGCAGATTGATGCTCATTTGTTTGTTCCTTTTTCCTTTACCGCTTCGCCGCCGCGGTATCTCTTTTGGGTTTCCCCGGATTGATCAAAAACTCTCTTTCAGCCACTGGCCGATACGCTGAAAACGCCCACCCGTACCCGTCATCAGCGATGATGAACCGGCCTTTACAGAACGCTCCTCAATTCCTGCCACCTGCGGATAGATCAACAGACCCACCGCTGCGGAGAAAGCTGGCCCCTTGGCTGCTTCGGGAAGCCCCGTTACACCCAGAGGACGGCCAATACGTACGTTGCGGGCCAGAATACGGCGCGCCACTTCAGGCAAACCCGCCAACTGGCTGGCCCCGCCTGTCAGGACAACACGCTTGCCGACAATCTGGCCGTAGCCGGACTGATTGAGGCGGTCGCGTGCCAATTCCAGTGTTTCTTCAACGCGCGCCCGGATGATGCGTGTCAGCACCGCGCGCGGATATTGGTTGGGAACGTCGCGGCCGTCATTGCCGAGCGGCGAGACGCTGATGAGATCCCGGTCATCGGCAGCGCTCGGCAGGGCCGAACCGTGCATGACCTTCAGCCGTTCCGCATCGTCCATATGGGCGGAAAGACCGCGCGCCACATCCATCGTCACGTGATTGCCGCCGATGGCGATGGCATCCGCATGGATGAACTTGCCTTCGGAGAACACGGAAATGGTGGTGGTGCCGCCGCCCATATCGATGCAGGCCGCGCCCATTTCCGCTTCGTCGTCGACGAGCGCCGAAAGGCCGCTGGCATAGGGTGTTGCAATCATCGCCTCGACCGAAAGGTGGCAGCGGTTGACGCAGAGTTCGAGGTTGCGCAGCGGCGCCGCATCGGCGGTCAGCACATGCATCTCGACCCCAAGCGTATCGCCGATCATCCCAAGCGGGTCGCGGATACCCTTCTCGCCATCAAGCGCATAACCGATGGGCAGCGAATGCACGAGGTGACGCTCCGTTGCCAGCGCCTGCTTGGCACCGGCGGCCAGCACGCGGCGGATATCGGACTGGTCGACTTCATGACCGCCCAGATTGATGCTGGCGGAAAAGCTTTCGCTCTTCAGGCGTCCGGCGGAAATGTTGACGATCATCGAATCGACGGTGAGGCCAGCCATGCGCTCGGCCGCATCGACCGCCAGGCGGATGGCCTGCTCGGCCGCGTCGAGATTGACGATGACGCCTGATTTGATGCCGCGCGATTTCTGATGGCCGATGCCGAGCACCTCGATGCGATGGGTACGGCCGGGCAGATGCGCGCTTTCCTCGCGCGGACGCAGCCGGGCGATGATGCAGCACACCTTGCTTGAACCGATATCAAGAACCGTCAAAGACCGCGTCCGTTTTGCGGAAGCAGCTCCAGTCGACGTGCTCTTTCCGTTCAGAATACTCATATACGCTTCTCCGAACGCTTAGGCGCCTTGTCTCGCGCCTTCAAAAACTCTACGCGCTGCACCATCGCATCTGGCGTCAGCTTCAAAACAACCCGGTCGGCAAGCCGCATATCGACCGACGCGATCGCCCGGGACAACAGCCCGTCCTTCCGGTCCATCTTCACGATATCGGCCAGTGCCTGATCGATACGGAATTCCGGCAGCATCACCGTCACGCCGTTCTTCAGGATCAGATCCCAGCGCCGGTCGCCGATGCGGGCATAGGCACGGACCTGCGATACGACATCCGGAAACGCGGCAATCTGCGCGAACAGCATTTTCGCCTGCTTGTCGGCACCCGCGCCCATGATCAGCGGCAGCGCCGAATGGCGGCCGGACGAATAGGGAACGATCACGCGGCCATCCTCGTCGATGATCGAGAGATCATCGCCGTTCTGCCAGACAGCCAGGGCAGAGCGCTCGTGAATCGAAATCTGGATCGTGTTCGGATAGACCTTGAACACATCGACGGATTCAACCCACGGCAGCGTTGCCACGGCCTTCTGCGCATCGGCGGCACTCAGGCCGACCAGCGAGGTCTCGCCATCGAGGCCCAGCGCGCCGAGCACGTCGATCTCGGAGGTTTCCTTGTTGCCGACCACCTTCACGTCTTCGATGGCAAAACCGAAGGTCGATGTCGTTACCTTGACCACCTCGGGAGCATGGCCGCCAAGAATGGCACCGTAAGCGCCGGTCAAAGCCAGAAAGACGACAGCGCCGAGGGTTCCCGTATGGTTGGGGATATGAACCTCCCCTTCGACCATGCGGGTGAAGACGCGCACAGGCTTGCGCAGGAATTTCGGCAGGACGAAGCGGAAACGGCCAAAAGCCGCCATCCTGTCCGAAGACACTGGCGCCACACCCCGGGGGTGCACTTTTTTGCCCTTCAACGCAAACACGATGCGTCCTCCACCATCCAACTCAACAATTCACCGAAGGTATGCCCCGCGGCTTTGGCGATATCAGGTACAAGAGATGTTGGAGTCATGCCCGGCTGGGTGTTTATCTCCAGCCAAATCAGTTCGCCATCTTCGGAAAAACGGTCGTCGTAACGGAAGTCCGACCGGCTAATCCCTTTACATCCAATTGCCTGATGCGCCTTGAGTGCTAGTGTTTGTATTTTTTGGTAAATTTTTAGTGAAATTTTAGCCGGACACACATGATTTGATCCGCCTGCAACATATTTTGAATCATAATCGTAGAACTGATGACCCACGGGAATGATTTCACACACCCCGATGGCCACATCGCCCATCACGGCGCATGTCAGTTCGCGCCCATGGATGTAGCGTTCGACCATGACGGTGTTGCCATATTTCCATTCCGCCGAGGTGATCACCTGCGGCGGATGCGACTGATCCTCCTTGACGATGACGACACCGAAGCTCGACCCCTCATTGACGGGCTTGACCACATAGGGCGGCTTCATCGGATGTTTCGCGGTGAAATCGAAGCGGTTCATCACCCTGGCTTCGGCCACGGGAACACCAGCAGCCTTGGCGATGGTCTTCGCCTGTTCCTTGTCCATGGCCAGCGCCGACGCAAGCACGCCGGAATGGGTATAGGGAATTTCCAGATATTCGAGGATGCCCTGGATCGTACCGTCCTCGCCGAAAGGACCATGCAGCGCATTGAACACCACATCGGGGCGCAGCTCAGCCAGCACGCTGGCGATGTCCCGGGTCACGTCAACGCGAGTGACCGGATAGCCCTCGGCCTCCAAAGCATCGGCGCAGGCATTGCCCGAGGAGAGACTCACCGGACGCTCCGATGAAAATCCGCCCATCAGCACCGCAACATGCTTTTTCGCCATGAAGGCAACCCCTTGTACACATCCCCATCAAAGCCGAAAAACGACATGAGTCTCCGCACGCCCGGCGATCAAGACCGCAGGCACCCGAGGCTGACCAAATCAGCCGACTCAAATCAGTTAACGCTTGCCCCTAAAGAATCAGAGAGTTGATTCCGTGACAAGTCCCCTTTGATTCAACAATGAAATTTGGCGTAAAAAAAAGTGTTTGCGATTCGATTTCGGAAACAAAATCAGAGGCAAACGCGCCTCTGATTCAACGTAAAAAAATTTCGGTTTTTGCTACAAAAGCTGCCCCATATACTCCTGCACTTCCTGGCCGGGACGGAAAAGCCCCAGACGCTTGATTTCCCAGTGCAGATGAATGCCGGAGTTTTGCAGCACGAGCGAGCGGATCGTCTCGCCGAGCGTTTCAAGGTCATGACCGCTGGCCGTGCCGGTATTGATCATGAAATTGCAGTGCATGGGCGACATCTGTGCACCACCGATCATCAGGCCGCGACCGCCCGCCGCGTCGATTTGCTTCCAGGCGGATGTGCCTTCCGGGTTCTTGAAGGTCGAGCCGCCGGTCTTCTCGCGGATCGGCTGCACGGTCTCGCGGTGCTGCTGCACCGCCTGCATCGCCGCCTGTATCGCATAGGTCTCGCCGGGTGTTCCCTCCAGCAATGCCGAGGTGAAGATCAGGTCGCCGGCTGCGCCGCAATGGCGATAGGCATAGCCCATGTCGGCATTGGACAGGATATGCACATTGCCCCTGCGGTCGAGCGCCCGTACCTCGACCACCCGCTCGCGCGTCTCGACCCCGTTGGCACCGGCGTTCATGCGCAGCGCGCCGCCCAGCCCGCCGGGAATGCCGTGATAGAAATGGAAACCGGCAATCTTCGCCTCAAGTGCCGCTGCGGCAAGCCGCTTGTCCGGGGTCGCGGCACCCGCCCGCAACTGCGTATCGCCGACGCGCTCGACCTCGCCGAAGCCCTTGGCGGAGAGGCGCACGACAAAACCGGGGACGCCGCCATCGCGCACCAGAAGGTTGGAACCGATGCCGACGACAAGGATCGGATATTCTTCGGGAACGGCCTGCAGGAAGGCTGCCAGATCTTCCTCGTCGGCAGGCTGGAACATGACTTCCGCCGGGCCGCCGGCGCGGAACCAGGTCACCTTTTCCATGCCCATATTGGGCGTCAGCCGCCCGCGCAGCCCCGAGAAACGATCCCCCAGCTTGCCAAGCAGGGCCTCGCCGTCAATCCTTGAAGACATGATATCCTTCCAGCAGTCTTGGCGTGAAACACCCCGTCCTCACGCAACCGCAAAATCTAAAGCGCTGCCAGCTCCTTTGGCAAGGCATATGCCCATTGGGTGATGTTGCCGGCACCCAGGAAAACCACGAAATCGTCGGGCTTGGCGATGGTGGCGATCAAGGGCGCGATGTCCTGCGGCCCCTGGATATAGCGCGCGTCGCGGTGCGCCGCCGTCCTGATGCGGGACACCAGCGCTTCCGATGTGACGCCCTCGATCGGGTCTTCGCCAGCGGTATAGACCGGCGCGACGATCACGGTATCGGCATCGTTGAAGCACGCCGCAAACTCGTCAAAGAGGCTCGCCAGACGGGTAAAGCGATGCGGCTGGACGATGGCGATCACCCGGCCCTTGGCGGAATCGCGCGCCGCCTTCAGCACGGCCTTGATCTCGACCGGATGATGGCCGTAATCGTCGAACACATCGACGCCCTTCCACGAACCGGTATGGGTAAAGCGCCGCTTCACGCCGCCGAAAGACGACAGGCCCTTCTTGATGTCTTCGGCGGAAATGCCGAGTTCATGCGCCACGGCGATCGCCGCTGTCGCGTTCGACACGTTGTGCCTGCCGGGCATCGGCAGCCGCAGGCCCTTGATCTCGGTGGTCTCGCCGGTCTTGCGCTTGGCGATCTGCACGTCGAACTGCGAGGTCGGACCATCGACCACGAGATTGACGAAACGCACGTCCGCCTGCGGGTTTTCACCATAGGTAATGACGCGGCGGTCCTCGATGCGCGACACCAGCGACTGCACTTCCGGATGGTCGAGGCACATGACGCCGAAGCCGTAGAACGGCACGTTCTCGACGAACTGCCGGAAGGCTTCGCGCACCCGGTCGAACGTGCCGTAGTGATCGAGATGCTCCGGATCGATATTGGTGACCACGGCGATATCGGCAGGCAGCTTCAGGAAGGTGCCGTCGCTCTCGTCGGCTTCCACCACCATCCATTCGCCCGCACCCATGCGGGCATTGGTGCCATAGGCATTGATGATGCCGCCATTGATGACGGTCGGATCGAGATTGCCCGCATCGAGCAGCGTTGCCACCATCGAGGTGGTCGTGGTCTTGCCGTGCGTGCCGCCAATGGCGACCGCCTGACGGAAGCGCATGAGTTCCGCCAGCATTTCCGCCCGGCGCACGATGGGCAAAAGTTTTTCGCGCGCGGCAACGAGTTCCGGATTGCTCTTCTTGATCGCCGTCGACACCACGATAACCTCGGCATCGCCGAGATTGTCCGCATCGTGTCCGACAAAGACCTCGATCCCCTTGTCACGCAGACGCTGCACATTGGCGCTGTCCGCCTGATCGGAACCCTGGACCTTGTAGCCGAGATTGTGCAGGACTTCGGCAATGCCGCTCATGCCGATACCGCCGATACCGATGAAATGAACAAGGCCGATGTTGAGCGGCATCTTCATGGACGCACTCCTTTTTTGAAAACTTCAGAAGGAGACGAGGTCATAGCGAACTCATCTCACCGTAAGGGATTGGCCGGATGCAATAGCCTCTGTGAGGTCGGCAAGCAACCTTGCAGCGTCCGGCTTGCCCGTTGAGCGGGCTTTTTCCGCAATAAATGCCAGCCGCGTCGGTTCGTGCATGGCGCTGGTCAGGATATGGGCGATCCGCTCCGGCGACAGTTCCGACTGCTTGATGACATCGGCTCCGCCCGCGGCCTGCAAGGCAGCGGCATTGGCCGCCTGATCATGGTCAAGCGCATGCGGGAAGGGAACAAGAATGGCCGGGCGGCCGATGGCGGCGATTTCCGACACGGTCGAGGCGCCGGAACGCGACATGACGAAATGCGCATCGGAAATGCGCCGCGGCATATCCTTGAAGAACGGCGCGACCTCGGCCTTCACGCCCATGGCCTGATAGGCGGCGCGTACCTGCGCCTCGTCCTCGGCGCGGGCCTGCTGCGTCAGCACCAGACGGGCCCGGTCCTCCGGCGACAGAAGCTGGATGGCAGCGGGGATGGCAGTTGAAAAGTAAGAGGCGCCCTGACTGCCGCCGAACACCAGAAAATGAAACGGCTGGTGCGCCTGCGACGCCTTGTAGGCCTTGCCGACTTCCGCCAGCACGGCCGGGCGGACGGGATTGCCCGTCACCACGATCTTGCCGGCATAGGGGCCTTCGCCCTGCGGCAGGAACCCGCCGGCAATGGCATTGACGCGGGCAGCAAGCGCCTTGTTCGCACGGCCCATCACGGCATTCTGTTCGTGGATGAGCGTCGGGATTTTCAGTGCCGTCGCTGCATAGAGCGGCGGCAGGGTCGGATAGCCGCCGAAGCCCGCAACCAGCTTCGGCTTCAGGCGCCGGAACAGTTTGCGGGAATCGAGATTGCCCTGCCAGAGCGTCCAGAAGGTGCGGACGAGAGAAATCGGGTTGCGTCCGCCGATGGTGGCCGAGCGCACCACGTGGATTTCCTTGGCCGGAAAGCTCCCGGCGAACCGTTCGGCGCGGTCATCGGTCGCCAGATGGATATCCCAGCCGCGTTCGATCAGCGCATGCGCCAGCGCTTCCGCCGGAAACAGGTGCCCGCCCGTGCCCCCGGCACACAGAACAATAATCCCCTTCGACATCAGTCCCTCAGATAGCGTTGGCCAGTGACGGCGTTTTCGTGTTTGCCAGCGTCGCCGACCGCCTGCCCTCGGGTCTGCGCCTTGTCAGCGCCAGCAGCAGTCCCGTCGAAATTGCCACAGAGATGAGCGACGAGCCGCCATAGGAGATGAACGGCAGCGTCATGCCCTTTGCGGGCATCAGGTGCAGGTTCACAGAAATGTTGATGATCGACTGGAAGCCGAACAGGATGACGAGGCCGGAGACGGCAAGGCGGGTGAAATCGTCCCGCTCCTTCAGCGCGATCGACAGGCCGCGAATGACGATGAAGGCGAAGATCAGCACGATCAGCAGGCAGAGCGCGATGCCATACTCCTCGGCGGTCACCGAGAAGATGAAGTCCGTATGGCTGTCAGGGATGATGCGCTTGATGGTGCCTTCGCCCGGACCCTGCCCGAGCCAGCCGCCGCGGATGATCGCCTCGCGCCCGGCATCCACCTGGAACGTATCGCCTTCGCCGGTCATGAAACGGTCGATACGGCCCGCCACGTGCGGGAAGATCGTGTAGGCGCCGAAGAAACCGGCAACGCCGAGAACGCCAAGGCTGATGATCCACAGCCACGGCACACCGGCCATGAAGAACATGGCGCCCCAGGTGATGGCGGTCAGAATGGTCTGGCCAAGGTCGGGCTGGGCCACCAGCAGTGCCGCGACAACGCCGAACAGCACCATGGAGAAGAAGTTGCCGGGAATATCCTTGCGCCGCTCATTCTCGGAAAACAGCCAGGCGCAGACAATGACAAAGGCCGGTTTCATGAATTCGGATGGCTGGATGGAGATGCCGGCCAGCGACACCCAGCGGCGCGCGCCCTTGACTTCGATGCCGAAGAACAGGGCGCCAACCATCGCCAGCATGGAAAGTCCGAGCAGGATGATGGCAAAGCGCCGGATGGTGCGCGGCGCCATGAACGACACGGCGAACATGACGAACACCGCAGGCACCATGAACATCGACTGGTGCTTGACGAAGTAAAAACTCTCAAGACCGATGCGCTCGGCGACGGCGGGGCTCGCGGCGAAGGAAAGCAGGATGCCGAGGCCCATCAGGCTGAGGCAGGCGGCCAAAAGGAAACGGTCAATTGTCCACCACCAGTCGGCGACGGGTCCACGGTCAATGCGGCTTACCATCAGTTTGCCCCTTCAATCGGTGAAGCGCCTGCAAGCGCCAATACGGCGGAGCGGAATGCCTCGCCGCGTTTCTCGAAATTCTGAAACTGGTCGAAACTGGCACAGGCGGGCGACAGCAGGACCACAGCTTCCTGCGATCCGTCGCCGGCCGCATCGCGCGCGGCGTGTTCCACCGCGGCGGCGATCGTGCCTGAAATTTCATACGGCGTCGCCTCGCCCAGCGTTGCCGCAAACTGCGGTGCCGCCTCGCCGATCAGGTAGGCCTTGGCGATACGCGGGAAAAACCCGGACAGCGAGGCAATGCCGCCTTCCTTGGGCAGGCCGCCGGCAATCCAGTAGATGCGCGGGAAGGACGACAGCGCGGGCGCGGCCGCATCCGCATTGGTCGCCTTGGAATCGTTTACGAACAACGTCCTGCCCTGCCGCGCCACCTGCTCCATGCGGTGAGCGAGGCCGGGAAAGGTTTTGAGGCCCGCATTGATCTCATCCGCCGAGAGGCCGACGGAGCGGCAGGCGGCAAAGGCTGCCAACGCGTTCTGCGCATTGTGTTCGCCGCGCAGCGACCCGATGCCCTGCAGCGTGGCGACGGCAGTTTTCGCGCCGTTTTCGGCGAGATACAGCGTCGTGCCGTCGGCGAAATAGCCGTTCGGGATCGGCAGGCGTTTCGAGATGCGGATCACCGGTTTGCCCGCACGCTCCAGCCGGTCGGCAATCGCCGCGCAGAAACTGTCGTCGACACCGACAATCGCCGTCTCGCTGCCCGCCACCAGCCGTTCCTTGATCTCGGCATAGTGCTGCATGGTGCCATGCCGGTCGAGATGATCCGGCGTCAGGTTCAGAAGGATACCGGCGGTCGGATTGATCGACGGTGCGAGATCGATCTGGTAGGACGAGCATTCCACGACATAGTGGCGGCCATCCGCCGGCGGTTCCAGCGTCATGACGGCGGTGCCGATATTGCCGCCCAGCTGCATGTCGCGGCCCGACGCCCTGATGATATGGGCGATCAGCGCCGTCGTCGTCGACTTGCCGTTGGTGCCGGTGATGGCGATGAACGGGCTGTTCTTTCCCGCCAGATTGCGCTCGCGCACGAAGAGTTCGACATCGCCGATGATTTCAACGCCCGCGGCGCGGGCGAGATCCACCGTCCAGTGCGGACGCGGATGGGTCAGCGGCACGCCGGGCGACAGGACGAAGGAGGAAAACTGCTTCCAGTCGACGAGACGCAGGTCACTGGTTTCGATGCCGGCACCCTGCGCCCGCGCAACGCTTTCGGGATTATCGTCCCAGGCAATGACCCGCGCCCCGCCGGCGGCGATCGCCTTTGCCGTCGCAATACCCGAACCGCCGAGCCCGAAGAGCGCGACGGTCTTGTCCAGCATGGAGTGGGCAGCGATCATGCAACTGGCCTTATCTGAGCTTGAGTGTGGAAAGGCCGATCAGCGCGAGAATGACGGCAATGATCCAGAAGCGGATCACGACCTGGCTCTCGGTCCAGCCCTTCTTTTCGAAATGGTGGTGGATCGGCGCCATCAGGAACACGCGTTTTCCCGTCAGCTTGAACGAGGTGACCTGGATGATGACCGACATGGCTTCCATGACGAAGACGCCGCCGATGATGGCCAGAACGATTTCGTGCTTGGTGGCAACGGCGACGGCACCGATGAGGCCGCCCAGCGCCAGCGAACCGGTATCGCCCATGAAAATGGCGGCGGGCGGTGCATTGAACCAGAGAAAACCGAGACCCGCGCCAATGACAGCGCCGAGAACCACGGCAAGTTCACCCGTGCCCGGCGTGAAATGGATCTGCAGGTAATCGGCAAAGATCGCATTACCGGCGAGGTAGGCGATCACCCCGAACGAGGCGGCGGCGATCATCACCGGAACGGTGGCAAGACCATCGAGACCGTCGGTGAAATTGACGGCATTGCCCGCGCCGACCATGACGAAAGCGGCAAAGGGAACGAAGAAAATGCCGAGATTGAGGATCAGCTGCTTGGCAAAGGGGAAGGTCAAGGACGAAGAGAACGGTTCCTGCCCCGCCCACATGATGGCAAGACCGGCCAGCGCAGCGACGAGGAACTCGATGCCGAGGCGCGCGCGGGCGGAAAAGCCCTTGAACGACTGTTTGCTGACCTTGAGATAATCATCGTAGAAGCCGATGGCCCCGAAGCTCACGGCAACCAGAAGCACGACCCAGACATAGATGTTGGACCAGTTGGCCCAGAGCAGCGACGAGATCAGGATACCGGTCATGATCATCAGGCCGCCCATGGTTGGCGTCCCGGCCTTCTTGAAGTGGGTCTGCGGGCCGTCCGCGCGGATCGGCTGGCCGCGGCCCTGCCGGACGCGCAGGGAGTCGATGATGCGGGGACCGAACAGAAACACGATCAGCGCCGAGGTGATCAGCGCGCCGCCGGTCCTGAACGTGATGTAGCGGAACACGTTCAGAAATTGGATATGTTCCGCCAGACCGGCCAGATAATAAAGCATAGACTATGTCCCCATCCCCGTAGGCTCACTCGGCAGGACCGGCGGGCTCCACGGCGTTGTACTTCTGTAGGATTGCCTTGACGATCCGGACAAAACCGATTCCTTTCGATGATTTGATCATGATCACATCACCGGCCCTGATCGTGTTCAGCAGATTTGACTGCAATTCATCGACGCTCTGCCTGTATTCGGCGTGAAATTCAACCGGCAAGGCCGCTTTAAGCGCCGCCATTTCAGGTCCGCCGAGAAAAACCATGTTGATATGATTGGCCGTGATGACCGGCGCCAGGTCCGCATGCAGCTTCGGCGCCTGCTTGCCGAGTTCCAGCATGTCGCCGAGCACGGCAATGCGGCGCCCCTTGCCCGTGGGCACGGCGGCAGCCAGAAGCTCTATCGACGCGCGCACCGAAGCCGGATTGGCGTTGTAGCTCTCATCGATCAGCGTGAACGTGCCATTGCCGATTTCGAGCAGGTGGCGCGCACCGCGCCCGCTTTCCGGCCGCAGCGATGCCAGCGCCAGCGTGACCTTGGTCATGTCGGCGCCGGTCAGATGCGCGGCGCCGAGCACCGCCAGCACGTTCTGCACGATGTGCCTGCCCGGCGCGCCGACCTTGACGACGGCTTCCGAACCGGCAAGCCGCACGGTCATGCAGGAGCAGGCATCGTGCAGCTTGAGCGCGCGCAGGCGATAATCCGCCCGGGCATTCTCACCAAAACTCTTGATGTGCTCGACACCGGCGTTGCGCGCCAGCGTTTCCAGGAGCTTGTAGTGCTTGTCGTCGCGATTGAGCAAGGCATAGCCGCCGGGCACAAGCCCTTCAAAAATCTCGGCTTTTGCCGTCGCGATTTCCTGCAGGTTCTTGAAATGGCCAAGATGCGCCGGAGCGATCAGCGTGACGATTGCCACATGCGGGCGAACCATTTTCACCAGCGGACGGATTTCGTCCGCATGGTTCATGCCGATTTCAAAAACGCCGTAATCCGTGTCCTCGGGCATGCGGGCGAGCGTCAGCGGCACACCCCAGTGATTGTTGAACGAGGCAACCGATGCATGCACCTTGCCCGAATCCGCCAGGACGTGCCGCAGCGCTTCCTTGGTGGTCGTCTTGCCGACGGAGCCGGTCACGGCGATGATCTGGGCATGGGAGCGCTCGCGCGCCGCAAGGCCGAGCCGCGTCATGGCTGCGAGCACATCATCGACCACGATCATTGGGGTCTTGAGTTTGCCGAGCGCGGGCAGCTTCACTTCCGCAACCACGAGCAGCGCCGCACCGGCAGCCACCGCCGCCGTGGCAAAATCATGCCCGTCTAGCGCATCGCCCTTGATGGCGAAGAACGCCTCACCCTTGCGCAGGGTGCGCGTATCGATGGAAATCCCGGTAATGCCTTCGGGCAGCGCGCCAACAGGACGGCCGTTCATGGCCTCAATCATGGCTTCGGAGGTCCAGAGCAAACTCATGGATTGCGCTCCCGGGCCAGACGGTCCTTCAGGGCCTGGGCGACTTCCGTGTGATCGGAGAACGGCAGCACGACGGTCCCGACGGTCTGGCCTTCTTCATGGCCCTTGCCCGCGACAATCAGCGTATCGCCGGATTTCATCATGGCAACCGCCACGCGGATCGCCTCATGCCGGTCGCCGATCTCCTGCGCGCCGGGAGCGGCGGCGAGAATTTCAGCGCGGATGGTGGCGGGAACTTCCGAGCGCGGGTTGTCATCGGTCACGATGACGACATCGGCAAGGCGCGTGGCGATTTCACCCATCATCGGGCGCTTGCCCTTGTCGCGATCGCCGCCGCAGCCGAACACCACGATGACGCGCCCTGTCGTGAAGGGACGGACCGAGGTGAGCACATTCTCCAGCGCATCGGGCTTGTGGGCGTAATCGACATAAGCGGGCGCCCCCTCTTCCGTCGCACCGACAAGATCGAGCCGTCCAGGCGCGCCCTTCAGCCGCTCGAGGCCGCGCATGGCCGCAGCGGCGGGAACTCCGGTGGCGATGGCAAGCCCTGCGGCCACAAGACCATTGGCCACCTGAAAATCTCCCGCCAGCGGCAGGGTGATCTCAAAGATCTCGCCGGCAATCTGCACTTCCACATGCTGGCGGAACCGCTCATGCTCGACACGCTTCAGGGTGATGAATTCGCCCTTGCGGCCGACCGTCAGCACCTTGCAACCGGCTTCGGTGGCCGCCGCAATGGTCGGCTTGGAAAAGGGATCGTCAGCAAAAATGACGGCAGGCGCGCCCTTCGGCAGCAGTTCCCTGAACAGACGCAGTTTGGCGGCGTGATATTCCTCGACCGTCGGATGATAATCCATGTGGTCACGGCCAAGATTGGTGAAAGCACCGGCCGACAGCTTCACACCGTCGAGGCGGCGCTGGTCAAGGCCATGCGACGAGGCTTCCATGGCCGCATGGGTGACACCCTCTTCGACCAGCTCGCTCAGCAGCTTGTGCAGCTCGACGGGGTCGGGCGTGGTCAGCGAACCGTAATCATTGCGCGTCGGCGAAACCACGCCTGTCGTGCCGATGCTGGCCGAGGCGAAACCGGCATTGGCCCAGATCTGGCGGGTGAAGGATGCCACCGATGTCTTGCCGCTGGTGCCGGTGATGGCGACCATCACATCCGGCTGCACCCGGTAGAAGCTGGCAGCCGCAAGCGCGAGCGCACGGCGCGGATCGTCCACATAGATGATCGGGGCGGAGACGTTGCTCAGCTTGGAATCGCTGGCGGCAACGATGATCGCAGCGCCGCGTTTTGCCGCGTCCGCAGCATAAACGCTGCCGTCCGCCTTCGAGCCTTTCAGGGCCGCGAAGAGGAAACCGGGCTTGACCTCACGCGAATCGGAAGTCAGGCCATTGATCGTCGTTTCCCCGAATTCGGAGATTGCCAGGGCAGGTATGCCGTTCAATTCTTTCAGTTTCATGACCGAATCTGCTTTACTCATCACTGTCGTAGGAAACCTGCAATGGCGCGACTTGTTGGCCGAAATCGGGCTTTACCCCGAGAAACGATGCGGATCTGCGGATAATTTCCGCCACCATGGGTGCCGCGTTGAAGGCTGCGATACCGCTGCTCTGCCCTTCGGCAGGCTTTGGTTCGTCGATAATGGTCAAAACGACATATTCCGGTTTTTCGATCGGAAAGGCCGCCACGAAGGCGTTGAACCGCAGATCCTTGGCATAGCGGCCGTTGACGACCTTGTCCGCCGTTCCGGTCTTTCCGCCGACGCGGTAGCCCTTGACGTTGGCGTTGCGGCCCGAGCCGGTATCGCCGTTGAGCTTGTAGAGATAGCGCATGTCATCGCTGGTTTTCGGCTTGATGACCTGTTCGGCCATGGTCTGTGCCTGTTCCAGCGTACGCGGCAGGAAGGTTGGTTCAATCAGCCTGCCGCCATTGACCAGCGCCGCGGCGCCGACCGCCGTCTGCAGCGGTGTCGTGGCCATGCCGTGGCCGAAGGAGATCGTGATCGAATTCACCTTCTTCCACACTTTCGGCGAATAGGGCTTGGCGACCTCCGGCAGTTCCGTCTTCATCGGATCGAGCAGGCCGAGACGCGTCAGGAACGCCCGGTGATTTTCGATGCCCACCGCATCGGCTTCCCGTGCCGAGCCGATGTTGGAGGAGAAAACGAAGACTTCCGGCAGGGTCAGCACGCGGGCCTTGCCGTGGAAATCATGGATCGTCTGGCGGCCGATGGTGATCGGGCGCGTCGCGTCATAGGTGGTGTTCAGCGTCGCCCCATGGTCGAGCGACATGGCTGTCGTGAAGCTCTTGATCGTCGAACCCATCTCGTAGAGACCGGCGGACATGCGGTTGAGGTGGTCCTTGTCGAGCGCATTGAACGGGTTGTTCGGATCAAAATCCGGTGCCGAGGCCATGGCCATCACTTCGCCGGTATTGACGTTGAGAACAACGGCACCCGCCGCAATGGCGCGGTATTTCTGCATCGCATTGACCACGACGTCGCGCACCACGTGCTGGACGCGCAGATCGATCGACAGGCGCACCGGCGCCAGCGAACGCCCGTCGGCAAGGCCGACATCGCGCAGGTCCGACAGCCCCTGAGAGTCGATGTACTTCTCCATGCCGGCAATGCCCTGATTGTCGATATTGACGAGACCAAGGATATGCGACGCCGTCGGGCCGCCGGGATAGAAGCGCGATTTTTCCGTGCGGAAGCCGATGCCGGGAATGCCCAGCGCCATGATCTGGCTCTTCTGCTGCGGTGTCAGGCCGCGCTTCAGCCAGGCAAAGCCTGCGCCGCTCTTCAGGCGGCTGTAGGTCTGTTCGAAGTTGAGATCCGGCAGGACGGTCGACAGCAGTTCATAGGCTTCATCGGGATCGATGATCTTGCGCGGCTCGGCATAGAGCGATGCGGTCTTGATATCGGTTGCCAGCACTTCGCCGTTGCGGTCGAGAATATCCGGACGCGAGGCCAGAACGGTGCCGGTCGGACCGTTATAGCCGGTGGTATCTTCCTGCATCCCGTAGAAAATCAGGCGTCCGCTGATGACGCCATAAATGCCGATAAAGCAGATCATGGCCATCATCACGCGGTTGCGTGCGCGATTGCCCGTCTTCTTCTTGCGCGCATCCATTTCGAATGCCGGTGCCGTTCCGTTTTCCAGCTGCGCTGTTTTCCGCTTGATCCAGATGCCCATCTTAATGCGCAGCCCCCTTCGGTTTCGCGCCGGGGACGGCCGCAACGGTTGCCCTGCGCACGCTGCCGGTCTTGATCGTATCGGTCTTTTTCACGGCTGGCCCCGCATCGGCCTCGGTGATGAGGTTGGCGACGTCATCGATCTTTTCGGCGGCGGGCTTGGCTTTCGGAATCTCGTTGATGTTGGCGATCTGTTGCGCCTCGACCGGCTGCAGGTTGAGCTGGCCCTGGAAGGAGGCAACCAGCTTCTGCAGGCGGTTGGGCTGCGTCAGCAGGCTCCAGTCGGCCTTCAAGAGGTCAATCGTATCCTTCTCGTCGGCGATCATCCGCTGGATCTTGTGTACTTCCGTCATCTGCTTTTCAGCATCGTGCTTGATTTTATAGGTGATGCCGGCCGCTGCGATCATCAGCCCGATCAATATGATGTCGAAGGTGCGCAGCATGGATCAGCTCCTCGCCGTTTCATGAAAATGCGGAAGATTGGGCAGGCCGTAGATCGAATGATCTTCAGCCAGCGGCGGATTTTCGGTGCGGATGGCGGCACGCAGCTTGGCCGAGCGCGCACGCGGATTGCTTTCCGTCTCCGCCTCGGTCGGCGCAACCACGCCCTTGCCGATGGGGGTGAAGCTTGCCAGGCGCACCTGCACCTGCGGCAGATGGCGCGAACCGCCGCTCGAACCGGCGCGGTCATTGAAGAAGCGCTTGACGATGCGGTCCTCGAGCGAATGGAAGGTCACGACAACCAGGCGGCCGCCCGGCTTGAGCGCCCGCTCGGCCGCATGCAGCGCGCGGACGAGTTCGCCCAGTTCGTCATTGACGAAAATGCGCAGCGACTGAAACACGCGCGTTGCCGGATGGATCGGAATCTTCGGATTGCGCCCGACCAGCGCTTCGATGGCATTGGCCAGATCGCGGGTGCGGTGAAACGGCTCGGTGGTGCGGCGCTTTTCGATCATGCGCGCGATGCGGCCCGCATGGCGCTCCTCGCCGAGGAAATTGAAGACGCGGGCAAGATCGCCCGTCTTGAGGCGGTTGACCACGTCGGCGGCGCTTGGCCCTGAACTTGACATGCGCATGTCGAGCGGCCCGTCCTTCTGGAAGGAAAAGCCGCGCTCGGCCTCGTCGATCTGCATGGAGGACACGCCGATGTCCAGCACGATGCCGTCGGGAGCACCCAGCAATGCAACCTGATCCAGTGTCGAGAAAGTGCCCTGCACGAGCGTGAGGCGGCCCGCATGGGCCTTTTCCAGCGCCCGCCCGGCTTCGATGGCTGAGGGATCGCGGTCGATGGCCGTCACCGATGCGCCGGTATCGAGAATACGGCGGGTATAACCACCTGCACCGAACGTGCCGTCGATGATCAATTGACCGGGACCAGGCTTCAGTGCGGCGATGACTTCATCGAGCAGGACGGGTATGTGGCGCGCTTCATCCTGACCGCCCGCACCCGCCATCACCTGTTTCCTGTCTGATTGTCCAGATTTTCCAGCCGCCGCCGCTCCATCAGGCGTTGACGTACCTTTGCCCGATGCGTTTCGAACTGCTCCGGCTGCCACATCTGAAAATGCGTGTTCGCCCCCGCAAAGGTCACATCGGTCGTGATGCCCGTATGCTCGCGCAGGAAATCCGTCACCGTGATCCGTCCATCCGCGTCCAGCTTGAGAAAGCCGCCATCCGCATGCAGGTAGAAAGACATATCGTCTGCCATTTCGGCGAAGGGATCCTCGCTCTCCAGCCGCTTGTCGAAGCGCGTCAGCAGATCCGGTCCGCCCGCATCGAGGGCAGGAAGATGCAGGGAGCGCAGGGCATACAGTTCCGTGTGGCCGGCCTGCTGGATGATCGAACGGAAATGCGCCGGTACGGAAACCCGTCCCTTCGCATCGATCCTGTTCGTTACATGTCCGAGGAACCGGTTCAAAACGCAACACCGCCGTTTCCGCCACGAAGGCCTGTTTCATTTCTACCCCTGCTCCACCCCTGGGAGCCCCATCAATAGCCGCGGAAGCATTGGCCGAACGGGCCGAATGCAAGCCCTGGCATGCCAAATCCAATGTCGGGAAACACCGTGTCGACTGAACGCTACTGATGAAACCAATCGATATCATGGGGCACTATGGGCGTCAATGGGATTAGAGAACACATGGTGGGAGCAAGCCTGCAATCAGACGCACTTCCGGCGATTCTGAATTTATGGCTCATTAAGCTTAATGAACGGTTAGGAAACCGGTTGGGCGGCATGATTGAAGCCTTTGCGGAGGCGTCGTGCGTGGTTCGACAAGCTCACCATGAGGGAAGTGATTTGGTGACAAGCCCAATCGGAAAGATCGCAGAACTTGGCTTCCTGCAATCCTCATCTTTCCTCATGGTGAGCTTGTCGAACCACGCACGATGCATCTGCAGTCGCGTGCAACCGTAAGAAGGATGAAGTGTCAGCTGGCCTGTAAGCCGGGTTCTGTATGGCCGGACTTGCGTCCGGCGCGGCAGCCATTCATCTTGGACGGATGTTGCCATCCGCCTCCTGCAACCTACCCGGACGACTGACCGGAAACTGATCGCCAGGCTTTCGCCTGACACGCCGTCCCTATTCGGTTTTGCTCCCGGTGGGGTTTACCTTGCCGTTCCTGTTACCAGCAACGCGGTGGGCTCTTACCCCACCCTTTCACCCTTACCCCGTCATTCCTTGCGCCCAACCGGCAATGATCCGGCGCAACGAAAGACGGGGCGGTTTCCTTTCTGTGGCACTTTCCCTGGGGTCGCCCCCGCCGGACGTTATCCGGCACCGTGTTTCCCTGGAGCCCGGACTTTCCTCACGTGCCGCCTTTCGGCTTTTGACACGCGCGGCTGCCCGGCCAGCTGACGAAGCGTATAAAAGGGTTTCGCAGCAAAAACGCAAATGAAAAAGGCCGGATTGGTTATCCGGCCCTCATCTTTGTAACGATCTCCAACGGTTTTAGTTGGAAGCCATTTCCATCTTCACCTTGGCGCAGTAGTTGGCCGAGACCGGGTTCATGCGCGTTGCGCCATGGCCGGCATTGTAGCGCAGGATGGTGCCGCAGGTGGTGCCGTTGCCGAGCTTGTGCGCCCCGGCAAGATACTTCATGCCCCAGCGGATATTGGTTTCGGGATTGTAGAGGGCCTGGCGGGTGCCGGTATAGCCAAGGCCGCGCGCCGTTTCGAGCTTGATCTGCATCAGGCCGATTTCACCGGCGCTGCCGGTCATGTCGGCGCGGTAGTTACTTTCCACCCGGACCACGGCATTGGCGAGGGAAGCCGGGACGCCGTAGGACGCGGCGTAGGAATTGATGATCGTCGTATACTTCATCGATCCGGCGGCGGAGGGGATGCTGCCCGTTGTCATCGTGTCGACATTGGCGAGATTCCTGTGGCGCACCTTGGTTCTGAGCCGGACCTTGGTTTCGACAACCGGACGCTTGGATGACGCCAGGGTCTTTTTGCTGGCATGGGTCTTTACGACGCTCTTTTTACCCTTGCTTGCTGTCTGGGCAGTCTTGGCGGATTTCCCGCCTTCTTTATCCTTTTCCGCTGCGGCCCGCTTGGCCTTGAGGTAGTCCATCAGGTTTGTCGGCTCTGCCGGACTGCTGTATGCTGAATTTGCGCCAAAGAAGGCCGTCGCCCCAACAAGGGCGAGAATCATACCAAATTTTTTTGTCATCGTTTTCCGTCTAAATCGCTTGGGCAATACGAGCGCACTGCCGGACCCCGTTCCGCGCCAAAAATCTAAAAGGGCATTACCGGAACAATGTCCAAGGATGTGACGGTCCAATGCAGCCGAATATGGGTCGGCCAAATAACAAAGTGTAACACATTGAAATATATAGGTTGCAGTGCACAAATAAACGCCGGGAAAGCGTTTTTTTACAGAGAGTTAAGCATGAAGCGCGGGAAGTGCGGAAAGTACCCGATGCAGGGTTTCAATGGTTGACATGTCGGCGACTCCGTCGACTTTTTCCGGGCGAAAATGGCGCTGGAACGCTAAAATGCCTAATTCTGTCGACCGTCCGAACACACTGTCGATAGGCACATCATAGCCGTAGAGCGCCAGCATGCTCTGCAATGCCTCGACCGGCTGGCCCTGGTCGCCGAGGGAAAAGAAGCGTCCGCCGCGGATCGGTGATGGCTGTACCCAGTGCCCCACTCCGGAATTGTAGAGAACGGGCCACGGGAATTTTTCACCGGGATCAATCTTGCGCGCGGGCGCGATATCGGAGTGGGCAAGCACGTTTTCCGGGCGCATCTTGTGGCGCGACACGATCCCCTTGCACAGGTCGATCACCGCATCGATCTGTGCATCGCCGAAATCGGGGAAATTCAGCAGCGGTCCGCCATTGACGATCTCGATGCCGATGGAGCGGGAATTGATATCCGTCTCGCCCTTCCAGGAGCTTTGTCCGGCATGCCAGGCGCGCTGGCTTTCCGGCACGAGCTGAACGACGCGCCCGTCCTCGTGCACGACGTAGTGGGCGGAAACTTCGCTTTGCGGATTGGTCAGCCAGCCCTCGGCCGCCTCCCCGGTTTCCATGCCGGTATAATGCAGGACGAGATAGGACGGATGCTTGCCGTCCTTGCGCGGGCCAAAATTCGGTGAGGGATGCACTTCCGCGCGTAAATGGTCCGGTTTAAACGCGTTCATATGCCTTCAAATCTTTTTCGACTTTTTCCCAGGCCGCATTGATAGCGGCAATGCGCTGATTGGCAATAGCGACGAATTCCTCCGGCACGCCGCGGGCGATCAGCATGTCCGGATGATTTTCCCGCACCAGCGCCCTGTAGCGCTTGCGGGCGTCTTCGAAACTGACATCCCGCGCCAGACCGAGAACCACAAACGGGTCCGCCTGTCCCCGCCCGACATGCCGTGCCAGAATGCTGTCGAACTGCTCTTCATCGAGCGCGAAAATCTCGGCGACCGTGCCCAGGAAGATCAGTTCCTTGTCATGCAGCGAGCCGTCAGCCTTGGCGATGTGGAAAAGGCCGTCGAGAATATCTTCCAGCATCTTGCAGTTCGGCTTGCCGGTGCCGCACAGGGAGGCCAGTTGCGCCGCATAGGTCTCGTAACCCGCCACATCCTGCTTGGCGAGATTGTAGAGCCGGGTCACCTGATCCTGGTAGCGCGGCGGAACATGGAAGATCTCGTGAAATGCCTTGACCTCGACTTCGGTGACGACACCGTCGGCCTTGGCCATTTTGGCCGAGAGCGCAATCATGGCGATGGAGAACGCGACGCGCCTGCGGGTTTCAGGGTCTCCCTCGAAGGCCGTGCGCACGGCTTCGATGATGCTGGAGAAAGCATCGATGGCAGTGCTGGTAATGAAGTCGCTGATACGGCGCCAGATTGACATGGTACTGTTTTATTCAAATTCTTTCGCAATTGCGAGAGCCATCTGGAACAAGCCGGGCAGACCGGTTGCCGCACCTGTCAAAATAGAATGGCCGGCGCGAAGCCGGCCATTCTTAACGGGGATAGCGGCTCTTACTGAACGCCGAGCGTGTCCTTCATGACTTTTTCTGCAGCATCCGCAGCGGCCTTGATCTGGTCGGCCGTCTGGCCGGCAGCCTTGGCCGCATCTTCGGCAGCCTTGCGGGCGGTGGCGACAGCAGCCTGTTTCTGCTCAGCCGTCATGGTCGCAGCCTGCTCTTTCAGCTTCTTCAGAGTATCCGCCGCATTCATCGGCGCTGCGGGTGTTGCCGGAGCCTGCGTTGTGGACGGCGTTGCCGGAGCGGCAGGCTTGGCCGGTGTTGCAGCAGGCTGCTCGGTCGCTGCCGGAGCCTTCTTTTCCTCTTCCTTCTTGCCGCAAGCGGTCAGTGCAAGAAGCGAAACCATACCAAGTGAAATAAGTAATTTGCTGTTCATGGGTATACCCTCTCCGTTTCAACCAAATACGTCCCTCACGCAGTTATCTTACCTCAATTGAGGCAAAGTTGGGTCTTGTTTTAAAGTTCGGTTAACTTTTCATCGGAGAGCAGCAAAACGGGCAGGAAACCCGGCATTTCCGGCGGGTTGTGCCAAGCCTGTTCTTTTGCAAAACTTGCCCAATCCGATCCCACGCCAGCAGAGTGCCCCGCATGTCCCCTTCCCCTTTGATTCGTGTCCTGACCGCGCACGATGCCCCCGCCTTCCAGGCCCTGCGCCTGCATGGCCTTCAGAGCACACCGGAAAGTTTCGGCTCGAGCTACGAGGATGAGGTCGGCCGCACGCCCGCCGAGATTGAGCGCATGCTCGACGGCAGGCCCAACGCCGTGTTCGGTGCCTTTGCCGGGACCGAACTGGTCGGCATGGCCGGTTTCGCGACGACGGCCAAGGTCAAACAGAAGCACAAGGGTCTCTTGTGGGGCGTTTTCGTTCATGCGGACTGGCGCGGCCACGATCTTGGCAGGAAGCTGACCCAGGCGGTCATCGGCCATGCCCGGGATCACGTCGACACGCTGCACGCAACGGTCATGGCAGCCAACCTGCCCGCCCGCACGCTCTATCTCGGATTGGGCTTCACGGTTTTCGGCTTGGAAAAGGATGCCCTGCGCATCGACGGCCAATCCTACGATGATGAATTGCTGCGGCTCGATTTGCGCTGACACCGCCGGCAAAAATCGTCACGCCATCTTGAAAATGAAACGGATTGGGTTTATATCGCCAGATAATAATTAGCACACTACTTATTGTCTGGCTATGATATGACCCCGATGACGCCCCGCGATACCTATATTGACGAGCTTTCGAAAGTCAGCCGCAAGATCCGCACATTGTTCGATGCGCGGGTCAAGCAGCGCGGTCTTACCTTTGCGCGCGCCCGGACCATGATGCTGCTCGACCGCATGGAAATCCTCAGCCAGAAGGATCTGGCGGAGGAATTGGAAATCGAAACGCCCACCATGGTGCGGCTGCTCGACGGCCTGGAAAAGCAGGGCTTTATCGAACGGCGCTCCGTAGACGGCGACCGCCGCGCCAAGCAGATCGTCATGACACCGCTGGGTGCGGAACTGGCCAGCGAGGTCAGCCAGCTGGCGCAGGAACTGCGCGCAGAGTTTCTGAATGGGGTGGACGAGACGGCGCTTGTTGCCGGACTTGAGGTCATGCGTGCCATCAACCGCAACATCGGCGACATGGACAAGGACCAGAACGGATGATCCGCGAGGCAGAATTCGTCGGGTATGACCCGCTGAAGCTGCAACCGGAACCACCGGAGGAAGCGGTGCTGCCCGCTGCAACGCCGCCAGCGCCGCCGCCTGCCATCAGTCCTTACCGCTCCGCCATCTATATCGCCGCCTCGACGCTGCTCTCCCTTACGCAGGGGCTGGGCATGAACCTCATCGCCACCAATGTGGCGCAGATCCAGGGCTATCTCGGCGCAACCAATACCGAAACCACATGGCTGATCGCCGCCTACATGGCGCCGAATGTCAGCCTTTCCGTCGCACTGATCAAAATCCGCAACCAGTATGGCTTGCGCAACTTTGCCGAACTGAGCATTGCCGGTTTCGTTCTCGTCTCGCTGATGCACCTGTTCGTCACCGACCTGCAATCGGCCATCATCATCCGCTTTTTCAGCGGCGTTGCCGCATCGCCCATGTCGAGCCTCGCTTTCCTCTACATGCTGGAGGCCTTTCCGCCGGCGCGCAAACTCACCGTCGCCGTGTGCCTCGTCCTCACCAACATCTCGCTCGCCTCGCCGCTCGCCCGCCTGTTGTCGCCCACTCTTTTGGAATTCGGCCAATGGCAGGGTCTCTACATGTTCGAGATATCGCTTGCCTTCATCGCCTTCGCCACGATCTACCTGCTGCCGCTCACACCCGTGCCGCGCGCCAAAGTCATCGAAAAGCTCGACATCGTGAGCTACCTGCTGATTGCCATCGGCTTTGGCTGTACCGCCGTCGTGCTCGTGACCGGGCGCCTCTACTGGTGGGCGGAAGCGCCATGGCTCGGCATTCTTCTCGCCATTGCCGTCATCACGGTCACCACGGCGGTCGTCATCGAACTCAACCGGGAAAAGCCCCTGCTCGACATCCGCTGGATCGCCAGCCGGGAAATGCTGCATCTGGCGGGGACGATCCTGCTGTTCCGGCTGATCGTTTCCGAGCAATCCACCGTCGCCACCAATTTCTTCCAGAACCTGGGGTTGCTGAACGAGCAGATCGCCGCGCTCTATGGGGTGATGATGGTGTCGATGATCGTGGCAGGCCTGTGCTGCGCCGCGGTGATGAAGCCGGAACGCGGCCCTGCCATCCATGCGGTGGCACTGGTCTTCCTGATCGTCGGTTCCTACATGGACAGCCAGGCGACATACCTGACGCGCCCCGACAACATGTATCTGAGCCAGGCGCTGATCGCGGCGGCCACGGCCATCTTCCTGCCGCCCGCCATGTCGGCCGGCCTCACCTCCGCCCTGAAACGGGGGCCGAGCTATATCCTCAATTTCATCATCGTGTTCCTGGCGACGCAAAGCCTCGGCGGGCTGCTCGGAACCGCCGTCTTCGGCAGCTTCGTCACGATCCGCGAGAAATTCCACTCCAACGTGCTGGCGGAACATATCGTCCTGTCCGACCCGCTCGTCGCCCAGCGTGTCACGCAACTGGCGAACGGCTATGGCAGGGTCATCACCGACAAGGCACTGCTCAATGCCGAAGGGATCGCGCTCCTGTCGCTGCAGACGACGCGTGAAGCCAATATCCTTGCCTATAACGACGCATTCTTCCTCATTGCGGCGATCTCGTTCTTTGCCCTCGTCGCTCTTCTCACCCATGTCGGCTTTCGCTATGCCGCCGGAAAATTCATGACTCCGCACGTGACCGGCGAAATCGCCCAACCAAGTTCATAAGATCATGTCCCGATTGCTCCGCAACACCGCCACCCTCACCGCCATTCTTCTCGGCCTGCTCGGCCTTGTACTGGTTCTCTATGCATGGCGGCTGCCGCCCTTCAACAGCAATGTCGAGATCACCGAGAATGCCTATGTCAAAGGCTACGTGACACTCATCAGCCCGCAGCTAAGCGGATACATCGTCGACGTGCCGGTGCAGGACTATCAGCAGGTCAAGGAAGGACAGCTGCTGGTGCGGATCGATGACCGCATCTATGCGCAGAAGCTCGAACAGGCCAAGGCGACACTGGCAAGCCAGCAGGCAGCCCTCAGCAACTCGACCCAGCTGGAACGGGCGGCGGAAGCGCGTATCGGTTCCAGCCAGGCACAGCTCGACAGTGCCAATTCGGGCCTGCGGCGCACGCAGGCCAACTGGGCCCGCATCGAACCGCTTGCCATCAAGGGCGTCATGACGAAGAGCGATGCCGATCAGGCCGAAACCGCACTGGAACAGGCACAGTCGGCCGTCACCCAGGCGCAGGCGGCACTGGAAGTTTCCAAGCAGGACCTGGAGACCATCAAGGTGAGCCGCGGCTCGCTGGAAGCCGCCGTCGGCGGGGCCGTGGCAGCCGTCAATCTCGCCGAGATCGACATGACCAACACAAAAGTCCTCGCACCGCGCGACGGTACGGTGGGCGAAGTGGGTGCGAAACTCGGGCAGTACGTGACCGCTGGAACGCAGCTGATGGCCGTGGTGCCGCCGGATGTCTGGATCATCGCCAACTTCAAGGAAACCCAGCTCAGCGATATCAGGATCGGCCAGCCCGTGACGTTCACGGTGGACGCACTGAACCGCAAGCGCCTGAACGGCCATGTCGAGCGCTTCGCGCCGGCCACCGGCTCGGAATTCAGCGTGCTCAAGCCCGACAATGCGACCGGCAATTTCACCAAGGTTGCCCAGCGCATTTCCGTGCGCATCTCCGTCGATCCCGGCCAGGACCTGGCGCAGTATCTGGCGCCCGGCATGTCGGTCGTGGTGCGAACCGAGCTGGAAAAATAGGTTTGCGCCGTGTTTTTTTCCGATGCCACGGGGGTTTAGAGCCTTTCCTGCTTAAGATGCCACGGGGGTTTAGAGCCTTTCCTGCTTAAATAGAATCGTTCTGCCGGAGGGAATTTGGTTCAAGGGAGAGGGGTTTGGCGAGATCGATGTCTTTCCATCGGGCGAAGCCGAAGCCCGATGGGATTGGGCCAAATTCACCCGGCCCTTCGGGTTTCCGGCTGGCGGACACCCACTTTGTCAGGCAGCTTCGTCCGATGGGTCAACATCGGCCTCGCTACCTTCCGCGTGGATTGTCTCGCCATCCGGGAAACAGAACGGGTTCTATTTAAGCAGGAAAGGCTCTAGCCGCATAAGCTGAATCAATCCGGCAGGGATGTGATTCAAAACCGTCACGGCTTTGTTACATCGGAATGTTAGGCGGAGAGGAATTTCCAACAAAGGGGATTCGATCCGATGCCGTTTGCGAAACAGCCCGACAGCGCCACGGCGCCGCGGCATGAAAAAGTTCAGAACGCCGTACGCCAGAACAGGCTCCTGTCAAAAGCCGGACTTTCCGAACGGCTGTTTGCCCATGTCTTCAAGGGCCTCGTCTATCCCCAGATATGGGAAGACCCGGAGGTCGACATGGAGGCGCTGCAGATCCAATCCGGCCATCGGATCGTTACAATCGCGTCGGGCGGCTGCAATGCCATGTCGTACCTGACCGCCGATCCCGCCAGCGTCGAGGCGGTCGATCTGAACACGGCGCACGTGGCGTTCAATCGCCTGAAGCTCGCCGCCGTCACCCGCCTGCCCAACTACGATGCCTTTTACCGCTTCTACGGCACGGCGGACGACAAGGCGAACCTTGCCGCCTATGAACGCTTCATCCAGCCGCATCTCGACGGCACCAGCCGCGCCTATTGGGAAAAGCGGATGCTGTCCGGCCGCCGGCGCATCACCATCTTTTCGCGTGACCTCTACCGGCATGGCCTGCTCGGGCTGTTCATCGGCATGGGTCACCGCGTCGCCAGGCTCTACGGCATCGACCCGCGCGATATCCTCAAGGCCGCGACGATCGAAGAGCAGCGCGCCTATTTCGACCGCGCCCTCGCCCCGCTTTTCGACAAGCGGATGGTGCGCTGGGCAACGAAGCGCAAATCCTCGCTGTTCGGCCTCGGTATCCCGCCACAGCAATATGATGCACTGGCAACGGCAGGCGACGGCAACATGGCGCTGGTGCTGCGCCGCCGCCTGGAAAAACTCGCCTGCGGCTTCCCGCTGTCCGAAAACTATTTCGCCTGGCAGGCCTTCGGGCGCGGTTACAGCGACAATGCCGAAACCGGCCCGCTGCCGCCCTATCTCTCGCGCAACAATTTCGAGAATGTGCGCGACCGCGCCGAGCGAATGAGCGTCGTCAACGCATCGTTGACGGAGTTCCTCGCGGCCAAGCCTGCAGGTTCCGTCGACCGCTTCATCCTGCTCGACGCGCAGGACTGGATGAACGACAAGCAGCTGAATGAACTCTGGCATGAAATCACCCGCACGGCCGCTGCCGGCGCGCGCGTCATTTTCCGCACCGCGGCCGAGCCCACCATCCTGCCGGGCCGCATCGATGACGCCCTGCTTGAGCGCTGGGATTACCGGGAGGAACAGTCTCTCGACCTGCATGCCCGCGACCGGTCGTCCATCTATGGCGGCTTCCATCTCTATCTGCTCAAGGATTGATACCGATGTTTGCCAAGATCGAACATGGACCGCTGATGGATCGTGTCTACCGGCACCAGCGCCACTTCTACGACGCCACGCGCAAGTACTATCTGCTCGGACGCGATCCGATGATCGCAGGCCTGATGCCCCCGGCCAATGGCAGCATCCTGGAGATCGGCTGCGGCACCGGGCGCAATCTGGTCATGGCCGGAGCCGCCTATCCCACGACAAAGCTCTATGGCATCGACATTTCCAACGAAATGCTGACAACAGCCCGCAAGAAGGTGATGGCTGCCGGCCTTGGCGAGCGCACCGAACTTGCCTATGCCGATGCGGCGAAATTCGATCCGTCCGCCCTGTTCGGCCGCGCCCAGTTTGACCGGATTTTCATCTCCTATGCGGTGTCGATGATCCCGCAGTGGGAAAGCGTCATGCGCGAAGCGGTCAACCATCTGGCTCCCGGCGGCCAGCTGCACATTGTCGATTTCGGCGATCTCACGGATTTGCCCGGAGCCGCGAAAACCGCCCTCTACAAATGGCTCGAATGGTATCACGTCACGCCGCGCAACAACCTGTTCGAGGTTGCGCAGGACATCGCAGCCGCCACGGGCGCGCACGCCGAAGCGCAACGGCTCTATCGCGGCTTTGCCTGGATTTCGATCATCAGCCGCCCGGGCTGAGGCAATCATCCCGCCGTGCGTGGTTCGACAAGCTCACCATGAGGGAGATTGAGGATTGCAGGGAGCCATATTCTGCAACCTATCAGATTGGCACTGCCGCCAAACCACCTCCCTCATGGTGAGCTTGTCGAACCACGCACAACAGGATTGTCCCCCTATTTGCAGAGATCGCCCTTGGCGACAACCGAGCTTGGCGCGGCGAGGCAGTAGAGCTTGGTGATATTGGAGGTCGTGCGCTCGCCGAGCGGATTAGGGTCCAGTTCATCGCCGCTTTGCGACTGCAACAGCTCGCAATCGCTGCGCAGCAGGCACATGACCGGGATACGTGCCATCGCCGTCGCTGTCTTGAACATGCCGCGCCTACCGTCCATGGCACCTGTATTGTGCACGCGGTACCACTGGTGCGTGCGGGAAATGCGGTAGAATGAACGCGGGTTCGACAGGATGGCAAGCCGCGACAACAGGTCGTTATCTGCGAAAAGATCGACAACCTGGCCATCGTAGGGCTCGGTCAGCCGGAAATTATTCGACACGAACGTCGAGTTGAAGGCAATTGCCGCCGTGCACGGAAACGCCGCGGCCATGTGCCGGGCCAGGCCGCCGCCCAGCTCATGTCCAACGGCGATATAATCGATGGGCAAGCCGTCCGAATTCTTCTGCGCCTCGGCCCTGATCTTGGCAAACTCCTGGCGTGCGGTGCGATACTGATCCCATGGGTTGATGATCTGGGTGAAATAGCTCAGCTCGCTGATGAATCCCGGAATGCTCGCCAGACCATCGGCACCGCGGAACACGATCATGTAGGACATGCGGTCCGAACTGCGGCGGCGATAGACTTCCGCGTAAAACCCGCCTGCCCTGGCGATGGGATCGCCAAACGGCTCCCAGCCGAAATATGCGGTCTTCAGGTCGAAATGATGCCGTGCGATCGGCTTGTAAACGTTCGACGCATAGGCGGCGTAGACACCGAAATAATCCGAAATCAGCTCGTTGTTGTAGCCGGGATAACCGCGATAGTTTCTCCAGAAGCTCGGTACGGTGGGACGAACGCAGTTTTCCGCATGGCTGTTGCCGATCCCCAGCTCGGGCCGGTCGATCGTCACCCATGCAGCCACCGTCGCATTGGCAAGGCCAATGACGCAGATAACAAGTACAGCCCAGCCAATTTTCCTGATCATACGCTTCCCCGGACCGGTCAAATGGCCGTGCTGCCAGAACGTTTGCCGCCTGTTATATCAAACACGAAGATGTGACCCATCATACCCCGCAACTCTCATACAGATATCACATTGAAAAATCATGACAAAGGAAAGGCATACTACCATCAACCATAATCTCCGCCGGTCATGATCTGTTAAGCATAATGCCGCATGAGTGGAAAAATAAGGAATGCCCCTTCACGATTCGAGTACGGACCGCCATTGATGAAGCGACTTGCTGCTGGATTACTGACCCTTCTTCTCGCCGGTTGCACGACGGTCGACTACGATTTTTCCGATGCAAAGAAGCGGACCGCGCCTGCCGCGCTGCAACAGATCGCAGCGCCCTCGGGCAAGATCAATGCGCCACGTTTCAACGACAGCAATCCGCACGACTGGAAAGGCAGAACGCCCTGGCACTACCCGGTGCATGGAACGGATGTCTCCAAATACCAATCGACCATCGATTGGGCGGCCGTGCGCGGCAATCGCATCTCGTTTGTCTTCATCAAGGCCACAGAAGGGGCGGACCGGGTCGATGACCGCCTCGCCGACAACTGGCAGGCCGCACGCGCCGCGGGCATTCCGCGCGGCGCCTACCACTTCTATTATTTCTGCCGTACCGCCAAGGAACAGGCGCAGTGGTTCATCCGCAACGTGCCGAATGATCCCGGAGCCCTGCCGCCGGTGCTCGACATGGAATGGAACGCCGCATCGCCGACCTGCAAGCTGCGCCCCAATGCGGCGGTGGTGCGCGGCGAAATGCGCGTCTTCATCGACATTCTCGAACGCCATTACGGCAAGCGGCCGATCATCTACACCACCGTCGACTTCTTCGACGACAACGACCTGCGGCAACTGGCCGGCTATCCGTTCTGGTTGCGCTCGGTTGCAGGTCATCCCGATGAAAAATACGGGCCGCATCCCTGGACGTTCTGGCAGTATACCGGAACCGGCTCCATCCCAGGCATTCGCGGCGATGCGGATATCAATGTGTTTGCCGGTGACGAAACCGCCTGGAAGCAGTGGCTTGTGCGCAACAAGGTGCGATAAAGTCACACCGGACCTCTTCTCGCAATTCTGTGACTTCACGAGGGGGACATAATCGTGCATTAGCAGGACAAGCTCGCGCGCCTGCTGGCGCCCCCTGTTACCAACGAGATTTCCCTGATGAACAAACTATCGATTGCTCTTGCCGCCGCACTCCTTTCTGCGACAAGTTCTGCTTATGCACTGGACCAGATCAACCACCAGCAACCGGCAGCTGTAAAGCCTGCCTGCGGCGGCGAGATGGAACCCTGGTTCAACGGCCTTATCGCCGAAGCAAAAGCGGCAGGCGTGACCGACAAGGGCCTCGGCGAACTTCTCAAGGCATCGCTTGACGACAAGGTTCTGCAGCGCGACCGCGCCCAGGGCGTGTTCAGCCAGACCTTCCTGACATTCTCGAGCCGCATGGTGTCGGATTACCGCCTCAAGCAGGGCGCAGCCAACCTGAAGAAATATGCCGATACCTTTGCCAGGGCAGAGTCCGAATATGGCGTGCCGGGCCCGGTGATTGCCGCCTTCTGGGGGCTGGAAACCGATTTCGGTGCGGTGCAGGGCGATTTTGACACGCTGAACGCGCTGCTCACCCTCTCCTTCGATTGCCGCCGTCCGGAGTTGTTCCGGCCGCAGCTGATCGCCCTGCTCAAGCTGTTCGACAAGGGCGTGGTCGATTCCAAGACCACCGGCGCATGGGCGGGCGAGATCGGCCAGATGCAGATGCTGCCGACCGACTATCTGGAGCGCGGTGTCGATGGCGACGGCGACGGCAAGGTCGACCTCAAGAACAGCGCGCCGGACGCCATCATGACGGCGGCCCGCGTCCTGCACGATCTCGGCTGGCGCAAGGGCGAGCCCTGGCTGGAGGAAGTCAAGCTGACCCGGGATCTCCCTTGGGAAAACGCGTTGCGGACAAACCGCCTCCCCCATTCCAAATGGGCCGAATGGGGTGTGATGGGCATGAAGGGACCGCTCGGTCCCGACAACGGCGATGCATCCCTCCTGCTGCCGATGGGCCGCAAGGGACCGGCATTCCTGTCCTACGCCAATTTCGACGTTTTCGTCGAATGGAACAAGTCCATCATCTACGCCACAACCGCCGCCTATTTCGCGGCGCGCCTTGCCGGTGCCGGTCCGCTTGAGCCGACCACGCCGGAGACGGGCCTTACGCAGGAACAGATGAAGGAACTGCAGACCAAGCTCGCCGCCCGCGGCCACGATATGGGCCCGAAGATTGACGGCGTGTTCGGCATCCTGACCCGCGATGCCGTGCGCGACGAACAGATGCGCCTCGGCCTGCCTGCTGACGCTTGGCCCACCCCGGAATTGCTCAGCAAGCTCTGAGAGAGCTAGGGTCAGGACCTATTAATCTGGTCGAAATGGTACGCGGCCATTTGTTTGGATACAAGGAGCAAAGGCGATGGGAATGTTTATCCATTCTCAAGTCCTTTGCGACGATGTAGCCGGGCAAATGGACCGTATCCTACGGACGCCGAAACGGCTGCAAGCTGCAGCGTCGAGCTGCTCGGTCGGGGGGAAGACCCCGCCCTTCGCATCTCTCCTCGCATCTTCTTGCCGTTTCAGGCGCCATTTCGATCATATTAATGGGTCCTGACCCTAGTCCCCCCGGTGTTCGGTGGGAGCCATTGTTTCCAGCGAAGCAAAACCCTCCGGCCGCTCGCCCTCGTCGAACGGTGTTTCCACCTCGACGAACGTATCGGGGTAGAAACCGTTGAAACGGGTGCGCAGCGACAGGGAATAGGCGCCGATATTGCCGATTTCGATCCAGTCGCCGGTGGCGACCGTCTCCGGCAGCCAGAACGGCCGTGACAGGATGTCGACGGAATCGCAGGTCGCGCCGCAGACGCGGAACGGCACGATCTCCCGGACATTGCCGCTGCGATGCTTGTGCGCGGGGTCGGGTATGAACCGCGCCGGCAGGGTGATCTTGCCGGTCCACGAATCCGACAGCGACGCCCAGATACCGTCATTGATGTAAAGCCGCCTGCCCTTGCGCAGGAGCACGCGCACGATCAGCGAGAAGGCACGCGCCACGATCACCCGGCCCGGTTCCGCCACCAGCGGCAGATCGTCAAACCCCCATTCCTTGATGTCGCCGCGCAGGCGCGACATCAATTGCCCGAGCGACGGCATCTCCACATGCTTGCGCTTGGGATCATGGCCGTATTCGGCCGGAAAACCGCCGCCGACATCGAGCCCGGCCAGCGGCACGCCCGCACGGTTGCGCACCCAGTCGGCTGACCGCAGGGCGCGTTCATAGGTATCGGGATCCTCGATCTGACTGCCGACATGGAAGCAGATGCCGACCTTGTAGCCGATCTTGTGCAGCCGCTGCAGAAGCTCGACCGCGTGGGCTGGAGTTGCACCGAATTTCTTGGACAGCTCGTAGGCCGCGTGGCCCTTGGTCTGCAGCCGCACGTAAAGGGTGATGCTGCCCGGATCGATATCGAGCGCACGCACGATGCGCGTTATCTTGGCGATCTCGTCCTCGTGGTCGACGGCAAGGATGCGGATGCCATAGGTTTCAAGCGCAAGACGGATATCCGACTGGGCCTTGATGGGATGCATATAGAGCATATGCGCATTCGGAGCGACCTTGCGTACCGCGGCGAACTCGCCCGGCGATGCCACATCGAATGTGTTGATGCCGTTGCGCGCCAGCGTTTCCAGGACCAGATTTTCGCCATTGGTCTTGACCGCATAGGCAGTCTCGCCGGGAAACATCTGCATGAACTGGTGCGCGTCTTCGACCAGCACATCCGGCCGAAAGCAATAGACGGGTTGATCGGGCCGCAGGGTAAGTGCTGCATCGCGGGCCGTGGCGAATCGTTGCATCTTGATCTTCTGCTCCATGCATAACTCTTAGCAAGAGCAGATGACGGACGAAAGTCGCTTTCTCCATGCAAGAAACGGGTGGCAATTTACCGGCGCGCGCCTAGAAATATCCGGTGCAGATCCGAATCGGGGGATTATCCGTGGCCGTAAACCAGACAACATCAGCCAATCCGCTTGCCATGACCGGTTTTGTCTGGCTGCAACTGCTGCTGCTGGGGGCCATATGGGGCGGTTCGTTCTTCTTCGCCAAAATCGCGGTGCACGTGATCCCGCCGCTGACGCTCGTCCTGTTTCGCGTCGCCATCGCCGCCGTTGCCCTGCACATCTATCTTCTGCGCCGCGGCATCCGGTTCTGGGACTATCGCCGGCACGCCCTCGGCTTTGCCGGACTCGGGCTCCTGAACAACGTCATTCCCTTTTCGCTGCTGTTCATCGGGCAGACGGCGCTCGGTGCCGGGCTGGAATCGATCCTCAACGCCACGACACCGATCTGGACGGTGATCATCGCCACATTCCTTACCGTCGATGAGAAGATCAGCGCCAACAAGATCGCCGGCATCCTTCTCGGCGTCTTCGGCACGGTGGTGATGATCGGGCCCGGCGTGCTCTCCGGGTTGGGCGGACCGCTGTGGGCGGAAATCGCCGTGCTCACCGCCACCCTCTCCTATGCTTTCGCCAGCATTCTCGCCAAGCGGTTCAAGGGCATTCCGCCAACAGTGACGGCAACCGGCCAGATGACGGCCTCGACGCTGATCATGATCCCCGTCGTGCTTCTCTCCAGCGGCATGCCGGATTTCGCCGCACCCGATCAGGGCGTCTGGGCGGCCGTGTTCAGCCTCGGTCTGCTCTCCACCGCCTTCGCCTACATCCTGTTCTTTTCCATCGTCCGCGCCGGCGGCGCCACCAATGCCTCGCTGGTCACGCTGGTGGTTCCCGTCAGCGCGATCCTGCTTGGAACAGTTTTTCTCGGGGAGGAACTGGGTTTGAAGGATTTTGCCGGCATGGCGCTCATCGCCCTTGGCCTTCTGACCATTGACGGCAGGCTGCTCGCAGCGTTGCAAAAACCGCGAAAAAGATAGAGTTTTCAACAAATCCTAACGGGCACGGCTTGGTATTTCCCGGTCGGGATTGCGGCGCAACTGTGTCATAAATCGGTGAGAAAACACGCGCGTCGCGTTTTGGTGCAATGCAAAAATAAACCAAATTCCCGGTCATTTTATCGTGAATTGACGATTTTTCATTCCTGTAAATGTGTTTCATTTCAGAAACTTACCATTGCAGAGCAAAAAATTTCTACAGATCATGTCACACCGCGGTAACATTTCCGCTTTTTCTGTGGCAATTTTCCGCTATGCTAAGACGGTTAACTGCAGGAGACAAACAATGGGACTTACGCGTTCGATGAACGTCCTCATGATCTGTGCAGCGTTCGCATTTATCGGTGCAATGGTCGTAGGACTCATACCCTGATTGAAAAAAAGAGCGCCGTGGAGATGGTCTCTGACCGGAGAGCAACAACTGCTCAAAGGGCACCAGTTCTGTTTCTCGGATGGCGAGACAATCCACTAGGAAGGTAGCAAGACCGATGTTTTTCCATCGGGCGAAGCTGCCTGACAAAGTGGTTGTCCGCCAGCCGGAAACCCGAAGGGCCGAGTGAATTTGGCCCAATTCCATCGGGCTTTGGCGTCGCCCGATGGATATACATCGGTCTCGCCAACCCCTTCGACCTTGAACCAAATTCCCTTCGGCAGAACGGTGCCATTTGGGCATTTGTTGCTCTAAGAAGGTGACAGACAAATTTGGATGGCCCGGTTGCAGCAACCGGGCCATTTCCAATTCAACACTAGTGCGCGATATCAGGCGGCGCCGGCCAATGCCGGTTCCAGCGGCGCGCTGACAGGGCGGATGCCGATGAGATGGCAGATGGCGAAGGCAAGGTCGGCCCGGTTCATCGTGTAGAAATGGAAATCCTGAATGCCGCGCTCGACCAGATCGAGAACCTGCTCGGCAGCCACAGCCGATGAAACCAGCGCATGGGTCTGCGGATCGTTTTCCAGCCCCTCGAACCGCTCGGCCAGCCATGCGGGGATGTGAGTCCCGGCCTTCGAGCAGAAATTGGTGACCTGCGTGAAATTATGGATCGGCAGGATGCCCGGCAGGATCGGAATATAGATACCGGCGCGACGGACCTTTTCGACATAACGCTCGTAGAGATCGTTCTCGAAGAAGAACTGCGTGATCGCCCGCGTCGCGCCATTGTCGACCTTGCGCTTGAGCATGTCGATATCGGTGGCGAAATCCGGGCTCTCCGGATGCTTTTCCGGATAGGCGGAAACGGAAATGTCGAAATCGGCAAAGGCCTTCAGCCCGGCGACGAGATCGGCACCGTTTTCATAGCCGCCGGGTGTCGGCTTGTAATGGGCACCGACGCCGCCGGCCGGATCGCCGCGCAGGGCAACGAAGCGCTTCACGCCCATGGCCGCAAATTCGCGCACCACGGTATCAACCTCTTCCTTCGTCGCATCGACGCAGGTCAGGTGCGCGGCGGCGTTGACGTCCGTTTCGGTCAGGATGCGCTTGATCGTGCGGGCCGTGCGCTCGCGGGTGGAACCGCCGGCGCCGTAGGTTACCGACACGAATTCGGGATTGAGCGGCGCAAGACGCGTCACGGTTTCCCACAGGCGCTCTTCCATCACCTCGGTCTTCGGCGGGAAGAATTCAAAGGAAACCTTGATATTGGTTCCAAGGTCGGCACGGCGGGATTGGCGGAAAAAGCTCATCAGACACTCTCCGTTACGCGGGAGGTTAAAGCGGGATCAGCGATCAGCAGGCGTGGGTCGCGTGCCAACCACAGTTTGACGGTCAGTTTGTCTTTGTCTTTTGGTTCGAGTTCGATGCTGTTTTCCAGCGCCAGCCCGGCCTCGGTCAGCCAGTCACGCATCTGGTTGTCGTTGAAGCCAAGCCGTATATGCGCATGGCTGTCCCGCAGGAATTCAAGATCGTGCGGGGCGAAATCGACGATCAGCATGCGCCCGCCCGCACGCAAGGCGCGTGCGGCCTCGCGGATGGCCTCGGCAGGATTGTCGAGGAAGTGCAGCACCTGATGAACGGTCACCAGATCGAAAGACTCCCGGTCAACCGGCAGCGAATAGACATCGCCCTGGCGGACCTGCGCATTGGTGATGCCCGACCGGTCAAGATTGGAGCGGGCAATGGTCAGCATGTCGCGATTGATATCGATGCCGACACCGCGCACGTAAAGCGGGGCAAACAGTTCGAGAAGACGGCCGGTGCCGGTGCCCACGTCAAGCATCGCCTGGAACGGCGTGCGCCCGATGATCTTCGTCAGCGCGGCTTCCACCGCGCCATCCGGCACATGCAGCGAACGGATAGCGTCCCAGCTGGTGGCATTGGCACTGAAATAGGCGGCGGCCCGCTCGCGGCGCTGCAGCTTCACCGAGCCGAGCCGCTCGATATCGCGCTCCAGCAATGGATCGGACACATCAAGACGATCGAGCAGGATCCGGGCGATATCGCCAACCACCAGGGATTCAGCGAGGCGGAAATAGGCCCAGGAGCCCTCCTGATAACGGTTGATCAGATTGGCTTCGAACAGCAGCTTGAGATGGCGGGAGACGCGTGGCTGCGACTGCCCGAGGATGGAGGTCAGATCGGAAACCGTCAGATCCCCCCGGGACAACAGCGCCAGAATGCGCAGGCGGCTGGGTTCCGCCGCTGCCTTCAGCGTATCGACCATCAGGTCAAGATTGAGATCACGTTTGTCCATCAAGGTATCCTCAAAAGATATAAAGATATGTTTATGTGAGAAATACAGATTTGGCAAGTTTTGTTTTTCCGTTGACGGCAAATTTTGTCGCGTTTGAAATAGGCTGGTATATCGATCAGCGAATCGGCGGGAAGACAGTGCAATGAGTTCAGGAACCAACCGCCAAAGGGCCATCGGCAAGGCGCTGACACTGCTTTTGCCGGCCGTACCCTACTCGGATTCCGAGCCCATACGCGCCGCCGCCACGGCACCGCACATGAAAAGCCTGCCACCACCCATTGCGGTGTGGCTGGCCACAGTCGCCCATGTCCGCCATCAGCACACGGACTACGATGCGCTGCGCGACGAGGGCTATGACAAGGAGTCGGCCCGTTTCTTCGTGCTCGAGGCCATCAACCGGAAATTGACGGAATGGCGGGCGACGCGGCTGCTGGATCCGGACGAGGACGATCCGAGCTGAAATCAGCGCCTGTATCCCACTGATCTTCATAGATGAGCTGGTCCAGCGGCAACCGTTCGCGCCAGCCGCGCTTTTGCAGCTCCGGCTGATCGTAGAGCTGGTCGACATAGCCGATGCAGAGATAGGCGATGATCTCGACATGATCGGGGATGGCCAGAATGCGGCGCATGTCCCGGTCATGGTAGATGCTGACCCAGCCGACGCCGATGCCTTCCGCCCGCGCCGCCAGCCACAGGTTCTGCACGGCACAGACGGTGCTGTAGACATCCATCTGCCGGTTATGGGTGCGCCCCAGAACGACATCGCCGCCGCGTGTCCGGTCGCAGGTGATGCACAGATTGACCGGCGCCTTCACGATGCCCTCAAGCTTCAGCGAGGCGTAGAGCGCCTGGCGCTCGTCGGTGAACATGGCCTTTGCTTCTGCATTGGCGCGGGTAAAGGCCTGATGCACCTCGGCCTTGCGTGCCGCGTCGCGGATGAGAATGAAATTCCACGGCTGCATGAACCCCACCGACGGCGCGTGATGGGCGGCATCGAGCAGCCGCAGCAGCACTTCGTCGTCGACGGGCCTTGGCAGGAACTGGTCGCGCACATCGCGGCGGGTATGGATGGCTTTGTAGACGGCGGCGCGCTCGTCCGCGGAAAAATCGGCGGCGGCCACGGGACCACAGGCAGAGTCGTGCATCGTTTGCTCCCAACAATGCGAGGGTCAGATTGATCTGACCCCAGACACCTCCCCGCTGTCCGTGCGGTTTCGGCTATCCGGTCCGGCCGGTCTTCTGACTGAGGTTCACCTGAACCGCGCGCCTTCCGGGTTTCCCCGTGGCAATCTGCGCGGCCCATCCCCTATACAGCGTTGGGCACGTGCCGGATTTGCACCGGCTTCCCGATTCTCCTGCATGCAGGCACCGGACCTGCATTCCATTCGCCACAGATCGGCGAAGGACGCAAGCGTCAGCCCGGATAAATCCATTGCTCCGGCAGGCGCGCATCGATTTTTTCACCGGAATGGATGATTCCCGGCACTTCAACCCAGACGACGATGCCACGCAGCCGCTTCGACGCTTTGACGAAGTCGAGCGCCGTCGCGGTGTGATCGGGGGTTTGCGCCCGCTCGGCGATGGAGCGTCCGGCGACCTTGCACGGCGCGTTCTGCCCGTCGACCTTCAGCGTCACGCCGCCTTCGAAGAACAGCAGCGTGCGCGGCGGCAGCATGGAAAGCGAGGGAATGCCATCGACAACCATGTTGGCGCCGATCCATTCGGGTTTGACTTCCGCAAGGCCCATGGCGCCGGCAATCATTGCAAGCTCGTCGGCCGCCAGAACGGAAATATGCCGTTCGTTGCGCATCTCCGTTCCGCGCGGGTACCAGGGCTCGCGCCCGCCGGACCGGCGCGTCAGGCCGGCATGATAATCGCCGCGGATGCCTTCAAAGGTGAGATCGAGCGTGTCCGTGGCAGCGGTGACAAAACTGTCTTTCGGCGCCTGGAACAGGCCGCTCACCCGCCCGACAATCTTGCGGGCCGGAAGGATGTCCGTTCTGGTTGCGAAAAGATCTGTCATGACGGCACTCCGGTGAAATCAGCCGCATCTTAGGAAAATTGCTTGTTAAAACCAGCCAATATCACTGATGGAAACGTCAAAATTGGTGATGGGAGGGCGTTGCCGCCCTCCCGGTCGCATCAGCGTGTCAGAGGCTTGTAGCTCGGACGCTTCGGATTGACGCTGTCCGGTCCGAGACGACGGATCTTGTCGTTCTCATAGTCCTGGAAGTTGCCTTCGAACCATTCGACGTGGCTGTCGCCTTCGAAGGCCAGGATGTGCGTCGCCAGCCGGTCAAGGAACATGCGGTCGTGGCTGATGATAACGGCGCAGCCGGCGTATTTTTCCAGCGCGTCTTCCAGTGCCGCCAGCGTTTCGGTGTCAAGATCGTTGGTCGGTTCGTCGAGCAGCAGGACATTGCCGCCGGACTGCAGCATCTTGGCAAGATGCACGCGGTTGCGCTGACCGCCGGAGAGATTGCCGACCTTCTGCTGCTGGTCGCCGCCCTTGAAGTTGAACGCCGAGACATAGGCGCGCGAATTCATCTCGTTCTTGCCGATCTTGATGATTTCATTGCCGCCGGAGATTTCTTCCCAGACATTCTTCTCCGCCGCGAGATGATCGCGGCTCTGGTCGACATAACCGAGATGAACCGTTTCACCGACGCGGATCGAGCCGGAATCCGGCTTTTCCTGTCCGGTGATCATCTTGAACAGCGTGGTCTTACCCGCACCGTTCGGACCGATGATGCCGACAATGCCGCCGGGCGGCAGCTTGAAGGTCAGGTTTTCGATGAGAACGCGGTCGCCGAAGGATTTGGTGAGGTTTTCCGCCTCGATAACCACCTGGCCGAGACGCTCGCCTGCCGGAATGATGATCTGCGCATCGCCGGGACGCTGCTCATTGGCGGCATCGACCAGCGCGTCATAGGCCTTGATACGGGCTTTCGACTTGGCCTGACGTGCCTTGGGGCTGGCGGAAATCCACTCGCGCTCGCGCTCCAGAGCCTTCTGGCGCGAGTCGTCCTCGCGGCCTTCCTGCTGCATGCGCTTGGCCTTCGCACCGAGATAGGCGGAGTAATTGCCTTCGTAGGGGATGCCGCGGCCGCGGTCGAGCTCGAGAATCCAGCCGGTCACATTGTCGAGGAAGTAGCGATCGTGCGTGATCAGCAGGACGGAGCCGGCATATTCGCGCAGGTGCTTTTCCAGCCAGGCGGTGGTTTCGGCGTCAAGGTGGTTGGTCGGCTCGTCGAGGAGCAGAAGATCGGGCTGCGAGAGCAGCAGGCGGCACAGTGCCACACGGCGACGCTCACCGCCGGACAGCTTTTCCACGCCGGAATCACCGGGCGGGCAGCGCAGCGCTTCCATGGCCATTTCCACCTGGGATTCCAGATCCCAGAGGTTCTTGGCGTCGATGATGTCCTGCAGTTTGGCGCCTTCATCGGCGGTTTCGTCGGAATAGTTCATCATCAGTTCGTTGTAGCGGTCGAGAACGGCCTTCTTGTCCGCGACGCCGTCCATGACGTTGCCCATCACGTCCTTGGTGGGATCGAGATAGGGTTCCTGCGCGAGGTAGCCGACCGTGGCGCCGTCAGCCAGCCAGGCTTCGCCGGTATATTCCTTGTCCATGCCGGCCATGATCTTGAGGATCGTCGACTTACCCGCACCGTTCGGTCCGAGAATACCGATCTTGGCATCGGGGTAGAAGGAAAGATGGATGTTTTCGAGAACCTTCTTGGTTCCGTATGCCTTGTTCAGGCCGGCCATATGGTAAATGAATTGGCGTGCCATAACGCGCGTCACTCCGATGTTCGGGATTTTTGGGACATGAATTTGCGCCGTATGTAGGCGAAAGGGGCGCGGGTGGCAATGCACGCGCTGTTTATTTCGGGATGACCGGGCGTTTTGCAGGATGTTTGCATTCCTGTCGTGCGTGGTTCGACAAGCTCACCATGAGGGAGAGTGAGAATTGCAGGGAGCCATATCCTGCAATGTTTCCGATTAGCGTTGCAGCTACCACTTCCCTCATGGTGAGCTTGTCGAACCACGCACAACGGAAATGAAAACCGTCCTCCAGAACGAGCGAAACCGGGTGCGGATATTTCCGTCACCCGGTTTCCCCTCTGGTGCCGCATTTGGGGAGCGTCCTCTTCCCCCCGGAACGGCCATGTAACTGGCAAGCGCCTGGATATCCCGGTCCGGACAATCATCCCCCGACGCCGCAAATCAGCGTTCTGTCAGCCGCGAAAGCCGGGGACGATCGAGAGAAGACACAGGATCCAATCTCTTTCGGAAAGAAGTTTTGCGGCAAGTTTTTGTCGTTTGCAAGAGGTCTTGCAAAATAAAATTGCAGTGCACAATGCATGATTATTTATTGTGCAAAAACCCGTGGAGATACCCGAATTTACGCAGAATTTATTGTGGATTGACTAATCACGCGCCACCCTTTCAATTGATCGCGGGAGGCATGAATGGGTTTTGCAGACATCGAAACGGTCCGGTCGCCGACGGGTGCAGCGCTTGCCATGCGCTTTTCACCCGCCGCAGGCAGCGGCATAGCCATTGTCCAGATCAGCCACGGCCTTGCCGAACACTGCCTGCGCTATGGCCGTTTTGCCGAGCATCTCAACAGGCACGGTTTTCATGTCTACGCTCACGACCATCGCGGCCACGGCTATACCAAAGCCGATGGTGCGCCGCCCGGCCGTTTCGCCGAGCGGGACGGCATGCGCCTGGTGCTCGAAGACATGGACGCGCTCAACGCCGCGGCCCGCGCCCGCCATCCCGGTCTGCCGCTGCTTCTCTTCGGCCATTCCATGGGCGGCCTGATCGGCCTCAATTACGTGCTGGGCTATCAGCAGAAGGTCGATGCCGCCGCCATCTGGAACGCCAATTTCTCGGTCGGCCTCGCCGGACGGCTGGCGCAGGGCATCCTGCGGGCCGAACGCATGCTGCTTGGCTCCGATGTGCCGAGCATGCTTCTGCCGAAACTGACCTTTCAGACCTGGGCGCGCGGCATCAGGGATGCCCGCACCCCGTTTGACTGGCTGTCACGCGACCCTGACGAAGTGGACGCCTATATCGCCGATCCTCTGTGCGGCTGGGATGCCTCGGTCGGCATGTGGCGCGATGTCTTCGGCTTCACCTTTGCCGGAGCCGACAACAGCCGCCTTGCCAAGGTACGGCGCACCCTGCCCTTCAATCTCGCCGGCGGGGCGGAAGATCCCGCCACGGCCGGGGGCAGCGCCGTGACGCATCTCGGCAGGCGGATGCAACGGCTCGGCTTCCGCGATGTCACGACCAAAGTTTATGCCGATACCCGCCACGAAGGCTTGAACGAAATCAACCGCGACGTAATCATGCGAGACTTCACCGATTGGGCGGTTCGAGTCGTTCAGCAACAAGCCCCGAAACAAACACTGAATTTGGAGCCACTTTAACAACCATGACTGAAGCTCCCCTCAAAGGCGTGCGTGTCATCGAACTCGCCCGCGTCCTCGCCGGACCATGGGCCGGACAGATTCTGGCCGATCTTGGTGCCGATGTGATCAAGGTGGAGAATCCCGCCGGCGGCGACGAAACCCGTGGGTGGGGCCCGCCCTTCATCACCAGCAAGGAAGGAGAAAACCTCTCTGCCGCCTATTTTCATTCCTGCAACCGCGGCAAGCGCTCGATCACCGTCGATTTCACCTCGCCCGAAGGCCAGGAAACGGTGCGGGCACTCTGCCGCACGGCGGATGTCGTCCTGGAGAACTTCAAGGTCGGCGGCCTGAAGAAGTATGGTCTCGACTATGAAACATTGAGTGCCGACAATCCGCGCCTCGTCTACTGCTCCATCACCGGTTTCGGCCAGACCGGCCCCTATGCCAGCCAGGCCGGCTATGACTTCATCATTCAGGGCATGTCCGGGCTGATGTCGGTCACCGGCGAGCCGGACCGCGAGCCGCAGAAAGTCGGCCTTGCCGTCGCCGATGTGTTCACCGGGCTTTACTCGGTCATTGCCATTCAGGCGGCACTGGCCCACGCGGAGAAGACCGGCGAAGGCCAGCTGGTGGATATGGCATTGTTCGATGTGCAGTCCGCCGTCATGGCCAATCAGGCGATGAATTATCTCGCCACCGGCAACAGCCCGAACCGCATGGGCAACGCCCATCCCAACATTTCGCCCTACGAGGTCGTGCCCACCTCCGACGGCCATCTCATTCTTGCCGTCGGCAATGACGGGCAGTTCGCTCGCTTCTGCGCGATCATGGGGCTGGACGGTCTCAGCGCCGATCCGCGCTTTCTCACCAACCGGGCGCGGCTGGAAAACCGGACCGCGCTGAGCGCAATCATCCGGGCCGAAACGCAGAAACGCACACGCGCCGACCTGCTCGCCGCCTGCGCACAGAATGCCGTGCCTGCCGGGCCGATCAACCGCATCGGCGAGATGTTCGACGATCCGCAGATCGTCTCCCGGCAGTTGCGTCTCGACCTTGACGATGCCCATGGCAGCAGCATCCCCTCGGTGCGCACGCCGATCGTCATGTCGAAGACACCTCTGACCTACAACAGACCCTCGCCACGCCTCGGCGAACACAGTGCAGACATTCTCCAGGAATTGAAGGACGCATCCGATGAAAACCGGCGGTGAATTGATCGTAGAAGCCCTGAAAGCCAATGGCGCGGAACAGCTGTTCTGCGTTCCCGGCGAAAGCTATCTTGCCGTGCTGGACGCGCTGGTGGATGCCGATGTGGGCGTGACCGTCTGCCGGGCCGAAGGCGGCGCGGCGATGATGGCCGAAGCCTGGGGCAAACTGACCGGCAAGCCCGGCATCTGCTTCGTCACCCGCGGCCCCGGCGCAACCAACGCCTCGCCCGGCATCCACATCGCCATGCAGGATTCGACCCCGCTGATCCTGTTCATCGGCCAGGTCCAGCGCGACGCGCGCGAGCGCGAAGCCTTCCAGGAAGTGGAATACCGCCGCTTCTTTGCCGACACTGCCAAATGGGTAGCCGAAATCGACGATGCCCGCCGTATCCCGGAGTTCGTCACCCGCGCCTTCTCCGTCGCCACCTCGGGCCGCCCCGGTCCCGTCGTGCTCGCCTTGCCGGAAGACATGCTGACCGACAAGGTCGAGGCGGTGGCCGCACAGGGCTGGCAGCCGGTAGAGACAGGCCCGTCGCCCGCCAGCATCGAGAAACTCGCCGACCTTTTACAGGGCGCCAAAAAACCGTTCATGATCCTCGGCGGCTCGCGCTGGGACGAAGCGGCCGTGCGCTCCATCACCCGCTTTGCCGAGAAGTGGCACCTGCCGGTTGGCTGTTCCTTCCGCCGCCAGATGCTGTTCGATCACCTGCATCCGAATTATGCCGGCGACGTCGGCATCGGCATCAACCCGGCACTTGCCACACGCGTCAAGGAGGCTGACGTGCTGCTGCTCGTCGGCGGGCGTTTCGGCGAAATGCCGTCCTCGGGCTATACGCTGATGGACAGCCCCTACCCCAGGCAGACACTGATCCACGTGCATCCCGATGCCGATGAGCTTGGCCGCGTCTATCGCCCCGCCCTTGCCATCAACGCCGCACCGGATGCCTTCGCCGCGGCAGTCGACCATCTGGCGCCGCCGTCGCACATCAACTGGCCCGGCGAGGCGGAGGTTGCGCACGCCGCCTACCTCAAGTGGTCGACCCCGCCGCAGACCGGACCCGGCAATGTCGCCATGGGCCCGATCATGACCTATCTGGAAAGCGTGCTGCCGGAAGACGCCATCATGACCAATGGCGCGGGCAATTACGCCACCTGGCTGCACCGTTTCCATCGCTTTCGCCGGTTCGGCACACAGGCCGCGCCGACATCGGGCTCGATGGGTTACGGCCTTCCCGCCGCTGTCGCGGCGAAACGGCTTTATCCCGAGCGAACCGTGGTCTGCTTTGCCGGTGACGGCTGCTTCCTGATGAACGGTCAGGATTTTGCGACCGCGGTGAAATACGGGTTGCCGATCATCGTGCTCGTCATCAACAACAATATCTACGGTACCATCCGCATGCATCAGGAGCGGGAATATCCGGGCCGTGTGTCGGCAACGGACCTGACCAACCCTGATTTTGCCATGCTGGCCCGCGCCTATGGCGGACATGGAGAGACGGTCGAGAAGACGGCTGATTTCGAAGGTGCATGGCAACGCGCGGTGCAAAGCGGCAAACCGTCGATCATTGAAATCCGGCTCGACCCCGAAGCAATCACGCCGGCGAAAACCTTGACGGACATCCGCAATAAGCGTTGATCATTCCCTGTTGAATGATTTGAGGATGGAAAGGCGGCTCTTTCAGTGTTAAGGAGCGCGCCTGACCAGACAATATGAAAGCCTGCACATTGAGCAATCCGGCAATCACAATCGTAATTCCATGCCGAAACGAGGCCGCAAACCTGGCCTTCCTTCTCGATGAAGTGGATGCAGCCATGGAAGGCCGCAGCTACGAAGTGGTGGTGGTCGATGACGGTTCGACCGATGGAACGGGCGACGCCCTCGCCGAACGCATCCGCGCCGGCAAGCCGCTGCGCCATGTCCGGCATGATAAATCCGCCGGCCAGAGCGCTGCGGTCCGTTCCGGCGTTTTCGCCGCGAGGGGCAAAGTCGTCGTGACGATGGATGGCGATGGCCAGAACGATCCGGCCTATCTGCCCAAGCTCGCCGATGCGCTCATCCAGGCGGGCCCCGCCGTGGGCATTGCCGCCGGCCAGCGGCTGAAGCGCACCGACACCAAGCTGAAGCAGATCTCATCAAAACTCGCCAACAAGCTGCGCGGCGCCATCCTGAAGGACAACACGCGCGATTCCGGCTGCGGGTTGAAGGCGGTGCACACCCAGCTTTTCCGCGAACTGCCGTTCTTCGACGGCTGGCACCGCTACCTCCCCGCGCTGGTGATCCGCGAGGGTTACGGCGTCGTGCATGTGGATGTGGTGGACCGCGAACGCCGCCACGGCAAATCCAATTACGGTATTCTCGACCGCGGCCTGCGCGGTATTCTCGATCTTTACGGTGTGTGGTGGCTGAGAAAGCGCCGCAAGACCGTTCCAACCATCACGGAGATCAGCCATGGCTGACGCATTTAGCAATTGGCTGCACACGGTCTTTGTCGCCCAGTTTGACGCCTGGATCCTTCTCGGTTTCTTCGCGCAGGGCTGCTTCACCATGCGTTTCGTCGTGCAGTGGATCGCTTCGGAAAAGGCCAAGCGCAGCGTTGTCCCGGTAACGTTCTGGTTCTTCTCGCTGTTTGGCGGCGTTCTGCTCTTCATCTACGCGATCGTGCGCAAGGATCCGGTGTTCATCGCCGGCCAGGGTTTGGGCCTTGTCGTCTACATCCGCAATCTGTGGCTGATCGCCAATGAGAAAAAGGCAATGACGCAGGACAGCTGAGCCGAAGGCACCGCAAGGCACGATCATGACCCATTCTGACCCTGCGTCTGCGGGCACCGCAAAACTCCGCTTCAGCCACTACCTGCTGCTCATTTTCATCTGCCTTGTGTCGTTCGTGCCCGGAATCGTCGCGATTCCGCCGCTCGACCGGGATGAAGCGCGTTATATCCAGGCCACGCACCAGATGGCGGAAACCGGCGATTACGTCGACATCCGCTTTCAGGATGCCTCGCGCTACAAGAAACCCGTCGGCATCTACTGGCTCCAGAGCGCCGTGCTGAAGGTCACCGGCTATGACCAGACGGCACCGGTCTGGGTCTACCGGCTCGTCTCGGTCGGCGGCGCAACGCTGGCGGTGCTCGCCACGGCGGCGCTGGGTGCATTCCTGTTCGGCCAGAGCGCAGGACTGCTCGCAGGCATGGCGCTTGCGGCCATTGTCATGCTCGGCTTCGAAGCCCGCGTGGCAAAAACCGATGCCACCCTGCTCGCCACCGTGGTGTTTGCCCAGGGCGCGCTGGCATGGATATGGATGGCCAGCCGCAACAACACCCCGGCAAAATGGGCGCCCGCCCTTGTCTTCTGGATCGCAACGGCCGTAGGCGTCTTGATCAAAGGGCCGATCACGCCCTTCGTCAGCGTGCTCACCGCCGCCGCGCTCTGTCTCTTCTACCGTGAATGGCAATGGCTGAAGCGGCTGAAACCCCTGAGCGGTATCGCCATTCTGCTGGTCATTGTCTTGCCCTGGCTCGTCCTGATCACACTGAAGAGCGGCGGCGCCTTCTTCAACGAATCCGTCGGCAATGACCTGTTGTCCAAGGTGGGCGACGGGCAGGAAAGCCATGGTGCACCGCCCGGCTATTTCGCCCTGATTTTCGTGCTGTTCCTCTGGCCCTTCGGCGTCATGGCCATACGCGGCGGCCTGCAGGCACTCGGCCGTTTCCGCACCGATCCGCGTCTCGCCTTCCTGACCGCCTGGTACATTCCCTACTGGCTGGTGACGGAGATGATCCCGACCAAGCTGCCGCACTATATCCTGCCCGCCTATCCCGCGCTTCTGCTGATGATGGCCTGGGCTGTGGACAGCGGCATTGCCAGCCAGCCCTATCGGGGGCGCTGGCAGATATGGCTTGAACGGCTGACGCTGCTGGGTCTGGCCATAGCCACGCTGGCGCTGATGGGCGCAGGCACCGTCCTGCCCTGGGTCATGGCCCACACGCTTCCCGTTCCTGGGATCATCGCTTTCTTCACCGCAGCGGCGGCGGGCATCTTTGCCAGCGGCCTCGTGCTCAGGGATAATCTGACGCGTGCCATACAGGTGACCGCAACCCTTGCCATTGCCACGCTGGCTCTGCTCACATGGGGCGTGGCTCCGGCCATCACGCCGATCTGGATGAGCCCGGCCATCAACAATGCCTTCAACGCGGCAAAACCCTGCGCCAACAGCGTGCTGGCATCGGCGGGCTATGCCGAGCCAAGCCTGGTTTTTCTGGCGGGTACAAAGACCATCCTGACCAGTGGTGCGGGCGCGGCAAAATATCTGCTCGACAATCCCGCCTGCGCGATTTCCGCCGTCGACGAGGGCAGCCGGGCGGAATTTCTGCAAAACCTGCCGCAGGGCGAAAAATCCGTCGTCGTGGCCGGCAGTGTTTCAGGCATCAACTACAGCAAGGGCCGCAAGACAACCATAACGCTGTACAGGGCTGCGCAGTAATCCAACGATTGCATGTCCATTGTGCGTGGTTCGACAAGCTCACCATGAGGGAAGCTTGCGGGCTGCAATCAAACCACGGTCCTCATGGTGATAGACCACCGCCCTCATGGTGAGCTTGTCGAACCACGCACCACCACGATGCAAATGTTGTTTTAAACGCCCTGCCCCAGGCCCGGGCGGCCGATGGAGTGGTACTCCAGCCCCGTGCCGTCGATATCCTGCTCGCCGTAGACGTTGCGCAGATCGAACAGGAGATTGCCCTTCATCAGGCTGGCAACCTTCTTCAGATCGAGCGCGCGATAGGCGTTCCATTCGGTCAGGAGCACGGTGATTCCGGCACCTTCGACGGCCTCGTAGGCCGACTTGCACCAGACGACGCCCGGCAGCACCGGTTCGGCAGCCGAGCGCGCTTCCGGATCATGCGCGCGCACCGTCAGGCCGGCCTTCTGCAGGGCCGGGATGATATCGAGCGCCGGTGACTCGCGAATATCGTCGGTGTTCGGTTTGAAAGCGATGCCAAGCGCCGCAACGGTTTTTGCGCCGCTCCTGGCAGCCGCGGCGATGACCCGTGCGGCCATGGAGTGCTTGCGCTGCTCGTTGACCACGACGACCTGCTCGATCAGGGTCTGCGGTGCATTCATCTTGCGCCCGGTCGCCGCATAGGCGCGGGTATCCTTGGGGAAGCAGGAGCCGCCGAAACCGGGGCCCGCATGCAGGAATTTCGAGCCGATGCGGTTGTCCATGCCGATGGCGCGCGCCACGTCCTGCACATTGCCGCCGGTCTTTTCGCACAGGTCAGCCACCTCGTTGATGAAGGTGACCTTCATCGCCAGAAAGGCATTGGCGGCATATTTGATGATCTCGGCATTTTCCAATGTGGTCACGATCATCGGCGTTTCGCGCAGGTAAAGCGGCCGGTAGACGCGCTTCATGGCATTGGAACCGGGCTCGTCATGCACGCCGACCACAACGCGGTCGGGCCGCAGGAAATCCTCGACGGCCGAGCCCTCACGCAGGAATTCCGGATTGGATACCATCGAGAACGGCACATCCGGCCGCGCCTTAGCAATATGCGCGCGCACATCGGCATTGGTGCCGACCACGACCGTCGACTTGATCACGATCACCGCGCCCGGCTTCATGGCGGCGGCAATCTCATCCGCGGCGGCATAGATATATTGCAGGTCGGCTTCCCCGTCGCCGCGCCGTGACGGCGTGCCGACGGCGATGAAAATCACATCCGCATCGGCGACCGTCGATGCCAGCTCCGTCGTAAAGATCAGGCGCCCGTCACGGGCATTGCGGGTCAGGAGTTCGTCCAGACCGGGTTCGTAGATTGTCACTTCCCCAGCCTGCAGGCGCTCGATAATGGCCGGGTTCTTGTCGACGCAGGTGACCTGAAAACCGAATTCGGCAAAGCACACACCAGAAACCAGACCGACATAGCCAGTCCCGATCATTGCAATCTTCATCGCACTATCCCATTCGTGACGTCAATTTCGCGCAGACATGTCGCATATTCGCGCGGCGCTGCCAATTGCGGGTTGCATCCCATTCGAAAAACGCCAGCCACGGGATCGCAGCCGGCGTTTTCGATGTCTTTTATCTAAAGCGTTTCAACGCGGGTTCAAGCCGGTTTTGGCGGGGTACGCTCCGGTCCCCGGCGCTCGGCCGACGCTGCCCAGAGATTGATGTTCGCATCATTGGCATAAACGTCGATTTCGGCAAGCTCCGCATCGGTAAAATCGAGATTTTCCAGAGACTTGACGCAATCGATGACCTGCTGCGGCTTACTCGCGCCGATGAGCGCGGTGGTGATCCGGCCGCGCCGCAGCACCCAGGCAAGCGCCATCTGCGCCAGAGTCTGGCCGCGCTTTGCCGCAATCGCGTTCAATGCCCGGATATTGGCAAGGTTCTGTTCGCTGAGGAAGGCCGGATTGAGCGACTTGCCCTGCGCGGCGCGGCTTTCTTCCGGCACGCCCTTGAGATATTTGTCGGTCAGCATGCCCTGTGACAGCGGCGAGAACACGATGGAGCCGATGCCGAGCTCTTCCAGCGTGTCGACAAGACCGTCATCCTCGATCCAGCGGTTGATCATGGAATAGCTTGGCTGATGAATGAGGCACGGCGTGCCGAGTTCTTCCAGTATGGCCGCCGCTTCGCGGGTGCGATGCGAGTTGTAGGACGAGATGCCGACATATTGCGCGCGCCCGGAACGGACGATGTGGTCGAGCGCCATCATGGTCTCTTCCAGCGGTGTATCCGGATCGAAGCGGTGCGAATAGAAGATGTCGACATAGTCGAGACCGAGCCGCTTCAGGCTCTGGTCGCAGCTGGCGATGACGTATTTGCGGCTGCCCCACTCCCCGTAAGGGCCGGGCCACATGCCGTAACCCGCCTTGGAGGAAATGATCAGCTCATCACGATAGCCCTGGAAATCCGTGCGCAGGATTTCGCCGAATGCTTCTTCGGCGGAACCGGGCGGCGGGCCGTAATTGTTGGCGAGATCGAAATGGGTGATGCCGAGATCAAAGGCCTGGCGGCAGATGGCCTGCTTGGTCTGGTGCGGCGTGTCGTGTCCGAAATTGTGCCACAACCCCAGGGAAATCGCCGGCAGCTTGAGGCCGCTCTTGCCGCAGCGATTGTACTTCATCGTGTCGTAGCGTTTGGAGTCCGCAGTCCATTTCATGATCGATCTCTTCCCTGTCGTCTTGCCTCGGCGCCGAGCCGGACGATTCCCGTTTCAGCGCGCCGGACTATGAACGAAAGTCATGGGGATGTCATGACGGGAAATGCGTAAGTCGCTTTGGCAAAATACGTACTCTACGTAAAATACGTATTTTGCACTCCACCCGCATCACGCCTTGATGATCTGGTCCTTGTCGTCGAAACGGTAGGTTCGTCCGGCATCCGGCGTTGCATAGAGCACCTGATCGACCTCGTACTGGTGTTCGCCGAAGAGGCGGACCGTCAGCGGGCCGAAATCCGTCTGCAGATAGATGATCGTATCGGCTCCCAGATGCTCCACGTGGATGACCGATCCCTTCCAGGTGCCTGATGTATTGCTGACCTGGATGTGCTCCGGGCGAATCCCGACGGTCTTTGCCGCGGGGTCGCCGAGCTTTGCGCCCTCGACGAGGTTCATCTGCGGCGAGCCGATGAAGCCCGCGACGAACAGCGTCTGCGGTGAATTATAGAGTTCCATCGGCGAGCCGACCTGCTCGATCCTGCCCTTGTTCATGACGACGATCTTGTCGGCAAGCGTCATGGCTTCCACCTGATCGTGCGTCACGTAGATCATCGTCGCCTTCAGCTGCCGGTGCAGGCGGGCAATCTCCAGCCGCGTGTTGACACGCAGCGCCGCATCGAGGTTCGACAAGGGTTCGTCGAACAGGAAGAGCTGCGGCTCGCGCACGATCGCGCGGCCGATGGCGACGCGCTGGCGCTGGCCGCCGGACAGTTCGGCCGGGCGTCGCTCCAGATAATCATCGAGCGAGAGCATGGCCGAAGCGATCTTCGTGCGCTCCTTGATTTCCTCGGCGGGCTTGCCTGCCTGCTTCAGGCCAAGGCCCATATTGTCGCGCACCGACAGGTGCGGATAAAGCGCGTAGGTCTGGAACACCATGGCGATGCCGCGTTTTGCCGGCGGCGTATTGTTGACCTTTTTGCCGTCGATCAGGATCTCGCCCGAGGTCGCATCCTCCAGACCGGCGATCACGCGCAGCAAGGTCGACTTGCCGCAGCCGGACGGCCCGACAAAAATCACGAACTCGCCATCCCGCACCTCGAGATCGATGCCTTTCAGCACGTCCACCTGGCCGAAAGACTTGCGAATATTTTCTATCTTCAAAGAACCCAATGTCTTGTTCCCGTCTTCAAACTTTTAATTACAGGTCTACCGGCTTGCCGGTGCGCACGCTTTCATCCGCCGCAAGGCAGACACTGAGCGACCGCACGGCATCCTGCATGTGGCGGCCCAGGTCGAGATCCTCGCGGATGGCTTTGAGAACAAAGGCCTGCTCCAGGTCACAAAGCTCCTGATGGCCGGGTTCGCCCGCCATGCTGAGCAGCTCGTCCGGCTTGGCAAAACGCCCGTCCGCGCCTGTCCTGGCCGAATGCAGCCGGATGGTCGATGTCTTGGTGTGCGAGTCGATATCATCCGACTTGGCGTTCTGGTCCATGACGATGGACACACAGCCATTGGGCGAGATCACGTCCTTCACGAAGAAAGCCGTTTCCGAAATCATCGGACCCCAGCCCGCCTCGTACCAGCCGACAGAATTGTCGTCGAAGAGAACCTGCAGATGACCGTAATTGTACATCTTCGCATCGATCTCGTCGGAAAGCCGCACGCCCATGCCGCGCACCTGAACCGGCGTGGCGTCGGTGATCTGCAACATCACATCGAGATAATGCACGCCGCAATCGACGATAGGCGACGTGGTCTGCATCAGCGCCTTGTGGGTTTCCCATGTCGCGCCGCTCGACTGCTGATTGAGGTTCATGCGGAAGACATAGGGGCCGCCAAGCTTGCGGGCTTCCTCGATCAGCCGCACCCATGACGGATGGTGGCGCAGGATATAGCCGATCACCAGCTTGCGGCCATACTGTTTGGCCGCAGCGACCACACGCTGCGCATCGGCGACGGTGGTGGCCAGCGGCTTCTCGACAAAGACGTCGGCACCCGCCGCCATGGCGGCAACGGCATAGTCCGCATGGCTGTCGGAATAGGTGTTGATCGAAACCAGCTCCGGCTTGAGGTCGGCCAGCGCCTGTTCGAAAGAGGGATGGATCGTGTAGCCCTGCAATTCCCTAGCCAGCGGCACGACGGAGCGGTTGACCAGCCCGACAATCTCGAAGCCAGGATTGTTGTGATAGGCGAGCGCGTGGCTCCGGCCCATATTGCCAAGCCCGGCAACCAGAACCCGCACGGGCTTTTGCGTATTGGCGGTCATTTGACTGCTCCCGATGTAATACCGCGGATCAGTTGCCGCGAGAACAAGAAATAAAGGACGAGTACCGGCAGGATGGCGAGGGTCAGCGCCGCCAGAACGGCATTCCAGTTGGTGACGAACTGGCCGATGAACACCTGTGAGCCGAGCGTGACAGTTTTGGTGGCATCGCTCGGTGCAAGGATCAGCGGGAACCACAGATCGTTCCAGATCGGGATCATCGTGAACACGGCGACCGTCGCCATGGCAGGCTTGACCAGCGGCAGCACCAGCCGGAAAAAGATCGAATATTCCGTCAGACCGTCGATGCGGCCGGCATTCTTCAGGTCATCCGACACGGTGCGCATGAATTCGGTGAGAATGAACACGGCAAGCGGCAGACCTTGCGCGGTGTAGACGAGGATCAGCGCGGTCAAGGTGTTGACGAGCCCCGTCGCAACCATGCCCTGCAGAATCGCGACCGTTCCAAGGCGGATCGGGATCATGATGCCGAGGGCGAGGTAGAGCCCCATCAGCGAATTGCCGCGGAAGCGGTATTCCGACAGCGCGAAAGCGGCCATGGCGCCGAACAGCAGCACGAAGAAGATCGACACGGAGGTGACGATCAGGCTGTTCTGGAAATACAGGGTGAAATCACCCTGTGTCAGCACCGAGTTGTAACCGACCAGACTGAAGCTGGATGCATTCGGCAGGCCAAGCGGGTTGCGGAAGATCGACGCCCGGTCCTTGAACGAGTTGATGATGATCAGGAACACCGGAAACAGCGCGATCAGCGTGTAGATGATCAGGGCGACGTGAACGAAGCCGGAGCGGAGGGGTGATGTACGGGCTTTTGCCATGACGGGACCTTCCTAGAACTGGTACCGGCGCATGCGCCGCTGGATGGCAAAGAGATAGATGCACACACCCGTGAGGATGATCAGGAACATCACCGTGGCAATGGTCGCACCCATGGATTTGTCGCCGATCTGCAGCTGGAAACCGAAGAAGGTGCGGTACAGCAGCGTTCCCAGAATATCGGTCGACCCGTCGGGGCCGGCAAGCGCGCCCTGCACCGTATAGACAAGGTCGAAGGCGTTGAAATTGCCGACAAAGGTCAGGATGGAAATGATGCCGATGGAGGGCAGGATCAGCGGCAGCTTGATCTTCCAGAACTGGCTCCAGCCGGTAATGCCGTCGCATTCCGCCGCTTCGAGAACTTCTTCGGGAATGCTCAGCATCGATGCGTAGATCAGCATCGTCGGAATGCCGACATTCTGCCAGACCGAGATAAGCGATACGGTGATCAGCGCCGTGTCCGGCCGGCCGAGCCAGGGTGCGAACAGTGATTTCAGGCCGACGAGATCAAGCAGGTAGGGCGATACGCCCCAGATCGGCGACAGGATCAGCTTCCAGATGAAACCGACGATCACGAAGGACAACAGGGTCGGCAGGAACAGCGCCGTGCGGTAAAACGCGCCAAAGCGCAGCTTGGGCACCGACAACAGCGCAGCCAGGGCGACGCCGATCGGGTTCTGCACCAGCATGTGGATCAGGAAGAACACGAAATTGTTGCGCAGCGCGTTCCAGAAACTCGCCGACCAGCGTGGTTCGCCGAACAGGGTCTGGAAATTGCCGAAACCGACAAACACACTCTGCCCGTCAACCACATTGAACAGCGACAGGCGCAGGGTTTCGATCAAAGGCAGGATCATGATCGCCGTATAGACGATCACCGCCGGCAGCAGGAACACAAGGATGTGCCAGCGCCGTGCGCGTTTGTCCTGACCGCTGTCAGACTGGGAATAGTCGGCCGTGCTCATTAATTCGCAAACCCCTGCTTATTGATTTGTTGGTCATGGAAAACCGGTCCACGACTGCCGTTCGTCAAACGAATGCAGCGGCAATGATTGCCACTTCTGAGCACGTTTTGTTTGGGCCCAAATACATCGGCCTTGGTTTCGCATAAACAAAATTTGCTCGGAATAAGCGAAATGCCGGAGCGGCACGAACCGCCCCGGCATTCGATTGCTTACTTCGCAGGCTTGTACCAGCTGTCGAGACCGTCCTGCAGCTTCTTGGCTGCAACTTCGGGCGTATCGGTGCCGTTGATCACATTGGCCGATTCAACCCAGGTTTCGTTTTCCAGGTTCGGCTTGCCGCGCGACAGGATCTGATAGGTCGAACGGATCGTCGGCTTGCACTTTTCGCGCCAGGACACGAATTCCTGCGCCAGCGGGTCCTTCATCTTGACCGGTGTCGACGACAGGCTGAAGAAGCCCGGCAGCGCATTGGCATAGATGTCGGCGAATTCTGGCGAAGCAACCCAGCTCAGGAACTTCTTGGCCGCTTCCGGATTCTTGCTCTTGGCATTCATCGCTGCGCCAAGATCGGCATGGTCGGAGATGTAGCAGGTGTCGCCGGCCTTCTGCACCGGCGGCAGGAACGCGCCCATCTTGAACTGTGCCTGCGTGTTGAACAGCGAGATTTCCCACGAACCGGCGGGATAGATCGCCGCACGGCCGAGCGTGAACAGGTTCTGGCTGTCCGGATAGGTCTGGGCTTCGAAACCGTCGCCGAGATAATCCTTCCACTTGGCAAGCGTCTTGTAAGGCGCAACCCAATCGGCATCGGTAAGCTTCTGCGTACCCTTGATCAGCGCGGTACGGCCTTCTTCACCCTTCCAGTAGTTCGGTCCGATGTTCTGGTAGCCCATGGTTGCGGCTTCCCAGAGATCCTTCGTGCCCATGGCGAGCGGAATGTAGGTGCCGTCCTTCTTGATCTTGTCGAGAGCGGCGAAGAACTCGGCTTCGGTCGTTGGAACCGCAATGCCCAGCTTGTCGAAGGCATCCTTGTTGTAGATGAAGCCGTGAATGACCGATGCCATCGGCACGCAGAACGTGTCGGAACCGTCATCGGTGCTCCATGCCGCCTTGGCAACAGGCGTGAAGTTTTCCATGCCCGGAAGGCTCTTCAGGCTCGACAGGTTGCCGCGCTTGAACTGTTCCAGCGACTTGTCGAACGGACGGCAGGTGATGATGTCACCGGCGCTGCCGGCATCGAAGCGGGCGCCAAGAGCGGCATCATATTCGGTCGGCGGCGTCGGAGCGAACTTGACCTTGATCCCAGGATTCTTCGCTTCAAAGGCCGGAATGAGCTTTTCCTGCCAGATGGCAAGATCGTCCGTACGCCAGCTTTCGATTGTCAGCGTTGTATCGGCGGCATGAGCAAAGCCGGCCGAAGCCAGGATGCTCGTTGCCATGAGCAGTGATTTTAAAGTCGTGCTTCCCATTTTAGTCTCCTGTTGCACCCTTTGAGCAGTGCCGTTAACGAGAGCCGAGGCTCCCTTTCAGTGTCGAAAGCGACGGGCGTAGCCTCTGTTGATTGCTTTCGAGAATGTGTGATGCCTGTTTTGCGTCGGCTGCACCCGCTGCCAGCAGGATTGCGCGCTTTACTGAGCCATCGGTTGAAGCCAGATGCTGTTTCGCATCGGCGATGTCGCAGGCGGCGATGGCCGAAACGATGAGAGCGGCGCGTTCGCGCAGCTTTTCATTGTCGGCAACAAGATTGACCATGTAGCCGTCATGCACGTGCCCCAGATGCACGGCCATGAGCGTGGAGAGAAGATTGAGCGCAATTTTCTGCGCGGTCCCTGCCCCCATGCGTGTCGAACCGGCGACGATTTCCGGCGGTGTTTCCAGCGTGATCGCCACGTCGGCATGCCTGAACAGCGGCACAGCCGGATTGTTGGCAATTGCGATGATCTTCAGCCCGCGCCGCCTGGCTTCATCGATGGCCGCCACCGCATAGGGCGTCGTGCCGCTGGCCGAAATGGCAATCAGGCAATCGCCCTGCCCAAGGCCGGCGCCGGCGATATCGCGGGCGGCCTGCGCCACATCGTCCTCATAACCGCCGGCAAGGCGCACAAGACTTTCAACACCACCCGCCAGAAGGATCACCACGCGGTCCGGCGCGATGCCATAGGTGCCGGGCAGTTCGAGTGCATCGGCAAGTGCCATCAGGCCGGAACTGCCGGCGGCGGCATAGGCGATACGCCCGCCCGCGGCCAGGGTTTCGGCGGCGAGCAGCGCGGCCTCTGCAATGGAATCCGTCGCCCGCGCCACCGAAGCCGCTGCCTCGATCTGCGCCTCGTGCAGCAAACGCAAAACATCGGCTGGCGATCGCTCGTCCAATCCGGATGCCTTGTCGTTGCGTTGCTCGGTACGGGTTACCACCACTCGCCTCTCCTCGTTGCGATAATTAATGCCAAAAAAATACCACTTGTCCAGAGGTTCTTAAAAAAATCATGCACTGTTTTTCATACAAGTTAAATTATTCAATAAAATCAGCATGATGAATAAAAGTCGAAAAAACCTGGAATTAACGCTTGGCTATTGGTATTTTATTGGTATTCTATTTTCGGAGGGCAATGAGTGTGACATATCTCCTGGGAATTGATGGTGGTGGAACGGGCTGCAGGGCAGCCGTGGCCGATATGACAGGCCATGTTCTGGGCATCGGCAAAAGCGGTTCGGCCAACATCATGACCGACATGGAAAACGCGCGCCTGAATATTCTCGGCGCGACAAATGCAGCCTTTGCCGAAGCCGGGATCGATGCCGCAATGATTCCCGCGACCGCGGCGGTTCTTGGGCTCGCTGGCGCCATGGTCGGCGGCAATGGCGAGAAGCTGCGGACGACCCTGCCCTTTCAGTATTCCCTGGTAACATCCGATGGCACGATCGCCCTGCAGGGTGCGCTCGGCGACAATGACGGAACCGTGGTCATCATCGGCACAGGCACTCTGTTCGTCACGCGCGAAGGCGATGACATCCGGTTTGCCGGCGGCTGGGGCTTCAAGGTGGGTGATCTTGGCGGCGGCGCGCGAATCGGCCGCGATCTCCTGGAAGAGGCCCTGCTGGCCCATGACCGGTTTCACCCTTCGTCACCCCTGACAGAGGCCGTCCTCCAACGCTTTGAAAACAATCCTCACCGGATCGTCGAGTTTGCCCATGCGGCACGCCCCAGCGATTTCGGTACGCTTACGCCGCTGGTTTTTGAGTATGCTGCCCGCAACGATGCCGTGGCACTGGCGATTGTGAACAGGGCGGCGACACAGATCGAAGAGGGGCTCGATGCCATCATGCCATCCGCACAGGAACGCCTGTCATTGATCGGCGGACTGGGGCCGCTGTTCGAACAGCGTCTTTCGCCCCCGTATCGGGCAAAGCTGCAAAAGCCGCTGCATGACGCGCTGACGGGCGCGGTGCAACTGGCGGTGAAAAACTTCGCGCCGGCGCGCAAGGAGGCCGTGCATGGCTGACGGGTTGATCGATATCCTGCCTTCCCTGAACGACGGTTCTGCCAGCGGCGGCCCGCTCTACGTCAAACTGCAGCGGCTGATCGAAACGGCTGTCCGCGACGGCATGCTGCAGCCGGGCGATGCCTTGCCGCCCGAACGGGAACTTGCCACCATCGCCGATATTTCGCGTGTCACCGTGCGCAAGGCGGTTCAGGGGCTGGTCAACACCGGCCTGCTCGTGCAGCGGCATGGCTCCGGCACCTTTGTCGCGCCCCGTTCGGAACGGGTCGAGCAATCGCTGTCGCATCTGACCTCGTTCACCGAGGACATGGCGCGGCGCGGCATGATCGTGCGTTCCACATGGCTCGATCGCGGCATCTACCCGCCCTCGCCGGAAGAAATGGTCACACTCGGTCTTTCCTCGGGCGAGAAAGTTGCCCGCATCAGCCGCTTGCGCGTTGCCAATGACACGCCCATGGCGATTGAACGCGCCGCCCTGTCCATTCAGGTGCTGCCCAATCCGGAACTGGTCACGCTGTCGCTCTATGCGGTGCTGGCGGAGGGCGGCAATCGCCCGGCCCGCGCCATTCAGCGCATTTCGGCGGCAATCCTGAAGGAGGCCGATGCCAAATTGCTCGAGGTGCCCGCGGGTTCCGCCAGCCTCAACATCGAGCGCATATCCTATCTCGAATCGGGAAAAGTGATCGAATTTACCCGGTCGATCTATCGGGCGGATGCCTATGAATTTGTCGCGGAGCTGAAGCTCGGCGACTCCTCGGAAATTTCAGGAGCAGTACTTTGACCACCAACGGAACTCTCATGCGCGAAGAAATTCGCTCCATCCCCGATGTAACCGCGCGGTTTCTCGACGCTTCCCGCGATACGCTGGCCAATGCCGGAGCAAGACTGCGCGAGAAGAACCCGCCCTTCCTGGCCTCCATTGCCCGCGGTTCATCGGACCATGTGACAGCCTATCTGAAATACGCGACGGAACTGACCGCAGGCATTCCCGTCGCCTCGCTCGGACCGTCCGTCGCGTCGATCTATGGCATCACCCTGAAACTCGAGAGCGCCGCAACGCTCTCCATTTCCCAGTCCGGCAAGAGCCCCGACATTGTCAGCATGACCAAGGCGGCACGCGAAAGCGGCGCGCTGACGCTCGCCATCACCAATGAAATCAATTCCGATCTCGCCTATGCCAGCGATCTCGCCATCGATATCCTGGCGGGACAGGAACGCAGCGTCGCCGCCACCAAGACCTTTGTCAGCTCGGCGGTCGCCGGTCTCGCCATGATCGGCCACTGGACGCAGAACAAGGAACTGCTTGCCGCCATCGATGAACTGCCCAAGGCCCTTGCCGCGGCCATCCGCTGCGACTGGTCGCCGTTCGGCGCCGCCATGAAGGGCGAAAACTCGCTTTTCGTGCTCGGGCGCGGACCATCCCTTGCCATTGCCAACGAAGTGGCGCTGAAATTCAAGGAAACCAGCGCCATGCACGCGGAATCCTACAGCGCCGCCGAAGTCATGCACGGACCCAAGGCCATCGTCGGCAAGGATTTCCCCGTATTGGTGCTTGCAGCACGCGATGCGGCCGAGGATTCAATCGTGCAGGCTGCCGATCGCCTTGCCGAACAGGAAGCCGCCGTCTTCCTGACATCGGCGAAGCCGTCGAAAGCCACCGCATTGCCGTTCATCGCGACGTCGCACCCATTGACGGACCCGCTCACACTGCTGGTATCATTCTATGCTTTCGTGGAAGATTTCGCCCGCAGCCGCGGATTGAATCCGGACGAGCCACCGCATTTGAGAAAAGTGACTGAAACAATATGAGCACTGTCTATGCACTGACCGGCGCCGACATTTTTGACGGCGAAACCTGGCATGCCGGTTCGGCGATTCTTGTCGATGCGGGCGCCATCACCGGTATCGTTGCCCAGGCGGACATCCCTGCGGATGTTCGCCGGGTCGCGCTCAACGGCGGCAAGCTTGTGCCCGGTTTCATCGACGTGCAGGTGAATGGCGGCGGCGGCGTTCTTCTGAACGACGGCCCGAGCGTCGAGGCGATCAGGACCATCTGCCAGGCGCATTTCGCCTTCGGCACGACGGCCCTCCTGCCAACCCTGATCACCGACACCCCCGCCATCACCAATGCGGCGATTGCCGCCGGCAAGGCGGCCGCGCTGGAGAAAGTCACCGGATTTATCGGCCTGCATCTGGAAGGGCCGCACCTTTCCGTCTCGCACAAGGGCACGCACGATCCCGCGCTTATCCGCCCGATGGAGGACAGCGATCTCGTGGCGATCGTGGAAGCCGTGCAGGCACTGCCGGTACTGCTCACCACTGTCGCCCCGGAGACCGTCCCCGTCGACAAGATCAAGGCCATGGTCGATGCGGGCGTCATCGTCAGCATCGGCCATAGCGGCGCAACTTATGAAACGGCTGTCGCGGCCAAGGATGCCGGCGCGTCCATGGCAACCCATCTTTTCAATGCCATGAGCCAGCTCGGAAACCGCAGCCCGGGCGTTGTCGGCGCCATCCTTGAAACCGGCGAACTGTCGGCAGGGCTGATTGCCGACGGTTTCCACGTCAGCAAGGCCTCGATGGCGATTGCCCTGCGTGCCAAGCAGGGTCCGGCCAGGATTTTTCTCGTGACCGACGCCATGTCCACCATCGGCACGGATATCACCACCTTCACGCTGAACGGACGGACGATCCGGCGGCATGACGGCCGCCTGACGCTCGAAGACGGCACGCTGGCGGGAGCCGATCTCGACATGATTTCGGCAGTCCGCTTCGTCCATCGCGAGCTTGGGCTGGACCTGGAGGAAGCCCTGCGGATGGCCTCGCTCTATCCCGCCGAGAGCATCCGGATCGATCATCGCTACGGGCGCATCGGCACCGGATATGTTGCCAATATCGTGCATCTCGATGATGCGCTTGAGGTCGATCACGTCTGGATCGACGGCGATCTGCATTACGCCCGAAACCCGAGTTGACGACTTTCTCCGATTGTCCATACTGCCATCCCTAGTGGAACGAATTTGACATTCGGACCACCGGACAATCGGAGAAATGAAATGGCTGGGGATGCGCTTGTCGTCATCGATGTGCAGAACGATTTTTGCCCGGGCGGTACACTGGCCGTGGATGGCGGAAGTGAAATCGTCCCGATCATCAACAAACTGATCATCCGGTTCGATCACGTCATCCTGACGCAGGACTGGCACCCGGCCGGCCATTCGAGCTTCGCTTTCTCCCATCCCGGCAAGGCGCCCTTCGACACGGTGAAAATGCCCTACGGCGACCAGACGCTGTGGCCGGACCATTGCATTCAGGGCACGCCGGGCGCCGATTTCCATGCGGATCTGCAGTGGACCAAGGCCGAACTGATCATCCGCAAGGGCTTCCGTCCCCACATCGACAGCTACTCGGCGTTTTTCGAGAACGACCGCAAGACCCCGACCGGCCTTGCCGGCTACCTGCGCGAGCGCGGCATCACCAATGTGACCTTTGTCGGGCTGGCGACAGATTATTGCGTCGCCTACTCCGCGCTGGATGCGGTGGCGCACGGTTTTACCGCCGATGTGCTGCTGGATGCCTGCCGCGCCATCGACATGGGCGGATCACTGGCCGCCATGGTCGCGAATATGCGCAAGGCCGGCGTCACCCTCATCTGACCGGCATAAAAGTGAACAGCTGAGCATTTTTTCCACAGGCGTTAACCCAGACATTCGACCAAAGTCATAAAACTGTTGTTTCTCTGTCACATAATGAGGATAGTGCCCATAAGCGCATCCAATAAGCGTGTTCCTAACGACGCCTCATTATGGGAGACATACATGACATTTCGCGGCACTTCGCTCAGCCTTGCGCTTGGACTTATCCTAGCATCGTCCACTTCATCCTTTGCCGTCACCGAAATCAGCTGGTGGCACGCCATGACCGGTGCCAACAACGAGGTTGTTGAAACCCTGTCGAAGGAATTCAACGAAAGCCAGAGCGACTACAAGGTCGTTCCAGTGTTCAAGGGCACCTATCCGGAAACGTTGAACGCCGGCATTGCCGCGTTCCGTGCCAAGCAGGCCCCGCATATCATGCAGGTATTCGACGCCGGAACCGGCGTCATGATGGGCGCCGAGGGCGCCATCAAACCGGTGGCCGACATTCTCTCGATGGGCGGCGCAAAGTTCGACAAGAGCCTCTATCTGCCGGGCATTGTCGCCTATTATTCCAAGCCGGACGGCACGATGCTGTCCTTCCCCTACAACAGCTCCTCGCCAATCCTTTACTACAACAAGGATATCTTCAAGAAGGCGGGCCTCGATGAAAACAACCCGCCAAAAACCTGGCCGGAAGTCTGGGAAGCCGCCAAGAAGATCAAGACCAGCGGCGCGGCCAAATGCGGCTACACCTCGACATGGCTGACATGGATCCACACGGAAAACTTTGCCGCCTGGAACAATGTTTCCTACGGCACCAATGAAAACGGCATTGCCGGAACCGATGTCGAACTGAAGATCAACGCGCCGATCTATGTCAAACACTTCCAGGAACTGGCCGACCTCGCCAAGGACGGCACGTTCCGCTACGGCGGGCGCACATCCGAAGCCAAGCCGCTGTTCCTGTCGGGCGAATGCGGCATCTTCACCGAATCCTCCGGCGGACTGGGCGACGTGGTCAAGTCGGGCATGAACTACGGCACCGGCCAGCTTCCCTATGACCCCGATGCCAAGGGTGCACCGCAGAACACGACACCGGGCGGCGCCAGCCTCTGGGTGTTCGCCGGCAAGTCCGACGCGGAATACAAGGGCGTTGCCGCCTTCTTCACCTTCCTGTCGCGCACCGACATCCAGGCCCGCCTGCACCAGGTATCCGGCTATCTGCCGGTCACCCTTGCCGCCTATGAGGACACCAAGAAGTCCGGTTTCTACGACAAGAACCCCGCCCGCGAAATTCCGATCAAGCAGATGATGGGCAAGGCGCCGACGGAAAACTCCAAGGGCGTCCGCCTGCCGAACCTGCCGCAGGTGCGTGATATCGAGAACGAAGAGTTCGAGAACATGCTCTCCGGCAAGCAGACCGCCCAGCAGGCGCTCGACAATGCCGTCAAGCGCGGCAATGCAGCCATCAAACAGGCGAACGGCCAGTAAGAGCCGGTTCATGAACGCCCCGTCCGCATGTCTTGCGGACGGGGCTCTTTTCAAGAGGGGCAATCATGGCATCGTCAACGCGTGTCACTTTTCCGAACAAGGTCCTGCCATATCTGCTGCTGGCGCCGCAGCTTGCCATCACGATTGTCTTTTTCTACTGGCCCGCGTCCCAGGCCATCCGCCAGTCGGTGCTGCGCGAGGATCCGTTCGGCCTGTCGACCCAGTTCGTCGGCCTCGGCAATTTCAAGCGCATCCTGAGTGACCCGAACTACCTGAACTCGCTGCAGGTCACGGTTATCTTCTCCATCGCCACGGCAGTCATTGCCATGGGCTTCGCGCTGCTGTTCGCCGTCATGGCCGACAAGGTCATCCGCGGCAAAGGTGTCTACCGCACCCTGATGATCTGGCCCTACGCCGTGGCCCCGGCCATTGCCGGCATGCTCTGGCTGTTCCTGTTCAATCCCTCAATGGGCACATTCGCCTATATGATCCGCTCCGCCGGCTACAATTGGGACCCGCTGCTCAACAGCAACCAGGCCATGCTCCTGGTGGTTGCCGCCGCCGCATGGAAGCAGATCAGCTACAATTTCCTGTTCTTCGTTGCCGGGCTGCAGTCCATTCCCAAATCGCTGATCGAAGCCGCTGCCATTGATGGTGCCGGCGAAACCAAGCGCTTCTGGACCATCATTTTCCCGCTGCTTGCCCCGACGACGTTCTTCCTGCTGGTCGTCAACACCGTCTACGCCTTCTTCGACACGTTCGGCATCATTCATGCCGTCACCGGCGGCGGCCCGGGCAAGGCGACGGAAACATTGGTCTACAAGGTTTACAATGATGGCTTCGTCAACCTGATCCTTGGCGACTCCGCGGCACAATCGGTGATCCTCATGGTCATCGTCATCGGCCTGACGGCGATCCAGTTCCGTTATGTCGAGCGCAAAGTGCATTACGGCTGAGGAACGCAGAGATGATCCAGAACAATCCCATCGGCCGTCTCGTCGCCCACATCATCCTGATTGTCGGCATCCTGATCGTGGCCTTCCCGATCTACTACGCCTTCATCGCGTCAACCCAGTCGCTGCAGGATATCATGCGGCCGCCGCTGTCCCTGCTGCCGGGCGGGCATTTCTGGGAAAACTACACGACGGCGCTTTTCGGCGGCATCGGCCGCATCGGCGGCGTGAGTGTCGGCCGCCTGCTCATCAACAGCACGATCATGGCGCTGGCGATTGCCGTCGGCAAGATCATCATTTCGATCCTGTCGGCCTATGCCATCGTCTTCTTCCGCTTTCCCGGCCGCATGGTCTTCTTCTGGCTGATCTTCATCACCCTGATGCTGCCGGTCGAAGTCCGCATCCTGCCGACCTACAAGGTCATGGTCGATCTCGGCCTCATCGATACCTATACGGGCCTGACGGTTCCCCTCATGGCGTCGGCTACCGCAACCCTCCTGTTCCGGCAGTTCTTCATGACCATACCGGGCGAGCTGGTGGAAGCGGCACGCGTCGACGGTGCAGGCCCATGGCGCTTCTTCAAGGACATCCTGCTGCCCCTGTCCAAAACCAACATCGCAGCGCTGTTCGTCATCCTCTTTATCTACGGCTGGACCCAGTATCTCTGGCCGCTGCTGATGACAAACCGCAATGACATGACGACCATCGTCATCGGTCTGCGCAAAATGATTTCCTTCGCCGATGCCGACACCGAATGGCATCTGGTGATGGTGACCTGCATTCTGGCCATCCTCCCCCCGATCCTCGTCGTTGTGCTGATGCAACGCTGGTTCGTGCGCGGTCTGGTCGAAACGGAGAAATGATCCCATATGGCAAGTGTTGAACTCACCAATGTCCGCAAGGTCTATGCCGGCGGCGTCGAGGCGGTCAAAGGTGTCGATATCGACATCAAGGACGGCGCCTTATGCGTGCTTGTCGGCCCGTCGGGCTGCGGAAAATCGACCCTCCTGCGCATGATCGCGGGGCTGGAATCCATTACCGACGGCACGGTCAAGATCGACGACAAGGTTGTCAACGATCTCGGCCCCGCCGAACGCGACATCGCCATGGTCTTCCAGAATTATGCGCTCTATCCGCATATGAAGGTCTATGACAACATGGCCTACGGCCTGCGCAACCGCGGCATGCCGAAGGACCAGATCGACAAGCGCGTGCGCGAGGCAGCGGCAACGCTGGAGCTGGCACATCTGCTCGAACGCCGCCCGCGCGAGCTTTCAGGCGGCCAGCGGCAGCGCGTCGCCATGGGCCGCGCCATCGTGCGCAACCCGAAAGTGTTCCTCTTCGACGAGCCGCTGTCCAACCTTGACGCCAAGCTGCGCGGCCAGATGCGGGTAGAAATCAAGAACCTGCAGCGCCAGCTCGGCGTGACCAGCGTTTACGTCACCCACGACCAGCTGGAGGCCATGACGCTCGCCGATATTCTCGTGGTGATGAATGCCGGTGCGGTTGAACAAATCGGCGCACCGCTGGATATCTACGAAAAGCCCGCCAGCACATTCGTCGCCAGCTTCATCGGCGCACCGCCGATGAACCTCATTCCGATAACGGCGGATGAATCCGGCCTGATCCTGAAGGACGGCACGCGGATCGGGGCTCAAGGCATTACCGTATCCGACAAGGACGCGATCATCGGGTTCCGTCCGGAAGATCTGGAAGTTGCCACCGGGACAGAGAGCCACATCGGCGGCCTGCTGCTCGACCTCAAAGTGCTCGGTGTCGAGCCGGTCGGCGCGGAAAGTTATGTGTATGGCATCATTGGCGGCGAACGGGTGGTCGTGCGGGTTGCCGGCCGCTCCGTATCACAGCCTGACGATCATCTCAGGGTGATCATCCCCAAGGAAAAGCTGCATCTTTTCGGCGGCAACGGCAAACGCATCTGAAGATATGGAAGCAAACCACTCCCCTCCACCCATCGGCGAAGGGGAGTGAAACCGTCGATTACCAGGCTGGAACAGCCGCACCCTTGTACTTGTCGAGGATGAACTGCTTGACCGGATCGGAATGGTAGGATTCGATCAGCGCCTTGACCCAGGGCTTGTCCTTGTCGGCCTTGCGCACGGCGATCAGGTTGACGTAAGGCGCCTTTTCGCCTTCCTTCAGAATCGGGTCCTTCATCGGATCAAGGCCGGCCTCAAGCGCGTAATTGGTGTTGATGGCAGCGGCATCCACATCGTCGATGGAACGCGGCAGTTGGGCAGCATCCAGTTCGACGAACTTGAAGTTCTTCTTGTTCTCGGTGATATCGGCGAGCGTCACCTTGAGGCCTGAACCTTCCTTCAGCTTGATCACGCCCTTGTCGGCAAGGATCAGCAGCGCGCGGCCGCCATTGGTCGGATCGTTCGGAATGGCAACCGTCGCGCCATCGGCCAGTGCATCGAAGCTCTTCACCTTCTTCGAATAGACGCCCATGGGGAAATTTACGGTGTTGGCGACATCAACGAGATCGAACTTGCGGTCGGCAATCTGGTTGTCGAGATAAGGCTTGTGCTGGAACGAGTTGGCATCAAGCTCACCGTCGTTCAGCGCCTGGTTCGGCACGACATAGTCGGAAAATTCGAAGATCTCGATGTCGAGGCCCTTTGGCTTGGCGATTTCCTTGACCTTCTCCATGATCTGCGCGTGTTCGCCCGGCGTCACGCCGATCTTGATCGTTTCGGCCAGAGCGCCCGTCGCGCTGAGCATTGCCGCCACCGCAGCGGTGACGAGGATTTTCTTCAACATTGTACTCTCCTGTTTTAACGTAAACGTGTTTTCAGCGGGGGCGGATGCGCTTGTCGAACCGCCGTGCCAGCCGGTCACCGGCGCTCTGCACAAGCTGAACCAGCACGATCAGCACCAGAACCACGATGGCCATCACATCCGGCATGAAGCGCTGATAGCCGTAGCGAATGCCGAGATCGCCGAGCCCGCCGCCGCCGACGGCACCAACCATGGCGGAATAGCCGATCAGGCTGACGATGGTGAGTGTCAGGGCCGATGTGATGCCGGGACGCGCTTCGGCCAGCAGAACATTGAACACGATCTGGGCGGGACTTGCACCCATCGCACGGGCAGCCTCGGTCAGCCCCGGATCGACCTCGCGGATTGCCGATTCAACCAGCCGCGCGATGAAGGGAATGGTTGCAATGGTCAGCGGCACGATCGCGGCGGTGGTTCCGATGGAGGTTCCGGCAATCATGCGGGTGAAGGGAATGATGGCGACGACCAGAATGATGAAGGGCGTCGAGCGGGCCGCATTGACGACAAGCCCGAGCACTTTGTTGACCGAAGGCGCAGCAAAAAGCTCGCCGCGGCCGCTGGTCGCCAGAAAAACACCGAGCGGAATGCCGAACAAGGAGCCGATCAGGCCCGCCACGGCGACCATGTACAGCGTCTGGCCGGTGGATTTCACCAGCAGTGCAAAAATATCAGCGGACATAGCCGACAACCTCCGATGACAGACCGTGATCGGCAAGAAAGCTTCGGGCTTGGACTATCTTTGCCTCATCGGCGAGCAGCGAAACAACCAGCATGCCGAAGGGGCGCCCGGCAATCTCGTCGACCGCACCGGCCATGATATTGACCTCGATACCGAGATCGCTGCCGAGCCGCGCCAGCATGGGCTCCGTCGCATTCTCGCCCTTGAAGATGATGCGCAGGATCGTCCGCAAGCCCGGCTCCGGCTTCTCGACCATCTGCCGCGTCAAAAACTCCGGCAGATGCAGCCCTGCCAATCCACCCAGCAGTGACCGGGTTGTCGCATGGGTATGACCGGTGAACACATCGAAAGTCGGGCCCTGTTCGACGATGCGCCCGCCATCGATAACCGCCACATGATCGGCAATGGTCTTGATCACTTCCATCTCGTGGGTGATCAAGAGAACAGTGAGGCCAAGCTCCTTGTTGATGGTCTTGAGCAGGACAAGAATCGACCGGGTTGTTTCAGGATCAAGTGCCGATGTCGCTTCGTCCGAGAGGAGCAGTTTTGGTTCCGTTGCCAGAGCCCGTGCGATGCCGATGCGCTGCTTCTGCCCGCCGGACAGTTCGGAGGGATAGCGATTACGCTTGTCCGACAGCCCCACCAGATCGAGCAGCGGTGTCACCCGCTTTTCGATGGTCTGTCTGTCGACACCGGCGATTTCAAGCGGCAGGGCGATATTGTCGAAAGCCGTGCGCGACGAGAGCAGATTGAAATGCTGGAAGATCATGCCGATGGAGCGGCGCACGTCGCGCAGCCTCTTTTCGTCAAGCTCGGCAATATTCACTCCGTCGACAACGACGCGGCCGCTTGTCGGCTTTTCCAGCCCGTTGACCAGGCGGATCAGGGTGGACTTGCCGGCGCCGGAACGGCCGATAATACCGGTGACGGAACCGCGCGGGACAATCAGATCGACACCGTCGAGCGCGGCCACTTCCGCACTGGTGCGTCCTGCTGCAAAGCGCTTGGAAACGCCTTCAAACGCCACCATCGGATCAGCCGCCGCGGTCAATCCATCACCCGCAGCCGTTCCCGCCGCTTCTCCCGTCTTCCGTGTCACAACCGTCATCATCATTTGCGCTGCCTGTGCAGCCGCCCTGTTGTCTGTTTGCGACCGTCTATACCGATCCGGTCGACTTTTCGATAGGGCTTACGGGCAAGCATGAACTTTTTCGATACTGGAAATCGTGGATTCATCGGCCCGCGGCCGGAACTATGCGCCAAGATCACGCCAGGCGCATTCGGCTATAGTTGAAAATTCCTATTCAAAACAACCGCTTACCTCAAATGATTCAACTCTGCATTTCTAGCGAGGCTTTGTGAAAACGGGCAATGGATTGACAGGCGTTTTACACGCGATCCATTTGAGGGCGAAGCAGCAAGCACCGATCCAGCCGGTGTATCGGGGAGATGGGCCTCCCCGACCACGGCAATGGCCTTGCTCTCAAAACTGGAGGTGATCTATGCGGAAATTGCCGTTTGGTATCACACTAGTCGTGAAATGAACCCGGACCGGCTGGACGCTGATAGTCCGGATTCAATTCTCGAACTAGACCATGAGAGGTGGGTGAAAGCCCGCCTCTCACTCCAGAACTTACAACATTTGATCGATGTTTCCAACCAACCAGAGGTTTCAAGCGGCGAGTGCAAGTTTCGATGCGTTCAGGCTGCGCTCCAGATCATCGGGAAATTCTGCTTTCATAGGCCAATGGCCAGAACCATTCTTCGGAGAGAACGCGAGGATCATTCAACAATAGTTCTAAATATCCATCAAAAACAACCGCTTACCTCAAATGATTCAACTGTGAATTTCTAGCGATGCTCTGTGAAAACGGGCAATGGATTGAACAGGCGTTTTACACGCGATCCATTTGAGGGCGAAGCAGACACACCGAGCCAGCCGGTGCATCGGGAAGACGGGCCTCCCGACCACAGCAATGGCCTTGCTCTCAAAACTGGAGGTGATCTATGCGGAAATTACCGTTTAGCGTCACGCTAGAGGTGAAAAGAACCCGGACCGGCTGGATGCTGATAGTCCGGGTTCGATTTACACTCTAGAAGGGAGGGGTGGGTGAAAGCCCATCCCTCACTCCAGAACATTACAATATCCTGTCCGTAATTCCAACCAACCCTGGGTTTCAAGCGGCGAGTGCAAGTTTCGATGCGTTCAGGCCGCGTTCCAAATCGCCAAGAATATCATCGATATGCTCAATGCCGACCGAGAGCCGGATGTAGCCTTCGGAAACGCCGCTCGCGCGCTGCTCTTCCGGTGAAAGCTGAGAGTGCGTTGTCGTTGCCGGATGGATGGCGAGGCTGCGGACATCGCCGATGTTGGCCACGTGATAGAAGAGTTCGAGCGCTTCGATGAATTTGCGCCCTGCCTGCAGGCCACCCTTGAGCTCGAAGCCGACCAGCCCCCCGAAACTGCCAGAGAGATATTTCTCCGCCCGCTCGCGATCGAGACCGCTCTGCTGCGATGGATGGATGACCTTGGCGATCTCCTGCCGCTTGGCCAGGAACTCGGCGACCTTCTGCGCATTCTCGACGTGGCGCTCGAGACGCAGCGACAGCGTCTCGATGCCCTGGATGGTCTGGAACGCATTGAAGGGAGATAGCGCCGCGCCAAGATCGCGCAAAAGCGTGACCCGCGCCTTGATGATATACGCGACGGGTCCGATGGGTTTGACCGCCTCCGTCCAGACCGCGCCGTGATAGCTTGGATCGGGTGTGTTCAGCGCTGGCTGCCGCTCCGGGAATTTCTCCCAGTCGAACTGGCCGCCATCGACAATGATGCCGCCGATGGAGGTACCGTGCCCGCCAAGATATTTGGTGGTCGAGTAGACGACAATGGCGGCGCCGTGCTGCAGGGGCCGCGCGATCAGCGGCGCCGCCGTATTGTCGACGATCAGCGGAATGCCATATTCGCGCCCGATGGCGGCGACTTCGGCAATCGGAAATACGGTGAGTTTCGGATTGGGCAGTGTTTCTGCGTAATAGGCACGGGTTCGCTCATCCGTAGCCCGGCGAAACGCTTCGGGGTCCCGGGGATCGACAAAGCGCACCTCGATGCCCTGATCCTTCAGCGTATTGGCAAACAGGTTCCAGGTGCCGCCATAGAGATCGGTGGAACTGACGATATTATCACCGGCCCGCGCAAGGTTCTGCACGGCCAGGGCTGACGCCGCCTGCCCCGAAGAAACCGCGAGCGCAGCAATACCGCCGTCAAGTGCGGCAACGCGCTTCTCCAGGACATCGGTGGTCGGGTTGCCGATACGCGTATAGATATTGCCGAGTTCCTTCAACGCGAAGAGATTGGCCGCGTGCTCCGTGTCACGGAACTGGTACGAGGTCGTCTGATAGATCGGCACGGCCACGGCGCCGGTAGCGGGATCAGCCCGCCAGCCGGCATGCAGGGCGATGGTCTCGGGATGCAAATGGACTGCCATGGTTTTCGTCCTCGTGTTGGTGCGGAATGATCACCCGAAACACTAGGAGAAGTTGCAATGGGGGAATACGCAGGCCGTTGCTTATTTCAGCGCGTTCGGGAAATCCCATACTAAAAGCGGGGCGCAACGCCCCACTTTATGCCAATCGCGCATCCGCGAAACCGGGTATGGAGAATTCCATTCCCGGCTCCATGCTATCTACCCGTAGGGCTCAAGCAGCCCGATAACGTTCCAGCCAATGGGCGTAGGGTGAAGGCAGAACCCAGGCCGCCTTCTCGACGCCCAGTTCCTTGGCGGCGCGGAACGGCCAGTGCGGATCAGTCAGCAGCGGACGCGCCAACATGACAAGATCGACCTTTTCATCACGGATAAGACCGTCGGCTTCCTGCGGCGTGCTGATGTACCAGGATGTCGAGGCTGGCAGACCGGTTTCGCGGCGGACACGCTCCGCAACGGACCCAAGGAATGCCGGGCCCCACGGAATATTGGTCTTGCCCAGCGAGAAGCCCATGCTGACATCGATGAAGTCGAGGCCATTGGCCTTCAGCTGTTTGACAAGTTCTATGGCTTCGCTGAGGGTTTTTTCGTCCTGCCCGTCATACTCGATGACACCGAGACGCGCTGTCAGCGGCAGGTTGTCCGGCCAGACGGCCCGCACGGCCTGCACCGTTTCGATGAGGAAGCGGCTGCGGTTCTCAAAACTGCCGCCATAGTCGTCGGTGCGCGTGTTGGAATGCTCGGACAGAAAACTCTGCGCGAGATAGCCATGGGCGAAATGCAGTTCGAGCCATTCGAAGCCGGCGGAAAGTGCCCGTTTGGCGCTGTCGACGAATGCCTGCTTCACCCGCTCGATATCGGCCTTGGTCATTGCGCGCGGAACCTTCGACAGCCCGCCGCCATAGGCAATGGCCGAAGGGGCAATCGTTTCCCAGCCGCGCGGATCGTCGTCCGCAATATGATCATCGCCTTCCCACGGCCGGTTCGCGCTGGCCTTGCGCCCCGCATGGCCAATCTGGATGCCGGGAACAGCGCCCGCATCCTTGATGGTCTGAACCGCCGGTGCGAATGCCTTCGCCTGTTCATCATTCCACAACCCAGCGCAACCCGGCGTGATCCGGCCTTCCGGCGACACAGCGGTTGCCTCGACAATCACCAGTCCGGAACCGCCACGCGCCAATCCGCCGAGATGAACGTGATGCCAGTCATTGATCACGCCGTCATTTGCCGAATACTGACACATGGGGGAAACGGCGATTCGGTTGCGCAATGTCACATCCTTCAAGGTGAAGGGGTCGAAAAGAGAAGCCATATGTTTACTCCAAGGTGGGGTGCTGCAGACATTCGGGTCCGCTTATATTTCCATAGTTCGATATTATTCGAACAATAGCAATACACAAAATTTTGTGCTAGGATATGTGCATGAGAGAATATCGCCATCCCCAGATCACCGAAGTGCAGCTCGAATCCGTGCTTTACGCGCTGAGCGACCCCATCCGCCTGTCGATTGTCCGGCAGTTGGCCCGTGAAGGTGAGGCAACCTGCGCCGCGCTTGAGAACGGACGCCCGAAATCCAGTGTGTCACATCATTTCCGCGTGCTGCGGGAGGCCGGGATCATCAAGACCCGCAACGACGGCACCTCGCGGATCAACGAATTGCGCGACAATGAACTGGCCGAGATTTTTCCGGGCCTGCTGCCGGCAATTCTCGCTGTCCGGGGCTAGGGTCCGGACCCTAGAACAACGTGGCAAGGCGGACCGCTTGAATGATCCGCCGCGCAGGCGGTGAACGCGCCCGCCTTATACATGGACGCGACTTTGATTTTTACATGAATTTAATACTACAAGACATCGATATTCTCTTTTATATTTGAATATTCATATTCAATTCGCATTGCCAGCGGAGAAATTATAAAACTTCTTGCAAATAACCTCATATTACTCAGGCATAAACCATACAACCATAAAGACATTGGTAACTATTATAAAAAATGGTAAGCAAATTAACCAATGCCGAACGTAATAAAAATAGCATAGGGAAATATGAACTCGCCTTTCTGAGGTCCGTGAGTGCAACTGTCGAATTTCCATACGCCTGACGCTATCCGTTCCATGTTCGGCATGCGGGGAACGATAAATCCTGCCGTCAAGCGGCGGGTCTACGCTGAACAGATGGATGTGGCGCTGCGACTGGCGCCCTTTACCGTCATCGTGGCCATGAGCGTCGTGTTCGTGGTGGCGTTTGTCTTCTGGGATCAGGGACATAGCCTGTATCTGGGCAGCTTGGCGACCATCGTCACCGTCATGACCGCCGCATCGCTGTTTGCCTGCTGGCAATGGTACAAGGTGCCAAAGGTCAAGGAACTTGGCTTCGCCGGCATCAAATACCTGATCATCATATCCGCATGTTACGGCCTGTGCCTGGCCAGCATTCCGCTCATGCTTTTTCTGGAAGCTGACGCCTACCACAGGCTGCTGATCGCCTGCACGGCGGCCGGTCTCATGGCGACCGGCATCGGCGTGGCCGTGGTTCCGCTTGCAGCCATTGCCTTTTCAGGCGCGATCATCACCGGCTCGTTCTTTGCCCTCGCCTCAACCGGCGAGGACTTCTTTCTTTTCATTGCGATCTTGCTGGCCATCTATGCGCTGTTCATCCTGTTCACCATCGTGCACATGAGCAACCTGATCGTCATGCGCACGCTCGACCAGATCAAGGTCGAGCAGCAGAAGGAGGTTATCAGCCTGCTTCTCTATGATTTCGAAGAGAATGCCAGCGACTGGATCTGGGAAACCGACGCCGACCTGAAGCTCCAGCACACCTCGCCGCGCCTGGCACAGATCGCCGAGAAAACCACCAAGCAATTGCAGGGCATGCCCTTCGCGCAACTGTTCAAGGTCGACCAGTCACACGCTGAAGAGGCGGTGAAAGTGGGGTCGATCTGGCAGGCCATTGAAAACCGCACGACCTTCCGCAACCATATATTGCCGATCAACATAAAGGGCGAAACCCGCTGGTGGTCACTGACCGGCAAGGCCATCTTTGACAATGCCGGGCAGTTCTGCGGTTATCGCGGGGTTGGATCCGACGTGACAGCGGCAAAGCAGTCGGAAGACAAGCTGTCCTATCTCGCCCGCTACGACGTGCTCACCGATCTGCCGAACAGAACCCTGTTCACCGATCAGCTCGCCGAAGCAACCAAGGAACTGGAAACCGGCCTTGCCGGCTTTGCCGTGTTCTGCATCGATCTCGACGAATTCAAGACGGTCAATGACAGCTTCGGCCACGGCATCGGCGACCAGTTGCTGAAGCAGGTCGCCGAACGTTTGCGCGGCACATCCCCTGCCCGCTACATCGTGGCGCGTCTGTCCGGCGACGAATTTGCGATCCTGGCCCCCGGCGCCGGCCAGCCCGAAGCGACGGCACTGGCGGAAGATCTCGTGCGGCGCATCTCACAGCCATTCTGGATCGATGGCATCCAGATCAACATCCATATCAGCATCGGCATCGCGCTTGCCCCCATGGACAGCGTCAGCGACATCATGCGCTGCGCCGATCTTGCGCTGTACCGCACCAAGAACGAGGGCCGGAACAGCTATCGCTTCTACGAAGTCGAAATGGATGCGCGGATCGAGGCCAAGCGCGCCCTGGCCATGGATTTGCGCGGCGCTCTGGCGCGGCAGGAGTTCATCCTGCATTTCCAGCCGATCGTGTCGGCCATCACGCTCAAGACCGTCGGGTTTGAAACCCTCCTGCGCTGGAAGCATCCGGTGCACGGGTATATTTCTCCGGCCATCTTCATTCCGATTGCGGAAGAGACCGGCAATATCATCCCCCTCGGCGAATGGATCATCCAGGAGGCTTGCAAGACGGCGGTGTCCTGGCCCGACGACATCCATGTGGCGATCAATATTTCCGCGATCCAGTTCCGTCATTCGGATCTCGCCTCCATCGTTCGCGATGCGCTGACAACCAACAAGCTGAAGCCCAACCGCCTGGAACTCGAAATCACCGAATCGGTGTTCCTCGAAGCCAATGTCGCGGCGATTTCCCTGCTGCGGCAGTTCCGGGCAATGGGTGTAAGCATTGCGCTTGACGATTTCGGCACCGGCTATTCCAGCCTGAGCTATCTGCGCAAGATGCCATTCGACAAGATCAAGATCGATCAGTCCTTTGTGCGCGACCTCCCGCACAACAGGGGAAGCCTTGCCATTATCCGTGCGGTGATGGGCCTTGGTGCGAGCATGGGCATGAAGATCACCGCGGAAGGCGTTGAAACCCGAGAACAGCTGGCCTGCCTGCAAAAGGAAGGCTGTGATCAGGTGCAGGGCTTCCTGTTCAGCCCGGCGGAGCCGTTTGACAAGACAGCCGACCTCATGTCCTTCGACCGCGACCGCTACGAAGTCGCCAGCTGAGGCGCGTTCTCAACCCCGATGAAGAGAGAGGAAGCAGCCCGGCGGCTCACGCCTGCCGCTTCGTCTTGTCCTGAACAGTTGGACGATAGCTGGGTGACAGCCGCGAATCCTTTGGCCAGTAGGCCAGGAAGCCCTTGATGACTTCGCCGGGAATATCGAGCGGATTGTACTGATCCCTGTCCACGAACATCAAGGACTGTTCGCCGTGGCCGAGCAGACCTTGCGCCGCGCTGTGGATTTCGTGCTGCAGCGTGACGAATTTGCGGTTGTGCCGGGCGATCTTGATACGAACGCTGATCTGCTCGAACTCTTTCGATTCCCGCCGGTAATCATGGGTGAAGGAACGTGTAAGGATGTAGAACCGCGTCGTCGCCAGATCGAAATCCGGCATGCAGACATTGAAAAACAATTCGCGCGCCTTGCCCACCCAGCGCACATAATTGGCGAAGTAGACGTTCCCGACCGAATTGGTATCGTCGTAGGTCGGGGTGAGATGCATGACGAACCACTCGCCATCGAAACCATGCGATTGCGATATTTCCTCGCCGCCCGACGTGTTTGTCAGCGGGGCAGTGCTCATCATCCGAATGGGCTGGTCGACGATTTCAACCGGGATCGCCTTCGAGCGGGGTCCCACCAGTTCGATGATGACCGGCAAAGCGCCGATCAAGCCGATGAACGGCGACAGGAACAGGAAGCCGGGTACCGGCTGGATATAGCCGAGAACGAAGATCAGCGACGATCCGCAGCCGATCAGGAAGCTCAGCACGGGATCGAATTTCGGTTTCGCGCCCAATGCCTCGCAAACCAGATTGGCGGACGCACTGACGAACAGCGTGGCGAAAGGCATCATGAAATACATGAGCGAAAAGTTTGCCGGCACGGCGGCATAGGCAACCCAGGTCGCGCCGATCAGCAGCCACAGCGGCGACGAGGCGATGCCATCGGGAATAAGCGCCAGCAGCGGACTGTTGCTGCGCATATTCTTGCCGCGCAGATACCAGTTCGTCGCGCAATAAAAACTGTCGACCGTCGATGTGAGCGCCGCAATCGTCCAGATCGCAAAGGCAATCGCCAGGTAGGGTGCACCATTTTCCGCGGCCAGGACAACCGCTGCGGAAACCGACCCTTGCGCGCTCGGCAGGCCGTCAATGGAAATGATGCTGCCGATGGGGCCGACCGTCGACGCGATGGAAGCATTGAGCAGGAGAAAACCGAAGAACAGCAAGGCACCGGCGCCATAGGCGATCCCGACCGACCCGCCCTCGCGCTTGATATAGACCGCCCGCTGCCAATGCTGGATATCGAGCCACGGGCCGAGCAGGAAGCCGATCACCGTCGGCATGACAAGGCCGTAAAACCGTGCATCGAACTGCTGGAGCGGGACACCGGGATAATCCGACGTCTGCCGCAGGCCGGAAAGCAGCACGAGCCCTGCGGCAACGCCGATCACCGTATAGAGGATATGCAGCTTCTTGATCTGCTCCAGTGAAAGCGCATGGCCGATGGCACAGGAAGCCAGAAGCAGGAAAGCAACGCCTATTGTTGCGCCCTCGCCCACAATCGGCTGCCACAAATAGGCAACGAAGCCGAAAACCGTCACCACGAGCGCCGCCATCTGGAACAGCAGAAAGACGCCGACATAGCGGTTTTCGATGTCCTTCATGATCTGGTCCGGCGTCCGCTTGCTGCGGCCGAGAATGAAGCCGAACAACCAGAGACCGCCAACGTTCGAGATCGCGAAACCGAAGAAACCAAGCCAGCCATAGGTCAGCGTGACGTGGATGGAATAGAAAAAACCCAGACCCCACAGCCAGGATAGGCCAATTGTAGGCGCCCACATAAGATTTCGCACGAACGTCATGTCTATCCAGCTTTACGAGAGTCGGTGATCGACAACACCAACTTTAATCCACGTTATTCGCTGTAATAAGTCAATGATCTGCTCTTAGCAGTTGCGGAAAGTTTCAAGATTTTTGCTTTCTTTCCCGTTGCGAATGCAAGCAGCCTTTATCGGGATTTTTACCCAGCGAAGCATACGAAATACTGCGGGAACGAGGTCGTACACTCATAAAATCTGGTTGAAATGGTATCAAGGCCGCCAGCGCAGATGCGCCGGCGGCGCGCAGGCGGGATCAGAGGCCCGCGATCTTTCTCAGGTCGTCCACTGCACCCGTACCGGCGGCAAGAACCGGTGCGCCCCGGGTCAACGCCTCGCCCTTTGCCGGGAATGGATGGTGCCAGCCGCCTGCTTCCTTGACGAGGCAGTAACCGGCCATGCAGTCCCACGCATGCATATAGGGCTCGTAATAACCGACAAGACGGCCAGCCGCGACATAGGCCAGCATAAGCGCGCCCGATCCGTTGCGGATGAAATTGCCGCCGGCTTCCAGCAGCTTTTCCACCAGTGATGCGACCACTGCCGGGGTGACATGGTGATTGGCGCCGATACCCGTCACCGCATTGCGAATGGTCTTGCTCGGATCGATGGAGAGTGCCTTGCCGTTCAGGGTCGCGCCCATTCCGAGCGCCGACGCATAAAGCTCCTCATTGCACGGGACGTAGATAACCCCCACGACGATCTCCTCGCCGCGCAGTGCCGCAATGGAGATGCACCAGGTCGGCATGCCATTGACGAACGGGCTGGTGCCGTCGATCGGATCGATCACCCAGGTGAACTCGGAGGTTCCCGCGCTGACACCATATTCTTCGCCAAGCACCGCATCGCCGGGAAAGGCCGCCGCGATGCGGGCGCGGATCAGTTCTTCCACTTCCCGGTCGGCAATCGAGACTACATCCTGCGGATCGGCTTTGGTCTCGATGACCAGCCGCTCGCGCGCATTGAAATGCGCCAGCGCCACGGCGCCGGCTTCGACAGCCATTTTCTGGGCAAGAGCGAAACGGCCCTGCAACTCGGCTTCGGCATGCGATGTCATGATAGTCCTTTGAAAATGCAGTTTCAGTTGTTGATGATGGCGATGCCGCGATGGTGGAAACCGATGCTGACACTGGTTGCGGGAGGTAGATTGCGGTCTACGGCCGGATCGACCACGAAGAGCGTTCCGGACGCGGTTTCCACTTCATATTCGACGTGATCGCCGAGATAGGCGGCGTGCCGGATGCTACCGGCGAAGGCGCCATTGCCGCCCGCTTCCAGCGTGATCGCATTGGGCCGCACGGCGAGCTTCGCCGGTCCCGGCCGGGCGTTGCGGCCCGGCACGGCGTGTTCCAGCGTGCCGACACGGATGATGGCGTTGCCGCCGTCGCTGCGCAGCACTTCACACGGCACCACATTGGCCTCACCGATGAAATCCGCGATGAAGGATGAAGCCGGTGCTTCGTAAAGCTCGCGCGGCGAGCCCTGCTGGGCGATGACCCCGTCCTGCATGACGATGATCTGATCGGATACCGCAAGCGCCTCTTCCTGATCATGCGTGACATAAACCGCTGTGAATCCCAGCCGCTGCTGCAGCTCGCGGATTTCGGTGCGCACGCGGCGGCGCAGCCGTGCATCGAGATTGGACAGAGGTTCGTCCAGCAGCAGCACCTGCGGCTCCAGAACCAGCGCCCGCGCGACGGCAACACGCTGCTGCTGGCCGCCGGACAATTCCGCCGGAAGGCGCTGGCCATAGCCGGAAAGGCCAACCTGCTTGAGCCCTTCTTCCGCCTTTTCCCGCGCATCGGATTTCCTCATGCCCGAGGATTCAAGGCCATAGGCGACATTTTCCGCCACCGACATATGCGGAAACAGCGCATAGGACTGGAAGACCATCGAGACATCGCGCTCATTGGCGGGCAGCATGGTGACATCCTTGCCGCCGATCAGGATACGGCCGGCGGAGGGATGCTCCAACCCCGCCAGCATGCGCAGGGTCGTGGTCTTGCCGCAGCCGGACGGGCCGAGCAGCGTGACCAGCGTGCCGGGCTCGATCGTGAGCGAGAGATCGTGAATGGCCGTGAAATTGCCGAACTGCTTTTTGACATTGGAGAAGACGACGGAGCCGGTGCGATGGGTGGTCATGATGCGGCCTTTTCTTGTGGAGCGGCGGAGGGAACGAAAGCTGTCGCAACGCGGTTTTCGCGGCGCAGTTTTCGTTCGCCCACCAGAAGCTGGAAACAGGTGATGATGACGATCATGACGACGATCAGCATCGAGGAGTAGGCCACCGCCACGCCGTACTCGCCGTTTTCGACGAGCCCGACAATATAGGAAGTCGCCATATTATATTCGGCACTTACAAGGAATATGACAGCGCTGATCGAGGTGATGGCGCGCACGAAGGAATAGACCAGCGCGGCCACGATGGCCGGGCGCAGCAGCGGCAGGATCACCTTGCGGATGGTGCGGAAACTCGTCGCCCGCAGCGTCAGCGAGGCTTCGTCGAGACTCTTGTCGAGCTGGCTCATCGCCGCCACGCCGCCGCGCACGCCAACCGGCATGTTGCGGAAGACGAAACAGGCGATGAGAATGAGTGCGGTCCCGGTCATTTCAAGCGGCGGCAGGTTGAAGGCCATGATGTAGCTGATGCCGATGACCGTGCCGGGAATGGCAAAACTCATCATCAGGGCAAACTCGAAGACATTGCGGCCGACAAAGCGCTGGCGCACGATCAGATAGGCCGTGAGCAGGCCGACGGCTGCGGTCAGCGGCGCTGAAATCAGCGCGATCTTGATTGTCGTCCAGAACGAGTTCCAGGCAACGCCGGTCCAGGCAATGGCGCCATTGCTGAAGCTGAAGGAGAATGCCCGCTGGTAATGTTCCAGCGTTAGGGTGTTGTCGAGACCCCAGGTGCGCACGAAGCCACCGAACAGGATCATGCCGTAGATGACGAGCGTGAACAGGATCCACGGAATGACGATCGCATGGACGCCGATCGACAGGGAGCGCGGCAGGGCGATATGCGCGCCGGAATCGCCCTTGCCGGTGACTGTGGCAAAGCTTTTGCCTGCCAGCCAGACGCGCTGGGCCAGAAATGCGGACAATGTGAAGAACAGGAGGATGATCGCAAGCACCGCTGCCCGCGACGGATCGTTCTGCGAACCGACGACGGCGAAGAAGATTTCCGTCGACAAAACGCCGTGGCTGCCGCCGAGCACCAGCGGGTTGCCGAAATCCGCCATGCTTTCGATGAAGCCGATGAGAAACGCGTTGGCGAGACCGGGTTTCATCAAAGGCAGGGAAACCCGCCAGAAGGTGCGCCAGCGGTCGGCGCGCAAAGTCTGCGATGCCTCTTCCATCGACGGGCTGACGCCCTCGACGACGCCAATCAGGACGAGGAACGATATCGGCGTGAATGACAGGACCTGCGCGATCCATATGCCGGTCAGGCCGTAGAGCCAGCGGCCGGGCTCAATGCCGAAAAGCTCGGACAATTGCTGCGTCACCACGCCGGCGCGGCCGAACAAAAGGATCAGCGCCAGACCGATGACGAAGGGCGGCGTGATGATCGGCAGGATCGTCAGAAGACGCAGGCCCTTCTTGAACGGGAACCGGGTGCGGGTGGCGACCAGCGCAAAGCACAGGCCAAGGAGGGTGGAACCCGACGCGGCGAGAATGGCGAGGAACAGCGTGCGCCAGGCAATGCCGCAGCGGTTGCCGCCGACCACGCAATCGAGACTCCAGATCGACGGGTCCTGGATATTGCGCACGAACCCGGAAGGGTCGAACGAACCGTCAACGCCCTGGACCGAGCCGATGAGCATGCTGCCGACGGGATAGAACACGAAGATGGCAACGAGGAAGATGAGGAGCGCAATTGACGCGACGACAAAGGCGTCGCCGCGCAGCACGCCGCGTTCGGCCAGCCCGAAGGAAAACATCAGGACGAAGGACAGCGCAACCAGCCCGGCGCCCGCCCCCATGGACGGCTGCCCGTCGGCGAGCGGCCCGAACAGGCTTTCGCTGATCGCCCAGCTCCAGCCGGTGAAACCGATGGCAAGCCCCTGCAGAACCAGAAAGACAATGCCGGCAGCCCCTGCCCCGATGAGCAGGTTGGCCCGCAGCGGCGACACCTTGAACGCCCGTGCAGCCAGTCCCAGCGCGAACAACAGGGCGATGATGGCCAGCGACCAGCGGCCATGGCTGGCGATCTGCACAAGGCCGGGCGCTTCCGCCGCACCGGACGGGAATTTGCCCAGCCAGCCAAGGCCGTAGAATCCGCTTTCGATCCTGTACCACGGCACAAGGGCAAACCCGGCAAGGCCTATGCCGAGAGCAATGTTCAATCTCCGGTCGCTACGTTCCATTGTGCTACCCAATACTGTCTTCAATGATGGAAATGGCTGGCGTGCCCGCATGGAAATAGCGGGCACGCGAAACTGCGAAACTCAGATCAATTGGCGCTTGCGCCGATTTCCTTGTCCCAGCGGTCAAGCAGTTCCTTGCGCTTGGCCGGATCGCCATAGGTCTTGAAGTCATAATCGATGAGCTTGATGTCTTCGAACTTCGGCGCTTCCGGCGGAACGACCGCCGCCTTGTTCGATGGCAGCTGGAAGGATTTCGCTTCCTTCATGTGCGACTGCACCTCGGCAGACAGCGCCCAGTCATACCATTTCTTCGCCGCATCGAGATTGCGCGCGCCCTTGACGATCGACATGGAGCCGATCTCGTAGCCCGTGCCTTCGCATGGCGCGACGGTTTTCACCGGGAAGCCTTCGACGGTCTGGGCCACCGAGTCATGCATGAAGACGATACCGAGCGCCGTTTCACCGCGCGCCGCGGCCTTCACCGGAGCGGAACCGGATTTCGTATATTGCGAGACATTGGCATTGAGCTTCTTCAGATAGTCATAGGCCTTGTCCTCGCCCATGATCTGCACCAGCGATGCGAGCGCCGTATAGGCTGTTCCCGACGAGTTCGGGTTGGCCATCTGGATCTCGCCCTTGAAGGACGGATCGAGCAGATCGGCCCAGCACTTGGCTTCCTTCATGCCCTTTTTCTTGACGATATCGGTATTGTAGCCCCATCCCAGCGCCCCGGCATAGACGCCGACGGTCTTGTAGCCGGAACTTTCCGCCTGCTTCCTGGCCCAATCCTGCAATTGGTCGAGCAGCGGCGATTTGTATTCCTGTGTCAGGCCCTCGGATGCCGCCTGCAGATGCGGATCGCCCGTGCCCGCCCACCAGATATCGGTCTTGGGGTTGCGCGCCTCAGCGCGGATTTTTGCATAGGTTTCGCCCGACGACAGGCGCACCATGTTGACCTGAATGCCCGTATCCTTCTCAAACATGCCCTTCATCAGCTCGCAGATGACGACATCGGCCGAGCAGATCAGATTGAGATTGTCCGCCGCACGCGCCTCCATCGGCATCATCTGGATACCGGCGGCAAAAGCAGCAGCAATGGCAAAGACTGAACGCATGAATTTCTCCTCCCTGAAAAAACGGCACCTCCATGCCGCTGCTTGTTTTGCAAGCGTGTGCAAAAGTTTCACATGCGAACAGTTCATGTCAAGCCGGCTTATTGATTTTGTCCGATTAAATTTGAATATGCTTGCCTTGCGGACAAGAGCAATCGTGTGCAATCTATGGAAAACCGAATGTTGCCCGGGTGGAAATCTCGTTGAACAAGTCATTCATCAGCGCCGAAGACGTTGCAAAAAGAGCCGGTGTGTCGCGCTCGGCGGTTTCACGCACATTCACCCCCGGCGCCAGCGTGTCCGACGAGACGCGCCGGCGCGTCATCGAAGCGGCGGACGCTCTCGGCTATCACGTCAACCAGCTTGCCCGCGGCCTGATGCGCAGCGAAAGCGGCATCGTCTGTCTCGTTGCTTCGGAAATGGACACGCCCTATCGCGCCCGGCTGGTGCGGGAACTGTCCCATGCGCTGCAGAAGGCCGGCAAGGTGTGCATGATCATCAACACCGACCGTTCGGACGGCAGCGTCGATGCCGCCCTGCGGCAGACGCTCAATTACCGGGCGGACGCGTCGATCCTGCTCTCCGGCCTCCCCGACAAGGCGATCACCAAACTCTGCCTCGACAGCGGGCAGCGCATTGTCCTGATCAACCGGGATGACGAGATCGAAGGGCCGTTCCGCATCAATCTCGATGACAGCCGCGCCGCGCGGGCGGCCGTCAATGCCTTCCTGCGTGCCGGCTGCCGCCGTCTGGCCTTTGCCAATTCGGCCGTCGGCACGCCAAGCCTGATGGCGCGCGAACATGGTTTCATTGCCGCCGCCGCCGAATTCGGGCTGGAGGTGACGGTGATCCGCCATGGCAACACGGTCTATGAGAGCGGGCAGCACATTGCCCGGATGCTGTTCACCCAGCCGACCCGGCCCGATGCGGTGTTCTGCGTCAACGATCTCATGGCGTTCGGGCTGATGGACAGCGCACGCCACGATTTCGGCCTGCGCATTCCGGACGAGCTTTGCATCACCGGTTTCGACGACATTCCCCAGGCCGACTGGTCGTCCTACGCGCTGACAACATTTGCCCAGCCGGTCGAGGACATCGTCAGAACCAGCGTGGAGTGGCTGACCAATGACGCCGACGAGTCCGGATTGGACAACCGCTCCGTCAGCCTGCACGCATCGATGGTCTGGCGCAAAACCATCCGCACACCGGGCCGATAGAACCGGCCTAGTCCGTGGAAAAACTGCCCCAGACACGCACCCTGCCGCGTCCGGCGCGCTTTGCTTCGTAGAGAGCCCGGTCTGCCAGGTTCACCAATGCATCCGCGCCGTCCTGCGTGGCGGCGGGCAACTGTGCCAGCGCGCTGATGCCGATACTGACCGATGTCCGGCCAGCCGGAACATCCTCTTGATCCAGATGCAGGCCGGCGACGGCCTCCAGCAAGGTCGTGGCAATGTCCGCCGCCTCATCGATGCTGGCGCCCGGCAGCAGCGCCGCAAACTCTTCCCCGCCGAAACGCGCGACAACACCGGTGCCCTTCCCGATCACCTTGCTGAGGACACGGCCCACCTGCACGAGGCACCGGTCCCCGGCCAGATGGCCATACACATCGTTATAGGCCTTGAAGTAGTCGATATCGATCATCAGCAAGGCCAGCGGCTGCCCGTGATCACTCGCCCGCTCATATTCCCGCTTGAGCAGGCGGCTGAATTTGCGCCGGTTCGGCAGGCTGGTCAGATGATCGCTTTCCGACAGCTTTTTCAGTTTCCGGTTGGCTTCGAGCAGCTTCTGCTCCAGCTCCATCCGCAACCGCACGGTTGAGGACAGCTCTTCTTCAATCTGTTTCTGGCTGCTGATGTCGACGCTGGTTGCCAGCAGCCGCAGCGGCGATCCGTCGGGACCATATTCGACGATCTTGCCGCGGCTGAGTATCCACGCTTCACCGCCATTGCCGCGCGGCACCCGGTAGACCGCTTCGAAATGCGGTTTCCGGCCGCTGACAACATCTTCGAATGCCTGGATCGTGCGGGCCTTGTCATCGGGATGCACGATGTCCCAGGCCACGTTCTCCGCCGCCGGGCTGGCCGGGTCCAGCCCGAGCAGGGTCCGGTATTGCGGCGAACGCCAGACCCGGTTCGTCGCAATATTCATATCCCATATCCATTGCCCGGCACTCTCGAGCGCATAGGTCGTGCGCTGCTCGATTTCGGCCAATCGCTCGGAAATCTTGGTCATGGTGGTGATATTGGTGTAGGCCACCGAAATTCCCGCCACTTCCCCAAGATCATTGGTCACCGGAGCGGCGGAAATCATCAGTGTTTCAGCCCCCCGCTGCATCGTGTGATCGGGAATGGGCTTTTCCTTCAGGGCAGCGACCAGGCTGGCGCGCAGCAAGGCGGCGTGGTCGGGCACCACATCCTCCACCGACCGGCCAACCGCATGATCGCTGCTGACATCAAGCATCCGGGAAAGCTGATCGTTGACCGTGACAAAGATGCCGTCGCGATTGAGATAGCAAAGCCCGACCGGGACCTTGTCATAGACGGCTTCAATCTGGAGCAAGCGGTCGCCACCACGCTCATTCTGGGTGTCGAACGGTGAGTTTCGCGACTTACTCGATGGCATTACGCAATCTTCGCTCCTCTGCAGTCACCCACCGCAGTATGTCTACTTTGGCGACGGGAGAGCCGGAGCGTCAAGTTAAATACTGCAATCTAAGGTTAATTATCATTCACCTGTTCAACCCAGTGATAGGCCGGGAAAGCAGTAGGCTAAGCGATCTGGATGCGCTGCTGCTTCTCGAAGCGCTTGATCAACCGGTCGCGCTTGAGCCTCGACAGCCGGTACAGCCAGAAAATGCCGTCGAGCTGATCGATCTCGTGCTGCAGGCAAACCGCAAGCAGCCCGTCCGCTTCCTGCGTCTGCGCCGTGCCGGATATATCCTGATAGCGGATGCGGATTGCCGCCGGACGTTCAACCTCGTCATTCATGCCGGGCATGGACACGCTGCCCTCCATGTTCCTGACCAGCACATCCGATGACCATTCGATCACCGGATTGATGTAGGACCGCACGCCCTGACCATCTGCAAGCTCGATGACAACGACACGTTTGAGAACACCGATATGCGGCGCGGTTATACCGATGCCCGGCGCGTCGCGCATCGTGTCGAGAAGATCGGCAACGAGGTGCTGCAAACCGTCATCGAATAGGGTGACAATGTCTGCCCTCGCCCGCAGATCGGGATGGGGGAATTTCAGAATCCTGCGGATCGTCATATCGATACTCCAGCCGGGCCGCGTGGCAGATCAGCAACGCACCGGCTTCCTGTTGCCTCAAACCGGTGCCTGAATGCAAGCTTGCTTTACAAGCGGCACCCCGCCCGATAATCCACAGGGGAATACTGCGGTCTTCGTTATCCGACGGACTGACCCAACGAGGCTGATGCATGTCCTCCAGCGAAACCGAGATCAAGCAACAGGTTCTGCCCAAGGGCGCGCTGTATATGACGCTGCTGGCTTTGGCCACGACGATTGCCTCGTTCATCGTCATGATGGGCATCACCAGCATCTCGCCGACGAAAGAGATAACCCAGCTCATCATCGCGGCCAACACCGTTTCGATCCTGCTGCTGGTCTATCTGTCCTATGCGACAGTGCGCAAACTCTTCCTGTTCAAGAACAAGGAAAAGCACAATGACCTGCACACCAACATCGCCTTCATCTTTGCACTCATCGCATCGATTCCGTCGATCATCGTGGCCTGTTTTTCCCTGATCATCCTCGACAACCGGCTGAACTCATGGATCAACGTCGACAACAACAAGATCATCGACATGTCCATCAAGGCCGCGCAGTCCTATACCGAGGACAATGCGCAGAACCTTTTGACCACGACCCTGTCCATGGTCATCGAGCTCGACCAGCGGCGCATGCTTTTCAGCCTGGATCGCGGCGCCTTTTCCGACTGGCTGACCTATGATGCCGGCCGCAACAACCTTTTGGGCGCATCCCTGGTCGATTCGAGCGGCACGCCCGTCGTCAGCGCCAGCCTCATCAACGACCATACCTTGCCGCCGGTGCCCCTGTCGGCCCTGCGCGGCGCCGCCGGCGACCGGCCGGTGCTGATCCCGCCGGGCGCCACCAATCTCGTCGGTGCGGTGATCAAGACGCAGGCCCTGCCCGATCTCTATCTCTACACCGTGCGCACGATCGATCCCTCGGCCCTCAACAACATGCGGATCATGACCGACAACAACAGCGAGTACCAGTCGCTGGCCAGCAACCGCAAGAACACGCAGATCGCCTATGCGCTGCTTTACATCGAACTGACGCTCCTGCTGCTGCTCACCGCCGTCTGGACGGGCATCGCGGTAGCCAACCGCGTGGTCCAGCCGATCCGCCTGCTGATCGGCGCGGCGGAAGAAGTGGCAACCGGCGATTTCGACGTCTCGGTTCCCGTGCGCGGCTCCGATGGCGACATCGGCTCGCTCTCCCTCACCTTCAACAATATGGTGCAGCAGCTGAAGACCCAGCACACCGACCTGATTTCCGCCAAGGAGCAGATCGACGAGCGCCGGCGTTTTACCGAAGCCGTGCTTTCGGGGGTGACCGCCGGGGTGATCAGCGTCAACACGGAAGGTGACATTGCTGTCATCAACCGGCCGGCGGAAACCATGCTGCTGGGTGATCACGTCTCCACCATCGGCAGCAACCTGACGGAACTCCTGCCGGAATTCGGCGAAGTGTTCACCACGGCGCGTGACAGCGGCCGCTCCTCGAGCCGCAAGCAGATCGCCATGACCCGCAACGGCGTCGCCCGCTCCTTCAACGTCCAGATCACCCGGGAAGATGCGGACACGCACAACACGTCCTACGTGGTGACCGTCGACGACATCACCGATCTGGTGGCCGCGCACCGCTCCTCCGCCTGGGCTGACGTGGCCCGGCGCATTGCCCATGAGATCAAGAATCCGCTGACGCCCATTCAGCTTTCCGCCGAACGGCTGCGCCGCCGCTATGGCAAGGTGATCACCGAGGACCGCGAGGTTTTCGACCAGTGCACCGAGACCATCATCCGGCAGGTCGGGGATATCGGCCGCATGGTGGACGAGTTTTCCGAATTCGCCCGCATGCCCAAGCCGCAACTGGCGGCGACCGACATCCGCGATGTGCTGCGCGATGCATCGTTCCTTGTCGAAATCAGCAACAGCCAGATCAAGTTTGCCCACGAATTCGCCGACGAACCGCTGATCGGCAATTTCGACAGCCGCCTTTTGGGGCAGGCATTCGGCAACATCATCAAGAACGCGTCGGAATCCATCGATGCGGTGCTGCAGTCGGGCGTCATCAGCGAAGGCCATATATTGGTGCGGGCCATGGCAGCCGGTCCTTCCATCGTTGCCGAGGTGCTGGACAACGGCAAGGGCCTGCCGGCTGAGAACCGTCACCAGCTGCTGGAGCCCTACGTGACCACCCGCGAAAAGGGAACGGGACTTGGCCTGGCCATCGTCAAGAAGATTGTCGAGGATCACGGCGGGCAACTGGAAATGCACGACGCACCGGCCAGTTTCCATGCGGGGCGCGGTGCCCTTGTCCGAATGGTCTTTCCAAGAGTGGTCGTTTAACGAAAAGTTAACGCAATTTCACGGCTCCGATATCAAATGTGATGATTCTGTGGCGGACAACAAATTGAGCGGCACATCCAAAAGTGCTATTGTCGGCTTGCTGTTATCCGGATGGCTGAACACCCGTTCCGCACGCTCCGGCAGCAGGACATGAATCACTCCGAGCAAAAACGATCGTTGGCCATCAGAGTCAGCGGCGGGTGTTCGTGATCCTTGAGAACGCGCCGGATTATCCGGCTACGCTCAACAGGAGGCAGGCGATGCGACACGTTAAGGAAAATGGCGATTTATCCAATTGGATGACGTGCTCGGTCATTTTGTTCGGCGCACTGATGGTGACTGCGGTTATCCTTGCAATCTGATCATCCGATAAACATCGCAGATCAATCTCCGGCGATACGCGAGCGAGCGTATCGCCTTTGCTTGCTGTTTTGCCGGCGCACCCTTCCACCCCGTGACATCGCACCTGCGGCCGGTGCGATCACCTTCCCGTTACTACCTCTGGTAAGCACCGCTTTTCTGTGCCAACAATCGCCTATGCTGCGTTGACTTTGACACCTGTCCCACGGGATGCGGATAACCGAGGAGCGGCCGAATGATAGCCCTGAATATAAACGGCGAAGAGCGCAATGTGGACGTGCCGGAGGATATGCCTCTGCTCTGGGTGCTGCGTGACGTGATCGGCCTGACCGGCACCAAGTTCGGCTGCGGCATTGCCCAGTGCGGCGCCTGCACCGTGCAGCTGGACGGGCGGCCCGTGCGCTCCTGCGTCCTGCCTGTCGCCTCCGTCGGCGCCCGCAAGGTCACGACGATCGAGGCCATCGGCGCCACGCCCGCCGGCAAGAAGATTCAGGACGCCTGGCTTGATCTGGAGGTCATCCAGTGCGGCTACTGCCAGTCCGGGCAGATCATGTCTGCCTCGGCCCTGCTCGATCGCAATCCTGACCCCAGCGACCGGGATATCGATGCGGCCATGTCCGGCAATATCTGCCGGTGCGGCACCTATACCCGGATACGAGCGGCGATAAAACAGGCCGCGAAGGCCTGAGGAAATGGAGATAGCCAGCATGAGCAAGCCATCCTCCTCCCCCTCCCCGAAAACAGCCACCTCGCGCCGCGCCTTCCTGCAGGGCGGCGGACTGCTGCTGGGATTTGCATTGTTCGGCGCAGGCATCAAACCGGTGCTTGCGGCGAGCACCGCACAGCCGGTTGACGGCGATGTCACCGCCGCCTTTGCGCCCGATGCCTTCATCCGCATCGGCACGGACGGGCTGATCACCCTCGTCCTTCCCAATATCGAAATGGGCCAGGGCACCCATACCGGCGAAGCGACGCTGATTGCCGAGGAACTGGAAGTCAGCCTCGATCAGGTGAAGGCCGTCGATGCGCCGCCGAACGACAAGCTCTACGCGACGGCAGCCTTGGGCGGGCAGGCGACCGGCGGCTCCACCTCCATGCGTGCCACGTGGGAACCCCTGCGCAAGGCCGGCGCAACCGCACGGATGATGCTGGTTGCCGCAGCCGCCGCGGAATGGTCAGTGCCCGTGAGCGAATGCGTGGCCAGGCTTGGCGTGGTGACCCACCAGCCAACCGGACGCCAGCTTGCCTATGGCGCGCTTGCCGACGCGGCAGCCAGGCAGCCGGTGCCGGCCGAGGTAAAACTGAAGGACCAGAAGGATTTCCAGCTGATCGGCAAGTCGAGCCGCAGGCTGGACACGCCGGGCAAGGTCAACGGCGCCGTGAAATACGGGATCGATATCCGCGTGCCTGACATGAAGGTGGCAACCGTCGCCGCCTGCCCTGTCCTCGGCGGCAAGCTCGGCGATGTCGACGACAAGGCCGCGCGCGCCATTCCCGGCGTGCGCGATGTCGTCCGGCTGGACAACGCCGTCGCCGTGATCGGCGATCATTTCTGGGCGGCGAAAAAGGGCCTGGAAGCCCTCGACATCACCTGGGTCGAAGGGGCGAATGCCAACCTTGCCAGTGCCAACATCATGGCGGCGCTGAAAGCCGCATCCGAGCGCAAGAAGCCGATCATGGCGCGCCAGGAAGGCGATGTGGACGGCAGGATGAAAGCCGCCGCCACGAAGGTCGAGGCGACCTACGAACTGCCATTCCTTGCCCATGCCCCGATGGAGCCGATCAACTGTGTCGTGCATGTGCGGCCCGACGAGTGCGAAATCTGGGTCGGCACGCAGGTCCCGGCTATCGCACAAGGGCTCGCTGCGAAAGTAACCGGCTTTCCCCTGGAGAAAGTCATCCTGCACAATCAGCTCATCGGCGGCGGCTTTGGCCGGCGTCTCGTGGCGGAATCCGTGGCGCAGGCTGTCGCCATCGCCAGGCAGGTGAGCTATCCCGTCAAAATCATCTGGACCCGGGAAGAGGATATCCAGCACGACCTCTACCGCCCTGCCTATTACGACCGCATAGCCGCCGGGCTGGGTGCCGACGGATTGCCGACCGTCTGGGTCGACCATGTGGCCGGCGGTTCGGTGCTCGGAAACTACATCCCGGGCGGCTGGCCCGAGGACAAGCTTGACGATGACGCGGTCGAAGGCGCGGCCAAGCCGCCCTACGACCTGCCGGTCATCCAGGTCGACTGGGTGCGCGAGGACCCACCCGTTCCCATCACCTGGTGGCGCGGGGTCGGCCCCACGCACAATGTCTTCGTGGTTGAAAGCTTCATGGATGAACTCGCCCATGCGGCGGGCAAGGACCCGGTGGAATACCGCCGCGCCCTGACCAGGAACCAGCCGCGTGCGGCGGGCGTTCTTGAACTTGTCGCCGAGAAATCCGGCTGGGGAACGCCGCTTGCCGCCGGCATGGGCCGGGGCATCTCCCTGCACGATGCCTTTGGCAGCTACATGGCCGCGGTGCTGGAAATCTCGGTTTCTCCGGCGGGCGAAATCACGCTGCACCGCGCCGTTGTGGCCGTCGATTGCGGCATCACCATCAACCCCAACACGGTGGAAGCCCAGATCGAAGGCGGGCTGATCTTCGGTCTTTCCGCCGCGCTCTACAGCGGCATCACCTTCACCGATGGCCGCGTCGACCAGAGCAATTTCCACGACTACCGCATCCTGCGCAACAATGAAGCGCCGAAGATCGAAATCCACCACGTCAAGAGCAGCGAATCCCCGGGCGGTATCGGCGAGACCGCAACGGTTTCGGCAGCGCCCGCCCTTGCCAATGCCATCTTCGCGGCCACCGGCAAGCGCCTGCGCACGCTTCCCTTCAACCGCGACGCGTTGAAAACCGACGGCACCGACAAGAAAAGCGTGTCGATGATTCCTCCGCTTGCGGCCCCTCTGGCGGCAGCATTGGCGAGCGCAAAACCGGCCGATACCGAACTCGAAAAGCTGTGAGACCCTGAATCATGAAAAGACTCGGCCTCCTCCTGCTCGCCGCCGTGGTTGTCATTGCGGCAGGCGTCGCGATCTTCCTGTTCAAGCCGGCCTCCTTGCCGGATGTTTCCGCGGCACAAGCGAAGCTGCCGACAGGACAGGCGCTGATCGATCGCGGCGAATATCTCACCCGCGCCGCCGATTGCGTTGCCTGCCACACCACCGCCGGCGGCAAGCCCTATGCCGGAGGGCTCGCCTTCAAACTGCCGTTCGGCACGATCTATTCGCCCAACATCACGGCGGACAAGGATACCGGCATCGGCAATTGGAGCGATGCGGAATTCGTGCGCGCCCTGCATCAGGGCATCGACAAGGACGGGCAGAATCTCTACCCCGCCTTTTCCTATGCCGCCTATGCCCAGATGACGACGGAAGATGCACTGGCGATCAAAGCCTATCTCTTCAGCCTGCCGCCGATCAAGGCCGACGCGCCGAAGAACGAACTGGGTTTCCCCTTCAACCAGCGCTATGTCATGCGCTTCTGGAACCTGCTTTTCGTGCCGAGCGGCCCGCTGCAGCCTGACCCGGTACAGACAGCTGAATGGAATCGCGGCGCCTATCTGGTCGAAGCCATGGCCCATTGCGGCGAGTGCCACACCCCGCGCAACGTGTTTTACGCCGTCGATAATGGCAGAAAATTCGCCGGGGCCGAACTGCAGGGCTGGAAAGCCTACAATATCAGCTCGGACAAGCGCACCGGCATCGGCGGCTGGAGCGACCAGCAGCTTTTCGACTACCTCTCGAAAGGCCATGCGGAGGGGCGCGGCGCCGCCACCGGCAGCATGGGGGAAGCCGTCGACTTCAGCCTGCGCCATCTGACGCCGGAAGACATCAAGGCCATCGTCACCTATGTGAAATCGGTACCGCCGCAGACGTCCACCGACAAGGCTGTGGTCGAAGCGGAACCCGCTGCTCTCACCGCATCCACCGCCTATGCCCCCGCTGCGGACGCGCAGGATGGGCTTGGGCTCAAGCTTTTCCAGGGCGCCTGCGCCAGCTGTCATGGTTGGAACGGCGAGGGTCTGCAAACACCCTATGCCGCGCTGAAAGGCAGCCGGACCGTCAACGATCCCGACGGTACCAACCTGATCCAGGTTATCCTCAAGGGCGCACATATGACCACGCCGCAAGGCAGGCAGTCCATGCCGGCCTTCGCCAATGCCTATTCGGATGTCGAGATCGCCGCGCTCAGCAACTACGTGCTGGGTCATTTCGGTGGCAAGCAATCGGCCATTACCCCCGCGGATGTGGCCAAGGCGCGCACGCAATAGACGGTAGGGCAGCATGGTCGAGATATTACTTGATTTAGGGAATGATCTTTCCCTATATTGGGGCATGACCGAAACCACAGCATCAGACACCATGCGCGGCCGTGGCCGCCCCCGCGAATTCGATATGAACGAAGCGCTCGACAAGGCTTTGCGCGTCTTCAGCGAACGCGGCTACCACGCCACCTCGATCGGCAATCTGACCGACGCCATGCAATTGGCTTCAGGCAGCGTCTACAAGGCGTTCAAGGACAAGCGCGGCGTGTTTCTGGCCGCCTTTGACCGGTACCGGACCGTGCGCAGCGGCAAGCTGCGCGCCGTCGTCGATACGGACAAGACGGGCTATGAACGCATCCGCGACGCCTTGACCCTCTATGCCGATGTCTCGCATGGCCAGACGGGGAAATTGGGCTGCCTTGTCGTCAGTTGCGCCAGCGAGTTGGCAACCTTCGATCCGGAGGTCGCGAAAAAAGTCGCGGCTGCCATGGATAGCAATGAAGCCGTGCTGCGGGACCTGATCGAGCTGGGCCGGAATGACGGCTCGGTGCCCGCGCATGTCGATGGCAAGGCGACGGCGCGGCTGCTGCTCTGTCTGGTCCAGGGCATGCGCGTTGTCGGAAAAACCGGCCGTACACGCGAAGAAATGATGGCCGCCGTGACCGTGGCCATGAAGACCCTGACCTGATCGCATCCATCAATAAACGCTCAATTCCCTCCCAAGGAGTTACCCATGTCCTCCCCCCATTCAGACACCCCGTCTGATCATCCGGCCATTTCCCCGTGGCTGACCCTGCTGCTGGCGACCGCCTGCGGGCTGATTGCCGCCAATCTCTATTACGGCCAGCCGCTGGCCGGGCCCATCAGCGCGGAACTTGGCATGTCGCCGGCAGCCGCCGGCCTCATCGTCACGCTGACGCAGATCGGCTACGGCCTTGGCCTGCTGCTGATCGTGCCGCTGGGCGATCTCTTCGAAAACCGCGGCCTGATCCTGACCGTCATTTTCGCCGGTGCCGCCGCGCTGCTCGCTGCCGGACTGGTCACCCATCCCCTGCCGTTCCTCGCCGCCGCCCTGTTTATCGGGCTCGGCTCGGTCGCCGTACAGATCCTCGTCCCCTATGCCGCCCACATGGCTCCGGAAGCCGCACGCGGCAAGGTTGTCGGCAATGTCGTCAGCGGCCTGATGTTGGGCATCATGCTGGCGCGCCCCGCCTCCAGCTTCATCGCGCAGTTTTCCTCGTGGCACGTGGTGTTCTACCTTTCCTCCGCCGCGATGATCGTCCTGATGATCGTGCTGGCATTGGCCCTGCCGAAGCGGGTTCCCGCCTCGAAACTCGCCTACCGCCACCTGCTGTCGTCCATGGGCCGTCTGGCGGTGACAACGCCGATCCTGCAACGCCGCGCGCTGTATCAGGCCTGCATGTTCGGAGCCTTCAGCGTGTTCTGGACCACGACACCGCTGCTGCTGGCCGGACCGGAGTTCGGCCTGTCGCAGGGTGGCATTGCCCTGTTTGCGCTCGCCGGGGTTGCCGGCGCCATTGCGGCCCCCATTGCCGGACGCTGGGCCGATCGCGGCCTGACGCGCCCGGCAACGATCTTTGCCTTGCTGCTGGTATCGGCATCGTTTCTGATGACGCATCTGGCGCCGCATGGCTCGACACTGGCGCTCGGCCTGCTCACGGCAGCCGCCATCCTGCTCGACTTTGGCGTCACCACCAATCTCGTGCTGGGACAGCGGGCGATCTTCTCGCTCGGACCGGAATACCGCAACCGCCTGAACGGGCTTTACATGGCGACGTTCTTTGCCGGCGGCGCCATCGGTTCGGCCGTCGGCGGCTGGGCCTTTGCCCATGGCGGCTGGTGGCTGACCTCCTGGATCGGCTTTGCCCTTCCGGTGCTGGCGCTTCTCTATTTCACCACGGAAAAGCGCGCCGTGCTGGTGCCCGCCACATGAAAATCAATGCGGGGCCGCCAAAGCCCCGCAGCCCGGCACGTCCTCCAGCCGGTAATAGACCGGGATACCCCGCTCATTGGCAAGGCGGACATCATTGTCCGCCCCCTTTGAATCGCCGGGCAGGCGCAGGATCGCATCGCACAGCGCGATCAGCCGCCCGGCAGCCGGATGGAATATCTGGTCGTAGAGCGCATCGCCGATCGTCTTGCCGCCCGCCGCATGCCATACGGGCAAGGCCACCCATTCGCCGATCATCGGCAGATGTCCGGCCTGAAACAGCGGCCAGGACACCTCCTCCAGCCGCTTGAGATTGTCAGCCATCTTGCCGGCATCGTCATTGGTTCCGGACCGGTATGGCCCGGCGATCAGAATAAGCATGTTCTTCTCCGTGTGTTTTGTGAGGATCAAGCGAAAATGTGCAGGGCGGCGTGCTGCAGCAGCATGATTGTCTTGCCGTCCTGAATGGCGCCGCTGCCGATCATGGCCAGCGCCTGGGCAAAGGGCAGTTCGAGGACATCGATATCCTCGCCCTCGGCTGCTTCGCCGCCGCCATCCGAAACCTGGTCCGACGAAGCGTATTCCCCGATAAAGAAATAGAGCTTTTCGGTCACCGATCCCGGACTCATGAAGGCTTCGAAGACTTTGCGCACATGCTGCACGCGATAGCCGGTCTCCTCCTCCGCTTCCTTGCGGATGCGCTCCTCCGGCGAGATATTGTCGAGCAGCCCGGCGGGTGCCTCGATCAACAGCTCGCTGCAGCCATTGACGAAGGCGGGGTAGCGGAACTGGCGCGTCAGGATGACCGTGCGCCGCGCCCTGTCATAGAGCAGGATCACCGCGCCATTGCCGCGATCATAGGTTTCCCGGTTCTGCGTCTGCCAGGTGCCGTCGCGGCGCAGATAATCGAATGTCGTCTTTTTCAGCACGAACCAGTCATCGGCAAGAATTTTCACGGTCCGGACACGGACACGGTCGGCAAGCTTGGTCATTGGGCACCACCATGGGATAGGATTAACTTGATAAAACGTGCAACTTCGTGCAGAGTCAAGAAATATCGTGCAATATTTTGAGGACCACATGCTGACGCAACAGCGCAAGGCGCATATTCTCGCGGTTCTGAAGGATACAGGACAGGTCGTCGCCAAGACCCTGAGCGAGCAACTCAACCTGTCGGAAGATACGATCCGCCGGGATTTGCGCGAGCTGGCGGCGGAGGGACTGCTGCAGAGGGTGCATGGCGGCGCTCTGCCCGCCTCGCCTGCCCTTGCCGACTTTTCGGGACGCCAGGCCATTGCCACCGATGGAAAGAAAGCCATCGGCCGCGCCGCGGCAGCCATGATCCGGCCCGGACAGGTGGTGTTTGTCGACGGCGGCACGACGGCCGTGCAGCTCGTCCGCCATTTGCCGCCGGGGCTCGAGGCAACCATCGTCACCCATAGCCCCAGCATCGCCGTCGAGCTCGTTGCGCATCCCGGCATGACGGTGGAGATGATCGGCGGGCGGCTGTTCAAGCATTCTGTCGTCGCCGTGGGTGCATCGGCCATCGAATCCATCGCCCGATTCCGTGCGGACATCTATTTCATGGGCGTCACCGGCATTCACCCGGAAATCGGCCTGACGACAGGCGATTCCGAAGAAGCTGTCATCAAGCGGGCACTATCCCGCCATGCGGCGGAAACCATCGTTCTCGCCTCCTCCGAAAAACTGGGAGCCGCATCGCCTTACGTGGTGGTGCCGCTGAACGGCGTTCAGGGATTGATCATCGAACGCGGCACACGGGACGAAACCATGGCGGCCTATCGTTCGGCCGGGGTGAGCGTGACGGTGGCCTAGAACGGCCAACCGGACGCTATTCCTCGTTCAAGGCAATGACGTTCATCACCTGGTCAAACGGCTCGCGTGAGCGCAGCATCCGCGCCAGTATCCAGGCACCTTCCAGCGACACCAGAATTTTCATGGCGAATGCCCGCGCGTCCTTGTCAGGGTGAAACCGCGCGATCTGTTCGGCGAAACTGCTGATCCAGCCTTCCATCACCTCCTTGATCGCCAGCGACAACCGCTCGGATTTTGGCGTGGTATCCAGAAGCACGCTTGTGATGGGACAGCCAAGGGTCCAGCCGGAGGCCTCGAATGAATCGTAGAGACGCGCGATCATCAGTTCCGCCCCGGCCCGGAACGTCGGCGCATCGCGAAAACTCTTGTTCAGGACGTGAATGATGTAACCGCCGGCACTGCGCACCGCGTGCTCGGCCAGTTCTTCCTTGCCGCCGGGAAAGTGGAAATAGAAGGATCCCTTCGGCGCCTTTGCCTTGGCGATGATCTCGGTCAATCCCACACCGTGATAGCCGTGCGCCTGGAACAGGACGACGGCAGTATCGATAAAGCGGGTCTTTGCATCTGATGGACGTGGCATGGGCCGTATTATGCATGTTGTATGGCGATCGGTCTAGTGCTACGTTCTATGGCGATTGCCATAGAACGTATGGCACAATCCGGGAGAATGCCGATGCCTGACCAGCGCGAACTCAAATTGACCGGGAGTGAAGCGGCCTTCACACCTTCTGCTGCTCCCCGGTTGTGGCAACGATTGCTTGATCTCAGCGGTTATTCCGCCCTGCGCAGCCTTGGCGGGCGCAAGCCGGAGACGAGGATGCCGCAAGGCTGGGACGGCCTGGAACCATTCGATCTCTTGCGGGGATGGCAGTGCGGCGAGGACTGAGTAGCAAGAAGAAACCAGAATTGTCCGGAAAGGCCACAAGCCAAACCGCAAAGCCTCACTCCTCAAGCATTTCCGGAATTTATACCGGGTAAAATACCATGACAAAGTATATTCTTAGTTTTATACGCCATTATAAGTTGTAATATGAAACCGAATATATCGTGATTCGGTCAGATATATCGGTGATAAGCGATGGTTTTGACGGAATCGCCAAATACAACCAATTATTTCCATTTATTTTACAATGGTTTAATGTTGCAACCTATGAATTGACGTCAAATTTGTGACATAATTGCAACGACGCGAGTCCAACCGTTATACAACTTGGAGTTGGCAGTTGCTGTCCTCGGTAAAACTGCACTAAGCAGTATAGGTCAATCAAGACCTTTTGGGGGACCAATATGACTATCAGAAGTATTCTACTGGGCTCAGCTGCAGCTCTCGTTGCAGTATCCGGCGCCCGCGCTGCTGACGCAGTTGTTGTCGCCGAGCCGGAAGCTGTCGAATATGTTCGCGTTTGCGATGCATACGGCAAAGGCTTCTTCTACATTCCAGGCACCGAGACCTGCCTGAAGATCGGCGGCTATGTCCGTTACGACGCCAAGGGCGGCGATAACGTGTACTCCGGCGGTCACGTCAATCAGGGCAGCGATCTTAACGGCGACGGCACCTATTTCAAGCGCGCACGCGCTGTCGTCCGCTTCGATGCCCGTTCGGAAACTGAATTGGGCACCCTGCGTTCGTACATTGAAACACAGTTCAATTACGATAACGGCGTGAACAAAGGCGCGTCCATTCCGCACGCCTATATCGAACTTGGCGGTTTCCGCATCGGTACCACGGATGAGATCTTTGGTTCATTCGTCGGCTATGCTGGTAACGTCATGAACGACGACGTGATCAACTACAACTCCGATCAGACCAATCAGGTGAGCTATACCTATAAGGCTGGCAATGGCTTCTCCGCTATTATTGCTGCTGAACAGGGCGACGGCACATACGTCATCGACGATTACATGCCGCACGTTTTGGCCGGTGCAAAATATGAACAGGCTTGGGGTGCGATTTCCGGTATTGCCGGCTACGATTCCAAGGTTGAAGAATGGGGCATCAAAGGTCGTTTGGACGTCAAGTTCACCGACACTGTTTCTGCCTTCGTCATGGCTGCTTACCAGTCTGACTACAATGGCAAGCTCGATAACTACTTCGGCACCTGGTATGGCGATTACGCCATCTGGGGTGGTTTGTCCGCCAAAGTCACGGACAAGGCAACTGTCAACGCACAGCTCGCCTATGAAGGCGACGGCACGATTGCTGGTGCTTTGAACGTCGCTTACGAACTCGTTCCAGGCTTCACGATCACACCAGAAATCAACTACACGAAGTTTGATGGCGATCGTAAGCTTGCAAACGGCAACGTCAAAGACGATGCATTCGGCGGCATGATCCGCTTCCAGCGCAACTTCTAATCCGCTGGGATTTGGAGAGATCCCCGGGGGCTCGCCCCCGGGTTATACGGCCACGGCCCAAAAAGCATTTATCAATTGTACCTGGCCATGTAGAAGGACTGCATGTCCGGGTCTCGATGATGAGATCTCCAGTCACGTCATTACCTTGGAACGGTGGGCCGCAAGCCCGCCGTTTTTTGGCGTTTGGCGGAGATTACCGTCATCTCTTGCGCGCTACGATATAGGGCCGGTTGTCGTTGCCTCCCGTTGCGTGGTTTTCGGCGGCGAGAATGTCGAAGCCCGCGGCAGATATGAGCTCACCCAGCTCCGCCGCGCGGAACACGCCCGCATAGGGTGCCAGCCGCAACGCACGCATTGCGGGCAACAAGGCAAGCCGGATGAGCGGATTCATCTCACCGACGCAGGGTGTCTTGGAAATGAACAGGCCCTCCGCTGCAAGCAGGGCATGGATGCGGCGCAGCGTACCGGGCAGATCGCGGACCAGATGCAGATAGTTGAATCCGAGGATCGCGTCGAATTCCTCCACGCCGGGCACCAAATCCTCGGCGGTCGCCGTGCGGAAGGCAAGCGCCGGGATGGCAGGGCCGGCGGTCTGTTTCTCGCCGGCAATGGCGATCATGCCCGCGGAGATATCCACGGCAAGATAGCTTTGCACATCGCCCGCCAGCCGGAGCGCCGTTGTTCCCGTTCCGCAGCCGAGTTCGAGCACCCGGTCGTGCGGTGCCAACAGCGCGCGGGTCTGCTCCAGCGTGCGCGCATAGCCGGCCGGGTCAGCAATCGCACCCCTGGCATATTTGCGCGACGTCCGGTCCCAGAAACGGGCATCCCTGGCTGTGCTCATGGCGGATTCTTCTGCCTTTCACATGCGGGAACGGGTCGATAGCAGGTTCAATTCAGTCCATTCCGGGTTTGATCCGAACGCAATAGCCGGCGTTTCTCCTGACGTCTTCAGTTCTAACGCACATTTGCCGTTGTTCAAGGCACGCGTCATTGATTGAACGCGGCGGGAATGGCACAAAAAGTTTGCAACAGTGTCGGAACGTGGCCATGCCATTCGTCCTGTGGCTATATCCATGACAGGCGAACAGGGAGATCACGTGATGACTGGAGACAACACGGTAAAAGGGCCCGCGTCCTACGTTCCATCCATCGAAAAGATCTATGGCAAACCCATCGACCACTGGTTGACGGTTTTGGCAGGCGTGCCGGATCAGAAACATATGGCAATGGTCGCCGTCCTGAAAACCCAGCACAATATGGGGCACGGGCACGCCAACGCCCTGGTTGCGCATTTTCGGGCCCAGACCGGAAGCTGATTGCGCCATTGCCCGGCCGGCCTATCGAAGCGCCTCCACCCGAAGGGCAGAGAGGCGCTTGCGATCCGGGCGGCGATTGCTGCGCTCTATTTATCCGGGCCTTTGCGCGGCCAGCGCCTATCGTCGCGTTCCAGTTTCTTCACCGTCAAGACCAGACCCGTCGTCAGAACGGCGGCCAGAATGACAATAATCAGAATCCAGCTTTCTTCCAATATTTGCACCATTCCGCCAGCGCCTCCTCGTTGCCGTCAAAGCCCGGCCCGGGCCATGATAGCAGCGATGCCGGCCAAAATCATGACTGCAACAAAGAGTGATGGCCAACCGCCAGGCCAATCGAAGCGCGCGGCAGCATCAACATATTGATTTTGTTGCATGATTTGGAAGAATGGTGGGCCCGGAGGGAGCGTCCACCACGCTAGTCAAAGCCCAGCCCCAAGCTTGATTTGACTGGATGGTGGAACATCATGCCCCACCTGAATGTCGGTTAAGTAAACTAGGGATCGCTAAAACACAATCCACCGGTTCCCTACCGTCGCGGTCCGTCCTCTGACCTTTGTATCGTTAAGCCCATACGTTTACCGATGTGATCAATATCCAAAACTGTAACCTTCACACTGTTACCGACATTGAACTCAGGCAGTTTGAGATGGTTCCCTTCAATATTTGATGAATGGATCAAGCCCGTTACACCCTGCTCTAGATCAACGAATATGCCGTAGTTGGTTCGATTTACAATGCGGCCTTCGTGCGATGAACCAGCAGGGTATCTGTGGTCTGCACCTGCCCATGGCCCAGACACGAGAGATCGTTCAAATGCATTCAGTGACGACGTCGCTTTCGCAAGATCGGTTAAATGTTCAAACCTATTATCATCAAACACGGCTCGGTAAGCACTAGCGTCCTTTTCTCTTACCTTAGACAACTCACCTAGGCAGGCACGTGCATTGAGCAGCACTGTTCGTGGAAGATAATGCTGCGAACCGTCTTTGATCCGCTCCGATATCGCCACTGCCAAAGCTTGGTCCTGAAACCAAGTGTCCTCCGATACAGCGGCCAAGTAGTAAGTATCAGCACTTATTTGAAGGTGTACACGGCCAGCAGGGGCAAGTGATACGAGGTCGTCGTCTGTCAACTCTGTGGTTCTGAAGTCTTCAGACAAGACGCAGAAGCCGCGAGCAAGGCTCTCAAGCTCACGGAAAAAAACTTCCTGCTCGACCCCATAGCGGGATAGCTCTGCACGCATCTGTCGTACGTGAACATAGCCCTTCAATCGTTGCGGTCCGAATGTGTTGGACTTCTCATCGAGCCATTTCAAAATCAGAAGCCTCGTGAAATATGAAGGCCTTTCATCAAGCTCGCTCGCGGCATAAAGGTTTTTCAGATATGCGCGGTCACTATCGTAGAAGCGAAGGTTTGTGCGGAGGAGCACAGTCGTCACTAGGCTAAGAGGCAGTACGTATTGCCCTTTGCTTTGAACCATTTTCAGTATGTGGTCTTCGCCGATATGCCCACTGTTGCAAAACTCTAAGAAAATTTCCATCGCTCGTCGCATGTTGCGCCCCGCAAGACCAACGATAAGTCTTCGGACGTGCATGTCGTGCTCAAAAACAGATCGAAGAATAGAGGATAAGTAGTACCCCTGATCAGATGCAGGATAGTCCACATGCATTCCATTGGGCAGTTCATAGCGTAGGGTCTTCTTTCCCTCTGACCCTGCTGCTTTGATTGCTAACTGCACTCGGCTCTGTAGTATTTTCTGAAACAATGGAGGCTCAATGCGAAACACAAGGTCTTTCAAAGCTGTATCAAGCGGAGGCTCGCTGTGATGATTATCGTAAGTTTCCTCCCGTAGAGGCAGGACAACAAGCCCTTTAAACTCTCTTTGTATCCATTGCGCAGCTTCAAACATCAGTAGTTGCTCGTCACGAAGTCGCTTGTCGCAATTGTCTAAGACAATTATAAGCAACTTACCTCTGTTTGATGAGCAGTAATTTGCATGGTTTTGCGCTACGATATGCTTGTCTTTGAGCGTCGTCTCAAGGTGCTCTCCAAGTTTTGTATTCCATACATCTTTGTTACTCTCATACAACCTTCCAGTTCCTTTTCTGTACTGCAGTATCTGTACAGCGTGGACAACCTTCAGCGTGTCGAGTTCATCGAAGTCTGTGCTTGGTTCGGATTGTTTGCACTTTTCAATAATTTGCCCCCGCAGCCAGTCATATATTTCTGCCCGCGATATCGGTGCGGGGTTCATATCGATATGCAGCCACAGGGTTTTCTTCTTGATATCAGAAGGAAGTGCCGTTTCGCGCAGATGATCAATAAAGCTTGTTTTACCCGCCCCTGCGCTACCAACAATAAGCATCACCTGATGTTCGAGTTGCCTAGGGCCACGCAGCACTTTTACGATCTCAGATGGTGACGCTGTATCTTCTAGCGTTTTCGATCTCGTTTCTGATACAGGCGTAGAGGCGCGAATAACTCTGTCGATTGGCTCAACATATCGCTCCCGCCGCTTAGAGGAGATATAGCCATTCTTCGCGATAAAATTGCGATCTTCGAGGGTGAGCGGGTTAAATATATTTGAAAAATCAGCCGAAATCGTTGCTCCAAAAGAGTTCATTCCGACTTCTTCTCGTTGAAATGCAACTCCTCCGACGAGCTTACGCGGCTTCCAGAAACGCTTAGGGCGGATGCGCGGCATTAGAATTGAGAATGTTGCATCCGCAGCAGAAGCATTAAACTCAGCGGAGAAGCTCGAGAACTCACCGTTGTATACGTCTATTGAAGAGTGTGGAATGATGAATTTTGGTTGAGCGTGATCTGCAGAGCCTGCGTACAAAAAACGGCCATCTGTAGCGATTACTTTGTTCACCGGCTGAAGGCCCGTTGCGAATTGAGCGTTGAGTTCAGCGGCGTAAAGACGCGCTTCCCGAAACGCTTCGTTAAGGTCGGCTCCTGGTGTTTTCGCTTCCACAACAACTATAGGCAACCCACCTCGCGAAATGATGTAGTCGGGAAAGTAGCTTTTCTGATCTGACCCTTTACCGACAACAAATTTTCGAAGATTTGTTTTCGTATGAATATCAGCCGGATCGTACCCAAGCCCTGCCGGAGTGTCCGCTATTAGCAAAGGGTACAGCAACTTCTGCTCAACATCACTTTCATTGAGCAAGGCTGTTACGTCTGGCTTATTGAATATCATTGCAGATACGATCCTTGACTATTGTACGGAAACCACGCGCCGCGACGAATAGATTACATGTTCATGCCATCAAGAAAACCCTCCGACCTCCAACGGTCGAACTGGATACGTATACAGCCCAAAACTTTCACCGATCTTGCTTTTTGAGCGAGCGGCACGGGCCCTGTGAGCTCATTACAAACCTCCTACGTAATGTCGCTACGTATGATGGGAGAGTTTCTGTTGCCAGTCGCGACGGTTGAAGATGTGATTAAAGTGTTGCGGTCAGCCCCAATTGGCTTAGCTCGCTCAAGGCTATGACGAGTAGCACTCCCACCACCATGAAAATTACTCGCTTGGTGAAGGCTAAAGGAGGGGCTACGACCACCACAATCAAGCCGCAGGTAACCGCAAATGCACTGGCGACCACCACTGATGCTGTCTCCGATACATCGGCTAGCTCTGGCGAGCGCACCGAATATCCAAATATGTAGCTGAATACTACCATGCATATTGCTACGACAAGGGAACACCACAACGGCCATCCTCGTAGACCAACCACAATGGCCCCGCAGTACATTGCAAAACCGAGAAGGATAAACGCGTATGGAAAACGTATGGCTATGCTAGCTATCATTGGCGTAGAGAAGGCAAGAACTACCAGAATTACTTCTGAGACATAAAGGACAAATGCCAAAAGCACCCGCTTGTTAATGATATTGCTCCAGCGAATTGGCCATTCCTCGTAAACATTTTGTCTGAACTCGTTTTCTATCCTCGCGCCGATGGCGATCGCGCTTACAAATATCGCCATTGCTATCATCGCTGTTGCTGACGACGTAACTCGGATACCGAAAAGCCCTATCAATTCCGATACGACCGGTGTTGCAAACTCGCTCCACTTCACGGTGAGCCAATTGGCCCACTTAGCTAGATCTAAAATTCCCTGAAGATTTGACAGTAGCGTCAAAGCGCCACCGAAAACTCCCAACCACGTCAAGACAGAATGTCTAAGAGCTTGAAACACTCATCCCCCCAATTATCATCGCCCGACTTGTTTAGCCTTGGTCATTATTGCTATTGCATGCCACGGCCCAGCCGTGAAGCTCGGCGATTGAGCGTTGAGTGGACATTCAAGCGTAAGAATTGGAAAATTTTTGTGCGAGGGTATTTAAGCGCAACAGGACACAGCTTCCCCCCATACCATGGCGCCGTTGCCGTGTGCTGTGTTCGGCATAGGGTTTAAAACGAATGCGGCATGCCGGACTTCTTAGCTCGCAATCGCAAAGGTAATAGGGGCCGGGGTACGGTCTCCGTACACAAAGGTATACCTTTTTAGCACACGCCTCTTGACTGTACACTACGCGTACACTAACTGTGAGTACATATATCCTATAAATAAAAGAGTACATACAATGGGCGCAGTGGTTGGTTACGCTAGAGTTTCAACAGGTCAGCAGGACTATTCTGGACAGGTGGACCGACTAACTGAGGCAGGCGCAACAAAGATATTTACCGAGAAGCGATCCGGCCTTGATGGGGACAGACCAGCGCTAGGTGAATGCCTGCGCTACGTCAGAGATGGAGACACACTGCTTGTTACCAAGCTTGATCGCCTAGCCCGCTCGACAGCCGATCTCTACAAGATTGTTACTGAGCTTACAGCCAAAGGGGTTGCCTTCAAGGTATTGGATGACAGTGCCATTGATACCAGCAGTCGAACAGGTAAGCTCGTTATGGGGATACTTGCCCTCATTGCCGAGTTTGAAACCGATATCCGACGGGAACGGCAGATGGAAGGAATAGCTCGGGCCAAAGCAGAAGGCAGGACCGGAGGACGGCCAAAGCTCGTTACGGACGAAGTTTACCAACGCGCGCTACAACTGCGCGATGACGGCCAAAGCATCAGACGTATAGCCGAAAACATTGGCTTCTCTAAAGCTACCGTTCAAAAGCTTCTTGACCGAAAGGCCGGTCGCCCACCCGAATAGCTACCGATATGTTTCAATAGCTAACCGGTTGCTATTCCTTGCGGCGTTCCTTTGAGCCGATAATTGGGCCTTTCGGACCCTACTAGGAAATATGAAACCCTGCCGTATCTGTTATAAGATAATAATCAAGATACCGTAATGCTATCGATACAAAATTACCTTAAGATTACTAAATACCAATAATACATACGTATATTACACACAGATATATAATATATACGTAAAAATACATAATTATAATATCATTATTATATAAGAAACATACACATAAAGACAATGTCATCATCAGCTATATTATGATACTGAACATGACATAAGCTATCTCATGCCAGATAACATCCGGTAGTTCTATAGATAGCTATATGGCTCTTGCATCAGACCATCGGTTACGGATTGCTACATTTCAACACAAACTACGGATGTAGAATACGGATATAGTTACAAGATCAATAAGCAATCATTAAATTCCCGGTATGCCTGCATCTATTGTGTTTTTCATACACCATACAACAACACAGAAGATTTGTGCAGAAATAGCGTACAGGAATGACACATTACAACTGACAAACGGACTACTTCATCAGCCTAGCTAAAGCACTATCGGTCAATATTAGTGCACCTCATCTCCGAGTTTAGAAAATACTCGCGGGCTTACTTGCACTACACCCCGCATTCAGCCACAGAAGACCGCTGGCGAGCAAACTGGGTATGGGGTGGCAAAACGTACCTAGGCAGCCAAATCCTCGTCAGCGGTCAAATATAGGAATTTTAGCCTTCACTTAGAATTTGATAACACATTGATATAATTGATATTCTGTACGCTTAGTTTGTAATAGGGCCCGTGCGGGAGGTTAGTAAGATGGTGTGCACCCCCTTGCCAGCCTGAACCTTGGGCTTGCCATCAAGTTCGCAAGCTTCGGCACAGAACAGTTCAGTCACCTAATGTCCGGCCAGATGTTCGTATAGAACTTCCATGCGACAAACAGTAAGAATATTACGGTATACCATTCCATTAGAACCGAACCTCTCTGGCTTCTGCCTTGAATGCGTCACCTTTTCACCTTGTAGTGCGCGTTGTGTAGAGGGCCTAGCCCTGCAATGTTCCTTGGTTCAGTAGTTCGCGATAGACATAAGCCCGGACTGCCTCGGTTCCCATTCTGATCGCAACATAACGGAATGCCTTGTAGCCAGCGAACATCAGCCCCCCCAATAGTAACAGTTCCACGCTTCCCATCCTCGTATTGCGACATACCCGAAACATCCGATTTTTGGATAATCTGATTTTTGGATTACCGCACTGTTGAGGAAACAGTCAACTAGGCATGTCGAAAACTCTGCACTCAAAACGTCATCAACTTCTGGTAGCGGCAATTGCTCAGCAACGCCGTGCCAAAGGTCTGTCTCAGGCGCAAGTAGCCAAAACTCTCGGAAGGCATCAGCCTTTTATTGCCAATATCGAAAGCGGCCAACGGCGTGTTGATGTGCTTGAGCTGCTGACGATAGCCCGTATCATTGATCTAGACGTCCACGCCATTATTGAGCGGCTGCAACAAGTTCAGGACTGAAGTCCAGCTTTTGCAATGCGTCGTTCAACTGCGTGATCGTATAACCCTTGAAATAGTGCTGCTGAGTAACACCTTGCTGTTGGTGACCGACAAGCGCCTTCACGATCGGCTCCTCAACATATGCATGCATCAACCGTGTTACGACTGTGTGCCGGAGGCTGTGAAAAACCAGTTCCTTGCTTTTGATGCCAAGTTCTGGAAGCAGTTTTTCGTTGAACCAACGACCAAGATTGCGGCCCCATCCGTTCTGTTTCGAATACGTAAAATCTGGAAATAGTTTCTGTTGTCCGCGTCTGCGCATCACTTCTACGTGGTCAATTAAGCCCATTTGGATGAGCCGCGCATGTATGGGTACCAAGCGTGTAGCCGCTGCTGTCTTCAGATGCTTGCCCTCATCGTCCTCATTAAGATCAAAACACCAGATGCCGTCCTCTTGGCGAATATCCGCCAAATGTATCTGTGCGATCTCATTAAGCCTTGCACCGGTGTAGATACCAATAAGAGGCCCCCATTTCTGGTAGTCCTTTTTGATAAGACCCTTTTCGTTCCCGACAACCGTATTTAGAATGATATTGATTTGCTCGTCAGAAAAGTCGGTGCGCTCGTTCTGCCCGCGTTTCTTGTTCTGGCGGATCGTAAGACCAGAGAACAAGTTTGCATCTATATGGCTGTTCCGCTTCGCCCACTCGAACATGTCGCTGTAGGTTTGCAAGTACTTGTTAATGGTGGGAACCTGTATCGTTTCCACGCCCGGCAACACTAGAACTTCGGCAAGTGGTTTGGTTCTCGTCAAAGGGTTCTTCGATCTGTTCTTAGGATATGCAAGCAGCGTGTCCTTCACCCGCTTTGCTTCCCTAGCAGTGAGACTGCGTACGTCTGTATCGAAACCCAGTACCTCTTTCAGGAGTTCGATGTGCTCTGACTTCTCCATTTCGGTTTTGGGAACCCAGTTCTTGCCGATCTGCTTTTCCCTACTGTAGCTGCCTGCAAGGTCGGCAATGCTCATGCCCTTTGACCTGTCAGTTTTATCGAGTGTTGTGATCGTTTGTTTCGAACCCGACTGAAAGTTGTACCGGTCAAGGGATTTGTCGTAGTCCAAAACCGCTTTGATAAAATCACGGTAGGATGGTTTGATTTCCTGCTTTAGCCATCCGTATTCATCACTGCCTTTCTGTATTGGCAGCCGGTACTTATCGATAAACCGTTCCAGCAAGTCGTCGTCCGATTTCACGAGAGAGAGCGGCGTATCTGTTTTCAGGCCATGCTTTGCGACCATGATGCTGCTCTTGAGAACCTGCCGATCCACCTCCGTGAGGCGACCCTTCGCATCGATCTCGTTTTGGCTCTGCTCCAATAGCTCGCGGAAGTGATCCGTAAGCAAAGTCCGTATTTCGCCGTACCGCATTCCGTGTACAATTCCATGATCGTTCAGCTGGTCGCCTATCTGGCTTAGAGAACGGGACAAGCGCAATGCTTTTCGTGGATCGCGGGTACGTAGGGACAGCTTGAGAGTGGATTGTTTGTTCTGTGGATGCAGTTGAGTGGGTATAGGCCATCGCACGTAGAAAATGCCGTTACGCGACTTCACAAGATAGGCTGGATTTAACAACTAATGTCTCCCTTGGATGTCCCACCAGCGCAATCCAAGGGTTAAGTCTTTGACTTTAAAGAGAATGGTGGGCCCGGAGGGACTCGAACCCCCAACCAAGCGGTTATGAGCCGCCGGCTCTAACCAATTGAGCTACAGGCCCCACCTGAAAGCGGCAAACCCTAAGGCTGCCGCCCGTCTTCCCCGCGATCAATAGCGGGAAAAATCACGAATGCAATGCCCGATTTGATCTCATCGCCCGATAGGGCAATTTCGGGCTGAAAATCCACAACTCCTGTGGATTTTCATGCGCTTGCGCGGACGGGTCAGCGCTGCTCCTGCCCGGCCAGCACCAGCAGCTGGCGCGCGCTTTCCTCGTCGGTGATGAAAACCGTCGGGCGGATCAGTTTCATCGCGCCAAGCAGGGCGTTGATCTTTTCCTTGCCGCCGGATGTCAAAACGCGCACCGGAACCTTCTGCAGGGTCTCGATGCCCACCGACATGACGAGATCATGAATCGGGTGATCGACGAGGCGCCCCTGCTGGTCGTAGAAGTGGAACAGGATATCGCCGACCGCGCCGCGTTCGGCCAGGGATGACTGGTGTTCCTCATTGAGGAAGCCGATGCGGTAGGGCGTGCTGGATGCCGTTTCGATGGCGCCGACGCTGAGCAGCACGAGGTCGAGATCCTCGGCCATCTCGAACACGCTCTTCAGGCCGCAGCGCTCGATCAGCGCCGTTCGGGTCTCGACGCTGTCCACCAGCGCCGGGGCCGGAATGAGATAGCCGTTGCCCTGAAACAGCTGGGCGAACTGCCAGGCGAATTCCGCCGGGTTGAAGCGGCGCGGCTGGCTGATGCCGCCAAGCAGCGAAATCACGGTAAAATCGTCAAGCGCGCGCGCTTCCAGATAGGACAGCGTGCTGAGCAGGGTACGCCCCCAGCCGACGCCGATGCGCATGCCGTTGGCCACCACGCCCGACAGATAATCGCCGGTGGCGGCACTGATGGCCGGTATCGGATCGTTGTCGGCCTGCGACAACGGGGCGATGATCACCTTCTCCAGCCCGAACTGCTGTTCGACCTGCCGCTCCAGCGCAATCAGGTCCGACAGATAGCCCTGGATGCCGATCTTGACCTCGTTGCGGGCGCGCGCCTCGGCCAGCATGCGCACGATGGTCACGCGGCCGACGCCGAGCACTTCGGCAATCTCGTTCTGGGTCATCTGCTCGATGTAATACATCCAGGCGGCGCGCATGCGCATGCGGCTGATTTTCGTATCGGGCTGCCCGATATCCAGGGGTGCCTTTTTCGGAGTGTTCGGCGCGCTAGTCGCCCGCTTGCGTCGATCGGTCACTTTACACCCCCTATTGCTCGTATCCGTTTCCTGCCGGTGCCAGATTTGTGTGCTGACAAAACAACGCCGTGCACAGTACACTCCGGCAGAATATTGTTTAGCAAGTCACCAAAAGCAGATACAAAGCATTATCCACTTTGCAAGTCGAGGTCTGCCACATGATCAGGGATATTTCAAACGAGATCGTCGTCGGCCTCAAGGACCGGTTGCGCGATGTCCGGCACATGATCCGGGCCAGCCGCAGCGACAAGATCAGGACGGCCGCCCCTGAAGGTCCGGAAGCTTTGCTGGGTCATGCCGCCCGCGTCGTCGACAAGGCGCTGACCGTGGCCGAAAAAATCTCGATTTCGCTGGTGTCGCAGGACCCGAAGGCCCATTCGGCCACCATCGAGGCGCGCAGCCTGCATGCCTATTTTCCCGCCGACAGCGCCAAGGGCGAAGCCTTGTTCCGCCGCGATGTCTATTATCTGGCGAAACGTATTTTTACCGTTCTCGGCAGCGAAAACCCGGTGGTTCACGAGGCGACCTTTGCCTCCGTCCATGCGATCATGATTCGCCGGCATGCCGACCGCATCAAGGCGGCAACCCGCACGAACGGCTTGACCGAGATATCGGACGCCTGCGCGGTCCTGACCTTTGAACTGCAGTCCAGCCACCAGGCCCAGCCGCTGCCGCCGCATATGCCTGGTGACAACGGCCCGGACATGGCGACCCGGTTCCTGTGCTTCTCCGCCATTGCGCTTGCCATCGGCCTTGCCAGCTACAGCGACAATGAAGAGCCGGGCGACGAAAAGCTGGTGGAGAGTGCGCTGCTGGCACTGAAAGCCCGCCACACCAGCCTCATCGAGGCCACGCAGGGCAAAAACCGGACGGATGCGCTGTCCGGTCTTTTCGCCTTCCTGATTCCGGTCCTGCCTTAAGCGTTTTTAGAGCCGTCCAGAACGCATTTCTTGGCGCGCTGGATCGATGACGGGCTCATGCTCAGCTCGGTCAGGCCCATGGCGATGAAAGCCGGGATCAGGTCCGGGCGTCCGGCGGCTTCACCGCACATCCCGACCATGATGCCCGCATCGACCCCGGCTTTTGCCGTCAGTTCAATGGCGGCCATGACAGCGGGGTGGGTCACGTCGTTCAGCTTGGCCACCGTCGGGTTGAGCCGGTCGGCGGCCATGATGTACTGCGTCAGGTCGTTGGTGCCGATGGAAAAGAACGCCACTTCCCTGGCGAGTGCCGGGGCAGTCAGCACGGCGGCCGGTGTCTCGATCATCACACCGAGATCGAAATGCGCAAATGGCGTGCCTGCGGCGGCCAGTTCCCCGGCGCACTCCTCGATCAGCGCCTTCGTTGCCTGCACCTCGCCGACACCCGAAATCATCGGCAGCATCACCTTGATGTTGCCGTGGACAGCCGCGCGCAGCAGCGCCCGCAGCTGCGGCTTGAAGATATCCGGCCGGTCCAGGCACATGCGGATGCCGCGCCAGCCGAGGAACGGGTTTTCCTCATCGGGAAAGTCGACCCCGGCGATCGGCTTGTCGCCGCCGATGTCGAGCGTCCGCACGATCACCGTGTGCGGCGCAAAGGCCTTGGCGAGGCTGGAATAGGTTTCCGCCTGCAGATCTTCCGACGGCAGGTGGATATGCCGCATGAACAGGAGTTCGGTGCGGAACAGGCCGACGCCCATGGCGCCCGCTTCCTTCGCCGCATCGATTTCCTCGAGCGAACCGATATTGGCGGCAATGTCGATGACCGTGCCGTCGGCGCGCCGGGGCGTAACGTCCTTATAGGCGGTCAGCGCGCGCTTTTCCGCTTCAGCCTTGGCAATGGCCGCCTGAAAACGATCGGCAACGGCCGTATCCGGATCGGCGAAAACCGCGCCGCTGTCGCCGTCGAGCGCAACGGTCCTGGCATCCTTCAAATCGAGCACGGCGCGGCCAAGGCCAAGCACGGCGGGAATGCCATGGGCACGGGCGATGATGGCGACATGCGAGGTGGCGCCGCCATGGCCGCAGATCACCCCGGCGATGCGCTTCAACGGCGCGCGGGCGAGATCCCAGGCGCCGATATCCTCGGCAACCAGGATCGAACCCTCGGCGATGGTGTCAAGGTTGACGTCTTCCTGCCCCAGCAGGGCCAGGCATATCTGCCGCCCGACCGCATTCACATCGTCGGCGCGGGCGTTGAGATAGGGATCGTCCATGGTGGCGAAATCGGAGGCGATCTTCGATGTCGCCCCGATCACTGCCGAAACCGCATCGATCCCGCCTTCGACGATGGCAATCGCCCCGCCGGTCAGTTCGTCGTCATTGGCGATATCCTTCAGCGCCGCGACAATACCGCGGTCACTGTCCGCCAATCCGGCTTCCGACAGCGAGGCGTCCATGCGCTTCTGCACGGTGGCGATGGCCTGCTTCAGGCGCAAAACCTCGTCGGCGATGGCATTGGCCGCCAGCGGGCGGTTCTCATGCTTGATCTCTGCGGGAAAAAACCCGTAGACGGGGCCGACGGCCACGCCTTCGCTTGCAGCGACACCGCGCAGGGCACCATCGGCGGCAGGACCATGCGCAGGCCTGTTCGCGGCGGGCTTCCCGGCATCCGGCTTCGGCGGCTGGACCGCGCCGTCATCTTCGATCCCCGCATGCGGGTTTTCGAGGTAGCCGATCAGCGCCTCGATGGCTTCGATGGCATCGGCACCGGTTGCGCGGACGGTGATTTCCTCGTTTTCCTTAACGCCCAGCAGCATGAGTTTGACCGAACTCTTGGCGCTGACCGACCTGTCATCCTTGACCAGCTCGATATCCGATTCGAAACTCTTGGCGAGTTTGACAAACCGGGTGGCTGGCCGCGCATGCAATCCGTCATGCACCCGCACAATCGTCGAGCGTTCCATGCTTTACTCTCTTTGGTATTTCGTTCTGTTTCGGCCTGTCAGTCCTGAACCCTATCCGATGGTGATGGTCGCACCCACCTTGAGGGTTGAAACCAGTTCGCCGGTATCCACTTCCGATGCACAGATTTCACCGGGACGGTCAACATGATCGGACCCGTTGAATGTGATGACAACATGGCCGATGTCCCGGACTTTCTGCCAGGCATAGTCGCCGATGCCGGTTATCTTGGCCGAGAGATCGCCGATGCGGATCACCGAACCGACCGGCGGCGTTGCTTCCGACGGCGTGCCGTCGACCAGATGCAGGATCGAAACCTCGGCAAGTTCCGGCGGCGCGCCATCGGCAAACAGGATGACAACGCCTCCCTCTGCGAGGTCCGCCACCTCGGGACCCACGGCTGTTACCCGTGTTTTCAAAAGAACTGACATGATGGCGAACCTCTTCTTGTTAATCGGATTTAGAATACGATCAGGCTGACAACCCAGGCGATCAGCACCGAGACGGGACCCATGATCTGGCGGCTGATCAGAACCGCCGGGACACCGATCTCGATCGTCTTGGGCTTGGCTTCACCCAGCGCCAGTCCGACCGGCACGAAATCACAACCAACCTGCGTGTTGTAGGCAAACAGCGCAGGCAGGGCCATTGCGGGCGAAATCGTGCCATTGGCGATCTGCGGGCCGATGATGGCCACGCCGATGACCTGCGCAATCACCGCGCCCGGTCCCAGGATGGGGGACAGGAACGGCAGGCCGCAAATGGCCGAGATGATCAGAAGGCCGACGATGTTGTTGGCAAGCGGACCCATCGGCTGGGCCAGCACATCGCCGATCCCCGTGTAGAGGATGAAGCCGATGAGCATGGTCACGAAGGCCATGAACGGCAGGACGTTGCGGATGACCTGATCGATCGTGCGGCGGCCGGCATTGAAGAAAATGCCGACGACGCGGCCCATGACCCGGCCAACCGAACTGATCAGCCCGATCAGGCCGCCTTCGCCGTTGTCCGATGCCGTATCCGTGCGGCTGGACATGGCAGCGGCCATTTCGGCCGGTGTCGGCGTGGCAGCGGCCCCCGCCACCGTGGCTTCCTGCGATCCGTCGGCAAGCTCGATATTGGCTTCCTTGACGCCGGAGACATAGATGTCCTCGGTGATGAACTGGGCCAGCGGGCCGGACTGGCCGACAGGCGTCAGATTGACGGTTGGAATGCGCTTGCGCGGATAGACGCCGCAGCGTGCGGTACCACCGCAATCGACGACGACAACGCCCATTTCGCCTTCGACCGGCGGCGACTTGAAGCCATCGACGGCTTCACCGCCGGTGAGTTCGGCGATCCGGCGCGCCACGGGATGAATCCCGCCGCCCGTGACGGACACAACCTTGTTGCGCTGCGGTGTCAGCTGGATGGTCAGCGGGCCGCCCCAACCGTTGGAGCCCTTGGATATTTTGACTGGTTTATAGGTCTTCGACATTGTTTTTCTCCCCACCCCTGACTTAAAGCTCGATGCCCTGGCGCCGCGCCATGATGGCGGTGATGCGCTCGGTCAGCATGCCTTTGAGGAGGATGACCACGAGACCGACAATGGCGTACCAGATCGCCACCCGGATGTGATAACCGGCGGGAACAAGACCCTTCTTTTCCAGTTCGAGCAGGGCCACCAGAATGCCGCCCCAGACGAAATACTCGCCGGGATTGATATGCGGGAACAGGCCGAGCGGCGGATGCACATAGGACACGGCAGCGTCATAGAACGCCGGCTTGTGCTTTTCCTCGAGGAACGAGCCGAACGTATAGGCCATCGGATTGGTCAGGAAGAACACGGAGAGCAATGGCAGCACCGTGTAACGGGTCAGGGCGATACGGCCCGCGCCGCGCGCGATGCCATGGACACGCTCTTCGCCGACCAGTTCGGTCAGCGCGTAGAAGGCGGTCATCAGCACGACGAGCGTCGGGATGATACCGGTGACGAAACCGGCAAAGACTTCGCCGCCCTTCTGGAAAATACCGATAAAATATTTACCGGCGCTGGTGAGCCAGCCGAGCTGCTCTTCCTTCTGCACGTTCTGCAGCTTGTTCTTGAATTCCTCGACGGAAATATCGCCGCTGGATTGCGCCAGAACCACGAGGTCATTGCCCGCGTGGTGGATAGCCTGTTTGCCGTGCAGCGCAGCATCCGAGACCATCGACCCTGCCACCGACAGATGGTGCATGGTGACGTCGGCGTGCTGTGCCAACATTGTTAGAATTGACATGTTCCCTCCTCCTTATCGGCCATTTGCTTGGGTACGGCCACCCCCGGGCTTGCCCCTATGCGTTGACTGTCTTGATTCCTGCCAGGCCCGGCCGCTTCGGCTCGGCGCGCGCACGATCGATCTGCTCGATGGCGCGCTCCGCCGCCTTGGCCAGGGCCGGGTCTTCCACGCCGGATAGGAGCGGATCGGCGCGCAGGGCGTTCAGCGTGATTCCCTCGAATTCGGTCCGCCGCGCAAACTTCGCGAAAACCGAACGGCCGCGCATCACCAGGAAGCGCTGCACCACGAGATCCGGCGTCACCACCACGAGAGCGATGACGCCTTTGCCGAAACGTCCGCGCACATTGCCTGCACCGACATATCCGTCATTGTATTTCGACGTAATTCCCTTCATCACATCGCCATAATGGCGCATCTGGTACCAGACGCCCAGCGACTGCAAAGCCCAGAGAACTCCAAGGGCAAGCAATCCCCATTGCCACATCGCCATGTCTTCAACCTCCCATTGTCCAGTCATAAACATATGCTATGCCGGAACGGAAAAATATAGAACATTTGTTTTTTGCAATGTCAATATGTATGATTTCCTGTATCATTGAAAACTTGGCTTCCTGTGCATTGAAGCGTAAGACATTGATGGAACTGATCAGAGAGATACGGCATGGATTTTCTGTTTCGCGATGAGCTGGTGAATACGCCCGACCTGCGCCACCGCCTGCGGCGGCTGCGTTGGTTCCGCATGGCCTTTCGCAAGAATGTCGCGCTGATTGCCGAGCATTATGGCTATCGCTTTGTCATTGACGAAACGAAGCTGACCGCCGCTTTCCTCAACTGGATCGAAACCGTCGAGCAGCAGAAATCCTTCGCCCGCATCGACCGCAAGGACTTCATCATCTTCGCCGCCGGTCTGGTGCTGAAGGAACTCATCACCGAGGCGCCCGCCAAGGTCCAGGGGCATACGCCGCAGACCAATGCCGATGCCACCGAAATGGCCGATATCATCGCCTTCTGGCCGGAAGGGTTTCTCTACACCAACTTCTGCGTCGGCACGATTGCCGCCATCTACGAACAGGAATTCGGCACGGCGCCGCAAATCGCCAGCTGCGCCAACGACCTGCGGACCTGGTGGTCCTACAAGGAAAATGTCACGGAAATGCCGGGCTACGCCGTGGCCTTTCTCGACAAGTTCCTCGGTGCGGAGCCAAACTGGGTCATGCCCAACCTGGCATCCGCCCGCAGCGCCATCCAGCGCGCCCTCGTCGCGTCGAAGGGCGGCAGCCGCCTGACCGCGACTACCCCGCCGACCGGCTGATTTCCCGCAGGATCCGCACGACCTTTTCCCGTTGCTCCAGCTGCGGCATGTGCCCCGTCCCGGCAAAGACATGGACAGCGATCTCGCCGGGCAGGCCTGCGGCATGGGCCGCCGGAATGATCCGGTCCGCCGCCCCGACGATCACCCGGACCGGCATGGCCAACCCGGCAAGGTTTCTGCGGATATCGAAGACCTGCGTGCCATCGGCAAAGAAGCGGTCGGCCACCAGCGTTTGCGCCGCGCGCAACCCCTCGTCCTGCGACTGGGCAAGCGTTGCCTTGACGAAGGACTTGGTGAGGAGGCTCTCGTCCTGCACCAGCAGTTTCATCCAGGCGACGAGACTGGCTTCGGCCCTTGCGCGGACGAACCCCTGCAGGAACGCCCCGTTGATTTCAGGACCGAGTCCGGCTGGCGCGATCAGCGTCAGGGCGCGGATATCGAGGTTGCCGCGCGCCGCGACCTTCGCCGCAATCGCCGCGCCGAAGGAATGCGCCGCCACCACGACCGGCCCCGCATGATGGGCGGCAATCGTCCGCTCCACCAGCGCGGCAATGGAATCAATGTCCGCCGGAATGTCGCGCGGTGATTCGCCATGCCCCGGCAGATCAATGGCCAGGATCGGGCTATCCAGCGTTGTCCCGGCCAGCATCGGCCGCCAGCTGTTGAGATCGGAACCGAAGCCGTGGATCAGCACCAGCGGCGCGAGCGCCGCATCGTTGCCCTGCCGCAACCAGACCGCATGCAGCGGCGCGTCACCGGTCCTGGCCTGCACGGGAACAGCAACAGCCGGTTGAGCCGCCGCCGGCCGCGCCTGCGGAACATTGGCTTCGACATCCCTGCGCTGAATCCGGCCCTTGGGACCGGAGCCCGCAACGGACGTAAGGTCGATCCCGCTTTCCCTTGCGATCCGCCGCGCCAATGGCGTCGCGCGGACACCATCCGCTACGGCAGCCGCTGCGACAGGCAGGGTTTCCGCAACCGCGGCAACCGGCGAGGCAATGGCGGCATCCAGCGGCGCGCTGGAGATGGCGGTCTCCACGACATCCGGCTGGCTTGCCGGTGCGGCATAGGTTTCGCCTTCCGCATAAATCCACGCGACGCACTGGCCAACGGGCACGACGGCGCCTTCCGCGGCCTTGACGTCACGCAGGATGCCGGAGGCCGGCGCATCCACTTCCATGGCGGCCTTGTCGGTCTCGATTTCGAACAGCAGCTGGCCCTTGGAAATGCTGTCGCCTTCCTTGGCGTACCAGCGCGAGATCTGACCGGTCTCCATATCCATGTCGACCTTGGGCAGGATGACTTCGGTAGGCATGAGCTATCGCACCCCCTTCACGAGATCGCGGGCGCTGGCGAGAATGCCCGGCACCTGCGGCACGGTGGCCTTTTCCAGCTCCGGATTATACGGGATCGGTGTTTCCGCCCCGCCCAGCCGCACAATCGGCGCGTCGAGATAATCGAAGGCCTCGCTTTCGGCGATCATGGCGCTGACTTCCGCGCCGACACCGAGGGTTTTCACGCCCTCATAGACGCACATCAGCTTCGACGTCTTCTTGACGCTGGCAATGATCGTGTCCTTGTCCATCGGCCGGACGGTTCTCAGGTCGACGACTTCGACGTTGATCCCTTCCTTTTCCAGCTCCCTGGCCGCTTCCAGCGCCTTGTGCACCATGATGGCCGAAGCAACGATGGTCAGGTCCGTGCCCTCGCGCACAACAGCCGCCTTGCCGATCGGCACGGTGTAATAGCCTTCGGGCACCGGGCCCTTCATCTTGTAGAGCAGCTTGTGCTCGAAGATCATCACCGGGTCCGGATCTTCGATGGCCGCCAGCAGCATGCCCTTGGCATCGTAGGGCGTGGATGGCTGGATGACCTTCAGGCCGGGAACGTGGCCGAGCCAGGCTTCGAGGCTCTGGCTGTGCTGTGCCGCCGCGCCCGTGCCGGAACCGGCGGGAAAGCGCATGACCAGCGGCACCGAAACGGCACCGCCCAGCATGTAGCGGATTTTGGCCGCCTGGTTGACGATCTGCTCCATGGCCAGCGCCGCAAAGTCGGAGAACTGGAATTCGAAGATCGGCCGCATGCCGGTCAGCGCCGCGCCGACGGCAACGCCCGCACCGCCAAGCTCGGAAATCGGCGTGTCCATCACCCGGTCCTCGCCGAAGCGATGCACGAGATCGCCCGTGACCTGGAAGGCGCCGCCATAGACGCCGATATCCTCGCCCATCAGGAACACCCGGTCATCGGCCTCCATGGCAAGCGCCATGGCTTCCTGGATAGCCTGCGAATAGCTCAGCTCGCGGATTGTCTCATTCATCTGGAAAGTCTTTCAGTCCGTGTACACGTCGCGCGTGAGATTGTTCAGATCGGGAGATGGGCTGTTCCTGGCAAATTCGATCGCCTCGGCGATCTCCTTCTCCACATCCGCGCGGATGGCTTCGATATCCCCATCGGTGACGAAGCCGAATTCCTTCAGCTGGGTCTCGAACAGGTCGATGGGATCACGGTTGGCAATCCAGTCCTCGATCTCTTCCTTGGTGCGGTAGCGGTTGCGGTCGCTCTTGGAATGGCCGCGATGGCGATAGGTCTTGCACTCGATCAGCGTCGGGCCCTCGCCGCGCCGCGCCCGCTCGACAGCCTCGTTGGAAGCCTCGGCGACATCCGACAGGTTGTTGCCGTCGACGATCACGCCCGGCATGTTGTAGCCGGCGGCGCGATCCGCCACGTTCGGCACCGCCGTCGACCGCTTGGTCGAGGTGGACATGCCGTAGCCATTGTTCTCGCAGACGAAAACCACCGGCAGTTTCCAGATCGCGGCAATATTCAGCGCCTCGTGAAAGGCGCCTTCATTGTTGGCGCCGTCACCGAAATAGGAAATGACGACCTTGCCGTTCTTCTGCTTCTTGGCGGAAAGCGCGGCACCCACGGCAATCGGTATGCCGCCGCCGACAATGCCGTTCGCGCCGAGATTGCCCTTGGACACATCGGCGATGTGCATGGAGCCGCCGCGGCCCTTGCAATAGCCGGTTTCCTTGCCGAAGAACTCGGCAAACATTTTTGACACTTCCGCGCCCTTGGCAATGCAATGGCCGTGACCGCGATGCGTCGAGGTGATCATGTCATTGTCGTGCAGCGGCATGGATATGCCGACGGCGCTGGCTTCCTGCCCGATGGACAGGTGCATCGTGCCGTGGATGAGCCCGCGCGTGTAGGATTCTTCCGCGCCCTCTTCGAAGCGGCGGATGAGATACATCTTGCGCAGGGCTTCCTTCAGCTGCTCCGGAGAATAGTGCCGGAACGCGAAAGGAAGATTGCTGCCATCGTCCTTGAATTTGGCGTTTGTGGCGGGAGCCATGCTTGGCACTCCTTAGCTGTTTGCCCTGAATTCTGGTTGCCGGACGTCACGCGCCATAGACGAGCTTGTCCTGCCGCTGTCTGAGCTCGACGATCTTCGAGCCGGGGATGGGGGCGGCATTGGCGCTGGTGATGAGTGCGCCCTTGGCGATGGGCGCCGTCACCGTGCCGCCCTGCAGCAGGCCGCAGGGAATGGCTCCGGCGGCGCGCGCCTCCGGCGCCGTCATGATCCAGGCGCGGTAGCAGTATTCGCCGATCGCATCGAGCGTGTCGCCGACCTTCAGGTCCTTTTTCGCCACCGCGCAGACTTCCGCCACCGGTTTCGCCAGCGGCACCATGTCCGCCTTGCCGTAGAGCACGACGCGCGCGCAGGTCAGCGGCACTTCCAGCGAGGTCAGGTGATAGGGCCGGTGGAAGGTGAAATACGGGCCCTTGCCCATCTTCAGATCCTCCATCCGCTCCGAAATGCGCGGATGCGACATGTCGGCGACCACGAATACGCCCGGCGCCACGCCCTTGCCGATGGAATAGTCGACCACACCGACGCGCGACAACAGCCCGCCATCCCTCTGCGGGATCAGCGTCTTGTTGAGCTGGTCCAGCGTGGCGGCGGGGCCATGCATGCCCGCCTTGTCGGGCACCAGCCCCGTGGCATTGGCGATCGCCGCCATTTCCACCATGGTCTTCGAGCCGTCGACGAATTCCACCAGCATGCGCACATTCATGTGGCGCCGCGCCGCCTCTTCCGCGTAATCGTCGGGAATGGCGTCGATGTTGAGCGGGTTGTTCTTGCCCTTGCCGGCGGCAACGATCGGATGGCCCATGGCCGAGACGAATTCGATCAGCTCCATGCAGGAGGACGGCTCGTCGCCGGCGCCCAGCGAATAGGTGACGCCAAGGCGGTCCGCCTCGCTTTTCAGATACGCCCCGATGGTCACATCCGCCTCGACATTCATCATGACGAGGTGCTTGCCGTGCTCCATGGCTCTGAGGCCGATCTCGGCCCCGACCGCCGGAACGCCGGTCGCATCGATCACCACGTCGATCAGGTCATTTTCGAGGATGAGGTCGGCATTGTCGGTGACGGCGATCCGGCCGCCTTCCATCGCCGCGGTCAGGGCCGAGCCGGTGGTCACTTCCTGCGCATGCCCGGGTTCGCGGTAGGCGATATCGACGGCTTTGAGCGCATTGGGCAGGTTCAGTTCGGAAATCGCGCCGATCTCGACGCCGGGCATATGCGCCACCCGCGTGACGATGTCCGTGCCCATCTCGCCCGAGCCGATCAGCCCGATGCGGATCGGACGCCCCGCATCCGCCCGCGCCTGCATGTCCCGCGCCAATCCCGTCAATGCCACATTGCTCGCCATACCAAAACGCTCCTCAAAAGACTTCCGATGCGATGCCGGAAACCGCTCTCATCCTGCCAATCGAATATTGAACATTTGTATTTTAGTCAAGACCTATGTGCATTATAAGGATGATAACGATGATCCCGTAACTACTGCGTCGACCCATGGAACGCAGGCTTTGAAGAGAGATGGAAATGCCGCAAAACAGGTTCGATCTGATAGTTTTTGATTGCGATGGCGTGCTCGTGGACAGCGAGCCGCTGGCGGAACTGGCCTATCACAACGTCTATGCCAGCCATGGAATGGACCTGCCCGCAGGCACCATTGCCCAGTGCGTCGGCATGAAGCAGGCCGATATCATCCGGCGAATCGGCGAGCTGACCGGCTTTCACCTGTCCGACGCGGGCGAAGCCGGGCTGTGGCCGGAGACGAAACAGGTCTTCAGCCAGTTCCTGCAGCCGACGGCCGGCATTGCCGCCCTGCTCGCGGACTTGGAAACGCCCTGCTGCGTTGCCTCGTCATCGTCGCTGGAGCGCATTCACTTCAGTCTGAAAACCACGGACCTTGCCGGATATTTCGGCGAAGCGATCTACAGCTCGTCCATGGTCAAGCGCGGCAAGCCCGCCCCGGACCTGTTCCTGCATGCAGCCAAGGAGATGGGCCACGAACCATCGGCCTGCGTTGTCATCGAGGATTCGCCCTATGGTGTCGAAGGCGCCGTGGCGGCAGGCATGACGGCTATCGGCTATACCGGCGGCGGCCACACCTACACGGCCCACGCCCAGACCCTGCTCGACAAGGGCGCCAGCGCCGTCTTCGCCGACTGGAAGGATATTTCCTACTGGATGCGCGCCGCCAACGACTGACCGGCAGCCTACATGCACAAACAAAAAAGGGTGCCTTGCGGCACCCTTTTCGCTTGGTCTTAGACCAATTCTAGTTCTTCAGCTCGAACGTCACATTGACCGTGACATTGTAGCTGTTCTCGCCGGCAGCCACCGGGACCGAATCGGATGCTTCGGCCGCCATCATCTTGGCGCGCGGTGCACCGCCATAGGGGCGCGGCTGGAACGTCTGTTCGCTGATCTCGATGACCTTGCCGACTTCAACGCCGGCCGCCGCCGTCAGGGTTTTCGCCTTGGCAATGGCATTGGCCACGGCCTTCTTGCGCGCTTCCTCGACGATTGTCTCCGGCTTGTCATTGGTGAATGTCAGGTTGCCGCCCTGGTTGACGCCCAATGTGACGGACTGATCGAGAATCTCGCCGACCTTCTTCAGGTCACGCACCCGCACGGACAGCGAATTGGAGACGGCATAGCCGACAATCTTCGGTGCCTGCGGCGGCTGGCCCTGCTTGTTGTCCGGATAGACATAGCGCGGATCGATGTTGAAACCCGATGTCTGCAGGTCGCGTTCGGCGATTCCGGCCTTCTTCATTGCGTCGAGAACCTTGGCCATGGTCTCGTTGTTGGCGGTCAAAGCTTCCCGTGCGGTCGGCTTTTCCTGCAGCACGACGAGTGAAACGATAGCCATGTCAGGCGCGGCAGTGGCTTCGCCTTCTCCGGTCACCGTAATGCGCGGGCGCGGAGCTTCCTCTGCCATGGCAGCGAACGGAACGGCCATCATTGCGGTTGCGGCAAAAGCCACGGCTAGAAATTTTGGTGTCATGGATGATCTCCCCAAGATGAAGTGACACAGCTGCGTCGCAGCCGATTATGGGCGCAATAGGGCGAAAGATACAACTTTCGCCCTAAGCGTGCATTACGTGTACGGATGAAATCAGCGGATGATCGGGCAGCCCGGTGCGCGGGCAAAGACAACCGCCGAGCGATGGCCATAGCGCCAGCCGGTGACGCGAACCGCATTGCGGTTCACAACCGCGCGCGGGTTGCGGATACCCATGCGGCTTGCCTTGTTCAGGGCCTGGTTGACGCTGCAGGCGCGGACGGGACGATAGCCGCCATGATAGCGGTGACCGTAGCGATGATCGACCTTGACGACATTGGACACCGGACCGGCGGCATCAGCCATGGACGATGCCACCGGCGCTGCCGAGGCGGCACTCACGCCGAACACCGAACCGAGCCCGAGAGCGGCGGTCACAGCGAGCATCTTGATGGACATGCGGGACATGGGCGTTTCTCCTTTGTTGGTTGTTGCTCCGGACGGGAAAGTCCGGAAGGTGATCGTTTGTTCCACTATTCACCTGAACAAAGCTTCAACGCGCTGTTCATCTCCCGTTCAGTAGGATTAATTTTCCGAAGAAGACGATTGCGCCATCATCATATGGTCGAAATAATCTTCGTCCGTTTTCAGGTCATGATCATAGGCGGTGATCTTGCCGCGCACCGAAATGCCCGCCTCGTGCACGGTGTTCGCGCTGCCCGAAACCAGCGGATGCCACCAGTACAGGTCTTTTCCCTCGTCGATCAGACGATAGCCGCAGGTATCGGGCAGCCAGTCCACCTCGCGCACGATCTCCGGGGTCAGGAAGACGCAATCGGGAACTTTCTTCTTGCGGTGCACATAGTCCGAGCACTGGCAGGTCCCCGCATCGAGCAGGGTGCAGGCCACCGTGGTGAAATAGATTTCTTCCGTGTCTTCGTCTTCGAGCTTGTGCAGGCAGCAGCGGCCGCAGCCGTCACACAGGCTCTCCCACTCCGAGCGGTTCAGCTCGTCGAGCGTCTTGGTTTTCCAGAATGGTTCTTTGGGCATGCGCTGCAATACATCGGCCGCGACGCCGCGTCCAGAGTTTTGCATGAACGCAAGATGAACGGTGCCTTCACATCGGATACAGGCGCGCCCGTGCAATCTTGCTGTAATCGGATTCAGGCAGGATCACACATGTACCGGTGTGAGGCTCAAGGAATCTGGTGAGAAGACCGCGATGGACAATCGGCTGCCACAAAGCTGGCACAACCTCCGGTCACAAACATTTGACGTGTTTCCAAGGAAGGAAACGCAAGACAGGGATGACAATGAAACGTACAGCGCTCTTTTTTGCTTCGACAGCAATCCTGTTCTCCTCGCCCTCGGCGATGGCGGAACAGTCGCCTCTCCCTCGCCCCTACATCTCCTCCAACACCAATGAAGCACCGCTGCTGATGGCCCAGGCCGCAGCCGATCCGGCTGCAGAACTGGCGAAGAAGCAGCAGGAAGAAGCGCAAAAGGCAGCGGAGCACGAAGCCGCCGCCCGCGCCGAAGAGGCAAAGCAACGCGCTGAAAAAGAGGCTGCCGCCGCCGCCCACGCCCAGCAGCAGGCGGAGGAACAGGCCAAGAAGCGCGCCGACGAGGCAGCGCACGCCGCCGAAGCGCAGGCAGCCGAACGCGCCCAGGAGGCCAAGCGTGCCGCCCAGGAAGAAGCGCAGAAGGCGGCCGAGCAGCAGAAGGCCGTAGAAGCCCAGGCCAAGCAGAAAGCGGCGGAGGAGGCACAGGCTGCCAAGGCCGCGGAAAAGGCCGCCGCCCAGGAAGCCGAACAGGCCAAGCGCGCCACCCAGGCCGAGGCACAGAAAGCCGCCGAACAGCAGAAAGCCGTGGAAGCGGAGGCCAAGCAAAAGGCCGCTGCGGACGCGCAGGCCGCCAAGGCTGCTGCTGCGCAAGAGGCTGAACAGGCCAAGAAGGCTGCAGAAGACGAGACGCGCAAGAAGGCCGACGCCGCCCAGAAGGCAGCCGACAAGGCCGCCAAGGAAGCCCCGGCCGCCGAACAGCCTGCCACGGCAAAACCCGTCGAAGCCCAGAAGCCGGCTGCCGAACAGCCCGCCACGGCAAAACCCGCCGCTGAAAAGCCGGCGCCGGTCACCGAACCCGCAGCGGCCGAAAAGCCAGCCAAACCCGTTGAAGCCCAGAAACCGGCTGCCGAACAGCCTGCCACGGCAAAACCCGCCGCTGAAAAACCCGCGCCGGTCACCGAACCCGCAGCGGGCGAAAAGCCGGCCAAACCCGTCGAAGCCCAGAAACCGGCTGCCGAACAGCCTGCCACGGCAAAACCCGCCGCTGAAAAACCTGCGCCGGTCACTGAACCCGCAGCGGGCGAAAAGCCGGCCAAACCCGTCGAAGCCCAGAAACCGGCTGCCGAACAGCCTGCCACGGCAAAAC
>NZ_JBXAFE010000001.1:1976495-2304314 GCF_058792715.1 Phyllobacterium sp. MT110
AACCCGCTGCAGAAAAACCCGCGCCGGTCACCGAACCCGCAGCAGGCGAAAAGCCCGCAACCCCTGTCGAGGCTGGAAAACCCGCACCGAAGGAACCATCGCCGCTGCCGGAAAATGCCGCGCCAGTGCTCGACAGCCAGAAACCCGCGCCGCCGGCCAAGGGCACGGGCGGCCAGGCCGCCGGCAAGCCGGCCGCTGCAACGCCGGTTGTCCAGCAGCCCGCCGTTCAGGCCCCGGCCACGCCGCCCGCACCGCCGCCGAAGAACGATGCGGACGTGCAGAAGGCGCTTGTCCCGGTCAGGATCGAGCCCATCCGCACCGAGGAAGGCACCCGCATCAAGCAGGCGCCGCGCGAGGAGCGCCCGGCCGACGTGCAGGTGATCAAGCAGATCGACAACCGCACGATCGTCGAAGTCAACAACAACATCTTCGTGGAGAGCTCCGACCGTCCGCGCATGTCGCGCGATGCGCAGGATGTCTATTACGAGAACCTGCCGCGCAACCGCACCCGTGAAACCATCGTGCGCGACAATGGCGTCCAGGTCGTCACGATCCGCAACCGTTATGGCGATGTGATCCAGCGGTCGCGCGTCATGCCCGACGGGCGTGAGGTTCTGCTGAGCTACACGCCGGATTACGACCGCGAGGAACGCTATCAGTGGCGCGATCCCGGCCTTGACCTGCCGCCGCTGGTGCTCGATATCCCGATTGCCGACTATATCCTCGATGCCGATCAGGTGCCGGAAACCGACGTCTATGACTTCTTCTCCCGCCCGCCGGTGGAACGCGTCGAACGCATCTACTCGGTCGACGAGGTCAAGCGCTCGGCCCGTATCCGCGACAAGGTCCGCCGCATCGATCTGGACACCATCACCTTCAAGTTCGGTTCGGCTGATATCACCGAAGACCAGATCCCGCATCTCGACAGCGTTGCCAAGGCGATGGCCGAGATCCTGAAGAAGAACCCGGCGGAAACCTTCCTCATCGAAGGCCATACGGACGCCGTCGGTTCCGATCAGGCCAACCTCGTGCTGTCGGACAAGCGGGCTGAATCGGTTGCCCAGGCGCTGACCAATGTCTTCGGCATCCCGCCGGAAAACATGGCGACGCAGGGCTACGGCGAACGCTACCTGAAGATCAAGACCGACGGTCCCGAACAGCAGAACCGCCGCGTCGCCATCCGCCGCATCACCCCGCTGGTGCAGCCGCTGGCCAGCAAATAGCCTGATCCGCAGGCTGTCATGCGAAAACCCGGACCTCGGTCCGGGTTTTTTGTGACGGCCGGTGGTTTTGTCTTGAGTTCGCCGTCCGCATCGCTATCTGATGCATGAGATCAATCGGACCCTGCTGTTTATGAAACGTATCGAAATATTCATCGAAAACATCATCCTGGCGTCGCGCTGGCTGCTTGTTGTTTTCTACCTTGGGCTTGCCGTTGCGCTTGCCATCTATGCCTTTTCCTTTGCCGGAAAGCTGCTGGATTTCGTCATGAAGGTGACGAGCCTCGACGAAACCGAAACGATCCTGAAAATGCTGGGATTGATCGATGCGGCGCTGGTCGCCAGCCTCGTGGTGATGGTCATCATCTCCGGCTATGAAAACTTCGTCAGCCGCTTTGACCAGGCCGATGACGTGCACTGGCTCGGCACGATCGATGCCGGTTCGCTCAAGATCAAGGTGGCATCGACCATCGTCGCCATCTCGTCGATCCATCTTCTGCAGGTGTTCCTTAACCTGACGAAATACACGACGGAACAGCTGACGTGGTTCACGGTGATCCACCTCGCCTTCGTCTTCTCCGCGCTGTTCCTTGCCTATATCGATAAGATCATGGCCAAGGACAAAGGCGCGAAGAAATCGAACGAGCCGTCCATCTGAACCGAATGAAACAAAGAGCCCGGATTTTCCCGGGCTTTTTCTTGTCTGCCCGCATAAAACCACAGGCTCGATCATATCGAACGCGATCATATTGAAAAGGCCACCAAGGCACACGCGACGGACGGCGCAGCACGTGATGCGCAATGAGTGCACGCCCCCCAAGAAGGAGGGTAACAGTGGTGGCTCCTGCACCGCTTTTTGCCTGAGCTTCAAATAGTTGCATCGACATAGTGCGTGGTTCGACAAGCTCACCATGAGGGAGACGGAGGATTGCAGGGAGCCGTATTCTGCGAGACTGTTCAGACTGCAATGTTTCCGTTTAGCCTTGCAGCACCACTCTCCCTCATGGTGAGCTTGTCGAACCACGCACTATGTCGATGCAGCTGTTGGCTGATTGTACCACTCACCCGATCAAGCAAAACGGGATGGGTTTTCACCCATCCCGTCTGCATTTCCAAACTGTTGTCTGCGGTTTAGCTGTCGAGGAAGCTGCGCAGCTTGCGCGAGCGGCTCGGATGCTTGAGCTTGCGCAGCGCCTTGGCTTCGATCTGGCGGATACGCTCGCGCGTCACCGAGAACTGCTGGCCGACTTCTTCCAGCGTGTGGTCAGTATTCATGCCGATGCCGAAGCGCATGCGCAGCACGCGTTCCTCACGCGGCGTCAGTGAAGCGAGAACCCGGGTCGTCGTGTCGCGCAGATTGGCCTGGATGGCCGCATCGATCGGCAGAAGCGCATTCTTGTCCTCGATGAAATCGCCGAGATGTGAATCCTCTTCGTCGCCGACCGGTGTTTCCAGCGAAATCGGTTCCTTGGCGATCTTCAGCACCTTGCGCACTTTTTCCAGCGGCATGGCCAGCTTTTCCGCCAGTTCTTCCGGCGTCGGTTCACGGCCGATTTCATGCAGCATCTGGCGCGATGTCCGGACGATCTTGTTGATCGTTTCGATCATGTGCACCGGAATACGGATGGTGCGCGCCTGATCGGCGATCGAACGGGTGATCGCCTGACGGATCCACCAGGTCGCATAGGTCGAGAACTTGTAGCCGCGCCGGTACTCGAACTTGTCGACCGCCTTCATCAGGCCGATATTGCCTTCCTGAATGAGATCGAGGAACTGCAGGCCGCGGTTCGTGTACTTCTTGGCGATGGAAATCACGAGACGCAGATTGGCCTCGACCATTTCCTTCTTGGCAAGAGCTGCTTCGCGCTCGCCCTTCTGCACCTGGTTGACGATGCGGCGGAATTCCGAAATCGAGATCGCAGTTTCCTGCGCCATGTTCTGGATTTCCGTGCGCAGGTTCTTGATCGTGTCTTTTTCGTTCTTGGTGAACTCTTTCCAGCCGCGGGTGGTAAGGTTGGAAACGGCCTTCAGCCAGTTTGGATCAAGCTCGTTGCCCTGATATTCCTTAAGGAAGTCCTCGCGGCGCACGCCATAGGATTCGGCAAGACGCAGCAGACGGCCTTCGTTCTGCACCAGACGCTTGTTGATGTCGTAGAGCTGGGCAACCAGCGCTTCGATACGGTTCTGGTTCAGCGACAGCGACTTCACCGCCTTGATCAGCTGATCCTTCAGTTCCTTGTAGCGGCGTTCCTGGCTTGGCGACAGGGAACCGGAGGCAGCGAGGCGGTTTTCTACCTGCTGGTCCTGCAGCTTGCGCAGCTTCTTGTAGGTGTCGGCGATGACGTCGAGCGTTTCCATGACCTGCGGACGCAGCTCGGCTTCCATCGCGGCGAGCGACAGATTGGCTTCATCATCCTCGTCATCATCATCTTCAACGGGCGTATCGCCGCCGACATTGGTGATGTCGTCGTCGTCGCGGCGGCTGCGCGAACGGTCATTGCCGGCGGCCGGCTTTTCTTCCTCGACGCGCTCGATCACCGGAGCCTGCTTGGCCTCGGGGCCCGCATAGGTGGTTTCAAGGTCGATGATTTCGCGCAGCAGAATCTGCGAGTCGTTCAAGGCATCGCGCCAGATGATGATGGCCTGGAAGGTCAGCGGGCTTTCGCACAGCCCGGAAATCATCGTCTCGCGCCCGGCCTCGATCCGCTTGGCGATGGCGATTTCGCCTTCGCGCGACAGAAGCTCGACAGTGCCCATCTCGCGCAGATACATGCGCACGGGGTCGTCGGTGCGGTCGGTCGGCTCTTTCTTGGTCGTGGTCGGGGCAACGGCGGTGCCGGTTGCGTCGGCAAGCTCGCGGGCATCACTCTCGTCGTCGCTGTTGTCAGCTTCTTCGGCGTCCGCATCCTGCTCGTCGTCTTCGACAACGTTGATACCCATGTCACTGAGCATGGCCATCGTGTCTTCGATCTGTTCGGAAGTGACCTCTTCGGACGGCAGAACGGCATTGAGCTCGTCCATCGTCACATAGCCGCGCTTTTTGGCGAGCTTGATCATCTTCTTGACAGCGTCATCGGAAAGGTCGAGAAGCGGTCCGTCCGGCGCGCCTTCGCGCTCGACTTCTACTTCTTCGTTTTCCTTTGCTTTCGTTGCCATATTCTATGTCTCCAAGCGACGTTTCGCTTTGTTCATGCATGGGAACTAACGAGTGCGGTGGCGCACCGGTTTCCCTGCAGCGTCAAGGTAATAAATGATCGACTAGCCGAAATCCCGTTAATGCCGGATTAACCTTGTTATTCCGATGGCGAGCACATTGTATATTTGCCGTATTTGCCGGTTTTTCAGCCAAACCTACAAACATCAACCCAATATTTTCAATTCCGCGCAATCTGATTCCGTCATTATTGACCCACGTCAACCCCGACTCAACTGATTCGCGGCAAAAAAGCGAATCAATTTCGTCAAAAACCCTTTCCGGACCGTCCGGAGGGGATTCCAAAGCCCTCGATCAGTGCTTCCGTCGCCTGGGCGTTGCGGATGTCGTTCTGAATATCGAGCAGCCGGTTGAGGTTTTCGTCGGTCGTTTCCGTCGCCAACGCGGTTTCAGCTACTTTCAGCTCTTTATGTAGTGTGCTTGCGCGCTGATGCAAGTGAACGGCCTGCCGCAATGCTTCGAGCGCATCCTCTTCCGCCGCTTCCGCCGTCGCCGTCCACATGCGGGCGCGCCGCACGAGGGCCTCGAGCGCCTCGATCAGCGTGCCGTGTCCGGCCTCTGCCATGGCCTTGCGCATTTCCAGCCCGTCCACCACGTGGTGCTCGGCCAGGGCATTGAGCATGGCGGAATGAAACCGCTTCAGGTCCGGGTGGCTGAATTCCAGCCGCACCACCGTTTCGAAATCCTCTTCGATCAGCCGGGGATGATTGAACAGGGTCATCAGGATGGCGGTCTCGCGCAGGGGCGGCGCCGCCGACGTGGTCTTGACCAGCACCGAGCGGGCAAGACTGTCGGAAACGGCGAGCCGCCCCGAGGCTGCGCCCCTGCCCCGCTGGCCATAGCCGTTCTGGTTGCCATAGCCATTCTGGCCATTGCCGCGCTGGTCGCCGTCGCGCCGGTTGTTGTTGCTGCGCTGGTTCGAGCCGAAGAACTGCTGGATGCGGTCGCGCACATCCTGCGCATAATGCCGGCGCACATTCTCGTCGGCGATCAGCGCCGTCATCTGCTTGAGCCGGGATTCCAGTTCGGCGCGCCGCTCCGGCGTATCGAAAACCCCGCCGCTGGTCTCGCGCGTCCACAGCATGTCAGCGAGTGGCCTGGCATCGTCCAGCACCGCCTGAAACGCCTGCGGGCCCGATGCCTTGACGAGGTCGTCCGGGTCCTTGCCTTCCGGCAGCACGGCAAAGCGCAGCGACCGCCCCGGCTTCAGCGCCGGCATGGCCAGATCGATGGCGCGGTAGGCCGCCTTGATCCCGGCCTGATCGCCGTCGAAACACAGCACCGGCTCCGGCGACATGCGCCAGAGCAGATCAAGCTGGTCTTCCGTCAGCGCCGTGCCGAGCGGTGCGACCGCCTGGCCAAAGCCCGCCTGCGCCAACGCAATCACATCCATATAGCCTTCGACCGCGATCACGGCCTTGGCGGCCTGCCCCGCCTGCGGCTGCGCGGCGCGCCGGGCACGCAGGGCGTTGAACAGCACCTTGCCCTTGTGAAACAGCTCGGTTTCGTTGGAATTGAGGTATTTGGCCGGGGCATTGGGCGTCAGCGCCCGGCCGCCGAAAGCGATGACCCGCCCGCGCAGATCCTCGATCGGGAACATGATGCGGTCGCGGAAGCGGTCGTAGGACACTGGCTTGTCGTCGCCATAGACCACGAGGCCGCAGGCTTCGATCTGTTCGCGTGTCGCGCCTTTCAGCGCCAGATGCTCCTTCAGCGCATTGCGGCTCTCCGGCGAATAACCCAGCCGGTAGGCATGCTGGGTGGTTGCCGACAGGCCGCGATCGCGCAGATAGGCCCGCGCCTTGGCGCCTGCCGCCGACTGCAGCTGCTCTTCGAAGAATTTCGTCGCCATGTCCATGACGTCATAAAGCGTGGCGCGCTTGGCCTCGCGCATTTCCATCTCGGCATCGCGCGCCGGCATGGGAATACCGGCCATATCTGCCACGCGCTGCACCGCCTCGGGAAAGCTCAGGCCCTCGAGTTCGGTGAGAAACTTGAAATGATCGCCCGTCACCCCGCAGCCGAAGCAGTGGTAGCGGCCCTTGCGGTCCTCGCAATGGAAACTCGGCGATTTCTCGCCATGGAACGGGCAGCACGCCCAGAAATCACCCTTCGGCGCGTTGGTTTTTTTCCGGTCGAACGACACCCGCGTGCCGATCACACTGGAAATCGGTACACGCTCCCTGATCTCATCGAGAAAGGATGGCGGAAATCGCATGCTGCTCTTCGTTCACTTCATCCGGCGATTCGGGGGCTCACGCCCTGAATGCCTCCATTTTCCACGGTTTCAACAGCTGTCTGCAGAACCGGTTCCATATTGCATCATATCGGGGGGCGGTGAAAGGTCTGCAAGCCAGTCATCCCCCGCTCATCCTATCTTTTTGATTTAATTATCAGATCGCATATTGAAAAGCCGGCTCATCATTACCGGTACGGCCAAAGACTGTCATAAAACTGTTACACTTTGTCAAAAACGACATAATTTTTCTTAGCCGGAACATATTTTTTCCCCTTTTGGATTGATATGTTATCTTAATAATTGGCAACTAGAATTGGTCTGGTTGTATACCGCATTTTTCCACCTCGTTAGGATTGGCTCAAGTGAACGGTTCGACAGTTTTATTGCATCTCGCAGGTGCGGTGGCCCTTCTCTTGTGGGCCACGCGCATGGTTCGCACCGGTGTCGAGCGCGCCTATGGCGAACGCATGCGCCAGAGCCTGCGCGGCGTGCTGCACAATCCCGTCCTTGCCGTCCTCTGGGGTACGATGCTTTCCATCGCCCTGCAGAGTTCGACGGCCGTCAGCCTGCTCGTCGGCTCCTTCGTCGGTTCCGGCATTGTCAGCGGCATTTCCGGGCTCATGGCGGTGCGCGGCGCCGAGGTCGGCTCGGCACTCGTCGTGCTGATCCTGAGTTTCGACCTGACCCTGCTGGTGCCTCTGTGCCTGCTCGCCGGCACCGTCATCTTCATGTCGACCGAGCGCGGCGACTGGCGCCAGATCGGCCGCATTCTCGTCGGCATCGGCCTTCTCGTGCTGTCGCTCGAGATGACCGGCCAGGCCACCGAGCCCCTGCGCAACAGCGACCTCCTGCCCGTCATCGTCAGCTATCTGAGCACCGACCCGGTCACCGCCTTCATGCTGGCGGCGCTGATGACCTGGCTGTTCCATTCCAGCATCGCGGCCATCCTGCTGCTGGTCACCTTTGCCTCGCGCGGGCTGATCGATCCGGAACTGGGCGTCGTCATGGTGTTCGGCGTCAATCTCGGCTCGTCCTTCATCGCGCCGCTGCTGACCCGCAATGCCGCGCCGCAGGCGCGGATCGTGCCGATGGGCAACCTGCTGATGCGCGGCGCCGGTTCCCTTGTCATCCTCATCGCCTACCTCACCCTCAAGCCATCGGTGGCCTTCCTCGGTGCGGCACCGGCCGACCAGATCATCCATGCGCATATCCTCTTCAACATCATCATCCTGCTTGCCGGCGTGCCGCTGTCGGGCCTCGTCCTGAAGGCCACCAAGGCCATCGTCGCGCTCAATGCCCCGGCGCCGCAGACGCCATCGCTGGAACAGGCGGAGCTCAGCGCGCTGGATGAAAGCGTGCTCGATGCACCGAGCCTTGCCCTTGCCAATGCCACCCGCGAGACCGTACGCGTCTGCGAAACCGTGGAAATCATGCTGCAGCGGATCATCGGGCTCTACGAGAATCCCGAGCAGGCGCGCATCGACGAATTGTCGGGCCTCGATGACAAGGTCGACCGCAAGCACGCCGCGATCAAGCTTTACCTGGCCAAGCTGACCACGCGCGCCCTGTCGCCGCAGGAAGTCAGCCGCGCCCAGGAATTGCTCGGCGCCTGCGTCAAGCTCGAACAGGTCGGCGACATCATCGTGCGCAACATGCTCGCGCTCGTGCAGAAGAAGATGGACCGCAAGCTGAAATTCACCGATGAGGGCTGGCTGGAACTCAGCAACTTCCACGCAAAGGTCCTGACCAATGCGCGCATGGCGTTCAACGTTCTGGTGTCGCGCGACAGCGAAATGGCGCACCAGCTGGTGCTGGAAAAGGATCTTCTGCGCGATCTGGAAAAGCAGAGCAGCCAGCGCCACTTCAGCCGCCTGCGCGAGGGTACGCTGCGCAGCCTGGAGACCAGCTCGATCCACCTCGACACCATCCGCGACCTCAAGCAGATCAACTCGCTGCTTGCCGCCATGGCCTATCCGGTGCTGGAGGAACAGGGCCTGCTCAACACCACCCGCCTGCGCGCGCTGAACAACTGATTTATCGTTCTTCACCCCCCTCTGGGCTGCCGCCCATCTCCCCCACAAGGGGGGGAGATCACATTGGCAGGAACGCTTTCGCGCTATTCTCAATGTTGAAGATTGGCTGAAACAATCGTGACAGCTGATCTCCCCCCTTGGGGGGAGATGTCCGGCAGGACAGAGGGGGGTGAAAAGTAATTGGACTGAAACTTATCCACCACGTCCCAAGCCGAGATATTCTCATCCCTGTCCTTTCCGGCGGGAATGCTTCCGGAAACCTTCGAAAGTCAGGAAAGGACCGGCACTTCATCCCGCAGGGAAAACCTGCGGGATGAGGAGGTTGCGCTGAGGCTGTGCGCGTTTCCGATGAGGAAACAAGGCAGAACAGGCAAGGCCTGAAATCGCCGGGGCGGGTGGTCCCAGGATCGCAAGCATAGCATACCACATACCCCAAGACCCGCGTTCCAGGGACCGCCCGTCTTTCCTCTTTTGCAATGGCCAGATGCGATCGCGGGCGTGGCAAGGCAATGCCGCGCCCGGCGCATCCCATCCGCTGTGCGTGCCGTGTCAGCAGCTTACTGCAGGATTTCCTTGACGATGCCGCTGGCCTTGGTGAAGTCCATCTGGCCGGCGTATTTTTCCTTCAGCGCATTCATGCACTTGCCCATGTCGCGCAGGCCGCCCGCGCCGATTTCCTCGATGACCTGCGAGCAGGCCTGGCGGATATCCTCGTCGCCCAGCTGCTTGGGCAGGAAGCCCCGGATGATCTCGATCTCGCTGCGCTCCTGCTCGGCAAGCTCAAGCCGGTTGCCGTCCTCGTACAGCTTGGCGGATTCCTCGCGCTGCTTGATCATCTTGGCCAGAATCGCGCTGATCTCGTCGCCCGTGACCGGGTCCTTGCCCGATCCGCGATTGAGAATATCCCGATCCTGAATGGCGGCCATGATCAGGCGCAGCGTCGAGACGCGGCGCTTGTCCTGTGCCTTGATGGCGGTTGTCAGTGCCCCGGCGATGGTATCGCGCATGGCTTTACTCTCCTGTTGTCCGCGCAGCCTACCGGCGGGTCCGAACGAAATCAATCATCGCGGCGGACCGGTTCGGCACCGATTTCCACGAAGAGTTGTCGTGTCGCAATTGACCGGAAGCGCGGTTTTCTCTAAGGTCCGTGACCTAGCCAGACATTTTGGGTTGTTGCAGCGGTGGTAAGGTCAATCGACCACCGCGTTCAGCCATGTCATATGGAATACCGAACGGCATTTTTCAATGCCCAATGAAGAACGACGACGCAAGCCCACGCAGGAGTGCCGCATGACCGCCCCGATAACGACAGACGCAGGTGCAAAGACCGCAGCCTGGACAGAATTCAAGCCGACAGCGGTGCTGGTTCTGGCCGATGGAACGGTGATCGAGGGCAAGGGACTGGGTGCGACCGGCGCCTGCGAGGCGGAAGTCTGCTTCAACACCGCGCTGACCGGCTACGAGGAAATCCTCACCGATCCTTCCTATGCCGGCCAGATCGTCACCTTCACCTTCCCCCATATCGGCAATGTCGGCACCAACCGGGAAGACATTGAAGACCTGACCCCGGCCAACCGCGCCGGTGCCGTCGGCGCCATCTTCAAGGCTGACATCACGGCACCGTCGAGCTACCGCGCCGCCGAACATCTCGACGATTGGCTGAAGGCGCGCGGCGTGATCGCCCTTGCCGGTGTCGATACCCGTGCGCTCACCGCCCTCATCCGCGAAAAGGGCATGCCCAATGGCGTCATCGCCCACGATCCCGCCGGCAATTTCGACATCCCTGCCCTGACCAAACGCGCTGCCGCCTGGCACGGCCTGCTCGACCTCGATCTGGCCAAGGACGTCACGTCAGGCCAGAGCGCGGTCTGGACCGAGAAGCCATGGGTGTGGAACGAGGGTTTTGACCAGCAGACCGCACCGGAATTCCACGTGGTTGCCATCGATTACGGCATCAAGCGCAATATCCTGCGCCTCATCGCCGGCCTTGGCGCCAAGGTCACCATCGTTCCGGCCACGGCAACGGCGGACGACGTGCTTGCCCACAAGCCCGACGGCATTTTCCTGTCGAACGGCCCCGGCGATCCCGCTGCCACGGGCAAATATGCGGTTCCGGCCATCCAGGACCTGATCAAGACCGACATTCCCGTGTTCGGCATCTGCCTCGGTCACCAGATGCTGGCGCTGGCGCTCGGCGGCGACACCAAGAAGATGCATCAGGGCCACCACGGCGCCAACCATCCGGTGCGCGACGACACCACCGGCAAGGTCGAGATCGTTTCGATGAACCACGGCTTTGCCGTCGATGCGGATTCCCTGCCCGACGGTGTGGAAGAAACCCACGTCTCGCTGTTCGATGGCAGCAATTGCGGCCTGCGCGTCACCGGCAAGGCCATCTTCTCGGTGCAGCACCATCCGGAAGCCTCGCCCGGCCCGCAGGACTCGCACTACCTGTTCCGCCGCTTCGCCAACCTGATCCGCGCCCGTCAGGGTCTTGCGCCCCTGCCCGAGCGCGATCAGGCCGCCTAAGATAAATATTGCATCCCCATGGTGCGTGGTTCGACAAGCTCACCATGAGGGAGGACGAGGATTGCAAGGGGTATGTTCTGCAACCTTTGCAATTTGCATTGAAATCAGCCCACCTCCCTCATGGTGAGCTTGTCGAACCACGCACAGCGGGAATGCAGCTTATAACTTAAGCAACGTCCCGGCCGGTACTGGCTTTCAGGATGGCAAACCATTGCTGGCGCTCGAGCGTGATATCGAGCGCCGCCACCATTTTCGCCAGGCGCTCCCGCTTCAGGCTGCCGAGCACGGGAACGAGCCGCGCCGGATGGCGCAGCAGCCAGGCAATGGCAACCGCCGAGATATCATCGACACCCAGTTCAGCCCCCACCGCCTGCAACGCGGCACGCACGCGCTGCTCCTGCTCGCCCGTGCCGGTAAACAGACTACCGCCGCCAAGCGGTGACCAGATCATCGGCGCATAGCGCAGGCGCTGGGCGTGATCGAGGCTGCCATCGGTGAGCGGCGCCGTTGAGGTGACCGACATCTCGATCTGGTTGGTTACAACGGGAAATGGCAGGCGCGAAGCCAGCAGATCGATCTGCGACGGCGTGAAATTCGACACGCCCACGGCGCGCACCTTTCCGGCCTTCACCACATCCTGCAATCCCGCCGCCGTGTCATCCGCATCCATCAGCGGATCGGGGCGGTGCAGCAGCAGCACGTCGATATAATCGGTCCTGAGGTTCTGCAGCGAGCGGTCGACGGACGCCTTGATATGCGCCGCGCTGGTATCGTAGTGCTTCACCCGGTTCTCCGGGCGCTGGTCCGATGTCAGCATGATATCGCATTTGGTGATCAGCTCGATCGACTGGCGCTTGCCGCTCCAGCCGGCAAGGCCCGCACCGAAAGCCGCCTCGACACCATAATTGCCGTAGATATCGGCGTGGTCGAAACTGGTCAGGCCAAGCGCAATCGCCTCATCGATCAGGCGCGCCACCTCGGCCGGCGCCGGCTTTGCGCCCTGATCGAGCAGCCGCCACGCGCCCAGCACCAGCCGGGACAGCGACAGACCTTCGGAATTGAGCGGGATACGGTTTTGGGCGGACATGGAAAACCTCGTTTCGGCGGGTGGGACCCGTTGCATATCGTAAAGGGAGGGCCAGTCAAAGGTGCGCATGCGAATCTGCGATCCTCGTTGACAATAATGCACGGCGATTGTACCTATCGATACAGACTTTACCAATCAGTACAATCCATGGAGATGACCATGCCGGAACAACGCCCGCCACTTCCTCCCTTTACCCGCGAGACTGCGATCCAGAAGGTCAGGGCCGCAGAGGACGGCTGGAACAGCCGCAATCCCGAACGGGTGGCGCTTGCCTATAGCGTGGACAGTTACTGGCGCAACCGGGCCGAGTTCATCCAGGGCCGTGATGCCATCGCCGCATTTCTCACGCGCAAATGGAACCGCGAGCTCGATTATCGCCTGATCAAGGAGCTGTGGGCCTTCACCGGCAACCGCATCGCCGTGCGATTTGCCTATGAATACCATGATGATTCCGGCAACTGGTTCCGGGCCTATGGCAACGAAAACTGGGAGTTTGACGAGAATGGCCTGATGCGCACGCGCTTTGCCTGTATCAATGATCTGCCGATCGGGGAATCCGAGCGGAAGTTTTTCTGGGACCGCGCCGCCTCCCGCCCGGCTGACCATCCGGGCCTGTCGGAACTCGGCCTCTGAACATGGCCAAAACCAACGCCGAGCGCGCCGACATCGTACCTGTTCTCGCCGAGATCTTTCGCGAATATGGTTTTGAGGGGGCGAGCCTCGCAGTCATCGGCGACAAGACCGGCCTTGGCCGCGGCAGCCTTTACCACTTCTTTCCCGGCGGCAAGGAAGAGATGGCAACAGCGGTCCTGCACCATATCGATACATGGTTTGAAGACCGGATTTATCACCCTCTGCGCGAGTCGGACGATCCGGCCGCAGCCATCAATGCCATGTGCCGGGCCGTGTCGGATTATTTTCATTCGGGATGCCGCATCTGTGTCGTGGGTGCTTTTGCCCTCGACAATGTTCGGGATCGCTTTGCCGGCGCTATCCTCGACTACTTCGCAGAATGGCGGAATGCGCTTGCGATAGCCCTGCAGAAGACCGGCCACGCCCGTGATCAGGCAATCGACCTCGCGGAAGAAGCGGTGGCCAACATTCAGGGCGCACTGGTTCTTGCCCGCGCGCTGGATGATCCTGCCGTGTTCGAACGGGCCATGCAGCGGATCGAAAAACGTTTGTTATGAGGCTTCGCTCGAGACCAGCGCCGCCTGTTCCAGCGGCTCGTGCGCGGCAATGGCAGGTTTTTCCACCCGCAGGACAAAGACGGCGACGGCGATCACCACGAAGAGCCCGCCGAGTACATAGGGGGCGCCGCCGAAGGCGACCGATGCCGCCGGCGCGGTGAACATCGCAAAAATCTGGGTAAAAATCAGCGGACCGATCACATTGGTGATGCTGAACAGACTGGTCATCGCGCCCTGCAATTCGCCCTGCTCCGACGGCGGAACCTTGGCGGCGGCGATGCTGCGCATGGCTGGATCCGCCAGGCTTTCCAGGCAGGTCGCGACGATGACCGCATAGACCATCCAGCCCTGCCACGCCGCGGCATAGCCGAAGAAACCGAGCGCCGTGAAAACCAGCCCGATCACCGCCGTCCGCCACTCGCCGAAGCGGGCGACGACGCGCGGCAGGATGAAACCCATGACCAGCGCGCCGCCCATGCCGAACACGCCGAGCGACAGGCCGATGTCCCGCTGGTTCCAGTCATAGCGATAGGCGCTGACGAACGACCACACCGAGGGATAGGCCATGTGGCCAAGGGTGAGCATGAAGAAGACGAGGCCGATCCACAGGATCCCCCGGTGGCCGCGCATCTGTTTGAGAGCGCCGAGCGGATTGGCGCGCTTCCAGTCGAACGTCCGGCGGTTCTTCGTTGCAAGCGTTTCCGGCAGGAAGAAATAGGCCACGAGAAAATTCAGGAAGGCGATCAGCGCCGCACCGAAGAACGGCACGCGCGGACCGAACTCGCCGAGCAGGCCGCCGATGATCGGACCGAGGATAAAGCCGACGCCGAAGGCAATGCCGAGAAGGCCGAAATTCTTGGCGCGGTTCTCGTCGGTGCTGACATCGGCGATGTAGGCGGAGGCGGTGGAAAAGCTCGCGCCGCTGACGCCCGCCAGTACGCGGCCGATGAACAGCATGCCGAAACTCGTTGCGAGCGCGCAGATCAGATTGTCGATGGCAAAGGTGAACACCGAGGCAAGCAGCACCGGACGGCGGCCGAAACGGTCGCTCAGATTGCCGATCAGCGGGGCAAAAACGAACTGCATGGCGGCGTAGACGAACAGCAGCCAGCCGCCGTCTATCGCCGCGTGACTGACATCCGATCCCGTCAGCTGTTCGAGATAGGCCGGCATGACCGGCACGATGATCGCGATGCCGATGACATCCATAAGGAGCATGACAAAGACAAGAGTCAGCCCGCGCTTGGCAAGGACAGGATCAATCATCGAAACTCACTTTTGGCGTTCCGGAACGAAATTGATCCGGAAAATGCTCATAATCGATTTCCACGAGTGAAACAATACGTGAACATGATCAGAAAATCTGAGAAAATGCTTGCCGATTATGCTCAGGAATCAATATCTCCTGACATATGCTGCCACATCCCTACCTGGCATAACGGGTCGGCAGCGCGGTGGTTGCCTTCAGCGTCTCCATCGAAACCGAAGCGGATATGTCGAAAAACTCGACCTTTTCCACCAGCGCCTTGTAGATGCCGTCATAGGCTTCGACGCGCGGGAGAACGAGCTTGAGGATATAGTCGAAGGTGCCGGTCATCCGGTGCACTTCGACAATTTCAGGGATATCGATGATCGCGGCGCGGAACTGCTCCAGCCAGTCGGCGGAATGGCGCGCGGTGCGGACAATGACGAACATCGTCGTCGGCAGCCCCATCACCGGCCGGTCGAGCAGAACGACGCGGCGGGCGATATAGCCCTCTTCCTCCAGACGCTGGATGCGGCGGGAACAGGCGGAGACGGACAGGCTGACCCGGTCGGCCAGATCCGACACGGCGATGGACGAATCCGCTTGCAGCAAATCCAGGATTTTACGGTCACGATGGTCGAGCATATCCATTCCCGCGCAATATTTCGGCGTTGCGGCAGGAATATACGCCAATCCTTTGCGTGACGACAGATTTAATCCGCAAACTTTGCGAACCGTTCGCGCGGCATCTGAATTATCATTCCCTCAGTGATTTCAATGGGAGAATGAGAATGCGCACGATTGGGCTGATTGGCGGTATGAGCTGGGAAAGCACTGCCGTCTATTACCGGCAGATCAACGAAGCCGTCCGCGCCCGGCTGGGCGGCCTTGCCTCCGCCAAGGTGGCCTTGCAGTCGCTGGATTTCTCCGAAGTCGTCGCCCTGCAGAAAAGCAACCGCTGGGACGATGCCGCGGCGCTGTTGTCGGATGCAGCCAGGCGGCTTGAAGCGGCCGGCGCCGACTGCGTTCTCATCTGCACCAACACCATGCATCTCGTTGCCAGCGAGGTGGCAGGTTCCGTCAGCATTCCGCTGATCGACATCCGGCAGGAAACCGGCCGGGTGCTTGTCGCCGCCGGCAAGCAACGTCCGCTGCTGCTGGCGACGCGCTACACCATGGAACACGGGTTTTACGCAGACTATATGCGCGATGCATTCGGCATCGAGGTTATGGTTCCCAATGAAATCGACCGGGCAAAAGTCCACGCGGTGATCTTCGACGAACTCTGCTGCGGCATCGTGAAGGAAGAGTCCCGCCAGGCGCTGGAAAAGATCATCGTGCGCGGCAGGGAAGCCGGAGCCGACTGCGTCATTCTCGGCTGCACCGAAATCTGCCTCTCCCTCACCGATGACAATGTCGCCCTGCCGATGTTCGATTCGACCACGATCCATTCCGAGGCGGCCGTATCGCTGGCACTGGGACGGGATTTCACGGATCAGCAGACCGCCGTTTAGCCTCTTGTGATTTCAGGCTTGCAGGTGCGTGGTTCGTGGTTCGACAAGCTCACCATGAGGGAGGTGGGTTAGCTGCATGCCAATCGCGAACGTCGCGGAATAAGGCTCCCTGCAACTCTCAACCTCCCTCATGGTGAGCTTGTCGAACCACGAACCACTCGTCATGCAGCGCGCGTCTTATCAGATCGCGCCGCTGAACGTATCGCAGCTGTCGAGCTTGCCGCTGTCGAAGCCGCGCTTGAACCATGAGCTGCGCTGGGCAGACGTGCCGTGGTTGAAGCTTTCGGGAACCACATAGCCCTGCATCTTGCGCTGCAAGGTGTCGTCGCCGATCTGCTTGGCGGCATTCAGCGCTTCCTCCAGGTCGCCCGCTTCCAGAATACCCTTCTGCTGGGTGAAATGCCCCCAGATACCGGCAAAGCAATCCGCCTGCAGCTCGACCCGCACGGACATGGCATTGGCGTCGGCCTCGCTCATGTTCTGGCGCATCTGGTTGAACTTCGGCAGGACACCGATCAGGTTCTGCACGTGGTGGCCCACTTCATGGGCAAGCACATAGGCCTGGGCAAAGTCGCCCGACGCGCCGAACTTCTTGTCCAGCTCGTTGTAGAAGTTCAGATCGATATAGACCTTGCGGTCGCCCGGACAATAGAACGGTCCTGTCGCCGCGCTGGCGGAACCGCAGGCCGAACGGGTCTGCCCACTGAACAGCACCAGGGTGGGCGGCGGATACTGCTTGCCCTCCGCCTGGAAGATGCCGGTCCAGACATCTTCGGTCTCGGCCAGGACGGTCTTGACGAACTGCGTCATCTGGTCATTGGCCTGCGCCGTCGGGCGTGAGGCGGGCGACTGGCTCTGGCTTTGTCCGGGCGATGATTGATCCATCATACCGCCATCTACCAGAATCTGCATCGGATCGATATTGGTGCAGAATTTCAGGAACAGGAAAATGGCCGCAAGGACAAGGATACCGGATATGCCGCCGCCGCGCACGGACGGTATGCCGCCGCCGCTGGGAAAGCGGAAGCCGCCGCCATTGCCCATGCCGCCGGGAGTGCCGCCATCGTCACCATCGGTGCGGCGGTCCTCAACATTGTCACTTTGCCTACCGCCCTGCCAGCGCATTACCCACCTCCAGATGAACCCTCGGCCATGCCGCTGATATGTTGCACATCAACAGTATAGCTCCTTATTTGTTCCATGCACGATGCTATTTTCAACTGGTGGCTGCAATCAGTTCACGATCAATTTTCATGACCGAATAATGCAGAGTCCGCCCGTTGTTTTCGAGCAGGATGAGCACAAAGCGCCGCCGCATTCCTTTTCCATCCGAAACTGCGGCGAAAAAGCATGGATTTGCGCGTTTTTGGGGTTACGTAATCCGATCGCTTTGCCTATAAGGCAGCCTTAGCCTCGCATTAGGAATTTTGTGTCTGCCCGTACGGTCAAGTCCGTGCGGTTTTTTGTGCAGCACGCTGTTGATAGGAAGAAGCCATGCCAAAACGCACCGACATCAAATCTATTCTGATCATCGGCGCAGGACCGATCATCATCGGTCAGGCATGTGAGTTCGATTATTCCGGCACACAGGCCTGCAAGGCCCTGAAGGAGGAAGGCTACCGCGTCATCCTCGTCAATTCCAACCCGGCCACCATCATGACCGATCCGGAACTGGCCGATGCCACCTACATCGAGCCGATCACCCCGGAAGTCGTCGCCAAGATCATCGCCAAGGAGCGTCCGGACGCCCTGCTGCCGACCATGGGCGGCCAGACCGCGCTGAACACCGCCCTGTCGCTGCGCCGCATGGGCGTGCTCGAACGCTACAATGTCGAAATGATCGGCGCCAATGCCGAAGCCATCGACAAGGCCGAGGACCGCGCGCTGTTCCGCGAGGCCATGGCCAAGATCGGCCTGGAAACACCCAAATCCATGCTGGCCAATGCGACCGACGTGAAAAACCTCGACCGCCGCCTGCACAAGGAGCAGCGCGAAATCGTCAAGGCCAAATATTCCGGCGCCGAACTTGATGCGGCGCTCGACAAGCTGGAAACCGAATGGCAGCTGGGCGAAGGCGACCGCAAGCAGCGCTACGTCTCGCACGCGCTCGGCATGGCCGGTGCGGCGCTCGACCATGTCGGCCTGCCCGCCATCATCCGCCCCTCCTTCACCATGGGCGGCACCGGCGGCGGCATTGCCTACAACCGCACCGAATTCTACGAGATCATCGGCAGCGGTCTCGATGCCTCGCCGACCACCGAAGTGCTGATCGAGGAATCGGTTCTCGGCTGGAAGGAATATGAGATGGAGGTCGTCCGCGACAAGGCGGACAACTGCATCATCATCTGCTCCATCGAGAACATCGATCCGATGGGCGTCCATACCGGTGACTCCATCACCGTTGCCCCCGCCTTGACCCTGACGGACAAGGAATACCAGATTATGCGCAACGCCTCGATTGCGGTGCTGCGCGAGATCGGCGTCGAGACCGGCGGATCGAACGTGCAGTTCGCCGTCAATCCGGAAAACGGCCGCCTGATCGTCATTGAAATGAACCCACGCGTGTCGCGCTCCTCGGCGCTGGCGTCCAAGGCTACCGGCTTTCCCATCGCCAAGATCGCGGCCAAGCTCGCGGTCGGCTACACGCTGGACGAACTGGAAAACGACATCACCGGCGGCGCCACCCCGGCCTCGTTTGAACCATCCATCGACTATGTCGTCACCAAGATCCCGCGCTTTGCCTTCGAGAAATTCCCCGGCGCCGAACCGACGCTGACCACGGCGATGAAGTCCGTCGGCGAAGTCATGGCCATCGGCCGCACCTTCAAGGAATCGCTGCAGAAGGCGCTGCGCGGCCTTGAAACCGGTCTCACCGGTCTCGATGAAATCGCCATTCCCGGCCTTGGTGAAGGCAGCGACAACAATGCCATCCGCGCCGCCATCGGCACGCCGACGCCGGACCGCCTGCGCATGGTGGCCCAGGCGCTGCGCCTCGGCCTTTCCGTCGAGGAAGTGCACGAGGGCTGCAAGATCGACCCGTGGTTCCTGCAGCAGATGGCGGAAATCATCGCTACGGAAGAGCGCGTGCGCGAGCACGGCCTGCCGCAGGACGCGCAGAACCTGCGCATGCTGAAGGGCATGGGCTTCTCCGATGCCCGTCTCGCCAGCCTGGCCAAGGTCGACCCCAACGAGGTGGTCAAGCTGCGCAAGAAGCTTGACGTGCATCCCGTTTTCAAGCGCATCGATACCTGCGCGGCCGAGTTCGCCTCGCCGACCGCCTATATGTACTCGACCTATGAAGTGCCCTTCGCCGGTGCCCTCGCCTCGGAAGCCCAGGTTTCCGACCGTAAGAAGGTCGTCATCCTCGGCGGCGGCCCCAACCGGATCGGCCAGGGCATCGAGTTCGACTATTGCTGCTGCCATGCCGCCTTCGCCCTGCGCGATGCCGGCTATGAAGCCATCATGATCAACTGCAACCCCGAGACGGTATCAACAGACTATGACACCTCGGACCGGTTGTACTTCGAACCGCTGACCGCCGAAGACGTGCTGGAAATCCTGCGCGCCGAACAGACCGCCGGGACACTGCATGGCGTCATCGTCCAGTTCGGCGGCCAGACACCGCTCAAGCTCGCCGATGCGCTGGAGAAGGCCGGTATCCCGATTCTCGGCACCTCGCCGGATGCCATCGATCTGGCTGAGGATCGCGACCGCTTCCAGAAGCTGCTGATCAAGCTCGACCTGACGCAGCCGAAGAACGGCATCGCCTATTCCGTCGAACAGGCCCGCACCATTGCCGGTGAACTCGGCTTCCCGCTGGTGGTACGCCCGTCCTATGTCCTGGGTGGCCGCGCCATGCAGATCATCCATGACGAGCGCGCCCTGCAGAGCTATCTGCTCGACACGGTTCCCGAACTCGTGCCGGAAGACATCAAGCAGAAATATCCGAACGACAAGACCGGCCAGATCAACACCCTGCTCGGCAAGAACCCGCTCCTGTTCGACCGTTATCTCAGCGAAGCCATTGAAGTCGATGTGGATTGCCTGTGCGACGGCAAGAACACCTGGGTTTCCGGCATCATGGAACATATCGAGGAAGCCGGCATTCACTCGGGCGACAGCGCCTGCTCGCTGCCGGTGCATTCGCTTTCGGCGGAGATCGTCGCCCAGCTCGAGGCAGAAACCGCCGCGCTGGCAAAATCGCTCAACGTCGTCGGCCTGATGAACGTGCAGTACGCCATCAAGGACGGCACGATCTATGTGCTTGAAGTCAACCCGCGCGCCTCGCGCACGGTACCCTTCGTTGCCAAGACCATCGGCAAGCCGATCGCCAAGATCGCCGCGCGCATCATGGCGGGCGAAACGCTGGACGAGGCGCTGGCCAATTATGGCGGCAAGCCGTCCGGCACCGCGCGCAAGCACATCGCCGTCAAGGAAGCCGTCTTCCCCTTCGCCCGTTTCCCCGGCGTCGACATCCTGCTCGGACCGGAAATGCGCTCGACCGGCGAAGTGATGGGCCTCGACTACGACTATGCGCTGGCCTTTGCCAAGGCGCAGCTCGGCGCCGGTGTCGACCTGCCGCGTGACGGCACCCTGTTCGTCTCGGTGCGCGACGAGGACAAGCAGCGCATTCTTGCGCCGGTCAAGCGGCTGGCGAATCTCGGCTTCAAGGTCCTGGCGACTGGCGGCACGGCGCGTTTCCTCGCGGAGAACGGCGTTGCCGCGCAGAAGATCAACAAGGTCCAGGAAGGCCGTCCGCATGTCGAGGATGCCATCCGCAACCGGCAGGTGCAGCTGGTGTTCAACACCACCGACAGCGCCAAGGCGATCTCGGACTCAAAATCGCTCCGCCGCGCCACGCTGATGCAGAAGGTGCCCTACTACACGACCCTGTCGGGTGCCGATGCGGTGGCCGAAGCCATTGCGGCGCTCAAGGCAGGCTCGCTCGAAGTGCGGCCGCTGCAGGATTATTTCTGACACTTGCTCCGGTCGCGGCCCTTGCCGTGACCGGATTTTCCCTCACTCAGTTGGGCGTTCCCTCAGGATCGCCCTTCTGCAGCGCCTGCAGATAATCCTCGAGCCGGTCGAGGCTCTCGTCCCAGAAACGCCGGTAATGGTCGAGCCAGTCCGACACTTCGCGCAACGGCCCGGCTTCCAGGCGGCAGGGGCGCCACTGCGCCGCGCGGCCGCGGGCAATCAGCCCGGCCCGCTCCAGCACCTTCAGATGCTTTGAAACCGCAGGCATGCTCATATCGAACGGCGCCGCCAGTTCGGTGACGGAGGTTTCACCTTCGGCTAGCCGCGCCAGAATGGCGCGCCGCGTCGGATCGGCGAGCGCGGCCAGAATGCCACTGAGACGGTCAGGCGTCATATTTTTTACATTACCTATTGGTTAAATAACTAAATAGTTTAATATTGCAAAGCCCGGGCCTTGTCAAGATTCGGCACGCCGATGGTAACGGCAGCAAAGAGCGGAAACCAGACCCGCCGGAGCTTGGACAAAATGACCTGCACCCGCGATTGACCTCAACTTAAGTTGAGGTTTTATAAGCTTCACTCCGCCCGGAATCCATCCACTCAGGAGCACGCATGTTGACCGATATCGAACGACTTACAGACGCACAGTTTCTCCGGCTGTTTCAGGCAAAACGGTTTTTTGTGACAGGCGCGACGGGCAATGTCGGCCGGCACGTCGTCAATGAACTGCTGGAAAACGGCTATCTCGTGCGGGCGCTCACCCGTAATGCGCAGCGCGCCAATCTGCCTGCCGGCGTCGAGGTGGTCGAGGGCGACCTGACGCGGCCGGAAACATTCGAACGGGCGCTTGCCGGCGTGGCCGGCATGCATCTCATCACCATCGGCGGCGACGATTACACGCCTCTCGACAACGGCGCCGAGATTGTCCAGCTGGCGCGCTGGGAGGGCGTGCAGCGCATCAGCGTGCTCAGCGACGAGCGGGCCGGAAGCGTCGAGGAGGCCGTCCGGGCAAGCGATCTGGAATGGACCATCCTGCAGCCCGTCGACCTCATGTCCAACACGCTCGGCTGGATCAAAAGCATCAAATCGGCCAATATCGTGCGCGAGCCCTATGGCAGCACGGCAAGAACCCTCATCCACGAGGCGGATGTGGCAGCCGTGGCCGCCCGGATTCTCAGCCATGGCGGCCACGCCCGCAAGACCCTCAAGCTAACGGGCTGCGAAGTCCTGACCATACCGGACAAGATCAAGGCGATCAGCGCGGTGACGGGCAAGCCGATCCGCTATGTCGAGGTGAGCGAGGAGCACACGCGGCAATCCATGCGTGAACTCGGCATCGGCGAAGACGTCATCGACTATGTGGTGGCGTGGAACAGCAATCCGCCGCCGGAAGGGCGTGCCGTCACCGGAAGCGTCCAGCAGGTCATCGGCCGCACGCCCCGCCGCTTCAGCCACTGGGTTAAGGAGCATGCCCCGCTGTTCATGTGAGGGAAAGGCAAGGCTGCATGTTATTTGGTGCGTGCCTGGTGCGTGGTTCGACAAGCTCACCATGACGAAGGTGGTTTGGTGCAAGATCAATCACAAACGCTGCAGAACGGTGCTCCCTGCAGCCCGCCCACGTCCCTCATGGTGAGCGTGTCGAACCACGCGCCATAAATCGCGCAGCGGCAAAACGCCTAGACGCCGCTCAGGCCTTCCGCTTCCATGCCATGGCCACTGGGATCGCTGACAAAGTGCAGCACCTTGGAAAAGACGTGATTGCTCATGTCCTCGCGCCCGATATGCACCACGGTGGACTTGGCCAGCTTGTCGCGCAGCACGGCCATCACCCGGTCATGCGCGCCCGCTTCCATGGCATCCAGCGCCTCGTCGATAACCACCCAGTCCGGCTTGTGCAGCATCAGGCGGGCAAAGGCCAGGGATTGCTGCTCGTCGTCGCTCAGTTCGCGGTCCCAGCGCGAGCGGAAGTCGAGCATGGTCTTGAGGCGGTCCAGGCCCAGCTCATGCAGCGCCGAAATGAGCTCGCTGTCGGGAAAGGCCCCCTTCCCAAGCGGATAGGACATGACCTCCCGCAGGCTGCCAGGCGGAAAATAGGGTGAGCGCGGCATATAGAGGATCGCCGTGTCTTTCGGCAGGGCAATATTGCCGGCACCCCATGGCCACAGACCGGCAATCGCACGGAAAAGCAATGTCCTGTCGATGCCGGGTTCGCTGGTGATCAGCACCCGTTCGCCTGCATTGACGACCGCCTTTTTTTCCTTCAGGCGCACGGTTGCCAGCGGTGCCGTGATCTTGAGCGTATCGAAAACAAGCTGGTTGCCTTCCGACTGGGAGAACTTGATGCGCTGCTCGACGCTGTTCAGCGTGTCCATCGACTGGACCGCCTGCCGGAATGACGTCACGCGCAAGAGCGTGGCGCGCCAGTCGGCAATGGCGCTGAAATTGTCGACGAACCATTTGAGCGATGCCTGGACCTGATTGAAGGCGCCGACGGCGATGATCAGACCACCGAATGACAGGTTACCGGCAAAATACACGGGTGCGGCCACCAGATAGGGGGCGACCTGCGTGAACCAGCCATAGCCGGAGGTCACCCATACGAGCTGCGTCCAGGCCGTTACCAGCTGGCGGATCGCGGCGAGCAGCGAATCGACGTCCAGACCAAGCCGGACCTTTTCATCCTGTTCGCCCCGGTAGAGCGCAATCGCATCGATATGCTCGTTGACGCGCATCAGCGAAAAGCGCAGGTCGGATTCACGCTGGTAGCGGTCCGCATTGAGCTTGATCAGCTTGCGCCCGACAAACCAGCTGATGGACGAAGCGGAACCGGCATAGAGGATGGCCGCCCACACCATGTAGCCCGGAATGGAAAAACTGTGGCCGGAGACGTTGAAGATGAAGCCGCTGGACAGGCCCCAGAGCACGCCGATGAAGCTCATCATCAAAATGGAGGCTTGCAACAGGCCGAAACCGAGGTCTGTCGACATTTCGGCGAGATGGCGTGCATCCTCGTGCAGACGCTGATCGGGATTGACGCCGATCGGCCCGGAATTCGACAGCTTGAAGGCCCGCCGGGGAACCAGCCACTCGCCGATGAGGTCGCGGGTCAGACCTTCGCGCAGTTTCATGCGGGTCATCTGATTGAACCAGGTCTGCCCGACGGCGAGGATCAACAGGCAGATGGCGATGCCCAGAAAAACCAGCAGTTCGTTGAGAAATGCCGGAAAGTCGCGATGGGAAAGCGCGTCGAGAAAGCGCCCGTTCCATTGCACCAGACGAACCTGGCCGGCGGAGGTGATGATGATGATGGCAAACATGCTGAGCAGCAGCAGGACGAGCCGGTTGCGGACGGGTGATATCCAGTAGACATGCAAGATAACGCGGAGCTGAGAAAGCAGGCCCGCCTGTACTTCGCCGGCAACGGCGATGGCGGACGTCTTGCTCTGTTTGTCTTCCGCCATCAGTTAGAGCCTTTCCTGCCTAAATAGAAACAGTTCTGTTTCTCGGATGGCGAGACAACCCACGCGGAAGGTAGCAAGGCCGATGTTTACCCATCGGACGAAGCTGCCTGACAAAGTGGTTGGCCGCCAGCCGGAAACCCGACGGGCCGGGTGAATTTGGCCCAATGCCATCGGGCTTTGTCTTCACCCGATGGATAAACATCGGCCTCGCCAAATCCCTCGCCCTTGAACCAAATTCCCTCCGGCAGAACGATTCTATTTAGGCAGGAAAGGCTCTAGCCCCGTGGACGACCGTGATTCGGCCTCTCCACTTTATCATTGTTGGTTGGATTGCACCGGATAAAGCGCCGGATTTACCCAAGGGAAGTAAGGCTGAATTCCGCCCGGTCAAGGGCGCGCGCGTGACGGGCACATGCGGCCGATTTGAATCCCGCTTGTTTCGGCTCCGATTCTGTCTTATGTATCCCGCATCGATTTATCGGTCGAGTGACTTTGCGACCTGCGTAACCCGTTGCGCTTCCTGATGAACTCCATTGCATAGGTTCGATTCCCTGGGCAGCATAGCTGTATGTTGCCTGTCTTATATCTCTGAAAGGAATTTCCCATGGCTACGGGAACAGTGAAATGGTTCAACAGCACTAAGGGCTATGGTTTCATCCAGCCTGACACCGGCGGTGCAGACGTATTCGTACACATCTCCGCTGTTGAGCGCGCAGGACTGCGCGGCCTCAATGACGGCCAGAAGGTCAACTACGAAATCGTACAGGATCGTCGTTCGGGCAAGTCGTCCGCTGACAACCTCAGCGTTGCCGGCTAATCGCCGCACGCGAAAATCGACAGGTTTTCGAATATACAAATTTGGAAAGGCGGGATTTTGATCCCGCCTTTTTGCATTTTCCGGGCAGGCTCAGACGATATCGCTTTCGGAGTAATCAGCCACCAGTTGCAGCATGGCGCGCAAACCGACGATGAGACCGCTTTCATCGACCAGGAAAAAATCGGAGTGGTTGCCCGGCGCTTCTTGAGGGTCCTGCCCGTTGCCCGTGATCCCTACCCTGAAGAAAAGCCCTGGAACCGCCTGAGCGAAATACGAGAAGTCCTCGCCGCCCATGCCGCGCTCGATCAGTTTCGTATTCTCCATTCCGGCGACACGGGCAAGCGTCGGGGCCATCTTTGTGGTCAGTTCTTCATTGTTGACAACCGGCGGATAGCCGTTCGCTTCCCAGATAACCTCCACGTCTCCCCCCATTGCCTTGGCAGTAAAGGTAGCCAGTTCGGTGAAGCGTTGCATCAGGTGCTGGCGCTGTTCTTCGGTCGACGTGCGCAGTGTGCCCACGAGTTCCACCTTGGCGGGAATGATATTGTAGCGTGTCCCGCCTTTGAACACACCGACGCTGAGAACCGCCGGCTCGCGCACGATATCGGTTTCCCGGCTGACGAGCGTCTGCGCGGACGATACGATTTCCGATGCGATGACAATGGGATCGACACCATTCCAGGGTGTTGCGCCATGCGTCTGCTTGCCTTTCACCGTCAGGCGGAAACCATCGGAACCCGCGCTGATGGGGCCGGGACGATAGCCAATCGTTCCGGTAGCAAGATTGCTGGTTACATGCAGACCAAAGACAACATCGGGTTTCGGATCGGCGAAGGCGCCCTCTTCCAGCATCTTTCGAGCACCGCCGATCTCGACCCTGGGTAGTTTCTCTTCGGCAGGCTGGAACAGGAGCTTTACCGTTCCCTTGAGATTGGCCCTGTTTCGCGCGAGGATTTCAGCAGCGGCCATCAGAATGGCAACGTGGCAATCATGACCGCATGCGTGCATGACTGACACCTCATCACCCTCCCACATTGTCCGCACCCTCGATGCAAACGGCACATCGGTCTTTTCCTCGACAGGCAGGGCGTCCATATCGGCACGCAGGGCAATGACCGGACCTGCCCCCGCCCCACCTTTCAAAACCGCAACGATACCGGTGGTGGCGACCTTCTCCCGGACCTCATAGCCAAGCGCCTTCAGATGCTGCGCCACGAGCGCCGAGGTGCGGACCTCCTGGTTCCCCAGTTCCGGATTTTCATGGATATCGCGCCGCCAGGCAATCATCCGCTCTTCGATGTCATGCGCCTGCGTATCGAAAACACCATGAATCTTTCGAGCCGGGGCGGGCTCAATACCCAATGCGGCGTGAAGTGGTGAGACGCCCAGCGCGAACAATCCGCAACAGGCACATAGGGTCTTGAGGAACTGACGACGCTCAAGCACGTCATCAATGGCTTCGGCTACAAATCGCTGGGGTGAAGAAGACTTTGCGGGCGTGAACAATTTCATGGCAATCAACCTTCGTGCTGAAAATGAGAGGCAATAAAAATTCATTTCAAATGCAATAAAACAGGATGGTACCCCAACCCGCGGCGCTGTCAAGAACGGGGCCCGGCCATTGGCAGAATGAAACCGCGCCCCCGCAACCGTTCGTTCAGGATATTCACCGCACACAATCGGCAAGCTCGGATCGAGCCCGCCGATTGTGAATCTCGGCGTCCTCAGCCGATCTCGACGACCACCTTGCCGAACGGTCCGCGGTCCAGATGATCGAGCGCGTCGGTAAAATCCGCCATGGTGTAAACGGCATCGATGACGGGGGTAGCACCCGACAGTTCGAACGCGGCAACCAGATCCTCCAATGCCCGCCGGTGCCCGACCTGAATGCCCTCGACGACCACGCGCTTGCGGGCAAACGGGCCAAAGCCGCCGGATATCTCAAAGCCGTCGATCACCCCGATCAGCGAAATGCGTCCGCCGACCGCCGCCGCGCGCAGGGACTTGTCGAGATGGGCGCCACCGATCGTCTCAAGGATGTGGTCGGCGCCGTGATCGCCGGTCAGCCGGTAGACGGCTTCGACCCAATCCTCCTTCTGGCGGTTGATCCCATGATGGGCACCGAGTTCCCTGGCCCAGGCGAGTTTCTTGTCGTCGCCGGAGACAACGATAACATTCGCCCCATGCATCAGCGCAATCTGCATGCCGAAGATCGACACGCCGCCGGTTCCGATGACGACCACGGTCTGCCCGGCCCTGAGCCTGCCGCGTTCGACCAGGGCGGTCCAGGCGGTGAGGCCGGCGCAGGGCAGCGTGCTGGACTGAAGACCGGTCAGCGTGTCAGGCGCCCGAACCGCCCAGTCCTCGTGCAGCACGACATATTCGGCCAGAACCCCCTGCATCGGCCCGCCAAGGGTGCGGCCATTGGGATCGCGCGCCGTGCCGGGACCATTGCCATCGATCCAGTCGGGCAGGAAGGTCGAGATGACGCGGTCGCCCGCGGCAAAGCGCGTCACACCGGCGCCGACCGCCGCAACGGTGCCGGACAGATCCGACAGCGGCGTGAGCGGTTCCGTATGGGGCGCCGGCAATCCAAAGCCGAGATCGACCAGCAGCTTATCGCGGTAATTGAGGGAAGCCGCCGCGGCCTTGACCAGAATTTCACCGGGCCCGGGCGTTGGCACCTCGGCCTCGACCAGTTTGAGATTGTCGCGTCCGGCCCCATTCAGCGTCCAGCGTTTCATCGTCTTCGTCATCATCTCTGTCCTTGCATGCCCCGCCAGCCGGGGTGAGAACAGCGTTTTATATGATCGCAACACGATGCAGTTGCGCCCATTCCACCCATTATTGTATCGTTCCATTCTACAATGGAGCGAAGAATGGACCGGCTTGCAGGTATTCAGGAGTTTGTCACGGTGGTGGATGCCGGCGGATTTTCCGCCGCCGCGCAAAAACTGCACCTGTCGCGCTCGGCGGTCGGCAAGGCGGTCGCCCGGCTGGAGGAGCGGCTTGGCGTGCGTCTCTGCCATCGCACCACGCGGGCGTTCACGCTGACGAGCGACGGCAACGCCTTCTACGCGCATTGCGTGCGCATCCTGGCCGAACTCGACATGGCGGAAGGTGCCCTGGCCTCCGACAGGGAACAACCGGCTGGCCGCCTGCGCATCAGCGTTCCTGTGATATTCGGCCGTTACTGCGTGGCGCCCGTCATCGCCGACCTCTCCCGCCAATACGCGGCGTTGCGCTTCGATGTGTCTTTCACCGACCGGCCGGTGGACCTGATCGAGGAAGGCTATGACCTCGTCGTTCGCAATGCAGTCCTGCCCGACAGCGCCGTCCTCACCGCCCGCCGCATCGCACGCCAGCGCATGACCATCTGTGCAGCGCCGTCCTATCTCGCCGCACGCGGAACCCCGCGCACCATCGGGGATATCGCCGAGCACGACTCCATCGTCTATGGCCGCGACGGCAACACCCGGCCCTGGCTTTTCGCCGATGGCAAAGGCGGTACCTATGCGGCCCCGGCCCGCACCCGGCTGATCCTCGATGATCTGGATACTGCCGCCGATATGGCGGTCGCGGGCATGGGGCTCGCCTGGCTGCCCTGCTGGCTCATCCGCGAACGGGTGCACAGCGGCAGCCTTGTCCGGGTTCTGCCCGACGTCGAACCGCTGGTTTTCGACACCTATGCCGTCTGGCCGCGGGCGCCCTTCATGCCGGCGCGCATGCGCGTGCTCATCGACGCCCTCGCCTCCCGCCTGCCCGGCATGACCGGCACAGGCGGCGAAATCAAGTCAGCCGCCTGACGCCTCCGGCAGCCAGGTGATCGGCACATGGCCCTCGTCACCGGCAACCCGGCTCAGCCATTTCGCCACGGACGGATAGGCCGAGAGATCATAGCCGCCCTGATTGGCCTCGTGGGTATAGGCATAGAGCGCGATGTCGGCGATGCTGATGGCGTCACCGGCGAAATAGGGCGTCTTCTGCAGCTGCTGCTCCATGACGAGCAGCGCCTTGTTGCCGCCTTCCAGCGTGGCCGCCAGCCGTTCCGGCGTCGCATCCTTCGCCCGTTCGGGATAGACAAGCAGGGCGCGGCGCACCGCGATATTGGGCTCGTGCGTATATTGTTCGAAGAACAGCCATTGATACATCAGGCCGCGCGCATAGGAATCATCGGGGATGAACCGGGTTCCCTCGGCCAGATAGAGCAGGATTGCATTGGACTCCGCCAGAAACCGGCCATCGTCAAGCTCCAGCAGCGGCACCTTGCCATTGGGGTTCTTGGCGGTGAATTCCGGTTTTCGCGTCGACCCGTCCGTCGATGAAATGGCCACATGCTCGAACGGCAGGCCGAGCTTCGCCATCAGCAGGCGCGGCTTGTAGCAATTTCCGGAGCTGAGCTGCGAGTAAAGTATCGGCATGGCTGGTCTCCTGTGGCGGGCGAATATCGCCGCTGGTGTCCGGTCTCATCGGTTTGCGTGAAACATCGCATGAACGGCAGTGATGCTTTGAATGTTTCATGTCACACCCTGCATAGAAACAGCGCGATGTGAAGCCTTTTGCGCACGCTTTTGCTTGCGATTCCGTGCCTGTTGCGACATAGCAGACCCGCACACCGGCTACCCCTTGTCAAACACCCGCTTCAGGAGAACGATACCATGGCATTCCTCGCCGACGCCCTTTCCCGCGTGAAGGTTTCCGCAACGATTGCGATCACCCAGAAAGCACGCGATCTGAAAGCCGAGGGCCGGGATGTGATCTCGCTCTCCGTTGGCGAACCGGATTTTGATACGCCCGACAATATCAAGGAAGCCGCCATTGCCGCCATCCGCCGCGGCGAGACCAAATATACCCCGGTTTCCGGCATCGTGCCGCTGCGCGAGGCGATCACCCGCAAGTTCAAGCGCGAAAATGAACTCGAATACAAGCCGAGCCAGACCATCGTCTCCACCGGCGGCAAGCACGTCATCTACAACGCGCTGCTCGCCACGCTCAATCCCGGCGACGAAGTCATCTGCGTTGCGCCATACTGGGTGAGCTACCCGGAAATAGTGGCGCTGTGCGGCGGCACGCCGGTCATCGTCTCGGCCACGCAGCAGCATGAATTCAAGCTGCAGCCGGAAGATCTGGAACGCGCCATCACGCCGAAGACCAAGTGGGTCATTCTCAATTCGCCGTCCAATCCTTCGGGCGCCGCCTACAGCTGGGATGAGCTGAAGAAGATCACCGACGTTCTCGTGCGTCATCCGCATGTCTGGGTTCTCACCGACGACATGTACGAACACCTGACCTATGGCGACTTCAAGTTCGTCACCCCGGCACAGGTCGAGCCAAGCCTCTACGACCGCACGCTGACCATGAACGGCGTGTCGAAAGCCTATGCCATGACCGGCTGGCGCATCGGCTACGCCGCCGGACCGCAGGCGCTGATCAACGCCATGGACATGGTGCAGGGCCAGCAGACATCCGGCACCAGCGCCATTTCGCAATGGGCTGCCGTCGAGGCACTGGACGGCACGCAGGAACACCTGCCGGTGTTCAAGAAGGCGTTCGAAGGCCGCCGCGATCTCATCGTTTCCATGCTGAACCAGGCGCCGCTGCTGCAGTGCCCCAAGCCGGAAGGCGCCTTCTACGTCTACCCGTCCTGCGCAGCCGCCATCGGCAAGACGGCGCCGTCGGGCAAGGTGATCGAAACCGACGAGGATTTCGTCAGCGAATTGCTGTCGAGCGAAGCCGTTGCCGCCGTGCATGGCTCGGCCTTCGGTCTTGGACCGAACCTGCGCATTTCCTATGCGACGTCGGATGCCAAGCTCGAGGAAGCCGGCAAGCGCATCCAGCGCTTCTGCGCCAGCCTGCGCTGATCGCACAACCGGATTGAAGACAAAAAGGGGCCCATCGGCCCCTTTTTCTTTGCGGCAAAGGCTTCACGGCTTTGTGTTGATCGTTCTTGCACGGAAATGGCATATTTCCACCGCAACGCCGCAGAGATGAAAGAACAGTTATGGCCGCCATTCACCGCAAGCCCGCCTGGGCGATAGCCGAAGCCCTGGCAACCCCCGAGGCGGCATTCCTCAACCGGCGGTCGATCCTGCAGGCCTGGGGCCTTGGTGCGCTGGCAACCGCTGCGCTCACGGCACTGCCAAAGGCAGCGCGCGCCGCGGCAGAGCATAAACCCGCCGGCAATCCGGCGTTCTATCCGGCCAGGCGCAATGACGCCTATACGCTCGACCGCAGCCTGACACCGGAAGAGATCAACGCGACATACAACAATTTCTACGAATTCGGATCGGACAAGGGGATTTATGCGGAAGCGCAGAGCCTCATCACCAATCCCTGGGCGATCGACATCGACGGCATGGTGGACAAACCTTTCACCATCGAATTTGCCGATCTTGAAGCAAAAATCCCGCTGGAAGAGCGCCTCTATCGCCATCGCTGTGTTGAGGCATGGTCGATGACCATTCCATGGACCGGCTTTTCGCTGGCCAAACTGGTTGAGCTGGCGAAACCGCTCGCCTCGGCCACATACATCCGCTTCGAGACGTTCAACGATCCGTCCATGGCCAGCGGCCAGAACGGCTTTCTCTATAGCTGGCCCTATGTGGAGGGCGTCACCATGGCGGAAGCGGCCAATGAGCTCGCCTTCCTGGTGACGGGCGCCTATGGCAAGCCCCTGCTCAACCAGTTCGGCGCGCCGATCCGCCTCGCCCTGCCGTGGAAATACGGGTTCAAGTCGATCAAGTCGATCCGCAGGATCACCTTCACCGACAAGCGGCCGGTAAGTTTCTGGGAGGAGCTGGCATCGAACGAGTACGGTTTCTGGGCCAACGTCAATCCGGCGGTGGCACACCCGCGCTGGAGCCAGGCGCAGGAGCGCGTGCTGCACACGGGTGAAACCGTGCCGACGCTGTTGTTCAATGGTTATGGCGATCAGGTCGCGTCCCTCTACACGGGGCTCGAAAACGAAACGCTCTATCGCTGATTTTTTGGAAACATACCCCAGAAAAGAAAAGAGGCCGGACAATTGCCCGGCCTTAAGTTTTGAAGGATGCCATTTCTGGCAAAACCTCCAGAGGGGAACACTAGCGGATGCGCAATGGGAGGAGGAGACGCATCGGCTAGTGATGTGGATATGGGCCCTTTAACCGCTTCTTGCAATCCCCCAATTGTGCAATGCACCCATGCACTAAATGCATACCGACAATTTATCGGCATTTTTGAAATGAGAGCGCGTGTTTGCGGTGCAATCCGGCAAGATCATGCTCCGAACCGGCCCGCTTGCGAAAGAAAATTTTTTCGCAAAAATGCAAAAACAGCCGATCAATAGGACCAGGTGCGCGCCTTCGAGAAAAGGAAATCTCGAAACACGTGCAATTTCGCCGCGTTCTTGATTCCCTCGGGATAACAGAAGAACGTATCGAAGGACGGCAGCTCCATCTCCGGCAGCAGGCGCACGAGGGTCGAATCCTTCTCGACCATGTAATCGGGGAGCACGCCGAGGCCGACACCCTTCTGGATGGCGCGCTTGATCGACAGGAGATTGTTGATCTGCAGAACGGCGGGGCGCAGATTGCCGTCCGACCGGCCTATCCCCTCCAGCCAGTTGAGGTTGGTCAGGTACGACGGGGCCGGCTCACCGAAGCTGACGATGCGATGGGAATCGATCTCATCGATGTTTTCGATCTTGCCGTATTTGGCGATGTAGCCCGGCGAGGCGTAGACGTGCATATGCACTGTGAACAATCGCCGCTGGATCAGGTCAGGCTGCTGCGGCTGGCGCAGGCGGATGGCACAATCCGCGTGGCGCATCGTCAGATCCAGCTCCTCGTTGTCGAGCAGCAGCTGCAACTGCACTTCCGGATAGAGTTCGATGAATTCCTGCACGCGCTCGATCAACCAGCCGGAACCGAGACCAACGGTGGTGGTGACGCGCAGCTTGCCCGACGGGCGGTCCTTGCTTTCGGTGAGGCGCGAGCGGACGTTTTCCAGCTTCATCAGCACTTCATGCGCCGTGCGGTACAGCACCTCGCCCTGCTCGGTCAGGATAAGGCCGCGCGCGTGCCGGTGAAACAGGGGAACGCCGACATCCTGCTCCAATGCGCTCACCTGGCGGGAGATGGCCGATTGCGACAGATGCAGCGTCTCGGCGGCATGGGTGAATGACCCAGCCTCCGCCGCAGCATGGAATATTCGCAATTTGTCCCAGTCAAGCGACATGGCGCAGTCTCTCCCCCATTCCGGTTCCGCATATCGCAACCGGCCTTATCTCAAACGCCCTTATTCGGCAGCCTGGCGCACCGGTTCCTGTGCCGCCAGCCAGCGTTCGGCCTCAAGGGCCGCCATGCAGCCCATTCCGGCCGCAGTCACGGCCTGACGATAGATATCGTCGGTGACATCGCCGGCGGCGAAAACACCGGGAACATCGGTCGCCGTCGAATCCGCAGCGGTCCACAGATAGCCATTCGGCTTATGCTTGAGTTTCCCCTTGAACAGTTCAACTGCCGGTGCATGGCCGATGGCGACAAAAACACCATGCGTTGCAAGGTCCGTCGTCTCGCCTGTCTTGACATTCTTCAGGCGCACGCCGGAAACCGATGCTGCCATAGGCGGCTTTGCCTCCGTACCCGTGATTTCGTCGATGACGTTGTCCCAGACGACTTTGACATTTTCGCGGGCAAACAGGCGATCCTGCAGAATTTTTTCCGCACGGAAATGATCGCGGCGATGCACGACCGTGACGGACTTTGCCAGATTGGCAAGATAGAGCGCTTCCTCGACGGCCGTATTGCCGCCGCCGACAACGACGACATCCTTGTTGCGGTAGAAGAAACCGTCGCATGTGGCACAGGCGGAAACGCCGAAGCCCATGAAGGCCTGTTCGGTCGGGATTCCAAGCCATTTCGCCTGCGCACCCGTCGCGATGATCAGCGCATCGCAGGTGTACTGCGTGCCGCCATCACCGACAAGGCGGAACGGCCGGACGGAAATGTCCACTTCCGTGATGATATCGTGAATGATCTCGGCGCCGACATGTTCGGCCTGAATGCGCATCTGGTCCATCATCCATGGCCCCTGCACCGGATCGGCATAGCCCGGATAGTTCTCGACATCCGTGGTGATCATCAGCTGGCCGCCCTGCTGCAGACCGGCAACGATCACAGGTTTCAGGTTGGCGCGGGCCGCATAGATGGCTGCGGTATAGCCGGCAGGACCGGAACCGATAATGAGGACGGGCACGTGGCGCTGTGACATATCAAGACCTATAAACAGATGTTCAGCCAGAACGGGTTGGGAGCAGACTTATGATCATTTCCAATGCCATAAGGTAGTGGGTCAGCCCCCTCCGTTGCAAGGTCTGCGCGTGATATAGGCCGGTTAGCCACAGCTTGTACGCGGTGTTTTGCCGTTTGGCGCGCATTGTGGCGCCTGACGGAACCGGTTATGAAACATTCCCATGTCTCTCTTCCCGTTCTGAGGTCCGCTCATTTTTCGCACCATCATCAATATTTGCGCGCGATTTGGTCTGGTCATGGCGGCAGCCATGCTGATTCCCGCCGCTGTTGATCTGCATATCGGCAACCGGGACTGGATCACCTTCGTGGAATCGGCGATTTTCACCGGTGTACTCTGCGGGCTTGTCGCCCTCGCCACCCACAATCCCGATATCCGGTTTACCCCGCGCCTCGGCTTTCTCCTGATCGTTTCCGTCTGGCTCACGGCGGCGCTGCTCGGGTCCCTGCCCCTCTATTTCTCGACGCTGCCGATCAGTTTCGCCAAGGCGCTGTTCGAATCCATGTCCGGCATCACCTCGACGGGCGCCACCGTGCTGACAGGGCTCGATGCCATGCCGCGCGGCATCCTGCTCTGGCGCTCGCTCCTGTGCTGGTTCGGCGGTTTCGGTTTCGTCGGCCTCGGCCTGTTGCTGCTGCCGTCGCTGCGCGTGGGCGGCATCCAGCTCCTGCACATGGAATCCTCCGACAAGTCGGAGAAAATCCTGCCGCGCATCCACCAGATCGCCACCGGCATCATCATCGCCTATGTCAGCCTGACGGTGCTGTGCACCCTGTCTTACTTCGCCGCCGGCATGGGCATGTTCGATGCGGTCAATCACGGCATGACGACCGTCGCCACCGCCGGCTTTTCCACCCATGATTCATCCCTGGGCTTCTATGCCCACAACCGGGCCATTCTCGTCATCGCCACCATCTTCATGGTGCTCGGCGCCCTGCCCTTCGTGCTCTACATCAAGGCCGTCATGCCGCAGCGCCTGACCTCGCTCGCCGACCCGCAGGTGACCCTGTTCTTCATCATCATTATCGGCCTCAGCTTTTTTCTGGTGGTGGGGCTTACGCTGGAAACCGGCATCGGGTTTGGCGATGCCCTGATTGCCGCCGCGTTCAATCTCGTCTCGATTATCTCAACCACAGGTTTTGCAACCGAAGATTATACGCGCTGGGGCCCGGAAGCCCTCGGCATTTTCTTCATCGTGACGTTCATCGGCGGCTGTGCCGGGTCGACCTCCGGCGGCATCAAGCTCAATCGCCTGATCATCCTCTGGCAGCTGGCATCCGCCAGCCTGACACGGCTGATCATGCCGAATGCCGTCATCAAAATGCGCTATGGCCGCGCGGAAATCAGCCCGCAGGTGGCGCAATCTGCACTGCTTTTCATCTTCCTCTACATGTCATCCCTGATCGTTGGAGCCACGGCGCTGACGATCCTCGGCAACGATCTCGGCACGTCGATCACCGGGGCACTGACGGCGCTTTCCAATGTCGGGCCGGGTTTCGGCGATACGATCGGGCCGGTCGGCAACTTTTCGACACTCAGCGACCCCTCGCTTCTGCTCCTGAGCTATCTCATGCTGGCGGGCCGGCTCGAAATCATCACGGTCGTCATTCTGTTTACACGCAGCTTCTGGAGCCGGTAGAGGCTTTCCTGCTATGAACCTGTTTGTAACCGGATGCGAATGCATTACACAGCGGCAGGAATCGCCTATGGTGCTCGCTGTAAGCGCCTTTTTGACAGGGATATAATCAGACCATGCCTTTGAAGGCGGACTTGGACGAGATCGACTGGAAAATCCTGAAACAGCTTCAGGACAATGGCCGCATCACCAATGTGGAGCTTGCCGAACGTGTCGGCATATCGGCACCGCCCTGCCTGCGCCGGGTGCGCAAGCTCGAGGAAGGCGGCATCATCCAGGGCTACAGGGCCATCCTGAACGGTTCGATCCTCGGCCAGGATATCGTCGCCTTCTGCATGATCAGGCTGCACCGGCAATCGGACGCCGACCTGAAGAGCTTTGCCGAAAAGACCAACAGCTGGACCATCGTGCGCCGGGCATGGATGGTGTCGGGCGAATCCGACTTCCTCCTGCATTGCGTGGCGAGCGACATCAGCATTTTCCAGAATTTCGTCATCGAAGACCTGACATCGACGCCGAATGTCGATTCCGTCCGCACGTCGCTGACCATCCGCGCGGTCAAGAACGAACCGCTGATGGTGCTCTAACCGCGAATTTTCGAATAGAAGAACAGCAAGACACGGTAATACGGTCGGAGCACTTCGCGCTTCAGCTTGTCCGAAAGAGTCTTTTTGCCCTGGACGACCGTGCCGCCGAGATTGAAATCGATCTCGCGAATGGTGATGGGCCGGGCGGACAGCATGCGCACCGGGTGCAGCCAGCGCATCTGCAGCGTGGTGTCCACCGGCCGGTCGAACCGCTTCGTCGCTGCCAGCAGCGCAATCGCGGCATCGCGGCCGATCAGCTGCATCTGCATGCCGAGGCCGGGCAATGCGGGCTGCATGACGGCGTTACCACCCTGGCGGGCAATATCGCCGCCCTTTTCGCCCCGCGTCCAGCGCGGAAAACGGATGTAGTCACCGGGCCGCACCGTCTCCATCGCCAGTTTCAGCTGATCGGCAAAGCCCGGATCGATATCGACATCGTCCTCGATGACCAGGCCCGCATCGAGATTGCCATCGACAATCGCCTGCCACGCCTTGCGATGCGAGAGAAAGCAGGCGATCTCGGTGGTGCGCAGATGGAAGGGATAAGGCGGGAAATGCCGGGATGTCCGGCTGTAGACCGCCGTGATTTCACCCTCACTGAGCTGCTGCGCGTCGACGGCGTCGATAATCTCCGCTGCAACCGGCAGCCGCTGCATCAATGCCCTGACATGCGCGCCGCGTTTTTCAGCACGCTTGAGGTGAATGATGAACGCGGCAACCTTCATGATCCGGCCCGGATGCTGCCCGCGAACAGGCGCTCGTAGACGGTGAGGATTTTCTCCGCTTCGTTCTGCAGCGGGAAATTTTCCCGCACATGTTCGAGTCCGGCCTTTCCGGCTTCCTCGCATTTTGCCGGATCGGCGAGATAGCGTTCGATGGCCTCTTCCAGTGCCGGCCGGTCACCCGCCGGAACAACGGTGCCCGTGGCGCGCTCCACCATCTCCGCATAGGCACCGGCATCGCTGGTCACAACGGCGGTTTGCGAGGCCATGGCTTCCAGCGGCGTCAGGCCGAAACCTTCATTGCGCGACGGCGCGACATAAAGGGTCATGCGGCGGTACCAGAGTTTCACGTCAGGCACTTCGCCCAGAAAGAGCAGGCGATCCTGCAATCCCGCCCCGGCAATCTTCTCGCGCAGCGCCTGCTCGAACCCCTTGTGCTCGGCGGTTGTCCGGCCCGTCATGACGGCCGTCCATTCGGGATAGCGCGGCAGGAGATTGATCATGGCATCGACGAAAAGATCCGTGCCCTTCGAATGGCGGATACGCCCGGAACAGCCGACAAGATATGTGCCCGGCAGGCCGGAGGCGGCAAAGGCATCCTCGGGCGTTGCCGGCGGATGGAACGTGTCCGTATCCACCCCGTGCATGATCACGGTGTGCGGCACCTGCAGATAGCTGCCGGATTTCGCGCTGGTGGCAATCACGGCATTCATCCGCCGGATCAGCCATTTGGTGAAGGGCTTGTGGTCGCGCTGCGCTGCCGAGGTAAAGAGCAGCGACAGCTTCATGCGCAGGACATGGCGCATCAGAATGCCCGCAAGCATCTCGTTGTTGCGGCGGGCATGCCAGATTCGGAAGGGTCTGGTCTTTGGCCTGAACCAGAAACCGGGCAGCGAACGCCACCCGATTTTCGGCATTGTGTCGGGAAGACCCGGTCCCATGGCCACGATTTTGAGGCCGTTGGCCCGCTGCAGCGGAATGAGCTGCACGATAGTCGAGGTGACCCCGGAAAGCTTGCGCTTGAAATTCGGAGCGATCACCTCGACGTTGCTTACCCGTTCCGGCACGATATCAGGCGAACTTGAACCCGACGATTTCATACGAACGGGCGCCGCCCGGTGCATTGACCTCGATCGTGTCGCCTTCGCTCTTGCCGATCAGGGCACGGGCGATGGGTGAGGAAATGGAAATGCGGCCGGCCTTCGGATCAGCTTCCTGATCGCCGACGATCTGGTAGATCTTCTTGTCTTCCGTATCTTCGTCGATCAGCTGGACGGTGGCGCCAAACTTGATCTTGTCGCCGGACAATTTCGAGATATCGATGATTTCGGCATGCCCGATATAGCCTTCGAGCTCGCTGACGCGGCCTTCATTGTGGCTCTGGGCTTCCTTGGCGGCATGATACTCGGCATTTTCCGAGAGGTCGCCATGGGCGCGCGCTTCCGAAATTGCCAGGATGATGCGGGGCCGCTCTTCCTGCTGACGCCAGCGCAATTCTTCCTTGAGCTTGTCAAATCCGCCTTGAGTCATCGGGACCTTTTCCATGCCCTCTCCTTTCGCAGTCAAGTGTCAAATGCGCCCCGCCAGGGCCGCGCGACACAAAAAGAAAACGGTCACCGAAGCTCAAGACTTCGGAACCGTTCAGTCATTCGTCGTTTAATATAGCACTCTTTCCGGCGATTTCACGAAGAAAGTAGAAAATGTCGCGGATCGGCCGGTTTTCCCTGTGCCGCCGGGGAGCAATGCTCCCTTCGGGGCTCTTGCAGTCCATCACGGCAATCGATAGAGCAGGTTGCGGGCAAGGGATGACCGCGGATATTCTGTGGATTCATCATGACGCAAGGCCGTGCCAATCTGTTGCTGCTTGTCGCAGGCGCCATCTGGGGCCTCGGTTTTGTCGCGCAGGCGAGTGCCGTCGGCAATGTCGGCGCCTTTCTGTTCATCGGACTGCGCTTTGCCCTGGCAAGCCTGACCGTTGCGCCGCTGGCATGGCGCGAAGCACGGCTGGCGAAACACCGCCTCACCCGCCGGGATTACGGCAGCTTCATCTTCATCGGCCTGTTCCTGTCCATCGGCTCGGTTCTGCAGCAGATGGGTCTTGCCACGACAACGGTCACCAATTCCGGCTTTCTCACCGGCCTCTATGTGGTGATGGTGCCGATCCTCGGCGTCATGCTGTTCTGGAGCTGGCCGAGCCCGATCGTCTGGCCCTGTGCGCTGACGGCGCTGGGCGGCATCTATCTCCTGTCGGGCGGGCAGCTCAACAACCTGACGACCGGCGACTGGCTGACCATCCTGTGCGCCGTCTTCTGGGCGCTGCAGATCATCTTCATCAACCGTCTCGCGCATGAAAACGGCCGGCCGTTCATGCTTTCCTTCGTGCAGTTCCTGACCTGCGCCGTGTTCGGCTTTACCCTCGCCGCGTTCATGGAACCGTTCAACTGGCCATCGGTCATGCTGTCCTGGCCGGCGATCCTCTTCGGCGGCGTGTTCTCCTGCGGCATTGCCTTCACCCTGCAGGCGGTCGGCCAGCGCTATACCAGCGCGCCGCAGGCGGCCATCATGCTTTCCTCCGAAGCCCTGTTCGCGGCACTCTTCGGCGCCATCCTCCTCGGCGAGCGCATGACGGTCCACGGCATGATCGGCTGTGCGCTGATCTTCATCGCCATGATCACGGTTGAAATCGTCCCGGCCCTGCGCAACCGGACGGATGCCGCCTAGGGTGCAATTCCTGCCTTGTTGCCGACACAGGCATTACCGCCGCCGCTGACCTTTCCTTTACACTTTGGTCTTATTTTATCCATGTCTGCGCTTGGTTTCAGGCGAAAAGGATGTGGTGACATGAGTTTTGCGTTGTCGTCCGCCGTGCCCTTGCGGCGCCTTGCGACCGTCTTTGTCCTGTGCACGGCAACCGCGCTCAGCGCCTGCGGCATGGGCGATGTGCGCCGCCCGCAGGCCAATGTCGGCCATGGCGCGAGCCCTGCGGAGTCCGACGACTATATAGCGGTGGCGCCCGCCGCGGACATGACACCCGACACCGCTGCCCCCGACAATTCAATGGCTGACAATTCCCTGGCTGGTGAAGAAAACCGCATTGCCAACAATGAAGCCGACCAGCCGGTGGCGCAGGAACAGAACCTGGCGGCGGCAGAGCCCGTGATGACGGAAGAAAACCACGCGCTGACCAGCCGCGAACAGAATTACGGCTATGCCGGCGGCGGTCTGCGCGATCCCATGGCGCGCAGCGAAAGCCGCTACGCCATACCCGCCGGTGAGATCGCCTGCCGGACCCAGCTCAAGCAGCTTGGCGTCGTCTTTCAGGAGCACGCGCCGATCAATGATGGCGGCGTGTGCCGTATCGACAACCCGCTGACAGTCAGCGGCTTCGCCAGCGGCCAGATCCGGCTGAAACCCAGTGCGACGCTGAACTGCCAGATGACCCTGGCCTTTGCCCGCTGGGTCAAGGGCGACCTGCAGCCGTCGACGCGGCTGCGCTATCTCTCCGGCGTCAACACCATTCATCAGGCCTCGAGCTATTCCTGCCGCACCATGAGCAACCGGCCGGGCGCCAACATGTCCGAACATTCCAAGGGCAATGCGCTGGACATCGCCAAGATCACCCTGAACAACGGCACCGACATCAAGGTGCAGAAGCCGGGGTTCTTCGCCTTCCGGCAGCGCGGCCTGCTCAACAATGTCCGCTCCGATGCCTGCGACTACTTCACCACGGTGCTCGGCCCCGGCTACGATATTTTCCACCGCGACCATTTCCACTTCGATCTGATGCAGCGGCGCAACGGCCATCGCGCCTGCCGCTAGCGCGTCCTAATGGTGGCCGGGTTCCCTGATCCGGCCGACATATTCCCAGATCGTCACCATGATCAGGATCAGGCTGGTTGCAGCACCGAGCACGAGCGGCGAGAGTGCGCCGCCCGCAAAGGCCAGAACGGCGCACAGGACCAGTCCCGCCATATGCGACAGCGGTGGCCTGCCCTCCACATAGCCCTTGAACAGCAGGTTGCCGATGAGATAGAGCGCCGTTCCGCCGATGGATGTCCAGAGAACCGAGGGCGCTGAATGGCCGAGCGGATGCGCCAGCACCAGTTCATCGGAAACAGCCACCACGATGATGCCCGCCACCAGCAGCACATGGATATAGGTATAGGCGACGCGGGCGATGCGGCCGGGATCATCAGTCGAGGCGATCTTGTGGTGCGCGCGCAGCTGCCCGACATTGAAATAGATCAGCCACATGGCCACCGAAGCGACGAAGGTGGTCAGGAAGGCCGAGAATGAAATGAAGGTCCATTCCTGCTCGGCGAATGTCGCGCCGGATACAAGGATGGATTCGCCGAGCGCAATGATGATGAACAATGCGGCGCGCTCGGCCATATGGTCGCCGTCCACGTCCCAGTCCGCCGTCGTCGAGGCGCCAAGGCCGGGGGTGCGGAAGCCCAGCGCCGGACCCGCCAGCTCGATCAGCAGCGCAACCAGCCAGAAAAACACCCGGTTTTCCGGATCGGCCAGCCCACCGCTGATCCAGAACACGGCGGAGACGCCAAGCCAGATCGAGATGCGCACGAAGTTGAGATAGTTGGAGCGGTTGTGGTGGCGCATCGCCCACATGACGAAGAGCGAGCGGCCCAGCTGCATGGTGACGAAAGCCAGGGCAAAAACCAGCCCGCGGCCGGCGAAGGCCGTGGGTATGGACGTTGACAGCACCAGCCCCGCCAGCATCAGCACGAACAGCATCACCCGGACCGGCGGCGTCGTCGGATCGAGCCAGTTGGTCACCCACGCCGTGTAGACCCACACCCACCAGACCGCCGCGAGCAGCAGCGCGCTTTCGCCAAGCCCCTTGAGGCTGAGATCATGCAGCAGGAAGTGCGAAATCTGGGTGACGGCAAAGACGAAGACGAGATCGAAGAACAATTCGACGAAATCGACTTTCGCGCTGTCGCTCCCGCCCCGTATACGCGCGTAATTCCGGATTGCCCCAGACAGTGCCATGCATCGCCCTCCAATATCAGACCCTGAAAAAACGCTGCCTGATTAATGCCGCCAATCCAAGCCTTTTACGATCTTAACCACAGGATGGTGCACGTATCCCGCAAGCGGGCGCGTGAAGACTACTGACAAAACGCCCTTGTCATCGCTACGCCGACTGCATCTAATGCTGCAAATCACCACCATTGGGAAAGGCTTACCATGCGCTTCACGGACCGCTATCCGATCATCGTCACCGAGAAAAAAGAGGCTTGCCGCGATTTCTGGATACGGCATCTCGGCTTCACCAGCGGTTTTGACAGCACATGGTTCTGCTGGCTCGCGGGAGAAGACCATACGGCCTCCATCGCCTTCATGACGCCGGACCATCCGTCGGCGCCGCCCGGCCCGGAAAGCTTTGGCGGCAAGGGCATGTGTTTCGAGCTGCAGGTGGATGACGCCGCGGCGGCTTTCGAAAAGGTCACCGCGAGCGGATTGCAGGTGGAATATCCGCTGACCGACGAGCCTTTCGGCCAGCGCCGTTTCGGTTTTCACGATCCGTCGGGCCTGTGGATCGACATTGTCGAGCAGATCGAACCGCAGGCCGGTTTCTGGGACAAGTATATGATCGGAGGCTAGGGTCTGACCTCAGGCCTTGGTTTCCGGCGGCACCGGCGTCGGCTTGCCCGATGTATCAAGCGCCACCATGACGAAATCCGCATGGGTGACCCGCTCCATCAGGTCGGAGAGGTAGCGTTGCGCCCATGCTTCCACCTTCAGCGTGATGGAGGTGCGCCCGACATGTTCGATATGCGTGTAGACGCACAGCGTATCGCCGATCTTGACCGGCTTGGCGAAGGCCATTTCCTTCACCGCCGCCGTCACCACACGGCCGCGCGCGCGTTCCGCCGCGCGGATACCGCAGGACAAGTCCATCTGTGCCATGACCCAGCCGCCAAAAATATCGCCGGCGGCATTGGCATCCGCAGGCATGGCAAGCGTGCGCAGGGTCAGTTCGCCGATCGGCTTGGTTTCTTCACTCACGTCCGGTCTCCATAGGCATGTGCATATGGGCTTATGATGCAGTGCAATAGAGGCAATGGAAAGACCTTCTGTGCAAGAACTGTCAGAAAGCCGACATGCGGGGTCGTTGCACGGTTTTTGACATGCGCGCCCTCTCCCTTAGGGTCGGGCGGACAGTGAACCACCGGAGCAGGCCATGAAAATCACCGATGTAAAAACCTTCGTCGTCGGCAACCCGCCGCCATCGTTTGGAGGCACGTGGTTCATCTTCGTCAAGCTCACCACCGATTCCGGTGTCGTCGGCTATGGCGAGGCCTACAATTCGACGGTCAGCCCGCAGGTCATGCGCAAGGTGATCGAGGACGTCGCCGAGCGCTGGCTGATCGGCCAGGACCCGCACCACATCGAGCGGTTTTTCCGCCGCGCCTATTCCGGCGGCTTCACCCAGCGTCCTGACGTGACCATCATGGGCGCCGTATCGGCGCTGGAAATGGCCTGCTGGGATATCATCGGCAAGGAAGCCGACAAGCCCGTCTATGAATTGCTGGGCGGGCGGGTGCACGAGCGGCTGCGCAGCTACACCTATCTCTATCCCAAACCCGAACTGGGCGAGACCTCGGCGATCTACTGGAATGCCGAAGCCTCGGCGGAGCGCGCCGCGGAATATGTGGCGCAGGGCTACACCGCCGTGAAATTCGATCCGGTCGCGCCCTACACCTCCTTCGACCCGCGCCAGCTCTCGCTCGAAGAACTCGATCTCGGCGAAAAATTTGTGCGTCTGGTGCGTGAGGCTGTCGGCTCCAAGGCGGATATCCTGTTCGGCACCCATGGCCAGATGACACCGACCAGCGCCGTGCGGCTGGCCAGACGGCTCGAGCCCTACGATCCCTTGTGGTTCGAAGAGCCGGTCCCGCCAGATATGCCGGAGAATATGGCCTATGTGCAGCAGCACACCACGATCCCCGTGGCGACGGGCGAACGCCTCACCACGAAATATGAGTTTCAGCGGGTGCTGGTGAACCGTGCTGCCAATATCCTGCAGATGGATCTGGGACGTGTCGGCGGCATTCTGGAAGCCAAGAAGATCGCCGGCATGGCTGAAACGTTTCATGCGCAGATCGCCCCGCATCTCTATTGCGGACCGATCGTCGGTGCGGCCAATATCCAGCTTTCCACCTGCAGCCCGAATTTCCTCATTCTCGAATGCATCCAGGCCTTTGGCGGGTTCCATGCCAAGCTGCTCAAGACGCCGCTTCAATGGGAAAACGGCTATGTCATCCCGCCGACGGCGCCGGGCCTTGGCGTCGAACTCGACGAAGCGGTGGCCGAAGCCCATGCCTATGACGGCCACGAGCTGCATCTGAACATGGGCCGCGACCCGTTGATCGTCTGATCGGCCGCAGCACCCGGTTGTTGAAAAATTGTCACGCCGGCGGCAGTTCGGCGTGCCCGCCGCCGGCCGCGCGGTGCTTTTAAGTTGCAGTGCGGCCGAAATACTGGTTCTAACTTCCGGAGTGCTGTCCGGAGTGTGTTCATGACCGTATCCCGCTTGTCGGCCTTTCTGCTCGTGATGCTTGTGCTGACAGGGTGCGGTGGCCGTGCTGTGCTGGGTCTCACGTCCCAACACGTCGTCAAGGCCAATGCGGCGGTGCCCGCGCCGGTGCTGAATGACAAGACCGGACCCAAGGCCGTCATTCCGATCTTCGTCGCGACCAGCCGTGAGCGGTCGGACAATCTCTCCCTGCCCTATTCGGCCAAGCGCTCCCCAACCCTCAATTTCGCCCGCGTCGATGTCGGCATCCCGCCGAACCACAAGCGCGGCGAAGTGGAAAAGAGCAGTACCAAGCCCAACCCGGCCCGGGATTTTGCCGCAACGGCGTTCCAGCCCTATGGCAGCAAGCAGGTCTTCGTCGAGAAGATCAACGCGGAACTGGCCAAACGTCCCGCCAACCAGCGCGAGCTGTTTGTTTTCGTCCACGGCTACAACAACAATTTTGCCGACAGCGTCTTCCGGCAGGCGCAGTTTGCCTATGATTACGGCCTTCCCGCCGTTTCCGTCCACTATTCCTGGCCCTCGGCGGGTTCGCTCGGCCTTTACGTCTATGACCGCGACAGCGCCACCTATGGCCGCGACGGTCTTGCCGAACTTCTGCAACTGGCCGCGGCGACCAAGGCGACGAAAATCCTGCTGGTCGGCCATTCCATGGGCTCGTTCGTGGTCATGGAAGCCCTGAGCCAACTGGCGCAGACCGGCCATCGCGACGTGTTCCGCCGCCTGTCGGGCGTCATGCTGGCGGCGCCGGACATCGATATCGACGTGTTCCAGGGACAGGTCCGGGATATCGGCGAACTGCCAAAACCCTTTACCGTGCTGGTTTCCCGCGCCGACAGTGCCCTGAGCGTGTCAGGACGGATTACCGGCGGCCACCCGCGCGTCGGCGACGGCTCCAGCATTGCCGTGCTGCAGAAACTCGGCATCGTCGTCCTCGATGCGTCCGACCTCGACGGCGGGTCGCATGGGGTATTTGCAAGCTCGCCGACGCTGATGAACATGGTGCGCAGCGGGCAATTGTCGCAGAAAGTGCTGTCCGGTGATGAGACACCCGCCGGGCAGTCCGTTCTCGCCGATGGCACCTCCGTCATAACAGGCGCAGCGTCGCTTGTGATCTATCTTCCGGCCCGGCTTCTCGGCGCCGTTCAGTAGGCCGCCGGCGGGAGACACGAAACCAACAATCCGCGACATAAATTTTTATCGCGGATTGTTGGTTAAGTCATGATTCCGCTGTATTTTTTTGAAGAATTCGCTCATATATCAATTCTCTCTTTTTCTGAAAGATCGGTCCGTGCCTCTCCATATCGAGCTCGTTGGCAGTCTTGCTGCCTTGATCACCACCCTGTGCTGGGTTCCGCAGATCATCAAGATCGTTCGGCACCGGGAAACCGGCAGCATTTCGCTCATCAGCAATGCTTCGCTGGCACTTGGCGTGCTGCTCTGGCTGTTCTACGGTATCATGATCAGTTCCTGGCCGGTCATCGCGGCAAACGCCACGACGCTGCTGCTGATCCTGACCATTCTCGGCCTCAAGCTGCGCTACGGCTGATACCCGGAACAGGACGGACCCTGACAATCCTCCTGACAACCTTATGTCAGGAGCCTGCCGCTTCCGGCGACTTTTGCGGACTTGGCTCTTTCCATTTTGCCGGACTCCCACCATATTCAACCCATGGTTAAATCTCCTGACAAATATAACGCGGATGGTTTCGGCGAAGCGCCGCAATCGGAACTGGAAGGCACACCGCTCTCCGGCTCGATCAGCGATTGGGCCAAGCAGATTTCCGAGGAAACGGCCAAGCCGCAGCCCAAGGTGACGAAGCCGAAGAAGGCAGCCGCCAAGCCAACCAGCAGTTCCAGGACCTCGCGCGGCACCTCCATCGGCGGATCGAGCGATCCGAAGACGCGCGCCGCGGCCGGACTGAACCCGGTCGCCGGCCTGGATATCGCGCTGGAGGACACGGCGAACCTGCCCGCAGGCGGCGCCACCGCCACCGTTGCCGCGCTCTCCGCCCTGATCGAAAGCGGCAATCCGCTGTTCAAGAACGGCACGGCCTGGCAGCCGCACCGCCCTGCCCGCCCTTCGAAATCCGAAGGCGGCATTGCCATCCGCATGGAAACCGATTTCCAGCCCTCGGGCGACCAGCCGACGGCCATCCGCGATCTCGTCTCCGGCATTGCCGACGATGACAAGACGCAGGTGCTTTTGGGCGTCACCGGTTCGGGCAAGACCTTCACCATGGCCAAGGTCATCGAGGAGACCCAGCGCCCGGCCCTGATCCTCGCGCCGAACAAGACGCTGGCCGCGCAGCTTTATGGGGAGTTCAAATCCTTCTTCCCCAACAATGCGGTCGAGTATTTCGTTTCCTATTACGATTACTACCAGCCGGAAGCCTATGTGCCGCGCTCGGATACGTTCATCGAGAAGGAATCGTCGATCAACGAGCAGATCGACCGGATGCGCCACTCGGCCACCCGTTCGCTCCTGGAACGCGATGACGTGATCATCGTCGCCTCCGTCTCCTGCATCTACGGTATCGGATCGGTCGAGACCTATACGGCCATGACCTTCGAGATGAAGATCGGCGACCGGCTCGACCAGCGGGCGCTGCTCGCCGATCTGGTGGCGCAGCAGTACAAGCGGCGCGAGATGGATTTCACCCGCGGCTCGTTCCGGGTGCGCGGCGACACGATCGAACTGTTCCCGGCCCACCTTGAGGACCGGGCCTGGCGCATTTCCATGTTCGGCGACGAGATCGAGACGATCACGGAATTCGACCCGCTGACGGGCCAGAAAACCGGCGACCTCAGCCAGGTGAAGATTTACGCGAACTCGCACTATGTGACGCCGCGCCCGACGCTGAACCAGGCGATCAAGTCGATCAAGGAAGAGCTGAAGCACCGGCTGGTGGAACTCAACCAGGCCGGACGCCTGCTCGAAGCGCAGCGGTTGGAGCAGCGCTGCACCTTCGACCTGGAAATGCTCGAGGCCACCGGTTCCTGCGCCGGCATCGAGAACTATTCGCGTTACCTCACCGGCCGCAAGCCGGGCGAGCCGCCACCCACGCTGTTCGAATATATCCCCGACAATGCGCTTGTTTTCATCGACGAAAGCCATGTGACTGTTCCGCAGATCGGCGCGATGTACAAGGGCGACTTCAGGCGCAAGGCAACGCTGGCCGAGTACGGCTTCCGCCTGCCCTCGTGCATGGACAACCGTCCGCTGCGTTTCGAGGAATGGGACGCCATGCGCCCGCAGACCGTTGCGGTTTCGGCGACCCCGAGCAATTGGGAAATGGAAGAAGCCGGCGGCGTGTTTGCCGAGCAGGTCATCCGGCCGACCGGCCTGATCGATCCGCCGGTCGAGGTGCGTCCGGCCAAATCGCAGGTCGACGACGTTCTCGGCGAAATCCGCGAGACATCGGCAAAGGGCTACCGCACGCTGGTCACCGTCCTGACCAAGCGCATGGCCGAAGACCTGACGGAATATCTGCACGAGCAGGGCATCCGCGTGCGCTACATGCACTCGGACATCGATACGCTCGAGCGCATCGAAATCCTGCGTGATCTGCGGCTCGGCGCCTTCGACGTGCTCGTCGGCATCAACCTGCTGCGCGAGGGCCTGGACATTCCCGAATGCGGGTTCGTCGCCATTCTCGATGCGGACAAGGAAGGATTCCTGCGCTCGGAAACATCGCTGATCCAGACCATCGGCCGCGCCGCCCGCAACGTCGATGGCAAGGTTGTTCTTTATGCCGATCACGTGACCGGTTCGATGGAACGGGCCATGGCGGAAACCAGCCGCCGCCGCGAAAAGCAGGAGGCCTACAACACGGCCAACGGGATCACGCCCGCCAGCATCAAGAAGAACATCGGCGATATCCTCAACAGCGTGTACGAGCGCGATCACGTCCGGGCCGATATTTCCGGCTTTGCCGAGTCCGGCGCGATGATGGGCAACAACCTCAAATCGCACCTCGAACATCTGGAAAAGCAGATGCGCGAAGCCGCCGACGATCTCGACTTCGAAGTGGCGGCACGGCTGCGCGACGAAATCAAGCGGCTGCGCGAGACGGAGCTGGCCATATCGGACGACCCGATGGCGCGCGAAGTGGAACTGGAAAGCCCGGTCAGCGGCCGCACCAAGGGCCGGCACAATGCCGGGCGCGCCATGCACCGCGTGGTCACCGACGAGAACAGCGATCCGAACTCGCCGCTGTTCCGCAAGAATACGCTGGACGAGATGACAGTCGGCCGGACCGAAAAGCCCGTGCGCGGCGCCGTGCCGGAAAAACCGGCGCTTCCCGGGGCTACCAACCGGAATGACGATACCATCATTCGCCGCGAGCGCAGCGGCATCGGCTCCTATGAGGACGCAAACGATGCGCGTAAGAAGCGCCGGCCGGGCAAGACGGGACGCCCGGGGCGGTAGATCGGAACACTCACCCCCCTCTGGGCTGCCGCCCATCTCCCCCACAAGGGGGGAGATCACATCGGCATCGATGGTTTCGCGTTATTTTCACTGCCGAAGATTGGCTGAACGGTTCTGAGAGCTGATCTCCCCCCTTGTGGGGGAGATGCCCGGCAGGGCAGAGGGGGGTGTAAATCCACTCCCTACTCCGCATCCCTCCCGAACACCTCCGCACCGACCCGCTTGATCTCCCGGGCAAAGTCGGGATCGTCCACGGCACGCGCCAGCACCACGGTGCCCACCAGCCCCGCCATGATGGCGATGGCCTTTTCGCGCTGCCGGGCTTTGCTGCGGCCAGTCACCGCGTTGACGAGGATATCGAGAAGCGCCTTGGTACCCTCGGTGAAACGCGAACGGACGGGACCGCCACGACGGGCGATATCCGGCGCCAATGCGGCCATCATGCAGCCGCTCATCTGTCCCTCACCATGGGCATCACCCGCCAGATAGGATTGGGTGATCGCGCCGAGCGCATCGTCGGGCGAGGCCTCGGACAGGCTGGTCCACCGCCGGACCGATAAAGCCATGGCCGCCGCGCAGGCCTCGGCGATCAGGTCATCCTTCGAATTGAAATGACCATAGAAACCGCCATGGGTGAGCCCCGCGCTTTTCATCACATCGGCGACGCCGATGCCGTCAAAACCCTTTTCGCGGAACTGCTGTCCGGCGATCTCGATGATGCGGGCGCGGTTCTGTGCTGCCTGGTCCCTGCTGACGCGCATGAAACATTCCTTCAAAAAAACTGCATTGACAATTTATATGATGACCGTCATCAATAGTCAATATGATGACCATCATCTAAAAGCCGATTACCCTCCAGGGAACACGAACATGATTTCATCGCCTCTCGCTGCCGCGCTTGCCCGGCGCAATGTCCACTATGGCTGGGTCGTCGTATCCGTCACCTTCCTTACCATGCTTGTGACGGCGGCGGCCGTCGGCGCCCCCGGCGTGCTCATCGTGCCGCTGGAAAAGGAATTCGGCTGGACGACGGAACAGATCGCCACCGCCTTTTCCATCCGGCTGCTGCTGTTCGGGCTGATGGGCCCGTTCGCCGCGGCGTTCATGAACTATTTCGGCGTGCGGAAGGTCGTGTGCGTGGCGCTTGCGCTGATCGCCGGCGGCTCCTTCCTGTCCCTCGGCATGACGCAGATCTGGCAGCTCATCCTGCTTTGGGGCGTGGTGATCGGTTTCGGCACCGGCCTGACCGCCATGGTGCTCGGTGCGACCATTGCCACCCGCTGGTTCACCGACCGGCGCGGGCTGGTGCTGGGCATGCTCACGGCAAGCTCGGCCACCGGACAGCTGGCTTTCATGCCGCTCATGGCCTCCATCAGTGAAAACTACGGCTGGCGCGCGGCGACCATGATGGTCTGCGCCCTGCTCGCCGTCGCAGCGGCCGCCGTCTTCCTGCTGATGCGGGACCGCCCGTCCGATGTCGGCCTGCCCGCCTATGGCGAGAAGGACGTGGCCAAGACCGCACCGATTACCGGCGGCCTGCTGTCGCTCATCATCCTGCCGCTGGCCACCCTCAAGGAAATATCGCGCACCAGCACGTTCTGGGTGCTGTTCGCCACATTCTACATCTGCGGCGCCAGCACCAACGGCCTCATCCAGACCCACTTCGTCGCGCTCTGCGGCGATTACGGGCTTGCGGCCGTCACCGCCGCCAGCGTGCTGGCCATGATGGGTTTCTTCGATTTCTTCGGCACGATCGGCTCCGGCTGGTTGTCCGACCGGGTCGACAATCGCTGGCTGCTGTTCTGGTATTACGGCCTGCGCGGCGCCTCGCTGCTGTTCCTGCCCTACAGCAATTTTTCGATCTACGGCCTGTCGCTGTTCGCCATGTTCTACGGCCTCGACTGGATCGCCACCGTGCCGCCGACGGTCAAGCTGGCAACGGACCGGTTTGGCCGGGAGAAGGCGGGCATGGTGTTCGGCTGGGTCTTTGCCGGTCACCAGCTTGGCGCAGCGTCGGCGGCCTATGGTGGCGGTTTTGCCCGTACGGAATATGCGAGCTACCTCCCGGCCTTCTTCACCGCCGGTATCCTGTGCCTGATCGCCGCGCTGCTGGCGCTGACCATCCGCAAGAGCAGCAAGGACGACCGCGTCGGCGAACCCGCCATCGCCCACTGAACTGAGGATGTAACCATATAAATATGTCTTTATGTGTTATTGACAGTCTACGGGCACGCGCCTACCATACCCCGCATCGTGGTTCTCTGCGCCTTCGGGCGCAGAGCTAAGAGGGAATACGGTGCGATCGCTGCCAGCGGTCCAATCCGGAGCTGCCCCCGCAACTGTAAGCGGCGAGTTCTCGTCAATTTCGTGTCACTGATCCCAGGACGGATCGGGAAGGCCTGACGAGAGCACCGACCCGCAAGCCAGGAGACCTGCCTCGATAGATAACGTCCACGGGCGGGGTGTCCGGTGTGTCGCTTGCAAGCGGACGTCTTGGGCGCCCGTATTTCCTGCATGCGTGCGCCTGACCTTTGCCCTCAACCATCGGGGTAAAGAACTATGTCTATCACCACAAGCAATCTGGGTTTTCCGCGGATCGGCAAACGGCGCGAACTGAAATTCGCGCTGGAAAAATTCTGGTCTGGCCAGTCCCATATCGTCACCCTGCAGGATATCGCCGCCGGGTTGCGTGAGGAGAACTGGGCCTTGCAGCAGAAGCTCGGCTTCGGCCACATACCCAGCAATGATTTCTCGCTCTATGACCACGTGCTGGATACCAGCGTCATGCTGGGCGCGGTGCCGCAGAGCTACGAATGGAAAGGCGGACCGGTTTCGCCCGAAACCTATTTCGCCATGGCGCGCGGCAGCCAGGGCGGCCATGATCACGGCGCCTGCACCCATCACGGGGTGGCCGCACAGGAAATGACGAAGTGGTTCGATACCAACTATCATTTCATGGTGCCCGAACTGACAAAGGGGCAGGAATTCACCCTCGGATCCAACAAGCCGGTCGACGAATACCGCGAAGCGAAGGAGCAGGGCTTTGACACGCGCCCGGTGATTCTCGGGCCGGTTACATTCCTCAAACTGGCCAAGAGCAAGGACGCACAGCTCGACCCGCTATCACTCCTTCCGGGTCTCCTGCCGGTCTATACGGAAATTCTGCGCCGCCTTTCCGCCAACGGCGCCGAATGGGTGCAGATCGACGAGCCCGCACTGGTGCTCGATCTCGATGAAAGCACGCAGACGGCATTCCGCGTGGCATATGAATTCTTCGCGCGCGCCCTTCCCCGCCTGAAACTGTTGCTGACGCCCTATTTCGGTGCGCTTGGCGACAATCTCGACCTGGCGCTCGGGCTGCCCGTTGCCGGCCTGCATCTCGACCTCTGCCGTGCACCGCAGCAGCTCCAGACGATCGTAACCCAAGCGCCTGCCGGACTTGTCCTGTCGCTCGGCGTCATCGACGGCCGCAACGTCTGGCGGGCCGATCTCGAGGCCGTCCTGCGGCGTATCGAACCGGTGATCAGCCAGCGGGGAACAGATCACCTCATTCTCGCCCCGTCCTGCTCGCTGCTGCACACGCCTGTCGATCTCGAGCTTGAAACGGACATCGACCCTGACTTCAAGAGCTGGCTGGCCTTTGCCACGCAGAAGCTTGAGGAATTGTCGATCCTTGGCAGGGCGATCAACACCGGGCGGGACAGCGTCCGGGATGAACTGGCAGCGGCCGCGACGGCAGTGCAAACCCGCAGGACGTCGAGCAAAATTCATGATGCGGCGGTCAAGCGGCGCCTGCAGACAGTGACGGAGGAACTGTCGCGGCGTCAAAGCCCCTATCCTGCCCGCCGGGAAAGGCAGAAATCGCTGGGGCTGCCGGATTTTCCGACCACCACCATCGGTTCCTTTCCGCAGACGGAAGGGGTGCGCAAGGCGCGGGCGGAACATGGCAAGGGGGCGCTGACCGCCAATGCCTATGCCGCCCTGCTGCGCAAGGAAACGGAAAACTCCATCCGCTGGCAGGAGGAAATCGGCATCGATGTGCTGGTGCACGGGGAATTCGAGCGCAATGACATGGTGCAGTATTTCGGCGAGCAACTGTCGGGCTTTGCTTTCACCCGGCATGGCTGGGTGCAGAGCTACGGCTCGCGCTGCGTCCGCCCGCCGGTCATTTTCGGCGATGTCAGCCGCCCGCAGGCGATGACGGTCGAATGGGCAGCCTACGCCCAGTCGCTAACGAACAAGCCCATGAAGGGAATGCTGACGGGGCCGGTGACCATGATGCAATGGTCGTTCGTGCGCGACGATCTTCCGCGCGATCAGGTCTGCCGCCAGATCGGACTGGCATTGCGGGATGAAGTGAGCGATCTGGAAAAAGCCGGAATCCGCATCATCCAGATCGACGAACCGGCCATTCGCGAAGGCCTGCCCATCCGCCGGGCCGATTGGGCCGCCTATCTCGACTGGGCCACCGAATGTTTCCGCCTGTCCGCTTCAGGCGTTCAGGACGAAACGCAGATCCACACGCATATGTGCTATTCGGAGTTCAACGACATCATCGACTCCATTGCGGCCATGGATGCGGATGTGATCTCCATCGAGACATCGCGGTCGAAAATGGAACTGCTCGATGCGTTCGTGACCTACCATTATCCCAACGAGATCGGGCCGGGTGTCTATGATATCCATTCCCCGCGCATCCCGCCGGTGGATGAAATGGCTGGCCTGCTGCGCAAGGCCCGGAAGAATCTTGATCCCGACCAGATTTGGGTCAATCCCGATTGCGGCCTGAAAACCCGCAAATGGGAAGAGGTGAAGCCAGCCCTCGTCAACATGGTCGAAGCCGCAAAGCTTCTGCGGCTGGAACAACAGGACTAATGCGCAACACGCGCGCGGCGACCGGCAGCTTTGGCCCGGTTGCCGCACGTTTCCATGCTGCACCAGCGGCGCGTGTGATTCTTGCTGGTGTCGTAGAACACGATGCAGCAGCGCTCATTGCCGCAGTGGCGGACATTCGTCGCTTCGGTGGAAACAAACCGGGCAAAGTCAGTGGCGATTGCAGCCAATACGCTTTGCGGCCCGCTGGTGACAGGCTTTGCGCTGGTCGCCCACCCGCTGCCTGAATTCTCCAGAACCGTCGCAACCGGATGCTCAGCCATGCGCCGGTTGATATCGGCGACAAAGGCAGGATTGAGCGCCGTCCCGGCCGCGAGACTGTCCGCCGCCCCGCGCAAGTGCGCACGGAACGCCTGCGCCTCGGTCAGGGCCGCGTCGAACGTGGCCGCATCATCCTCGTCAGCCTGAAGATCGGCCGTCTTCGCCCACCGCAGAAACGCACCGTCATTGCCGATGAGATCGATGAGCGCGCCATCGATGATCTGCGTGTTGACGAAATCCAGCCAGAGGGCATTGCCCAGAAAAATGAACGGCATCGCATGTCCTTTCACTCCTAGAAGTAACCATCAAAATTCAATTTGACAAGTTACTCCATTTGAGTAACCATCAAAATGTAATTTAGACGGTGCAACCACCCATCCAACAGGAGCAGGAACGATGTCACAATCGAACGAACACGCACGCCCGGTGATCAGCTACCGGACCGAGGAGATCGACGGTCTCAAGATTTTCTATCGCGAAGCAGGGCCGAAGGACGCGCCGACGCTGCTCCTGCTGCACGGCTTTCCCACCTCGTCGCACATGTTCCGCGACCTCATCCCGCTGCTGGCCGACCGCTACCACGTTGTCGCGCCGGATTATCCCGGCTCGGGCTACAGCGACGCCCCGTCCCACACGGCGTTCCGCTATACGTTCGATCATCTCGCCGACATCATCGACGCATTCACCCGCAAGCTTGGCCTCAAGCGCTACGCTCTTTACGCGCAGGATTTCGGCGGTCCCGTCGGTTTCCGCCTCGCCTCCCGCCATCCCGAACGGGTGACGGCAATTGTCGTGCAGAACGCCGTGGCGCATGAAGAGGGCCTGTCGGACGGCTTTGCCGCCGCGCGCCGCCTGTGGGCCGACCGCAATGCGGAGACGGAGGCCGCCATGCGCCGTCACCTCTCGATCGAGGACACAAGGGGCCAATACCTGTTCGGCGCGAAAGATCCGGCCCGCATCAGCCCCGATGCCTGGACCCACGCGCAGAACGGCCTTGACCGTCCCGGCATTGCCGAGGCCCAGCTTGACCTGCTCCATGATTACCAGTCAAACCTCAAGCAGTACCCGCATTTCCACGCCTATTTCCGCGAGCACCAGCCGCCCATGCTGATTACCTGGGGCAAGCATGATCCGTTCTTCGCGCTTGCCGGGGCCAGGGCCTATGCCGGACAACTGCCCAATGCTGAGCTGCATATTTTCGACGGCGGGCATTTTCTTCTGGAAGACCATGCCGAAGAAGTCGCCGTGCTGATGCGGGAGTTTCTTGGGCGGACGGTAAGCATCTAAAGCAAAAACTGTAGTGCGTGGTTCGACAAGCTAACCATGAGGGATGTTGAGGATTGCAGGGAGTTATAGTCTGCAGCGTTTGTGATTTGCCTTGCACCAAACCACCTCCCTCATGGTGAGCTTCCTGAGCTTGTCGAAGGGCGAACCACGCAACACCGCGATGCAAATCCGGCATCAGTTGGCCACCCATTGCAGGATCAGCGATCCCAGGGTGGCGGATGCGGTGGCCTCGTCGACGCAGCCGCAGGTCATTTCCCGTGAAATGGCCTCGGCAGCGCCGATGATGCCCACGCAGCGCAGGCGCAGATCACCCGCAGAAAGCGCCGAATAGGGTGCCAGCGCGGTGCGATAGAGATCGACATAGCCGTCGATCAGCGCTTTCTGAAATGTTTCCATCTCCTCATCGCCCTTGAGCGCGGCGGAGATGGCGTGCCATTCCGGGCCTATGGAGCGGTAGCAGGCCATATAGGCCTCGCTCATCAGCCGGGCGACGCTCGCCAGCTGCTTCGGTGCCTGTTCCAGCGCCGCCAGCAAATCATCGACCTGCTGCTGGTCCAATTGCTGGTACAGCGCGATCAGCAGGCCGGAGCGTGTGCCGAAATGCTCATAGGCAATCGGCTTGCTCACCCCCGCGCGCTCCGCCAGATAGCCGAGGGTCAGCGCATCCGTTCCCTGTGTGCGAACGATCTCCAGCGCCGTTTCCATGAGCTGCTCCCGCCGCTGGGCTTTCGGCATTTTCTTGGCGGCTGCGGTCTTGCTCATGCAAATTTCCTTTTTCACCAGAATAGCAATCCTGCCCCTTGACTTGCAATCGCACGCCCACATATTACTAAAGGTAACTTACTTATAGTAACATGAAGGGAATTCCCATGTCCACGACCATTGCAGCCCCTGTCCTCATCATTGGCGGATCCGGCATCGTCGGTTCGCAAGCGGCACAAACCCTGCGCAAGCTCCACCCGGATCTGCCGATTGCCATTGGCGGACGCGATCTGGCCAAAGCAAAATCCGTCGCCGATTCTCTCGGCAATGCCGAAGCCGTTTCAGTCGATCTTGACCGGGCCGATCTCGGCCAGCCCGCCGGCAGGGCCTTCAGCGCCGTCGTGCTGTTCGTCAAGGACGAGACGCTCAACAGCCTGAAATTCGCGCAGGCGCACGGACTGCCCTATCTCAGCGTTTCCAGCGGGGTGTTCGAAGTCGGACCGGAAATGGCGCATTACATCCATAAACCCAACAGTTCGGCGATTCTCATGGCCAGTACATGGCTGGCAGGGTCGGCCACCTTCCCCGTGCTTCAGGCCGCCCGAGACTTCCGCCGGATAGACGAAATCACCATTGCGGTGGTGCTGGACGATCAGGACATGGGCGGGCCGGCCGCCTTTGCCGATTTCGAACGGCTGACCCAGTCCGCCCCCAATCCGCTGGCGCTCAAGAACGGCAAATGGCGCTGGGTGACGGGCGCGGAAGCCACGCGCCGTTTCACGGATATTGACGGAAAGCAGATCGAAGCCAGCGCCTATTCCCCCCTCGATGTCCTCAGCCTCGGCGTTGCCACCGGCGCGCACTCCATCCGCTTCGACATGGCGTATGGCGAATCGGCCAGCCGCCGCCGGGGCGAGCCCTTTTCCACCGAGATCGTCATTGAAATCAGTGGCGAATTGAACACCGGCGAGCAGACAACAGCCCGCCTCGATATCGTCCATCCGCAGGGCCAGGCGCCCCTCACCGCCCTGCATGTGGCATTGGCAGTCGAGCGCCTGCTTGGCCTTTCCAGCGGGGAAAAGGTGGCGCCGGGGCTGTATTTCCTCGACGGGCTGATGGAGCCGGATTATGTGGTGGCGCGGATGCAGGAGTTCGGCGCGGTGTTCCGCCGCACCGATGCGGAAAACCATCTGTGGGTTTCCGGGGAGAAGCGGCATATCGCTCGCGCATGAGCGGAAAAGGAATGCTAAGGAGGTCCGCGCGCGTTTGACCGTGCGCGGAATCACCACCGGTCTGGAGAAGCAATGAAGGTCGACATCGACATGGGAGCGGCGCCCGCAGGCGCAAAAGCCATGCTCGACCTGGAAGAGCTTCTGGCCACGCGCCTGCTGGTGCAGGGCAATTCCGGTTCGGGCAAATCCCATCTGCTGCGCCGGCTGCTCGAACAGAGCGCCCAGTGGGTGCAGCAATGCGTCATCGATCCGGAAGGCGACTTTGTCACCCTTGCCGACAAATACGGCCATGTGGTCGTCGACGGCGCCCGCACCGAGAATGAATTGACCCGCATTGCCGCGCGCATCCGCCAGCACCGGGTGTCCGTGGTGCTCGATCTCGAAGGCCTCGATGTCGAACAGCAGATGCGCTGCGCCGCGGCGTTTCTCGGTGGCCTGTTCGATGCCGAGCGCGACTACTGGTATCCCATGCTTGTCGTGGTCGACGAGGCGCAGCTCTTTGCCCCGGCGGTTGCCGGCGAGGTGTCCGACGAGGCGCGCAAATTGTCGCTCGGGGCCATGACCAACCTGATGTGCCGCGGGCGCAAACGCGGACTTGCCGGAGTCATCGCCACGCAGCGGCTGGCCAAGCTGGCCAAGAACGTTGCCGCTGAAGCCTCCAACTTCCTGATGGGCCGCACCTTCCTCGATATCGACATGGCCCGCGCGTCCGACCTGCTCGGCATGGAGCGTCGGCAGGCCGAACAGTTCCGCGATCTGGCGCGCGGACACTTCGTTGCCCTTGGCCCCGCGCTGTCGCGCCGCCCGCTGCCCGTCACCATCGGCCCGGTCGAAACCTCCGCCCGCTCATCCAGCCCGAAGCTGACCCCGCTGCCGCAGCAGGCCGACGATGCGCATGAGCTGATCTTCACGCCGGCGCCTGAAGAGCGGCGCCCGGTCGTGCGGCGCGCGCCCACGCCGCCACCACCCACCCCAACGGCCGACATCCTGGCACAGTTGACCCAAGCCAAGGCAATGGCCGAAGCGGAAGCACCCGCCCTGACGCTGTTCCCGGAAATCGATGAAGCCGAACGCAGCGCGCTGATCGATGCGGTCATGCAGGAAATGCTGGGCGATCCGGATGCCGGTTTCCGCACCGACGCGGTGCTCTATCAGGATTTTCTGGTCCGCTGCCGCATCCGCCGCGTCCCCGGCGACGCGCTGTCGCTGCCAGCCTTCCGCCGCAAGCTGGCTGTCGCCCGCGCCGGTATCGATGGCGAAACCGCACAGAGCGAGCCCTGGCAGCAGGCGCTGGAACTGTCCAAGAGCCTGCCCGACGATGTGCAGGGTGTGTTCTTCATTGTCGCGCAGGCGGCGGTCACCGGCAATCCCTGCCCGTCCGATGCAACGCTCGCCCGCGCCTATGGCACCCATTCCGCCCGGCGCGCCCGGCGTCTCCTGACCTATTTCGAGGAGCAGGGACTGGTGGTGGTCCGCACCGATTTTGCCGGAAACCGCGTCGTCGCCTTCCCCGATCTCGGCTGCGAGACAATGGCGGGCGATCCCAACGGTCCCGATGACGGCGCACAGGAGCAGCACGCCGCCGAATGATCAGCCGATATCGGCGAGCAGCGGTGCGAGATCGCCCAGGTGCTCGATCTGGCGGAAGCGCGGCTCCGCCACCGGCGCATCCACATGTTCGAGCACCCAGGTGAGCGCATGCGGGACATAGATGCCCCAGCCGCCGGCCTGAATGGCCGGAACCACATCCGATTTCAGCGAATTGCCGATCATCATGCTGTGCTGCGGGCCATCGCCATGGCGGCTGAAAATCCGCTCATAGGTGGCCCGGTCCTTGCTGCTGACGATCTCAACCGCATCAAAAAAATCGCCAAGGCCCGATTGCGCCAGCTTGCGCTCCTGATCGAAGAGGTCACCCTTGGTGATCAGGACCAGCCGGTAGCGCCCGGCCAATTGCTCCAGCGTGTCCTGCACATGCGGCAGGGTTTCGATGGGATGACGCAGCATGTCCCGCCCCGCCGCCAGGATTTCGCCGAGAACCGATGACGGTATCTTGCCATCCGTCACCTCCAGCGCCGTCTCGACCAGCGACAGGGTGAAACCCTTGATGCCGAAGCCATAGAGATCGAGATTGCGCCGCTCCACCTCCAGAAGCCGGTCCGACAGGTCAGGCACATCCGTGTGGGGAGCAAGCAGCGTCTCGAAATGCTTTTCCGACAGCCGGAAGAACTGTTCGTTTTCCCAGAGCGTATCGTCTGCGTCAAAACCGATGGTAGTGAGGGAGGACATTCTCGAACTCTCATGCATGTCTCAATGGTGGTGCCAACTGTGTAGCGCCAGCCGCCGGCAAAATCCACCGGCCTGCGGCATGGTATTGCCTTGTTTCGCCACAAATCAAACCCCACCTGCGGCGGACTGCAAACCGGAGCACCAGCCTGTTGACCCAAGCCAAACCGCGACGACGCGCCCTGTTCATCGTCAATCCCAATGCGCGCAGCGGCCGGAAGCCGATCGATCCCATCCGCAAGGCATTGGAAACCGGTGGACTGACGCTTGTCGATGCGGCACCGGACAAGGACGAATCCATCTCCGACGTGATCAGGCGCATGCAGGATGCCTGCGATCTGGTGATCATCGGCGGCGGTGATGGCACGCTGAACGCCGCCGCTGCCGGTCTTGTCGAGACCGGCCTGCCGCTGGGTGTCCTGCCATTGGGCACGGCCAATGATTTCGCCCGGACGATCGGCCTGCCGCCCGTCCCGCTCAAGGCGGCGGAACTGATCCTTTCCAGCGAACCGCGTCCCATTGATCTGGGCGAAGTCAACGGCAACCTGTTCTTCAATGTCGCCAGCATCGGCTTCAGCGCCGAACTGGCCGCGGAATTGACGGAAAAGGCCAAGAAGCGCTGGGGCAAGCTCGGCTATGCCATTGTTGCCGCCCGCCTCCTCGCCCGCTCCCGGCTGTTCACCGCCTATGTCGAGCATGACGGCTCGGTCGAAACAATCCGGACAATGCAGGTTTCCGTCGGCAATGGCCGCCACTATGGCGGCGGCATGACCGTGGAGGAAACCGCGACCGCCGACGACGGGCGGCTGGATTTCTACAGCCTGGAGGTGGATCACTGGTGGCGGCTGCTCGGCCTCCTGCCCAGCCTGCGCAAAGGCACCCACGGCCGCTGGGACGATGTGCGGGCCTTCCAGACCACGCAAGTCACCATCAAAACAAGCAAACCGCGCCCCGTGAACACCGACGGCGACCTTACCACCTGGACACCGGCGCATTTCCGCATCCGGGAGAAGGCAATCCGGGTCTTTGCGCCGCAAACAGACCAAATGTAAACGCGCAGCCATCCCAGTCTTTCATCCGGAATTGCTCTGTGCTTTATGCTCATCAGTGGAATGCGTGACGAATGGGGGCTGGGTGAACGCGCTTTGTAAGATCGCTCTGGGTGCATCTCTCGCCATGCTGACCGCATCGATCGTGCTTGCGGCCGATAACCCGTCCGTACCGGCACCGCCGCAGCCGCCCGCCCCGACCGTCAGCCAGATATGCGCCGCCATCGCCACCCAGGCCGACGGCCACGGCGTGCCGCGCGACTTCTTTGCCCGCCTGATCTGGAAGGAAAGCCGCTTCGATGACCAGGCGGAAAGCCCGGTCGGCGCGCAAGGCATCGCCCAGTTCATGCCGGGCACCGCCCGGGAGCGGCAGCTGGCCAATCCCTTCGATTTCGCCCAGGCGCTTCCGGCATCGGCGGCGCTGCTCAAGGACCTGCGCGCCACCTTCGGCAATTGGGGACTGGCAGCGGCCGCCTACAATGCCGGACCGACACGCGTGGCGAAATGGCTGTCGAGCGGCGGCTTTCTGCCACTCGAAACCGAGGACTATGTGCTTGATATCACGGGGCGTCCGGCCGATGACTTTGCGGCGGGCGCGGAGATCGGCGCTGCGCCGCTCAATGTCAAACTGGGCTTCGATGCCGCCTGCCGCCAATTGCCGGTTGTCCGTTCGGCGACGATCTCGATGGCCCAGATCAAGCCGAAACCCTGGGGCATCCAGATTGCCGGAAACTTCCGCCGCTCGGCCGCCGTGAACCAGATGGAACGGTTGCGCCGCGCCTTTCCTGCCATCCTGAACCAGCACGAGCCGGTCATCAGCCGCTATCGCACGCCGATGGGTCGGCGCGGCATCTATGCCGTGCGCATCGGCGCCGATACGCGCGGCGAAGCCAATGCCATCTGCGCCAAGCTGCATGGCGCGGGCGGCGCATGTATTGTTCTGCGCAACCGTTAGGGCCAGACGTCAATATTTGACCATTTGGACAGTTTTATGCGGCATCACTACCACGTACAACCTCGAATTGCGGTGGCCGGCGCGGTTAATACATGGGTTGCAGGCAACGATTTTGCGCGGCGAAGTATGTCGGCTGCACAGCTGTTCGATATAGTCGCCTAAACGATGGAAAAACTTTTGCTTGCCAAAAAACACTTATTCTAGCAGTCTCAAAGCGTTCGGGCATCTGCGAACACTGGAAGACTGGAAGAACGGCGCGCCGGAACCGCAAGAATACCGGGTCGGGGGAAATCCCGGCAATGATCGGCTCCTTTCCTGAATTCGAGAACTGCCTGCATGATTTACGCCGGATGTATCTTACAAAAGGCGGCACTACCAATCCCGCAAGCCCGGAGGGGAACGCGGTAAGTAAGGAAAAGGAACGGAGCATGGCACAGACCGGTACGGTCAAATTCTTCAACAGTGAAAAAGGCTTTGGCTTTATCAAACCGGATGACGGCGCAGCGGACATTTTTGTCCATATCTCCGCTGTTCAGGCATCCGGCCTCACAGGTCTCGCAGACAATCAGAAGGTTTCCTTCGATACCGAGCCTGACCGTCGTGGCAAGGGCCCCAAGGCCGTCAACATCACGGTTACGGAATAATTCAGGCGGCGCAAGCCGCTTCGGGACCCCCGGACACGCCCGGGGGTTTTCCCTGAAAGTCCACCTCCCCGGTCGCGGCGATGGCTGCGCGTCCGCAAAGCGGATGCTTTGCGTGGAAATCCCCCCCCCCAATATCCGATTTCGGCACCCTTCGCTCGTTCCTTGCCATGGATTTGCTGATATTATGATGTCGATGTGCTTTTCCCGCATGGGATGCAGGGAACGAAAGTGCCCGCTTTCCGTTCAGCTTGCATTCATTCTGGAACGTTTAAAACACACATCACGGCTGGCGCCCCCACTGAAAGTCCAGCCCAACACGATCAGGCGGTTCCAAAAGTTCCGCCAAGGATGCTTCAAAGGAGGCACAGATGTTTAAAGGTATGAAGATTGCCATTCTTGCGACGGCAGCTTTTGCAACGATCGCCGTTCCGCTTGCTTCGTCAGCATCGGCTGATGATTGGGGCTGGCGCCGTCATCATCATCGCGGCGGCGGCGATGCGCTCGCAGCCGGCGCCATTGGCCTTGCCGCAGGTGCGCTCATCGGCGGCGCGCTCGCCCAGCCACGCGAACCCGACGTGATCTATCGCGACTACGATGATCGTCCCGTCTATCGCGCCGCGCCGGTTCGCGTCTATCGCGAAGTGCGCCCGGTCTATTATGGCAGCGCCCAGCCGTGGTCACGCGCCTGGTATCGCTATTGCGCCGACCGCTACCGCTCCTTCAATCCAGAAACCGGTACGTTCCGCGGCTATGACGGACGTGCATATTTCTGCAACGCCAACTGATCGCTGATCAGCCGGATTGAAAAAAGGCCGCCGGATCGCTCCGGCGGGCTTTTTGTCAGGTCAGGAACGGATTGGTGCGGCGCTCTTCGCCGAAACGGCCGCCGGGGCCATGCCCGCAGATGAAGCCGATATCGTCGCCAAGCGGAAACAGCTTGTTCTTGATCGAGTTGACCAGGGTCTCGTGGTCGCCACCCGGCAAATCCGTGCGGCCGACCGAGCCGTTGAACAGGACATCGCCGACATGGGCGAACTTGGCGGCCCGGTTGTAGTAAACCACGTGCCCCGGCGCATGGCCCGGACAATGCAGCACCTCGAACACATGCGACCCGAAGGACACCGTATCGCCATCCGCAAGCCAGCGGTCCGGCGTGCAGTTGCGCACGCCGCTGCCCTGGATGCCGTACTGGACCGCCTTCTCCTCCATAGAATCCAGAAGGAATTTATCCGCCTCGTGCGGACCAATGATATCGACGCCGAGCGCCTCCTTCATATCCATGGCCCCTGCCGCATGATCAATATGGCCATGGGTGATCCAGATGGCGTCGATGGTGATGCCGTTGGAGCGGATGGCATGGAGCACCTGATCATTGTCACCGCCCGGATCGATCAGGACGCCATGCTTGTCATCGCTGTCGAAGAGGATCGTGCAGTTCTGCTGAAAGGCCGTCACGGGGATGATACCGGCCTGCAATTGTCCCATTTTGTTCCAACCCTATGCTTTCGGAAATCTCGTACATCAGGCTTTAGCCCAAATAAAAAGGGCGGCCAATGGGACCGCCCTTGAAAATCGCTTGCATCCTGTGATGATCAGGACTTGGCCAGCGCGTTCTTGATCGCACCAACGATTGCAGTGAGGATAAGACCGCCAACACCGCCACCGGCAACATTGCCGATGATTGAGCCGAGATCCAATCCCGACGATGATGCTGCGTTTGCCACGAGCTGGGCACCACCGGCGCCAAGGTATTGCGTCAAGTAGCCACCCACTAGTCCACCAACGCCGCCGGCAATCGTGTTGCCAGTCGGGCCAAGAGTCAGGTTCTTGAGAATACCGCCGACAACATTGCCGCCGACAGCCCCTGAGATCAGTTGGATGATGAGAGGAAGAAGTGCACCCATAATTGACACCCCGTCAACGTTTCGCGCCAGACTCATGCCTGACACTGGCATGTTGACTAAGTTTTGGGCAATGTCAAACCGGTTGATGCCTCAATAAAGAGGTATCAACCGGTTGTTTTCGTTAGCAAGCTTGCAGTATCGGGCTGAGCGCGCCTTATTTGCGCTCTGATACTGCGAGTTATTCCGCTGCTGCTTTCTTCGGTGTTACTTCGGCGGCGTAATCGTTCATCAGGTTGATCGCGATCTCGCCAACGGTGAAGCGGTATGGCCCGACCTCCGAAACCGGCGTCACTTCCGCAGCCGTCCCGGTCAGGAAGCACTGTTCGAAACCTTCCAGTTCTTCCGGCATGATCGCCCGTTCGACAACCTCATAGCCGCGGCGCTTGGCCAGCTCGATGACCGTGCGGCGGGTGATGCCGTCGAGGAAGCAATCCGGCTTCGGCGTGTGAATGACACCGTCCTTGACGAAGAACACGTTGGCGCCGGTGGCTTCGGCCACCTGGCCGCGCCAGTCGAGCATCAGCGCGTCCGCATAGCCCTTGGCTTCGGCAGCATGCTTGGAGATCGTGCAGATCATGTACAGGCCGGCGGCCTTGGACTTGGACGGGGCCGTCTTCGGATCCGGGCGGCGATATTCCGCCATATCCAGACGGATCCCCTTGAGCTTCTGCGCCGGGTCGAAATAGCTTGGCCACTGCCAGATGGCGATGGCCACGTTGATCCTGTTGTTCTGGGCCGAAACGCCCATCGACTCGCTGCCGCGCCAGGCGATCGGGCGCACATAGGCATCCTGAAAGCCCTGCTTGGCAAGAAGCTTGCGGCAGGCATCGTTCAGTTCTTCGACCGAATAGGGAATGGTGAAGCCAAGAATACGCGCCGATTCGTGCAGACGCTCCGTGTGTTCGTTGAGCTTGAAGATTTCGCCGCCATAGGCGCGCTCACCTTCAAAGACCGAGCTTGCATAGTGCAGGCCATGAGTCAGCACGTGAACCTTAGCATCTGCCCAGCGAACGAATTCGCCATTCATCCAGATGTAACCTTCAAGCTGATCAAATGGTACGGATGCCATGTTTTCCTCCAGGCGTTTGATTCCTGATCGTTTGACGGGTTTGAGACGACGCCAATTGTTCCCGTTTCACAATTGGTGAACCTTGGCTCCCGACAGCGCCGCGCGTTCTTCTTGAACGCGCAAAGGACGCTGTCCATTTCGAATTCACGCCTGATCCCCCGATGAAAATCGTGCCGATTTTCGGGACCATGCGTGGCAGCAATAGGCGTTTCGATGAGGAAAAATGTCCCGGAAACACTTATTGGCTTTTCGTTTCATTCAAAATGCGGCCAACAGCTTGCCAAAAATTATCAGCAGTCTAAAATTAAGTCAACAAGACTGACATATTATTCGGCGACACATGAATGAGAGCGGGAGCCCTGCATGAAACCTTATACACCGGATCGGCATATTGAGACAGCCCTGACCAAGGCGGATGCGCGCGAACTCGACCTCATCGAGCTGTTTTTCTTTGCCTACCGTGACTTCACCGCCGACCCGGATCTGATTCTGGAAAAGCTGACTTTCGGCCGCGCCCATCACCGGGTTCTCTACTTCATCAACCGTAAGCCGGGCATGACCGTTGCGGAACTGCTGGATGTGCTGCAAATCACCAAGCAGAGTCTCGCCCGTGTTCTCAAGCAGCTGATCGACACGGGCCATGTCGTGCAGATACCCGGCCCGCGCGACCGGCGGCAGCGCGAACTCTATCCCACCATGAAGGGCAGAGAACTCGCGCTTGAGCTTGCCGCACCGCAATCACGCCGCATTGGCAGTGCATTGGAGCAAATCGGTCTGGCTGACCGGGCCGTGATCGAACATTTCCTCAAAGCGATGGTCAATCCAGGCCAAAGGCAACAGATCGACAGTCTGCCACAGGCAGGTTAGTTTATGCCGGATAGGGACGTCCGGGGACCAAGGGCGGGCGCCAATGCCCGGAGAGAGAAGGAATGATTTTGGTGAGTGAAGAACTTCCGCTTTCAGACGATGCGCCGCACCTGCTCATTGTCGACGATGACACCCGGATTCGAAACTTGCTGTCGCAATATCTGACCGGCAGCGGCTTTCGCATTACGGTGGCTGCCAATGCGGACGAGGCCAGGCGCAAGCTTGCCGGCATTGACTACGATCTGCTGATCCTCGATGTGATGATGCCGGGTGAAAGCGGCGTGGCCCTCACCCAGTCCCTGCGCCAGGAAAAGAGCGTTCCCATCCTGATGCTCACGGCCCTGTCGGAAACCGACAGCCGCATCAGCGGTCTCGAAGCCGGTGCGGATGATTATCTGCCGAAACCCTTCGATCCGCGCGAACTGATCCTGCGCATCAACAATATCCTGCGCCGCGGCGCCCCGGCATCGCAGGCCAAGATCGAGCAGATCGTTTTCGGCCCCTATACCTTCGTCATCGCCAAGCGCGAGTTGAAGCGTTCGGGCGAACTGATCCGGCTGACCGACCGCGAGCAGGATATCATGGCGATCTTTGCGGCCCGTGCCGGTGAAACCGTGCCCCGGCATGAGCTGACCGGCCAGGAAGGCGATGTCGGCGAACGGACGATCGACGTGCAGATCAACCGGCTGCGCCGCAAGATAGAAAATGATCCGGCCAATCCGGTTTGGTTGCAGACGGTGCGCGGCGTCGGCTATAAATTGAGCGTGGAGTAAACGTCCCGATCCGCGGGATCAGGACGCAATAACCAATGCGCGAGTGGGCACCGATCATATGGCACAAACGGACAGTGCAAAACGCGCATTGGCAGTCAGGCAGCGGCATTGGCGCCGCCGCCGCAGCACGCTGCTCGGCCCCTGGCGGAAGTTTTCCCGCTGGCTGGCGCAGTGGATGCCGAAACGGCTCTATGCCCGCTCGCTGATCATTATCATCGCACCCATGGTGTTGCTGCAGTCGGTCATCGCCTTCGTGTTCATGGAGCGCTACTGGCAGACGGTCACCCAGCGCCTGTCGACGGCCGTGGTGCGCGACATCTCCGGCATCATCGACCTGATGGACTCCTATCCGCAGGACCCCGGCTATGAAAACCTCATCCGCATTGCGCGCGAGAGATTGTCGCTCAACATCTCCATCCTGCCGCCCGACCCCTTGCCTGCACCCGGTCCGAAGCCGTTTTTTTCCATTCTTGACGAACCGCTGAGCGCCGAGATCACCAAGCAGATCAACCGGCCGTTCTGGATCGACACAATAGGCGATTCCGATCTCGTCGAAATCCGCATCCAGCTGGAAGGCAAGGTCCTGCGGGTCTTTGCCCGCCGCAGCCAGGCCTATGCCTCCAACACGCTGATTCTCCTGGTCTGGATGTCCGGCTCGGCGCTGGTGCTGCTGGCCATCGCCATCCTGTTCCTGCGCAACCAGATCAAGCCGATCCAGCAGCTGGCCGCGGCCGCCGACAGTTTCGGCAAGGGCCGGGCGACACCGCCCGATTTCAAGCCGCGCGGCGCGGAGGAAGTCCGGCGGGCGGGCGCGGCCTTCATCGTCATGCGCGAGCGCATCGAACGCCAGATCGAGCAGCGCACCACCATGCTGAGCGGCGTCAGTCACGACCTGCGGACAATCCTCACCCGCTTCAAGCTGCAGCTTGCGCTGGTCGGCCACAAGGTCGATACCGAAGCGATGGAGCAGGACATCGAGGACATGCAGTCCATGCTTGAGGGCTATCTCGCCTTCGCCCGCAGCGAGGCGGAGGAAGAAACCGGCACCTTCAACCTGGAACGCCTCTTCACCAAACTGAAAGAGGAAGGCACCCTGCTGGAGCGCGGCTTCAAGTCCAGCATTCGCGGCGAACCGGAGATTCAGGTCCGGCCCAATGCCTTCTCGCGCCTGATCTCCAACCTGGTATCGAACTCGTTCCGCTACGCCAAGAATGTCGTCGTCACCGCCGATCACCGCGACGGCTGGCTGAGCATCACCATCGACGATGACGGCTCCGGCATCCCCAAGGAGATGCGCGATGAGGTGTTCAAGCCATTCTTCCGGCTGGATGAGGCGCGCAATCAGGATGCCAGCGGCACCGGCCTCGGGCTTGCCATCGCGCTTGACATTGCCCGCAGCCATGGCGGCGATATCACCCTGGACGAAAGCCCCATGGGCGGCCTGCGCGCCGTCGTGCGTATTCCCGCCTGATCGTCAGGCGGCCCGGTTGCCGATCGGCGTCACGCAGGAGGTTTCGGCGGTTGCCTGGACACCGCGCAAATACAGCGCGCAGGTGGTGCGCAGCATCGAGGCGAAATTCGGAATCTCGCCATTGGCCTGCAGGGCCTCATCGTAAAGCGTCGAGATGAAGCGCGGCGTCGTCATGTTCTGGCTGACGGCGATCTCGTCCAGAAGCTTCCAGAACGTGACTTCCAGCTGGATGCTGGTGGAATGCCCGGCAATGCGCACAGAACGGTTGATCTGCCGGTAGCCTTCCGGATCCTGTTCTGCAAATACCTTACACATCCAACGAACCTCCCTTTTCTGCTTCGCCCTCGGCCATCCCCTTGATGCGCTTCATCCCGGCAGGTGAAATTTTGCGCACCGGATCGGTTGCCGGCGAAAATTATTCCGCTCTTCCGGCGGTGTGGTAGCCGATTGCCACCCATTCTGTTTTCCCGGGTCCATAATCGCCGACATGTCCTGCAACTGCAACCAAAGTTTTGCCGCGGGGCGCAACGTCAAAGGAGGTCTTTTTGGCAAAAGCCATCCATTCCATGATCCGCGTGCTCGATGAGGACAGGTCCGTATCATTCTATCAACAGGCATTCGGCCTCGAAGTCGCCGACCGGCTGGATTTCGACAGTTTCACGCTCGTCTATCTGAGGAACAGCGAAACGGCATTCGAGCTCGAACTGACAATCAACAAGGGCCGCACCGAACCCTACAATCTCGGTGACGGCTACGGCCATCTCGCGGTCAGCGTCGCTGATCTCGACGCCCAGCACACCCGGCTGAAAGATCTCGATTTCAAAATCCGTGACATTGTCGAATTCAAGCGTGAGGGCGCGCTGCTGGCCCGGTTCTTTTTCGTCGAAGACCCGGACGGCTACAAGATTGAAGTCCTGCAACGACAGGGCCGGTTTGTCTGAAACCGGCTGAACGGCGTTGGAGGACGCCATCAGCCAGCAAGGGCGCGCTCGGGGGAGAGCGCCGATAGCAAGCAAGGGAGGAAATCCATGGTAACGATATTCAACCGCAAGGCCGCGGAGCCGGGCAAATCCGGCAGCGCCACGCAGGCAGGCCTGTCACGGCGTGAACTGCTCAAACGGGGCGGCATGGCCAGCCTCGGCGCTCTGCTGGTCATCAGCGGCAATTCCATCATCCATCCGCAGCAGGCCTGGGGCCTCGAGACATCCAATCTCAAGCCCGAGACCATGGCGACGCTGATCCAACTGGCGCGCGATATCTACCCGCATGACAACATTCCGGACCGCTTCTACGCCATTGCCGTCAAACCCTACGACGCCAAGGCAGGGTCCGATCCCAAGCAGAAGGAGCTGATAGAAACCGGCATCGCCGACCTCGACAAGCGGGCCGGCAAAGGCGGCTATCTCGGTCTCGACTGGGAAGAGCACCGGTTGAAACTGCTGCGCCAGATCGAGGACACGCCGTTCTTCCAGACAATTCGAGGTGGTCTTGTCACCGGGCTCTACAACCAGAAGGAGCTGTGGCCGCTCTTTGGTTATGAAGGCGAATCCTACTCGAAGGGCGGCTATATCGCCCGCGGCTTCAGCGACATCGAGTGGCTTTGAGCCGTCTCGGCCATCGCACATTGTTCTTCAGCCTATCGGGAGGAAACCATGGCTGCACCTTATGATCTCAAGGACGACCACGTTGTCGTCATCATCGGTTCCGGCGCCGGCGGCGGTACGCTTGGCAACGAACTCGCGCAGAAGGGCATCGACGTCGTCATACTCGAAGCCGGCGCCCGGCACGAATATGAAGACTTCATCAATGACGAATGGGACAGTTTCGGCCAGCTTGCCTGGGTCGACAAACGCAGCACATCCGGCGACTGGCGGGTCGCCAAGGATTTTCCCAACCTTCCCGCGTGGATCGTCAAGTCGGTTGGCGGCACCACCACCCATTGGGCCGGTGCCTCGCTGCGTTTGCAGGAGCACGAGTTCCGCACGCTGAGCCATTACGGCAAGCTCGAGGGCGCCAACCTGCTCGACTGGCCTCTCACCCTGAAGGAGCTCGAGCCCTATTACGCCAAGGCCGAGGACAAGATGGGCGTGACCCGCACCAATGGCATTGCCGGCCTGCCGGGCAACAACAACTTCAAGGTGCTGAAGGCCGGAGCCGACAAGCTCGGCTACAAGGAATGCCACACCGGCAACATGGCGATCAACTCCGCCGAGCGGGATGACCGCATGGCGTGCCAGCAGACAGGGTTCTGTTTCCAGGGATGCAAATGGGGCGCCAAATGGTCGACGCTCTATACGGAAATCCCCAAGGGGGAAGCCACCGGCAGGCTGGAAGTGCGCCCCAATGCGATGGTGCAGAAGATCGAGCACGACAAGAGCGGCAAGGTGACCGGCGTGCTCTATGTCGACAAGGACGGCAAGCAGCATGTGCAGAAGGCCCGCATCGTTGCCGTTGCCGGCAATTCGATCGAGAGTCCGCGCCTGCTGCTGAATTCCGCCTCGACGATGTTCCCGGATGGACTGGCGAACTCCTCCGGCCAGGTCGGGCGCAACTACATGCGCCACACCACCGGCTCGGTCTACGGCATCTTCGAAAAGCCCGTGCACATGTATCGCGGCACCACCATGGCCGGTATCATCCGCGACGAGGCACGGCATGACCCGGCGCGCGGCTTTGTCGGCGGCTATGAAATGGAAACGCTGTCGCTCGGCCTGCCCTTCATGGCAGCGTTTCTCGATCCGGGCGGCTGGGGCCGTTCCTTCACCTCGGCGCTTGATGAATATGCCAACATGGCCGGCCTGTGGATCGTCGGCGAGGACATGCCGCACGAGAACAACCGCATCACCCTGCACAAGGAGGAGAAGGACCAGTACGGCCTGCCCATTGCCAATGTGAACTTCAGCGACCACCCCAACGACACCGCGATGCGCAACCATGCCTACAAACAGGGTCAGGCCCTTTACAAGGCCGTCGGCGCAACCCGCACCCTGCCGACACCGCCCTACCCGTCAACCCACAATCTGGGCACCAACCGCATGAGCGAGAAGCCGAAGGATGGCGTGGTCAACAAGTTCGGCCAGAGCCACGACATCAAGAATCTCTTCGTCTCCGACGGCAGCCAGTTCACCTCGGGCGGGGCGGAAAACCCGACATTGACGATTGTCACGCTTGCCATCCGGCAGGCGGACTACATCGCCAAGGAGATGGCGGCGAAGACGATCTAGATTGGATCATCGCGTGAAGTAGAAGCACACTGCCAATGGCGTAATTTCTCTTGCGGAATTGCGCCATTGGCGTATTATTGATCATGAAAATCGTCCGCACCAAACGCTATCTCAAAGATTTGAAACGGCTTGGCGTCTCCGATGCGGAAATCAGCAAGCTGGAGCATGCAATCGCTCTGGACCCTTTTTCAGGCGATGTCATACAAGGCTTGGAAGGGTTGCGGAAAATACGCTTTGCGCTTGGCAACAAGGGAAAAAGCGGAGGTGGCCGCGCCATTTACTATGTGATGGTGACGGATGATCTGGCGATCATGCTCTTTGCCTACCGAAAATCAGAACAGGCCGACCTCACGCCCGATCAGCGCAAGGCAGCACTGACAATGCTCAGGGAACTCAGGGATGACCAGTAAAAAGAGCGAATTTGGCGACGGCCTCCTGGAGGGACTGCAAGAGGCTCTCGCATGGAAGCGCGGTGAGGTCGCGCTTGAGACCATCAATATCGATCCCATGCCGCCGGAACGGATCAAGGAAATTCGCAAGCGCTATGCCAAATCGACCAAGGATTTCGAGCGCCGTTTTGGCATTCCGGCTGCAACCATGAACAACTGGGAGCAAGGGCGCCGCAAGCCCGATCCGGCAGGACGATTGCTTTTGAAAGTCATCGAGGAGTCGCCGGACGCGGTGGAGAAAGCCCTGCGCGCAGCCTAGAACAGCTTGCCGCCGTTCGGCACCGGCTTGCTGATGGCGGCCAGAACAACGCCGCCCTCCTCGTCCGGGAAACCCAGTGTCAGCACTTCCGACATGAACGGGCCGATCTGGCGCGGCGGGAAGTTGACCACCGCCATCACCTGGCGGCCTTTCAGCTCGTCCAGCGTATGGTGCTTGGTGATCTGCGCGGAGGACTTCTTCACCCCGATTTCCGGGCCGAAATCGATCTTGAGCTTGAAGGCCGGCTTGCGCGCTTCCGGGAAGGTTTCCGCCTCGACGATCGTACCGACGCGGATATCCACTTTCTCAAAATCATCAAAACTGATGGTCATCACATTCAACTCAAACAAACCGACATGCTGCAGGTCAGGCAGAACCGACCGTCTCGAACAGAATGCTATCGAGCGATTCCCGTGCTGTCGAGCCCGACCAGACAACAAACTGGAATGCCTGGAAATAGGTCTCGCAGGCATCCAGCGCACTGGACAGAAGCACTTCCACCTGTTTGCTCGTCGGTTCCGCACCGCCGGACAGAAGCAGCGACTGGCGGTACATCACCGCGCCTTCCTGGCGCCACAGATCAAAATGCCCCATCAGCAGCTGTTCGTTGATCAGCGACAGCAAGCGCATCACTTCATTGACGCGCGGTTCGCTGACCGCGATGTCAAAGGCGCAGGCCAGATGCAGCGCCTCGAAATCTTCCATCCACGAGAAGGAAATCTGGTAATCGGTCCAGTTGCCCTCGACCGTAATGGCAATCTCGTCATCCCCGGTGCGCTCGAAAGCCCATTCATTGGCATGGGCCACATGTTCAATCACATCGACCGGATGCAAATCACGCGCAATCTCTATTTCCAGAAGGCTCATCGCCATTACCTGCTCAATCGAATCTCATCTGACGCTGCGGGAGCACAGCGCACCCACCCAAAGGACACCTAACGCTTGAAAACTCACCGGCAGGCAGTACGCACCAGCCGGACCACGGATATGAACTTGTTACCCGCTGCATGACCATTGAAACGAATCATGCTGTAATTTCAGTGTATTGATGCTGAGTCCGAGCGCCAGTCCCCTTTTGGCCAAATGGCGCGAATGGGTGTGGACAGATGTTATGAAAATGATTCACGACCAGCCTTTAACTGACTCTAAGAAAACGATTTTCGGCGATTTCCACCTGTTGATAATTTCTTAAGATTTATTTTGAGGACAGCCCGAATATGCCGGATAAATCACCGCGAAACGGCGCCCGGGCGCCCCGCAGAGAGTGTCCGTGATTCCGAAGCGGTCAAAAATGCAAAAGGCCCACTGCCCGGACACGGGCAATGGGCCTGCAAAAATGCGATTCTTTTGACGGTCAGTCCTTCTTGGCGCGCGTGCCGGACGCTGCTGCCTTTGCCGGTTTGGCCGCATCGGCGGCGGGCTTTTCCTTATGGCCGACGAGCGCTTCCAGCGCTTCGATACGGGCGAGCAGCGCCGTGTTTTCGGCACGGGCGCGGATGGCCATTTCGCGCACCGCTTCGAAGTCCTCGCGCTGCACCACATCCATGGTGTTGAGCAGCCGTTCAGCCTGCCCACGGAAAGCGGTTTCGACTTCGCGGCGGACGCCCTGCGCTGCACCGGCAGCGTCGGTCACGAGCTTGGCCAGTTCATCAAGAACGCGGTTTGATCCATTGGTCATGGCAGATACCTCTGTTGCTTTCCCCATCAAATAATCGCCGCGGCAGGCGATTGCAAGCGAAGGTCATAATTGCACAAATGTTACCGGACAGGCGGCTTGACGCTGTTCCTGCCCTCGCGCATGGTCCGCGCCGATGAACCTGATGATGACGGAGTGCCTATTGTGAGCGAAATACTTGTCCCGACGATGGCCGCGATCGCATTTCCCAATATCGATCCGGTGATCTTTTCCATCGGGCCGTTCTCCGTTCATTGGTATGGCCTCGGCTATGTCGTCGGCATTCTCTTCGCCTGGTGGTATGGCAAAAAACTCATCAGCAAGCCGCGCCTGTGGGCCAACAACACGCCGCCGATGAAGCCCAACGATCTCGACGACTTCGTCCTGTGGGCTGCGCTCGGCGTGGTTCTGGGCGGACGCATCGGCTATATCCTGTTCTACGATCTGGCCCGCTACATCAGCCACCCCTTCGACATCTTCAAGGTGTGGGAAGGCGGCATGTCCTTCCATGGCGGGTTGATCGGCACCACGCTGGCGATGATTCTGTTTGCCCGCTCGCGCAAGATCAAGGTGTTCAGCATGATCGACACCATCGCCGCGGGCGTTCCCGTCGGCCTCGGGCTGGTCCGTGTTGCCAATTTCATCAATGGCGAACTCTGGGGCCGCATCACCGATGTGCCCTGGGGCATGATCTTCCCGACGGGAGGCCCGTTCGTCCGCCATCCGAGCCAGTTGTACGAGGCGGCGCTGGAAGGCATCGTCCTGTTTGCCACGCTGGCGCTGCTGATCTTTTACGGCCGCAAGCTGAAGAGCCCGCGCTTTATCGGCGGCGCCTTCATCACCGGCTATGGCCTGTCGCGCATCTTTGTCGAGTTCTTCCGCGAGCCGGATGCCCAGCTCGGCTACCTCTATGGCGGCTGGCTGACGATGGGCATGATCCTGTCCGTTCCCATGGTGCTCGTCGGCCTGTGGGCACTGCTGACCGCCCGCAACCCGGAAGTTTCCACCGGACGATGACACTGAAACAACGCATCATCCGGCAGATCGGGCTGACAGGCCCGGTCAGCGTTGCCGACTACATGGCGATGTGCCTGTTCGATCCGGATGCCGGCTATTACACGACGCGCGAACCATTCGGCCGCGAGGGTGATTTCATCACCGCCCCGGAAGTCAGCCAGATGTTCGGCGAGCTTGCCGGCGTCTGGTGCGTCAGCGCCTGGCAGGCGATGGGATCGCCCGCCGCATTCATCCTGTGCGAGATGGGCCCCGGACGCGGCACGCTGATGCAGGACGTGCTGCGGACGGCGTTAAAGCTTGCCCCGGATTTTATCGCGGCGGCACAGATCCGCATGGTCGAGATCAGCCCGCGCCTCGCGCAGATCCAGAAAGAGACACTCGCCGCCTCCGGTCTTGAAATCCAATGGCATGCGCAGTTCGGCGATTTGCCATCCGGTCCGCTGGTTCTCCTGGCCAATGAGCTGTTCGATGCCATTCCGGTCCGCCAGTACGTCAAATCGGGCGGGCGTTTCGTCGACCGCATCGTCACCGTGGACGACGGCGGCAACCTGGCATTTGCGGCGGGAAGCGGATCGATCGATACGGCGCTCTTGCCCGCCGGACACAGCACGGCACCCGATGGCAGCATTGTCGAATTTGCCCCGGCACGCAGCGCGCTGATGCAGGACATCGCCGAACGCCTGCACCGCGCGCGCGGCGCGGCGCTGCTCTTCGATTACGGCCATCTGCACCAGGGTTTCGGCGATACGCTGCAGGCGCTGCGCAGCCATAAGCCTGTTGACGTGCTGGACACGCCGGGTGAAGCCGACCTGACAAGCCATGTGGATTTTGCCATGCTGGCAAAGGCCGCGCGTTCTGAAGGCTGCACGGCAAATGCCATGACGCAGGGAGATTTTCTCATCGCGATGGGCTTGCTCGACCGCGCCGGCGCCCTCGGCCGCGGCAAGCCGGCAGCGTTCCAGGAGCAGATCCGCGCCGATGTCGAGCGGTTGGCAGGCCCCGATCAGATGGGCACGCTGTTCAAGGTGCTTTGCATCGCGGACTCCGCCACACATTTGTTTCCATTCGAATCCATATGACGGAAGCAATTGACTTCGCGTCGATGCTCCACCACCATCCGCAGCCTTGAGAAAGAGCAATCCGGCATGATCACGTCTGAAAAACCAGTAGCGCTGCACGCTTCCCTGCTGGGGTCTCCCGAGAAAGATCGAATCGCTCACGGGTTCTTCACCCGTATCGGCGGCGTTTCCACAGGTATCTACGCCGGATTGAACGTCGGCAGCGGCTCCAACGACAACCAGGACCATGTCCGGGAAAACCGCAGGCGCGTGGCCAGCGCACTGGGAGCCGACCTCTCCCATCTCGTCACCGTGCATCAGGTGCATTCGCCCGATGTCATCACGGTTACGGCGCCGCTCACCGGCGAGCGGCCCAAGGCCGACGCCATGGTGACTGCGACACCCGGCCTTGTCATCGGCGCGCTGTCGGCCGATTGCGGCCCGATCCTGTTTGCCGACCGCGATGCGAAAGTCATCGGCGCGGCCCATGCGGGCTGGCGCGGCGCCCTTGGCGGCGTACTGGAAAACACCATCGACGCGATGATTGCGCTCGGTGCGAAACGCGACAACATCCAGGCGGTGCTGGGACCAACGATAGGCCCCGACAATTACGAAGTCGGCGCGGAATTCTATGATCAGTTCACCGGAACCGACCCGTCCTACACCCATTTTTTCCGCGACTCCGCCAAGGAAAACCACAAGATGTTCGATCTCTGGGCTTTCATCACCATGCGGTTGCGCAATGCCGGGGTGAACGCCGCCGCGCTGGAGAAATGCACCTATGCCGAGGAAGACCAGTTTTTCTCCTACCGGCGCACCACCCATCGCAAGGAACCGGACTATGGTCGCCAGATCTCGGCGATCACCATTCTAGAGGAACAATGATGGCCCTTCATTTCGAGCCCGAGGAATTTGCGGCACGCCGCGACCGCCTGATGATGGTGATGGCCGAGCAGAAGCTGGATGCCATTCTGCTCTTCGCGCAGGAGAGCATGTACTGGCTGACCGGCTATGACACGTTCGGCTTCTGCTTCTTCCAGTGTCTCGTCGTCAAGTCCGATGGCAGCCAGGTGCTGATGACCCGCTCGGCCGATTTGCGCCAGGCGCGCCAGACCTCGAACATCGAAAACATCGTGATCTGGGCCGACCGCGACAATGCCAATCCGGCAGCGGATTTGCGCGAACTCCTCAACGATCTCGACCTGCTCGGCAAACGCATCGGCGTCGAATACCAGACCCACGGCCTGACCGCCGCCAATGGCCGCAAGCTCGATGAGCAACTGGCCGCCTTTGGCCAGATCGTCGACGCATCCGGTCTTGTCGACAGGCTGCGCGTGCTGAAAAGCCCCGCTGAAATCGCCTATAGCCGCAAGGCGGCCGAACTTGGCGACGAGGCGCTGGATGCAGCGTTGAAGCTCATCAAGGCCGGTGCCGACGAAGGCGATATCCTCGCGGCGATGCAGGGCGCCATCTTTGCTGGCGGCGGCGATTACCCGGCCAACGAATTCATCATCGGTTCGGGCGAAGATGCACTGCTGTGCCGGTACAAGGCCGGGCGGCGCAAGCTCACGAAAAACGATCAGCTCACGCTGGAATGGGCCGGTGTCTATCGCCACTACCACGCGGCAATGATGCGCACCGTGCTGACCGGCAAGGCGTCGAAACGCCATCTGGAGCTCTATGACGCGGCCCGCGAGGCGCTCGAGGCGGTTGAAGAGGCGATGACTCCGGCATCAACTTTCGGTGATGTCTTTGACGCGCATTCCCGGGTGATGGAGGCCCATGACCTGACGCGGCACCGGCTCAATGCCTGCGGCTATTCGCAAGGCGCGCGCTTCACACCCTCATGGATGGACATGCCGATGTTCTATGCCGGCAATCCGGAGCGGATACAGCCCGACATGACGCTTTTTGCCCATATGATCATCATGGATTCCGACAGCGGTACGGCCATGACATTGGGACGGACCTACCTCACGACCAATGGCGCTGCCGAGCCACTTTCGCGCCAACCTCTTGACTTGATCGTAAAATAAAACTTTTGTCAGCTTTCGTTTTTTTCGAGATGGCACAACTATGGCTCATGATGGGGTTAGACCAAAGATGATGTCTCGCAAATCACTGACCTATACCTGTGCGGCGCTGGCGGCTCTTGGCCTCAGTGCCTGCAACAGCGCCGAATCGCCGATGGGCGTGACAAAGAAAGACCTTCCGGCAGCGCAAGGCACAGCTGCAGCGCCGGGAACGGTCACGCCGGGCACAACGCCGGCAACGGTGACCACCGCGACACCGACGGCCACGGCGCCAGGGACACCGGCAGCAACGCCGCAACCGGGAACTGCCACGCCCGCAGGCACCGCCGTTGCATCGGGCGCCGCGCAGCCGGGTGTGTCCCGCACGGCAAAACTGCGTTTCGCCCCGATCGTCGGCGCGCCGATTGCCGCCGCCACACCCTTGTCGCAACGGCTCTCGGCGCTGGCCAAGGCCAAGGGCATCGTTCTGGGTACGGCCGCCGATACCGACAACACGCATATCATGAAGGGCTACTTCTCCGCCCTGCCCGACGGCAACCAGACGACGATCATCTATGTCTGGGACGTGCTTGACCCTGCGGGAACCCGGCTTCACCGTATTCAGGGACAGGAAATCGTCCCCGGCAACGGAACCGACCCTTGGAGCACCGTGCCTCCGAAGGTGATGGAATCAATCGCCGACAAGGCAATCGACGGCTATCTGAAATGGGTATCCGGCGCCAAGACGTGACATATTTACGCGTTTGACGCGATATTAGCGAGGAACTGTGCATGAATCTGCCCTGCCCGCTTGCAATGTGCGTCAGGCACAGTAAAAGGCCCGGCATATCCTTCACTTGGCTGGCACCGGGGAAAATACGGGCATGAAACTATTCGCGGGCAATTCCAATCGCGTTCTCGCTGAATCTGTCGCCAAATATCTCAATATTCCGCTTGGAAAGGCCAGCGTCCGGCGCTTCGCCGACGAGGAGATATTTGTCGAGATCCAGGAAAACGTGCGCGGCGAAGATGTCTTCGTCATGCAGTCGACCTCCTTCCCGGCCAACGATCACCTGATGGAACTGCTCATCATGATCGATGCCTTCCGCCGGTCCTCGGCAAAGCGCATCACCGCAGTCCTTCCCTATTTCGGCTATGCCCGCCAGGACCGCAAGCCCGGTCCGCGCACCCCGATCTCCGCCAAGCTGGTTGCCAATCTGATCACCGAAGCCGGTGCAAACCGCGTGCTGACGCTCGATCTGCACGCCGGCCAGATCCAGGGCTTCTTCGATATCCCGACCGACAATCTCTATGCCGTTCCGGTCATCGCCCGCGATGTCCGCGCTCATTACGGCACATCGAACGTCATGGTCGTCTCGCCCGACGTCGGCGGTGTGGTGCGTGCCCGTTCGCTGGCCAAGCGCATCGACGCGCAGCTTGCCATCGTCGACAAGCGCCGCGACCGTCCCGGTGAATCGGAAGTCATGAACGTTATCGGTGAAGTCACCGGCAAGGATTGCCTGCTGTTCGACGATATCGTCGATTCCGGCGGCACATTGTGCAACGCGGCCGAAGCACTTCTTGCCAAGGGTGCCACCAGCGTCACCGCCTATATCACCCACGGCGTGCTTTCCGGCGGTGCTGTCGCCCGTATTGCCGGCTCGAAGCTGAAGGAACTGGTGATCACCGACTCCATCCAGCCGACACCGGCCATCGAAGCGGCGCACAATATCCGTGTCCTGTCGATTTCCGATCTGATCGGTGAAGCGGTTTCGCGCACAGCCTCGGAAGAATCGGTTTCCAGCCTGTTCGATTAGAGCCGGAGCGCAATTCCGGCCAGCGCTGCCAGTCCCAGAACAACAAGCATGTTGAAGCGCAGCGCAATCAGTGCGACTGCCGCTCCCGACGCTATGGCTGCCGCCGCCCAGTCAAAGGCGGCGAGGTTCAGTACCGGCAGATGCAGCGGGCCAAACAGCCTCTCCTGAAACGCACCAAACAGCACGTGCAGGCCGAACCGTACGGCAAGATTGGCGATGACACCGACGACGGCGGCGGTGATCGCCGCCAGCGAGGCTTTCAGCCAGCCGACATGGCGCAGCCGCTCGACAAAGGGCGCACCGGCAAAAATCCAGAGAAAACATGGTGCGAAGGTGAACCACAGCGCCGTCAGCCCGCCAAGCAGCCCGCCGGTGAGCGGATCGAAGCCGGACAGGCGCGCGCCGCCGACGAAACCGACAAAGGCCAGCACCAGGATGAGCGGTCCGGGCGTGGTTTCAGCCAGCCCCAGCCCGGTGAGCATTTCGTCAGGCTTCAGCCAGCCATAATAATCCACCGCCTGCTGCGCCACATAAGCCAGTACCGCATAGGCGCCGCCGAAGGTGACGACGGCCATCTTGGAGAAGAAGGCTGCTTCGGCGGCAAAGACGTTGCTTTGCCCCAACCCGGCCAGCAAGAGCGCAAGCGGCCCCAGCCAGAGCATGGTCCACACCAGGGCGGACTGGAAAGCGCCGCGCGCCGCGGGTTCGGCAATGGTTCTGTCCGGCAATGACGGGGACACTCTATTGGTCAGGCGATAGCGCGCAAAGCCGAAAAGCCCGGCGATCAGGATGACCAGCGGGAACGGCATCTTGATGAAGGCAATGGCGACAAATGCGCAAACGGCGATGCCATAGGCGGGATAGTCGGTCAGAGCGCGCTTGCCGACCTTGATCAGGGCCTCGAGCACAATCGCCAGCACGGCCGCTTTCAGACCGAACAGCAGCCCTTCGACGACGGGCACCTGCCCGAAACTGACATAGAGCGCCGACAGCGCCAGCATCACGCACGCGCCCGGCAGGATAAACAGAAGCCCGGCGACAACACCGCCCCTCACCCCGTGAAACAGCCAGCCGAGATAGGTGGCAAGCTGCATCGCTTCGGGACCGGGCAGCAGCATGCAGAAATTCAGCGCATGCAGGAAGCGTTCCTCACTGATCCACTGCTTTTCATCGACCAGCACGCGGTGCATCATCGCGATCTGTCCGGCCGGACCGCCGAAGGACAGAAGGCCGATCTTGCCGAAGGTATAAAACGCGTCGCGCGCCTCGATTTTTTGCTGTTCCAGCGCTATTGTCCCGGCCATCGCCCGTCCCTGTTCCGTTGTCCCGCCCTAAACAGCGCCCATGACGGTGGAATGACAGACTTTCCCGGCATACCGGTCAAGCAACAAACTTGCACATGGCGTCTCTTTCCGTTATAGAGCCGCCATCCGCGTAGACACCCTTGGAGGCAACGCGGAATGGGGCGGTCATTTCATCCGGTTCCGGATGGCCATGCGACCGCTTCATGTTTTTTGGGCTTTCTTTGCAGACAACCCGGAAAACACTCCAGATTTGAACCTCGAAAGGAAATGCCATGAGCGAAGCATACGAGCTCAAGGCCGAGGCGCGCGAACGGGTTGGTAAGGGGTCCTCCCGGGAAATTCGCCGCAACGGTAAAGTGCCAGCAGTCATCTATGGTGACAAGCAGGCACCAATCTCGATTACCCTCGACTACAAGACACTCTACTACAAGATTCACGGCGGCGGCTTCAAGACGACGATCGCGAACATCCAGCTGGATGGCAAGACCATTCAGGTCCTTCCCAAGGACTTCCAGCTCGATCCGGTCAGCGACAAGCCAGTGCATGTTGACTTCCTGCGCGTGTCGGCAAAGTCGGTTGTGAACGTGAACGTCCCTGTTCACTTCCTCAACGAAGAACTGTCCCCAGGCATCAAGCGCGGCGGCGTTCTCAACATCGTTCGTCACGATGTCGAACTGCATGCCCCGGCAAATGCAATTCCGGATGCGATCGAAATCGATCTGACCGGCCTGCAGATCGGTGACTCGATCCACATTTCCGCTGTTACACTGCCGAAGGGCGTAACATCGGTTATCCACGATCGTGACTTCACCATTGCCACGATTGCCGCTCCGGCTGTTCTCGCTGCAGAAGACGAGACCGTTGAGGCAGCAGCCGAGACCACTGAAACGGCAGAAAAAGACGGCGAGTAATCGTCTCTATTGGGAGCTATGGCACCGTGCTGCTCATCGCAGGTCTTGGCAATCCCGGCTCCCAATATGCTGCAAACCGGCATAATATCGGTTTCATGGCGGCGGATGAAATACACCGTCGCCATCGTTTTTCTCCCTGGACCAAGAAGTTCCAGGCCCTGATCGCCGACGGCACGATTGACGGCGAAAAGGTCATTCTGATCAAACCCCAGACGTTCATGAATCTGTCCGGCCAGTCCGTTGGCGAGGCCATGCGCTTCTACAAGCCGGCGCTGGGCGATCTCGTCGTCATCTATGACGAACTGGATCTGCCGCCGGGCAAGCTGCGCGTGAAGACGGGCGGCGGTTCGGGCGGGCACAACGGCATCAAGTCCATCGATGCCCATTGCGGCAAGGACTACCGGCGCATTCGTGTCGGGATCGGTCATCCCGGCGTCAAGGAGATGGTGACACACCATGTCCTCGGCAATTTTTCCAAGGCGGACGGGGAATGGGTCGAACCCATTCTCGGGGCAATCGCCGACAATACGGGTTTGCTCGTCAACAAGGACGATGCCGGGTTCATGAACCGTGTGGCGCTCGCCACCGGCAGCGGCCACAGGAGCGAACCGAATCCGGTTGCAAAACCGGCGGGTCAAAGCCATATCCGGCAGGCACGTCCGGCCAAGCCGAACGTCAACATTCCAAAAACCGGCCCGATGGCCGACATGCTGAACAAGCTCTTCGGCAAGAAAGAATAAGGATCGCAGATTATGGGTTTCAAATGCGGCATCGTTGGCTTGCCCAATGTCGGCAAATCGACGCTTTTCAACGCCTTGACCAAGACAGCTGCCGCACAGGCTGCGAACTATCCGTTCTGCACCATCGAGCCGAACACCGGCGAAGTGGCCGTGCCTGATCCGCGCCTGCAGGCCATCGCCAAGATCGGCAAATCGGCCAACATCGTTCCGACCCGTATCAGCTTTGTCGATATCGCCGGCCTCGTGCGCGGCGCATCCAAGGGTGAAGGCCTCGGCAACCAGTTCCTTGCCAACATCCGCGAAGTCGACGCCGTGGTGCACGTCCTGCGCTGCTTTGAAGATGATGACATCACCCACGTCGAAGGCCGGATCGACCCCGTCTCCGACGCGGAAACCGTCGAGACGGAACTGATGCTTTCGGACCTTGACAGTCTTGAACGCCGCATCGTGCAGTTCCGCAAGCGCGCCAGCGTCAAGGACAAGGAAGCCCTCACTGTTCTTCCCGTCATGGAGCAGGCGCTCTCCCTGCTGCAGGGCGGCAAGCCGGTCCGCTTCATGCTGAACGGCATTGCGCCTGACGACCTCCTCATTCTGCAGGGCCTCAATCTCCTGACCTCAAAGCCCGTGCTCTACGTCTGCAACGTCGCCGAAAGCGATGCGGCTACCGGCAACGAACACACGGAAGCCGTCGAGGAAATGGCAACGGCCCAGGGCGCCGAGACGGTGACGATCTCCGCTGCCATCGAAGCCGAGGTTGCACAGTTGCCCGATGAAGAGGCCAAGGAATATCTGGACGCGATGAACCTGGACGAGCCCGGTCTCGATCGCCTGATCCGTGCGGGTTACAAGCTGCTGCACCTGATCACCTATTTCACCGTGGGACCGAAGGAAGCCCGCGCCTGGACCGTTGAACGCGGATCCAAGGCACCGCAGGCCGCCGGCGTCATCCACACGGATTTCGAGCGCGGCTTCATCCGCGCGCAGACCATCGCCTATAATGACTATGTCACCCTCGGCGGCGAAGTCGCCGCCAAGGAAGCCGGCAAGGCGCGCGACGAAGGCAAGGAATATGTGGTGCAGGACGGCGATATCATGCTGTTCCGTTTCAATACCTAGAATCGAGACTCGTTAGTCTGACACCACTGTGGTGCGTGGTTCGACAAGCTCACCATGCGGGAGGGTGAGGATTGCAGGGAGCTGTATCCTGCAATGCCTCCCATGAGTTTGCAGTCAAACCACATCCCTCATGGTGAGCTTGTCGAACCACGCACAATGCAGATGCAATCGGCCTCTTGAACCAAATGCGCTCATGCCTATTATGGTGGCATGAGCGACTACACCCCCCGATATGCCTATGAGGATTTCACGGTCGGCAGCGAATGGCTGCTCCCCGCGAAATCCGTCGAAGCCGGTGAAATCATCGATTTCGCCACCCAGTTCGATCCCCAGCCCTTCCATCTGGACGAGGCTGCCGGAAAGGCCAGCATCCTTGGCGGCCTTGCCGCCTCCGGCTGGCACACGGTTTCCATGTTCATGCGCATGATGTGTGATGCCTATCTCCTCGATTCCACATCGCAGGGTGCGCCGGGCATCGACTACGCCAAGTGGAAAAAGCCGGTTCTTGCCGGGGATACGCTGACCGGCAAGAGCACGGTCATCGAACGGCGCGTATCCAAATCCAAGCCGGACCTCGGTTTCATCGTGCTGCACCACGCCATCTCCAACCAGCATGGCGAAGTGGTCTGCGAACTGCAGAACACCGGCATGTTCACATTGCGGGAGCCCGCCGCAGCATGAGCGCAGCCCTCACCGCCCTTATCGGGATCGAACGCGATCTCGGCACGCACACATTCACCGCCGAAGAGATCGTCACCTTTGCCAGGAAGTACGATCCGCAGCGTTTCCACGTCGATCCGGAAGCCGCCAAGAAGAGCAATTTCGGGGCACTGTGCGCCTCCGGCTGGCACACGACGGCCATTTGGATGCGGCTGAATGTCGAGGACATGAAACGCCAGATCAAGGCGGCCATGGAGCGGGGCGAAACGCCGCCGCAATTCGGCCCCTCGCCCGGCTTTGAAAACCTGAAATGGCTGAAGCCTGTTTATGCCGGGGACACGATCCGCTTCACCCGGACGCTGAACGGTTTTCGCGCGCTGCAATCCCGCCCCGGCTGGGCGATGATGCAGATGTCGTCCGCGGCCTATAACCAGGACGAGCAGAAGGTCCTGGAGTTCAACAGCGCCGCGTTGATTGGATTGGCCTAGTACAGGGCCGCAGAAGGCCCTCAGTGGCCTTCATAGGCGACGAGCGTGCGCACGTTGACGCCGAGCGCTTCGAGCTTCCTGCGCCCGCCCAGATCAGGCAGATCGATGATGAAGCAGGCGCTGACAATATCGGCACCCATCTGCTGCAACAGTTTCACCGCAGCTTCAGCCGTGCCACCCGTTGCGATCAGGTCATCGACGAGAATGACCTTCTCGCCCGGCACGATGGCATCCCGGTGCATCTCCATTTCATCAACGCCATATTCCAGGCTGTAGGCAATGCGCACCGTGTCATGCGGCAGCTTGCCCTTCTTGCGGATCGGCACGAAACCGGAGGACAGCTGGTGCGCCATGGCGCCGCCGATGATGAAGCCGCGCGCTTCCACGCCGGCAACCTTGTCGACCTTGCCGCCCGCATAGGGATGGACCAGTTCGTCGACGGCCCGGCGAAAGGCGCGTGCATCGCCAAGCAGGGTCGTGATGTCGCGAAACATGACGCCGGGTTTGGGATAATCGGGGATATTCCGAATGGCATTCACCAGCGTCTGCTTCAGCGTTGAATCCATGTCGTCACTCCTTTGTGCCTGCAAGGCGCACAGCGGTGCAGTTTAATAGACCACCACCGCAAAAGAAAAGGGCGCAAGGCGCCCTTTCCGGATCAGATATAGTCAGAGCCGATCAATGTTCGATGTCGGCCCAGATACGGCGCTTGGCGACGTAGAGGAGACCCGCAAACAGAACAAGGAAGATCATGACGCGGAAGCCGGTCTTCTTGCGGTCTTCCAGGTGCGGTTCAGCGGCCCACATCAGGAATGCCGATACGTCCTTCGAATACTGCGCCAGTGTCTGCGGCGAACCGTCATCATAGGTCACCTGGCCATCCTGCAACGGCTGGGCCATGGCCAATGACTTGGCGGCAATGAAGTAAGGGTTGTAGTGCGTTCCCTCGGGGATCTTCATGCCTTCCGGCGGTGTTTCGCCGAAGCCGGTCAGCAGCGCGTGAATATAGTCCGGTCCGCCTTCCTGATACTGTCCCCAGAAGATGTCGATCAGGAACTGCGGGAAGCCGCGCTCGACGGCACGGGCCTTGGCGATCAGCGAGAAGTCGGGCGGAGCGGCACCATTGTTGGCGGCAGCCGCTGCCTGTTCATTGGCGAACGGCGCCGGGAAATGATCAGCCGGAATAGCCTTGCGGGTGAACATCTCACCTTCCGCATTGGGGCCGTCCTTCACTTCATATTCCGCGGCGAATGCCTTGACCTGCGCTTCGCTGTAACCGAGTTCCGAAAGCGAACGGAAAGCCACCAGCTTCATCGAATGGCAGGCGGAGCAGACTTCCTTGTAGATCTTCAGACCGCGCTGAAGCTGCTGCTTGTCGTAGGTGCCGAAGGGGCCGGCGAAGGACCACTTCATCTGTTCCGGATGCTTGATCGGGAAGTGCGTCGGCTCAGCAGCATTGTGGGCTGCTTCTTCCGCAAATGCACCGCCGCCGAAAGCCAGCATGGTACCGAGACCGGCAGCTGCGAGACCGAGGAGGATTTTTTTCATCGGAGAGTCCTTCACGTTTCTCAGCCTTTGGTTTCCGGAGCTGCCGCAACACCCGCGGGCTGACCGCCGCTCTTGGTCTTGGCAAGCACAGCTTCGGTAATCGAGTTTGGTATGCGGCGCGGCGTTTCGATCAGGCCGAGCAACGGCATGATGATGATGAAGAAGCCGAAGTAGAAGGCTGTGCCGAGCTGCGAAAGGATCGTGTAGATGCCTTCGGCAGGACGCGAACCGAGCCAGCCCAGCATGATGGCATTGGCAACGAAGATCCAGAAGAACAGCTTGTACCAGGGACGATAGACGGCCGAACGCACCTTCGATGTATCGAGCCATGGCACGATGAACAGGATCGCGATCGAACCGAACATGGTCAGAACGCCGCCGAGCTTCGAGTTGATCGGTCCGATGTTGAAGGTGATGGCGCGCAGCATCGCGTAGAACGGCAGGAAGTACCATTCAGGAACGATGTGGGCTGGCGTCTTCAGCGAGTCAGCCGGGATATAATTGTCCGGATGGCCCATGTAGTTCGGCATGTAGAAGACGAAGTAGGCAAAGAGGATCAGGAAGAGCGACAGCGCAAATGCATCCTTGATGGTTGCATAGGGTGTGAACGCCACCGTGTCCGTCTTCGACTTGACTTCAATACCGGTCGGGTTGGTCTGGCCGGTCACGTGCAGGGCCCAGACGTGCAGGATAACAACACCGGCAATCATGAAGGGCAGCAGGTAATGCAGCGAGAAGAAGCGGTTGAGGGTCGGATTGTCCACGGCAAAACCGCCGAGCAGCAGCTGCTGGATCGGGTCGCCGATGATCGGAAACGCCGTGAAGAAGCCGGTGATGACGGTTGCACCCCAGAAGGACATCTGGCCCCAGGGCAGGACGTAGCCCATGAAGGCGGTCGCCATCATCAGGAGAAGGATGATCACGCCGAGAATCCACAACAGCTCGCGCGGCGCCTTGTAGGAACCGTAGTAGAGCCCGCGGAAAATATGCACCCAGACCGCAAGGAAGAACATCGATGCGCCGTTGGAATGCAGGTAGCGCAGCAGCCAGCCCGAATTCACGTCGCGCATAATCTTTTCAACGGAGTTGAATGCCAGTCCCGTCTCAGCCGCATAATGCATGGCCAGAACGACACCGGTGATGATCTGCGCCACCAGCATGATCGCCAGAATGCCACCGAAGGCATAGGCGTAGTTGAGATTGCGCGGAACAGGATAAGCAACGAATGAATCATAGATCAGACGCGGCAACGGAAGTCGCGCATCGACCCATTTTTCGATACCTGTGTTCGGCGTATAGGATGAATGTCCACCGCTCATGTCGTGTCTCCCCCTGGAACCTTAGCCGATCTTGATGACGGTGTCGGAAATGAATGAAAGTGGCGGGACGGGCAGGTTTTCCGGTGCGGGACCGGAACGGATGCGCCCGGCAGTATCGTATTGCGAGCCGTGGCATGGGCAGAACCAGCCGCCGAAATCCCCCTGCTGCCCGAGCGGAATGCAACCCAGATGGGTGCACACGCCGATCATGACCAGCCAGTTTTCCTTGCCTTTGCCTGCACCGCGATCCGCATCGGTCGCCTGGGCATCGCTCGGCAGATTGGCGTTGCGCGCAATCGGATCCTTGAGCTGGCTCAGCTGGACGTTTTTGGCATCCTCGATTTCCTTCGGCGTACGATTGCGAATGAAAACGGGTTTACCGCGCCATTTGACCGTCAGGGACATGCCCGGTGTCAGCGCTGAAACATCAACTTCGATGGACGAGACTGCCAGCGTGGATGCGTCCGGTCTCATCTGGTCGATGAAGGGCCATGCAAAGGCTCCCGCTCCGACCACACCGGCCATACCTGTCGCAATATAGAGGAAGTCACGCCGTGTCGGCTCGGTCGTATCGTGTGCGCTCACGGGGCCTGTTCCTTTCCGAATAACAACGCAGCAGGAGAGTCCACTTTGTCACCACAATACACGACTGGCCCATAGAATGAGCCTCGCGGATTCCCCAGCATATTGCGTGGTTTCTAAGCATGTCGCATGAGCTTGTCCAGCCTGACAGAGCCACAAGGGCAGGATGTCGCAGGGATAAGTCGCCACACCTTTTCCACTCTTTGGCCATGAATCTGTTTGCATTTTCGCAGCGGCCTCACAGGCGCCCGATAAAGCCGCCGGATTGGCGCGCCCAAAGTCCGGCGTAGAGCCCGTTGGCGGCGATCAGCGCGTCGTGACTGCCGCTCTCGACAATGCGTCCGCCATCCATGACCACAAGCCGGTCGAGCGCAGCGATGGTCGACAGGCGGTGCGCGATGGCGATGACGGTTTTGCCGCGCATCAGCCGGTAGAGATTGTCCTGTATCGCCGCTTCCACTTCCGAATCGAGCGCCGACGTCGCCTCGTCGAGAATGAGAATCGGTGCGTCCTTCAGCATGACCCGCGCGATGGCGATGCGCTGCCGCTGGCCGCCGGACAGCTTGACGCCGCGCTCGCCCACATGGGCATCGAAGCCCCGCCTGCCCTTGGGATCGGTCAAGGCGGCAATGAAGGTGTCGGCCTGCGCATTCTCCACGGCCTGCCGCATCAGTTCATCGGATGCCTCGGGACGGCCATACAGGATGTTGTCGCGCACGGAGCGATGCAGCAGCGAGGTGTCTTGCGTTACCATGCCGATATGCGCGCGCAGCGAGTCCTGCGTTACCTCCACAATGTCCTGCCCGTCGATCAGAATGCGCCCGGCCTGCACGTCGTAGAAGCGCAGGAGCAGGTTGACCAGGGTGGACTTGCCCGCACCGGAACGTCCGACAAGCCCGACCTTTTCGCCGGGAAGAATGTTCAGCGACAGATTGTCGAAGACCGGCTTCGAGCGGTCATAGTGAAACTGCACATTGTCGAAACGGATGGCGCCGGCAGGTACCGCAAGCTGTGCTGCACCGGGTTTGTCGACAACGGTGACCGGCCGCGCCAGCAGTTCCATCGAATTCTGGATGGTACCGTAATTGCGCAAAAGGCCGTTGAGGTTGGCCATGGTCCGCCCCAAAAGCATGCTCAACCGCAGGACAAGGCCGAGGGTGAAGGCGATGGCACCGGGCGATATTTCCGACTTCAACCACAGATCGATGGAAACAATCGCCACGGCGCAGATCATCACACCGCTGGTTGCGCCGAGCGCAATGCGGATGCCGCTCAGGCCGCGCGTCAGCGGAATGATGGCATCGAGCCAGCGCTGCATGCCCTGCCGCATATAGGCGTCGTCGCGTTCCGCGCTGCCGAACAGCTTGAGCGTCTGGATATTGCTGTAACCATCGACCAGCCGGCCGGTGACAACGGAACTCGCTTCGGCGGTTTCCGCCGCAGCCCGGCGCACGCGCGGCAGGAAATAGCGGGCGATCAGGCTGAACGCGGCGAGCCAGACGATGACGATCGTCGCCAGCCGCCAGTCAAGGTCGCCGATCAGCGCGATGGTGGTGACGCTGTAGACGATGCAGATCCAGATGGCCTGCAGAAGCGTCATCATGAAATCGCCGACCGCCTGCCCGGTCGCCCAGACCTTGGTGACGATGCGGCCGGAAAAGTCGTTCTGAAAGAAGGCGAGGCTCTGGCGATAGGTGTGCAGGTGCGCCTGCCAGCGCACCAGATTGAAGAAACCCGGCACGACGGTCTGCTCCTCGACCAACGCCGACAGCGTCAGGATGATCGTCCGGGCGATCAGGACACCCGCCAGCATCAGCAGGAGCGGCGTGCCGTGATCCTGCATCAGGCCTTGCCAGCCCTTTGCCGGGTTGACCGATGCCAGAATATCGACGAGCCCGCCGAGAAACCAGAACAGGCCCGCTTCCGTCAGCGCGACCAGCCCGCCCAGCACCAGCACCGCGAAGAACGCGGCCTTGGCCTGCCGCACATAGAACCAGATGAACGGGAACGGCCGCGACGGGACATGATCCGCCGGCGGTGCGGCGTAAGGATCGATCCAGCTTTCGAACAGACGGAAGATATTTCTCATGCGGTGCACATCGGATCAGCAGCCTTTCAGGGTCAGACGTGCAGCGCGCGACTGAAAGAATACTCTTGAGCGAGTCCCCTCACCGGTCAAATTAAAGTTCATTCAGATATTTCCCGGCAAAGAAAAATGCTCCCCGGCGAAACCGGGAAGCATTGGTGCAGCGGGACTGTTGAAGGCAGCTATTCCGCCGCTTCCTGCTCGTCATCCAGCCCGAGGAATCCGCCGGACTGCCGGGCCCAGAGGTTGGCGTAGATGCCGTCGGCGGCAATCAATTCCTCATGGCTGCCGCTTTCCACGATCCTGCCCTTGTCCATCACCACGAGACGGTCGAGCGCCGCAATGGTGGACAGGCGGTGCGCGATGGCAATGACCGTCTTCCCCTGCATCAGCCGGTAAAGATTGTCCTGGATGGCCGCTTCCACTTCCGAATCAAGCGCGGAGGTCGCTTCGTCCATGATGAGAATCGGCGCGTCCTTGAGCATGACCCGGGCAATGGCGATACGCTGGCGCTGGCCGCCCGAGAGCTTGACGCCCCGCTCGCCCACATGCGCATCGAACCCACGCCGTCCCTTGGGATCGGACGCCGCCTCGATGAACGCCTCCGCCTGCGCATTCTGCACGGCCTGGCGCATCAGCTCTTCCGAAGCATCGGGCCTGCCATACAGCACGTTGTCGCGGATGGAGCGGTGCAGCAGCGAGGTATCCTGCGTGATCATGCCGATATGCTCGCGCAGCGAGTCCTGCTTCACCTTGGCGATATCCTGGCCATCGATGGTGATACGGCCGCTCTCCAGATCGTAGAACCGCAGGAGCAGGTTGACGAGCGTCGACTTGCCCGCACCCGACCGTCCGACCAGCCCGATCTTTTCGCCAGGACGGATGTCGAGGGACAGCCTGTCGATGACGCCCGCACCCTTGCCGTAGTGGAAACCGATAGCCTCGAAGCGGATCGCACCGGCGCTGACGGCCAGTTCCGGCGCATTGGGAACATCCGTGACAAGGCGCGGCAGCGAGATGGAGGTAATGCCGTCTTCCACCGTTCCGATATTCTCGAACAGCGCCGACATTTCCCACATGATCCATTGCGACATGCCGTTGAGACGCAGCACAAGGCCGATACCCACGGCCACGGCGCCAACGGAAATGGCCGAACCGAGCCACAGCCAGATCGCGATGCTGCTCACCGAGAACAACAGGAGGCAGTTCATCGCATAGAGCGTGACATGGAATCCCGTCACCATGCGCATCTGCGTATAGGCGGTGGACAGGAACTCCTCCATTCCCTCGCGGGCATAGTTCTCTTCCCGCTTGGAATGGGAGAAGAGCTTGACCGTGGCGATGTTCGTGTAGCTGTCGACGATACGGCCCGTCATCGACGAGCGCGAATCCGCCTGCGCCTTGGACGCCACCTGCAGCTTCGGGATGAAATACCACATCAGCCCGACATAGGCAGCCAGCCAGATCAGGAACGGTATCATGAGACGCAGATCCGCAGCGGCGGCGATGATCAGCGTGCCGCTGAAATAGACGATCACATAGTTCAGGACGTCGAGCAGCTTCATCACCGCTTCGCGCACGGCGAGCGATGTCTGCATCAGCTTGGTGGAAATCCGCCCGGCAAACTCGTCCTGGAAGAACGTCATGGACTGACGGACGACATAGCGATGCACCATCCAGCGGATGCGCATGGGGTAATTGCTCAGCAGGGTCTGGTGAATGACCAGCGAGTCGAGCAGCACGATGCCGGGCATGACGATCAGCACGACGCCGGCAAGCAATGCGAGCTTCCAGCCTTCCTGCGCAATGAAGGTTTCGCGCGACTGGTTGGACAGCCAGTCGACGACATTGCCCATGAAGGCATACATCGACACTTCAAGGACGGCGATCGACGCCGTGCACACCGCCATGACGGCGAGCCACGGCCAGACGCCGCGCGTGTAGTGCAAACAGAATGCAACCAGTGTCTTGGGTGGCTCACTGGGCTCGGCGGATGGAAACGCCTCAAGCCTTTTTTCAAACCAGCGAAACATTATCAAACCTCTTTCGGGCGACGGTCTCGGCATGACATGCGAGACGAAAATGATTCCGACGCAGCGTGGCGGTTACTGCGCTTGGGTTGCCGGAGCATGATGGAAACAGAGAAAAACAAACATGCAAACGCCAACCATGGGACGATTGCGACTTGTGTCAGGGAAGAAAACTACGCGGAAAGAACAGACACAAGACCGCCAACGACACCGGGCACGGCTTCATCGGGAGAAGCCATCCGGTTTGGAAGAAGTCGGAAAAATTCAGTCATCGACACCTCCAAAGTTTGTGTTGGCAAAGTTAGCGTTGCGGTCGAAACCCTATACCTATTATGAACGGAAAAAGCGAGAGCCTATTCTCAGGAAATACATAAGCCTGAGCGAAATATTGCCAACGGAGCCCACCGGTTGTGATTGAAAACAAACCCGACCTGCGCATCGCGCTCTACCAGCCGGATATTCCGGGCAATACCGGCACGATCCTGCGCATGGCCGCCTGTTTCGGGATCGGGGTCGATCTCATCGAGCCCGCGGGCTTCGATGTATCCGACCGGTCGCTCAAACGCGCCGGGATGGATTACCTCGAACAGGCCGCGCTCACCCGCCATGCCGACTGGCAGCACTTCCAGAACTGGCGCCAGGGCGAACAGCGCCGCCTGCTGCTGTTTTCCACCAAGGCGGCCGTGCCCTACACGCAATTCACCTTTCGACAGGGCGACATCCTGCTGCTTGGACGCGAATCGGCCGGCGTGCCGGATGAGGTGCACCAGTCGGCCGATGCCAGATTGATCATCCCGATGGTGCCGGGGGCGCGGTCACTCAACCTCGCGCTGTCCGCGGCCATCGCCACCGGTGAAGCCTTGCGGCAGTTCTCGCTGCCCGCATGAAAAACGCCGGCCATTTCTGACCGGCGTCCTCATTCACCTGACAGGAAGCTTACTTGACTTCAGCTGCCTTGCCGTCTTCCCACTTGTAGAGAACGAAGGTCGGCGTCGTCAGATCGCCGGTCTTTGCATAGGTCAGGTCGCCGACGACGGTCGAAACCGGTGCGCCGGAATGCAGTGCTGCAGCAACCGCTGCCGGATCGGCGGAGCCGGCCTTTTCAATGCCGGCCTTGATGACCTGCAGCGCCGCATAGGCATTGAGCGTGAAGGCTTCAGCCGGAATGTTCTTGGCCTTCAAAGCTTCCATGATCTTCGCAGCGGACGGGTTCTTTGTCGGATCGGCACTGTTGGTGAACAGCGTACCGGCAGCGGCAGCGCCGCCAATGGCCCAATATTCCGTGTTCGACAGGCCTTCGGCACCGATGATCTGGGCCTTGATGCCCTGATCCGCCAGCTGGCGGGCAATCAGGCCGCCTTCCGGATGGTAACCGCCGAAATAGATCACGTCGGCTTTTTCCGACTTCAGGCGGGTGATGAGCGCGCTGTAGTCCTTTTCACCGGCATTGATGCCCTGATCGACAACTTCCTTGACGCCGCCCTTGTTGAGCGTTGCCTTCAGATTGTTGGCCAGACCCGTGCCATAGGTGTTCTTGTCATAGACAACCGCGACGCGCTTGTCCTTGTAGTGCTTGAGAATGTACTGGGCAGCGACTTCGGCCTGCTGGTCATCGCGGCCGCAGGTGCGGAACACGGTGTCCAGGCCACGCGTCGTCAGATCAGGCGTGGTGGACGTTGGGGTGATCATCAGGATGCCGTTTTCAGCCAGCACATCGGAAACCGGCATCGAAACGCCTGACGTAACCGGACCGACCACGAACTTGATGCCTTCGCCGACCACCTGGTTGGCAACCGACACACCCTGCTTCGGCTCACCGGCATCATCGAAAAGCTTGATGACGATCTTCTCGCCCTTGATGCCGCCTTCGGCATTGATGGCTTCCGCAGCCGCTGCAACACCGTTCTTCACCTGCATGCCATAGGCAGCCACAGGGCCGGTTACAGGCGCGATGTTGCCGATGACGATGTCAGCACGGGCGAATGAAGTCATCGCCATGACAGCCGTCAACGCCACGCCAGAGATCAACGATAAGCGCATAGTGTCCTCCTTGAATTTTTTATTGCGCGGATTGCGCGGCCGGAAGATTCTCCGGCGCTGCAAAAAGTTCTACTGTCTTTATGGCAGGCTGTCAGCCACGATTCATGACAATCCTGAATCCATCATTGAAATAATTTGATGCCATTTATGAAGAAAAGTGTTCGGTTGTTGACAATTCACGCCGGTTTTTCCTGGAAATTCGAGATTTCCGCGCGCGCATCGGTCTTTTCAGCCGATTTTAGTCGGCATTGGGCAAACGGCGCATGGTGAATTCGATGATGTCGCCAGGCCGTTCGTACCAGCTTTCGATTTCCGTCCAGTAAGCCGCTTTCGGGTATTGGTCGAACCACTCCTTCGCCTTCTCCCGGGCGGCAAGACGCGGCAGGCGGAAGCTCTCGCGGATGAATGCACCACGCTGCCGGGGGGCTTCGCCCCGGCTTTCCTTCAGCTGCTTGCGCAAGCCGTCGAGCGGCGGCTTGGGAAAGTGTGTCCTGGGTACTTTGGAGACCATTTTGCATCCCTTCCTGAACCCTGTACGGCAGAGAGTAGATCAAACCCCGCCCTGAAAACGAGTCATTTTTTTGGGATAGCCCAAACACCACCTTCCTTTGCCGCGCCCCGGATGTGATAAAGTACACAGCAAGAAGGAATCGCTAATATGGACCGCCCGGATATTCCCGCCATCCTGCCCGAAGCACTTGAAGACAAGAAGACAGCCGCCACCGCGTGGTTTGCCGAATTGCGCGACAAGATCTGCGCCAGTTTCGAGCAGCTCGAGGATGATCTGGAAGGGCCACTCTCCGACCGGCCGGCGGGCCGTTTCGTGCAGACGCCATGGCAGCGCGACGAAGGCAATGGCGGCGGTGGGATCATGTCCATCATGCATGGCCGGGTCTTCGAGAAGGTCGGGGTTCACACCTCCACCGTCCATGGCGAATTTTCCCAGGAATTCCGCAAGCAGATACCCGGTGCGGATGAAGATCCGCGCTTCTGGGCCTCGGGCATCTCGCTGATTGCCCATCCGCAGAACCCGTTCGTCCCGGCGGTGCACATGAACACGCGCATGGTTGTCACCACCCGCCAGTGGTTCGGCGGCGGCGCTGATCTGACGCCCGTTCTCGACCGCAAACGGACACAGGAAGACCCGGATACCGCCGCCTTCCACAAGGCGATGAAATTCGTCTGCGACAAGCATGCGGCAGTCGCCAGCCACGAGAAATTCAAGGACTGGTGCGACGAGTATTTTTATCTGCCGCACCGCAAGGAGCCGCGCGGCACGGGCGGCATTTTCTATGACTGGCTGCATTCTTCCGACGAAAATGGCGGCTGGGATGCCGACTTTGCCTTCACCCGCGACGTCGGCCGGGCCTTTTCGGTGGTCTACCCCTATCTCGTCCGGCAGAATTTCAACCGGGACTGGAGTTCCGAAGACCGGCAGGAACAGCTGGTCCGGCGCGGACGCTACGTTGAATTCAACCTGCTCTACGACCGCGGCACGATCTTCGGCCTGAAGACCGGCGGCAACGTGGATTCGATCCTTTCGTCCATGCCGCCAACGGTCAAATGGCCGTGATGTGATTTTTTCAGGGATCAATACCGGCTTTCATGCGTTATGGTGCTGCCGGTACGGTATCTGAAGCCGTATCTCGATGGAGAGGGCTCGCGTCACGCCGGGCCCACAACAGGGAGAAAAGGCCATGAAAGAACTTCATTGCATCGTTCCCGGTTGCCAGTGGCATACCCGTCACGACACCGAAGCCGAGATCATCCGCCGCGCCACCGAGCACCTTCGCGAAACCCACGGCGAAACGGCCATCCGCGAAGCCATGCTCGAAACGATCAAGGCCAATATCCAGCCTGAAAAGGGCAAGGCTGCCTAGACAGGCTTTCCTGTCAGGTCGGGAATTCTGGCAAGCAGCGCATCACGGTCCAGCGTAAAGCCCGAGTCAATCCAGGCATCCTCGAGCGCGCGTTGCAGCTTGCCCACATCGGGGCCCTTTTCCAGACCGGCAGCGATGAGGTCGCCGCCGGAAATGGGGAATTTGGGCTTCTCGTACCGCCCGGCAAATTCCAGCAGTTTTGACAGATGACCGGCACGCATCATGGCGGCATTGTCGTTGAGCGCCTCCATGCGCGCTGAAACCAGCGCAAGGCGCAGGCGGTCCATCATGCCCTGCCGGTCGCTGCGATAAAGCCGCTTGGCAAAACCCGCCTCGGAAATTTCGGCATTGGGCAGGACGGCACCAGCCCAGGCTTCCAGCCGCTCGCGCTCCTGATTGGAAAGCTTCAGGCGCACCGCCATGGCATGGATGCGCTCCGCATCGGGCGGGATCATGCTGGCAAGGCGCAGCAGCGGATCAGCCGACCAGTCAAGTTCCTTTTCCGTTTTGACGAGACCATGGATCGCATCGATGCCCCATTTCTCGCTCTCCGGCAGAACCGCCGTCAGCACGCCCGCCTGACGCATCCACAGCAGGGCGCGCGAAGGATCCGGCGCCGCCAGCATCTTCTTCAGCTCCGACCAGATGCGCTCCGCCGACAGCTGCGCCAGCCCGTCCTTCAGGCGGGCGCAGGCCTTCAAACCTTCGCTCTCGGGACGGCCATGGCCATACCAGGCAAAAAACCGGAAGAAGCGCAGGATGCGCAGGTAATCCTCGCGGATGCGCTGCTCCGCATCGCCGATGAAGCGCAGGGTCCGGCTTTCAATATCGGCAAGACCGCCGACCAGATCGACGATCGTACCATCCGCTTCGACGTAGAGCGCATTGATGGTGAAATCGCGCCGGTCCGCATCGACCTGCCAGTCGCGGCCGAAGGCAACGGCTGCGTGGCGCCCGTCGGTCTCGACATCGGCGCGCAACGTGGTCACCTCGAACGGCCGCTTGTCGGCGACAACGGTCACCGTGCCATGGCTGATACCGGTCGGCACGGTCTTGAACCCCGCCGCCTGCGCCCGGTGAATCGTTTCATCCGGCACACAGGTGGTTGCGATATCGAGATCGGACACCTCTTGCCCGAGAAGCGCATTGCGCACCGCGCCGCCGACAATGCGCGCGCCCTCGCCATCGGCAGAAAGGGCGGCGAGCAGCCTTTGCAAAGCCTCGTTCTTCAGCCATGGGGCCTTGCCGGCAATCGATACTGTCATGCTCAAGAATAGAGCCTTTCATAAAGTGTGCGGATGATGCCCGCCGTAACGCCCCAGATGAAGCGGTCGCCGAACGGCATCGTATAATAGAAACGTTCCTTGTCCTGCCATATCCGGCTTTCCCTGCGGTGGTTGGCAGGATTCATCAGAAAGGACAATGGCACTTCGAACACATCGGCGACCTCATCCGGATTGGGCGTCAGGTCGAATGGCGGATGAACGAGCCCGAGCACCGGGGTGATGGAATAGCCCGTCGTGGTGAGATAGCGCGGCAGACGGCCGAGCAGCTCGACATGCCGCCCTTCCAGGCCGATCTCCTCATGCGCTTCCCGCAGCGCCGCCTTTTCCGGCTGGAAATCGTCTTCCGGATCGATGGCGCCGCCGGGAAATGCCACCTGACCCGAATGCTTGCGCATGTTGGCATTGCGCAGGGTGAGAATGACGCCCGCTTCATCCCCATGATCGACGATGGGGATCAGCACCGCCGCCTCGCGCAGTTTGGTCGCCGCGATCAGGGCATCGAGGTCGGGATTGAGCAGGTGGTCGCCATGATCGACGCTCAGCGTCTCATGGCCCTTCGCCGCGACGCGCTGCGCAAAGGCCCGGGCGGAAAAGCCGTCATCCCTCAATACTGTCTGGTTCATAGGCTTTGCTCTTCCAGCTCGCCCGACGGCATGATCGGAAAGACCGTACCGCCGGAACGCACGGCAAACATGGATTTGCCGCCGACGACGATATCTTCGCCATGGCTGACCAGTTCGTACATGACCGGGCGGGCCAGCAGCGCTTCCAGCCGTCCGCGCACCAGCACATAGGGCTTAAGCCCGCCATTGGCCGGATCGATGACAAAGCGCAAGGGATTGGCGGCATTTGCCTCGACGATATCACCCACATTGGTGCGGAAGGTCATGACCTGATCGGCGCCCTCGCCGGATACATTGAGCTCGACACCAAGGAAGGGCGCATCCTCGACGCGGATACCGACTTTCTCGACGGGCGTGACCAGATAGGTCTTGCCATCGGCATCCCGGCGCAGGACCGTGGAGAACAGCCGGACCAGCGGTGCGCGGCCGATGGGTGTTCCCATGTAGAACCAGGTGCCATCAGCCTTGATCTCCATATCGAGATCGCCGCAGAAGTCGGGGTTCCACTTTTCCACCGGCGGCAGGCCCTTGCCTTGCGCCGCGGCGCGCGAAATCAGCGCTTCAAGCCCTGCCGCATCGCGCAACGTGCCCTCTGACTGTGCCATACCAAGACCTTTTTGTTCATTCGTCACGAAATAGTCACCGTTAAACCGCTTGTCTGCATGTCATAGTGATCTAGACTCATTTAAGTGTGAAGCTGACCATAAACCAGCTCCGCAGGCCAGAGACGAGGTAAACCATGACAATCATCAAAACCGGGGAACCGTCCGATCCGAAGGCCATGATAGCAGAGGCCGAAAAGGCTTTGGCGGATATCTCCAGGGTACGCGCTGCCGTCGGCACTGTCATCTTCGGCCAGGAAAGCGTGATCGAGCGCACGCTCGTCGCGCTGCTTGCCGGCGGCCATGCCCTTCTCGTCGGTGTTCCCGGCCTTGCCAAGACCAAGCTGGTCGAAACCCTCGGTACCGTGCTCGGCCTCGACGAGCGCCGTGTGCAGTTCACGCCCGACCTGATGCCGTCGGACATTATCGGCTCGGAAGTCATGGAACAGGACGACCATGGCAAGCGCTCGTTCCGCTATGTCAAAGGCCCGATCTTCGCGCAGCTGCTGATGGCCGACGAAATCAACCGCGCCTCGCCGCGCACCCAGTCGGCCCTGCTGCAGTCCATGCAGGAATACCATGTGACCGTTGCCGGTGAACGGCACGACCTGCCATCGCCGTTCCACGTGCTGGCGACACAAAATCCGCTGGAGCAGGAAGGCACCTATCCCCTGCCCGAGGCGCAGCTTGACCGCTTCCTCATGCAGATCGATATCCTTTATCCGGAGCTGGAGGCGGAGCGCCGCGTCCTTCTCGAAACCACCGGCACCTCGGAAGCCCGGGCGGCCAAGACCATCACTGCCGAGCGCCTGCGCGAAATGCAGCAGCTGATCCGCAGGATTCCCGTGGCGGAAGGCGTTGTCGAAGCCATCCTCAAGCTCGTGCGTTCGGCCCGCCCCGGTGCGGACAACGATATCGCGCAAAGATTCATCGCCTGGGGCCCCGGCCCCCGTGCCAGCCAGGCGCTGATGCTGTGCGCCCGCGCCCGCGCGCTCTATGACGGGCGTCTCGCGCCGTCGATTGACGATGTCCGGGCGCTGGCCGAGCCGGTTCTGCAGCACCGCATGGCACTGACCTTCGCCGCCCGCGCCGACGGCATGAACGTGCGCGAGGTCATCGCCAATCTGACCAAGGCCGCACTCTGATGGCAGCCATCGGCGCGCAGGTCCAGAAGACCGCGACACGCGAGGCGCTGGCGCGTGCACGCCAGCGCGCCGCGCTGTTGCCCGATCTTCTGGTCGAAGCCCGCCGCATTGCCAACACCACGAATACCGGCTGGCATGGCCGCCGCAAGAGCGGCGTCGGCGAGACGTTCTGGCAGTTCCGCCCCTACACGGACGGCGAAGCCATCGCGCGCATCGACTGGCGCCGTTCGGCGCGCGATGACCGCACCTATGTCAGGGATCAGGAATGGGAAGCCGCCCATACGGTCTGGCTGTGGGCGGATTCCTCGGCCTCCATGCTCTACAAATCGGATATGGCGCAGGTATCGAAGGAATCGCGCGCGCTCGTACTCATCCTGGCATTGGCCGAACTTTTGTCGCGCAGCGGCGAGCGCATCGCCTTCCCCGACGTGACCGATCCGACCTCCGCCGCCAATGGCGCGGAGCGATTGGCGGTTGCGCTGTCGCATGTGGCCGATCTGCCGAAGCAGCCGGATTTCAGCAAGGTCCGGCGCTTTTCCGATGTGGTGCTGGTCAGTGATTTTCTCGAACCGGTCAACGAGACGCTTGCCCTGCTTGAGCAGATTGCCCAGCGCGGCGCCCGCGCGCATCTGGTTGAAATCTACGATCCGGCCGAAGCGGATTTCCCCTACAAGCGGCGCACGGAATTCGTCGATCCGGAATCCGGCGCGATGCTGACCGTCGGCCGGGCGCAGGACTATGCCGAAGAATACAAGCGCCTGTTCCTTGCCCGGCGTGAAACACTCAGCGCCTATTGCCGCCGAATCGGCTGGAGTTACACGGCCAACCGCACCGACCGCCTTGCCTCCGAAGCGCTGGTTTCCGTGCACCTGAACATGACCGCCGACGCCGGGTATCAGAGGACGGGCCTATGATGGGTGCCTTTCCCCTTGCCCTCGGCGCACCGGCAATTCTGCTGGGACTTCTGGCCCTGCCCGTCATCTGGTGGCTGCTGCGGGCGACGCCGCCGCGGCCGGTCCGCGAATCCTTCCCGCCGCTGAAAATTCTGGCCCAGATCCTCAAGAAAGAGGAAACGCCGGACCGCAGCCCGTGGTGGCTGACGCTGCTGCGGCTTGTGCTGGCAGCGCTTGTCATTCTCGCGCTCGCCGAACCCGTATGGAATCCGCGCGCCGAGACTTTGAGCGGCAAGGAGCCGGTCGCCATCGTGCTCGACAATGGCTGGTCTTCCAATGAAGAATGGACCGCGCGCAAGGAAACCGCAGAACGGCTCATCGCCGATGCCAATGCCTCCGGCGCGCTGATCTATATCCTAGGTACGGCCGAGAAACTGAATGCCGATGTCGGTCCGTTCGATGCCGCAACCGCGCTTGAGCGGCTGCGTGCGCTGAATGTCCGGCCGATTCCCGTCAACCGCAGCGCTGCCTTCGACCGGCTGAAGGCCGTCCTTGCCAATGTCAAAGGCGTGCGCGTCGCCTACCTCAACGACGGTGTCGACACCCCGCAGGCGGCGACGGCCATCAAATCCATGGAGGGGAGCGGGATCGCCTCGGTGATCTGGTATCAGCCGTCGATCGCGGCCCTTTCTGCCATCCGGCAGGTGGAGAACAATGCGAACGGGCTCACCGTCCACGCCGTGCGTTCCGATGACAGCCGTGCCTCGGGCGGCATCACCATCGGCGCCTATGATGAAAAAGGCCGCCGCATCGCCGAAACCGGACTGGTTTTCCGGGCCAATGAAGCGACCGGCGAAGCCGTCATCGCGGCGCCCTACGAACTGCGCAACGACTTTCACAGCCTGCGCATCGACAACGCCCCGCATGCGGGCGCCACCTTCCTTGTCGACGACAACAACAAGCGGCGCCGCGTCGCCCTGCTGTCCGGTTCCGAAGCGGATCTGTCGCAGCCCCTGCTGTCGCCGCTCTACTACATTTCGCGCGCGCTTGAGCCCTTCGCCGATCTCCTGCGGCCGCGCAATGCGGAGCTGATCAAGGCCATTCCGGAACTCCTGGAGCAGAAGCCGTCCGTCATCATCATGGCCGATATCGGCAAACTGCCCGGCGAGACCGAACAGGCCATGGTGGACTGGGTTGCCAAGGGCGGGACACTGATCCGCTTTGCCGGGCCGCGCCTTGCGGGCAACAGCGAGCACGACCCGCTTCTGCCGGTCAACCTGCGCAAGGGCGAACGTTCTTTGGGCGGTGCCCTGTCGTGGAAGGAATCCCAGCCGGTTGCCGCGTTCCCGGATACGGGTCCGTTTGCCGGGCTGCCGACGCCGCACGATGTCACCGTCAACCGCCAGGTTCTGGCAGAGCCCGCCATCGACCTCTTCGAGAAGAGCTGGGCCAATCTTGCCGACGGCACGCCGCTGGTGACGGGCGAGACCCGCGGGCGCGGGCAGCTCGTCCTCTTCCACGTCACGCCCGAAGCCACATGGTCGAACCTGCCGATCAGCGGCAGTTTTGTCGACATGCTGCACCGCATCGTCACCCTGTCGCGCAACACCGGACCGTCGCCGCAGGACAATGGCGCTGGGGCTTCCCGCGCCTTTCCGCCCTATCTGACATTGAACGCCGAAGGGGCTTTGACCCCTCCGGGTGCGGATGCCAAGCCGCTTATCCTCAAGCCGGGCGAAACCGGCACCGTGAGCTTTGACAATCCGCCCGGCTTTTACGGCGTCGAGGATTCCATGAGTGCCCTCAACCTTTTCAAGCCGGACAGCGGCATCAAGCCTCTGGTCCGTCCCGAGCTTGCCATTCCCGTAACCACGGCACGCTATGCCGTTGATGAATCGGTGCCGCTGCGTGGCCCGCTCTTCGGGCTCGCCGCCCTGCTGCTGGCGCTCGACGCGCTTGCCATTCTCTGGCTTGGCGGGCATTTGCGCCGCCGTTTCAAGATGGCCGCAGCCGCCTCCCTGGCGATCCTCATCATTCCCGCCATCCTGGCATTCGCCCCCTCTCCGGCCCATGCCCAGCAGAACGACAGCAAACCGGGCGACCAGACGATCCTGGACGCGGTCAACGCCACGCACCTCGCCTATATCATCACCGGGGATCGTGCCGTTGACGATATCAGCAAGGCGGGCCTTTTCGGGCTTTCCAGGGCACTTGCCGACAGCACGGCGCTGGAGCCCGGCGAGCCCATAGGCGTCAACCCCGAAACCGATGAGCTCGCCTTCTTTCCGCTGATCTACTGGCCCGTCGACCCCGCGGCCAAAATGCCGTCGCAGGCCGCGATTGCCAAGATCGACGCCTATATGCAGCAGGGCGGAACCGTTCTGTTCGACACGCGCGATCAGGATGCCGCCGCCATCAGCTTCGACAACAGTTCGACACCGGCCAATGCGCGCCTGCGCGACATTCTTTCCGGCATGAACATACCGGCGCTGGAACCGGTGCCCAATGACCATGTGCTGACCAAGGCCTTCTATATCCTGCAGGATTTTCCCGGCCGGTTCCGCGGCAGCCAGCTGTGGGTGCAGGCCTCGCAGGCACCCGAAGCCAACAAGGACCGCCCGGTGCGGGTCGGCGACGGCGTTTCGCCCATCATGATTACCGGCAATGATCTCGCGGGCGCCTGGGCCGTCAACGGCAGCGGCGCTCCCCTGCTCCCGACCATCCCCAATGATCCGGATCAGCGGGTTCTCGCCTATCGCGCGGGCATCAACATCGTCATGTACATGCTGACCGGCAACTACAAATCCGATCAGGTGCACGTGCCCGATCTCCTGAAGCGGCTGGCGAACTGACATGTATCTCTCCCTCGACTTCCAGCCCCTGCTCTCGACCCCACTCCTGGCATTGCTGCTCCTGCCTTTGCTGGCACTTGCACTGGCAGGCCTGTACCTGCGGCAGCGCGGCAGCGTGATCCGCCTGCTGGCCGTGGCCGCGCTCGCCATGGCCCTGTTCAATCCCGTTGTCATCAACGAGGAACGCGAGCCGCTCAAAAGCGTCGTCGCCGTGATCGCCGACCGCAGCCAAAGCCAGGATATCGGCGACCGCACCGCCGATACAACCGAGGCGCTCAAGCAGGTCCAGGCCGCGCTGGCGCGCCTGCCGCAGTTCGAGGTGCGGACCGTCGAGACCAACCGCGCCAGCGAAACCGACGATGCCACGGCCACGCGGCTGTTCCAGGCCATGAACGGCGCATTCCGCGACGTTCCGCCCTCGCGCATCGGCGGCGCCATCATGATCACCGACGGGCAGATCCACGATATCCCGAACAATGTTGCGGCGCTTGGTTTCAACGCGCCGATCCATGGCCTGATCACCGGCCGTCCGGGCGAGATCGACCGGCGCATCCAGTTTGTCCGGGCACCGCGCTTCGGCATCACCGGCAAACCGCAGCAGATGACCTACAAGGTCACGGCCGCCGGTGAACCCCAAGGCGGCCGGGCGCGCGTCACCGTGCGGGTAAACGGCAACGAGGTGTTGTCGCAGGATGCCATCATCGGCCAGGAAATGCGGCTTGAGGTGACGCTGCCGCGCGCCGGCGTCAATATTGTCGAGCTGGCAGTCGATGCCGTTCCCAACGAGCTGACCGAAATCAACAACCGCGCCGTCGCCATGGTCGATGGCATCCGCGAGAACCTGAAGGTACTGCTGGTTTCCGGCGAGCCGCACAATGGCGAGCGCACATGGCGCAACCTGCTGAAATCCGATGCTTCGGTGGATCTCGTCCACTTCACCATTCTGCGCCCGCCGGAAAAACAGGACAGCACGCCGATCAATGAACTGTCGCTGATCGCCTTCCCGACGCGGGAATTGTTCGTCGAGAAGATCGACCAGTTCGATCTCATCATCTTTGATCGCTATCAGCACCGCGATGTGCTGCCGCTGCTCTATTATGACTACATTAATGACTATGTGCAGAAGGGTGGCGCATTGCTTATTGCCGCCGGTCCCGAATATGCGGGCAATGTCTCCATCGCCAACACGCCGCTCCTGACCATCCTGCCGGCTACGCCGACAGGCGATGTCACCGAAAAAGCTTTCTATCCGCGCCTGAGCGACGACGGCAAACGCCATCCCGTGACGCGCGGCCTTGAAGGCAGCACGCAGGAACCGCCGCAGTGGAGCCGCTGGTTCCGCGTCATCGATGTCAACAAGCCGGATGGCACGGTCGTGATGAATGCCGGCGACAAGCCGTTGCTCGTGCTCAACCGTATCGGCGAAGGCCGGGTCGGCATGTTCCTGTCCGATCAGGGCTGGCTGTGGGCGCGCGGCTTTGAAGGCGGCGGCCCGCATGCCGCACTCTACCGCCGGATTGCGCATTGGCTGATGAAGGAACCGGAACTGGAAGAGGAAGCCCTGACCGCAACGGGCAGTGGCCGCAATCTCGAAATCCGCCGCCAGACGATGAAGAAGACCGCCCAGCAGGCCAGCATCATCACGCCATCCGGCAAGAAACAGGACATCCCGCTCACCGAGACCGAACCCGGCGTGTTCACTGCCTCGGTGCCGACAACGGAAATCGGCCTGTTTCAGGTTGCCAATGGCGATCTGACGACGCTGGCCCATGTCGGGCCGGTCGATGCGCCGGAATTTGCGGACTATATATCGACGACAGCCAAGCTCGACGGCTTCGCCCGCGAAACCGGCGGCGGTGCCCGCCGCCTGCGGGCAACCGCAGACCAGACATCGATTGAAGTGCCCAGCATCGTCGCCTCGCGCAGCTTTGCCAGTGCCAGTGGTGACAACTGGATCGGATTGCGGCCAACCAGTGAAACGGTGCTGAAAAGCGTCAACCGCCTGCCGCTGTTCTCCGGCTTCCTCGGCCTTGCCGCGATGATCCTTGTCCTTGGCAGCATGTGGTACCGCGAAGGCCGGTGAATACCGGCCTACTGACCGTCAATCCCCGCATGCCGCACCCGGCCCTGCACGTCTTTCAGGGCGCGCGGCGTGAGTTCGCAGGCAAGGAACCGCGATGGTTCGACCGGCGCGGGCATCTCGATCTGATGCCCGACAATGGGGCGGAAACCGAATGGCGCATAATAGGGCTCGTCGCCCACCAGAATGACCAGCTTGTGTCCGGCGAGCCGGGCGGCTTCCATGGACATGCGCATGAGCGCCGCGCCAATGCCCTGCTTCTTCCAGGCGGGCCGGACCGCCAGCGGACCGAGCAGCATCGCCGGTGTCTTGCCGATCAGGATGGGCGTCAACCGCACCGACCCCACGACATGCGCGCCGTTCAGCGCGACAAAGGACAGGGTGCGGTCATGCGGACCGCCTTCGCGGATGCGATAGGCGGCACGGGTGAAACGGCCAGGGCCGAATGCTTCCTTGTTGATGTCTTCGATGGCAGCGTCATGCACCGGTTCTTCCGGCGCGTAGGTCACGACATGGGTCAGCATGCTGGGTATCTTCATAAAGGAGTAGACAATGGCCTTTGGCCAACACAGGAAAGTCCGCCGCGCTGTTCAAGCGCCGGTTCGGGTTTCATCGTCGGATGAAGAGGAATCCTGTCACAAAATGTCTCCTTTTTTTCCGCGTAGCATCTCAGCCGCCCGCCGTAAACCGATTTTCGTGCGCCCATGGCAAAAAGTGACACTCTGTTCACCTGGACCGGGGTGGTTTGGACGGCATTTGTGTCTAGGTATAGGCAATCGGCAATAAACGCAGTTACCGTTGCACGCAGGTTTGCGAGCCAAGGAGTATGAAATGGGTCTTCTGATTGACGGCAAGTGGCACGACCAGTGGTACGACACCAAGGACAGCGGCGGGCGCTTCATCCGTTCGGAGTCGCAGTTCCGCAACTGGGTGACGGCGGATGGCTCTGCCGGTCCTTCCGGCAAGGGTGGCTTCAAGGCCGAGGCCGGGCGCTATCACCTCTATGTTTCCTATGCCTGCCCCTGGGCGCACCGCACGCTGATCTTTCGCGCATTGAAGAAGCTCGAGGATGTCATTTCCGTATCGGTGGTCGATCACTTCATGGGCGCCGAAGGCTGGACCTTCCATGCCGTGGATGGGGCCACACCGGATCATCTGTTCGGTTCGAAACGGCTTCACGAAATCTACACGCGCGCCGACCCGTCCTATTCCGGCCGCGTGACGGTGCCTGTTCTGTGGGACAAGCAGCAGAACACCATTGTTTCGAACGAGTCCTCCGAAATCATCCGCATGCTCAACACGGCGTTCGATGCCTTTGGCGATGCCTCACAGGATTTCTACCCCGAAGCCCTGCGTGGCGAGATCGACGCCGTCAATGCGCTGGTCTATCCCAATATCAACAATGGCGTGTACCGCGCTGGCTTTGCCACCACGCAGGAAGCCTACGGGGAAGCGTTCGACCAGCTGTTTGCCACGCTCGACCAGCTGGAAGAGCGGCTCGGCAGGCAGCGCTATCTCGCGGGCAATCGGGTCACCGAGGCGGACTGGCGGCTGTTCACCACCCTGCTGCGCTTCGATCCGGTTTATGTCGGGCATTTCAAATGCAACCGGCAGCGCATTGCCGACTATCCGAACCTGTCCAACTATACCCGCGATCTCTATCAGGTGCCTGATGTGGCCGGGACCGTGAACATGCTGCACATCAAGGCGCATTATTACGGCAGCCACAAAACCATCAACCCGACGGGCATCATCCCCAAGGGGCCGCAGCTGGATTTTGCCGCGCCCCATGACCGCGACCGGTTCTGAACTCACCAGGTGAGCGATATCTCGGCGCCGCCGAGAATTTCGGCAAGCCGCCGCCGCGTCGCGGCGGTGGTACCTTCCGGCAGGGCGTCGAGCCGGAAAAATCCGGCCTCGGCGATTTCGCGGTCCGGCACGCGCGGTGCGGTCTGCCGGAATGAACGGCAGACATAGAGCGCGACATGATCGCGCTTTGAAGCATGCGCGTTGTGATAGATGGCAAAAAGCTGCGGCCTGGCCGTCAGTTCGATATTGCCTTCTTCCATCAACTCTTTCGCCAGCGTGTGCTCGATCGTATGGCCGGTTTCCACGCCGCCGCCGGGAAACTGCCAGCCGGGCACATAGGTATGCCTGATGAGAAAAACCGACCGCGCCGCTTCGTCGAGGATCACGCCACGCGCGCCCAACGTCATCGGGCGCCGCAGGAGAAAATAGGTGTGAAACAGGCGATGCCGCCATTTCACGCTTTTGTCAGCCATTTCACCGGTCCTAGAGCCTTTCCTGCTTAAATAGAATCGTTCTGCCGGAGGGAATTTGGTTCAAGGTCGAGGGATTTGGCGAGACCGATGTCTTTCCATCGGGCGAAGCCGAAGCCCGATGGCATTGGGCCAAATTCACCCGGCCCTTCGGGTTTCCGGCTGGCGGACACCCACTTTGTCAGGCAGCAACGTCCGATGGATAAACATCGGCCTCGCTACCTTCCTAGTGGATTGTCTCGCCATCCGGGAAACAGAACTGGTTCTATTTAAACAGGAAAGGCTCTAAATGGGAACCCAGTAACGATACAAAGGTTCTAACACTGGATTCCTACGCTACACTCTCTTAAAGCTGAAATAATGTTCCGTCTTGCACATATCTCCGACATCCACCTGTCGCCCCTGCCCGCGCCGAGCCTGCGCGAGCTCGTGTCAAAACGCATCACCGGCTATATCAACTGGCGGTCCAACCGCAAGGGCTCGATGACCGGCGGTACGCTCGATACCCTGGTTGCCGATCTGAAGGCGCAGGCGCCGGACCATCTGGCGGTGACGGGTGATCTCGTCAACCTGGCGCTGGATGAGGAACTGGAGACCGCCGAACGCTGGCTGAAAACCCTGGGCAATCCGCATGACGTGTCCGTTGTCCCCGGCAATCACGATGCCTATGTGCCTGGCGCTTTGAGAAAAACCCGGCGCTACTGGGCACCATGGATGCTGGGCGACCGCGAGGCAGCCGAACAGCGCCCGGTTGAATTCCCTTACCTGCGGGTTCGCGGCGATGTCGCCCTGATCGGGGTGTCATCGGCGCGCGCCACCGCACCGTTCATGGCGACCGGCGATCTGCGCGACCGGCAGGCACGCCGCCTCGGCGAAATCCTCGATGAAACCGGCAAGCGCGGCCTGTTCCGGGTGATCATGATCCATCACCCGCCGGTGCGCGGCGCAGCGCCGTCGCACAAGCGGCTGCTTGGCATCGGGCTGTTCCAGCGGACCGTGCGGCGGCACGGCGCGGAACTTGTCCTGCATGGCCATACGCATCTGGCGACACGCTACGCAATCGACGGCCCTGGCTGGAAGATACCCGTTGTTTGCGTGCCTTCCGCCAGCCAAAGCTTCGGCGGCCACAAGCCGGCGGCCCGTTTCAACATCTTTGCCATCGCGAAGACGGCGTCCGGCTGGTCATGCCGTATGACGGAGCGCGGCATCGTCGACGCCGCCATGACCATCGGGACGATAGCCGAGCACGAGCTTCACGTCGGCGCTGTTTCCGCGCCCGCCTGAGCGTCAGAAATAGGGTGAAAGCCGGTCCCAGAAAAAGGCGAGCAGTGCGCCAGCACCCGCGAAAGCACCGATCAGCAGCCAGATGACCGCATTGACGAAATCATTCGCCATCGAGCGGTGCTGGCGAAGCGTGACCGCCGGTGCCGCCGCCGATTGCGGGGTGGGCTCGGCCGGGCCGGATGGCGCAGCAACAGCCGCAGAGCGCAGGCTGACCCGTTCACCCTCCATCATGCGCTGCCGTTCGACGATCCGCTCGGCAATGTAGGTGGTGACCGCGTCGGAGATCGGCTTCACCTCGGGCGACTCCGCCAGAACGCTCCGCCCAAGCCTTGTATCCCTGACAAAGCGATAGGTGCGCCTGTCCCGCCCCATCATCACATGCGCGGTGGCATCGATCCACAGGCGCGGCTGCAAGCCGGTGGAAATGGCAAAATCCCACTGCTCGTCATCGGCGGGGACTTCGTCGAAGACCGGCTGCAGATCCTGCGCCAGGATTTCGATCCGGGCGAGATCCGCTTCCTTCATGTCGATGACGACATCGCCGCGGTCGGCCGCTGCCACCTGCGCACCGCGGATGGCATCGCCGAGCCTGCGCCTGGCATCCATCGGGCTGATCTTGTCGTGCATCTCACTCATAGGCGTTTCCGGCAAGTGGGGTTAAGGCATCATTAACAATATGCGTCCGTCGTTGCATCACAAACTTGTCCGAATTCAGCCTGTGCGCACAGTTGTTGAAATGAGACGAAAAACCTCTCCCGGAATCTCCTCGACCAGCATATGTCCGGCCCCGTCAAAACGATGTATCGAGAACCGCGGCGGCAGCCCTTCCGATTGATACACCGGCAAGACATTGTCCAGCCGCCCCCATGCGACGGTGACCGGCATGGCGAAAGCCTGCAGGAAATCTCTTGGAATGGTCCCCTGCAAACCGTCTTTCATCATGCGCGCGAGAATGGCATCGAGCCGTTCGATCTGTCCCGGCTTTCGGCGCAGGTCCACGTCGCGCCGGATCATCTCTTCGGGAACAGGATTGCGCCAGCCGAACATGCCTTCCAACGCCAGCTGAAGCGCGTCATGTGTTCGGGCCGCCGCATAATGCCGAAGCAGCCGGCCATTGATATCGGGACCGAAGCCGCCCGGGGCCAGCAAAGTCAGCGAGGCCACTTTTTCAGCGGCAAAGACGGCAACCAGCGCGGCGGTGGCGCCGCCCATGGAGTGGCCGACCAGATGAACCCTTGGAATATCGCGTCTGTTGAGGCCCTCAACAACCGCCTGCGCGAAATGGCGGGCGGTTACCGCATCGGGGTAATCCAGCGACGCGCCATGGCCGGGCAGATCGAATGCAAGGGTCGGATGATCAGCGGAAATCGCCGTTTGCACCGTATGCCAGCCGGCGGCGGTTCCGCCAAACCCGTGCAGGAAGACGACGGGTATTCCCTTCCCCTCACCCATCTCGATTGCGTGCAACTGGTGCATGAAACGCTCCCAACAGAAAAAGGCCGCTTCGCAGCGGCCTTTTTGAGGTATCCGGCTTATTTGCCGATGATGCGGTTGGCCGCCGAGACAATGCCCTCAAGCGAGGCGGCAACAATGCTCTTGTTGATGCCGGCACCGAAAATCTTGCCGTTGGGATGCTCGATTTCCATGTAGCTGATAGCCGCTGCATCGGAACCGTGCTGGAGCGAATGTTCGGAATAATTGACGACCGAGAGCTTGAAACCGAGATAGTGCGACAGGGCATCAATGAAGCCGTCGACCGGGCCCGTCCCCCTGCCCTCGATCCGCTTTGTCTCGCCGCGATCGGTGATCTCGGCCGAGAGGATGCGCATGCCCTTGTGCTCCGTATCGGGATAGGTGTGGTGATCCACGAATTTCAGGCGGGCATCCGGCTGATCGACATAAAGCTCGATGAACCGTTCATAGATCCGCTTGGACGGCATTTCCTTGCCCTCTTCATCGGTGATCTGCTGGATGTCTTCGCGGAACTCCACCTGCATGCCGCGCGGCAGGTTCAAGCCGTAGTCAGCCTGAAGAATATAGGCGATGCCGCCCTTGCCGGACTGGGAATTGATGCGGATGATCGCCTCGTAGCTGCGGCCGACGTCCTGCGGATCGATGGGCAGATAAGGCACTTCCCACAGGGTCTTGTTGGCCTGCTTGATCGCCTTCATGCCCTTGTTGATCGCGTCCTGATGCGAGCCGGAGAAGGCCGTATAGACCAATTCGCCCACATAGGGGTGCCGTTCCGGAATCACCAGCTGGTTGGAATATTCGTAGACTTCCTTCATCCGGTTGATATCGGAGCAGTCGATTTCCGGATCGACGCCCTGCGTGAACATGTTCAGCGCCAGGGTGACGATGTCGACATTGCCCGTCCGCTCGCCATTGCCGAACAGGGTGCCTTCCACGCGGTCGGCACCGGCCATCAGGCCGAGTTCCGTCGTGGCGATGCCCGTTCCGCGATCATTGTGCGGATGCAATGAAATAATCAGGTTTTCACGGTTGTCGAGCTGGCGGCACATCCACTCGATGCGGTCCGCATAGACATTCGGCGTCGACATCTCGACCGTCGACGGCAGATTGATGATCAGCTTGTTGTCAGGGGTCGGCTTGACGATTTCCGTGACCGCATTGCAGATCTCCAGCGCCACGTCGAGCTCCGTTCCGGTAAAGCTTTCCGGCGAATATTCGAAGCGGAAACCGCCGCCGGCCTTTGCCGCCATGTCGGTGATCATCTTGGCCGCATCGGTGGCAATGGTTTTGATGCCGCCGACATCCTTGTTGAAAACAACCCGGCGCTGCAATTCACTGGTCGAGTTGTAGAAATGGATGATCGGCTTGGTCGCGCCCTGCAGCGATTCAAAGGTACGGGTGATCAATTCGGGACGGCACTGCACCAGGACCTGCAAGGATACATCGTCGGAAATATTGCCTTCCTCGACACACCAGCGGGCAAAGTCGAAATCCGTCTGCGATGCCGAGGGAAAGCCGATCTCGATTTCCTTGAAACCCATGTCGAGCAACAGGGCGAACATCCGCACCTTGCGGTCGTGGCCCATCGGGTCGATCAGTGCCTGGTTGCCATCGCGCAAATCGACGGAACACCAGATCGGTGCCTTTTCGATGCGCTTGGACGGCCATTGCCGGTCCTTCAGATCAACCGTGGGATAGGGCTCGTATTTCTTGCGGGCATCGGGCATGCCCATGGTGCGGGGAGCGGTCATATCGGTCATTTGCTTCTCGTTTCCGGCCGTCTGCGCATCTCTGGCGCTGGTGCGGCACTTTTTCAAGCGTTGGAATGGTCTTGTAAAGGGGTAAGGAGCAAAAAGCCTGGCGGCACTTTCGACCGCCGGACGCTCCTCTCAACGAGCCCGGCGATCGCCGATAAGGTCGAGAAGAAGCGGAAGGAGATAGGCGCGGCTGGTCAAACCCGCAAAAGCGGATTTGGCAAAAGACGACAAATGTGTCTGGCGCGTTTCCATGGGCCAGACAATTAAACGACTGTCCGGCCGGATGCAAGAGGTGTTCGCAGGGAACTCAGTTCTTCTTCAACTCGGCGCTCGTTCCCGAAAGCCACTCGCTGACAACCCGCACGTCGTCATTGCCGAGGCCATGATCGGATTTGATCGACTTCGCCTCGACCGTTGCCCCGTGCGAACGCAGCAGGGTCGCAAGCGCCGGCGCGAACGGCGCATAGGTCTGGTCGGCAACGCCGGAAACCGTCAGGACCCGTGCACCCGCGAGATTGGCATCGGTATTTTCCGTCAGCACCGGCATGGAGCGCAGCAGCACCGCCTGCTTGACCATGTCCGGATAGAGCATCATCACCGCGCCAACCAGGTTGGCGCCGTTCGAATAGCCGAGGAATGTCGTGCGGTTGAGATCGATCTTGTACTTCTCCGTCGCCTGTTTCAGGAAACCGGCGAAGGCCTTGGCTTCGACATGAATGTCCTTCTGGTCGAAGCTGACCGCCGTCAGACGGCGGTACCACCGGCTGGTGCCATCCTGCATGACCCGGCCGCGAACGGCGAGCAGAAGCGCATGCGGCGCGATCTTGGTGGCGAGGGAAACAAGGCTGGTTTCGTCCTGGCCCGAACCGTGCAGGAGAACCATTGCATCGCCATTGGGCTCATCCGGCCGGTAGAGCCGGTATTTGAACGCAAGGTCGTCCCGCAGCGCGTTCTCGCCCTGTGGAAGAATCTCGCCCTTCACTGCCTTTTTCAACATGCCTGCACCGCCTGTTGCAACGATATTGATGGGCTGCGCCTTCTCTGGCGCGGGCACCACGGCCTGCAGCTTCTGCCCGCAGGCGGCCGTGCTAGTTTTACCGGTAACCGCAAGCGGATCAACCGGGTTCGCGGGGGCCGGTACCTTCGCTGCCGCCGGCTTCTCACAGTCAATGATGATCCGTGCGCTGGCGGGATAGGCCGCAGCGATCAATGAAAGTCCGGTGAGAAGTGCGTAGAGGGTCGGTTTACCCATAAGTTAATCCTGACAGTTGAAGGTTAACTAATTTCGTAAACAGCCGCGGTTGTCCGCCCGGCGCTGCCTGCGTTTTCGGCGCTCGATTCCCTGGAGAATGGATGCTTGCCGCCAAATCCTGTGTCCCCTGACTGACGCCCCCGGCGCTGCATCATTGATGGAGAAATTGCTTTGCTTGATGATGGTGTCATTCAGCGGCTCTGCTATGTCAATATAATTGTAACAAAATCATGACAGCTCGAAACATTGCGTGACAAATGTTGCCGCCGTGCACCGGTTTTTGTAGTTCTCCAAACCATGTCCATCAGTTCCAGAGATGCGAGACCGGCACGGCAAACATGTTGGAACCGAATGGAACGACCTTATCGCCATCATAGATGAGTATGCCCGCGATGAACCGGCCTTTGGTTACCTCTGAAAGCTTACGCATTCCACGAAAATCCTCAGATAGCACGGTAGCGGATGCTTTGACTTCAATCCCCACTATCCCGCCCCGATTGTCTTCAAGAACAAAATCAACCTCTTCCTGGGTCCTGGTTGTCGTTCTGAAATGATGAATGGATATTCCTCGCGCCTGCATCCATCCGACCTGTTTAAGAAGCTCGCCAAAAACAAAGCTTTCCAGCAAGTGGCCAAACACATTCCGGTCTGACCTGATTCCATCCATTGTGACGCCGAGTACGGACGCAAGCAGCCCGCTATCAAGAAAGTGAAGTTTTGGCGACTTGGTCAGCCGCGATATCTGATTGTTATGCCATGGTTCCACTGAGTGAGTGATGTACAAGGCCGTGAAAATATCGAGATAGCGTTGGACGGTCTTGCGATCCATCGCCAGAGCAGCACCGATTTCGCTGAAATTGATGAGTTTTGCCGAATAGTTTGCAAAGAGACGGATCAGCCGCGGCATGTCACCAATACGGGTGATATCAGCGATGTCGCGCACGTCCCGCTGAATGATAGCGTTTATATAATCGAGATACCATTTCGTGCGTCGCTCTGGCGTGGAGCGTGCAATTGCTTCGGGATAACCACCCGCCAGCACAATCTCGATTAATTCCGGGCCCGAAACAGATATTCCCTTAACCGGCGCCACCTGGCCTTGAAAAGCCAGTTCAAGGAAGGTTGACTTCTGCCCGCTAATTTCGCCCCGCGCCAACGGCATCAGTGTAATCACTTCCATCCGTCCCGCGAGGGAATCGGCGACTGTTGGCAGCGTCATGATGTTGGCCGAACCGGTCAGCAAGAAGCGTCCCGGGCGCGGATCGTCATCAACACTTTCCTTGATAGCAAGCAATAAACCAGGCGCTCGTTGAATCTCGTCAATCGTCACGCGATCCAGGCCTCTTATGAAACCTTTGGGATCAGCTTTGGCAGCATTCAATATCGTTGCATCGTCGAGCGTAAAATAGCTCCTCGACGAGTCGGACACAGACTTTGCCAAAGTCGATTTTCCCGCCTGACGCGGTCCTGCAATCAGCACCACTCGACTGTCCGTCAGAGCGGACTTGACATCTTGTGCAGAAAATCTCGGATACATTTTCTAACTGCTTGAACCACTTGCAAAATTGATCCTAAGATACAAAACGGGATTTCACAATACACAAAACGGGATTTTACCACGCACAGAATGGGAATAAAAGTGGCGCAAAAAGGGATTTAAAGCACCAAATTGCCGCCCCAACCAAGAGCCTTGCCCGCATCGCCCACAAGGTTGGATCGCTCAGGCGAAGGGAACGGCAGCCGTGCCGATCGGCAGCTTGGCCTCTTCTTCCGGTTCGACGTGAATGACGACACTCGAATCGGGAATCTGCTGCATCAGCGCATTTTCCATCCGGTCACAGATGACATGCGCGTCGCCGACGCTCATGCTGGCATGAACGACCAGATGAAACTCGATGAACGTCACCCGCCCGGCAACGCGCGTCTTCAGGTCATGCACCTCCAGCGCACCGCCGGCATTGGCCGAGATGATGTCGCGGATGCGCATGGTTTCATCGGAGGGAACACCCACATCCATCAGACCTTGTACGGACGACCCGATCACACCCCAGCCTTGCCAGAGGATGTTGAGCGCAACGATCACCGCAAGCAGCAGATCGAGGAACGTCCAGCCGGTGATCACGGCACCGACGAGACCGATGAACACACCGATGGAGGTCACCACATCGGTCATGATGTGCTTGCCGTCCGCCAGCAAAGCCGGCGATTTGTACCGGCGGGCACGGCTGATCAGCAGCGTGGCCCACAGGGCGTTCACAAGCGAGGCACCGCCATTGATCGCCAGACCCAGCCATGGTTCCTCCATGACCTTGGGCATCTCCCAGGCGGACCAGACTTCCCGCAGGATCAAGAGCGCCGCCACGACGATCAGCACGCCCTCGAGCACCGCCGAAAAATACTCGGCCTTGTGGTGCCCGAAGGGGTGATTCTGGTCGGCGGGCTTGTGGCTGACACGGATCGCCCACCAGGCGGCAAGCGCTGCCACGACATTCACGATCGATTCCAGTGCGTCGGAGTAGAGCGCAACAGAACCGGTAACGTGATAGGCGGCATATTTCAGTGCCAGCACGCCCATGCCGACGAAAATCGACCAGAATGCCAGTCGCTGGACGACGTTTTCACCTTCCATCAGGCAGCTCGCTCCTTGGCCTTGCGCGGCAGGTGCGCCACGATGTTTTCAATCATGCGCATGCCCGCATTATGCCCGAGGGTCATAATCGATTCCGGATGGAATTGCACCGCCGCAATCGGTTCGCTCTTGTGTTCGAAAGCCATGATGACCCCATCTTCGGTCTCCGCCGTCACGATGAACTCATCCGGCAGCCGCACGGGATCGGCAAAGATCGAGTGATAACGGCCAACCGTGACCTCCTTCGGCAGGCCCGAAAAAATCCTGCCCTGCTTTGTAATCCGGATACGTGACGGTTTTCCATGCATCGGAACGTGCAACTGCCGCAGCGTGCCGCCATAGGCTTCCGCCAGTGCCTGCAAGCCGAGGCAGACACCGAAGATCGGCAGGTCGCGCTTGCGTGCGTTCTTGATCGTTGCCTTGCAGTCAAAATCCTCCGGCGTGCCCGGCCCCGGCGAAAGCACCACCAGATCAGGTTTCAGCCGGTCGAAGATTTCATCGGGTACCGGCGTGCGAACGGTGGTCACGGTGGCGCCCGTCTGCCGGAAATAATTGGCGAGCGTATGGACGAACGAATCCTCATGGTCGACAAGCAGGATCGACAGCCCCTCGCCGACCCGCGCAACGGCGCGTTCTTCCACGGGGATATTGCTCTTGTGCGCCTCGCGCACCGCCGCAATCATCGCGGAAGCCTTGAGTTCGGTTTCAGCCTCTTCCTCTTCCGGAACGGAATCGAACAGCAGCGTCGCTCCCGCCCGTACCTGCGCGATGCCGTCCTTGATGCGGATGGTGCGCAGGGTCAGACCGGTGTTCATGTCGCCATTGAAATTGACCATGCCAATGGCCCCGCCGTACCAGGCGCGCGGGCTGCGCTCGTTCTCTTCGATGAAGCGCATGGCCCAGAGCTTTGGCGCTCCCGTCACCGTCACAGCCCATGCATGCGACAGGAAGCCGTCAAAGGCGTCCATATCCTCGCGCAGACGGCCCTCGATGTGGTCCACGGTGTGAATAAGCCGGGAATACATTTCGATCTGGCGGCGGCCGATGACACGCACGGAACCCGGCTCGCACACCCGGCTCTTGTCATTGCGGTCCACGTCCGAGCACATGGTGAGTTCGGACTCGTCCTTCTTGGAATTGAGCAGTTTGATGATCTGCTCGGCATCGGCAATCGCGTCCTCGCCGCGCTTGATCGTTCCCGAAATCGGGCAGGTCTCGATGCGGCGGCCAACGACGCGCACGAACATCTCCGGCGAAGCGCCAACGAGATATTCATTGTCGCCCAGATTGATGTAGAAGGAATAGGGCGACGGGTTGATGGCTTTCAGACGGCGCGAAATGACCGAAGGCTTGGTCTCGCAGCGCTCGTAGAATGTCTGGCCCGGCACCACTTCGAAGAGATCGCCGCGCTTGAAGCTTTCCTTGGCTTTCTTGACGAGTTCCGCATAGTCGCCGGGATTGTGGTCGCCGCGACCCGGAATCGTGCTCGTCGGCTTGAATGCCCTGGCTTCGGTTTCGCGCGACAGGCCTTCCGTGGAAGCGCCCTCGAACGCGTATTCATACCGGTCGAGCCATGCCTTGGCGGCGTGGTGATCGACAACCAGAATTTCGTCCGGGAGATAGAGCACGATGTCGCGCTGGTCGTCCGGCCGCTTCAGCTTGTACTGGATCGGATCGAACTGGAACGCGAGATCATAGCCGAACGCGCCATACAGGCCGAGATTGGCATCCTCCTCGCTGAAGAACAGGGCGACGATGCCGCGCAATACCGTGAAAACCGAAGGGATGCGCGAGCGTTCTTCTTCGGTGAACGGACGGCTCGGCAGGGCGATTTCAAGGTCGAGCTTCGTTGCGCCTGCGGCAGAAATCGACACTTCGGCAAGGGCCGAAACCGCTTTGTGGATCGGGCGCAACAGGATTTCACCGCGCTTGTTCAGCGCCTCGATCGTCATATGCCGGCCGTTGGAGGTGATGACAACCGGAGGATCGATAATGGCCGTATCCCACCGCGTGTAACGGCCGGGATATTCATAATTGGACGAGAAAACTGCCCCGCGCCGTTCATCCAGCCCGTCGACATAGCTGTCGATGGCGCTGGCATAGGCAGTCGCAATGCGTGACCGGGAGATGGTAACACCGCCTGCCGTGTCGAATATTTCCACGTCGCCCTCAATTCTATGCATCATCATTTCCACTCCGTTGCATTTGGCTTTGCGGGCTTCTGGCGGTCAAACAAAAAGGCCGCCCGGAAAACCCGTTGCGGCCCTGATCCCTTTACGTGCGTGCAAAAGGCTGCGTGGCCGCGATCAGCGAGCCCACCACCAGCCATTTGACATCATAACGCGCGTGTTCATGGCGGTGATTGTTAGCGTTACGCGGCGGCGCTTGCAACAGCAAAAATCACCGGCCTGAAAATCGCTCAGAACAGCCCTTCGATCAAACCTTGCCCGTTGAGATGAATGCGTTCCGCCGAAGGCGATTTGGGCAGACCCGGCATGGTCATGATCTCGCCGCAGATCGCGACGACGAAACCGGCGCCAGCCGAAAGGCGCACCTCCCGCACATGCACCACATGATTGACCGGTGCGCCGCGCAGGTGCGAATCCGTCGAGAACGAATATTGCGTCTTGGCCATGCAGACGGGAAGATGGCCGTATCCGGCGGCCTCCCACTGCCGCAACTGCTCCCGCACGCTGGCATCGGCATCCGCCTCCGCACCGCGATAGATGCGCTTGACCACCGTCTCGATCTTGTCGAACAGGGAAAGCTCATCCTCATAGAGCGGCGAGAACTGGGCTGAACCGCTCTCGGCGAGAGACACCACCTTGTGCGCCAGCTCTTCGATCCCGGCCGATCCCAGCGCCCAGTGTTTGCACAGGATGGCTTGCGCGCCATGGGCCGCGACGAAGTTCTTCACGGTTTCGATCTCGGCATCCGTATCGGCACTGAAATGATTGATCGCCACGACAACAGGCACACCGAACTGCCGCACATTTTCCATGTGGCGGCCAAGATTGGCACAGCCCGCCTTCACTGCAGCAACATTCTCAAGACCGAGATCGTCCCTGGCAACGCCGCCATGCATCTTCATGGCGCGGACCGTGGCAACGATGACGGCGGCGGCCGGTTTCAATCCCGCCTTGCGGCATTTGATGTTGAAGAATTTTTCTGCACCGAGATCGGCACCGAAACCGGCTTCCGTCACCACGTAATCCGCAAGCTTGAGCGCGGTCGTCGTGGCGACGACGGAGTTGCAGCCGTGGGCAATATTGGCGAAGGGGCCGCCATGCACAAAGGCTGGATTGTTTTCCAGCGTCTGCACCAGATTGGGCTGCATGGCATCCTTCAGGAGGACGGCCATCGCCTTGTCCGCCTTCAGATCCCGGGCGTAGACGGCGGTCTTGTCGAAACGATAGCCGATAATGATATCGCCCAGCCGCCGCTCGAGATCTTCGAGATCGGTTGCAAGGCAGAGAATGGCCATGACTTCCGAGGCCACCGTGATGTCAAAACCCGATTCACGCGGAAAGCCGTTGGCCACGCCGCCCAGGGAAGACGCGATGTCGCGCAGCGCGCGGTCGTTCATGTCCATGACCCGCCGCCAGGTCACGCGGCGCGTATCGAGATTGAGTTCATTGCCCCAATAGACGTGATTGTCGATCAGGGCTGCCAGCAGATTGTGCGCCGCAGTGATGGCGTGAAAATCGCCGGTGAAATGCAGGTTGATGTCTTCCATCGGGATGACCTGCGCATAGCCGCCGCCGGCAGCGCCGCCTTTCACGCCGAAACAGGGCCCGAGCGACGCCTCGCGGATGCAGACAATCGCGCTCTTGCCGATGCGGTTGAGACCATCGCCGAGACCGACGGTCGTCGTCGTCTTGCCTTCACCGGCCGGTGTCGGGCTGACCGCCGTCACGAGGATCAGCTTGCCATCCGGAGCACCGCGCTTCGAGCGGATGAATTCCGCCGAGAGTTTTGCCTTGTCGTGCCCGTAGGGAACGAGGTGTTCCGGCGCAATGCCAATCTTTGCACCTATCTCGAAAACCGGTTTCTTGGTTGCAGCGCGGGCGATCTCAATATCGGACTTAACGACAGCCATCGGCATGTCCTCCCCTAGTGGTCCGATTCTGACATTTGCATCCCTTTGATACAAGCCATGGAGGCAAATGTCAGAATCAAAGGACCACTAGCAAGTATATGACTCCAGTGGAACTTTGAATTTGACATTCGCATGTTCCGCGTGATGTCAAATGGGGTGCGAATGTCAAATTCGTTCCACTCGCGTAGATACGCCAAATAGCATCGCAGAAGCGAAATGGGGATAGTGAGCAGCCCACTATCCCCAGTTGCACATCTCTTTTCGGCGGTTTTCCCGCTTATTCGCCCATGGCGATCAGGCTGGCATTGCCCCCGGCCGCGGCCGTGTTGACCGACACCACCTGTTCCAGCGCGAAACGCGTCAGGTACGACGGACCGCCCGCCTTGGGACCGGTGCCGGAAAGACCCGAACCGCCGAAGGGCTGTGTCCCGACAACCGCGCCGATCGTGTTGCGGTTGACATAGACATTGCCGATGTCGAGCCGGTCGATGACTTTGGCGACCGTCGCCTCAATGCGCGTGTGCAGACCGAAGGTCAGGCCGTAACCGGTCGAGGCGATCTGGTCGAGCACCTTGTCCAGATCCTTGGCTTTCCAGCGCACCACGTGCAGAACCGGCCCGAACACCTCCTTCTCCAACGCTTCCGCATGATTGAGTTCAACGATATGCGGCGCAAAGAACAGGCCCTCGTCCGGTGCAGTACCAGCATAGCGAACCTTCTGACTCTTGCGCATCGCGGCAATGTGGGCTGCGAGCATGTCGCGCTGCGTCTGATCGATGATCGGGCCGATATCGGTGGAGGCCAGCGACGGATCGCCAAGCGTCAACTCACGTGCCGCGCCTTCGATCATCTCGAGCATGTTGTCGGCGATATCTTCCTGCAGGTAGAGGATTCGCAACGCAGAACAGCGCTGGCCAGCAGAACGGAAGGCGGACATGACAACATCGTCGGCAACCTGTTCCGACAAGGCGGTGGCATCGACGATCATCCCGTTGAGGCCGCCGGTTTCGGCGATCAGCGGAACAATCGGGCCTTTCTTCGCCGCCAGCGTGCGGTTGATGGCCCAGGCCGTATCGGTCGAGCCGGTAAAGGCAACGCCGGCAATATCCGCGTGGGATGTCAACGCCGCACCGACCGAGCCGTCACCCGGGACATAAAGCACGGCATCTTTCGGCACGCCCGCTTCGTGCAGAAGCCGGATGGCTTCATAGGCAATCAGCGGCGTCTGTTCCGCTGGCTTCGCCACCACGGTGTTCCCCGCAGCAAGGGCCGCGGTGACCTGACCCAGGAAAATCGCCAGCGGGAAATTCCACGGGCTGATGCAGACGAAGGCACCGCGACCGCGATGACGCAGCTTGTTGTCTTCGCCTGTCGGGCCGGGCATGGCCTTGTCGGTTGCAAACTGACGGCGCGCCTCGGCAGCGTAGTAGCGGCAGAAATCCACCGCCTCGCGAATTTCGGCAATGCCATCATCGAGCGTCTTGCCCGCTTCACGGGAGAGAAGGTCCATCAGCGGATCACGATTGTTCTCCAGAAGGTCACCCGCCTTTTCCAGGGCCTTGGCGCGGGTTTCCACCGGAACACGCGACCACGAGACGAAAGCCCTTTTAGCAATGCCGACCGCCTTTGCCGCTTCGTCCGCCGTCGCAAACACAACCGTTCCGACGGTCGCGCCATTGACCGGCGAAATCACATTCTGGGCCTTGCCCGCAGCTTTCACGCCGTCGATCAGCGGAACAGCGTTGACCGTGCGGGATGCCTTGGCGATGCCGCCCAAAAGGGCAGCCAGTTCCTTGCGGTCACCCAGTTCCACGCCGGCCGAATTGATGCGCTTGCCATAGATTTTGGCAGGCAGCGGGATATGCGGGTGACGATAGCCTTTGCCGTCATTGAGCTTTTCCGCCGGGCGTACCAGCAGGTCCGCTATCGGTACATTGCTGTCACCGACCACCGACACGAAAGACGAGTTGGCGCCGTTTTCGAGCAGGCGGCGAACCAGGTAGGCCAGGAGGTCGCGGTAGCCGCCAACGGGTGCATAGATGCGGCAAGCGATTTTCTCGTCCTTTTCCGTGATCTGCTTGTAGAGGCTTTCTCCCATGCCATGCAGCCGCTGGAACTCAAAACCGGTCTTGTCGCCGCCAGCCATTTCCAGGATCATGGCGACCGTCAGCGCATTGTGGGTGGCAAACTGCGGGAATATGCGTGGCCGGGCGTCAAGCATGCGCTTGGCGCAGGCCATGTAGGACGCATCGGTTGCAGGCTTGCGGGTGAACACCGGGTAATCGGGCAGACCGCGCTCCTGGGTCCGCTTCACTTCCGTATCCCAATAGGCCCCCTTGACCAGCCGCACCATCATCTTGCGGTTATGCCGTGCTGCGAGCCTGTCGATGTGGTCGATCACCTCAAGCGCACGCTTCTGATAGGCCTGAATGGCGAGGCCGAATCCATCCCATCCATCCAGCGACGGATCGGCAAAGACGCGGTCGATCACATCCAGCGACAGCTCGAGCCGGTCGGCTTCTTCGGCATCGACGGTGAAATTGAGATCGTAGGATTTGGCCTTCTGCGCCAATGCCAAGAGGTCCGGCACCAGTTCGGCCATGACCTGATCATGATGCGTGGCGAGATAACGCGGATGCAGGGCGGAGAGCTTGACGGAAATGCCCATGCGATCCGGCAGCTTCTTGTTGCCCGTGGCCCGGCCGATCGCGTCGATGGCATCGGAATAGGATTTGAAATAGCCGCGCGCGTCCTTGCGCGTGCGGGCACCCTCACCCAGCATATCGAAGGAATGGCGATAACCCTTGGCTTCATTCGAGGCAGCGCGCTTCAGCGCATCCTTGATGGTTTCGCCGAGAACGAAATGGTGGCCGAGATAACGCATGGCCTGCTTGGTGGCGGTGCGGACCGTGGGAAGGCCGATACGTTTGACGAGCGAGGAAATCACCCCTTCCGGCGTCTCGCCCGGCTTGATCACCTTGGCGGAAAGGCCGAGCGCCCAGGCCGATGCCGATACAAACCACGTATCGCCGCTCGGCTCGTGCTCCGACCACTTGCCCTGCTTCAGCTTGTCCTCGATCAGCTTGTCCTGCGTTGCCGCGTCCGGCACGCGCAGCAGGGCTTCGGCGAGAACCATCAGCGCCAGCCCTTCACGGGTGGACAAGCCGTACTCGCGCAGGAAATCCTCGACACCCCCGATGCCACTCGCTTCCTTGCGAATCGTGGCGATGTATTTGCTGGCACGTGCATCGATACGGCGGTTGACGTCTTCCGGCAGGGCGATGGTTTTCAGCAAAGATGCCACCAGTTGCTGATCATCGACAGCATATGGCGCAGTAAAATCGTTTGAAGACGGCAATGGTCTGGTCATCAGGCTTCCCCTTATTGATTTTTCCCATATAATCTATTCCACTTGGTTCTTCTCACCAATGAACGCTCACAAAGCAGCGCAAAAAACTAAAAATATGGGGTATTTTAGAGATGAAAAACCTGGACAGCCTTGACCGGCGCATCTTGCGCGAGCTGCAGAAGGACGGGCGGCTCTCCAACACCGAGTTATCCGAGCGTATCAGCCTCTCGCAAACGGCGACCACGGAACGGGTCAAGCGCCTGACAAGAGACGGCTATATCCTTGGCTACACCGCCAGACTGTCGCCGAAAAAGCTCGACCGCGCAATGCTGGTCTTCGTGGAAATCAAGCTGGACCGCACCACCCCGGATGTTTTTGCCACCTTTGCGGCTGCGACACGGCGCAACCCCGACGTGATGGAATGCCACATGGTCGCCGGCGGTTTCGACTACCTGATCAAGGCGCGTGTCGCGGACATGGAGCACTACCGCCGCTTTCTCTCCGATGCCCTGCTGTCGCTGCCGGGTGTGCGCGAGACGCATACCTATGCCGTCATGGAGGAAGTCAAGGAAACCACGCACCTGCCGGTTTGATCGACCTGCAACCTGATACCTATTGCGACACAACTCCCCGTTCGTTGCCGAACCGGTCGCATTTCATCATCAATGGATGTGTTGAGGGCAAAAGCACCGGCACCGGGCCAGCGGTGTATCGGAGGAGATGGGCTGCTCCGGCTGCGGCATCAGCCATGCTCTCAAACTTGGAGGTGATACGATGTGGCTTAAGCCCTTCAGCATCACCCTGGAAATGAAAAAAACCCGGACTGGCTGGCAAGTCACTATCCGGGTTCTTTTCAAGTAGCCAGGAAAGAGGGTGGGCGAAAGCTCGCCCTCACTCCAAGGCCAAATATAGCATTTTACCCGCCCAAGTCCACTTATTGCTGCAGCACCTGCTTGATATCGATCAGGTTGGAGCGCATGCGCAGAATATAAAAACCCATGGTTGTCAGATGGTTGGGCAACAACCATCCGCCCTCGCTGCCAAAAAATTCAAGGAAACCACATACCTGCCGGTTTGATCGACCTGCAACCGGTTACCTATCGCGACGCAACTCCCCGTTCGTTGCCGAACCGGTCGCACTTCGTCATCAATGGATTTGTTGAGGGCAAAAGCAACAGCACCGGGCCAGCGGTGTATCGGAGGAGATGGGCTACTCCGGCTGCGGCATCAGCCATGCTCTCAAACTTGGAGGTGATACGATGTGGTTTAAACCCTTCAGCATCACCCTGGAAATGAAAAGGATCCGGAATCGCTGGCAAGTGACCATCCGGATCCGTTTCATGTAACCAGGAAAGAGGGTGGGCGAAAGCTCGCCCTCACTCCAAGGCCAAATATAGCATTTTACCCGCCCAAGTCCACTTATTGCTGCAGCACCTGCTTGATATCGATCAGGTTGGAACGCACGCGCAAGATATAAAAACCCATGGTTGTCAGATGGTTGGGCAACAACCATCCGCCCTCGCTGCCATTGGCGATGATCCATGGTGTTATGTTGAGCGCCGAACGGAGCTGTCCGTCCATGCCATCCCATAGGGGGGCCAGGTTCTTCTGCTGCACGACCTGCTTGAAGTCGACCTTTGCCGCATTCATCAGGCCGTAATAGGCGTAGAGCTGGCCATAGGCGAACCAGAACCGGTCATCCGCACGGGTATCGAACCAGCCATAATTGTTCTTCTCCGAGCGATCCTTCAGGATGGCGGAGGTGGAGCCGATATCATTGGCAATACGGTCGACGAACTGCATGAGGTTGTCGGCACGTGCATCGAATACGGCATTGCAGGCTTCAAGCTTCGAATTGAAAGTCCTGAGGTCTTTGACCGCCGAACGGTAATAGCTCGGGGTCGGGGTCTTGGGGCCAAAGGGGTTCAGGCCAAAATACCATGCATCCTCGGTGAACTGCAGATTGCCGCGGGCCTTCTGCAGATCATTGTCGATCTGCGATGTGCCGCGGATACGGCCAAGCGTGTCGACAAGCTCGACGGCCGTACGGCGCACGGCGGAGTTGATGCCGCGCTGGAACGCCGCCTTGTTGTCGAGGAAAGGCGTATCGTCCCATGACATGCCGAAGAAGCCGAGCTTGAACAGCAGCATCGAGGAAATCCAGGCATTCTGGTTCACGTTGAAATCGGTGAGGTCAGCCGTGACTTCCACAATGGCCGAACGGGCGCAGCTCTTGGGCGCCGTTCCGACGGCTTGCGCAGCAACCGGTTCGCCAGCGGCAACGTCACGCTTGTCGAAATTATAGACTGCGACGTAGTCCGGATTGAAATTCGTCCAGACCTGCGTGACCCAGAAAAAATAGCCGTAAAGCCCGACCCAGAGAATGAGTATCGCACCCACGATTGTCTTCAGGATCCAGCCGCGCTGGGTGTACCAGCGCCCTGCCCACAGGAACGGCCACAGGAGGATACCGACCGCATAGCCGATGCCACGTCCGATCAGATAGAAAATCCGGCTGAAGAAGTTGATGACGGGATCGAGCATTGTGCATCCTTGCTAGGAGGTGAGACCGTAGAGCCGCCTGCGCAGCCCTTCCTTGTCCTTCAAATAGGTTGTTTTGAGTATATCGACAACGTGTTCCTGATAGGCAAGGCTTCGATCTCAAATATCCAGCACTAATTCCCTCTGCATATTGGTAGGGGATGAGGCAAGAGATCCCCTACCAAAGTAATATTGACGGCCGCATCCGGTTGACCTCTTCATGGGCATCATTTGCGAAAGATCGAATGGAGTCCGCATGTCTCGTTTCCATCTTTTTATCGCAGCCTTCGCTGCCTGCAACCTGCTGATCGCAAGCGGCGCTAAAGGGGATAGCGGCTGGACTTTTTCACTGGCGAGCGCTCGCAGCCCCAACCAGGAAAAGGGATATCCCCTCACCGTGGTTTTATGGCCGATAGCTCCCATACCGACTTGCTGGAATATGCAGCCCCAAACATTTAATCAATATGCAGTGCAGCGGGAAATCGTAAGACAAGCGGTGGCTGACACATGGGAGGCTGCCTCGTCGATCCGCTTCATCGGATGGGATCGATGCGTGGGTGAGGTCCCAAACGGTGGAATTACAATCATTGTCAACGAAGAGGGTCCGGCAACTTACGGCTTGGGGACCCGATTGAAAAACTTAAATCCCGGCATTCAACTGAATTTCGAGTTCACACAATGGAGCCCTGGTTGTCAGAGGACAAAGGCCGACTGCATCAGAAAAATCGCCGTCCATGAATTCGGACATGCCCTCGGGTTCGCCCACGAACAAAACAGACCGGATACCCCACCAGGCGCGTGCGACCACGACCAGGGAGCGCAAGGTACCAATGGAGACCTGCTGGTTGGCGCGTGGGATTTGGCTTCTGTGATGAATTACTGCAATCCGAAATGGATCGGCGATGGCAGGCTCAGCGCGACGGATATCGAAATGGCGCAACGCTTTTATGAAGAGCTGAACGCCAATACCGACATTGGGCCAAGCATATATCTATTGCTGAATTAGATCTTCTCGATTGGTTCATAATATAAAAAGGAGAATATTAATGGGGGCCCTAAGGTATATCACTATTTCAATACTATCCATACTACCCATCTCTGCGCACGCGGGATCAGGTTCAGGGCTGGTTCACAACGTTTATGCTTTTATCAACGGTATCATAATATTCACTGTAGACACCCATAACGATGCCCCTCCCTGCGGGTCTGGTGCGTTCAGCAGGGATTTTGCCTTTGATAGCACTACCCAAGAAGGAAAAAACAAATACGCCCTATTGCTTATCGCCGCTAATAGTAAGAAACGCATTACAGTTACTGGAGATTCTACTTGCAGAGTGTGGGGTGATCGAGAGACTGCCTTATGGTTCGTAATAGATTTTTAATTGTTTATTCAGATTACACTTGCAACAAGGAGTAGATTAACCGTTCACCTCAAGACCATACAACCGCCTGCGCAGCCCTTCCTTGTCTCTCCCATATTTGTTTTAAACTTAAGGCCATCATTTTTTCATTACAAGTTTTGGAGAATACCAATGAGATATTTGAGGAATATAATCGTTAATTGTGCGGTTGTTTCGACGCTTGCAGCTTCAACATTTCCGGCACCCGCTGGCACGGGAGAGGGGTTGGTTCACGGAATCGCTGTCGTAAATACTGCCGTCGTCATCACTGTCGATACGCACGTGGATAAGCCAGTTTGCGATAAATACACCAACCAATTCGAGTTCGATGTAGGTACAGATTCCGGGAAAGCTTATCTTGCAACAGTGCTTGTCGCAGCAAATGCAAAAATAAGAATAAGAGTAATTGGAGCAGGCACTTGTGCTGCGCCTGCAGGACGTAGAGAGAATGTAGGCTACATAGAGACGTACTACTGATGTTTATTGATCAAGTGACAATGCATCAACCAATTCATGACCAGTAGCGTCCTGGCGCTCCCTACCCCAACCCATACAGCCGCTTCCGCAACCCTTCCTTGTCCTTCAAATAGGTGGTTTTGAGTATATCGACAACGTGTTCCTGATAGGCGGGGCTCCAGCGGCCGTAATCGGCGTAGAAGCCCTGCTTGTTGAAGATGTACCGCGACAGGAAATCCCACGGGACAAAATCACTGATCAGCTGATTGACCAGCCACGCATCGGGATGGCTTGGGAGCGCCCGCACCACCAGAAAACGGCGCGCCGGGTCGATCTCGGAGAGGTTGATCTGCCCTGTCTGAGCAATTTCACGTTTCACGGCGTTCAGGAACGGCCATGTCCCGTCATGATTGATCAGACTGGCATTGGCGTGAATCCAGGTCTGCAGCCAGATACGATCGATACCGCTCAGATTGCGTTCCGGTTCAAGCGTCCGGATGAGATGGCGGATGATCATCTCACCGCGGTTTTCCAGATAGCCCGACTGCTCGATCCACGAGCCGCGCGGCAACTCGATGCGCCCCGTCGCGGCAAGAAACTGGAACACCTGATCGGCGTCCTTGATCGAGATGTAATTGACCTGCCAGGGGCGCGAGCGCCGGAAACCGGGAGCGGCGGGATCGCCGATGACCGTTGTCGTATTGTCATCGACAAAGATATAGATGCCGCCGAAATGGCTGGTCCAGAAGGCGCTGTGGCGGAACACCACCTTGTCGGGCACCAGTGAATTCTCGCGGATATCGCCGGTGACCTTGGCAAGTTCGACCATCCGGTTGAGGAGATCGTCGTCGCGCCAGGTGTTCGGCTCGTTCTGCAGCCGGTCCACCAGCAGACGCAGTTCCGCCGCCTGCCCCATGACGTTTTCAGCGGAAAGGACGCGGAACTCGACCTGATTGATCGACAGCAGATCCTCGATGTCGTTGACGATGGAAACACTGTCCTCGATCTCGCCGAAGATCACATCCTTGATGGTCAGCGCGTTGATCGCCCGCGCATTGCTGCTGAAGAACTCGTACATCAGCTGCGACGTATTGGAGAACTGCGTGTGAACCACCGGCAGCATCGCCTGATCCGGCGTCAGAATGATGAAACGGCGGTTGACGCCATTGGGATCGAGATAGGACGGGTCCTTCAGCTCAGCGGCGATTTCCGGCGAGAATCCCGTCCGGTCAATATTGAACCGCGCAAGTTCGGTTGCCTTGAATCCAAAAGCCGTCAGTGCCCGGTTGTAGCGTTCGATCAGATGTGGCTGGTCGATCGTCAGCAGACGCCCGTAGATCAGTTCGTTTTCGTAGAGAAGGTCCATCAGGCGTCCCACTGCCCCCTGGCTTTCAGAGATTCCACTTCCCGGATCGCCCGTTCGCGCAGGCGCGCATCGCGGACGATCTTTTCCACGGCGGCATCGTCCGACTTGTCGGCATAGCGGAATTCCGAATCCGCATACCGGTTGGTTTCCTGCAGCACCATCTCCATGGTGAAGGGCTTGCGCAGTTCCTCCACCATCGCCTTTTTCTCATCATAGGGCTTGTGCATGAAGGTCTCGGGCTTTTCGAACCATGCATCCGGCAGTTCGATGTCCATGGCGCGCATCTTGATCGCATCCGTCACATTCTTGATGGCGCGGCCGGTGAAACGCGGCTCGCGCTCCTTGATCATGTGCAGATAGGTACCGATATCGGCAAGCGTTTCCGGCTCGCCGTTCTCGGAAATGAAGCGCTCATACACCGCTTTCAGCCCGTCTTCCTGCGGCTTCGACAATTGTTCATAGGCGGCATCCACGGCGCGTTCGATCTGCTGGTCTTCGAACAGCTTGTGTTCGCCGAGCGGAATCCTGTGGTTCTTGCCGGCGAGCAGCGCAAAGATATCGATGTAATCGTTGCGGGTCTGCGGCCCATCCACCAGCCAGCGCGCTCCGGCGCGCTGGCGCAGCGCATCGTCGACGTTCTCCGGATAGTTGGAGAACATGCCGAACGCGCAGTTGCCGCGCACCACGGTGGATGCACCCGCAAACGCTTCCATCAGCACGCCGGTGATTTCCTGCTGGCCGGCAGACGCCCGGTCATCGGAACGCCGCGCGGCAACCTGATCGATATCATCGATGGTGCCGAAGCCGATCACGCGCGGATTGAGCACGTTGTTGACGAATTGCCGGCAGTTCTGTCCGGATTTTCCCTGATAGGAGGAAATCTGGTCGACGCCGAAATTCTCGTAATGGAAGGCATAGCCCGCCACCTGGCAGTAATCGTTGACGAGACCGGCAATCATCTGGATCAGCGTCGTCTTCCCCGTCCCCGGCGCGCCGTCGCCGATGAATGTGAACAGAAAGCCGCCAAGTTCAACGAACGGGTTGAGCTGCTGGTCGAAATCATAGGCCATCAGCATTTTTGACAGCTTCAGCGCCTGATATTTGGCAATGTGATTGCCGATGACTTCACCAGGCTTTTTGAAGGTCATCACCAAAGGCGTGCGTTTCTTGCCCGGCGCCACATCGAAGCCGTCAAGCGTGAAATCGTCGCTATCAAGACGCATATGCGTGTCTTCAAAGCTGCCGAGCCCGTCAAAACGGCCCTTGCGCTGCAACAGGCCTTCAATGGCCGCAGCAGCATAGGCTTTCGCCCGCGCCAGCATGGTCTGTTCACCGGCGGCACCGGCAATGGCCCGGTCCAGACCGCCGACGATCGATTTCAGTGCATCCTGCGCCGTATCGAAATTGAATTCCGGAACCGTCACGTCATTGGCGGCCTGGCTATCCGCTTCGATCAGCTGCGAGAGGTAGGCAGCAAGCGCAAAAGCCGAGACATAGGCGGCGGCGGACAAAAGCTTCTTGAAATGGCTGGCATCCTCCCCCTGCAGGGGCGCCGAGGCATTGCGCGCCAGAAGGTTCTCCAGATCGCTCTGGCGGCCAAAAACATCGGCAACGGCCAATGCGACTGCCACGCCACGGCGCACCCGGAACAACAGCGTGTGCTGCGCGATGGACAGCATCTGGTCATCGGGACGCACGGCCTGGATCGTCCTGATCAGGTCCACTTCACGCGTTGAGCGCAGACCGCCGGTCGAAACTGTCGAGACGAACCGCCGCCCGGTACCGGCAAGCTCGGTCCCGGATTTCGCATCGCCCGATTCCAGCACGACAAAACGCGTGACCATGGCCTGGGCCACCGGCAGATGCTTGGTGATGTCCTTCTCGTCGATGGTGGTCAAACCGACATCCATGATCGTGCTCCCCTAAATGTCGCTGATGACCTGGCCGTTGGACAGGATATGGGTTTTGAACCCGCTGAAAATGCGACTTGCCTCGCCCGAGGCATAGAGCGCCTGATAGGCCTCATGCGGCACCAGCGCATGCTGTTCGTAGCTGCTGACGCCTTGCCGGGCCGCCTCCAGATCATCCGTATTGATGTAGAACTCCTCGCGCGACGGCTCCGAAGACCAGAGCCCGCGCTTGCCCGGCCGTTCCGCCTTGGAGAAAACCTCCTGCATGGTCCATGTCAGAAGCCAGGCATCTTCCGGCTTGCGCACGCGTTCCAGGACATCGGCAACCTTCTGGTTATGTTCGGTAATGCCCGTCGTGTAGAACGGCCCGAGAACCACACGCCGCAACTGCTTGGGGTGGAGTTCCGGAAAATCCGTGTCGAGGCTTGTCGCAATCGTGATCGGCGACAGCGAATAGGCCGAATTCTTGGCGGCGAAATCGTCAAAGCGCCGTGCCAGCTCCGGATTGAGCAGGCCGCCGACGGGTAGCGGGATCCGCACGCCGGGATTGAGCTTGCCATCCTTGCCCACAAGGGTTTCCACGAGGCCCTGCGACGAATCCTCGATGATCGCCATATAGATCAGCGGCAAGTTGGAAGCGCCGTCAAAGGCGCCCCAGTGCACCACGTAGAGCGGACGCATGGTCTTCGGATTGACCGAAACGCGGATGGTCACCGGCAGGATGAACGGCGAGAAAACCTCTCCCTGCTCGACCGTTTCCAGATAAATCCGCTCCGCCATCGATTTTTGCAGATCGCGCGGAAATGCGCGATGCCGCAGGATGAAATCGGCCATTTCATTGCGCAGCGCTGCCGCTGGCGGAATGGCTGCCAGCCGGGCCCTGGTGTCCCGCTTGTCGTTTTCCAGTTCCAGCACGTTCTGGAAAACCGGAAAGCCGCTTTCGGCGCGCGAAATCTGGAACCGGTCGGTAAAACCGATCCGGTTGCGCCAGCATTCGAAGGAGGCTTCCAGCCGCCGCAGATATTCCGATACGGTCTGCGCAACCAGATCGTGCTTGTAGAGCGGCGACTGCTGGTTGTTGAGAAAGATATCCAGCCCGTCCAGCGCAGCACGGATCGCACCGAAATAGCGTTCGGCGGCGGTCAGATCAGCATTCCCGGCCATTAATTCTGCACGTAGTCGGCGGAATTGTGTTTCTTCAGGACTTCCGAGAAACGGCGCGAGAAAGCGTCATCCGCGAGCTTCTTGCGGCGCTGGATATCCTGGGTGCTGACCATGTTCTTCTCGTGCATCTCGAGCAGGTCGCCAATGTGTTTCTGCGCCGCGGCCCCGACACCGGCCATGGTCTCTTCCGCCGCCGTATCGACCCGGCTGCCAAGGGTGTTGATCTTGTGGGCCACGTCCTGCTGGGCCGCCGTCTTCAAGGAATCTTCCAGCGCCTTGTAGAGAACGATGCGCTGTTCCGTATCGATGGAGAGCTTGTTGATCAGCGTGCTCTGCGCGGCGATCTGGTTGTTGAGCGAATCGACGAATGTCTGGAACATCGAGGTATAGCGTTCCAGCGTCTGGCTTTCCGCCAGGAGTTCCTGCTCCTTCGCCTGGCGCTCATTGTATTCCGTCGCCAGTTTCGAGCGGTCGCCTTCCAGCGTGGCACGGGTGCCCTGATCGGTGGAGGCGGCAATCCGGTTTTCAATGTCGAGCAGCAGCGGGTTCAGCTCTTCGATGCGCTTCTGCGTGGCTTCAAGTGTCGCCACCGCCGTCTTGCGGCGCTCGATCACATTGGAAAGGCTGGCTTCCGACGTCTTGTAGCGCGCATCGAGAATGGTCTTCTGCTCTTTGAGAATGCCAACGATCCGGTCGGACTTCGACAGCAGTTCCTGCAGGTTGCCGGCCAGCGACATGTTGCGCACGCGATCCGTCCGCAGGCGCTGCATCTTGTCCTTGGAGAAAATGCCGACCAGCTTTTCCCAGCCGGAATAGCTTTTCATGCTTTCAAATTCGGAACCGAACACATTGGTCGCGTCTTCCAGACCGATGATCAGGTCGGCAATATTGCCTTCCATGACTTTCTGCTGGCGCAGGACATCGTCGATGCGGGCATTTTCAATATCGAAGTCAGGATTTCCGATCGCAGCATCCGCCTTGGCGAACTTGTCGAGAACGACGCTGGACTGGTCAATTTTCGTCCGCATCTCATTGACCATATTCCGGGTCTTTTCGATCTCGGTATCAAAGCTCTGCAAGCTCGCCATTGGTGTCTCCCCTAGATGCCCAAGATAAAATCATAAATATATCTGCCGTTCGAATATAGACACGGCATTTAACGAAAAAAAGCCTATAGAAAAATGACAGGCTGTATTAGGCCGGAACAAGCTCTATTGGTCCGAAACAATCCGCCCGGTTTCTTCTTCCCAATGCTTGCGGCAAAGCGAGACATACACGGATTTTTCGATGGATACCTGGTCTCCTTCAGTGATCGCCTTGCCCGTCGAATCGTGCCGGACCACCATGGTCGCCTTCGAGCCGCAATGACAGATGGTCCTGATCTCCCGCAGCGTATCGGCGATAGCCAGCAATTCGGCCGAACCGGGAAAGAGCTTGCCCTGAAAGTCCGTGCGAAGCCCGAAACACATCACGGGCAGATGCAGCCGGTCGGCAACGCGTGCCAGTTGCCAGACCTGGTCCCGGGTGAGGAACTGCGCCTCATCCACGAAAACACAGCTGAGTGCATTCGCGCCATGCGCCGATGCGATGCGGTCGAAAAGATTGTCCTCGTCACGGTAAAGCTCGGCGGCCGCCGTCACACCGAGGCGTGAAGATATGACGCCGACGCCGTTTTCCGCATAATGCGCAGCCGTGAACATCATCGTCCGCATGCCGCGTTCCTGATAATTGTAGGACGCCTGCAGCAGCATGGTGGACTTGCCGGCGTTCATCGTCGAGTAGCTGAAATAGAGTTTTGCCATAAGGGCGTTTAATCAGAGTTGAGGCCAGGCTTGAAGCCTCTCCCGTGCAGAGGGTGCAACTTTTGCCGGAATATCAACAACTGTCGCGAATTGACCGGATTTATGCGCGGCTATGCTTGAACCCCTGCGAAATTGGTGCTTGGTTCATGCCCTTAACAGCCGGTAGAAAACCGGAGAGGGAGAACAATCGATGAAAATGTTGACCAAACTGACCATTTCACTGGCTCTCACGCTGACCGCCGGCACCGCCTTCGCCGCGGAACCCGCGAGTTGCAAGTCCGTTCGATTCGCTGATGTCGGCTGGACCGACATTACCTCGACCACGGCAGCGGCCAGCGCCGTGCTCAAGGGACTGGGTTATTCCACCGATACGAAAGTCCTGTCGGTTCCCGTGACCTATGCGTCCCTTGGCAAGAAGGACATCGACGTATTCCTCGGCAACTGGACACCCAGCATGGCTGCCGACCTCAAGCCCTATCTCGACAACAAGACGGTTGAAGATCTCGGTGTGAACCTTACCGGCGCAAAATATACGCTGGCCGTGCCGCAGTACCTCTATGACAAGGGCCTGAAAGACTTCAAGGATATCATCACGTTCAAGGACGATCTCGGCGGCAAGATCTATGGTATCGAGCCGGGCAATGACGGCAACCGCCTAATCCTCGACATGATCGCCAAGAACGCCTTCGGCCTGAAGGGCTTCGAGGTCGCCGAATCATCCGAGCAGGGAATGCTGGCGCAGGTTGCCAAGCAGACGAAGACCAAGGGGCCCATCGTCTTCCTCGGCTGGGCGCCGCATCCGATGAACACCAACTTCAAGATTCAGTACCTTTCCGGCGGCGATGACTTCTTCGGCCCCGACTTCGGCGGTGCAACCGTTCATACCAATGTTCGCGCCGGCTACACGACCGAATGCCCGAATGTTGGCAAACTTCTGGCCAATCTCAAGTTCGACCTGAAAATGGAGAATGAGATCATGGGCAAGATTCTCGATGATGGCGAAGACGGCCCGAAGGCAGCCTCCGAATGGCTGAAGGCCAATCCTGCCATTCTCGACACCTGGCTTGCCGGCGTGACGACGGTTGACGGCAAGGACGGTCTGCCAGCCGTCAAGAAGTCGCTCGGTCTTTAAGGCCTGCCGATATTGTCGCCCGGTGCACGCACCGGGCGATTCTTTCGCCTGATACTGCAACCGACAGAGGAATTTTCGCTTGGACTGGCTGACACAAGACAAGATTCCGGTAGGCAAGACGGCAAAGGCCGTCGTCGACTGGCTCACGAACAATTTCGCCGGGTTTTTCGATGGGCTCGCCTTCGTCATGCAGTCGTTCATCGACGGCCTCATGTTCGTCCTGAAATACCCGCACCCGCTGATCATGGTCGCCATCTTTTCCGCGGTTGCCTATGCACTCCGCCGCTCGATTGCCGTGACCCTGCTCACCCTGTTCGGCTTCCTGTTCATCCTCAATCAGGGCTACTGGAAGGAAACCATGGAGACCCTGACGCTGGTGCTCTCCTCCTGCATCCTGTGCATGGGCATCGGTGTCCCCGTCGGCATCATCGCAGCCCATCGCCCCCGGTTCTACGCGGCGATCCGGCCTGTCCTCGATCTGATGCAGACATTGCCGACCTTCGTCTATCTCATCCCGGCCATCGTGTTCTTCGGTATCGGTATGGTTCCCGGCCTGATCGCAACGGCGATCTTCGTTCTCCCTGCCCCGATCCGCCTGACGCATCTCGGCGTGTCCTCCACCCCGCAGCATCTGGTCGAGGCGGGCGAAGCCTTCGGCGCGTCGTCGCGCCAGCTTCTGTGGAAAATCGAGCTGCCCTACGCCATGCCGCAGATTCTCGCGGGCCTGACCCAGACCATCATGCTGTCCCTGTCCATGGTGGTCATTGCCGCCCTGGTCGGTGCGGACGGACTCGGCGTTCCGGTTGTCCGCGCGCTCAACTCGGTCAACACGGCGCTGGGTTTCGAAGCCGGGCTTGTCATCGTGGTCGTCGCCATCGTGCTTGACCGTATCTTCCGTCCCGGCAAGGAGCCTGGTGAATGACCGCGATCACCCTCGAAAACGTCTGCATCATTTTCGGCAAGAAGACGGACGGCGCATTGGCGCTTGCCGACCAGGGCAAGAGCCGGTCGGACATCCAGGCGGAAACCGGCCATGTGCTCGGCGTCCACAATTGCTCGATCACCATTGCCGAAGGCGAAATCCTCGTGCTCATGGGCCTGTCCGGCTCGGGCAAATCCACGCTTCTGCGCGCCATCAACCGACTCAACCCGATTTCGCGCGGGTCCGTCATCGTGCATCATGGCGGCCGCTCCGTCGATGTCGGCAAGGCCGACAAGAATACGCTACGCGATCTGCGCAAGCATCTCGTCTCCATGGTTTTCCAGCAGTTCGGCCTGTTGCCCTGGCGCACGGTCGAGGAGAATGTCGGCTTCGGCCTCGAACTGTCGGGCGTATCCAAGGAAGAGCGCGCGGAAGCCGTGGAACAGCAATTGGCGCTGGTCAATCTCAAGGACTGGGCCAAGCGCAAGGTCAGCGAGCTTTCCGGCGGCATGCAGCAGCGTGTCGGTCTTGCCCGCGCCTTCGCCACCGGCGCGCCGATCCTGCTGATGGACGAGCCGTTTTCGGCGCTCGATCCGCTCATTCGCACCCGTCTGCAGGATGAACTGCTCAGCCTGCAGGAACGGCTGAAGAAGACCATCGTTTTCGTCAGCCACGATCTCGACGAAGCGATGAAGATCGGCAACCGCATCGCCATCATGGAAGGCGGCCGCATCATCCAGTGCGGCACGGCGCAGGACATCCTGCTCAACCCGGCCGATGACTATGTCGCCGACTTCGTCGCCAACATGAATCCGCTGGGTGTGCTGACCGCCGGCGACATCATGGTGCCGCTGGACCGCAGCCGGCCCGCCAACCGTCCCTTCGCCGCAACAGCACGTCTGGCCACCCCCGTGCGCCAGATCATGCAGGCGGTGTCGAAAAACGGCGGCGATGTCGGCATTGTCGAGAATGGCGCCATTCTCGGCATGATCTCCGCCGACGACATCGTGCGGGGCCTACTAAAGCATCAGAGAAATTAGACGGCTACCCCGCACGCCTTACTTGTCGTCACCGTCCTCATCGTCATCGCCGCTTTTGCCGGCCGGTTGCCATGCATGCGGCGTGACTTTCTTCTGCGTGTTTGAATCGGTGAAGATCCACCAACCCGCATCGGTTTCATCCCACTGGCCGCCGGTCGCCTTCAGGCGGTCCAGCGACCGGTACTGCGCCAGGGATTCGTTTTCCTGTCCGTCCTCGTCTTTCCAGAAGACCTGGACCTTGCTGCCGTCCTTCGGGGCAGTTGCAATCGGCTGACGTCCGCTCATAGCATTTCTCCCTGCCATTGCTGCTGTGCGTGGTTCGGCACGCACAGCACATGCGTCATTAACGGACGAACCGCGCGCTAAAATCAAGCGGCGGCTTTTTTCTTCTCCAGACGGGCGCGGATGCTGGCGACATCGGATTTCGGCGTCGCCGCAAACAGCGTCTTGGTATAGCTGTGCTGCGGGTTCGAAAACACCTCGTCGCGCGTGCCGTACTCAACCACTTCGCCGTAATACATCACCATCACCTCGTCGGCGATGTAGCGCACGACCGAGAGGTCATGGCTGATGAACACATAGGTCAGGTTGAATTCGTCCTGAAGATCAGCCAGCAGGTTGAGCACCTGCGCCTGCACCGAAAGGTCAAGCGCGGAGACCGGCTCGTCGAGGACAAGCAGGCTCGGGCTCAGCATCAATGCACGGGCAATGGCGATACGCTGACGCTGGCCGCCGGAGAACATGTGCGGATAGCGGTTGTAATGCTCCGGACCCAGGCCGACTTTCACCAGCATCTGCATGGCGAGTTCCCGCCGCTCCACCGCCGTCTTGTTGGTGTTGAGCAGTAGGGGTTCACCCAGAACTTCGCCGATCTTCTGGCGCGGGTTGAGCGAGCCATAGGGATTCTGGAAAATGATCTGCACCTTGCGGCGCATTTCCGGCGTTACCCTGTCCTTGGCAATGTTGATGGGCTTGCCATCGATCAGTAGTTCACCTTCCGACTGCGGATCAATCAGCGTCAGGATGCGGCCGAGCGTCGACTTTCCGCAGCCGCTTTCCCCGACGATGGCAAGGGTCTTGCCCTTTTCCAGCGTGAAGCTGACACCCTTGACCGCGCGCACCGTCTTCGGCTTGCCGAACAGGCCACCGCTGACGTGATAATCGCGGACAATGTTGCGCCCTTCAAGAACGATCTCGCTCATGTTGCTGCTCCTGCATTGGCGGCTTCGTTCTTCATGAAGTCTGCGACCGTGGACAGACGGTCACCCGTCGCGTTTTCCGGCAAGGCGGAAAGGAGGGCGCGCGTATAGGGGCTCTTCGGTGTTTCAAACAGAGACAGCACGTCGGCTTCCTCCATCTTGCGGCCCTTGTACTGGACGATCACCCGGTCGGCCGTTTCCGCGACAACGCCCATGTCATGGGTGATCATGATCAGCCCCATGCCATGCTTGGCCTGCAAGCTGACCAGCAGATCGAGAATCTGCTTCTGGATGGTCACGTCGAGCGCCGTCGTCGGTTCGTCGGCAATCAGCAGCTTCGGATTGCAGGCGATGGCGATGGCAATCATGACGCGCTGGCACTGACCGCCGGACATCTGGTGCGGGAACGAGTTCAGCCGTTCCTCTGGCGTCGGAATACCGACCTGCTTCAGCAATTCGATCGCCCGCGTGCGCCGGGTCCTGGCATCCATTTTCATATGGAAACGCAGAACTTCTTCCAGCTGGAAGCCAACCGTGAAGCACGGATTGAGGCTTGCCATGGGTTCCTGAAAGATCATCGCCACATCGCGGCCGACGATCTGCCGCCGCTGTTTGGTCGTCATCGTCAGCATGTCGTGGCCGTTGAAGACCATCTTGTCCGCCGTGACAGTAGCCGTGTTCGGCAGCAGCCCCATGACAGCAAGCATGGCAACCGACTTGCCGGAGCCGGACTCGCCGACAATGGCCAGCACTTCGCGGGCATCGACATGCAGGTCGATCCCCTGCACGGCCATGAACTGACCCGAGCTCGTGTCGAATCCAACCGAGAGATTCTTGATTTCAAGCAGCGCCATGATCTCAGCTCCTCTTCAGTTTGGGATCGAGGGCATCGCGCAGACCGTCACCAACGAGATTGATCGCAAGCACGGTGATCAGGATGGCAAGACCGGGGAATGTGACCACCCACCAGGCGCGCAGGATGAATTCGCGTGCCTCTGCCAGCATGGTGCCCCATTCCGGTGTGGGCGGCTGCGCACCCATGCCGAGGAAGCCCAGAGCCGCCGCCTCAAGAATGGCATTCGAGAAGGACAGCGTGCCCTGCACGATCAGCGGCGCCAGACAGTTCGGCAGGATCGTCTTGAACATCAACCGTATGTGGCCCGCACCGGCAAGCTTGGCGGCAATCACATATTCGCGGTTCTTTTCGCTCATCACCGCCGCGCGCGTCAGACGCGCAAAGTGCGGCTGCAGAACCAGCGCAATGGCGATCATTGCATTGAACAGGCCCGGTCCCAGGATGGCAACGAGCACCAGCGCCAGCAACAGTGGCGGAAAGGCAAGAATGATATCCATGATGCGCATGATCAGCGCATCGACCCAGCCGCGGAAATAGCCGGCGAGAACGCCGAGGATGACGCCGGTGACCATGGAAATGGCCACGACAATCAAACCGATGAACAGCGAGAAGCGCGCGCCATAAATCAGCCGGGACAGCAGATCGCGGCCAACAGCATCGGTTCCCAGGAGGAATGACGTATTGCCGCCCTCCTGCCACGCCGGTGGCGTCAGCAGTGCTTCGCGATATTGCTCATAGGGCGCATGCGGCGCAATGAACGGTCCGAGAATGGCAACGAGGACCAGAAAAATCAGGGTGGCAAGCCCTATGACAGCGCCTTTATTGACGCTGAAATAGAACCAGAATTCTGCAAACCTGCCCATGCGGCCCTCTTTCGGGGCGGCAGCAAGCGGTGCGGGAGGGGAAACTTCGTTAGTCACAGTTCCTCACTTTACGCGGATACGCGGGTTGACGACCGCATAGAGCAGATCGACAATCAAATTGACGGTCATGACGATCAGCGCGACCAGCATCAGGCCGCCTTGAACGACGACGTAATCGCGTTTCGCGATGGCGTCGATCATCCACTTGCCGATGCCTGGCCAGGAGAAGATCGTCTCCGTGAGGATGGCGCCGGCCATCAGCAGGCCCATCTGCAGGCCGATCGTCGTGATGACGGGGATCATGGCATTGCGCAGGGCATGGATGCCGATGACCCGCTTCGGCGCGAGACCCTTGGCCCGTGCCGTGCGCACATAATCCTCACCCAGCACTTCCAGCATGGCGGAACGTGTCTGGCGGGCGATGACCGCGAGCGGGATGGTTCCAAGCACGATGGTCGGCAGGATCAGATGCGAGAATGCGGATTTGAACGCACCCTTCGGCCCGGAAATGAGACTGTCGATCAGCATGAAGCCGGTTGTGGGCTTGAAGAAATAGATCAGATCCATGCGGCCCGACACCGGCGTCCAGTGCAGAATACCGGCGAAGAGGATGATCAGCAGGATGCCCCACCAGAAAATCGGCATGGAATAACCAACCAATGCGATTCCCATGCTCAGCTGGTCGAAGATCGAACCGCGCTTGACGGCGGCGAAAATGCCAGCGGGAATGCCAATGATGACAGCAAACAGCATGGCGCAGATGCTGAGCTCAAGTGTCGCCGGGAACAGGGTCAGGAAATCCGCAAGGACCGCGCGTTTGCTGGCGATCGACGTACCAAAATCCCCGTGAAAAATATTCCACAGGAACGAGAAGTACTGCTCCCAGATCGGCCTGTTGAAGCCAAACTGCTCAAGCAGCATCTGGTGACGCTCCGGCGTCATGCCGCGCTCGCCTGCGAGCGCAATGACAGGATCGCCAGGCAGCAGGCGGATGAACATAAAAGCCACAAAGCTGATGCCGATAAAGGTCGGAATCAGCAGCAGCACTCGTGAAGCGATGTATCGGAACATGGTAACCCAATAAAAGGCGGTACCGGCCGAAGCCGGTACCGCGAGGAGTAAATTACTCGGTGATGTCGACGTAAGCGAAGTTATGAACGCCGAACGGGCTGGCTACATAGCCGGTCACGTTCTTGGTCATGGCTGTCGTTACGAGCGAGTGAGCAAGCGTGCCCCATGGAGCTTCGCGCTTGAAGATAACCTGGGCTTCTTCATAGAGCTTGGTGCGTTCGGCCTGATCGGCAGTCACAGCAGCCTTGTCGATCAGTGCAGTGAACTCCTTGTTGCACCATGCGGTACGGTTGGCCTGACCAACGGCCTGGCACGACAGCAGCACGGCAAGGAAGTTGTCCGGATCGCCATTGTCACCGGTCCAGCCGAGAATGACCGCACCATCGTGCTTCGGATCGGAAGCGCGCTTCAGGTATTCCTGCCAGTCATAGCTGACGATCTCGACCTTCACGCCGACCTTGGCAAAATCGGACTGCAGCAGTTCAGCCGTACGGCGGCCGTTCGGCATGTAGGGACGCACAACCGGCATCGCCCAGATCTTCATGGAAAGATCCTTCACGCCAGCCTTTTCCAGGGCCTTCTTTGCCGCTTCAGGATTGTACTCGTCATCCTTGATCGACTTGTTGTAGGACCACATTGTCGGCGGGATCGGGTTGATCGCCGGCTTGGCCTGGCCGAGGTAGACGGCATCAACGATTGCCTTCTTGTCGATGGCCATGTTGAGCGCCTTGCGCACTTCCGGCTTGTCGAAAGGTGCCTGGGTGGTGTTGTAACCCAGATAGGCAACGTTCAGGCCGCTTTCCTGGATAACGGTCAGGTTCTTGTCGGCCTTCAGGCCATCAACATCGGCCGGATCCGGATAGATCGTCAGGTTGCATTCGCCGGCCTTCAGCTTCTGTACGCGAACGGCCGCGTCCGGTGTAACCGCGAAGATCAGGTTGTCGACGTTGACCTTGCCCTTCCAATAGGTCGGGTTGGCTTCGTAGCGGATCGCCGTGTTGAGCTGATAGTCAACGAACTGGAAAGGACCGGTACCGACCGGCTGTTCGTTGAATTTCTGCGGTGTGCCGTCAGCCATGAGCTTGTCGGCATATTCCTTCGAAACGATCGACGAGAAGTCCATCGCAAGGCCGGCGAGCATCGGGGCGCTTGGCTTGTTCAGCACGATCTTGACTGTCAGATCGTCCACTTTCTTGACTTCCTTGATCAGCTTGGGGAAGTCCATGCTTTCAAAATATTCGTAGGTCGCGCCTTCGACATACTTGGCCCACTTGCTGCCTTCCTTCTGACGTTCGAAGGAGAAAACCACGTCGTCGGCATTCAGCTCGCGGCTTGGTGTGAAATAGCTCGTGGTCTGGAACTTGACGCCCTTGCGGATCTTGAACGTGTATTCAAGGCCGTCATCCGAGATCTTCCAGCTTTCTGCAAGCGCCGGGCGAACCGTCGATGTGCCGGGCGTGAATTCAACCAATGGATTGAAAACAGCCTGGCCAGTCGCATCAAGCGTTTCACCGCCGGTATAAAGTGCAGGGTCGAAACCGCCGGGAGCAGCTTCAGAGCAGTACACGAGAGATTTAGCCGAGGCTCCACCTGCCATCAGCCCACCCGTCAACATTGCAAGCGCTGTCGCCGCAAGGAGTTTCTTGTAGGTCTTCATTTTTCCACCTTCAGAGGTTTTTTGTGTTGCCGGCCCCCATGCCCGCAACCGAGATTGCATGGAAGCCTTTGCAATGTCGCAATGCAAGCAGATTTATTCGCAGTCAACCTGCCATCTCATGAAGAAACGAAGATTCTGGGGAAATTTTTTAACAAAGTCACAAAAATAGCGAAATTCACTAAATGTGACGCTGGCGACTTTTGCGAAGCAGCGTTTTTATATCTGCACAATCCCGGCCAGAACATGTTTCCCCCCAGCTCCGATCATAAATAACGACTGGATCGGGACCCAAACTCGTGTCAGAACGCATGAAAATCAGTGAGGAGATGCATTGTGAACGTTCAGGGCCAAACAGCGATTGTTACGGGTGGCGGATCGGGTCTGGGTGCCGCGACAGCGCGCGCGCTGGCAGAGAAAGGTGCTAAAGTTGCCCTGTTCGACATCAATATTGATGCAGCGCAAAAAGTCGCCGATGACATTGGCGGCCTGGCCGTGGCCTGCAACGTGTCCAGTGCGGACGATGCCCAGCGTGCCGTTGCCCATGTCGCAAACAAGCTTGGCACCGCACGGATTCTGGTAAACTGCGCGGGCATTGCCAATGCCGGGCGGATTGTCGGCCGCGACGGCCCGCATGATCTGGACCTGTACCGCCGGGTCATCGAGGTCAATCTCATCGGTTCGTTCAATATGCTGCGGCTGGTCAGCGACGCGGCCGCCAAGCTCGAGCCGCTGGATACGGGTGAGCGCGGCGTGATCATTTCAACCGCCTCGGTTGCCGCCTTCGATGGCCAGATCGGCCAGGCGGCCTATGCTTCCTCGAAGGCAGGCATCGCCGGCCTGACATTGCCCGCTGCGCGCGAACTGGCGCGTTTCGGCATCAGGGTCATGGCGATTGCACCCGGCATATTCGGTACGCCCATGCTTTTGGCCATGCCGCAGGAGGTCCAGGATTCGCTGGCAGCCTCCATTCCCTTCCCTTCCCGCCTCGGCAAACCCGAGGAATATGCGGCCCTGGCCCTGCATATCATCGACAACCCCATGCTGAACGGTGAAACGATTCGCCTTGACGGCGCGATACGCATGGCCCCTAAATAACAGCGATTGGACAGGTTCAGGTTGAAGGCGAATACGCCAAAAAGCTGCCATGGTACCAACCATTGCAACTCTTTGCCTTTGACGACGTTCTGTTAACGTCGGTCATCTAAATTCCTTCTTGGCTCGATTGAGTTGAGAGCGCTGACACCGTCGCAATCGGAACCTGGAAAGGTGGCAGATGTCCGTTATCAATCGCCTGGTCGTTCTCTTGCCAGGCTTTGAACATATGCCGGTCGAGGCCCATCATCGGCGCTTCCTGCGGGAGGCAACCAAGACAGCGCCTGTTTATGACATGTCGTTGCAGGAAGATGGCGCGTTGAAGGTATCGTCCGCGGAAGGCGGCGTCAGCGTGGGAGAGTTCACGCTTGCAACCGCTGGTGCGAACTGGTCCGCCAGAACTGATTTTGTCCTCTACGGCCTCGGTGACATCAACCATTTCTACGCTGCGCGCAACCCTGCCGTTCGCGTTCTCAGCGGCATCGCCGCATTGATCGATTTCATTGTCAGCGGCACGTTCTTTCGCTTCCTGTCGACGAGCTGGCGCTATGCGCTTTTCTTCCTTTATCCGCTCGTCATCATGGGTGCCATTGCGGCGCTGTCCTACGGCACCGGTCGCATTGCCCTGGGGTTGACGCAGCAGGCGGCGGTTGCCGTTGCGGTCGGCCTGGCGACGGCCCTGGTTCTGCTGGTCGTGGCGGCACAAAAGATGCACTTCCTGCTGATCATGGACGACTGGACATTCGCGCGTGACATGGCACGCAACCGCCGCCCCGACATCACGGCAAAACTGCACCAGGTCATCAGCGATGCCGCAGCCCGGATCAGTCAGGCGGCGCCAGCGACCGAGGTTGTCGTTGCCGCCCACAGCATGGGGGCGATCTGCGCCCTGCATATTCTCGATGCCGCCCTGCAGCAGAATGATTCCCGGCGCTATGGCCTGCTTACCGTGGGTTCAAGCCTGCTCAAACTGGCATTGCATCCGGCCGCCAAAGCCCTGCGGGCAAGCGTTGAAACCGTCGCGCGCAGCCGCGCCATCTGGGTCGACGCGCAATCGCTGACGGACCCGATGAATTTCTACAAATCCAATCCCGTCCGTGATCTGAACATCGCGGACGCGGAATCGCCCGTTCTGGTCAAGGTCCGCTTCCGCAGCCAGTTATGCGATGAAACCTACAGGTCCATTCGGCGGAATTTCTTCCGCGTGCACCGGCAATTTGTCTATGGCGTCGAAAAGCGCTCGGCCTATTCCTGGCATGCGATACTCTGCGGGCCGGAAAGCTTTGCCGATGTCGCCGCACGCGGCGGGCTGCCATGTGAATGCGCCGCCCAGTCCTCCTCCCCCATGAAAATAGCCGAAACTGCCACCATATGATGTCACTTGCCGTTGCCGGAAAGGCCCTTTGGGTCGTTCTTATCGTCGCCTGGTATCTCTTGCGCCGCCCGTTCGACAGGCGCGCGCGCCGCGCGAAACTGACCGTCGACCGCCGCAAGGGCGCCGACACGCTGCGGCTCGCCATATCGCTGACCGGTCTTGGCATCATTCCGGCTGTCTATGTCGCCACCGGCCGGCCGGGATTCGCATCCTATACGCCAAGCCCCGTTCTCTTCGCCCTGGGTATTCTGACCGGCATTGCCGCGCTGCTGCTGTTCCGGCTCACGCACAAGGCCCTGGGGCAGATGTGGTCGGTCTCCCTGCAACTGAAGCAGGATCACAAACTTATTACCACGGGCATCTACAAACGCCTGCGGCATCCCATGTACACGGCCTTCTGGCTCATGGCATTGACCCAGGCCTTGCTTTTGCCCAATTATATCGCCGGTCTATCGGGTCTGGCGGGGTTCGGTTTCCTGTTCTTCTCCAGAATTGGGGCGGAGGAACAGATGATGGAAGAGGCCTTCGGGGAAGAGTATCGCCAATATCGCGCCAGAACATGGCGCGTATTGCCATTGGTCTATTGAAAGCTGTGCCGTTTTCCGCGGCAAAGCCATCACAGGATTGAAAAGAGAATTATCTTGCTGAACACCGCTTCAAACGCATCAACCTCGTTCAAGATGTTCCTCGCACCGGCCTTTGCCCTCTCCCTCTCGGCCTGCCAGTCGACCCCGCCAGCCAGCGTGTCCGTTACCCCATCGGCCTATGCGGCGGAGATGCCGGAACTGACCTGCGCCGCCCATGGCAGCGTCAGCGGATCAGCGGTGAAGCTGACCGCCAACCGGACCAGGCCCGGTGATCCGGCCTATATCGAATTCCGCCAGCGCTTGTCGCCCGGCATTCCAAGCGGCCACATGTATGTGGTTTTCGGCAGGCTCGATGCCAATGGCAATCCCGTCACGCGCCAGTATAACGGCCTCTTTCCCAAAGGCAGCCTGCTGGGTCTTTATGGCGGCGCCCTTATTCCCATGCCCGCGGAACTGAAGCCCAGTTATGCCGACTGCCATTTCGCCACGGGCGCGGCCTATCGCGTTTCACTGACGGAAGCGCAGTATCAGAGCCTTCTCGGCAAGGTACGCACCAATCTGGCCAACCCGCCGAAGTGGACGATGTTCGGTTACAACTGCAACAATTATGCCGCCTCGCTGGGCAGCGTGGCCGGTCTTGTCGAGCCGTCCAACAGCGCCCTGCCGTCATTTGCCTATATCTATGCCTATATCGAAGCCAATGGCGACAAGAAGCCCGCCGCCCGGAAGCGGACGTAGAGTCTTTCATAATTTGGTCCCAATCCGGGAGACATTAGGGTCGGAACCGGCCATGCATCCGGACACGGACCATTGTCCTTCTGCCCATTTTCGGAGAGCCCGGCATCGATGAAATCAGTTCTGGCCATGCTTTTGGCGACGGCAGCCATGATGGGCTCAGCCAGAGCCATGGATTCAACCGAGGCCGAAGAGCTGGAAGGATTGAGTCCCGAGACCCGGCTGGAACAGCGCTGCGATCTCGAAGCCATGGAGCGTATCCACCACGATCCGGTCAAGCTGGTGCCCGACGAACTCGTCGCCTATGCCTTCAAGGAACCCCTGGTGACCGGCGACAAGATCCAGTCCACCGGTGCAGCCTTCCGCAGCAAGGGTGAATGGTACCACCTCTCCTACACGTGCACGACCTCGCCCGATCACATGACCGTGCTGACGTTTCAATATGCGATTGGACAGATGGTTCCCCACAGCGAGTGGGCACAGCACTATCTCGTGCCGTAGACGAATCGTAACCGGCGCCGCCTGGGCGACGCCGGAGCCAAATTCCATGCCTGTCTAGTTTGTGAAGCCCGGACGGTCCTGCGCGAGCAGCATCTGCCCGATGGCATCGACCGACTTGCTCTTCGGCGCTTCAAAGGCAAGCACTGCCTGCTCCGCATTCTGCGGAATGGCTGCCGTCTTTGCCGGTGCCTGTGCGGGCGCCGTGAAAACCATGGCCGGTGCTGGCGGATCAACCGGCACGGCGACATTGGCAAAAGCAAGCTGCTGCGGAGCCGCCGCATGCGCCGGCTGTACCTGTGCCACGGCAAAAGGCTGGTTGGTCACACGCCCGGATGTCGCGGTTGTCATCGTCGGCTGCGCGCTGGCAACCATGATGTTGTTGACCGACGCCGGGTTGGTATTTTTCATGCTGGCGATATAGGCATTCGCAATGGCAACACTGGCAACCTTGTTGCCCAGATCCGGCGAATTGTACCTGTCGCGCTTCTCGTAAAAAGCGTTACCACCGGCAACAACCGTATAGTGCATGTTGCGATAGGGGAAACGCAGACCGGCCGTGTGGAAGAACATCGCTTCCTTGACCTTGGGATGGCGCTGGCCCTTGAGCACGGCATCCGCCGCCTGCTGTACATCCGGAAGTGCCGCCGACTGCATAGGCCGCGAAAGAACGCCGGGAGCAAACTGTCCCTTCTCGCCCACCACGCCGCAAATCGTATTGGCATATTTACCGGAATCGAGACGGTTCATCACCACGGTACCCACCGCGAGCAGGCCATCCTTGCTCGAGCGGTTGGACTCGAAGAACATTGCCCGTTCCAGGCATTCCTTGTCCTTCGGCGTATAGGCATAGGTCGACGTCTTGGAGACGGTGGTATTGCTGCTTGTCAGATTTGCCTTCACCTTACCGGCATGCTGGGCATTCTGTGTGGTACACCCACTGACGAGGCCAATGGCGGCAATGACACCCACAATCGAGGGGGTTTTCCACTTCCTTGCGCCGATCACGAAGCAATTCTCATCGCTGTTTTTCCTGCTGGTGAAGTTGCCCACAGATTGAGGTCATTTGGGGCCAAACAATGGCAGATATAGCTAATGGGTGATCACAATCTACCATCTGTTTGAAATCATGACGTTATTTTATTCACAAAAGAAGCAAAAAATTTCTAAAAATGGCAAAATTAAGAATTTGTTTACCGTATTTGAAGTAAGGTTTACGCAACTGATCCGGCTCGAAAGACAGAATCATGCCCCACTATTCCGCAAGGTATGACACGCGTGAAGCACTGATGGAAGCGCTCGTCGAGTTGATGGCGCTTGAGGTACCGGCCGAGGAGTTTGCGCCCGTGCTGTGCACGATCGGACCGGTCGATCTCGACCTGCTTGCCGATTGCATGAACGATGTGGGCCTCAACGATAACCGGTCCATCGCCGCTTAATTCCTCCCCCGTGAAAATGGCTTGCCGGGCACCCGCCAAGTCCTTATCTCTCGCCCAGCACCACGAGACCAGCAATGCGAGGGATGAGCTGTGACCCAGAAAAAAGAGGTACTGCGCGAGACCGATGCCGAAGCCGTCAGGCTCGCGCAGACATTGATTCGCAAGGCGCGCCATGCCGTCATCGCGACGCTCGATCCCGCGACAGGCGGTCCGATCGCCACCCGCGTCGGCCTCTCCACCGACCATGACGGAACGCCGGTCATTCTGGTCTCTGCCCTCTCCGCCCACACCCCCGCTTTGCTCGCCGATCCGCGCTGCTCCCTGCTTGCCGGCGAGACCGGCAAGGGCGATCCTCTTGTCCATCCGCGTGTGACGGTGTTTGCCCGGGCTAGGGAAATTGCCCGCGACGCGGCGGAACACGCCCGTATTGAATGGCGCTACCTCTCGCACCAGCCCAAGGCAAAGCTCTATGCCGGATTGGGTGATTTCCGTTTCTTCCGGCTGGAGCCCACGGGTGCCAGCCTCAATGGCGGCTTCGGCAAGGCCTATCACTTGACCGCTGAGGATTTGCTCACCAGCAATCCCGCCAATGACGAGCTGGCGGCGGCGGAAAAATCCGCGGTCGAGCACATGAACGCCGATCATGCCAACGCCATATCGCTCTACGCCCGCTTCTTTGCCAAAGCCCCGGCAGGCAACTGGCGCATGACCGGAATTGACGCCGATGGTTTCGATATCGCCGATGGCGACGATGTCCAGCGCATCTGGTTTCCGGCACCCCTGACCTCGGCCAGGGACATGCATATGAGCCTGGTGCGCATGGCCGGTGAAGCGCGGGCAGGCCTGGCCTCTGCAGGCGAAACGGTCTGACACGATGCTGCGACAGGATGAAGGCTGGCTGGAACACCGCATCACGCGCATCGATGACGCCGACGACGGGCGGCTCGGCCCTTATCGCAACGTCCGCGAGCGCGATCTGGTTGGGCGGGAAGGCCGTTTCATTGCCGAGGGCAAGGTTGTGCTCAACGTGCTGCTTGCCAATGCCGCGTTCGCGGTCGAGTCGCTTCTGGTCCTGGAAAACCGGCTTGCCGGCCTCGCGCAGCAGATAGCCCTCTGCCCGGACGACGTGCCGGTCTATTGCGTATCGCGCGCCGTCATGGATGCGATTGCCGGTTTTCCCATGCATCGCGGCATACTTGCCGTCGGCCGGCGCAGCGCCCCCCGTTCAGCCGACCAGCTGATCGATGCCCTGCCGGCAGCCTCGCTTGCCGTGGTGCTCTGCGGCATATCCAACCATGACAATATGGGATCGATCTTTCGCAATGCCGCGGCATTCGAAGCCGATTGCATCCTGATGGATGAAACCAGCTGCGATCCGCTCTACCGCAAGGCGATCCGTGTCTCGGTGGGTGCCGCGCTTAAGGTTCCATTCGCGCGGGAGGGCTCGATCGACGATCTCGTCGCCAAATTGCAGCAAGCCAGATTCGACATTTACGCGCTCAGCCCATCCGGCACGGAAAGTCTCTATGCCGCACAACCGGGATCGCGCACGGCGCTGCTGTTGGGAACCGAGGGCGAAGGCCTGCCGAAAGCCCTGATGCAGACGCTGAAGACGATCAGAATCCCGATGTCCGAAACATTCGACAGCCTGAACGTGGCCACGGCCTCAGGCATAGCGCTGTCACGGTTTAGCCGGTTCTCCGGCATTTGATTCCACCGGAGAAGCTGCCTTTTGCAGCGCGCGGATGCGATCAGCCAGGCTGATGATTGCCTCGCCGTTCTCGTCATAGGCCGCCGAGACATCACCGCCCGCGGTTGCCAGGAGCTTGTTCACCTGGGAGGACGGACCCTCGAGCCGGGCAACCATGGCGACCACCTGGGACGCCAGCGCATTCATCTCCTCGCGCAACCGTTTGCTTTCCTCCGCCTGCACAAGCGCCTGCTTGCCGCGCGGCGCATGGTCCGCAGCAACGCCCTGCTTACGGCCTTCGGCGATGATGCTGCGCAGCCGCTCGTTAAGGCGCTCGACTTCCTTTTCCCGCCTCAAAAGCTTGGCCTCGTTGTCCGATAATTTCGTCACCAGTTCGCTTGCCCGTGTTTCCGCGCTATTGCCGCGCTTTGTTTCCTGTTCGAGCGAATGCTGCAATGCCTTGAGCTCGGTTTCCAGCTTGTGTTTCTGTTCTTCGCTGTCCCGCTTGGCCCGGCGCGCGTCCTTCAGCTCGTCCGAAAGGTTCTCGATACGGGTGGTCTGTGCCGCCACATCGATCTGCAGGCTGTCGGCTTTCGTCTCCGTGCTGTTCAGACGGCGATGCAGGAGTTCAAGCTCTGCCGAACGCTGCTCGAGGGTTTGCACGGTACCGCCAAGTTCCCCGGCCGATTTTTCCAGTGCCTGGTCGCGTTGCGCAAGGGATGCCTGCAATTCAGCGATGGTTGCATCCCGTGCGGCGAGATCGGCCGAGAGCAGGCGGACCTGCCGCTCCTTCTCGCTGAACGTCAGCAGTTGCTGCGCCGATTTCTCCTTGATGCCCGCAAGGGTCATTTCCAGCTTGCGCTCACTCACGGCGTGCTCTGCCCGCAGACCGTCGCGCTGCGCCTGGATTTCGTTGAGCGTCAGCGGTGTCTCCGCTTCGACGCGCCTGCGTGTCAGCAGCATGGCGCGGCGCCAGACCGGAGGTGCGAAGATCAGCACCAGCAGGACGGCACTCAAAAATCCGAGGGCGAGATAAAGTGCGGTCTGGATCACGATAAGGGTCCTGTTGGAAGATCGCGCAGAGGATAGAGCGGAAAGTCCTCTGCTTCAAATCTGGCACAATGCCGGTCCGGCATCAAACGGCAAAGACGCGGAACGGCTTCCGCGTCTTGCCCAAACGTCAGCAAAGAAGAAAGATCAAAACGGGTTCCAGGTCGGAGACTGGGTGATCTTGAGATAACCGACATTCACGCCGAGCCGCGCGCCAACGCCGGTGCGTATCGGGACCAGCAAGACCTGATTGCGTTTGAGCACATTGAAGCCGACACCTGCGAAGAGATAGGCTGAACCTGCGACGCCGACAAAGCGGCCATAGAGATTTTGTATATCGTCGAGATTATAGACGAGCATCATGACACGGGAACCCTGGCCGCCGAAGTCCCATCCGATCGATGGACCCTGCCAGAAACTTTTGTGATCTCCGGCATTTTTTGTATAAAGCGTGCCCTCGCCATAGGTGAGGCCCCCGATGATGGCGCCCGATCCCTCTTCACCCAGGATATAGCCGTTCGGCAGACCGTAGCTCTGGAAAATCTTCTCGACCGCCGATGCCAAACCACCGGACGTCGATCCGAAGAATCTCTGCCCCGAATTGACGATCTCGTCCATGGAGAACTGGTCCTGCGCTGCATTGGCCGCATGCGGCTGTGCGACAACCAGTGACACCATCGTCAGGATCAGGAGGAAAAAACGGTTCATAGACAAGAATAGAGACGCCATCATAATTCCTTTTGGCTGTTCGCTTCTTTGTCCGACGCCAGATGCGAATCTTGTGTTCGCCTTGTAATTGAAGCACCATTTAAAGGTCTAAACCTTGTATAAAAGTTTATGAATCGATCTTGGCATTTCAATGGCTTGCCGGGGACGGGAAAAAGATAAGGAATTCAGCATCTACCGGTATCGTTGACGTCGTTCTTGCCGATCCGGACCGAGCTATGTATCCAAATGCAGCAGCCATCAGAGTGATTCGGCATGAACATCTGATTCGGCATAACCCCAATACGCAGATTCCAACCGTCAGCCAAATCCTTAGGAGTTTCTCTCATGACATTGCCCGTAATTCTCTCGGCAACGGACCTCGGAGCCCTCCTGAGCAGCCGCATCTGCCATGACATCATTTCGCCGGTGGGCGCGATCAACAACGGGCTGGAACTTCTGGAAGAAGGCGGCGCCGACGAAGATGCGATGAACCTCATCAAGTCGAGCGCGCGCAGCGCCTCGGCCCGCCTGCAGTTTGCGCGCATTGCCTTCGGCGCCGCCGGATCGGCCGGTGTCCAGATCGATACGGGCGATGCCCAGAACGTGGCCAATGAATATATGAAGGGCGAGAAAGCCGAATTCACCTGGACCGGCAACCGCGTCCTGCTGCCCAAGAACAAGGTCAAGCTGCTGCTCAATCTCGTGCTGATCGCCAATGCGGCCCTGCCGCGCGGCGGCACGCTGAATGTTGCGCTGGAGACGCCGGAAACCGAACCGCGCTTCGTCCTGACATCGCGCGGCCCGATGCTGCGGGTTCCGCCGAAATTCCTTGAACTGCACAGCGGCAAGACGCCGGAAGAGCCGATCGACGCCCATGCGGTGCAGCCTTACTACACGCTGCTGCTGGCGCAGGAGGCCGGAATGACGATCTCCATCCACGCCACACCGGAAGAGATCGTGTTCTCGGCGGTCTGAGGCGGTAAAAATTTACCATCCGCCTTGGCCATTTCTTCACAATCGGCCTGATAGTCTCCGTTGAAGCAGCTGCAATGTCGCAGTGATTCCGGGGGGAGTTGGCACGTGTTACGTTGTATGGTCGTTGATGGAGCGCCGGTGGTCAGGAAAGTTGCGACGCGTCTGCTCGCAAGCGACAGCGTTGTCGTGACCACAGCCGACACGGGCTTTCAAACGGTTTCGGCCTGCAGCGTAGAAATGCCTGACATCATCATTCTGGACTGCGCACTGCCGGATATGCCGTCCGTCGACATCATCAGCCAGATTCGCGCCCTGCCCGGCGGCAAGGAAAGCCGGATTTACCTCTGCCTTGCCGAAATCGATGTGACCAAGATCATGCGGGCCAAACGGGCCGGGGCATATGGTTATCTCCTGAAACCCTTCAACCGGGAGTCCATCTCGGAAATCCTGCCGTCGACGTCCGTCGGGTAAAATCCGGTCGTCACGGTATTCTGACCGGACACTCCCTGCCGATGATATCGGCGAGGAAGGTCATCACCGTCCGCATGACGGGCGAGCGGCCGATATCCGGATAGGCCGTCAGCCAGAGATCGCGGACTGGCGGCAGCTCCTTGACCGGCAGTTTGACCAGCATCGCATCATTGTCCCCCATGAAGCAGGGAAGGACAGCCGCCCCCAGACCGGCACGCGCCGCTTCCTGCTGGCCGAAGAGATCGCTGGCCTGAAAGATGATCGGGCGTCCGGCGAGGATCGAGCGCAGCCAGACCTGCTGGGCCACGTGATCCAGCGTTGCATCATAGGCGATGAACGCCAGCGCTTCCGGCGGCTGGGCAGCCTGCTCGCGCGTGGCATAGAGCCCGAAGCGCATGGCCCCGATCCGCCGGATGAGCAGATCCTTCTCCACAGGCCGCGCCATGCGGACGGCAAGATCGGCCTCGCTGCGATCAAGCGCGGCGTTCTGCGTCGCCCCCGCAAGCGCCAGGGTTATGTCCGGGTGTTCGCGGTGAAACTCCACCACGCGCGGTGCAATCAGCCTTGCCGCAACCGCCGGCGGTGCGCTGATGCGCACCGTTGTGACCGGCGAGAGTGACAAGCCTCGGGCACGCCGTTCAATGGATTGTGTCAGCCGCGCCATGTCTTCGACAAGTTCGGCAATCGCCTTTCCCTCCGCCGTCAAAGGCGAACGGCGCGGCAAGCGGTCGACGAGACGCAGCGCAAGCGCCTGTTCGAGCGATGCGACGCGCCGCCCGATCGTCGCATGGTCGACGCCAAGCGCGCGGGCGGCGGCGGACAGCGACCCTGTCCGGGTCAGAACGGAAAAGTAGTGCAAATCCTGCCAATCGATCATTGGTGAATTATTGCACATGTATGGAGACAAAACACAGAATTTTCTCACATTCCGTGATGTGTTCGAATGCCCTTGTTCAAAAGGAGAACATCATGGCACTGACGATCGAAATGACCGGCCCCGGCGGCCCTGAAGTATTGCGGGCAAGGGAGGTCGGTGTTGGCGATCCGGGGCCGGATGAGGTGCGCATCCGGCAAACGGTTATCGGCGTCAATTTTGTCGATATCTATTTCCGCAGCGGTCTCTATTCGCCGCCAAGCCTGCCCGCCGTGCTTGGCCTCGAGGGGGCGGGCATTGTCGACGCCATCGGGGAAAACGTCACCCATCTCCAGCCCGGAGATCGGGTTGCCTATGCCGGCATGCCGCTCGGCGGCTACGCTGAAGTGCGGCTGATTCCGCAGTCACGCCTGATCAAGCTGCCGGATGCGGTTTCGGATCGCGTCGCCGCAAGCACATTGTTGCGCGGCCTGACGGCTTACATGCTTCTGCACGAGGTTCGCTCTGTCAGGCCGGGCGAATGGGTGCTGGTTCACGCGGCGGCAGGCGGCGTGGGCCAGCTGGTCTCGCGCTGGGCGAAGCGTTTGGGAGCCAATGTCATCGGTACAGTCGGGTCGGAAGGCAAAATCGCAGCCGCAAAGGCGGCGGGCGCCGATGAGGTGCTGCTGTACAAATCAGGCGACTGGGCCAGTGACGTCCGCCGCATCTCCGACAACAAGGGTGTCCACCTCGCCGTCGACGGTATCGGCGGATCGATCTTCATGGAAACGTTGAAGACAATCCGGCCCTTCGGCATTCTAGGCTCCATCGGCCAGCCGGCAGGCCCGGTGCCGCCGGTCCGCGTCGAAGACCTGGGCAATACTGCGGTCATGCGCCCAAGCGTCATTGCTGCCGTCAACGACCCGGCGTTCTACCAGCGCGGGTCAAAAGCCCTCATCGCCGCCCTGCAGGACGGCTTGAGCAGCCCGATAGGCGCGGAATATCACCTGCGCGATGCAGCCAAGGCACAGGCGGATCTGGAAGCGGGCAAAACAACGGGCAGTGTCATTCTGACCACCTGATTTTCAGGCACATCAGTGGCGGCGGACAAGGGTCATGGCCACGATCATGTTCATGACCACGATACCCATCATCAGAAGCAGGGTCGCATCGATGCCATGCCCGCGCAGGATGCCGCCAGCGACATAGGGAAATCCGAACGCCCCAATGAAATAACTGATCGTGAATACTTGCGATGCGGCGGGCACCGACAGCCCCCGCTCATCCGCGAGATTCACGATCATCGCGTTCAACGTTGAGTAGGTCAGGCCATAACCGGTGGCAAAAAACACCGTCGCGACGATATAGAGCACCGAGCTTTTCTCGTTCACCGCAAGCAGAACCAGCCCCGCCAGCGTGAGCGCGAACAGCGTCAACACCAGCTTTCCCAACGGCAGCTTGCCGATCCGTGACGCAACCGAAAAGCGCAGGGCCACGGTCGTCACGGTGAACGCCAGGAAAAATGTCCCGGAATTCAGGCCACGCGATTCCGCATAAAGCGTCTGAAACATCGAAAGCCCGGAGAACACGCAGGCAGACAGTCCGATCATGAGCACGGGGAGAACCGTTCTTGCGCGTGCAATGCCTGCTGCCAGCGGCAGTGTCAGGGCAACGGCGGTCATCGGCAATTGCGCGATCGTCTTCAATTTCCGCTGTGCCCAGATCATCAGGCCGGCCGCGACAAGACAGAACAGCCCGTAACACACATAGACCAGCGCGGATTGACCACGATCCTGAACCAGGAAATGGCCGAGCGGCGCAGACAGGCCGATGCCCAGCATTTGCGACCCCGATAGCAGCGTCAGCGCTTCCAGCCGCGCGGCCGGCTTCAGGCAATGGATAAGCTGAATAGGCGCCAGAATGTAGAATACGGACCATCCGAGACCGAGCAGTAGACCGCCCGCATAGGCGACGCCGATCCCGAGCAATCCAAAACCCGCAAAACAGGCCATGGCGAAAGCCATCATCACCGCGGAACAGATGATCAGGGGCAGAATACCGGTGCGCTCGGCCAGCCGCCCTGCGCCTACGCAGCCTGCCAAGGTGGCGATTGTCCCGATGCTGACAATGTTTCCGGCCTCGGCAGCCTCGCGGCCAGCGGCACGCAAAACATCGGCCAGCAAAAAACTCGAGCCGTAGGCAATGGCCAGTATCACAGCCCCGATCAGGAATGGAACGAAGGCGCCAGCCGGCACCTTGTCCGCAAGGGAAGGAACGCCGGCCCGCTGGTGCACCTCTGCCTCGGGCACAAAAAGCGTTTCCGAATTTTGGCGGATATCGTTATCATATATTTTCATGAAAAGTGATAACAGCCTTCACATCGTCACTCAAGCCCTGCGCGATCTGATTGCAGCCTCGGTACCGGGCGCGCAATTGCCCTCGGTGCGCGAGCTGATAGAAAAATTCCGGGTCAGTCCTGCCACTGTGCAGAATGCTTTTGCCCGACTGGCTGGCGAGGGTCTGATCGATCCGCGCCCCGGCCAGGGGACATTCGTGCGTCAGCGGCCAATGACGGGCGCCGCGTCCGATCTTTCCTGGCAGGCCGTGGCGCTCGGTGCCGGGCGCCGCACCGGCGAAGCGATGCAGGATTTGCTGGCATTGCCGCCCCCCGGCAGCATACCCCTGAGCATGGGCTACCTGCCTCCCGACCTGCAGGCGAGGGAGCTGCTGTCCGCGGCCTTGAAACAGGCCGCCAAAAATCCGGCGCTCTGGGATCGCCTGCCCTTTGAAGGCATGGAAGTGCTGAGGGCCTGGTTCGCCCGGGAGATCGGTCACGGCGATGTATTTACCCCGCATGAAGCCATTATCTGCTCCGGCGGACAGGCGGCTATCGCCAGCACCCTGCGGGCACTGCTGGCTCCCGGCAGCACGCTGCTTGTCGAGGCGCCAACCTATATCGGCGTTATCGCGGCCGCGCGGGCAGCAGGCATCACGCTGGTGCCGGTGCCGGGGGATGCGGATGGCGTGCGGCCAGATTTGCTGGAAGCAGCATTGCGCGAAACCGGCACACGCGTGTTTTATTGCCAGCCGACATTTGCCAACCCGTCCGGGGCGCTGCTTTCGCCATTGCGCCGCAAGCAGGTGCTGCAGGTTATTGCCGGCGCCAGGGCGTTTCTGATCGAGGATGACTGGGCGCGCGACCTGTATCTTGGTGCGCCGCCGCCCCCGCCGCTGGCGGCACAGGACCCCAACGGCCATGTCATCTACATCCGCTCGCTGGCAAAATCCGCCGCACCCGGCCTGCGCATAGCGGCAGTCATGGCACGCGGCGCGGCCTTGGCCCGGTTGCGCGCCACGCGCGGCAGCGAAGATTTCTTTGTCTCCGGCCCTCTGCAGGCCGCAGCATTGAATATTGTCACATCCCCCGGCTGGAAACGCCATTTGACCGCGGCTAGGAATGCATTGATCGAAAGGCGCGACACACTTGTCGCCGCGCTTCGTGCCGAAACCGGCACCGGCATGGACATCGCGATACCCCTGGGCGGCATGCATCTCTGGGTGCAATTGCCGGATCACATATCCGATGCCGCGCTTGCTGCCGACCTTGCCCGCCGGAACGTCGCGGTCAGCCCCGGAGGGGCATGGTTTCCCGCCGATCCGCCCGGGCCCTATCTCAGGCTGACATTCGCAGCGGCGCCATCCATACTGCGCGAAGGCGCCAGGATCGTCGGATCGGCCATCAGACAAAGGATGGGGCAGACCGGATGAACAGCAGGAGGAACAAATGGCGATAACCGGAATTGAACACATCCAGCTGGCCATGCCCGCGGGCGAAGAACAGGCGGCACGCGAATTTTATGATGGCCTTCTCGGCATCCCCGAAGTGCCCAAGCCCGCGTCGCTCGCCGGGCGCGGCGGATGCTGGTTTGAAACCGGCAGCGTCCGCCTTCATCTTGGCGTCGAGCAGAATTTTTCTCCCGCGAAAAAAGCGCATCCCGCTCTGTTGACGGACAATCTTGCTGTGCTGGTCCACGCATTGGAAGCGGCGGGCTATGCCATTGCCGAAGACCAGCCGCTGGAAAAATACGACCGGCGCTTCGTCCACGATCCCTTCGGCAACCGCATCGAACTGATGCAGCCCAGATGAATTGACCCTGCCAGTCCGCGTCGTAAATATGCCGGAAAACCTCGGATAATCTTTGCCATCACCGCGGAACGCTTCCACAATGCGGTTGGCTCCACACAAGCATCAGGATTACCGATTCCCCATGAAACCTTTGTCCATCTCCACGCTGACCATCTGCGGCATTGACGAACTGCCCGCCCAGAGCGGACGCACCGTCACCCATGTCCTGTCCATTCTCGACCCGAACTGGCCGGAGCTCGAGGCATTCCAGGCCTATGGCACCCATCACCGCACGACACTGAACTTTCACGACATCATCGACGCCGATGAAGGCAAGATCCTGCCGCTGCCGCAACACGTTGCGGAAATCCTGAACTTCGGCAAGGCGCTGGCTGAATCAAAGGCGGACGGCGCCGAAGGCCACCTGCTGATCCATTGCCACATGGGCATATCCCGCTCGACGGCAGCCATGCTCTCCCTCCTCGCCCAGACCTATCCCGATGAATCCGAGGCCCGGCTGTTCGAGCGCCTGCGCCAGATACGTCCGCAGGCCTGGCCGAATTCCCTGATGATCCAGTATGCGGATGATCTCCTGGGCCGGAACGGCAAGCTGGTCGATGAACTGCGACGCCACTATGGCTGGCAGATCAAGCGCGAGCCGAATTATCTCGAATGGATGGCCCGCATTGGCCGCAGCCGCGAGCTGGACATGGCCGTTTGACCCGCATCAAACATGCAAAACGCAAAAAAGGCTCCGTCAGTGACGGAGCCTTTTGCTTGAATGACCCGAGACGAAGGCTCAGGCGATTTCGCGCATGTCCGACGCATCCGGCTCGCGCAGCACGTAGCCGCGGCCCCAGACGGTCTCGATGTAGTTGATACCGCCGGAAGCACTGTCGAGCTTCTTGCGCAGCTTGCAGATGAAAACGTCGATGATCTTCAATTCAGGCTCATCCATACCGCCATAGAGGTGGTTGAGGAACATTTCCTTGGTGAGCGTCGTCCCCTTGCGGAGCGAAAGCAGCTCCAGCATCTGGTATTCCTTGCCGGTGAGGTGAACGCGCTGGCCGGTGACTTCAACCGTCTTGGCATCGAGGTTCACGATCAGGTCGCCCGTGGTGATGACCGACTGGGCATGGCCCTTCGAGCGGCGAACGATCGCGTGGATACGGGCAACCAGTTCGTCCTTGTGGAAAGGCTTGGTCATGTAGTCGTCGGCGCCGAAACCGAGGCCGCGCACCTTGTCCTCGATGCCGGCCATGCCGGAGAGGATGAGGATGGGCGTTTTGACCTTGGACAGACGCAGGGTCCTCAGGACTTCATAACCGGACATATCCGGCAGGTTGAGGTCGAGGAGGATGATATCGTAGTCGTAGAGTTTGCCGAGATCGACACCCTCTTCGCCCAGATCCGTCGTATAAACATTGAAGCTTTCCGACTTGAGCATCAACTCGATGCTCTGGGCCGTCGCACTATCGTCTTCGATTAAAAGAACCCGCATATCATTCCCCTTTTCCCGCCGCTGAAATGGGTTGCCGTGCAATCCCGAAGTCAGGTCGCGAAACAAGCCGTTTCCATAACGTTAAGATTGCCACCGAATGGTTAACAAAATCTAATTCCGCTTTGCAAGTGTCTTTGACTCATAAGTTAAAAATCACAGGCACCGCATTGATTCATAAGGTGAGTCACCCGGCTAAAAACCATCAGCCAAAGCTTCAGGTTCTGCGCCTAAGCGATTCATTCGACTCAATAAATTTTTAGCCGGACACGGCCGACTTCGATTTACCGAGCTTTAAGTCTTAAGGCGTATGATTAATGCTGAACGTAAAGGAAAGGTTACCAGACGCGGCAACCTTTAAGTTTTTGTTTCATTTTCCCGAAGTGATTCGGGTGAAACGCCAGCCGGATGACTCCTGTTGAAGGGTCTGCGTACCGGCTTTGTGGGGGTAGTGAGTATGAAGTCGCATGAAGGTTTGGTTCGATTGAAACTGTTTCAGGTCAAGGAAAAGCGCCGCCAGCTCGGCCAGCTTGATCTCATGATGGGTGAATTCGAACGCATGGCTGCTGAGTTGGACGCGCAGATTATGTCCGAGGAAAAGAAGGCGGGCATTACCGACACGTCGCATTTTGCCTACCCGACATTCGCCAAGGCTGCGCGCCAGCGTCGCGACAATCTGTTTGATTCGATCCGTGATCTGAAGGCTCAGAAGGACGATGCCGAGGCGGCACTGGCCGAATCAGAAGCCGAACTGGCGAAAGCCGAAGCGCTGGAACAGCGCGACGGCAAGGTCCGCGATATCGACGACATGCCGGTCGCCGACAAACGCGCCATGATCGGCTGACCGGTAACGGCAGCCGCGTCTGTTTCAGCTCTGCCGCACCACATCGGCCCAATCCTTGTGCCGCAGGGATTGGGCGCGCATGAACGGGCATAGGGGAATGATCTTCCATCCCCCCGCCCTCGCATCTTCCACCGCATGCAGCGCCAGCGCCTGCCCCACGCCCTGGCCGCGCAGCGCATCCGGCACACCCGTATGATCAACGATGATCAGTTCGGGATTCACCCGGGAAAACGTCATCTCCGCCTCGTGCCCCGAGACGACGGTCACATAGCGTCCGCCCTTGGCGGTTTCTTCCTTGGTAATTTTGATATCGTCTGCCATTCAACGTCTCCTTGACGCAAGAAGTGCCTTGCCGTCATCCGTGATCAGTTAAATCAGGTTTTGTGGCTCAGCGGAACATCTTGGCAGCATCGCGTTCATGCTTCCCATGAAAAGGAAAAGGCTGGTCTCAACGACCAGCCTCAGCCAAACTCAAAGGCGACATCATCTAATGACGATATTGCTGTATCCGGGTTGTTCTTAGTCCAGCCAGGCCATGATCGGAGATCGAGGACTGCCAGGACAGGAACTCTTCCACCGTCAATGTATAGCGATGGCAAGCCTCCTCAAGACTAAGAAGACCACCGCGCACAGCGGCAACCACCTCAGCCTTGCGGCGAATAACCCAACGCCGCGTATTGGCGGGCGGAAGATCGGCGATGGTCAGCGGGCTGCCATCCGGGCCGATTACATATTTTACTCTCGGTCGAACAAGATCGGTCATTGTACTCTCTACACTAAACTTCAAGACCTATCGCAGCCGACATTACAGGCAGGGCTTTAATAATTGCCTAAACAGCGAGTCATTCTCTGGTAACTTCTGCAAATTCCAGGAGATTGTTGAAAATGACCATTTTGCCGGCTTTGACCGGTATCACCAGCCGTGGCCACGGCGACGCATCGCTCACCTTTGCGTGAGAAAAATACGCCGCCTGACACTTCCTGTTGGCAAGATCGAGTCAATTGACCTATATAGGGGCCTTGAATATCCCTGCGCCGTTATGTCGCTGCAAGAACCGGATCCGCTTATGACACTGAATAATCTCGATCTGCCGGGCAAGCCGGAAGACACACGTATCGTCGTCGCCATGTCTGGCGGCGTGGATTCTTCTGTTGTGGCGGGCATTCTCAAACGTCAGGGTTATGATGTCGTCGGCGTTACCTTGCAGCTCTATGATCACGGTGCATCGACCCACCGCGCGGGCTCCTGCTGCGCCGGCCAGGATATCGAAGATGCGCGCCGCGTCTCCGAGCGCCTTGGCATTCCGCACTATGTGCTGGACTACGAAGCGCGCTTCCGCGAGGCCGTGATCGATCCCTTTGCCAACAGCTATGTCAGCGGCGAAACGCCTATCCCCTGCGTATCCTGCAACCAGACGGTGAAGTTTGCCGATCTCCTGCAGACGGCCAGGGATCTCGGCGCCGATGCGCTCGCAACCGGACATTATATCCGCAGCCATGCCAATGGCGCGCACCGCGCGCTCTACCGCCCGGTCGATACGGACAAGGACCAGAGCTATTTCCTGTTTGCAACCACGCAGGAACAGATCGACTACCTGCGCTTCCCGCTGGGGTCACTGACCAAGCCGGAAACCCGCGCCATTGCCGAAGAGCTCGGCCTGTCCGTGGCCAACAAGCAGGACAGCCAGGACATCTGCTTTGTTCCGCAGGGCAAGTATTCCGACATTATTTCCAAGCTTAAGCCCGAGGCTGCCAATCCCGGCGACATCGTCCACATCGACGGACGCGTGCTTGGTCGCCATGAGGGCATCGTGCACTACACCATCGGCCAGCGCCGCGGCATCGGCGTGGCGACGGGCGACCCGCTCTACGTTGTCCATCTCGACGCGGCCAATGCACGTGTGGTCGTCGGTCCGCGCGAAGCGCTGGAAACCCGCAAGGTGTTCCTGCGCAACGTCAACTGGCTCGGGGATGATGCGCTCGAGAGCATTCCGGAAGGCGGCGTTGAAGTTTATGCCAAGGTCCGTTCGACCCGTCCGCCGCGCCCGGCTGTCCTGCACCACCGCGACGGCGAGACCTGGGTCGAGCTGGTCGATGGCGAAAGCGGCATCGCCCCCGGTCAGGCCTGTGTCCTCTATTCCGATGACAGCAACACCGCCCGTGTCTATGGCGGCGGCTTCATCGGCCGCTCCGAACGGGCTCCGCAGGCGGAAGCCATGCTCAAGCGCCTGGCACAACAGGGCCAGGCCGTCGCCTGATCGCACAAACCTCTGTCAGCGATGTAGCCCCAAAAGCGCTTAGGCAGCGCTTTTGGTCTTGAACTCGCGAATGGTTCCGATGATGCGGTCCTGATCAGCCTCACTCAGATAGGCATGCATCGGCAGACACAGGATGTTCTTCGGCAGCGTTTCCGACACGGCAAGGCCGCCCGGCGCGCGCATATAGTGCGCATAGGCTTCCTGCAGATGCAGCGGCTTGACATAATAGATCACCGAAGGAATGCCGTTGGCCTGCAGATGCGCCTTGAGCGCGTCGCGGTTCTCGGTCTCGATGGCATATTGCGCCCAGGCCGAGCGTGAGCCTTCCGGCATAAGGGCGACCTTGACCACGTCCTTGAGGCCGTTGGCATAGCGCTTGGCCACGATCTGCCGCGCTTCCATCTCGTCTTCGAGAATGGCGAGCTTCTCAATGAGGACCGCCGCCTGGATCGTATCGAGGCGCGAATTCATGCCGACGCGCACATTGTCATACTGCGTCTCGCCCTTGCCGTGGAACAGGATGGAGCGCAACAGATCGGCCAGCGCCGCGTCATTGGTGAACATGGCACCGCCGTCGCCATAGCAGCCCAGAGGTTTTGCCGGGTAGAAACTGGTCGCGCCGACATGGCCGAACGCACCGCACATCGCATTGTCGCGCTTGCCGCCGATCGACTGCGCCGCATCTTCGATGACGAACAGGCCGTATTTGTCGGCAATTGCCGATACCGAGGTGTAGTTGGCGGCGAGGCCGAACAGATCGACCGGGATGATGGCTTTTGGCTGCAACCGGCCTTCCGCCAGGACGGCCTTGATCGCCGCTTCCAGCTGCTCGACATTGATGTTGTAGGTATCGGCGTCGACATCGATGAAAACCGGTTCCGCTCCGACAAGCGCCACGACTTCAGCGGTGGCGGCGAAGGTAAAGCTCGGGCAGAACACCGCATCGCCCGGACCGATGCCGCGTGCCATCAGCGGGATCTGCAGGGCATCCGTGCCGTTGGCACAGGCAACCACATGCTCGACACCGAGATATGCGCCAAGACGCTTTTCGAACTCGGCAACTTCCGGTCCGAGAATATATTTGCCTTCACGCACCACTTTGGCGATTGCCGCATCAAGCTTGCTGCTAATCCGTTCACGCTGTGCGCCGAGATCGATGAACTGCATCATTGCTCCAATATCAATTGTTCCGCGAATCCGTCGCGGAAAACGGTCAAGACAACTCTTTAGAAGGGCCGTGGGAGGTCTGCCAGACGTTGTCGTTCAAAGTTTGTCCGGTCTTGTAACAACGCTTTACACCGAGCGCAATCTTGCAGCACTTTTGGGGCCGCCGAACGGATCAGCTCGCCTTGTCGTGCGCAACCGTGCCGGCGGTCAGAATCCGCAGGACACGAATCGCTTCCTCACCATCGGTGACCGGCTCGCTGCGCGTGTTGATGCTGTCGATGAAATTCTGGCATTCCCGGGTCAGCGGCATGCCCTGCGCAATCTTGACATAGGTCGGCTCTTCCGTCGTCGACGCCCACTGGCCGTTGTCCTGCCAGATCGAATGCTTGTAGACGGCAAGCTTCTTGTCCCACTGCTCCATGTCATCGAAGACGGCCATGGCCTTGGTTCCCACCACCGTAAGCCTGCGCTCACGATAGGGATTGAGCCGCGAGGCAAAAAGATGCCCGCGAATATTGTTGGGAAAGCGCATGTGCAGGTGGGCGAAATCGCTGAGGTGATCGAGCACCGCCGCGCCCTCGCCGCGCACTTCCAAAGGTTCGGTGCCGGTGATGGCCAGTATCATCGACAGGTCATGCGGTGCCAGATCCCAGAGGGCATCGTTTTCCGTGTGGAATTTTCCAAGACCGAGCCGATGGGAATGGATATAACGCACATCGCCGAGATCGCCCGCCTTGATCAGCTCCAGAAGCCGTTCGAATGCCGGATGAAAACGCAGGACGTGTCCGACCATGAAGATGCGGCCGTTGTCGCGCGCGGCCTTCACGGCGGCTTCCGCATCGGGAACGGTCAGGGCAATCGGCTTTTCGACGAGGACGTCCTTGCCATTGGTGACGGCGCGAATCGCCGCAGCCGCATGAAATTGCGGCGGCAGGGCCATGACGATGGCATCGACCTCCGGATGGGTGAAAAGATCGTCGACTTCAATGTGCAGAACATTCTGCTCCGCGGCGAAGCCGGCGGCGCGATCGGTGTTCTGGTCGGAGACTGCAAACAGCGCCCCGAGACTCTTCAATGTCCGGATATGATTGCTGCCCCAATAGCCGCAACCCAGCACTGCAATCCGTGGAGCCATCTTTTCAGCCTTTTTCATATCGGCATCCATTATCCGCAGGAAGAAACGAACACAAGTCTTCGATACGGAGAAGATTGCTTGACAGGCCGTTGCTCCCCACATATATCCGCCCCGTCCCTGTCAATTGACAGCGCGTCCCCCGGTCCTCACTTGCAGGCTAGCCGTTCACGGGTCGCATGACATATGGGGCGAAGTAGCTCAGTAGGTTAGAGCAGAGGAATCATAATCCTTGTGTCGGGGGTTCGAATCCCTCCTTCGCTACCATTGTCTTTCCAAAGAAGGCGGTTTTCAGATCGGTGCGGCGCGAATTGCGGTTTGCCGCATGTTTTCCGCTTTTTACCGGTCAATCGAGCGGCAGAGCATAGGTCTGCTTCACAATCTGGCTCGGCACATCGGTTTTGACATTCTGGATGCCGTTGATCCGCGTCAGATGAGAGGCCTGAAAGTGCCGGTAGTCGTCAAGATCAGCGACCACAACCCGCAGCAGCGCGTCACTCTCCCCCAACATGATGTAGCATTCCACCACCTGCGGCAGTCTCTTCATCGCATCCATGAAATGATCGATCGTTTCGGCATCCTGCGCCGTCAGCCACACCCGCGCGAACAGCGAAAGCGATAAATTGACCTTGGCCGGATTGAGCACGGCGACATAGCGGTCAATGACACCGGCCTCCTCCAGCAGCCGCACGCGGCGCAGGCAGGGCGACGGCGACAGGCCGGCCTCCCTGGCAAGTTCCACATTCTGCATGCGCCCGTCCTTCTGCAGCGCGCGAAGGATACGCCTGTCGATCTCATCCAGCATCATTGAAATTTCCTGCCAATATTTCCGATAGAATACAGCAATTATGCCAGTAAAACACCATATCCTGATATCTTTGCAATCCGATTGCGCGCCGTGTGCAGTACTGTTCCAATCATGGAAATACACACGCTATTGCTGTTTACGGCGACCGTACTGCCGCTGATCTGTACACCGGGACCGGACATGCTGTTCGTTGCATCGCAGGCGATTGCGGACGGACGCGCCGCGGGCCTGCGCGCGACAGCCGGCGTATGCCTTGGCTATCTCGTCCACTCCACCCTCGTCGCCCTCGGCCTCACTGCCATCGTGGCGGCGTCGCCGCTGCTGTTTGAAGCGCTGCGCTGGATCGGCATCGCCTATCTCCTGTATCTCGCCTGCAAGCTCATCGCGTCGGCATTGCAGGCCGGACGGGTGACCGTCGCCGCCAGACCGGCGAGGCGGCAGCTCCAGCGCGGTTTCCTCACCGCCTTTCTCAATCCCAAAGGCATGATGATCTATTTTGCGATCCTGCCGCAGTTCATCCGGCCGGGCAACGGCATTGCGCTGCAGGCAGCTGCCCTGTCGGCTGTCTTCGTCCTCTGGTGCGCCATCGTCTATGTGATTCTCAGCCTGGTCATCGGGCGATTGGCCGGACGCGGCGGATTCAACGACCGGCGCCGGAGAATCGTCGAAGGCGGCGCTGGCGGGCTGCTCATCGTTGCCGCCGGTCTGATGGCGGCAAAATAAACGCAGGCGTGTACGGCCTTAGCCGATCCTGACCAGTTTTGCCGCGGCCGCCTGTTCCGGCATGTCGACGACGAGCTGACCGAATTCGCGGGTGGCGGGCGTCTGCCCCTCTTCGCTCCAGATCAGGCTGAAAACCGCCGTCGGCAGCGGCGGCAAGCCGTACTGGCCGTCAAGGATCTTCATTCCCGGTTCAAGGTCATCCCGGGTCATCACGGTCATTGCCAGCCCCGACAGCACGGCCGCGCGAATGCCCTGCATGCTCGCCGACGTGAAGACGACGTGCCAATCGATCGACGTCCGGTCCAGCGCTTCGACGCCGACCTTGCGGTTGAGGCATGGAGCCGGGATGAAGGCGAAAGGCAATGACGTGCCCGGCGGCACTTTGAACGTTTCGGCCGCCACCCAGACGAACTCCGTCTGCTTGAGAATTTTGCCGTTGGCCGCCTCCGGCAATGTCAGCACGACCGCCAGATCGAGTTCGCTGGCCCTGACCATCGCATGAAGATCGAGACTCATGCTGACATTCACGTCGAGCTGAACCTCCGGATTGGTGCGGGCAAACTGGCACAACAATGTCGGCAGCCGGTCCCCGATGAAATTCTCAGGAACGCCGAAGCGGACGATGCCGGACACCGGCGATGCCTGAAAGCGGCGGGTCAAGGCATCGAGCGAATGCAAGATCTGGCAGGCATAGCGCAGGAAATCGTCGCCATCTTCCGTCAGCCTGACACTGCGCGTCGTGCGGTAGAGCAGCGACCGGCCAACCTGCTCCTCCAGCCGCCGGATCTGATGGCTGACAGCCGATTGTGTCAGGTTCAGCCGTCGGGCCGCCCGGGTAAAGCTTCCCGCCTCTTTGACAGCCACGAAGGCGCGTAACAGTGTGGGGTCGAAATCCATGCCGGCAGATTAATGACAACTTCTAATTTATTCCAGTAAATTAAATCATTTTTGTCATGATACGAACTGACCTAAGGTGATGCATGACTCGCTTCGGCGAACATCGGACCGGTCATTCCGCCGGTCCGATGCTTTTTCGTCCCGACTTGGCCCGGAACTCACCGACACCGCATGCGTGCCGGCGAAGGTGCGTTCCATTGCCAGATGCAACCTTGGAAAGAACCATCCATGTCGCTCTCCTCGTCCCGCAAGAATATGGTGGCGCTGGCTGCCATATGTTTGTCGTCCCTCATGTTCGGCCTCGAAATTTCGAGCGTGCCGGTGATTCTGCCAACCCTGGAAAAGGTTCTGCATGGCACCCTGAAGGACATGCAGTGGATCATGAACGCCTATACCATTGCCTGCACCACCGTGCTGATGGCGGTCGGCACGCTGGCTGACCGCTATGGCCGCAAGCGCATCTTCGTCATCAGCCTCGTGCTGTTTGCCATCACATCCTTCGTGTGCGGGCTGGCGCAGGATGCCGCGATTCTGATCGTCAGCCGCTTTCTCCAGGGCATTGCGGCCGGCGCGATGCTGATCTGCCAGATTGCCATTCTGTCGCATCAGTTTCAGGCAGGGCGCGAGCGCAGCAAGGCCTTCGGCATATGGGGGATTGTCTTCGGCATCGGCCTTGGTTTCGGGCCGATCATCGGCGGCATCATTGTTGCGCTGACCAGCTGGGAATGGGTGTTCCTGGTCCACGTCCCCCTCACCATCCTCACATTGATTCTCGTCTTCGGCAGCATCGAGGAATCCAGTGATCCCGAAGCGAAAAAACTGGATGTCCTCGGCATCACCACCCTGTCGCTGGCGGTTTTCGGCCTGACCTATTTCATCACGCAGGGCCCCGATCTCGGCTTTACCAGCATCACCGCTTTGGCCATCATCGGCGCATCGGCGGCGAGCTTCATCGCCTTCATCGTCGCGGAAAAACGCAGCCCCCATCCCATGTTCGACTTTTCCGTCTTCCGCATCCGCAACTTTTCCGGGGCTATCCTCGGCTCCATCGGCATGAATTTCAGCTTCTGGCCGCTGATGATCTACCTGCCGATCTATTTTCAGAGCGGCCTCGGCTACGATATTGTCGCGGCGGGACTGTCGTTGCTGGCCTATACGCTGCCTACTTTGGTCACCCCGCCATTGGCGGAGCGCCTTTCGCTGCGCTACCGGCCCGGCATCGTCATTCCGCTTGGGCTGTTCACCATCGGCCTCGGCTTCATGCTGATGCGCTTTGGCAGCAGCGTTGACCACGCAAGCTGGCTGACCATGCTGCCCGGCTGCCTGCTGGCGGGAATCGGGCTGGGTTTGACCAATACGCCCGTTACCAACACGACCACCGGTTCGGTCTCGAGCACCCGCGCCGGCATGGCCTCAGGCATCGACATGAGTGCCCGGCTGATCACGCTTGCCATCAATATCGCGCTGATGGGCTTTATCCTGCTGGAGGGCACGCTGTCTTATCTGAAAAGCGTCTTTGCCGGGTCGTTCGACCCGTCCCGGTTGCGCCTGCTGGCGGAAAAAATCGCCGCCGGAAACTTTGCGAGCCTCCCGCAGACCTTTCCGGAACTCACGGCTCTGGACCCGGCCGGAACGCTCGTCCATGATGCCCTGATCCACGGTTTTGGCCTGATCATGCTCTATGGCGGTGCCGGCGTCTGGGTTCTGGCAGTGATCAGCTTCCTGATCTTCGGGCCGAGGAAACGCCTGAGCGAAGCGACCGCCGCAAACCTTTGAAGCCAGCATCGGTACTGAAGGTCATCGACACGGCTGTTCCCGTGAGTTTCAGCGTGCGAAAAGCCTGACCACCATGTTTGCCAATCCCCTGTAGGGCGGCTTGATCCGGTCGGTCAGCGGCATCCTGGCCTGATGCAGGACCGGCATGATCTTGCTGAAGGTCAGAAAGCCTTCGCGGCCGTGATAATGGCCCATGCCGCTGGCCCCGACGCCGCCGAACGGCAGATCGTTGCAGACATTGTGGAACAGCGTTTCGTTTACGCAGACGCCGCCGGCCACGATGTTCGCCAGCATTTTTTCCGTTTCCGCCTTGTCATTGCTGAAACAGTAGAATGCCAGCGGCCGGTCATGCCCATTGATATAACCAATGGCCTCATCGGCGCTGCGATAGGTCCTGACCGGCAGGATCGGCCCGAAGATTTCCTCCTGCATGATCTTGCTGTCATCGCCCGGATCGAGCACCAGCGTCGGCGGCAGCAGGCGCTCGGTTTCCGCCCGTGCCGCATCTTTCGGCTCCACCAGCGTCATCACGTCAAGCCCGCGTGCCCGCGCATCGTCAAGCAGGCCGCGCAGGCGGCGATACTGCCCGTCATTGACGATATAGGTGTAGTCTGGATTGGCATCGAGCTGTGCATAGCGGGACTTGACCTCCGCCCGCACGGCCTCGACAAATTCATCGCGCCGCGCCAGCGGAACCAGCGCATAGTCCGGCGCGATGCAGGTCTGGCCGGCATTGTAGAGCTTGCCGGTGACAATGCGCGTCACCGCCTTGGCCAAGGGCGCGTCCTCGCCAATGAATACGGGTGATTTTCCGCCGAGTTCCAGGGTGACGGGCGTCAGGTTCGGGGCGGCCGATGCCATGACCTTGCGGCCGACGGCGGTGGAGCCGGTGAACAGCAGGTGATCGAAGGGCAGACCGGCAAACGCCCCGCCCACATCGGCGCCGCCCAGCGCCACGGCAACGCGGTCCGGCGGAAAGACATCGGCGAGCAGTTCCCGCAAGAACTCGCTGGTGCGCGGCGTGTGTTCGGACGGTTTGAGGTAAACATGGTTGCCGGCAGCGATGGCGGTGGCAAGCGGCGTCAGCGCCAGATTGACCGGATAGTTCCACGGGGCGATGACACCCACAACCCCAAGCGGCACATAACGCACTTCCGCCCTGGCCGGCCACATGTGCCAGCCGGCCGAACGGCGCTGCGGCTTCATCCAGGATTTCAGATGCGCGAGCATGTGGTCGATCTCGCCAAAGACGGTCATGCCTTCGCCCAGCATGCTTTCATGACGTGAGCGATGGCCGAAATCCGCACTGATCGCCTTGACCATCGGTTCGAGCCGGTCCTTCAGCCCCGCACGCAAGCGTTTCAGATCGTCCTGGCGCTGGGCGTAATCGGGCCGGTGCGCCAGCCATGCGGTTCGCAGACGATGGAGGGTCGGCACCAAGGCATCGGCAGATGTGGCGTTCATGTCCATGGTGTTTTCCTCCGGTCTTCTCCGCCTTGTGTTCTACCACGGATGTGAGGGTACCCGTCAGCACTTTCAATGGAACAGGCCATTTCCGATGAGGTGCGGCCATGATAGTTTTTCCCCGGTCCGTCGAAGAGCGAGAAACCCGCCTTGCCTTCCGGCGTGCTGCGCATCCCCAGCGACAGCGACCGGCAATCCGGGGCTCATCGGCCCAAGACATCCCGCAACGTGCCACGAAAGGAACTGAGATCATGAAACTGATCCCGCGCAATCCCCGGAACGGCGTTTATCCGGCAACACCGGACTATCTCCATGCACTGGAAGTACAGCAGCCGGAACGCTTCCTCTACATCAGCGGCACCATGGGCCTCGACCAGAACGGCGTAGCCGGCACGACCCTGGCCGAACAGCTCGATCTCGTCTGGAACAACATCCGGGCCATCCTTGCGAGCGCCGGGATGACGGTCGACAATATCGTCAGGACGACGAGTTACCTGCGCGATCCCGCCTTTGCCGAAGCCAACCAGAATGCGCGGGTGGCGGCGCTGGGTGGCCGCACGATCCCCACGACAACCATTGCCGCCCAGACATTGTCCGAAGCCTGGCTCGTCGAAATCGAGGTCATCGCCGCTGCCTGAACTCGGTCAAACCACTCAGATACCCGCATACCATTCATAGCCGCGATCTTCCCAGAAACCGCCCTTCCCGCCCCACAGGCCCCTGAAATTATCGACCAGTTCAATCCGCATGAGATATTTGGCATGCTTGTAACCCAGTTGCCGTTCAACCCGCAGCCGCAGGGGCGCACCGTGCGCCACCTCAAGGTCTTTGCCATTCATGCTGTACGACAGGATGGTCTGCGGATGGAAGGCATCGATGAGATCGACGCTCTCGTAATACTGGCCGCTGCCATCCAGTGATTTCTCGTACTCGTCGGCACAATAGAACACCGCATAGCGCGCGCCGGGGGCAAGGCCCGCCTTCTGCAGGACAAGGCCGAGGGGAACGCCGGTCCACTTGCCGATGGCGCTCCAGCCTTCAACGCAATCATGCCGGGTGATCTGCGTGCGTGACGGCATCGCCTTCAGATCGGCCAGCGACAGGCTGAGGGGTGTGCGCACCATGCCGTTGACCACCAGCCGCCAGTCGGCGAAATTGCCCTCCATCAGCCTCGCATAGTCTTCGCTGTCCGGCATCTGCGTGCCGTTGGCCTTGAATATGGGTGACAGGTCGGCCTCGGTGAATTCGCGCGCCAATGGTTCGTGCGCCTGCAGGAGACGCTGGGAGCCCATGGTCAAGGCTTCGGCCTTCTGCAGGATATTGTTGACGCTGGCATTTTCCACCAGAGCGTCGCACCCGGTCAAAAGCCCGGTCGCGGCAACGCTGGAGCCGATGAGAAAACGGCGGCGTGAGAGTTCGAACTTCATTTCACTGTTTCCTTGTCGGTCTCGACCGTCAGGCCGTAATAGCCGGTGATCATCGAGCGCAGATTGTTCCAGACGCCGGATACCAGCACCATCACCAGATGCACGATGACGAAGGCGACGAGCAGCGATGCGGTGATGAAGTGAATGGTGCGCGCCGACTGGCGTCCGCCGAAAACATCGAGCAGCCACGGGAAGATGGAATCGAAGCCCGGCGACATGGTGAGGCCGGTCAGCACCATCAGCGGCAGAAGGATGAAAATGACCGCCATATAGGTCAGTTTCTGCAGGCTGTTGTAACGCCGCGCCTCTTCGCCCTTGGGAAAGCGCAGGCGGGCATGTTCGCCAATCTCATGCGCCAGATGCTGCGGCGTCAACTGGTCCTTCGTCGGCACGATATCCCTGCGGAAATGTCCGGCGATCAGGCCGTACAGCAGGTAGACGAAGCCGTTGATGACAAAGAACCAGGCAAAAAAGAAATGCCAGCGCCGCCCGGATGCAAGATCCTGATAACCCGGAATGGTGATCCAGCTTGGAAAGGCACGCGGCGTCAGCTCGCCCTCGACCGTCGATGCGCCGAGAACCCCTGTCGTCGGGATGGAAATCGAACCGACGCGGGTGATGCCCTTGATCGTGTCGCCATCGCTGACGGCACCGATCGAGATGAAGGAATGATCGGCATCGGCGCCGTACTGTCCCCAATAGAGATCGGGATGGGCATTGAAGATTTGCAAACCGCTCATCAGGAGGAAGCTGAGGCACAGGACGTTGAGCCAGTGGGTCAGCCGCACGGCAATCGAATGCCGGTAGAACAGGATTTTCCTGGGCCGTGCCGTTTCATGATCAGTTACGCTCGTCATGATGCTATCCTTGGCTGTCGGGCAATGGATCCGGTGCCGTCCCGTTCCCGAGACAGCACCGGAAGGTTTTTTAGTTCTTCTTGGGCGCCATGGCGTCCGGCTTCATCGCGTCTTTCTTCATGGCATCGGGCTTCATCGCATCCTTGGCCATGGCCTGCTTGTCGCATTCCTTGGTCATGGCATCCTTCTTCATGGAGTCTTTCTCCATGCCGGCCTTTTTCATGCAGTCAGCCTTCATGCTGCTCATCTTCATAGGGTCTGCCTTCATGGCATCTTCCGCAAGGGCGCTGTTGATGCCGGCCAGTCCGGAAGCGAGAACGAAAGCCGACAGAGCGATGCGGCGTGCAAGAATGTTCATGGTGGTCTCCTCGATTTGAATAAGACACGTATCTGCGTGCCGTTGAGTTTCGGATGCCATGCGGTCATCCACACTTCCTGGGCATCGCGCTGCGTGTCTCACAGCTGTTCATGCCAGGAATTCTTCCATCCGCAGCCGCGGAACTCAGTTGGTGGCGGCGGCCAGGATCGGCCCGCCATGCGGCGCCTGGATCAGAACGGCCGTGCGCAGGCCGGGCTTGGCCGGAGAAATGCGTAGGCTCACCGCCTTGCCGTCCCAGCTTCCAAGATTGGAAAGGCTGTGGACCACGTTCTTGTGCGGCAGCGTGTGGCCGGTATTTTCGCCCCGGCTGACGGGAACGTTGACGGTCTTGTCGTCATAGGTCACCAGCCAGATATCGGCACCGCTCGCCGGTGCCTTCCCCGCAGCGATGGCGAGGGAATTGCCGGTGATCGTCACGGACAAGGGATCGGGCTTTGGCGCCGTGGCGATCAGGTGGTCGATCTCGCCGATGCGGTTGCCGACGACATCCGCGCGGCCATTGACGACCATCTGCGGGGTGAATGGCCCGTCGCGGCCGAGCGGGGTTTCATAGGTGACCTGCCGGTCCGTATATTCAGGCGCGGCGAAGATGTCCTTCCAGCCGAGCCGGTCCCAATAGGTTACGCCGAAGCTGAGGGCCAGAACATCCGGCCGCTTGCTGATCTCGATCAGATTGGCATTGGCAGGCGGACAGGACGAGCAGCCCTGACTGGTGAAGAGTTCAACGACAGTCAACGGCTTGCCATTGCCGGCAAAGGCGGCGCTGGCGCCAAGGCTCAGCAATCCTGCAATCACAGACACTGCAGACACATATCCGATATTTTTGCGCGACCCCATAACGGCCTCCTGATTTCCGTGGTGTGATCCGGACCTGTCGGCCGGTCACATCAGGCAATTCGCCGGAAGCTGGAATTTGGTTACACCGATCACGGATTGGTGATCGAAAAGTTCTGCCAGCGGCCACTGGCATGCGGTAACCGCTGTCGATATGATCGGCGCATCTGTAACCTTTTCGCCGTTGCTGCGAATAAAGGAATGAACCAGGGTGCATTCGGTCGAAGCGCGTTTGAAGGAACTGATGCTCGCAAGCCTTGCGGGCGACGCGCAGAGCTATCGTGTGCTGCTCGATGAGGTGGCCAAGCTTTTGCGCCGGTATTTTCTGCGCCGTCTGGCCGATGCCCACCGGGGCGACGCGGACGATCTGGTGCAGGAAACACTGCTCGCCCTGCACACGCGGCGGCAGACCTATGAGCCGGATCGGCCCTTCACCGCGTGGCTGCATGCGATTGCGCGCTACAAGCTGATCGATCATTTCCGGCGCAACCGCATCCGGGCAACCGTGCCGCTGGACGATGTGGAAGACCTGTTTCTGCAGGACAATTCAGACGCCGCCGCAGACCGCATGGATGTGGACAGGCTGTTGCAGACCATACCGGAAAAATCACGGGATCTGATTTACCGGACCAAGATAGAAGGGCAGTCGATCGCGGAAGCGGCCCGAAGCACCGGCCTTTCCGAATCGCTCGTGAAGGTCAGCATTCACAGGGGATTGAAGGCCATAGCCGCGAAGTTGAGAGGACAGGCAGCCGATGACGACAAATGATCTGATCGAGCGTCTCGCCAGCGAATTGAAGCCGGTATCGCGCAAAGCCGTGCTGCGGCGGATCGGCATCGGCCTTGGCATCAGCTCGGTCGCCTCCGCCATTCTCATGTGGTCGTGGCTGGGCATGCGCCCGGACCTGATGACCGCGGCGGGGACCATGGCCTTCTGGGTCAAATTCACCTATACGCTCGCGCTTGCCGTCGGCGGCGCCTGGGCGGTCAAGCGCATTGCCTACCCGCTCGGCAGCATCCGCATCAGCCTTGCCGTGATGGCGGTCGCCATTGCCCTCATCTGCATGCTTGCCTTCGCCCAGCTCGCCATGTCGCCGCGCGATCACTACGCCAACATGATGAAGGGGCACACGATTACGGTCTGTACCTTCAACATCGTGGTGCTGTCGCTGCCGCTGCTGTTCGGCGCCTTCTGGGTGCTGCGCGGCCTGGCGCCGACGCGGCCCACGGTTGCCGGGATCGCGGCGGGCCTTGCGGCGGGGTCGATTGCAGCGCTTATCTATTCGTTCCACTGCGATGAAAGCGCCATGCCGTTCATTGCCATCTGGTACACGCTCGGGGTGATTTCCTCCGGCCTGATCGGCGCGATTGCCGGCCGCTTCATTCTGCGGTGGTAGATTGCAGCCTGGAGCCTACTTCATCAGCCATTCATGCTCGGGCGCGTTGTGGAATTTCCACGTGCGCTTGGGACCAGCCATGACATTGAGATAATAAAGGTCATAGCCATGGCAGGCAGCGCAGGGATGATAGCCCTTGGGCACCATGACCACATCACCATCCTCGATCGCCATCGCCTCATCCAGTGACCGGTCATCCGTATAGACCCGCTGGAAGGCAAAACCCTGCGGCGGATTGAGCCTGTGGTAATAGGTTTCCTCCAGATAGGATTCCGCCGGCAGGTTGTCCTGATCGTGCTTGTGCGGCGGATAGCTCGATGTGTGTCCGCCCGGCGTGATCACCTCGACCACGAGCAGTGAATCCGCCGGTTCGCTTTCCGGCAGGATGTTGGTGACATAGCGCGTATTGGTGCCCTTGCCGCGTGTTTCCTGACCAAGGTCGTCAGGCGCGATCACGCGCACCGGAAGATCGCCGCCAAGGCTTGGCGCCGAGCAGACGGCAAGCTCGACAGCCGTATCAGCCACCACCGACCAGTCGCAATTGGCGGGCATGTAGACCGACCACGGCTTGCCCTCGAAGGGCGACATGCGCGCGCCCAGCAAACCGAGATCGTGGCCATTCACCTGGGCAAATCCCTTGCCCGTCACGAAGACAAGACAGACTTCCGTGTCGCCGCTGCGGCCGGCAATGGTCTGGCCCGGCGTGGCGCGATTGAGGTCGAACCCGACATAGGTCCAGCCGGCGGTTTCCGGCGTGACATGCGCCACACGGCCGGTGCCGGTTTTCGCCTTCAGCAACAATTTCGACATGGTTCTATTCCTCTTTCCCGTCCGCATCCGCCGGCTTGGCCGGTTCGGATGGGTCAAAAGCGATGAAAAACTGCCAGACGCCATAACCGGCGAAACCAAGCGCTATCGTCCCCCAGAACGGCGTGCCCGTGACGAACTCGAAAATGGCCCATGCCACGCAGAAGGCCACGACGGCGATACGCCGCCACAGGGGACGAAAGAACGGATGCTTGGAGTCGCTGGTCAAACCAATCCTGCCTCTTTGATGAAGCGGCTGAGATTGGCATGGCCTAGCTTGGAATAGACGGCTGGATCAGCCTTCACAGGGTCCTGCTCTGCCTCGACAACCACCCAGCCGCTATAGCCCTGGAGTTCCTTGAGAACACGAACATAGTCGATCATGCCGTCGCCGGGAACCGTGTAAACGCCGGCAAGGACGGAATCGAGGAAGGACCAGTCTTCGCGGTTGGACTGCCACATCACGGCTTCGCGGATATCCTTGCAATGCACATGGCTGATGCGCGCCTTATGGTGGCGGGCGAGACGTGCGGGATCACCGCCACCCCAGGTGGCATGGCCGGTGTCGAGCAGCAGATGCACCGCGTCGCCCGTTACCTGCATGAACCGGTCGATCTCGGATTCGGTCTGCACCACGGTGCCCATGTGGTGGTGATAGACCACCTGCAGGCCATAGGTCTGCTTCACCGCTTCGGCAAAGGCCGTATAACGCTTGCCGAATTCAGCCCACGCCGACTTTTCCAGAACCGGACGGGCCGACAGCGGCAGATCCTTGTTGGAGTGAATGGCGTTCGACGTCTCGGCAGCAATCAGGACCGTGCAGCCCATATCCTTCAGCAGCGTGGCATGGCCGACAACTGCCTTGAGTTCGGCGTCCACGTCACGCACCAGCAGCTCGGTCGAGTACCAGCCGCTGACAAGACTATGTCCGAACGCATCGAGGATCGGGCGCAGCTTGTCCGCCGTGCGCGGAAACTTGTTGCCGAGCTCCATGCCGGTGAACCCGGCCGCCTTCGCCTGTTCCAGACAGGTTTCCAGAGGGATATTGCCGCCGATTTCGAGCATGTCGTCATTGGACCAGCCGATTGGGTTCGCCCCGATACGGATCATTCTTGTCTTCCTTCAGTTGTTGTGTGCGGGGTGCGTGGTTCGACAAGCTCACCATGAGGGAGGTGAGTTGACTGCAGCACCAATCGCAAAGATTGCAGAATATGACTTCCTGTCATCATCTACGTCCCTCATGGTGAGCTTGTCGAACCACGCACTATTTATCTACAAACCGGGTTAATCGCCGACGCGCTGCAGTTTCAGCTTCTCTTCATAGGATTTGCGCGCGGCATTGACCTGCGGGCGCTGGCTGACCTCAGGCACAGCCACATCCCACCAGGTGCCGCCGGCATCGGTGGAAACAAGCGGGTCCGTATCGATGACGACAACCGTGGTCCGGTCGTTGTGTTTAGCGCGTGCAAGTGCAGATTCCAGTTCCGCAATCGAGGCCACTTTTTCAGAAATGGCACCAAGGCTTTTTGCATGGCCGACGAAATCGACGTCAGGCAGAACCTCGTGACGGGAGTCTTTCAAGAGGTTGTTGAAGTTCGCCCCGCCCGTGCCCATCTGCAACCGGTTGATGCAGCCGAATCCGCGATTGTCGAGAAGCACGATCGTGATCCTCTGGGCCAGCATCACCGAGGTGGCGATCTCCGAATTCAGCATCAGATAGGAACCGTCGCCGATCATCACGACAACCTCGTTATCAGGCTTGGCCATCTTTGCCCCGAGGCCGCCCGCGATCTCGTAGCCCATGCAGGAGAAGCCGTATTCGGCATGATAGGAGCCCGGTGCGCCCGCCTGCCACAGCTTGTGCATTTCACCCGGCAACCCGCCCGCCGCATGCAGGACGGTCGCCGCGCTGCCCATGGTCCGCTGCACGGCGCCGATCACCTGCGCGTCCGACGGCAGGACCGCATTGGTCGGTCCGGTGACCTCGGCAGCGGCCTTCTGCCACTCGGCCTTGCCCTGTTTGGCATTTTCGGTCCAGCTCACGGGCGCCTTGTAACCGGTGGTCGCGGCAGCCAGTTCCAGCAGTCCTTCGCGTGCATCGGCAACGAGTGGTGCCGCGCGGTGCTTGCCTGCATCGAAGGCCTGCACGTTGAGACCGATGAATTTCTTGCCGCCATTGCGGAACAGCGCCCAGGAACCGGTGGTGAAATCCTGCAGGCGCGTGCCGACGGCCAGAATGACATCCGCCTCTTCCGCCAGACGGTTGGCCGCTGAAGTGCCGGTCACGCCGATGGCCGCCATGTTCAGGGGATGGTTGTCAGGCAGGGAGGACTTACCGCCCTGCGTTTCGCAGACGGGAATACCTGTCGCTTCCACGAAGGCTGTCAGCTCGTTCGATGCCTGCGAATAGATAACGCCACCGCCGGCAATGACCAGCGGCTTTTTCGCGGATTTGAGTAGTTCGACGGCGGCAGCCAGTTCCCCGCGGTCCGGGCGCGGGCGGCGCGTCGTCCAAACACGCTCGTCGAAAAAACTTTCCGGATAGTCATAAGCTTCCGCCTGCACATCCTGGCACAGCGCCAGCGTCACCGGACCGCACTCGGCCGGATCGGTCAGCACCGCCATGGTGCGGGCGAGTGCCGGGATGATCTGTTCGGGCCGGGTGATCCGGTCGAAATAGCGCGAGACGGGACGGAAGCAGTCATTGGCCGAAACCGTGCCGTCGCCAAAACTTTCCACCTGCTGCAGAACCGGATCGGGAATACGGTTGGCAAAGATATCGCCCGGCAAAAGCAGCAGCGGCAGGCGGTTGACATGGGCAAGCGCCGCCGCGGTGACCATATTGGTCGCGCCCGGTCCGACGGAACTCGTCACAGCCATCATGCGCTGGCGGAAACTGGCCTTGGCGAAGGCGATGGCCGCATGCGCCATGGCCTGCTCGTTATGAGCACGGTAGGTCGGCAGTTCGTCGCGCACCTGATACAGCGCCTCGCCGAGACCCGCCACGTTGCCGTGGCCGAAAATCGCCCAGACACCGGCAAACACCGGCACCTTCCGGCCATCGATCACAGTCATCTGGCTGGCAAGGAAACGCGTCAATGCCTGCGCCATCGTCAGGCGTATCGTCTTGGTCATGTCAATCTCCTCCCGGCCTGATGCTATGCCGCTTGTTGCTTGCGGCTGGCAAGCCATGCCCTGGTCAATTTTTCGAAACGATCCGCCATATCGGCAATGGCAGCCTCATCGGATATCTTTCCCGCCAGCCATTGTTCGGCGGCGTCCATGAAAATCGTCCGCCCGACAGCAAAGCCTTTGACGACAGGCGCATTGGCGGTGGCAGCGAAGGCTGCTTCCAGCTCATCCTGCGGCGCTTCCAGCCCGAGCAGGACGACACCACGGCACCACGGATCGTTCTTTTCGATCACCGCCTCGATCTTCTTCCATGCGGCGGCCGAAGCCTGCGGTTCCAGCTTCCACCAGTCCGGCTTGATGCCAAGAGCATAAAGTTCCTCCAGCGCCCGCGGAATGGTCATGTCGTCGAGCACCCCGTGCTTTCCGGCAATGATCTCGATCAGCAGTTCGCGTCCGACCTTGCGCGCCGCCTCGAACAGGGCGCGCAGCTTGGCCTGCTGCTCCGCCTTCAACGCGGACGGATCATCCGGATGATAGAAGCACAGGCACTTGATGCAATGATCCACCGGCCATTCCGCCAGCTGCGACCCGATATCCTGCGAGAATTCAAAGCGCAGCGGGCGCGAGCCCGGCAGTTCGACCGGGCGGCCGAGCCAGTCGAAATTGTGCCGGGCAAATTCGAACATCGCCTCGCGCCCGAACTTTTCATCGAGCAGCATGCCATAACCGCTGCGGCCATCCGCAACCCGTGCGGCGGCCTTGACGGCCAGTTCCTTGAATGTCTGCACCTGGCCGATATCCGCGCCAAGCCTCTGGGAAAGGTCCTCAAGCTGCACGCGATGGTCAATGGCAAAGGCCATCATCGAAGGGATGTCATGGCGGCGCGTGGTTGCCCAGTGCACATGATTGATCGCCTCGTCCTTGCGCAGCGCATGCTGCGGGCTGCCGTGTTCAAGGAAGAACTGCAGCTCTTCGAATGTCGGAATTTCCGGCGAGCACAGGAGACGCGACACCGCAAAGGCGCCGCAGGCATTGGCCCAGGTCGCCGCCGTGGCGAGGCTTTCGCCGCCGAGCCAGCCGCGCAGGAAACCGGACATGAAGGCGTCGCCCGCGCCCAGCACGTTGAACACCTCGATGGGAAATCCCTTGCCGACAATGCCGTCCTCAAGATTGTCGGATATGGCGCCCTCATAGACGATGCAGCCCATCGGGCCGCGCTTGAGCACGATGGTGGCATGGGCGGAAAGCGCCCGGATGGTCTTCAATGCGGCGAGCAGATCAGCCTCGCCGGAGGCGATCAGCACTTCCTCTTCCGTGCCGACAATCAGGTCGCAGTCGGCCAGCACCGTCTTCAAATGGCTCGATACGGCATCGGAGGCGATATAGCGGCTGTCGCCTGCCCCGTGACCGGCAAGCCCCCAGAGGTTCGGCCGGTAATCGATGTCGAACACCACCTTGCCGCCGGCTTCCTTGATCAGGCGGATCGCCTTGCGCTGGGCGGCATCGGTGTTGGGCTTGGAAAAATGCGTGCCCGTCACCACCACGGCGCGGGCCGAGCGGATGAACTCCGGATCGACGTCGTCCTCGTTCAGCGCCATGTCGGCGCAGTTCTCGCGGTAGAAGATCAGCGGAAAGCTCTTGTCGTTCTCGACCGACAGGATGACCAGCGCCGACAGCCGTTCCGCATCGGTGATGACACCATCGACGGCCACGCCTTCGCGCAGCATCTGCTCGCGGATGAAACGGCCCATCTGCTCGTCGCCAACACGGCTCAGAAGTGCCGAGCGCAATCCGAGACGGGCGGTGCCGATGGCGATATTGGCCGGGCAGCCGCCGACGGATTTGGCGAAGGACGCGATATCCTCGAGGCGGGAGCCGATCTGCTGACCGTAGAGATCCACCGACGAGCGGCCAATTGTGATGACATCAAGCTTTTTGCCTGTTGCAGCGCTGCCCATGACGATCCTCCCGATATGCTGATCCATCCCGCTGAAAACAGGCCGGGAATTTTTGCATATGAAATAATAATTCTATCAAATCGTCAATATGGAATGTATATTCTTTTTAGATTTCCCGCATTTCATTTGGCGCTGTTACAGGCTGCGGCGCCGTTCCGCCACGCTCACAGTCAGCGCCATGGCGAGCGCCATTGTCCCGGAGAGAGACCGGAATCCGGAAAAGTCGCCTTCCGCTGCCTCGAACCACACGCTGGCGGATTGCGCCAGTGGGGAAAACGCGCTGTCGGTGATGGCAACGACAGGCACGCCGCGCGCTGCCAGCGCTGCCGCATGCTCGACCGTTGCCGAGGCATAGGGCGAAAAGCTGATGGCAATCGCCGCGTCCTGCGGCCGGGCAAAGGAAAGGATTTCCGGGTCGATACCGGCCGTCGATTCAATCAGCTGATTGCGGATTTTCAGTTTGCCGAAGGCATAGGCCATATAGGCGGAGATCGGATAGGACCGGCGGCGGGCGATGAGATAGATCGTGTCCGCATGTGCCAGAATTTCCACCGCGCGCTCCAGCACATCCTCCTCGGCACTGCGGGAAATGGTCTGGATGGATTGGCTGGCCGCCGACAGGAACCCATTGAGAATGACGCGGTTCTTCGAAAGGCCCGGCGTATCGCCTCGCAGGCCTGACAGCCGTTCTTCATACGAGCCCTGCCGTTCCCGCAGGCGTTCGCGGAACACCGATTGCAGGCTGGTAAACCCGTCAAAACCCAGATGCTGGGCAAAGCGGATAAGCGTGGAGGGCTGCACGCCGGCCGACTGGGCAATGCTTGCCGCCGTGCCGAAGGCGATTTCATCGGGATTGCCGAGGGCATAGGCTGCGATCTGGGCCAGCCGCTTGGGCAGGAGCTGGCGGCGATCCAGGATCAGCGTGCGCAAGGCATCGAAGTCCTGCGGCAGAGTTGGTTCTGTGGCCGTGCTGCCCATTGCGAATCGTTCCCCTTGGTTTTGCGATACGGATGGCGAGACTACCAAAATAATCCATTCCGCAAAACGGATCAGTTATTCCATTTTCATCCGTTATAGATTACTTCAATCAACATCTGCAAGAGATGCAGACATCCTCAAATGTCGTGGGAGTAAAGACATGTCGGGTCATGGGAATGCGCGCGCACTGGGTGTAGGGCTGATCGGAACCGGATTCATGGGCAAATGCCATGCCCTGGCCTGGAATTCCGTCCGTGCGGTTTTCGGTGATGTCCCTCCGGTCCGTCTCGTGCATCTCGGCGAAGCCAATGCCGAGCTTGCCAGCCAGCGGGCCGCCGAGTTCGGCTTTGCCAAGGCGTCGGGCGACTGGCGCGCCGTGATCAACGACCCCGATGTCGACATCGTCTCCATCACCACGCCCAACCAGTTTCATCCGGAAATGGCGTTGGCCGCGCTTCAGGCCGGCAAACACGTCTGGTGCGAAAAGCCCATGGCCCCGGCATTCGACGACGCGAAAGCCATGACCGCGGCAGCAAAACAGTCCGGCAAGGTTGCGGCGCTCGGCTATAATTACATCCAGGGTCCGGCCATCCGCCATATCCGCCAGCTGCTGGCGGAAAAGATCATCGGCGACGTCAATCATCTGCGCATCGAGATGGACGAGGATTTCATGGCCGATCCCGACGCGCTGTTCTACTGGAAGCATGCTGCAACGTCAGGTTATGGCGCGCTCGACGATTTTGCCGTGCATCCCCTGTCGCTGCTCTGGGCGCTGTTTGGCCGGGTCAGCCGGGTCATGTGCGACATGTCAAAACCCTATGCCGAGCGCCGGACGCAGGATGGCGGCACCAAAGCGGTTGAAACCTATGACAGCGCCAGCGTGCTCCTGCATATGGAAAACGGCGTGGCCGGCACGCTGCAGGTCAACCGTTCCGCCTGGGGCCGCAAGGGACGTATTGCCCTGCAGATTTTCGGCTCGAAAGGCTCGATCCTGTTCGATCAGGAACGCGCCAATGAATTCCAGCTCTACGTCACCGCAGACCGGCCGACGGAACAGGGCTACCGGACGATCCTGACCGCGCCGCATCACGATCCCTATGGCCGCTTCATCCCGGCTCCCGGCCACGGTCTCGGCTTCAACGACCTCAAGATCATCGAGTGCCATGAACTGATCAAGCGCATCGATGGTGAGGCAGCGCATCTGATCGGATTTGAGGACGGATTGGAGATCGAGCGCACCGTGCACGCCATGGCCCGGTCATTCAGTGAACAGCGCTGGGTGGATGTGCGGTAAGGGGGATTTCCCTCTTCGCCCTGTGGATTGCGGGTTTGCGGTGCGTGGTTCGACAAGCTCACCATGAGGGAGGTGGTTTGGCTGCAATGCCAACCTGATAGGTTGCAGAATAGTGCGCCCTGCAATCCTCGCTCTCCCTCATGGTGAGCTTGTCGAACCACGCACGACCACCCTTGCATATAACCGCCCTGCCGGTGACCGCACCGGCAGGGCGTTTTCATTGAAACTCAGAGACTGATCGTCTTGCCTTCCTTGACCGACCGCAAGGCGGCATCGGCCAGCGCCAGCGCGATCAGACCATCCTTGCCGCTGGGAGCGGCCTTGGCGCCCGTCGCAATCGCGTCAATGAAAGCGGCTATCTCGTTGGCATAGGCTTCCGTGTAGCGGGTCATGAAGAAATCATGCAGCGGCGGACGGGTATAACCGTTGCCATTGGCGACTTCGATCGACACCGGACGCTGGTTCTCCGCGGCAACCATGCCCTTGGAGCCATGCACTTCGATGCGCTGGTCATAGCCATAAGTCGCGCGGCGCGAATTGGAGATGACGCACTGCTTGCCGGAGGCAGTGGAGAGAATGACGCTGACGCTGTCATAATCGCCGAGTTCACCGATCTTCTTGTCCACCAGAACCGAAGCATGGGCGGTCACGGCCACCGGGTCCTCGCCCAGCAGGAAGCGCGCCATGTCGAAATCATGGATCGTCATGTCGCGGAAAATGCCGCCGGAACGGGTAATGTATTCGGCTGGCGGTGCACCCGGATCACGCGAGGTGATCGTCACCATTTCGACCGTACCAATGGCACCGTCATCGATGGCCTTGCGCACGGCGGCAAAATGCGGATCGAAGCGGCGGTTGAAACCGACCATCAGGGTGGCCTTGGTTTCATCGACGACGGCAAGGCATTCCTCGACGCGCTTCACATTGAGATCAATCGGCTTTTCGCAGAAAATCGCCTTGCCGGCACGGGCAAAGCGCTCGATCAGGTCCGCATGCGTATCGGTCGGCGTGCAGATGATGACCGCATCGATATCCCCGGCCTTTTCGATCTCATCGATGGTGCGGATTTCACAGCCATAGGCGCTGGAGAGATCCTTCGCCGCCTGTTCGAACGCATCCGCCACCGCAACAAGTTTCGCCTGCGGGTTGGATATCACGGCCTTTGCGTGAACCTTGCCGATACGGCCCGCACCGAGCAGGCCAAAGCGTACAGTCATTTCATTACCTCTTGGAAAGATGCCCGGATGGGTTCCGGGCATTACAGATTGGTTTCAGACTTTTCTCTTCTTCTGGCGATAGACGTCCACGACGACAGCCGCAACGATAATCACGCCCTTGATGATTTCCTGGTAATAGGCATCGACCCGCAGGAAGGTGAACCCGGAAATCATCACGCCGAGAATGATGGCGCCGATAACCGTGCCGGTGATGCGCCCGACACCGCCGGTCAGCGACGTGCCGCCGATGACGGCAGCCGCAATCGCATCCAGCTCATAGGTTACGCCCATGCCCGACTGCGCCGTCTGGGCGCGGGCGGCGGTGACGATGCCGGCAAGACCGGCCAGCACGCCGGCGATGGCATAGACCTTGATCAGGTGCCGCTCGACATTGATGCCGGAGACGCGCGCCGCCTGGACATTGGCGCCGATGGCATAGGTGAATTTACCGTAGCGCGTATAACGCAGCGCGATATGGAAAATGAAAGCCACGACCAGGAACACCACCACCGGCCAGATGCCCGTGCCGATGAAATTGAACTGGTCGGTCAGCCCTGAAACCGGCGAGCCCTTGGTGTACCACTTGGCGACGCCGCGCGCCGACACCATCATGCCAAGCGTCGCGATGAACGGCGGAATCTTGGTCTGTGCGATCAGCGCGCCATTGATGATACCGGCGATCAGGCCGATACCGAGACCGATGGCCAGCGGAATGATGAAAGGCAGGTCCGTCAGGCTGGGATAGACAGGCCTTGCCCAGGTCGAGGCCTGCGCGAAACTCGCGGCAATCATCGCCGTCATGCCGACGACGGAGCCCGATGACAGATCGATGCCGCCGGTGATGATGACCTGCGTCACGCCAACAGCGATAATGCCGATGACGGACACCTGCAGGATGATGATGGTCAGGCGCTGCTGGTTCATCAGAAAGCTCTGCCCGACGAAAATCCAGCCGAGCACTTCATAGATCAGGGCAATGCCGATCAGGACCAGGAGGATGCTGACCTCCGGCGGCAGCCGGCGCCCCTGCTTCGAGACCGCCGGTGCGGCTGCCTTTGCGGTTGCTTGTTCGCTTGTCATTGTTGTTCCTCCCCGTCCGGCAGCGGCTTCACTTGGAAGCCAGCTCCATGACTTTTACCTGGGTTGCCTCTTCCCGATCCAGGAAACCGGTGACGCGGCCCTCATGCATCACCATGATGCGGTCGCTCATGCCGAGAACCTCAGGCATTTCCGACGAGATCATGATGACGGCGACACCCTGCTTGGCGAGTTCGGAGACAAGGCGGTGGATTTCCGCCTTGGCGCCGACATCGATGCCGCGCGTCGGTTCATCGAGAATGAGAATTTTCGGATTGGTCAGCAGCCAGCGGCCGATCAGCACCTTCTGCTGATTGCCGCCGGAAAGATTTTCGACCCGCTCCTGCAGATTGGGCGTCTTGACCCGCAGCTTGTCGCTCATCACCTTGCAGGCTGCGGCAATGCCCTTTTCCGAAACGAAGCCGAATTTGACGAACCGGTCCTGCAGCACGGCGATCTGCATGTTCTCCAAAACGTCGAGAATGAGCAGGCAGCCGGTTTCCTTGCGGTCTTCGGTGATGAAGGCCATGCCATGCTGGATCGCCTGGTTCGGCGAGGCGATGGCGATAGGGTTGCCGTTGATGGTCATTGAGCCCGTGGTAGCGGGCGTCACGCCAAATATGGTTTCGGCAACATTGGAGCGGCCCGACCCGACCAGCCCGGCAATGCCGAGAATTTCGCCGGCCCGCACATCGAAGGAAACGCCGCTGAACACATTCTTCAGCGCGAGGTCTTTCACCGAGAGGACGACATCGCCGATCGGCACGGTCTCTTTCGGAAACATCTGGGTGATCTCGCGCCCGACCATCATCTTGATGATGTCGTCGCGCGTCACGTCGGTGGATGCATGCGTGCCGATATAACGGCCATCGCGGAACACCGAGAATTCGTCGGCGATCTCGAACAGCTCGTTCATCTTGTGGGTGATGTAGACAATGCCGATGCCCTGGCTGCGCAGGCTGCGGATGATCTCGAACAGATGCGCCACCTCGCGCTCGGTCAGCGCCGAGGTCGGCTCATCCATGATCAGCACATCGGATTCATAGGAGACCGCCTTGGCGATCTCGACCATCTGCCGGTTGGCGACGCTCAGGTCCCGCACCTGCGCTTCCGGATCAAGCGCGATGTTCAGCCGCTTGAACAGCTCGGCGGTCATCGCGAACATCTTGCCGTGATCGACAAAGCCGAACATGTTCTTCGGCTCGCGCCGGATCCAGATATTTTCGGCCACCGTCATGAAAGGCATCAGGTTCAGTTCCTGATGGATCATGGCAATGCCGTTCTCCAGCGCATCGAGCGGCGATTTCAGCCGGATCGGCAGCCCTTTCAGGAAAACTTCGCCCTGATCTGGAACATATATTCCAGCCAGGATCTTCATCAGCGTGGATTTGCCGGCGCCGTTTTCGCCCATCAGCGCGTGCACTGTCCCGCGCTTCAGGCGGAACGACACATCGTCCAGCGCCAGCACACCGGGAAATTCCTTGCGGATATTCTCAACATTCAACAGATATTCGGCGTTCGGCACCGCACCACTGGCGCGAACCGCAGCCATCGTTGTTGGGCTGACTGCCATATTCGTCTCCTCCCGAGACATTGAGCAAAGGCTGGAACGCGCCCGGAGGCGCGTTCCGATGCAAGGCGCGGTGCCTTAGTTCTTGGACTGGTACTTCGACAGATTGTCCGGCGTCACCAGCTCGAAAGGAATATAGACCTTGGTCTCAACCTTTTCGCCCTTCGACAGCTTCAATGCGGCGTCGACCGCACCCTTGCCCTGACCGGCGGCATTCTGGAACACGGTCACGCGGAGATCACCGGCAGCCATGGCAGCGAGCGCATCCTGCGTCGCGTCGACACCGGCCACGACAACCGTGTCCATCTTGCGTCCGGCGGCCTTGAGGGCCTGGATCGCGCCGATGGCCATTTCGTCATTGTTGGAAATGACGGCATCGAATTCCAGACCGGCGGAGAGCCAGTTGGTCATGAGGTCGGCACCCTGGGTGCGCGACCAGTTGGCGGTCTGCTCCTCGACGATGGTAAGGCCCTTGCATTCATCCGTGGCAATGACGTCGTGAATGTCCTTCGTGCGCTGGCGCGCCGCCTGGTTGGACAGCTCGCCCATCATGACAACGACTTTGCCCTTGCCCTTCAGGAGCTTGCAGACTTCCTTGGTTTCCAGCGTGCCGGACTCGACTTCGTTGGATGCAACAAAGGCCTGCTTTGCCGGCAGTTCGTTGACGTTGACCGGCTCGCGGTTGACGTAGACCAGCGGAATGCCCGCTGCGGTCGCCAGCTTCGACATGGCGGCCGTCGCATCCGTATCCACCGCGTTGACGATGATGGCATCGACCTTCGAGGCGATAAAGTTCTGGATCTGGCTCTGCTGCTTGGCAACGTCGTTCTGCGCGTCTTCCACCTGCAGCTTCACGCCATCCAGCGTCTTGGCATAGTCCTGCATGCCATTGCGCAGGACCGTCAGGAAGTTGTCGTCGAACTGCGCCATCGACACGCCAATATTGGCGGCCAATGCCGACGTGCTCATCAAGGCTGCAACAGCCACGCTCAATATCAGTTTTTTCATTTCGTCTCCTCCACATGGTGCCCGGCCACACCGTCCTGATCCGGAAGCTCCGCGAACGTCGGCATCGTAGCCACGCAACCCCTGCTGCCAGCGATGCCTCTGCCCCTAGAGTGCGCGAAACGTCGCGCAAACTTTTCTGGACTTGTCATACGGAATATAAAAACCGTCGCATCCAGTTTCTGAAATATTTATTCCATTTTCTCAAGAAGGCGTCAAGCGGGGTTCGTGAAAACCGGGTAATAATTGAGGGGTAAATTTTGCACAGCTGCGCAACCGTATTGCCTGTCTTCAACGCCGGTTTTTACCCTCACATCAGGTATTCTTCAGACTTATTGATAATTGACCCGTATCCTGAATTGATAAAATTATCGCTTTCAATCGTTTTAAATCGACTTTGGAGGGGCCGATTTGGGCGAGGCTTGCCAGCGGCGACGACATTTGCAGCTGCATTCCATTTTTAACGACAAAAAATTTTTGGGAGGACATTATGAGACTAAAGGCACCGCTTATTGCGGGCTTGTTCAGCTGCGTCGCATTGGTGGGTTGTACCGGCTCGGATGACAAGGACGCTGCGGTATCCCAGGGAACATTCGATGGAGCAGCCAAGGACCTGAACACGCAGGTATCTCAACCATCGGACACAATCAGCCAAGCAGTACAGGTCAAACAAGCTCAGGGCGATGCCGACATTGCGGCTTTGCGAATAACGCTTGGCGAGGTCCAGCAAACCCTGAAGGCTCTGGAAACCGGCGTAACCGCAGCGAAGACAGAAAACGACCTTACCAAATTGCGGCGATTCAATCTCCCGCAAACAGAAGACGATGCAGCCGCACTTGCACTGAAACTGGGTGACATCAGCTCGTCCAGATTCAGCCCGCTGATAGTATTTGCAGACAATCTGCGGCAGCGCATCGATCTGCTGCAGGCCAATTTCCCGCTGGTGGCGGCCGACCGGGCCCGCCTGCAGAACTTGGCCGGCGACCTGGAAAAAGCCAAGACTGATCTGATTGCGGCCAGTACCAAATTCGACACAGACCGCGCCGCTCTCGCATCAGCGAATGATGCTATCCGGCAACTGCTGGAAACGGTGAAAACCAAAGCCGATGCCGCATCAATTACAGCGCTGACAGACCAAATCGTCAGTCTGTCGATCGCGATTGAAGCGCTGACGAGAAACAGCAACGGTGAAATCAGAGCTTTCAATTCACGCCTGATCGCGTTTGAAGACTCGCTTGATTTTTTGCAGCCACGAACGGATATGCCCCTGACCCAGTTTGTCAATCCGTTCATCGGCACAACCAAGAGTGACAGCGAAAGCGGCCATTCCGGCAATGTCAATCCCGGCGCGCAGACACCCTTCGGCATGGTCAGCTTCGGTCCCGATACGAGGGGCAGCGGAAATGACTATGGCGAGGGATCAGGCGGGTATTATTACGACGATGCGGCGATCCAATATTTCAGCATGACCCATCTGAACGGCCCCGGTTGTCGCAGTCAGGGCGCGGTGGCCATTCTGCCACAGGAAACGGCCAGCCCGATATCAATCAGCGGTGCAAAATACAGCCACGCCGATGAACTGGCGCAACCTGGCTACTACCGGGTCAAATTCAACAATATCCTCAGCGAACTGACCGCGACGACGAGAACCGGGATGGCGCGTTTCTCCTACACCAACAAGGACAAGGCTTTCCTCGTCATTGATGCCACGCTCAACAGCAGAGCAAAAGAGAGAGCCAAGAACACGTTTGCCAAGCTTGCCATGGTCACCCTGGGTGAGGATAAAAAATCCATCTTCGGCAAGGCTTTCGCCGGGAGTTTCTGTGACGGAACATGGGACCAGCCCGTCTATTTCTACGCCGCTTTCGACAAACCCTTGAAGAACACGTCTTCGGTCAAAGACGGTGCGGCCACTCTGCAATTCGACCTGACAGACACGGATAAAACCGTTCAGATCAAAATCGGCATTTCGTCTGTCAGTACTGACAATGCCAGGAAGAATCTTGAGGCCGAAAACAATGGCTGGTTATTCGAGACCGTCAGGCAGCAATCAGACGCTATCTGGAACAGGCGTCTGAATACCATCCAGATCAGTCTGGCCAAAGCCGAGGAACAAGCAAGGCTCTCATCGGACCAACAGAAGCGTGCAACAGTCAATCTGACGAAATTCTACACGGCGTTCTATCGCGTTTACAGCGGCCCCACCGTTTTCAGCGATGTCAACGGCGACTACCGCAGCATGAAACAGACGATACCGTTTCCGGAGAAGGACATTCTGCCTGACCGCACAACGGAGAACGTGGCCAATTACAAATTCACGACGGACGGCAAGGAAAGCGGCTATAAGACGCATTATTCCGGCTTCTCCATGTGGGACACCTACCGTTCCGCCGCGCAATTGGTGGCTCTTGTCGCTCCAGACGAAGCCAGCGAGATGATGCAGTCACTGGTTGCCGACGCGCAGCAATGCGGCGCATTTCCGCATTGGGTGAATGGCAGCGAGGATACCATCCCCATGCAGGGCGATCATGCTCTCAATGTTATCGCCGGCTCCTACATGTTCGGCGCCCGGAAATTTGATCTGGCCAATGCACGCAAGTACATGGAACGGTCCGCGTCCGATGCGAAGAGTGCCTGCAATAACAAGCTCAGCGTCGGACGCGATGACGACAAGCCCGCTTTGCCCGACTATGTGAACCTTGGCTACATCGCTACCGATGCAGCCGCGGCGTGGAATGCATCGTCGGCCACTATTGAAATGATAACGAGCGATCGATCCGCCGCTGCTTTCCTTGCCAGTCTGCCCGCATCGGCAGGGGTTGATCCCGCCACCATTCAGGCTCTGTTCAAACGCGCCTCAAACTGGCTGAACATTTTTGATACGAGCCAAAAGAAACTGCGCGCCAAGGATAAGACCGGCCAATGGCAGGACGGCAGTTTCCATGAATCGACGGAGGAAAATTACATCTGGGCATTTGCCCATGACTGGACCGCACTCATCGGCAAGCTCGGCGGCAAGGCTGCGGCCATTGCAAGGCTGAATGCGCTGTTTTCAATCCCCGCGCTCTCAGCATTCGGCAACATAAACCAAGAGCCTTCCCCAAAGAGCCTGAACGACGGCGAAAAATCCTCAAAATATTACATCGGCAATGAACCGGCATTTCAGACACCATGGGCCTACAATTGGGCGGCTGCACCGAAATATGCCCAGTACATCATCCCGGTGATCATGAACAAAAACTTCTCCACCAAACCCGGCGGATTGCCCGGCAATGACGACATGGGCGCGACATCGGCGTGGTACGTCTGGGCGGCACTTGGGCTCTACCCGGTCATTCCCTCTGCGCCCGGGCTGGCTGTATCTACACCGCAATTCCCGGACATAACTGTCTGGCTCGGCAACGGCAACGGCAACGGCAAGAAGCTGTTTATCAAAACGGATAGGGACGCAATGCTCGACAATGCCCGGTACATCGATGAAATGACGCTCAATCACACACCCTATCAGGGCCTGTGGCTGCCTCTCGACAAGATCAGAGACGGCGGCAAATTGAACTTCAAGCTGTCAGCGATACCAACAGCGTGGGGTGAAGATGGCAGTCTTGTCCCACCCTCAGGACCAAACGCCGATTACAGCAAGTCCACAGCCAAACCGCCAGCGGGTGCGCAAATCATCCCGTAAAGTGATGAAATTTCTGATCTTGAAAACCGGCGCCGGCTCACCCCGGCGCCAACGTTTTGGCAATCGTACTCTATCAGGATTGAGCAAGGTCATTCTTGATCGCGGTCATGCTCGCCGTGATCGCGCCAGCCGGATCGTCCAACCGCTGCACCTCCTCGGCGAACGGCTCGAACGAGAACAGCCCCGCATAGCCCCCGGCCAGAAGCGCCCGGATCTGGGCGATGTTGCCGAGACGGTCCTGTGCATCGACGAGAACGCGGTGCGAGTCGCGCATGTTGCTGATGGAGACGGCGGCATCGGTGACGCCTGAAATATGAACGAGCCCGGTCCATTGCGGGAAAAGCGCCGGTTCCCCGGCGAGATGGTGGTGGAAGGTGTCGTGAACGATCCGAAACGTGTCCTGCCCGCCAACCGCTTCGATGGCCTCGACCGCCTCGCGCTTTGAGCGCAGCGAACAGATTTCAAAGCCGAGCGGTTCGACGAACCCGAGAAGCCCCCGCGCCTTCAGGATCGGCTTGAGCACTGCCAGCGCCGCACGCAGACTCTTCTGCCGCGCGCCATCCTCCTGACCGGTCCCGTCATTGACCGGGACCAGAACGAGAGCCGCCGCGCCTGCATCCCTGGCATAATCGGCGAGTTCAATGGCTTCCTTTTCGCGCCCGGGCGTCCATTCATTGAAGCGCTGCAGCGCATTGATCGTCGCGATCTTCACGCCGGCCTCCGCCGCCTGCGCCCGAATATCGCCCGCCGGCGTTCCGTCGATGATGGCGTTGCCGGTGAGATCGTTGCGGATTTCCACGCCCTGCACGCCGATGGCCCGCGCCAGCTGGAAGAAAGCCTGCGGCCGCAACGCCGGCGTGACCATGTGATTGATTGCAAAAACCGGTGCGGAACGCGTCGCGCTCATCGGAAAACCTCCCAGGAATGAAATGCCAGCACAATGCCGGCGCCGCGCGAAACATCTGTTCCATTCAGCGGTCAGTCAATCGCCCTGACGGCGCAGAAACTATCATCTCTGATAGATTCGGCTGTTTCAGATGTTTTCAGGCAGATAAATATCGAAGGGCAGAAAGGTTTGTCCCGGCGTATTGGCCGCACCGGTTTCGATGACATGGCCCATCAGCTCCACCAGTTCACGGCAGAGACGCGGCAGCGGGGTGGCAATGGCCATCGTGACGACGTTATCGGCCAGCGCCGCGCGCGATTCCGGCGTGATTTCATTGCAGATCATCACCGGCGGCTCCGGCAGAATGCTCTCGCGCAGGGCTGCGATCGCCCCTTCCATGCCACCGCCGGCGACATAACACCCCGCCAGATCCGGATGGTGTTCCAAAAGATTGAGCATGGCTTCGTGCGTGATCTGCCGCGTCTCCAGATTGATCAGCGTATCGAGCACGGTAAACTCAGGCGCTTCCTCGCGAAAGAACGAGCGGAAGCCGATTTCCCGCAGCTCATGCCCCTGAAACCGGTGACTGCCGACAAAGATCGCCACCTTGCCCGGACGGCGCGCCGTTTTGGCGATCATCCAGGCCGCCGTGCGTCCCGCCTTGCGGTTGTTCAGGCCGACATAGCCCTCGCGCACACCAGCGGCAAAATCGGACAGCAGGGAGAAAACGGCAATGCCTTTCGCCTTCAGTTCTTCGATCACGGCCGTGATCGATGGATGGTCCGGCGCGACGAGCGCGACCGACTGGGTGCGCCCGGCGAGAGACCGCAGCTTGGCGATGATATCCTCAGGCGCCAGCGACGGGCAGAAGTCGACGACCGGCACGCCGCGGAAATGCGGCGCCGCATGCACCGCCTGATCGATTTCGCGGGCAAAATCCTGATAAAAATGCTGGCCGGATTTCTGCAGGAGAAAACCCAGCCTGTATTCCGGCAGTTCCTGCCGCATGCGCTGGCGGATCAGCCCCGCCGCGTGATAGCCGATGCTGTTGGCAGCGTCATAGACGCGCCGCGCCGTTTCCTCGCGCACGGGCAGGCGGTTGTTGAGCACGCGGTCCACCGTCGCCACGCTGACCCCGGAAACCCGGGCAAGATCGGCAATTGTCGGTCTGTTGGCCATATCGCCTCGAATGATAGATTCTATCATAAACCGTATCATCAAATGATGGAGATTGATAGGATTTTATCATCGCGAATTGAGCATGCCCCCTGCCATCGTTACACTTCTCCCATCGGGCCGCAGTGTTTGAAGTGCGTGCCGAAGGATTGGGAGGTCCTGCCATGGACGCAGCATTACCGGCATCACGCGATTACAGCCTCGTTGGCCGCGATTCACAGCGCGCCATCGAGACCGGGCTGGCTGCCGCCGAGTGGTATCACACCGATGTGCCGCGCAAGGCCATGAAGGAGCTGATGAAGCGCGAGGACGGGCCAGCCATGCGCGACACGGCGATCTGGCTCGGCAGCATGGTTGTCCTTGCCGGGCTGGGCATTGTTCTCTGGGGCACGATCTGGTGCATCCCCGTCTTTCTCGCCTATGGCGTGCTCTACGGTTCCGCTTCGGATTCGCGCTGGCACGAATGCGGCCACGGCACCGCCTTCAAGACCCGCTGGATGAACGATGCGGTCTATCAGATCGCCTGCTTCATGATCATGCGCAATCCGGTGACCTGGCGCTGGAGCCATGCGCGTCACCACACCGACACGGTCATCGTCGGCCGCGACCCGGAGATTGCCGTCATGCGCCCGCCCGATCTCGTCCGCCTCCTCCTGAATTTCTTCGGCCTTCTCGATGCATGGCATGCGGTTGCAGATATGCTGCGCAACGCCGCCGGGTTTGTCAGCGCCGGGGAAAAGAGCTTCATCCCCGCGCAGGAGCAGCACAAGGTCGTGCGCTTCGCCCGCATCTGGCTGGCGATCTATGCCGCCACCATTGCGCTGGCGGTGTACACAGGCTCGATCCTGCCGCTGATGCTGGTCGGCCTGCCTCGCCTGTATGGCGCGTGGCACCATGTCCTGACCGGCCTGCTCCAGCATGGCGGGCTTGCCGACAATGTCATCGATCACCGCCTCAACAGCCGCACGGTGCTGATGAACCCCGTCAGCCGCTTCATCTACTGGAACATGAATTATCACGTCGAGCATCACATGTTTCCCATGGTGCCCTATCATGCGCTGCCACGCCTGCATGCCATGATCAGGCACGACCTGCCCGCCCCCAATCCGTCCATCCTCGACGGCTACCGCGAGATGATCCCCGCCTTCCTGCGTCAGCTGCGCAATGAAGACCATTACCTCAGGCGTGAATTGCCGCTGACGGCAAAACCCTACCGCGAGGAATTCCACGGCGAGGATGCCAGCGCTGCAGCGGAATAGAATTGGTAGGAAACTGCTTACAAACAAGACCAATGAACAGGGCCTGTGCGGCTCCTGCCAAAGGGAGGAAAGAGCATGAGCGACTGGATTGAGGCCTGCACGGCGGATGATATCGACGAGGAAGACGTCATGCGTTTCGACCACGCGGGCCGGACCTTTGCGATCTATCGCAGCCCCGATGACGAATTCTTCGCCACCGACGGGCTTTGCACCCATGAGCATATCCATCTGGCCGACGGGCTCGTCATGGACGATATCATCGAGTGTCCCAAGCACAATGGCCGCTTCAACTACAAGACCGGCCAGGCCAAGGGCGCGCCGGTCTGCGTCAATCTGAAGACCTATCCGGTGAAAGTCGAGGCCGGCAAGGTCCTCATCAAGCTGGCTTCCTGACGATGACCGCCGGTATGGTCATCATCGGCGGCGGCGAATGCGGCGCCCGCGCCGCCTTCGCGCTGCGGGAGAACGGATATGCCGGGCCGGTCACGCTGATCGGCGCGGAAAAGCACCTTCCCTATGAACGGCCGCCTTTGTCCAAGGACGCCATGATTTCACCGGAGCATCCCCTCGCCAGAACCATCGCGGGAGAGGACCGGTTCGCCGAACAGGATATCCGCTTCGTTGCGGGCACGACCGCGATTGGAATAGACCAGGAAGCGAAGGACGTCATCTTCGCCGGTGGCAAACGTCTTGCCTATGACCGGCTGCTGCTCGTGACGGGTGCCGTCCCCCGCCCGCTGCCGCTGGCGGCGGCAAGCAGGCATTGCACCTGTCTGCGCAGCTATGACGACGCACTGGTCATCCGGGCGCACCTTCAGCCGGGCGCGCGCATTGTCATTGTCGGCGGCGGCTTCATCGGCCTTGAACTTGCGGCCAGTGCGCGCCAGCGCGGCGCCGTGGTGACCGTGCTCGAAACCCAGGCGCGCATTCTGATGCGCGGCGTACCGGAGGAAATCGCCGGAGTCATCGCGGCACGTCACCGGCAGGAAGGCGTTCTCATCCGCTGCGGCGTTGCCATCGCAGCCATCACCGACCGGGAAACCAGCGTCACCATGACGCTTGCCGATGGTGAAAAGCTTGAGGCGGACCTCGCCGTCATCGGCATCGGCGCTGTGCCGGTAACGGCCCTCGCCGAGGCAGCCGGTCTTGAAACCGCCAATGGCATCCTCGTCAACGCGCATCTGCAGACGAGCGACCCGGATATTTTTGCTGCCGGCGATTGCTGTGCGTTTCCGCTTGCCCTCTATGGCGGTCGCCAGGTGCGGCTGGAAGCATGGCGCAATGCGCAGGAACAGGGCACGCTGGCCGCCCGCAACATGCTTGGGCTTTGCGAGCCGCATCTCGCCGTTCCGTGGTTCTGGTCCGATCAGTACGAGCTGGGGCTGCAGGTGGCCGGGCTTGCCGACGAAGGTGCCCGGACAATCCGCCGGGATCTCGGCGACGGCGCGTTCATCCTGTTCCATCTCGCGGCGGATGGACGCCTCGTTGCCGCGAGCGGCATCGGTCCCGGCAGCAGCGTCGCCCGGGATATAAGGCTGGCGGAAATGCTGATTGCCCGCAGCGCCTGTCCCGATCAGGCTCATCTTGCCGCTCCGGACATCAAACTCAAATCGCTGCTCGCAGCCTGAAACGGACGGAGACACCATGACCAGCAAACGCCCCACGGTGGCGGACATTCTCGCAATGAAGGGCCGTCGCCAGCTGACCATGCTGCGGGTCGAAACGCTTGAGGAGGCGGAAGCCGCCGAACGCGCGCGGGTCGATATCCTGTCCGTGCCGCCGGCGCTGCTCTCTCGCGCTTTCCGCGATGCGGCGCCATCCTGTTTCACCATTCCCGGCCTTGAATACGGCGATTTCGCCACGGCGGAGGATTATGTGCGCGCCGCCTTTTCCGCCTTGCGCGCGGGCGGCGATGCGGTTTATTGCGCGGCCAGCCTGTCCACCATCCGGCGCATGCGCGATGAAGGCATTCCTGTCTGCGGCCATGTCGGCCTGATCCCGTCAAAGGCGACCTGGACCGGCGGCTTCAAAGCTGTCGGCAAGACGGCGCAAAGCGCGCTCGACATCTGGCGCCAGACCAAGGCACTGGAAGAAGCCGGGGCGTTTGCCGCCGAAATCGAGGTGGTGCCTGTGGCGGTTGCAACCGCCATTTCCGAACGCACCTCGCTGTTCGTGATTTCCATGGGCGCAGGCGCCGGCTGCGATGCGCAATATCTCTTCGCCGAGGATATTCTTGGATCGAACCGCGGCCATTATCCGCGCCATGCCAAGACTTACCGCAACTTTTCCGCCGAATATGACCGTCTGCAGCAGGAAAGGGTCGCAGCCTTTTCCGAGTTTGTCGCAGACGTGCACGCAAAAAACTATCCGGCAGCCGAACATGTGGTTGGAATTCCGCATGACGAACTGGACCGTTTTCTCAAAGAGCTTCCTGGAGTTTGAACCGATGGATCATCAGTCCCACACCTCGCCCGTCACCCGTCAGCCGTCTGATTATACGCACGGTTTCGTCCTCACCCTGTCGTGCGAAGACAAGCCTGGGATCGTGGCATCGGTGACGACGGAGCTGGCGGCGCTGGATGCCAATATCGCCGAGAGCAACCAGTTCTGGGACCGCCAGACCAACCGCTTCTTCATGCGCATCGCCTTTGCCGCCTCGGAAGAAACCTCCAAGGACGATGTCGAGCGGGCGCTGAAGCCGGCCATCGAGCGCTTCGGCATGAAGACCACGCTGATCGACCAGGCCAAGAAGCCGAAGATCGTCATCATGGTGTCGAAGTTCGACCATGCGCTCCTGCACCTGTTCTACCAGATCAAGGTCGGCTGGCTCGATGCGGAAGTCGCCGCCATCGTCTCCAACCACGAGGACAGCCGCCGCTTTGCCGAGCATGAGGGCATCCCCTACCATGTGCTGCCCGTGTCCAAGGACAACAAGACGGCACAGGAGGAGGCGCTGCTGAAGATCGTCAAGGACACCGGCGCCGATCTCGTCATCCTCGCCCGCTACATGCAGGTGCTGTCGGACACTCTGTCGAAGCGGCTGTTCGGCAAGGTGATCAACATCCACCATTCGTTCCTGCCGAGCTTCAAGGGGGCAAAGCCCTATCACCAGGCGTTCGAGCGCGGCGTGAAGCTGATCGGCGCGACGGCGCATTATGTCACGCCCGACCTCGACGAGGGTCCGATCATCGAGCAGGAGACCGAGCGGGTCAGCCATGCCATGAGCGCCGAGGACTTTGTCGCCACCGGCCGCGATATCGAGAGCCGGGTGCTCGCCCGCGCCGTCAAGAAGCACCTCGAATCCCGCGTCATGCTCAATGGCCACAAGACCGTGGTGTTCTAAGCACAGGCATTTTTAAGGGTGCGTGGTGCGTGGTTCGACAAGCTCACCATGAGGGAGAGGGTTGGGCTGCAATGCTAATCACAAGGATTGCAGGAATGGCTCCCTGCAATCCTCACTCTCCCTCATGGTGAGCTTGTCGAACCACGCACGATCGCAATGCGAGCCTTCACCGCCAGTTATTGCCTGCACTTGAGAACGAAGAATACCTCAAAAAGGCGGCGCTCAGGCTTCGATCTCCACATTGCCGAGCGGCTTGGTGCAGCAGGCGAGGACAAATCCCTCGTCGATTTCCTCGTCGAGAATACCGCCATTGTGATCCATCTCGGACTTGCCCGAGAGTTTCATCACCTTGCACGTGCCGCACAGGCCGGATTCGCAGGCCGCCGCAATGCGGATACCGGCGCCGCGCGCCGCCTTGAGGATCGTATCCCCCGGCATGCACGGCACGTCCATGCCCGACATGGAAAAGGTGATCGTCGCCGACGCTTCCACGGCGTCGGTGGACATCACATCGAAGGCGGGCAGGACGGGTTCGGCGGCCGGACCGAAGCTTTCCTGATGATAATGCGCCATGTCGAAACCGCTGGCTTCGAGCATACCGCGCACATCGCGCATGAAACCTTCCGGACCGCAGCAGAAGATCGTCCTGTCCTTGAAATCCGGCGACAGCAGCGGCAGCTTGGGCGCTTCCAGCCGCCCGCGGATACCGGTCCACACCTGCCCCATCTCGTGTTCCTTGATCAGGAACGACAGTTTCAGGTTGGGCATGCAGTTTGTCAGATATTCCAGTTCCCGGCGGAAAATGATGTCGCTGGGCCGGCGGGCGCAGGTGACGAAGCTGATATCGCTCTGCGGGGCGCAATCATGCATCCAGCGGGTCATCGACATCATCGGCGTGATGCCGGACCCGGCCGAGATGAACAGGTACTTTTCCCCCGGATGCCTGCGCATGGAGAAATCGCCGAGCGGACCGAAGGCCTTCAGCCGCATGCCGGGGGTCAAATGATCCAGCATCCAGCGGGTGCCGATGCTGTTCTCCTGCGCCTTGACCGTCACGGCGATGGTGAAGGGCCGTGACGGGCTGGAGGAGAGCGTATAGGTGCGCAGGACGGCTTCGGGCTGCACCGGCAGCTCGAAGGTCATGAACTGGCCCGGCTCATAGCGGAACCAGTTCTGGTTGTCGGAACGGAATGTGAAGGTCTTCACATTCGGCGCTTCCTCGATGATCGACAGACACTCCAGCAGATGCAGCCGGTCATTCCATGGCTGCATCTGGTCGAGGTGCGGGTAAGACTGAGGAACGCCCATGTTCATTGTGTACCTATGCTACCTTGCTGAGCCGCGTATCGCCGCCGGAGAGACGCTCTTCCATGAACCTGCAGTACCATTCGAGGAATTGCAGCACGCCGCCTTCATGCTCGGGCGAATAGGGTCCGGGCTCGTAGGCGGGCGAGCGAATGCCGAAGGCGTTTTCCTCGACGATCCGGCGGTCCTGGTCATTGGTCTCGAGCCAGACATGCGTCAGTTCCTCGATGGTGTAATCCACGCCCTCGACCGCATCCTTGTGCACCAGCCATTTGGTGGTGACCTGCGTTTCATCCGGGCCGAGCGGCAGCACGCGGAAGGAAATGGCATGGTCGCCGAGGATATGGTTCCAGGTGGTCGGGTAATGGAACAGCAGCAGCGAGCCGATCTGCTTCTCGTTGACACTGTCGCTGAGCTGCCGGCCGACGGCGCGGCGCCCGCTCATCGTATAGCTTTCCGCATCGCGCAGCAGCGGCACACGGGTGGCGCGGTACTGGCCATCATCGGACATGCGGAAAATGCTGGGCAGGCCTGCCGCTTCGCAGCGCTGCCAATGCGCGGCAATTTCCGGATCGTCTGCGGCGCCCTGGACACCGCTCACACTCGGCGCTTCCGGGAAGGTCTTGCACAGCTCGGGATGATTGGCCACGCAGTGATAGCACTCGCGGTTGTTTTCCCAGACCAGCTTCCAGTTGCCCTTTTCGACGATGGTGCTCTGATAGGCGACCTTGGTTTCGGTGAGGTGGTGCGGCGCGAGATAGGGTTCGATCAATGCGCGCGTCGCGCTGAAATCGACAGGATTCTGCGCCAGGCAGATGAAGATGTAACCGCCGACGCTTTCGCACTGCACCGGCTTCAGACTGTGCTGGCTGGCGTCGAAATCATCGCCCATCTGGCGGGCGAACAGCAGGCGCCCGTCAAGCTCGTAGGTCCACTGGTGATAGGGGCAGACGAGCTTGGCCGACGTGCCGCGCTCGGCTGAGCAGACGCGCGAGCCGCGATGGCGGCAGGAATTGTGAAAAGCCCGGATCTGGCCCTGGCGGTCGCGCACGATGACCACGGGATAGTCGCCGACCTGCACCGTGAAGAAGTTGCCGGGCTTGGCGACTTCGCAATCATGGCCGATGAACAGCCAGTCGCGATAAAAGATGTTCTCCATATCCAGCCGGAAATAATCCGGATCGGAATAGAAAGACTGTTCAAGGCCGTAGCCGGGTTTCCGGTTTCTCAGGTTCCGGAGCAGTTCGTTGCGTATATCCATGTCGTGTCCTCGCCTCGATGTTGCGAAAGAACTGACTGGTGGTGACGGAGGAAGAACGCCTGCACGGCCAGCCACCGGCTGGTGCCCGCACAGAATCATGCTCCTTGATCGCCCACCGCGATCAGTCGGTTTTTGGTACCGAGGCTGGTTTCCGGGCTCTGGAGTTGCCGTATCGGCTGTCACGACGCCTTCCCGGGGTTGTGACCCAGTGGCTGTTATGCCGTGTTTCACTCCACTACCGTTGCGGGGGCAGCGCCGGGTTTCCGACCGGCTTCCCAATTCTCCGCTTCCCTAGAAAAGCGGCACCTCAAGTGCCCCGATAAAAGCATCCGGCACCCAAAAAGAATAGGTGCGGAAACGACATCGCATTTACGTAAGACGACACGCCGGGCGCGTGTACACTATGTCGCAGATTGGCGATCAAACGGCCTCCGGTTCAATCCAGAACCACCAGTTCCTCGAAATGATTCATATCGGCAAAACTGCAGAATGCGGGCGGATTCAACGCAATGACCGGCGATTCACGCCGGATGAATGCTAGGCAATCATCCAGAAGTTCCTGCCAGGCCCCGAGCCTTTCGTCCGGGAACCGCGCGATCGGATAGGCCAGCGTGATGTGGAAGACATAGGTGTCGTGATCAGGATGCCGGTAACCGAACGGCACGGCCAGTTCGTCGCGCCAGGCGCGCATGATGCGCTCGTCATATTCACTCGCACCGGCCACGGTCAGGCCTGCGGGCGTGACATCGATCACCTCGACGTTGAACGGCCCGCATCCCTCGAAATCCTGAAGGCGATCCACGTAAAGCCGCGTCATGTCGTCGATGCTTGTCTCCAGTGGAACATCATCCGGCCAATAGGACGGGCGGCGGCGATATTCGATAATGCCCTGAAACAGCGTCATGTGCAGGCTGGAGACGGGGGTAAAGGCCAGTTGGCCGGCATCGGGCATCGCCAGAATCCGGTCGCGCACGGCAATGACCGAGGCTTCCGACTCGGAGCCCTTCACCAGATGGCAGACCACCGTATTGCCGGGTTCCGGCTGAAAGACGCCCGCGCCGTTGTAGCGCCGGCCGAGATGCACCGGCGGTTCCGGGTGCAGGCTGGCGGCAAAGCGGGCGAGCGAAGGCTTGATCAGGTCGAGCATGGAAACCCCGTGACGAGAGAAGACGATGCAATCGCCATAGGACAGCTCTTTGTCAGACTGATGAAGCCCCGCCCCTTTTCCTATGGCCGGTGGAGATATTCCTCGATCGACGCCTGTTTCATTTCAATCGAGAAACCCGGCAGCGACGGCGGCATATAGGCGGCATCCCGGATGTTGCAGGGATCGACAAAATGTTCGTGCAGATGGTCGACATATTCGATCACCCGCCCCTCCTTCGTCCCCGACACGGCGATGTAGTCGATCATCGACAGATGCTGCACATATTCGCACAGGCCGACACCGCCCGCATGCGGCCAGACAGGCAGTTCATATTTGGCGGCGATCAGCAGCACGGCCAGCACTTCATTGAGGCCGCCCATCCGGCACGAATCGATCTGCACCACATCGATGGCGCCTTCGGCGATGAACTGCTTGAACATGATGCGGTTCTGGCACATCTCGCCGGTCGCGACCTTCACAGGCTTGATTGCCTGCCGGATCTTACGGTGGCCCGCCACGTCATCCGGGCTGGTCGGCTCCTCGATGAAGAACGGCTTGACGAAGGCAAGCTTGTTGACCCAGTCGATGGCCTCGCCCACTTCCCAGACCTGGTTCGCATCGATCATCAGGATACGGTCCGGCCCGATCACCTCGCGGGCAATGGTCAGGCGGCGGATATCGTCTTCAAGATCGCGGCCGACCTTCATCTTGATGTGGTTGAAACCGGCGTCGACCGCTTCCTGACAGAGGCGACGCAGCTTTTCATCGGAATAGCCAAGCCAGCCTGCCGAGGTGGTGTAGCAGGGATAGCCTTCCGCCTGCAGCGTGGCGATCCGCTCCTTCTTGCCGCTCTCCGCCTTGCGCAGGATGGCGAGTGCTTCCTCGCGCGTCAGCACGTCGGTCAGGTAGCGGAAGTCGACGATATCGACGATTTCTTCCGGCGTCATCTCGCCGACCAGCTGCCAGACCGGCTTGCCCGCCTCCTTGGCAAGCAAGTCCCAGACCGCATTGACCACCGCGCCCGTCGCCAGATGCATCGCACCCTTGTCGGGCCCGATCCAGCGCAACTGGCTGTCGCCGGTGATGAAGTGCCAGAAGCGGCCGGGATTTTCCTTCACCCAGTCCAGTTCCAGCCCAACGACGAGATGCTTCATCGCTTCAATCGCCAGGCAGCAGATTTCATTGCCGCGACCGATGGTGAAGGTCAGCCCATGGCCGGACAAAGCCGTGTTGTCCGTATCGAGGATGACATAGGCGGCGGAATAATCCGGGTCCGGGTTCATGGCGTCCGATCCATCCAGGCTCTGCGAGGTGGGAAAGCGGACGTCGAAGACGCGAAGATCGGTAATGCGGGTCACAATATGCCTCTTGAATAATGTTGCGGGTCAGCACGCGTTAGACGTCGGCGCGTGCCACCTGTTTCTGGGTGCCAAGGCCGTCAATGCCCAGCTCGATCACGTCACCTGCCTTAAGGTAGCGCGGTGGCTTCATGCCCATGCCGACGCCGGGCGGCGTCCCGGTCGAGATGATGTCGCCGGGATGCAGCGACATGAACTGGCTGAGATAGGAGACGAGGAAGGCAACGCCGTAGACCATGGTCCGGGTCGAGCCGTTCTGCATGGTCTCACCATTGACCTTCAGCCACATGCCGAGGTTCTGCGGGTCGGCCACTTCATCTTTCGTCACCAGCCAGGGGCCGGTCGGACCGAACGTGTCGCAGGATTTGCCCTTGGTCCATTGCCCTGCCCGCTCCGTCTGGAAGGCGCGCTCGCTGACATCGTGCACGGTGCAGTACCCCGCGACATAATCCAGCGCCTCGGCCTCACTGACATATTTTGCCGCGCGGCCGATGACGATGCCAAGCTCGACTTCCCAGTCGGTCTTTTCCGAACCGCGCGGGATGACCAGATCGTCATTCGGGCCCGATATCGCCGATGTGGCTTTCATGAAAATCACCGGCTCCGGCGGAACGGCCATGCCGGATTCCGCCGCGTGGTCGGCATAGTTGAGGCCGATGCAGATGAATTTTCCGGTTCCGGCAACGCAGGGGCCGAGGCGCGGATTGCCGCCGACCCGCGGCAGGCTCTCTAAATCCAGCGCCGACAATTTTGCCAGCGCTTCCGGGTCGAGCACGGTCCCGGCAAGATCGTTCACCTTGCCGGAGAGATCGCGGATGTGCCCCTTGGCATCCAGCACGCCGGGCTTTTCCTGTCCCGGTTCGCCATAGCGTAGAAATTTCATCGTCTGTTCCTTCCGATTGCATGGGAGGAGGCTTCTGACAATTCATCCTGATGAGGGAGCTGGTGCGGTTTTCGAGAACCGGAGCGCAGTGGACATTTTCGTCCATGAGCACCGGAAGCGCAGAAAATCGCATCAGATGCCCATCAGGGTGGATTGGCAAAGTCTCCTAGACGGTCCAGCCGCCATCGATATTGTAAGCCTGCCCCGTCGTGTAGGTCGCACCGGCGAGATAGACGGCAAGGTCGGCAATTTCCTCCGGCAGGCCGAGACGGCCCATCGGCTGGCGCGCAATGAAAGCCGCGCGCGCGGCTTCGTAGTCACCGCCAGCGCGCATGCGCTGTTCCAGCGACGGGCTTTCCACCGTGCCGGGGCAGATCGCGTTGCAGCGGATGCCCTGCGTGATGTATTCGGCCGCCACCGATTTGGTCAGGCCGAGCACCGCCGCCTTGGTAACGCCATAGGCAAAACGGTTCGGTACGCCCTTCACACTGCTGGCCACCGACGACATGTTGATGATCGCCCCATCCCCGCGCTCGATCATCCCAGGCAGAACGGCGCGGATCGTGCGGATCATGGCCCGGACATTCAGATCGAGGGCGAAATCCAGATCCGCATCGGGCATTTCGAGGATTGAGCCGCCATGGACGAACCCGGCGCAGTTGAAGAGCACGTCAATCGGACCGATCTCGCCCGCAACCTGATTGACCTCTTCGGTTTTCAATACATCCAGCTTGCGCGGTTTGATCCCCGCCTCTTTCGGCAGCGCGTCGAGCAATTGCTGGTTGATGTCAGTGGCATTGACGATCGCGCCTTCCCGCGCAAAAGCCAGCACTGAAGCCCGGCCGATGCCCTGCCCTGCCGCTGTGATCAAAACCCGCTTGCCTGCAAGCTTACCCGTCATTTCAAACCTCCATTTGGCACATTGAGGTGCCCGTCATATCAAGTTGTTCTGCGCTCGGCGATCAGGATATGGTCCGCCGCAAGCACGACTTCATCACGTTGATTGAGAACTTCGCAGCGCTCGACCACGCGCCCGCTCCCGGGGCGTTTCGGATCGTCTTCCTTGGCGCTGATGGTCACGCGCGTGCGGATCGTGTCGCCGATGAAGACCGGCCGCACGAATCGCAGACGATCATAACCGTAGGAGAAGGCCACAGGGTTGATCAGGCTGGCGGTGAGGCCGACACCGATGGAAAAGATCATCGTTCCGTGGGCAACCCGCTGGCCGAACGGCGTGGTCTTGGCAAATTCGGCATCCATATGGTGCGGGAAGAAATCCCCGGTATGGCCCGCATGCACGACGAAATCGGTTTCGGTGATCGTGCGGCCCGTCGTGGTGCGCACATGGCCGATGGCATAATCCTCAAAATAGATGGCCTGTTCAGACATTCACGCCTCCGGCTTTCGCGCCAGCGGTGTCGCCGGCGATGCACTTGATTGATAGGCGGCTTCGACCAGCGCCATGGTATGCCAGGCGTCTTCGACCGAACTCACCAGCGCCTTGTCCTCGCCGCTAGCAAAGCGCTGCAGATTGGCCATGCGCCCGACAAAGGCATCGGGAAACCATGCGCCTTGCAGCGGAACATTGATCCAATCGGAGCCGCCCTTCGGGTAGATCATCAACGCGTCCGGTTCACCGCGCGGATAGTCGAGATTGACCCCGAGCTTCACATAGGCGGCGCCTTCGGTGCCGCTGATGCGGAACTCGCAGGCCTGGAATGTGCGGCCGAATTTGTGGTCGTGATTGATCGACAGCGAGCAGCGCACCCGATCGCCATAGTCCAGGATCGCGCTCGTCCGCGTCTGCGCCACCGCGTGGCCGGGATGTCCCAGCGTCTTCGCGTGCACGCCCAGCGGATTGCCGAGAATCTCGCGGATCACATCGATGTAGTGGATCGAATGCATGGCGATCTCGACACGCGGCAGACCGTTGAGAAACGGCCACAGCGACCATGGCGTGTCGAGCGCCAGCCAGGCATCGAAATCGATGACCTCGCCCAGCCAGCCCTGCGCGATCGCGTCCTTCAGCGCCAGCATCATCGGGGCAAACCGCAGCTGGAAATTGACGGCGGCGGTGATGTTGCGCTCCCGGCAGATCGCAAGAATTTCCGAGGCCTGCACAAGATCGCTGCCCATCGGTTTCTGGATCAGGGCAAAGGAACCCTCCGGCAGGGCTTTCAGCACGTCCGCATGGCGCGCGGGCGGCGTGGCCAGATCGAAAATGGCGTTTTCGACGGCCGCGGCTTCCGCCACCGATGCATAGGCAGTCACATTCCATTCAGCGGCAATTTCCGCGGCCTTCGCCTGATCGGGATCGAACAGACCGGCGATGGGAAAGCCGCCTTTCCGGTAGGCCGGATAATGCGCATCGCCGACAATGCTGCCCGCCCCGAAGGTCACGATGGGGCGCGGCGTCGCCGGAAGCGGCCAGCTTTGCTGCAGGGTGGATGGATTGAAGGGTTTTGCAGGTGTTTGCACGCTTCAGATACCCCCCTCTGCCCTGCCGGGCATCTCCCCCACAAGGGGGGAGATCACATTGGCATCAACACCTTTGCACACTAGGAAATGTTTCAATTTTCGCGAAGACGGCAATGCAGGCTGATCTCCCCCCTTGTGGGGGAGATGGGCGGCAGCCCAGAGGGGGGTGAAAGGACGGTTGTTCATTTGTATTCCTCAATCCAAATGGAAGACTTCATCCATCATCGCCCACCATTCGCCCGGCGCCCGCGTTGCCAGCGGCACCTGACAGGGCATGCAGACAGCCCACCATTCCTTATTTTTCGGATCGGCGGCCATGCGGGCCATATCCGCGTCAAAATCCGTGCCGTGATATTCCCACGTGCCGAACAGGATATTCTCCGGCTCGCGCAGGAAGATCGTGTAGTTGCGGATGTTGCAGCTTGAAATGAGCGTCAGGATTTCCGGCCAGACAGCCGCGTGCAGGCGCTTGTATTCCGCCACCTTGTCGCCGTTCAGTCCGATCATCATGCCCATGCGCTGCATCAGCCTAACTCCGGATTTCCGTGGTGAATTCATCGATGCTGCGTGCCTTCACCGCATCCCAGTCCCAATCGATGCCGATACCGGGTTCCGATGGCGCGATGGCGTAGCCATCTTCGATGCGCATCTGCGTGCGTGTCAGGTCGTCCAGCTGCGGGATATATTCGACATACCTGCCGTTCTGCACCGCGCAGGTGAGGCTGACATGCAGCTCCATCAGGAAGTGCGGGCAGACCGGCATGTCGAAGCTTTCAGCGGTATGCGCCACCTTCAGCCAGGGCGTGATCCCGCCGATACGGCCCACATCCACCTGCACGATGGAACAGGCGCGCTTCTGCATGTATTCGCGGAAATGCCGGATCGAATAGAGCGACTCGCCGACGGCCACCGGCGTCTGCGTCGCCGCGGACAGGCGCACATGGCCGTCAATGTCGTCGGCCGGCAGCGGCTCTTCCAGCCAGGCGAGGTCAATATCGCGCAGCACCTGCGAGCGCCTGATGGCCTCATCCAGCGTAAAGCCCTGGTTGGCATCGGTCATGATCTCGAAACCGGCACCCACCGCAGCGCGCACCGCCGACAGACGGTCGAGATCTTCCGACCCGTGCGGGCGGCCGATCTTCACCTTGGCGCCCTTGAAACCCTTGGCTTTCGCCTGCAGCGCATCATCCACCAGCGCCTGTTTTTCGATATGCAGCCAGCCGCCTTCGGTGGTGTAGAGCGGACAGCGGTCTTTTGCCCCGCCCGCCAGCTTCCACAAAGGCAGGTTCTGTTTCTTCGCCCGCAGGTCCCACAGGGCGATATCGATGGCGGCGAGCGCAATCGCGGTGATCGCACCGATGGTTGTCGCGTGGGTGGCGAACTCGAGCTCACGCCAGATCGCCTCGATCTGGTCGGCATCCCTGCCGAGCAGGCGCGGCACCAGATGGTCCGAGAGCAGGCGCATCACCGAGGAACCGCCGGTGCCTATCGTGTAGCTGTACCCCGTACCCACAGCGCCATCGCTGTCGGTTATCGTGACTATCGGCGTTTCCTGCGAAACAAAGCTCTGGATGGCATCGGTCCGCAGCACTTTCGGCGGCAGGTCGACCATCCGCAATTCGACGCGTTCGATTCTGGCCATGGTCAGCTCCGCAGGGTTTTGCCGGTTTCAGCCGAGAAGAGATGCGCCTGCGACAGGTCGAAACTCAGCTTGATCGTTTCGCCCGCCGCAAGCGGGCGCGGGTTGAGCATGCGCGATACCCATTCCTTTTCACCCAGCGTGATGAACACCAGCGTCTCGTTGCCGAGCGGTTCGGTGATCGAGACCGGCAGCGACAGTTCATGAACGTCGGTCGCTTCGCCGGAACTCAGGCCATGGCCGGTCGGATAGATATCGTCGGGACGCAGGCCGAAGATGACCTTTTCGCCCGCAACCACCTTGTTGCGGAATTCGAGCGGCAAAGGCAGGCTCTGCCCGCCCTTCAATACCAGCCTGCCGCCATCGACCGTGGCTTCGTTGAGGTTCATCGGCGGCGAGCCGATGAATCCGGCGACAAAGCGCGTGGCGGGACGCTTGAACACTTCCTCCGGCGTGCCGACCTGCTCGATATAGCCGTCCCGCATGATGACGATGCGGTCGGACAGCGTCATGGCCTCCACCTGATCGTGAGTCACGTAGATCATCGTCGCCTGCACCTTGGCGTGCAGACGCTTGATCTCGGTGCGCACCTGCGTGCGCAGCTTGGCATCGAGGTTGGACAGCGGCTCGTCGAACAGGAACACTTCCGGCTTGCGCACGATGGCGCGGCCCATGGCCACGCGCTGGCGCTGGCCGCCGGAGAGCTGCGACGGACGGCGATCCATGTATTTTTCCAGATCGAGAATGGCAGCCGCTTCATTGACGCGCTGGTCGATCTCCGCCTGCCGCACCTTGCCGATCTTCAGCGAAAAACCCATGTTTTCGCGCACGGTCATATGCGGATAGAGCGCATAGGACTGGAAGACCATCGAGATGTTGCGGGCGCGCGGCGGCAGGTCGTTGACCGGCTTGCCGCCGATCTCGATAACGCCGTCGCTGATGTCTTCCAGACCGGCAATCATGCGCAGCGTCGTCGACTTGCCGCAGCCGGACGGTCCGACCAGCGCGATGAATTCGCGGTCCTTCACCTCAAGGTCAATGCCGTGGACGACATCCACATTGCCGTAGCGCTTGACCAGCTTTTTCAGGGTTACGGGTGCCATGGGTAGAGCCTTTAACCTTTCACCGCGCCGAACGTCAGTCCGGACACCAGATGCTTTTGAATGATGAATGTGAGGGTCAGCGCCGGAACGATCATGACCACGGCGAGCGCGCACATGCCGCGCCAGTCAATGGTGAATTCCGACGTGTAATCGAGCAGCCCCACGGGAAGCGTCTTCGAATTGACCGAGCGGGTGATCTGCGATGCCAGCGCATATTCGTTCCACGAGGTCAGGAAGGCGAAAATGCCTGCCGAGGCGATACCCGGACCCGCCAGCGGAAACTCCACCTGCCAGAACGCCTGCCAGCGCGTGCAGCCGTCGATCTGCGCGGCCTCGGCCAGATCCTTCGGCACCTGGCGGAAGAACCCGTCGATCAGCCAGATGGTGAAGGGCACGTTGAGGGCCACATAGATCAGGATCATGGAAAAATGGGTATCGATGATGCCGAGCCGGGCAAAAATCATGAACAGCGGCAGCGACAGCGCGATGCCGGGAACCGCACGCGTCAGCATGAAGCCGAGGAACACCGCCGACTTGCCCTTGAACTTGTAGCGGGCAAAGGCGTAGCCGCCGGCCATGCCGATGATGAGCGCGATCACGGTGGAGGTAATGGAGATGATCAGCGAATTGCGGAAATACTCCCAGACCGGAATGCCGCCCTGCCCGGCGCCGCCGAACATGGAGCGGTAGGCATCGAGCGAAATGTCCTGCGGAATCCACACGGGCGGCTTGGCCATGATCTCCACCGTGGGGCGGAGCGAATTGAGAACGATCCACAGCCCCGGCAGGCAGATGACCAGCATGGCCAGGAACAGGCCGACCAGATGCAGGACTTTCAGGCCGCGGCGCTTGAGACGATGTGCGTTGTTCTGATCCATCTTACCACTCCGCTCCGATCTGCTGGCGCGCCGCGGCGAGCTTTCTGAAGAAATACACGGTGAACAGGATGGAAAGCAGGATCGAGATATAGGCCATGGCGTTGGCCATGCCCATGCGCGCATCGCTGTAGGCCGTGCGGCCGACCAGCGTCCACAACAGTTCCGTGCGCTTGGCCGGGCCGCCATCGGTCATGATCTTGACGATGTCATAGGCGCGCGCCACGTCGAGCGAGCGGATGGTCATGGCGATCATGGCGAAGGGCATGAGGTAAGGCCAGGTGACATAGCGGAAGGTCTGCCACGGCGTACAGCCGTCGACCCGCGCGGCTTCCACGGGCTCCTGCGGCATGGCGAGCAGGCCGGCCAGAATCAGGATCGCGAAGACCGAGGTCGAGGACCAGATTTCCGCAACAATGATCGAGAACAGCGCCAGATTGCCGTCGATCAGCCATGGGATGGCCGATGTGGTTATCCCCAGCGACTGCAGCACATTGTTGACGAAGCCGATATTGTCATTGAACAGGAATTTGAACTGGAAGCCGACGAGCACCGGCGAGAACATCATCGGGAACATCATCAGCGTGCGCAACAGGCGCTGGCCGTGCGTGGCCTTGTTGACCAGCATGGCAAGGCCAAGGCCAAGGAACATTTCGGCGTTGAGCGCGATGGTCAGGAGGAGAACCGTCCGTCCGAACGCGGTCCAGAACTCCAGGCTCGTCAGCGCACTCATATAATTGCGGAACCCGATGAGAACCCAGATCGTCTCGGGTTTGGTCAGCCGGAACGGCGTGAAGCTGGAGTAGAGCGAAAACAGCAGGGGCAGGACGATGACCGCAGCCAGAACGATAATGGCAGGCAGCAGCAGGAGCGTCGGCGCTGATAGTTTGGGAAATTTCATCGGAGATATTGGCCTTTTAATCTCTGCTCTCGGGTAGGTCGCATGCGTTACCCCCCTGTCCGGCAGGATAGAGGGGGGTGACATTCATCACCCCGCCTCCCAACCGCATCAAAGCTTGCCGGCATCCTTGAGGATATCGGTTGCCTTCTGGGCAGCAGTGTCGAGCGCTTCCTTGGAGGTCTTGTCTCCGAGGATGGCAGCCTGCAGCTCCGGATAGACCGCGTTGGAAATCTCGATCCATTCGGCGAGCGGCGGAACCGGGAAGGCATTCTTCGCCGCTTCCTGGAAAGCCGCCAGAACCTCCGTCTTGTACGGATCGCTCTTGGCCTGCTCGATATCCCAGGCCCAGACCGCCGTACGCGTCGGCAACGGGCCGGCCTTCGCTTCCAGCTTCTGGCTGTCTTCGTTGGTCAGCCACCAGACGAGCGAAGCGGCGGCTTCCTTGTTGGCGCAGGCTTCCGTGACCGAGAAGCCATGGCTGCCGGACCAGCCGGTCCGCTTGCCCGACGATCCTGCCGGCTGAACCTTGACACCGACGTTGCCCGCAACCTTCGAGGACTTCGGATCGTTGAAGAAGCTTGCCCAGCCCGGCCAGTCCAGATTGATGGCGATGGAACCGGAGGCAAAACCCTGGCCGAGATCGTCCCACAGATAGTTGGTCGTTCCCGCTGGAACCGCCTTGGCCTTGTAGAGATTGACGAACCAGTCGAGCGCCTTGATGCCCGCGGCCGAGTTGAAGGCGGGCTTGCCATCCTTGTCGATGTACTCGCCGCCTTCGGCGACCAGCATTTCATAGAAGCGGCCATTGATCGCCTCTTCCTTGCCGGCAAACTGCGTGCCGTAGAAATCCGGCGCCTTGGTGAAGAACAGCGCCTGGTCCGTCACCTGCTGCCAGGTATCAGGCGGCGTCAGGTCATAGCCATACTTGGCCTTGAACGCCTTCTTGTTGGCTTCGTCGGCATAGATGCTCTTCTGGTAGTACAGCGCGGAAACGTCGAACTGCGCGCGCGGCAGCATCACCAGCTTGCCATCGAGCGTCGAGGCCTTGATGTTGGCCGGCACGAACGCCGCGACTTCCGCCGCCGGTATCAGCGCCGTCAGATCCGTATAGATCTTCGGGTATTGCGGCGCGAAGGATGAATGGTTCGAACCGACGCACCATTTCAGACTGCCCGAGGCGATATCCGACTTGATCTCCTTGTCGAGCTCGAAGTGATTCTTCTTGGACAGGATGTTGACCTTGGCGCCGGTCAGCTTCTCCCACTCACCGATGCGCTCGTACAGCGGCTCATATTGCTGGCCGCCGATCAGTTTGGCGTCGATGGTGACGCCCGCGAATTTGCCCGGCAGTTCGGCGCCAAAGGCAAAACTTGTGCTCAACAGCGCGATAGCGCCGGCCGAAACACTGGCTAGCAGGTTTTTCATGCAGTTCCTCCCAACATCCAGAGTGCCGCCTCCCGGCACTTTTCTTCACCCATATATGGGCGTGTCATTCATATACAAACATTTACAGGCTTGACCGTCAAGCGCGGAAACGCTTTCCTATGAAGATAATCTTCGTATATGCATTGAGTGAAATGAGGGGGACAACCATGTTGGAAGAAGACGACAGCGACCGGTATCGCGCCCCGGCACTCGACAAGGGACTGGACATTCTCGAACTGCTTTCGGGCATCGACGGCGGCCTGACCCAGGCGGAAATTGCCAAGCATCTCGGCCGCAGCCCCAATGAGTTCTACCGCATGCTCGACCGGCTGGTCCGGCGCGGCTATGTCACCCGGCTCGAAGGCGACCGCTACTCCCTGACGCTGAAACTGTTCGGCCTCGCCCAGCTGCATGCGCCGGTTCGCCGGCTCGCTTCCTATGCCACGCCGCTGATGCGCGATCTTGCCGTCCTGACCAAGCAGGCCAACCAGCTCAGCGTCTTTGACCGCGGCGCCGCAGTCGTCATCGCCCAGCAGGAGGCGCCGGACTATTGGGGCATTTCCATCCGCGTCGGCTCGCATATCAGCCTCTTCAATACCGGCTCCGGTCACGTGCTGCTGGCGTTCCGCTCGGATGAGGAACGCGCCATGATGATTGCCGAATATGAAAAACACGCCGATGATATTGCCCAGCCGGCGGATTTTCGCGAGCGGCTCGATCATATCCGCGCGCGCGGCTATGAAATCATGCCCAGCGCCCAGACCGCGGGCGTCTACAATATATCCGCGCCGATTCTCGGCCCCGATGGCCGGTCGATCGCGGCCCTGACCTGTCCCTATATCAAGCTCCTGAACATTCCCGATGCCCCGGACGTCGATCAGGCGCGCGAAATGCTGGTGACGACGGCACACAAACTCTCCGAGCTTGCTGGCGCGGATGTCATCCATTCCAGCGTTGTGCGCCACGCGTGAACGGGAGCAGATCAGGCATGTTCATCGACACACACCTTCATCTCATCGACCAGTCGGCCCTGCACTATCCATGGCTCGCCGGCGTCGAAGCGCTCAACCGGGATTTTCTCTACGGCGAGTATGCGCTGCAGGCGCAGCGGGCCGGAATAGTCCGGGCACTGCACATGGAAGTGGATGTGACTCCATCCGAAATCCAGACCGAAATCGATTACGTCGCCAGCCTCGCGAAGCAGGAGGGCAGCCTGATTGCCGGGGCGATTGCCGCATGCCGCCCGGAAGAGGCCGGTTTTGCTGCCCATCTTGAACGCCAGCAGGCCAACCCGTTCGTCAAGGGTTTTCGCCGCATCCTGCACACCATGCCGGACGATCTGTCGGAGAGTTCCCTGTTCCGCGAGAACATCCGGCGTATGGGCGGCTCGGGCCTGACCTTTGATCTGTGCGTGCTGCCGCGCCAGATGGACAGGGCCATCGCCCTGGTCGATCTTGCCCCTGACGTGACCTTCATTCTCGATCATTGCGGCGTGCCTGACATCAAGGGCGATGATTTCGCCACCTGGCGCGGCAAGATCACCGAAATCGCCGGACGTGCCAACGTCATCGCCAAGATTTCCGGCATCGTCGCCTATGCCGACGGTGAATGGCGCGCGGAGACGCTCAAACCCTATGTGCAGCATGTCATCGGCAGTTTCGGCTGGGACCGGATTGTCTGGGGCAGCGACTGGCCCGTCTGCACGCTGGGCGGCGGCCTTGCCACGTGGATCGCCGCAACGCACGCGCTGGTTTCAGGATGCAGTGAAAGCGAAAAGACCAAACTGTTTTCCGGCAATGCCAAGCGGCTGTGGAGGTTGTAGGCGTTGGTTCACCTTTAACCCCCCTCTGGCTTGCCAGCCATCTCCCCCACAAGGGGGGAGATCAGCTTTCACAGCAGTTTCGATCCGTTCTGAGACATTGCAAAGTAAGCACAAGTGCAGATGCCGATGTGATCTCCCCCCTTGTGGGGGAGATGTCCGGAAGGACAGAGGGGGGTGATAAACCATCCACAACCTCAAATCCCTTGCCTGCCAGCCCCCGGCGCTTTACCTCTGGTAACCAGCAGTACAACCAATGGCGGGAGATACAATGGCAGCGGAGCTTCATGGACCGGACCTTCTCAGTGCCGTCGTGCTTTTGGGCGCAGGCGTCGTCGCCGTGCCCGTCTTCAAGCGGCTCGGTCTTGGCTCCGTCCTCGGCTATCTCGCCGCCGGTCTGGTGATCGGGCCATTCGGCCTCAAATTCTTCTCCGATCCGCAGACGATCCTGCACGTCGCCGAACTTGGCGTCGTCATGTTCCTGTTCATCATCGGCCTTGAAATGCAGCCGTCCCGCCTCTGGGGCCTGCGCAAGGAGATCTTCGGCCTTGGCGCTCTGCAGGTGGGTGTCTGTGCGCTGCTGCTGACCGGTGTCGGCATCGCCACCGGTTTTCCCGTCGCCATATCCTTCGTCGCCGGGGCCGGTTTCGTCCTGACATCGACGGCCATCGTCATGCAGCTGCTGGAGGAGCGCGGCGAGATATCAAGCACCAAGGGCCAGCGCATGGTCTCGATCCTGCTGCTGGAAGACCTGGCCATCGTGCCGCTTCTCGCGCTCGTCGCCTTCCTTGCGCCGATCGCCGCCACCGATGCGCCGCCGACGGGCCTGCGCTGGATGGATATCGGCATCGGCGTCGGCGCCGTGGTCGGTCTCATCGTGGCCGGCCGTTATCTGCTCAACCCCCTCTTCCGCTTCCTCGCCCAGTCCCGGGCGCGCGAGGTCATGACTGCCGCCGCCCTCCTCGTCGTGCTCGGTGCCGCGCTCGTCATGCAGGTCAGCGGCCTCTCCATGGCGATGGGCGCCTTCCTTGCCGGCGTGCTCCTGTCCGAATCCACCTTCCGGCATCAGCTCGAAGCCGATGTCGAACCGTTCCGCGGCATCCTGCTCGGCCTGTTCTTTCTCGCCGTCGGCATGTCGCTGGACCTGAGCGTCGTCACCGCCAACTGGCGCAGCGTGCTGTTCTACGTCGCCGCCTTCATGGTGGTGAAGGGCATCGCGATCTATATCGTCGCCCGCCTGATGCGCTCGTCCCACACGGAAGCGCTGGAGCGTGCCGTCGTGATGGCGCAGGGCGGCGAATTTGCCTTCGTGCTCTATTCCACCGCCACGTCGGTCGGCATTCTCGACGGCCGCGCCAATGCCATGCTTACGGCCATCATCATCATCTCCATGGTGCTCACCCCGATCGCCATCATCGGCCTGCGCTATATCCTGCCGCGCGAAAAGCAGTCGCTGGATGGCGTCGACGTCGCGGAAGGCCTGTCCGGCAGCGTCCTTGTCATCGGTTTCGGCCGGTTCGGGCAGATCGCCAGCCAGCCGCTGCTGATGCGCGGCGTCGATGTCTCGATCATCGACAATGATATCGAGATGATCCAGGCCGCAGCCGAATTCGGCTTCAAGGTCTATTACGGCGACGGCACGCGTCTCGACATCCTGCATGCGGCAGGCGCTGGCCGTGCGCAGGCCGTCCTCATCTGCGTCGACAAGCCCGACACCATTCTCGCCATCGCCGAGCATATCAAGGCGGAATATCCGCTGGTGCAGGTCTATGCCCGCTCCTTCGACCGCGGCAACACGCTGGCGCTGATCAAGGCCGGCGTCGAGTACCAGATCCGCGAAACCTTCGAATCGGCCCTGTCGTTTGGCGAGAACACGCTGATCGGCCTGGGCGTCGCGCCCGAGGAAGCGGCGGAGATCATCGGCGACGTGCGCCAGCGCGATGCGGAACGCCTCGACCTGCAACTCGCCGGCGGCATCCGCGCCGGCAACGATCTGATGAGGGGCAACGCACCGGTGCCAGGCCCCCTGGTCAAACCACGGCAAACCGGCCGGGCTCTGAGCGAAGAAACCGCCCGCGTGCTGCCGGCGGCGCAAACCGCCGACAGTGCAAACTGATTGCAACCACCATGGAAGGACAAGCAATGGTTGAAATCGATCAGGCCATCATCGACGGTATTGTCGGCTTCTGGCGCAAGGCCGGACCCGACGCCTGGTTCAAGAAGGATGCGGCGTTCGACGAAACGTTCCACCAGACCTTTCTCAACAGGCATTTCGCCGCCGCCCGGCGCGACTATGACCACTGGATCGAAACCGCCGACGGTGCGCTGGCGCTGATGATCCTGCTCGACCAGTTCCCGCGCAACTGCTTTCGCGGCACCGGCCACATGTATGCAACGGACTCGCTGGCGCGTCATTACGCCGGAGAGGCGCTGGAAAGAGGCCATGATCTTGCCCTCGAGCCGTCCGTGCGCGGCTTTCTCTATCTGCCCTTCATGCATTCGGAAGACATCGACGAGCAATTGCGCTGCGTGAAGCTTTACACCGCATCGGCCCCGAGCCAGCTCGAATGGGCTGAAGATCATTACAACATCATCCATCGGTTTGGCCGCTTTCCCCATCGCAACGCCATTCTCGGGCGGAAATCCACGGCGGACGAACAGGCATTCCTCGATGCGGGCGGCTTTGCCGGATAGGCGGATTTGCGGCTCCGCCGCCGAATTTTCGCCACACCCTCTTGAACGCGGCCGTGCAGACTGCCATTATAAGCGCATCTGGCACCCGTAAGTTTCACCCATGACGCCAGTCAAACAGGGACTGACCGCGCCTCGATGCCGGACGAACAATCTGAAGAGCCTCCAAGTCCGGACTTGCGAAGCAAGCTGACTCTGCCCGCGCAGCGTCAGCAACAATTCCCGTTTTTCTCCCCAACATCCGATTTGGCCTGCGTCGCGGGCGGATTTGCGCTGGCTTTTCCAGCCGCATCCGCACGCCATGTCGCGCCCTGACCCGCATCTCTTAGAAGGAACCGACTTCCCAATGGAATGGATTGCCGACCCCAATGCCTGGATTGGTCTCGCCACGCTGATCGTGCTCGAGATCGTACTCGGGATCGACAACCTCGTGTTTATCGCCATCCTTGCCGACAAGCTGCCGCCGAGCCAGCGCAACCGCGCGCGCATCGTCGGCCTGTCCCTCGCCCTGATCATGCGCCTGGCGCTGCTTGCCTCCATCTCCTGGGTGGTGACACTGACGACACCGCTGTTCAGCGTGGCGGGTTTCGGCTTCTCGGGGCGCGACCTCATCCTGATCATCGGCGGTCTGTTCCTGCTGTTCAAGGGCACGATGGAACTGCACGAGCGTCTTGAAGGCCATATGTCCGCCAAGGAATCCAACGTCGCCCATGCGGTTTTCTGGCAGGTCATCGCCCAGATCGTCGTGCTCGATGCCGTCTTCTCGCTCGACAGCGTGATCACCGCCGTCGGCATGGTCAAATCTCTGGAAGTCATGATGATCGCCGTTGTCGTGGCGGTAGGCGTCATGATGCTTGCGTCCAGACCGCTCATGGCCTTCGTCAGCCGTCATCCGACCGTCGTCATCCTCTGCCTTGGCTTCCTCATGATGATCGGTTTCAGCCTGATCGTCGAAGGCTTCGGCTTCCATATTCCGAAGGGCTACCTCTACGCCGCCATCGGCTTCTCCGTCCTCATCGAAGCGGCCAATCAGGTCGGACGGCATAACCGCGACAAGCGCATCACCTCGATGGACCTGCGTGACCGCACGGCGGGCGCGGTGCTGCGCCTTCTCGGCGGCGGCCGTTCCGGCGACGCCAGCCATCACTCGGATGCGCTGGATGTGATTGCCGAGCAGACGGCAGCGGGCGAAGTCTTCCACCCTGAAGAAAAGGAAATGATCCGCGGCGTTCTCGACCTGGTCGAGCGGCCGGTGCGTTCCATCATGTCGCCGCGCAACGAGGTCGAATGGCTCGACCTCAACGAGACCAACGAGGAACTGCTGGCGGAAATCCGCACGCTCTCGCACAGCCGCGTAGTTCTCGCCCGCGGACGGGTCGATGAGTTTGTCGGCGTTGCCCTGACCAAGGACCTGCTGTTCGCCATTCTCGACGGCGGCAAGATCGATTGGGACAAGGTGACCCGCCAGCCCTTGATCCTGCACGAGAATGCCAACGTATTGCGCGTGATGGAGCAATTGCGCGGCACGACGGTACAGATGGCGATTGTTCTCGACGAACACGGCTCATTCGAGGGCGTGGTCACGCCGACGGATATCCTCGAGGCCATCGCCGGCGACTTCCCGGATGAAGGCGAGGAAAGCCCGATCCTCGAGCGGTCGGAAGACGGCAGCATGGTGGTGGACGCCTATATCGACATCCGCCGTCTCGGCGGCCTGATCGAACGCGACCTCGTCGATGACGGCGACCGCTACACGACGCTGGCCGGTTACATCCTGTGGAATCTCGGCCACATCCCCGCCCAGGGCGAAAAGCTGAAGGTCGATGATTACGCGTATGAAATCGTCGAAATGGACGGCCGCAACATCGGCAAGGTGCGGATTTCGCCCACCGAAACCGCCGCCTATATCTGATCCCATCAAAAATATTCCCGCCCCGGCTGACCCCGGGACGGGAATGGAGCATCGTCCGGCAACACGACCCGCTGGATTTGGCCTATGGTCCCAGCGGTATGATTGTCGTGTCTGTCGTGCGGTGCTCAGCGTCAAACCCTATCAATCCGGCCGAAATCAGGCGGCCTGCCGGACCCAGCTTGGGAATGGGTCGAACAGGTCTTCCCACTTGCCTGGCGTGAACTCGTCCGCGTCCACCAGACAGGCGTCGAGCTGTGCCCGCAGGTGCACTTCATTCATCGGATCGACGCCGATGAAGACAATCTCCTGCCGCCGGTCGCCCCAGACCTTGTGCAGGTAGGGCTTCATGGATTTCAGCCATTCCGGATGCTCCGGCCAGCGGTTGCGCGGGATCGACGACCACCACAGCCCACGTTTTTCCGCCCGCACCAGCGCACCGGCCTGGCTGAGTTCGCCGACATAATCCGGCCGTGTCGCCAGCCAGAAAAACCCCTTGGAGCGGATGACACCGGGCCAGTTCCTGTCGAGAAAGGCATGGAGCTTCTGCGGATCGAACGGACGCCTCTCGCGGTAGACGAAGGAGCGGACGCCATATTCCTCGGTCTCCGGCACATGGTCGGCAAAGCCGTTCAGTTCCTTGAACCAGAGCGGATGCTCCTGCGCCTTGTCGAAGTCGAACAGGCCGGTATTGAGCACCTCATCCAGCGGCACGTCGGCAAAATCCGTCTCGATGAGTTTTGCATCCGGGTTGAGCGCGCGGATGATCTTGCGCGCCAGATCGCGGTCGTACAGGGACGAATCGGAAATCTTGTTGAGGATGATGACATCGGCAAACTCGATCTGGTCGACCAGCAGATCAACCAACGTACGGTTGTCGGCATCGCCGAGCGATTCCCCCCGGTCCTTCAGAAAATCCGCCGAGGCGTAATCTTTCAGCAGATTCGCCGCGTCGACCACGGTCACCATGGTGTCGAGTTTTGCCACATCGGACAGGCTGCGGCCGTTTTCGTCGCGGAAATCGAAGGTCGAGGCCACCGGCAACGGTTCGGAAATGCCGGTCGACTCGATGAGGAGATAATCAAAACGTCCCTGCTTGGCCAGGGCTTCCACCTCCTGCAGCAGGTCATCGCGCAAGGTGCAGCAGATGCAGCCATTGGTCATTTCGACCAATTGTTCATCGGTGCGCGAAAGATTGGCGCCGCCGTCGCGTACAAGCGCGGCATCGATGTTCACCTCGCTCATATCGTTGACGATGACGGCAACGCGCCGCCCCTCGCGATTGTTGAGAATATGATTGAGCAAAGTGGTCTTGCCGGCTCCGAGAAAGCCCGAGAGCACCGTGACCGGAAGGCGGTTGGGTATGGCTGTGTTGTGCATGGCTATTGCCCTCTTGGAATGGCCTGCCGCGAGGGCCGCAGCGGGCCGGATAACGTCAGTCGTGAACTTCGCCGGAGCCGCCGACGGCCACGACATTGAAAGGCTTGCCTTCGAGCGCGATCTCGCGGTCCTTCGCGAAGGCGGCCGCCTTGATCACGTGCAGACGGCTCTTCAGCGGATCGCTGACGATGATCTCGTCACCGGCGACGGCGATGCGCGGCCGCGGCAGGCTCCAGTGGCCGTCCATGCTGTAGGGTTCCGTCAGCTTGATCGACTTTTCGATTTTGGCGGTTATGACATTCAGCTGATGCAGCTGCCCGTCCTCGGTGAAGATGTAGGCGAACCGCGGACGCGCTGAATCGACGGCGAAATGCACGCGGCGGGCGGGCAGTTCGATCCGGCGGAACGGTTCGGCATTGCCCGGCTCGACCAGCACCACCGCCTGCGGACCGTAATTGCCGAGGAAATACTGCAGGCCCTTGCCGCCGAGAAGCGTGGTGATCTTGCCGTCAGGCAGCGATGACGCGTAGGCGAGATGGTTGATCTCGGGCGCATCCGCGCCGGATTTGACCAGAAGCAGCCCGGTCTTGCAGGCGATGGCCAGTATATTGCCGGACGACGCTTCCCCATGCAGGTCAGGACATGCATATAGCGCGCCGACGGGATAGCCGTCGCCGCCGAGAACCTTGATGCCGATGGGGAGCTCATCCACCGGCTTTTCCGGGTGCGGCTCCGTCACCAGCACCATACCGCCATAGGAGACGGCAACGCCGTGATGCGGTGACGCGAGCTTGATGCTGCGCACATCGGCTTTTCCGGCAAGCACATCCTTTTCCCTGACGACCTTCACCACACCATCACCGTCAAAGAACTGGGCGATGTTGCCGTTGTGATCGACGAAGTGCGAAGGCCGCTGGCCTTCCAGTTTCAGATCGAGCAGTTTCGGCGCCTCGACCTTGAGATCGCCATGGGCGCCGTGGTCTTCAACGGCAATTCCGGTCGACAGGACCGCCACCTCGCCGCCATCCCGCTGCACGGCAAAAATTGTTTTCCCGCTGTCGGACAGCGACAGGCCGGCCGGCGCCTTCACCTTGAACGTATCGACAATCCCGCCGGTTCGCGGGTCGAGCACGCGGATGGTCGGCTCGGCGTGATCCGAGACGAAAACGCGCCAGGCGGTCTGCTCATTGGCCAGGGCGGGCAAGGCGGCAAAGCCGAAGACCATGGCGAGGGGCAAAACTTTTTTCAGATGTCGTGACATGCTTGTTCCTTCATGCATCGTGGGAGTCCACAGGTATAATGTAATAACATTACATTGATGCCAATGAAAAAAGCGGAGTCATCCCCCGCTTTTTCCGCTTCGGCCGATCAGCTGCCGATAATGGCCTTTTTAAACGCGCTGATATTGTGGTGCATCATGTCGATATAGGTGCTGGCGCCTTCGCCCGGTTCCGACAGGGCATCGGAAAACAGTGTGCCGCCGACATTCAGCTTGGTCTCGCTGGCGATCTGCTCGATCAGGCGCGGATTGGTGATGTTCTCGACGAAGATCGCCGAGGCCTTGTCTTCCTTGACCTGCTTGATCAGCGCGACGACATCGGCAGCGGACGGCTCCGCATCCGTTGAAAGACCTTCGGGCGCCAGGAACTTCAGCCCGTAGGCATGCTCGAAATAGCCGAATGCGTCATGCGATGTGATGATCAGGCGTTTGGCCTCCGGAATGGCGGCGATACCGGCCTTCACATCGATCTCGGTCTGATCCAGCTTCTTGGTATAGTCCGCGCCATTCTTCTTGTAGGTATCGCAATTCGCCTTGTCGGCATTGCAGAAGGCATCGACGATGTTCTTCACATAGATCTTGGCGTTGGCAATCGACTGGAACGCATGCGGGTCGAAGGCACCGTGATCGTGGTGATGCTCAGCGCCTGCCTCCGCATGGCCTTCTTCCTCTTCCTGCGCCTTCAGCGGCTCGATACCCTTGGTCAGCTCGACAATGGGCGCCTTGGTGCCGCTGGCCTCGACCAGCCGCGGCAGGAAACCCTCAAATCCCAGACCATTGACCAGAACCACATCCGCCTTTGCCAGCGCCGCCGCATCCGATGGCTTGGGCTCATAGACATGGCTGTCGCCGTTCGGGCCAACCAGATTGGTCAGCGAAATCTTGTCGCCGCCGACGTTCTTGGCGAAATCCTCGATGATGGAAAAGCTGGAAACAACCTTCAGGTCAGCCGCGAAAGCGGTGGATGAAGCCGCAGATAGTAACAATATAACATTCAGAGCCGTAGCAAGTTTAAGAGCTTTGCGCATTGGTAGTCTCCTTTATCGAGGTTTAGGCGGTTCTGTGGCGGTGGGAACGCATGCGGCTGCTGAGAACGCCGCGTGAGCCGATGAGAATGGACGCGATATACATCGCACCGGCGGAAAGGATGATCGCCGGGCCGGACGGCAGGGCGAAATGATAGGAAATCAGCAGGCCCGCAACGCAGGATATCATCCCGATCAGGATTGCAACCGCACACATCGGGCCGACGCGGGTCGTCCAGAAGCGCGCGCCGGCGGCAGGCAGCATCATCAGGCCGACCGACAGCAGCGTCCCGAGCGCCTGGAAGCCGCCGACGAGATTGAGCACCACCAGCGCCAGGAAGATGAAATGCACGGGCGTGCCGATGCGGCTGACCGAACGCAGGAACAGGGGATCAAGGCACTCGGCCACCAGGCCGCGCCAGAAAATGGCGAGGGTCACGATGCTGACGCCGCAGATCAGGCCGATCAGGCTCAGCGCCTCGTTGTTGAGCGCAAGGACCGTGCCGAACAGCACATGCATCAGGTCGACATTCGAACCGCGCAGCGAAACGATCATCACCCCCAGCGCAAGGGATATCAGGTAGAAGGCCGCCATCGAGGCATCTTCCTTCTGGATGGTGAAGCGCGACACCGCCCCGGCGCCAAGCGCCACGATCACCCCGGCGATCAGCCCGCCGATGGTCATCGGCACGATCTGCAGGCCGTAGAGCAGGAAACCGGCGGCCGCACCCGGCAGGATGGCATGCGACATGGCATCGCCGGTCAGGCTCATCCGCCGCAGCATCAGGAACACGCCGACAGGGCAGGAACTGAGCGACAGCGCCAGCGAGCCGAGCAAGGCGCGCTGCATGAAGCTGTAATCGATGAACGGTGCAATGAGGAAATCATACATCCGGATCAGGCCCCTGCCCGGCTGTGGCCATCATGATGGGCATGATGCGTGTGATCATGGCCATGACCGCCGGTCGCGGACAATTGGGCATCGTCTTCGCACCAGGGCGCACTCTCGGCCCAGGCCTCGTGGAACTGCCGGGCATGCAGCAGGTTTTCCGGACGAAGCGTCTCCCGCGAGGCGCCCCAGGCAATGGGCTTGCGCGCCAAAAGCAGCGTTTCGGGGAAATGCTCCCGCACCAGGTCGAGATCGTGGACCACCACCATGATGGTGCGCTTTTCGCCGTGCCAGCGCTTGATCAGCGCGATCAGGTCACCGACCGTCTTGGCATCGATGGCATTGAACGGCTCGTCGAGCAGGATCAGATCGGCGTCCTGCACCAGCACCCGGGCAAACAGGGCGCGCTGCAATTGCCCGCCCGACAGGCTGTCGATGGGGCGCTTTTCAAAGCCGCCCAGCCCGACGCCCATCAGGGCCCGCGAAACCTGTTCACGGTCACCGGCGGTAAAGCGGCCAAGCAGGCCGCGCCGGGGCCAGAGCCCCAGCGAAACGAGATCGATGACCCGCGCCGGAAATGAGCGGTCCAGTTCCGATTGCTGCGGCAGATAGGCGACGCGAACGTCCTTCTCGACCACGACGGAACCGGACATCGGCTTGAGAACACCGACAATACCCTTCATCAGCGTCGACTTGCCCGAACCGTTCGCACCCACGACGGCCGTCAGCGAACCGCGCTCGACCACACCGCTCAGATGATGAACGGCAGGGTGGCTGCGATACCCCAGGGTAAGGTCGCGAAAGGTCAGGCATTGGTCAGTCATGGTCTATCCGCATGCTCCGGACGGCGGTGTTCGGTCGGTCACGTCCATCCGGCATCTTCTTGACGTCTCGATATGTGATGTTATTACATTAGTCAACAATGGCAAATTTGAGAACAGACGAAATTAATTTATCCACTGGCAGCCGATGACGCCGCTGCTTATCTTAGAGACAGCAGATTTTTACGGAAACGGACTTGTTTACAGCAATATCACGCGCTAGCGACTTAAACGTGTACGTTCAGGAGACCCGAAGGCAATGACAACCGCCCATGAGCTGACGAAGAACCAGACCCTGGTGTTCAATACGTTGTCGCGCGCCGAAGGGCCCTTGAGCGCCTACACCATCCTCGACCAGCTGCGCGGTGACGGTTTCCGTGCGCCGCTGCAGGTTTACCGTGCCCTGGAAAAGCTGCTCGACTACGGCATGGTCCACCGCCTCGAAAGCATCAATGCCTTTGTCGCCTGCGCGCATCCCCACAATCACAGCCACAATCACGGCATGATCGCCTTCGCCATCTGCGAGAAATGCGGGCAGGTCTCGGAATTTTCCGACGATATCATCACCCAGCGGGTGCGCGAATGGACCACGCAGAACGGCTTCAAACAGACCAAGACCACCATCGAAATCCGTGGCGTCTGTGCCGCCTGCGGCACCGCCTGATCAGGCCTTGTAGGCCTTGAGAAACAGGTCGACACCCGCAGTCACGGTCTTGCGGATCTGCTCCGGCTCCGGTTCCTGCTCCATCTGGCCGAACAGGCGGCGGCGCAGCAGGCCCGAATGGAAAAGGTCTGAAAGCTGATAGGCCGCCAGCTCCGTATCCTCGATCGCGAGAGATCCAGCAGCGACATGTTTGTCCAAAAGCGCGCGCATCAGGGCAAGACCCTTTTTCGGCCCCTTTTCGTAAAAGCTGGAACTCATGGAGGGCATGCGCTCCGCCACCCCGATGATGACACGCTGCGCCCGGATACCGGCATTCGAGGTAATCAGCGTCGACAGTGAGATGCCGAACTGGATCAAGGCTTCGCGCAGGTCGCTGTTGTTGCTCTCCAGCGCATGGTAGATGCCGTCGAACAGCGCCGCCTTGTATTGCTGGCACAGATCGATGAACAGCTCTTCCTTGTTGTTGAAATAGACATAGATCGTGCCCTTCGACACGCCCGCTTCGCGGGTAATGTCATTCATGCTGGCCGCATCAAAACCCATCTGCGAAAAGACGCGATTGGCCCCATCCAGTATCTGCTGCCGTTTGACGGGATCCTGCCCTGCGGCCAGACGGCCGGGACGTTCGGAAGCGGTCATGCCTGGGTCCATAACGGGTGCCTTGGTAGACGACATAGTAGTCAAGTTTCCTCATTTTCGATTCTTTTTCGAACCAAGCGGTTCGATCCCCTTGATATGCGCTCTCATTTGCGCTATGTCAACGATCGAACCGATTGGTTCAATCAGTTACCGGATTGAACATCTGTAGAAAGAGCTCTCTATGTCCGCGCCGAAATCCACCAACGAGGCTGAGATTCGTCAGTTCCCTGCACCCGCCCCTGCTTCCAAAGTCGAAGCACCGGTGAAAAGTGAAGCCCCGCAGCACGACGTGGTCACTGCGACCCCGGCACCGCCAAAACGCTCGGTGAAGCGCTTCATATTGCCCGTCATCATTGTCGCCGCTGTCGGCGCCGGTGCCTGGTATGGCCACGAATGGTGGACAACAGGCCGTTTCATGGTCTCGACCGACGACGCCTACATCCAGGGCGACATCACCGCCATTGCCCCCAAGATCACCGGCTACATCGATACGATCAACGTCGTCGCCAACCAGCGCGTCAAGGCGGGCGATCCACTGATCACGCTCGACAATGGCGACTATACCATTGCGGAAGAACAGGCCGAGGCGCAGATCGCGACACAGCGCCTGACGCTTCTGCGCATTCAGGCCCAGACGGAAGCCGCCAAGGCATCCGTCAAGCAGGTCGAAGCCAGCAAGGTCGCCGCACAGGCGGTCCTGACCAATGCGGAAGCCGCCGCAACCCGCGCCGGCCAGCTGCATGCCACGCGTTTTGCCTCCCAGTCCCAGCTTGACGACGCCACCGCGGCGCTGGATCAGGCCAAGGCCAACCTCGTTTCCGCCGATGCCCAGATCGCTGCGGCAGTCGCCAATGTCGGCGTTCTCGAAGCCCAGTACAAGGAAGCCGAGGGATCGATTGCCTCGCTGCAGCTGAGCAAGGACAAGGCCGCCCGCGACCTCTCCTTCACCGTCATCCGTGCGCCTCTCGACGGCGTTGTCGGCAATCTCTCGGCCAAGAAGGGCGATCTGGTCACCCCCGGCCAGAGGCTTGCCGCCCTCGTTCCCGTCAATTCGCTCTATATCGACGCGAATTACAAGGAAACGCAGCTGCGGGACATCGTACCGGGCGAAAAGGTCCGGGTACGGGTCGACGCGCTCTCTGGTGACACGTTTGAAGGCACCGTCGCCTCGATTGCCCCGGCATCCGGCGCCGTGTTCTCGCTGCTTCCGGCCGAGAATGCCACGGGCAATTTCACCAAGGTCGTCCAGCGTGTCCCGGTTCGCATCGCCCTGCCCGCCGACATTCTGGCATCTGGCAGGCTTCAGGCGGGCTTGAGCGTCATCGTTGACGTCGATACCCGCACGGCACCGGCCAAGTAAGCGCAACCAGCACCGGACCCGAGATCATGTCGAGCACGACCATCAGCGGAAAGCCAGCGGCACCGGCCGTGCTGTCCGATCACATCGATCCGAAGAAAGCCATCGCCTTCGTGGCGATGGTCTTCGGCATGTTCATGGCCATTCTCGACATCCAGATCGTTTCGGCTTCGCTTGCCGAAATTCAGGCGGGTTTGAGCGCAAGTTCCGACGAGATTTCCTGGGTCCAGACCTCCTATCTCATCGCTGAAGTCATCATGATCCCGCTGTCCGGCTTCCTCGGCCGGCTCCTGTCGACGCGCGTTCTCTTCACCATTTCGGCGGCAGGCTTCACCGCGGCCAGCGTCCTGTGTGCCACGGCCACCAACATCGACCAGATGATCGTCTACCGCGCCATCCAGGGTTTCATCGGCGGCGGCATGATCCCCAGCGTGTTCGCGGCAGCCTTCACCATCTTCCCGCCTTCCAAGCGCTCGGTCGTCTCGCCCATCATCGGCCTCGTCGCCACGCTGGCGCCGACCATCGGGCCGACCGTCGGCGGCTATCTCAGCCACGCCTTTTCCTGGCACTGGCTGTTCCTCGTCAACGTCATTCCCGGCATCATCGTTGCCTTTGCCGCCTGGAACCTCATCGACTTCGACAAGGGCGACAAGTCGCTGTTCAGCAAGTTCGACTGGTGGGGTCTGGCCGGCATGGGCGCGTTCCTAGGCTCGCTCGAATACGTGCTCGAGGAAGGTCCGCGCAATGACTGGCTGCAGGACAGCACGATCTTCTTCTTCGCCATCGTTCTCGTCCTCGGTGCGCTGCTCTTCTTCTATCGCGCCTTCACCGCCGAGGAGCCGATCGTCGACCTGCGCGCCTTCAAGAACCTCAATTTCGCCTTCGGCTCGGTGTTCTCCTTCATCATGGGCGTCGGCCTCTATGGCCTGACCTATCTCTATCCGCTGTATCTCGGCCGCATCCGGGGATATGACGCGCTGATGATCGGCGAAGCCCTGTTTGTCAGCGGCCTCGCCATGTTCATGACCGCGCCCGTCGCCGGCTTCCTGTCCAACCGGATGGATCCGCGCCTGATGATGATGATCGGCTTCATCGGTTTCGCCGCGGGCACCTGGACCATGACCGGCCTCACCGCCGACTGGGATTTCTATGAATTGCTGCTGCCGCAGATCCTGCGCGGCTGCTCGCTGATGCTGTGCATGGTGCCGATCAACAACCTGGCGCTCGGCACCCTGCCGCTGTCCCGGCTCAAGAACGCTTCGGGCCTGTTCAACCTGACACGCAACCTCGGCGGTGCCGTGGGCCTTGCCGTCATCAACACGATCTTGACGGATCGCGGTGTCAAGCATTACGCCCAGCTGTCCGAAAAGGTGCGCTGGGGCAATCCGGAAGCCGAGAATCTGATGGCCAGCATGGCCAGGAATTTCCAGTCGCACGGCATTGACGGCTCGTCCGCGGCACTCAGCCGGATTTCCGGCATGGTGCACCAGCAGGCCTCGCTGATGTCGTTCATGGACGTCTTCTATATCCTGACGATGCTGTTCGCCTCGCTGGCGCTTTTTGCCGTGCTCATGCGCAAACCGGCACCCGCTGCCTCGGGCGGCGGAGGTGGCGGACACTAATATTCCTCACGGTTGTGGTGCGTGGTTCGACAAGCTCACCATGAGGGAGCTGGGCTGATTTCAATACAAATTGCAAAGGTTGCAGAGTATGGCTCCCTGCAATCCTCATCCCCCCTCATGGTGAGCTTGTCGAACCACGCACCGCAGCTTTCCGCCACATCGTCATAATGCCCGGTTTCCCCCACGGGATTTGGGTGGAATTGCCGCCCGAATCCGGCACGGCAATCCAGCCGGGAAAAGCAGCGCGGCAGCACCCCATTAGGGGCGGTCATTCCCCAGATTTTTGCAAAATAATGTTAGTCCGCTAACCGGATTTTTCCTGCCCCGGCCGGTCCTTGTGGATGAGCATGTCGCAGGAAATCAAATGCGACATTCATTATTCGGCTAACTGCCGCTCATGCCAATCTTTTTGTCGTTATGGGAGCAATTCAGCCGCCTGTCCGGACACTGTCATAATTCTCTCACGTGCGAATTGCTAAGCCACCAAAAAAATGTTTCACTTCTTTCCACTGCTCAGCAAAAGACGTTCGCAGGCCTGTCATCTAACTGACATGAGAGCCCTATATCGGGAGGCAGGAACGTCGAAAACAGAGTCAATGACGTTTGTCGCTTAAACAGGGGTGTTAAAATGGTTGTTTCTTCAAAACGCTTGCTCTCTCTATCGACAGCGCTGCTGTTCGCAAGCACCACGCTTTCGTTCGCGGATGCGCCGGCTGATCTGGTTGCCGCCGCGAAAAAGGAAGGATCGCTGACGACCATCGCGTTGCCGCACGACTGGTGTGGTTATGGCGATATCATTGCCGGTTTCAAGGCAAAGTACGGCCTGACCGTCAACGAACTCAATCCGGATGCCGGATCGAAGGACGAAGTCGAAGCGATCAAGGCCAACAAGGACAACAAGGGCCCGCAGGCGCCTGACGTCATCGACGTCGGTCTTTCCTTTGGCCCCGATGCCAAGAAAGACGGCCTGACACTGCCTTACAAGGTTTCCACCTGGGATTCGATCCCGGCCGAACTGAAGGATGCCGACGGCCATTGGTATGGCGACTATTACGGCGTCATGTCGTTCGAAGTGAACACCGACATCGTCAAGAATGTCCCGAAGGATTGGGCCGACCTGCTCAAGCCGGAATATGCCAACACAGTAGCGCTTGCCGGTGATCCGCGTGCGTCCAACCAGGCCATTCTCGCCGTACAGGCTGCCGGTGCATCGACCGGTGCCAAGCCCGGCGCTGCTGCTGCCGAAGCCGGCCTGAAGTATTTTGCCGACCTCAACAAGGCAGGCAATTTCGTTCCGGTCATCGGCAAGTCGGGCACGCTGGCACAGGGTGCAACCCCGATCATCATCAACTGGGACTACAATGCGCTTTCGGGCCGCGACACGCTCAAGGGCAACCCGCCGGTTGAAGTCGTCGTTCCCGCATCCGGCGTTCTGGCTGGTGTCTATGTCCAGGCCATCAGCGCCTATGCACCGCATCCCAATGCCGCCAAGCTGTGGATGGAATATCTCTATTCCGACGAAGGCCAGATCGGCTACCTCAAGGGCTATTGCCATCCGACCCGCTTCAAGGATCTGGTGAAGAACAACAAGGTACCGAAGGAAGTCCTCGACAAGCTGCCACCGGCAGCGGCCTACGAAAAGGCCTTCTTCCCGACGCTTGATGAGCAGGCTGCCGCCAAGGAAGCCATCACCAAGGGCTGGGACAAGGTTGTCGGCGCCAACGTCAAGTAATCTCTGACCATCGGATCCCCGTGGAAACATCCGCGGGGATTCCCTTTTTCAGAGACAAGGCGCGCCCTGCTTGAACCGTCGGTCAGTTTGTTCGCTTCGCAATTGATGCGGTAGCGTCTATAATGCAGCTCAGAAAGCGGTCTTCAAAATCCATGAGTGTGATTTCAGAAGCAAGCACCTCCTCTATTCCACCTGCCGCCACCCAGGAGCGCAAGCGCTTGTCGCTTGATTGGCTCGGTGTCATGCCGTTCTTCCTGTTTGCCGTGATGTTCCTGGTTTTGCCGACGATCTATCTCGTCGCCGGGGCGTTCCAGGATGCGCAGGGCAATCTGACCTTCGCCAATCTCGTCAACCTGTTCCAGCCATCGATCATTGATGCATACGTGATCTCGATCAAGATATCGCTGACATCGGCGCTGCTTGGTGCGTTCATCGGTTTCAGCATCGCCGCGGCCATCACCCTGGGCGGCCTGCCGAGCTGGATCCGCGCGCCGATGATGACGTTTTCCGGCGTCGCCTCCAATTTCGCCGGCGTTCCGCTGGCCTATGCCTTTCTGTTCACGCTCGGACGGACGGGCCTCGTCACCTATCTCCTGGTCAACGTCTTCGGGTTCAATCTCTACGCGCACGGCTTCAATCTTCTCAGTTTCTGGGGCCTGACCATCACCTATCTCTACTTCCAGATTCCGCTGATGGTGCTGATCATCACGCCGGCGCTGGACGGGCTGAAGCGTGAATGGAAGGAAGCCGCCCTCATTCTCGGCGCAACCGGGCCGCAATATTGGCGCATGGTCGCCTTCCCGATCCTGTGGCCTGCCCTGCTTGGCACCATTCTCCTGCTTTTCGCCAATTCCTTCGGTGCCATCGCCACGGCCTATGCGCTGACCGGCTCGTCCCTCAGCATCGTCCCGATCGTCCTCTACGCGCAGATCCGCGGCGACGTCCTGCAGGACCCGCAGCTCGGCTATGCCCTGGCCTTCGGCATGATCGTCATCACCGGCATTTCCAACGGCATCTATATCTGGATGCGCGCCCGCAGTGAACGGTGGCTCAAATGAAGAAGAACCGTTTCTGGTCCTGGCTCGCCCTCGCCTTCGGCATTCTCTATTTCGCCCTGCCGCTGATCGGCCTGTTTGAGTTTTCGCTGCGCATGCGGCGCGGGGTCTATTCGCTCGATGCCTATTGGGTCGTGCTGAGCGATCCCGGCTTCCAGGCGACGTTCGCCTATTCGGTCGTCATGGCCATCGCCACCATTTTCGTCGGCGTGCTGCTCATCGTTCCGACGGCCTATTGGGTGCGTCTGCGCCTGCCCGGCTGGCGGCCATTTATCGAGTTCATCACGCTGCTGCCGCTGGTCATTCCGGCGATTGTCATCGTGTTCGGCTACATCAGGCTGTACAACACCTCCTCGATCCTGCCGCTGACCGGTTCAGCCATGGGCACCAACATCCTTTTGTGCTTCGGCTACACGACACTGGCGCTGCCCTACATGTACCGCGCCGTCGATACCGGCCTTGGCGCCATCGACATCCGCACCATGACGGAAGCCGCCGAAAGCCTTGGCGCAAGCCGGATAACCATCATGGCACGCATCATCCTGCCCAATGTGCTCATTGCGGTGCTGTCGGGTGCGTTCCTGACCTTCGCCATCGTCATCGGCGAATTCACCATGGCAGCCCTCTTGAACCGTCCGGCTTTCGGGCCGTTCCTGCAGCTGCTCGGTGCCAACCGCGCCTATGAACCGGCGGCGCTCTCCGTCATCGCCTTTGCCATAACCTGGGTTTGTATGGGGCTTATCCAGGTCGTCACCCGCTTCAACAAATCCCTCGCTGCAACCAAGCGATAATCGGGAACCTTGCCAATGTCATTTCTCACCATCAGCCATTTGAAAAAGAGTTTTGGAGCCACGACGGTTGTTCATGATTTCAACCTGAGCATCGAGAAGGGCGAATTCATTTCCTTCCTCGGCCCCAGCGGTTGCGGCAAGACGACGGTGCTGCGCATGGTCGCCGGTTTCGAAACCCCGACATCCGGCACGATCAGCATCGGCGGCAAGGACGTCGTCAACCTCAAGCCCAACCAGCGCAATATCGGCATGGTGTTCCAGGCCTATGCGCTTTTCCCCAACATGACCGTGGCCCAGAATGTCGCCTTCGGCCTGAAGGTCGCCAAGAAGCCGCAGGCGGAGATCAATGCGACGGTGCACGAGATGCTGTCGCTGATCAAGCTCGACCATCTGGCCGAACGTTTCCCCTATCAGCTCTCGGGCGGCCAGCAGCAGCGCGTGGCGCTCGCCCGTGCCCTTGCCACCAAGCCGCAGGTTCTCCTGCTCGACGAGCCGCTGTCGGCGCTCGACGCCAAGATCCGCGTGTCTTTGCGCGAGGAAATCCGGGCGATTCAGCGCAAGCTTGGCATCACCACGATTTTCGTCACCCACGACCAGGAAGAGGCCCTGTCGATCTCCGACCGTATCGTCGTCATGTATGAAGGCAAGGCCGAGCAGGTCGGCGCGCCGTTCGAGATTTACAACCAGCCCTCATCGCGTTTCGTTGCATCCTTCGTCGGCACGCTCAACACGCTGGATGCGGTTGTGCGCGATGCGGCCACCGGCACCATCACCGTCGACGGCAAGGACGTGTCGATCGGCCTGAAGCGTCTCAACGGCCACAAGACCGGTGACAAGATTTCCCTTGCCGTGCGCCCGGAGGCCGTGAGCCTCGGCGGTGCGACCGGCAATCGCGAGACGACGCTGGACGGCAAGATCAACAGCGTGCACTTCCTCGGCTCGGTCATCCGCATCCGCGCCTCGCTCGGCCAGAACACCGTGTCCTTCGATACATTCAATGATCCGAGCGCGCCGCCGCCGGTGCCCGGCGAAGACGTCAAGGTCAGCCTCGCCGCCAAGGACCTGCTGGTTCTGGAGCACTGATCCGCATCATGTCGGCAAAACAAAACGGGGTGCTGCTGCCAGCACCCCGTTTCAATTTGACGATTGAAGCAGGCCGGAGCCTATCCTTCAATCGCTTCATCCAGCAGCTTGAGCGCCGCTTTCTTTGTCAGTTTGACCGGATTGCCGCCGGCGGTCGGATCGACAATCGCCATATCGGCGATCAGTTCCTTCTGCTTCTTGCTCATGTTGAGATCCTTGATCAGACCGGGCAGCGCATGCGGCACCTTCAGCTCCTTGCGCAGCTTGATGATCGCCTTGGCAAAGCCGTCGAACCCGCCCTTGATGCCGATATAGCTGGCCAGCCGCGCAATGCGCTCTTCCACCGCATCGCGGTTGAACGCCAGCACGTAGGGCATGAACACCGCATTGGTCATGCCGTGATGCGTGTCATACAGGGCGCCGATGGGATGCGACAGCGAGTGGATCGCGCCGAGCCCCTTCTGGAAGGCGGTGGCGCCCATGGCCGCCGCGCTCATCATATGGGCGCGCGCCGTCAGGTCCTTGCCGTTGGCGTAGGCCTTGGGCAGGTTTTCGAACACGAGGCGGATGCCTTCGACCGCGATGCCGTCGGCCATCGGGTGATAGCCCGGTGCGCAATAGGCCTCAAGGCAATGCGCCAGCGCGTCCATGCCGGTACCGGCGGTGATGAAGGCCGGCATCCCCACCGACAATTCCGGATCGGCGATGACGATTGCCGGGAGAAGCTTCGGATGGAAGATCACCTTCTTGGTGTGGGTCTCTTCATTGGTGATGACACCGGCGCGGCCCACTTCCGAACCCGTTCCCGCCGTGGTCGGCACGGCGATGATCGGCGCGATGACATCGCTGTTGGCGCGCGTCCACCAGTCGCCGACATCCTCGAAATCCCAGACCGGCCGGGTCTGGCCCGCCTGGAAGGCGATGAGCTTGCCAAGGTCGAGTGCCGAACCGCCGCCGAAGGCGATGACGCCGTCATGCTTGCCCTTCTTGAACACGGCAATGCCGGCGGTGAGGTTGGATTCGACCGGGTTGGGTTTCACCTCGGAGAAAACGCCGTAGGGAACCTTGGCATCGTCGAGGATTTTCAGCGTGCTCGCCACCACCGGCAGCTTGGCCAGGCCGGGATCGGTGACGAACAGCGGCTTCTTGATGCCGGTTGCCTCGAGAACCTCGGGCAGTTCCTTGATGCGGCCCGCACCGAAGCGAACGGTGGTCGGGTAATTCCATTTCGAAATCAGCTTGCTCATCATGTGTCTCTTTCAGAAAATCAGATCGCTTCACGCAGGTGGAAGGATTTGGGACGGGTCAGGTTGCCGTAGCCGATGGCCGACATGGCGGCGCCCCTGCCGGTTTCTTTGACGCCGGTCCACACCAGCGCCGGATCGATATAATCGCAGCGGTTCATGAACACCGTACCGGTTTCGATCCGCTCGCCGATGGCGGCGGCCCGGTCCGTATCGGTGGTCCACAGCGACGCCGTCAGGCCGTACTGGCTGTCATTCATCAGCGCCAGTGCTTCCTCGTCATTGCGCACCTTCATGATGCCGACAATGGGGCCAAAACTTTCCTCGCGCATGACGCTCATCTGGTGGTCGACGCCGGTCAGCACTTCGGGCGCAAGATAGGGCGATCCGGCTGCGTCATTGGCAACGCGCATATTGACATGCGCCTTGGCGCCCTTGCGCAGGGCTTCCGCCTTCTGTTCACGGATGAGTTCGGCAAAACGTGTCTGCGCCATCGGCCCCATGGTCGTTGCCGCATCGAGCGGATTGCCGACCACATACTGCTTGGTCAGGTCGACAAAGCCGTCGACGAAGCGGTCATAGACATCCGCATGCACATAGATGCGCTCGATGCCGCAGCAGCACTGGCCGGAGTTGAAGAAGGCGCCGTCGACCAGATTGGCCACCGCATGGTCGAGATTGACGTCCGGCAGCACATAGGCCGGGTCCTTGCCGCCGAGTTCAAGCCCGAGCGACATGAAGGTGCCCGCTGCCGCCTTTTCGATGGCGCGGCCGCCGCCGACCGAGCCCGTGAAGTTGACATGGTCGATCCGGCCCGATCCCAGCAGTTTTTCGGTCTGGGCATGGTTCAACACGATGTTCTGGAAAACGCCCTTCGGCAGCCCGGCCGCAGCAAAAGCCTGGGCGAAGCGCTCGCCGACGAGCAGCGTCTGCGCCGCATGCTTGAGGATGACGGTATTGCCAGCCATCAGCGCCGGGATGATCGTGTTGACGGCTGTGAGATACGGATAGTTCCACGGCGCAATGACCATGACGACACCCAGCGGCACATGCTTGATGTAGCGGCGAAAGCCCGGCTTGTCGTTTTCGATGACCGGCGCAAGCGCCCGTTCGGCAATCGCGACCATGTAGCGGGTGCGTTCCTCCACGCCGCCCTTTTCGCCGCCATAGCGCACCGGGCGGCCCATCTGCCAGGCGATCTCGGGCACGATCGCGTCGTTCATGCCGAGCAAGGCATCCAGCGCCGCAAGGCAAAGCCGGCCGCGTTCGGCGATGCTGGTCTGCGACCAGCCGGCCTGCGCCTGCCTTGCCGCTTCCACGGCCGCGTCGATGGCCTTGTCCGTTGCAACGGGACGCTCCGCGTAGACGGAGCCGTCGATGGGGGTGATCAGTTTGACCGTCTCGGTCATGGGTAAACCTCTAGCCTGTGTTTTCCAAAAGCTGGCCCCGCCCCGCGAACGCATGCCGCGGGACAGGCCTTTGCCGTGATCTTCAATACCGTTCGAAACCGCGATGCAACTCCCAATCGGTGACGCGGCGGTCATATTCGAACTGCTCCCACTTGGCGGTGTGCACGTAATGCTCGACCACCTCGTCGCCGAGCGCCGTCTTCAGCATCTTCGACTTCGCCAGCGTTTCGGTCGCCTCGCGCAGGGTCTTGGGGATTTCCCGCAACCGCGCCCCGCCATAGGCATCGCCCTGGAACGGCTTGTCGAGTTCCAGCTTCTCGTCGATGCCTGCCAGACCCGACGCGATCAGACCGGCAAAGGCGAGATAGGGATTGAGATCAGCCCCGCCGATGCGGCATTCGATGCGGATGCCCTTGGTGCCTTCACCGCACAGGCGGAAGCCCGCCGTCCGGTTGTCGAGGCTCCAGACGTTCTTCGTCGGTGCAAAGGTGCCCGCCTGGAAGCGCTTGTAGGAGTTGATGTAGGGCGCGAGGAAGAAGGTGAAGTCGTCAGCATATTTCAGCTGCCCGGCCACCCACTGCCGCATCAGCGGCGACATGGTGTGTTCGGCGTTCTTGTCATAGAACAGCGGCGTCTTGCCATCGGCGCTCCACAGCGAGTTGTGCACGTGGCTGGAACTGCCCGCCAGCGCATAATCATATTTCGCCATGAAGGTGATCGCCTTGCCCATCTGGGTGGCGATTTCCTTGCAGCCGTTCTTCATGATCACATGCCGGTCGGCCATCTCGAGCGCTTCGGCATAGCGCACATTGATTTCTTCCTGGCCCGGTCCCCATTCGCCCTTGGAGTTTTCAACGGGAATGCCCGCATCGAACAGACCGTTGCGGATGGCGCGCATGACGGCGTCTTCCTTGGTGGTCATCTGGATCACGTAGTCCTGGATGTAGGGCGATGCGGTGGTCATGCCCTTCCAGTGCTTGGCACGCGCACTCTCATAGGTCTCGTCGAACAGATAGAATTCCAGCTCCGAGGCGAAGTAGGCGAGATAGCCCCGCTCCTTCAGCCGTGCCAGCTGGCGCTTCAGGATGGCGCGCGGCGAATGGGCGAGATCCTCGTGATGGTGATGGTCGAGAATATCGCACAGGACCAGCGCGCATTTTTCCAGCCACGGAATATGGCGGATGGTGGAAAGGTCGGGCTTGATGACGAAATCGCCATAGCCCTGTTTCCAGCTGGCCGCCTTGTAGCCGGGCACCGGCTCCATATCGATGTCGTTGGCCAAGAGATAGTTGCAGCCGTGCGTCTCGTCATGGGCGGAGTCGACGAAGAAGCTGGCATGAAAGCGCTTGCCGATCAGGCGGCCCTGCATGTCGACGAAGCAGGCCAGCACCGTGTCAATTTCGCCATTGGTTACATGGCGCTTTAATTCGTCGAAACTCCAATGTCCGGGCATTTCTTGTCTATCCTCAAACAGAATTTGGATTGGGTCAAAAGACGGGGCGGCCGGCCCGAGCCCGCCGCCCCCGTTTTGCAATCAGCCGCGTTCGCCGACGGCCTTTTCAGCGGCAGCGATCTCGGCGGCACGCTTGGCCACGGCATCGCCGATGGGCGGGCCCTGGAAACGGCGGCGTTCGAAGCCGAACCAGACAGCGGCCGTCACCACCAGGAAGCCGACGGTGATGTAGAGAGCCCATTCATTCGGCGGCTGGATGCCGATGATGAAGATCAGCGCCATGGCAAGGATCGACAGGATGGCGAACAGCTTGAACATGCCTTCACCCAGGTTCCAGGGTCCCATCTTGTTCCATTTCGGCGTACCCCAGGCGAAAAAGCCCAGCGCGATCGGAATGGCGAAGGAGAAGAACAGGAAGATGACCGTGCAGGAAACGACCACCGAATAGACCGGCGTGTCACCGATGGACACCATGTTCGACCCCCAGACGAACAGCACCGCCAGAGTGGCGCCGGTCCAGATGGCGGCGACAGGCGTGCGGTATTGCGGGCTGACCTTCGACAACAGGCTCGATCCCGGCAGGCCCTTGTCGCGGGCGAAGGCGAAAATCATGCGCGAGACCGAGGTTACCGTCGCCAGGCCGCAGAGGAACTGGCTGATGAAGATCAGGAAGTAGAGAATGTTCTTGACGACAGGATTGACCTGTTCGCCCATCGCCCAGAAGAACACGTTCCAGCCCTGTGCCGCCGCCGCATCCATGCTTGGCAGCATCAGCACGAACGAGCACAGCATGATATAGCCGAAGACGGCCGACCAGAGCACCGACGAAACCATGCCGCGCGGCACGGAATGCGCCGCCTTGACGGTTTCTTCGGATGTATGGGCGGATGCGTCATAACCGGTGATCGTGTAGATCGGCAGCAGCAGGCCGAGCAGGAACACCCACAGGCTCGAGCTCGTGGGCCAGACGGGGCTGCCGGTCATCGATCCATCCGCTGCCGGCGTCGGCATGCCGGAATAGTTGGCGAATGTGAACAGACGGCTGAATTCGAACGACTTGGCCGAAGCGAGGCAGACCAGCGACAGGGCAATCGCCGTGGCGAAAATCAGATAGCCGGAAAAGTCGGTCAACTTGGCGGTGAGGCCGATGCCCATATGGTTGACCAGGGCCTGGACGCCGGTCAGGATGATCAGGAAGATGATCTGCACCGTGATGGAATCCGTGATCCCGAGATAGGTGCCGAAGGCGCCGATGAAGAAATAATAGGTGCCGACATTGATCGCGCCGAGCACGGTGATCAGGCCGAGCAGGTTGAACCAGGCTGTCAGCCAGCCGGTGCCGCGATTGCCGAGGATCGAACCCCAGTGATAGAGGCCGCCTGCGGTCGGGTAAGCCGAGCTGATCTGCGCCATGGCGATGGCGAAGACCGCCGAGACCAGGCAGCCGAGCGGCCAGCCGATGCCGATGGCGGCACCGCCGGCACCCGCCGTCGCCTGCCCCAGCGAATTGATGCCGCCGGATAGGATGCAGATGATCGAAAACGAGATGGCGAAGTTGGAGAAACGGCTCATGCGCCGTTCCAGTTCCTGGGCATAGCCCATGCCGTGGAGAACTTTGATGTCCTCCGATTTATCCACGTCGGTATAATCTTGGTGTGTCATCGTACTCACGTTCCCCGTTATTTTTGAGAAATTTCTAACGTCAGATACCAATCCTTATGCGATCCTGTTTGCAGCCTTCCTGGTTGTGGAAAGCGGCCCCTGGGCAATTTCCTTCAAAATGGCCGAGAGGGTCCCGGCCCATGCTTTTTCTTCTTTGGGTGTGGTGATGAGATCGTTGCGGATCTCGATCATCACCGCGGCAAGCCCTTGCGCCGACGCATGGCGTTCAAGCGTGTAATAGACCCGGTCGGCGGGCGAATAGGGCTCATTGATGCCGACGCAGTATTGATCGAGCGCCTGCAGGCCCGCAATCAGCGGTGCGGCAACCTGATCGTATTCGTCATGGATGATGCCGATGTGCCAGGGCCGCTCGACCCCGCGATAGACCGGCGTGAACGAATGCACCGCCACATAGACCGGTGCCGGAAAGCCCTTGCGCGCACGGTCCCGTGCCAGTTCTTCAATGGCCGCATGATAGGGCTGATGCGACAGCGCGATGCGCCGCTGCCTTTCCGCCGCATCGAGCCCGGTATTGGCAGGCACCGTGGTCAATTCGCTCGTGGCCGGGATGAGATCGCGCGCCTCGAGCGGCCGGTTGCAATCGATGATCAGCCGCGATACGCAGGATTCAACCAGCGGCGCATCCAGCAGCGCGGCCATCCCCTGGCTGACCCCCAGCGCGCCGGGGTCCCAGGCGATATGCTTTTGCAGATCGTCCGGCTCGAGGCCGAGACGGCCATAGGGCGCGGGAATGTGGTTGGAAGCGTGATCGCAGAGAATGACAAACGGCGAGCCACCATCGGGGTTGGATACCCGGACCGGCTCCCAGACACTGTGCGTGGCCTGCGATAATCCCATTTTGCCCTCTTCGGCAATTTGTACTTTGTATTACATTTTGTATTTTTATTTCCACTCACGTATGATTTGATACACAAGTCACAAAATTGTCAAATGCGAAAATTGCGTTTCTTGACTTTGACCGAAAGAAGTTTGATGGGAACAAGCATTTCCGAACTGATCAGCGAAAAAATCGATGCCATGTCGACGTCGGAACGCAAGGCCGCGCAGACCCTTATCGCCAACTACCCGCTGATCGGCCTGCGCACGGTGGCGGAGTTTTCGGCGCAGGCGGGGGTCAGTTCACCGACGATCCTGCGTTTCGTCTCGCGTCTCGGCTTTCAGGGCTATCCGGAATTCCAGCAGGCCCTGCAGCAGGAGCTGGCAGCCCAGATCCAGTCGCCGCTCAACCGCGCGACGATCATTCAGTCATCCAAGGGCAGCGCCGCCTACCCCCTGATGGAAGCGGCCATCGAGAACATCCGTGAAACATTTCACCATCTTTCGACGCAGCAGCTGGACGACGCGACGGAGGCGCTCAGCCGCACCCGCACCCATGTCTATCTGCTCGGCGGCCGCTTCACCGATCCGATCGCCATCTACATGGCGGCGCACCTGAAAATCATCCGTTCCGGCGTCACCCACCTCACCGGCCAGGAAAGCAACTGGCGCGACCAGCTGATCGACATGGGCAGGAAGGATGTCCTCGTCATCTTCGATATCCGCCGTTATCAGGACAGCCTTATCCGCTTCGCCGAGAAGGCGCAGGCGCGCGGTGTCGAGATCGTGCTGATCACCGACCAGTGGCTGTCCCCCATCGCCCGCTTCGCCCGCCACGTCATTGCCGGGCGCACGGCCGTCCCCTCGCCCTGGGACTCCTCCACCACGCTCTTCCTGATGGCGGAAACCCTGATCGCCGGGGTGACGCACAAGCTGCAGAACAGCAGCGCCGAACGCATCCGCGACATGGAACAGTTGCGTGATGGCTGAGATTGTCATTGCCCGGCAGGCACATTGATATACAAATGCTCACCCGGGCTCTGCGCCTGCGTTCGAATCGAATAAAGCAAGGACATAATCATGCAGCAAGCTGACATTGGATTGATCGGCCTTGGCGTCATGGGTGCCAATCTCGCGCTCAATATTGCCGAAAACGGTTATCGCGTCGCTGTTTACAACAGGACGGTGGAAAAGACCCACGCCTTCCATCAGGAAGCGGGCGCCCTCAAAGACAAGATCATTCCCTGCGAAACGCTGGAAGACCTGGCCAAAAACATCCGCGCACCCCGCCCGATCATCCTGATGGTCAAGGCAGGCGAGGCCGTCGATGAACAGATTGCAGCGCTGAAGCCCTTCCTTGCCAAGGAAGACATCATCATTGATGCGGGCAATGCCAATTTCCACGATACGGTCCGCCGCCTGAAGGAACTCGGCGCCAATGATCCGACCTTCGTCGGCATGGGCGTTTCCGGCGGTGAGGAAGGCGCACGGCATGGCCCATCGATCATGGTCGGCGGCACGCCCGAATCCTACGCGCGCATCGAGCCGGTCCTGACAGCCATTTCGGCGAAGTATGAGGGCGAATCCTGCGCGGCGCTGCTCGGCCCCGATGGCGCCGGTCACTTCGTCAAGACAATCCACAACGGCATCGAATATGCCGACATGCAGATGATCGCCGAAATCTACGGCATCCTGCGCGATGGGCTCGGGCTGTCGCCGGTTGAAATCGGCAAAATTTTCGACAAATGGAACAAGGGCCCGCTCAATTCCTACCTGATCGAAATCACCGCCAAGGTACTCGCCGCCACCGACACGGAAACCGGCAAGCCGGCCGTCGAGATCATCGTCGACAGCGCGGGCCAGAAGGGCACCGGCCGCTGGGCCGCCATCGAGGCGCAGATGCTCGGCATCCCCGCAACCGGCATTGAAGCAGCGGTTGCCGCGCGCTCGATTTCCGCGCTGCGCGACGAACGCGCCAAGGCGGCCAAGGCCTATGCCTCGCTCGGCACGCCCAAGCTTGCGGGCACCGACCAGTCCTTCATCGATGCACTCGAACAGGGCCTGCTGGCCGGCAAGATTGCCGCCTATGCGCAAGGCTTTGCCGTCATGTCAGGTGCTTCGGCCGAGCATGGCTGGAACATCCCGCTCGACACCACCGCGAAAATCTGGCGCGCCGGCTGCATCATCCGTTCGCAGTTCCTCGACGAGATCGCCTCGGCTTTCGCCGGCGGCGGCCAGGACAATCTGCTGCTGGCCCCATCCTTCGTCGAACGCATGAAGACAGCATCGACGGCGTTGCGCGATGTGGTTGCCAAGGCGGCCGTGGCCGGTCTGCCGACCCCGGCGCTTGCTGCGGCTCTCGGCTATTTCGATGGCTACCGGCAGGCGCGCGGCACGGCCAATCTCATCCAGGCGCAGCGGGACTTCTTCGGCGCGCACGGCTTCAAGCGCGTGGACAAGGAAGGCGATTTCCACGGCCCATGGTCGGATATCGGCTGATCACAGCGTTCCCCGCGCCCCGCTCGGCGGGGTGGCGTGGATGCGGCCCCAGGCGCGGCGCAGCTGCCGCGCCGAGGCGAACCCCGTGCGCTCCGCCACGCCCTCCATATCCAGCCGCGTATGGCTGAGGATTTCCTGCGCCAGCGCCACCCGCAGGCGGTTGAGATAATCGGGAATGCTCATTCCGGCATGTTCGTTGAACAGCCGCGACAGGTGCCGCGGGCTGGTTGCGGCGATATCCGCCAGGCTTTCCAGCGTCCAGCGTTGCGCCGGGTCGGCTGCGAGCCGGTCCTGCACCCGGTGGATCGCCGGGTGGATGTGGTTGCGTCCGTCCAGCCATGGCGACCATTGCGGATCGGTGCCGCTGCGCCGGAGATAGACCACCAGATAGCGCGCGACGGCCACCGCGCAGGCCGGACCGGCCATCTCGCTGACCAGATGCAGCATCAGGTCGATACCCGCCGTGATCCCCGCACTTGAGTAACGGTTGCCGTCCTCGACATAGAGCCGGTTGTCCAGCACCCGCGCCGTCGGCACCAGTGCGCGCAGCTCGTCAACCGAAGCAAAGTGCGTGGTACAGACGCGGTCGTCGAACAGGCCGGCACGCGCCGCCAGCAAGGCGCCGGAGCAGATCGTCACCAGCGTCTGGGTTTCCCCCACATGCGCTTTCAGCCAGGCGACAATGTCCGCATCGCGGTGTCCATGCGCCTCCGCCCCGCGGCTCGCCGCCGTGTCCAGCAGCGTCGTGGTATCGCCCGCCAGCATGATCATCGCATCATCCGGCACATGGTCGGGCAACGGCTCGATGCCGCTGATGGTCAAGCCGATGGACGTGGTGACACTGGCGAGCGGGCCGACATAGCGCACATCGAAATGCACCGCGTCCTGTTCCAGATTGGCCTTGCGCAGCACCTCCACCGGTCCGGCAATATCCAGCAGCAGCGCCCTTGCGGGCACCACCACCAGAACATCGATATGCCGGGATTGCTCGGGCTTCATGCGGCCAGCGCCTGCCCCGCCCCGTTCAACGCCTCGTCGACCGTGACGATCCGGGCAAAGCGCCCGGCCAGCACCAGCTCGGTGCGCGCACGGATCTCGTCGGCACTGAAGGTGCGCCCTGCGGCATTGGTCATGGCGAAGGTCAGCGTCGCCTCGGAGACGTAATCGACGGTATAGCCGAGATCCGAAGCATGGCGCGTGGTGGTTTCGCAGCACTGTTCGGTGCGGATGCCCGACACCAGCAGCTTGCGGATGCCGTTCTCGGTCAGCCAGACATCGAGCCCGCTGCCGACAAGCGCACTGTGCCGGGCCTTGTGGAACACGACATCGGCTTCGAGCGAAACCGGTGCCAGCGGCTTGACGAAGCCGGAGTCCAGTGCAAACGGGCCATCGCCGTCGACATGGAAAATCTGGATGACCGGCAGGCCGGCAGCCTTGGCGCCATCGATCAGCCGCTGGATATTGGCAATGAAAGCCTGCGCTTCGGCCTCGTTCCAGTAGGCGCGCTGGCGGAACGATTCCTGCACGTCGATGACGATAAGGGCGGTATCTGCGGACATTTCTGGCATCTCCTGTGTGTTGATATCCCAACAGTACAACGCGATGCAATCGGCAGATACGCATGCAGCGGACGAGAAGCGGACAAAAAAGGACATCGATTGCATTCCTTTGCACTTCCATCTGGTGCGTGCGTGGTTCGACAAGCTCACCATGAGGGAAGTGGAGGATTGCAGGGAGCCGTATTCTGCAACATTGCAGAATTGGCCTTGCAGCCAGCTCATCTCCCTCATGGTGAGCTTGTCGAACCACGCACCAACTCCATTGCAAGCGTTGTCAAAGATTGAAGAACCATGCACGCTCACTGTCTCCGCCACGGAGACAATCCATCAAGCGGCGGGAAGCTTCCGCGATGGCATCCGGCATTCCATATGTGAGGCAACACAGTGCAATCCATGGCCCAGGTGCAAAGGCACCGGGCGGAAGGGACGGATATGTCGACGCATTCCTATCAGCACCGCATCCATGCGGCGCAAACCCCGAACAGCCCCCTGTTCTTCGTCTTTCACGGAACGGGCGGCGACGAGAACCAGTTCTTCGATTTCGCCCGCCGCCTGATCCCTTCAGCCGGTGTCGTCTCGCCGCGCGGCGATGTCTCGGAACATGGTGCCGCGCGCTTTTTCCGCCGCACAGCCGAGGGCGTCTACGACATGGACGATCTCGCCGTGCGGACACGGGCCATGGCGGATTTTGTCAAAGCCCATAAGGACGCTGCCAATCCATCCGACGTTGTCGGTCTTGGCTATTCCAACGGCGCCAACATTCTTGCCTCGGTCATGCTGGAGCAACCAGAACTGTTTGACGCGGCCGTCCTGATGCATCCGCTGATTCCGTGGACACCGGCGCCGCAGCCGAAACTGGCGGGAAAGCAGATACTGATCACCGCCGGGCAGCGTGATCCGATCTGCCCGCCCGACCGCACGCAGGCGCTGGCGGATTATCTTGCGGCACAGGGAACCGACGTGACCATCGCCTGGCATCCCGGCGGACATGAAATCCAGCAGAGCGAGATCGGCGCGATCCAGGAATTCCTCGCCTGCTAAACAAAAAGCCGGCCAAAGGGCCGGCTTTTCCATTCAGGCGGAGAACCGCAGCGACACCGGAATGATCCGCATCGCCCGCGACGAGCGGCGGCCTTTCGATGTCAGCAGGCCCTTGGCGCCATCCAGATGACCTGGCTTCAGCTCAAGCGCGAGGAAGCGGCGGCGTTCGACCGGACCCGGCATGGCAAGCCCCGCCGTCTTGGCACCGGTGAAGCCGAAGCGTTCGTAATATTCGGGATCGCCGACCAGGATGATGGCGCCGTGGCCGAGCCGGGTGGCTTCCCTGATCGCATGGCGCATCAGCGCCGAACCGATGCCGAGATCCTTCGATGCGGGATCGACGGCAAGCGGTCCGAGCAGCAGCGCGCGCACGCCCTTGCCCGCCGCGTCATGGCCGGCCTGGATGTCCCAGAGGCGCACGGTGCCGAGCAGCGCACCGCCCGCGCCGCGTGCCGAGAAGGCAAGGCCTTCCGACGGCAGGCGGCCGCGACGCAGCTTTTCCGACGACTTGCGGCGGCGGCCCTCGCCCATGGCGCGGTCGAGCAAATCTTCGCGCGCCTTCTCGTCCTGCGGCAGTTCGTTGATGATGGCATAGGCACCCGCGCCGGCGAAATACAGGCCGTCGGGTACCAGGTTCTGTTCGATGTTTTCTGCTGCGTCCATTGTCTCGACCAATCGTGTCATGTGCGTGTCACCGCTGCCCTGCGCATTGCCGGGCAGAACGTTTCAACCGGGTTTGAAGCCGGTTCAGATGACGTATGATCGGAGTGGTTCGAAGCCGTTGAAGGCCACAGCGGAATAGGTCGTGGTGTAGGCGCCTGTTCCCTCGATCAGCACCTCATCGCCGATGGTCAGCGAAATGGGGAGCGGATAGGGATTCTTTTCGTACATCACGTCGGCGGAGTCGCAGGTCGGACCGGCCAGCACGCAGGGTTCGCTGCGATCGCCATCCCGCGGGGTGGTGATCTGGTAGCGAATGGCTTCGTCCATGGTTTCCGCCAGGCCGCCGAACTTGCCGATGTCGAGATAGACCCAGCGGACATTGTCGTTGTCGGCCTTCTTCGAAACCAGCACGACTTCCGCCTTGATGACACCGGCATTGCCGACCATGCCGCGGCCGGGCTCGATGATGGTCTCGGGCAGGCGGTTGCCGAAATGCTTGCTCAGCGACTGGAAGATCGCCTGGCCATAGGCCTGTGCGGTTGGCACGTCCTTGAGGTAACGGGTCGGGAAACCGCCGCCCATGTTGACCATCTTGAGCGTGATGCCTTCCTTGGCCAGCGCATCGAAAACCTGCTTGGCATCGCCCAGGGCACGGTCCCAGGCAGCCAGGTCCGTCTGCTGCGAACCGACATGGAACGACACACCGTAGGATTCGAGGCCGAGCTTCTGCGCCGCGCGCAGCACGTCGACAGCCATGGCCGGCACGCAGCCGAACTTGCGCGACAGCGGCCATTCGGCGCCGGCACCATCGGTCAGGACACGGCAGAACACCCGGGCGCCGGGAGCGGCACGGGCGACCTTTTCAACTTCTTCGACGCAGTCGACGGCGAACAGGCGAATGCCGAGTTCGAAGGCGCGGGCAATGTCCCGCTCCTTCTTGATGGTGTTGCCGAAGGAAATACGGTCAGCCGATGCACCGGCATCGAGCGCCATTTCGACTTCCGCAACCGACGCGGTGTCGAAGTTCGAGCCAAGCGAAGCCAGCAGGCGCAGGATTTCCGGCGCGGGGTTGGCCTTCACGGCATAGAAAATCTTCGAGTCCGGCAGGGCCATCTCGAAATTATGGAAATTTTCGCGCACGACTTCGAGGTCGAGCACCATGCAAGGGCCATTCGGGCGTCGGGTATTGATGAAATCGAGAATGCGCTGTGTAGCCATCTTGGGTCTCCAATCGTGACGGCACTTCCGGCCGCCTCAACAAGTCGCGATCGCAGGGGTTTCTCCCCCGTATGACCGCCAGGACAAAGTGCGTGAATCCATCTCGCGCGAAGCCAGCCTTTGGAGATGCTGGAAACACGGACAAGTTCATGCGGCGATGGATCTACGCTAAGCCAGCGTTGATCCGCTTTGTCTGCCTTGGTTTGGATGATGCCATCCGCACTACCGGCAATGAAGGTGTGCCTCTTCAGTAATTCCGGCTTGTGGACAGCCGAAAGACACCAGAAAGGCCCGCACCGTCGTTGCTTCAAGATGTCCTCAGTCTGGCAGTAGGCCGTCAAACTGACTGGAGGGGTTAGTTCCAGGTACCATACCGTTTCTTCACCATAATGAAGATCGGCGGACACCCATGGGGCACGTGCGACTTTGGGCAAGGGCGATATAAGTCCAAACTTGTGTCCAATCAATGACAAATCTCGCATCTGCGAATTTTTTTTATTCATTGAACAAAGGGGGCCAAATCACATAGAATCATTGAACGATGAGCACGATTTCGCCCCTGAATGCCCTGCTGAATCTGCCTTTTCAGGCCTTTCCATCCGTGGAAGGCCCGCTGAGCGGCTGTACGCTCGCCGTCAAGGATATCTTCGATGTGGCCGGTTTGCCGACGCAATGCGGCAATCCGGCGAAAAATCACGAATCAGCCGCAAGTATTACCGCGCCGTCGGTGCAGAAACTGCTGGATTCCGGCGCCCGTTTCATCGGCAAGACGCAGACGGATGAGCTGGCGTTTTCGCTGATGGGGCAGAACAGCCATTACCCCTTTCCGGTCAACCCGAGGGCACCGGACCGGGTAACCGGCGGATCGTCGTCCGGTTCCGCCTCGGCCGTGGCCGGCGGGTTGGCCGACATCGCCACCGGATCGGACACCGGCGGCTCGATCCGCGCCCCGGCGAGCTTCTGCGGACTGATCGGCCTGCGCACGACCCACGGCCGCATATCGCTTGCCGGCACCATGCCGCTTGCCCCCTCGCTCGACACGTTCGGCTGGTTTGCCCGCGACAGGGACCTCTACGGCAAAGTCGGCGCGGTCCTGCTCGGACCGGACGCGGACGATTTCAAGCTCAACCGCCCGCTGTTCATCCCGCTGCTCGAACACTACCTGCTCTGCGAAGCGGAGGATGCCGCCTTCCGCGCCATGTACCGGCACGTCGCCGCCCATCTCGGCCACGCCAGATCCGCCCGCCAGTCCACAGCCTCCATGGACGATCTCTATCTGTGCTTCCGGCAGATCCAGGGGTTCGAGGCCTGGGCCAGCCATGGCGCCTGGATATCGGCAGGAGATCGCCAGCTTGGCCCCGGCGTCAAGGACCGCTTCGACTATGGCGCGGCCATCGATGCGCAGACCTATGAGGCACAGACCCGGCGCCGCGATCTCTTCCGCCGCGAACTTGCCGATGTGCTTGGGGATGACGGCGTCATGGTCCTGCCGACCGTTCCGGGTGCCGCGCCCCTGGTCAGCTCGCCCTTCGACGAACTGCAGACCTACCGGGAACGCGCCCTGCACCTGCTCTGCCTGTCCGTCCTTTCGGGCTTTCCGCAGATCACCTTGCCGCTCGGCGCGGTGCACGGCGCACCTTTCGGCATTTCCCTGCTTGGCCCCAAGGGCAGCGACAGCGCCCTCATCCGGCTTGGCAGCGCCATCCTGTCCGCCGCGGAAGGAAACCACTGACATGGACACACTCACCCGGATGCGGGCCTATATCGATGTGGTGGAGGCGGAAGGGTTTTCCGCCGCAGCCCGGAAGATCGGCCGCTCCAAGGCGCTGTTGTCCAAATATGTGCGGGAGCTGGAAGACGAGCTCGGCGCGCTGCTGCTCAACCGCACCACCCGGCAATTCTCGCTGACCGAAGCCGGGCACACCTATTACCAGCGCGCCAGCGAAATCCTGCGCGAGGTGGAAAGCCTGCAGGAAACGGTGCGTGAATCGAGCAGCGACATCAAGGGCCGCATCAAGATATCGGCGCCGCGCACCTTCGCCGATGCGGATATCGGCCAATGCCTGATCGACTTCTGCGTCGCGCAGCCGGATATCATTCTCGACGTGCGCCTGGATGACCGGTTCGTCGACCTGGTCGAGGAGGGTTTCGATCTTGCCATCCGCATCACCCGGCTGCAGGATTCCTCGCTCATCGCCAAGCGCATCGCCCCCTTCGGCACGCTGCTGTGCGCCTCTCCCGATCTGATCGAGCGGGTCGGGCGTCCGACCCGCCCCGAACAGCTGGCGTCCCTGCCCTGCATCATCGATACCAACAACCGCTCGCGCAACAATTGGCAGTTCCTCAACGACAGCGGCCCGACGATTTCGGTTCAGGTATCCGGCCAGATGGAAATCAACAGCCCGCTGTCCACCCGCCGCGCCGTGCTGGCCGGGCTGGGGTTCGGCTCCATGCCGGATTTCATCGCCAGGCCGGATATTGAAAGCGGCAGGCTGGTCAGTGTGCTTGAGGAATTTTCGCTGCGCGATGGCGGAATTTATGCGGTTTATCCGCACCGCCGCTATCTTCCGGCGAAAGTGCGCGTGCTTGTTGACTATCTGGCAAAATGGTTCAAGGACAACCGCAGGGCGTGAATATGTTATATCGTCCCAATTTCGACACGTTCGGAATGTCCTTTGCGCTCATGTTACAGGCGGAATAATGCACCAAAGATTCGCGATTTTCATCGCAACCCTCGCAGCAGGCATGATGATCGCCTCACCGGCGTATGTGCACCCGCATGTCTTTGCCGAAGCGCGTCTCGACGTCACCATCAATCCCGACGGAACCGTGCAGAAACTCGGCCATGTCTGGCGTTTCGATGATCTCTTTTCCAGCACCGTTCTCGTCGAATTCGACAAGAACGGCGACCTGAAGCTGGACGAGAAGGAACTGACCGACCTTGCAAACACGATCAACGCGTCGATTTCCGAGTTCGACTATTTCCAGACCGTGACGCTCGACAACAAGAAGGTCGTCATGGCGCCGCCGGAGCATCTGATCGCGGATTTCCAGAACAACCAGCTGCTGATCATCTTCGAGAGCAAGCCGAAGCAGCCGCTGAAGCTCGGCAAGGTCACCAGTTTCGGCGTTTATGATCCGACCTTCTACACGGCGATCGACTACGTCAATGACAGCGATATTCATGTCACCGGCCTGCCCGCCAACTGCAAATCCAAGGTGGTACGGCCCAATCCGGATGAAGCGCTTGCCGCCAACCAGGCGACGCTGACCGATTCTTTCTTCAACGACCCATCCGGGACCAACATGTCGAAAATCTTTGCGACCAAGCTGGAAATCGACTGCCCGGCAAAAGGATAAGATGATGCGGAAAACAACCCTTGTTTGTGCCCTGATTCTCGCAGCGCTGTTTGGCGGCCACGCATGGGCGCAGACCTCGTCGCTCGGTATCGGTTCGAACGAGGTGGCGATGCAGCCGACCGGGCCTTTCGCTGAAATCATCCTCTGGATCAACATCCAGCAGCGCAATTTCTACCTCGCCATGACCCATGCGCTCAAAGCCATGCGCGAGGACCCCTGGCAGGCCTCGGTGCTTGTTGGCCTCTCCTTCCTCTACGGCATCCTGCATGCGGTCGGCCCAGGGCACGGCAAGGCGGTGATCTCCTCCTACATGCTCGCCAACGAGACCACGCTGAAGCGCGGCATCCTGCTGTCTTTCGCCTCGTCCATGCTGCAGGCCATCACCGCGCTGTTCATCGTCGGCCTGGCCTGGCTCGTGCTGCGCGGCACCACCGTGTCGATGAACGACGCGGCCCGTTACATGGAGATCGCCAGTTTCGTCCTGATCATCGCCTTCGGCCTGTCGCTGCTCTGGCGCAAGCTGCCGCTCCTGTTCGGCCCGCGCGTCGCCCATCTCATGCCGGAAAAGCACGATCACGGTTCGGTCCTGACCGACCACCACCACGATCATCATCACAGCCATGACGATGACTGCGGCTGCGGGCATGACCATCACGATCATGACCACCACGACCATGGCCACAGCCACGCGGCGCATGCGCATGATCACACCCATCACACGCATGATCATCACGATCACCATCATGCGGCGGGAGAAGTCTGCGCCACCTGCGGACATTCCCATGCGCCCGATCCGGCGATGCTTGCCGGCGAGTTCAACTGGAAGACCGCATGGTCGGCCATCGTTGCGGTGGGCCTGCGCCCCTGTTCCGGCGCGCTGATCGTGCTGACATTCTCGCTGCTGAACGGGCTGATGCTCGGCGGCGTGCTCTCGGTTTTCGCCATGGCCTTCGGCACGTTCATCACAGTGGCGGTGCTGGCGACGCTGGCGGTGACGGCCAAGAATGTTGCCTTAAGAATTTCCGGCGGCGGCGCGCTTTCAACCCGCGTTCAGAACACCATCGAAGTCGGCGGTGCGCTGTTCATCGTGCTGGTCGGCGTGCTGCTGCTGACGGCGGCGCTGCGTTTTTAAAGGAAAGACTCTAGTCCTTGCGGCGCTGGCTCCTGCCACGCAACCAGAACACCAGAAAAAAACCGACCACAAAGACAGCGGCGAAAATGCCTGCCAGCACCGGCGAGCGGGCACCCAGCGCGATCATCATGTTGGGCATGTAGAACGCGGCAAACCCGAAACCAAGCATGATACAGGCTGCGGCGATGGCAGCATTGCGGCTTTTGGGATCACTCACGGTCATTGTCTTTCCTGGGGCACAACTGTCGCAGCCTTTTTAGCCCCGTTGCGCCCGAACGCAAGCTCTAACCCGCGCGCAAATCCTCAAGCCGCCTGATCTGCAACCCGTCCGCATCGAAATTGTCCGGCGACAGCCATGCCTGATAGGCAGCGTTCAGCGCCGGCCATTCGCTGTCGATGATCGAATACCATGCGGTGTCGCGATTCTCACCCTTCTGCACCATGTGCTGGCGGAAAACGCCCTCGAAGGTGAAGCCGAAACGCTCCGCCGCCCGCTTGGACGGCTCATTGGCATTGTTGCATTTCCACTCGTAGCGGCGATAGCCGAGCGTATCGAAGATATAGGAGGCGAAGAGATACTGCGCCTCGGTGGCCGCCGGTTTGCGGGAGATCAGCGGTCCCCAGTAGATGTTGCCGATCTCGATGACGCCGAACGTCGGATCGATGCGCATCAGGGTCTGCCGTCCTGCAACCTTGCCGGACTTCTTGTCGATGACCGCAAAGAACAGCGGATCCTTGCTGGCCGAAACCTTTTCCAGCCACGCGTCGAATGCCGGGCGGTCGCCCGCCGGCGTTTCGAACAGATAGCGGAAACGGTCGGCCGCATCCGCAACGCTCGATGCCGCGTAAAGCCCGTCGCCATGCCTGGCGGCATTCAGCGGCTCCAGAGTGACGTATCGCCCCTCGATGGCTTCGCGGGCGGGCAGAGGGCGCGGTGTCCAGTCTTTGAGATCAGTCATGCTAGCGGACCTGTTTTGCATATGAGTATTTGACTCCATACAATCGGAACCGCACAAAGCAGAAGACATAAATTGTATGTGAGACAAGATAATGCTGCGTACCATCTCCGGTTTCGACCGTATCGGTGAAGAAAATGCCTTCGCTGTTCTCGCCCGCGCCACCGCCCTCGCCGCACAGGGCAAGGACATCATCAATCTCGGCATCGGCCAGCCGGATTTCAAAACACCCGCCCATATCGTCGAAGCCGCCATCAAGGCGCTCAGAGACGGCCATCACGGCTATACGCCGGCAACCGGACTGCTCGCCACGCGCGAGGCCGTGGTGCGCCGCACGCTGACCACCACGGGCGTCGAGGTCTCGCCGGAGAATGTCATGATTGTCCCCGGCGGCAAGGTGACCATGTTCGCCGCCATCCTGATTTTCGGCGAACCCGGCGCGGAAATCCTCTACCCCGATCCCGGCTTCCCGATCTATCGCTCGATGATCGAATTCACCGGTGCCACCCCGGTTCCCGTGCCGATCCGCGAGGAGAACGGATTTGCCTTCTCGGCGGAAGAGACACTTGCCCTGATTACACCCAAGACGCGGCTGCTGATCCTCAATTCACCGGCCAATCCGACGGGCGGTGTCACCCCGAAGGCCGAGATTGAAAAGCTGGTCAAGGGACTGGAGGCGCATCCGCACGTCGCTATCATGTCCGACGAGATCTACGACGTGATGACCTATGACGGCGAGGAACATTGCTCGCTCCTGACCTTCCCGTCGATCCGCGACCGGCTGATCGTGCTCAATGGCTGGTCCAAGACATGGGCAATGACCGGCTGGCGCATGGGCTGGTCGATCTGGCCGGACAGCCTTTATGACAAGGTGCGCAAGCTCGCCGTCAATTGCTGGTCCTGTGTCAACGCCCCCAGCCAATATGCCGGCATCGCCGCCATCGACGGCCCGCAGGACGATGTCGAAAAGATGTGCCGCGCCTTCGACAGCCGCCGCAGGATCGTGGTCGACGGCCTCAACAGCCTGCCCGGCATCAGCTGTGCCACGCCGAAGGGCGCGTTCTATGCGTTTCCCAACATCAAGCAGACGGGATGGCCGGCCAAACAACTGGCGGCGGCCTTGCTGGATGAAGCCGGTGTGGCGCTGATCGGCGGCCCCGATTTCGGCATTCTCGGCGAGGGCTATATCCGCCTCTCCTACGCCAATTCGGAGGAAAACATCCTGCGCGCCATCGAGCGCATCGAACGGTTCCTCGCGAAATAGGCTTCAGCCGCGCAGCACGCCGCGATCCACCAATGCGGCTTTGACCAGGGCGAACACCGCCTCGCCCTGTTTGAGCGCAAGTTCGCTCGCCGACTTGCGCGTCAGCCGTGCAACGATGGTCTGGCCGCCAATGTCGAGCGTCAGGTCGCAGTCGGGACCGTCATTGCCGGCGATGGCGGTAATTTTGGCCGGCAGGATGTTGCGCACGCTGATCGCCTGCGGCCGTGCGCGGGCAATGGAAACGTCCCGCGCCCTTATCCGCAGCCGCAGCTTTGTTCCGGCGCCAAAGCCGAGCCTGGCGATCTGGAATGGCTGGCCGCCGATGTCGAGGGATGTCAGTCCGAACGCCTCGTCGCTTGCCGTGACCACGCCCGTCACCAGCGCTCCGGCATCGTCATGGCTGCCGAGCCGCGAAAAGATCGCCTCCGCGGGTCCGCTCGCCGTGACCCGGCCGCCCTGCAGCAGCACGATCTCGTCGGCGAGCCGCGCCACCTCGTCAATCTCGTGGCTGACATAGAGGATCGGCAATCCGGTTTCGTCGCGCAGGGTTTCAAGGAAAGGCAGGATTTCCTGGCGGCGGGAATGATCGAGAGACGACAGCGGCTCGTCCATCAGCAGCAGCGCCGGATTGGACAGCAGCGCCCGCCCGATCGCCACGCGCTGGCGCTCGCCGCCGGACAGCAGTGCCGGTGCGCGCTGCTGCAGATGTTCAAGGCCGAGAAGCGCCACCACCCGGTCATATGACAAGCCTTCGCTGCGCCGCCCGGCCCAGCGCGCATAGGTCAGGTTGTTCTTGACCGAAAGGTGCGGAAACAGCCGCGCATCCTGGAAGACATAGCCGATCCGGCGCTGTTCCGGCGGCAGATGGATACCCCTGGCGCTGTCGAACAGCACCTGATCGCGGATGGCGATCCGGCCCTTGGCAGGACGCGTCACTCCGGCGATCATTTTCAGCAGCGTCGTCTTGCCGGCACCGGATTCGCCGAACAGCGCAGTGACGCCGCCGCCTGCCGTAAAGGCGGCAGCGACGGGGAATGTCCCGACCTGCCCTTCAACGGAAACAATCAGCGTCTCGCTCATGCCCGCCCTCCGCTGAGCCGCCGCTGCAGCCATTCGGACGCAACCACCGCGACAATTGAAATCACCACGGAAACCAGGATCAGCCGCAGCGCGGCCACATCGCCATTCGGGCTCTGCAGCAGCGAATAGATGGCAAGCGACAGGGTCTGTGTCTCACCCGGAATATTGGACACAAAAGTGATCGTCGCGCCGAATTCACCCAGTGCCTTGGCAAAGCCCAGCACCGCCCCGGCGAGAATGCCCGGCAGCAGGAGCGGCAGCGTCACCGTCAGGAACACCACGATACGCCCGGCACCGAGCGAGCGCGCCGCCTCCTCAAGGCCGCGATCAAGGCTTTCAATGGAAAGGCGCATCGGCCGCACCAGCAGGGGAAAGGCCATGACGCCCGCCGCCAGCGCCGCGCCGGTCCAGCGGAAGGAAAAGGTCAGCCCGAACACGTCGTTGAAGAAACCGCCCAGCATGCCGCGCGCGCCGAACCACACCAGCAGGAGATAGCCCGTGACAACGGGCGGAATGACCAGCGGCATGGTGATCAACGCCTGCAGCAGGCTTTTGCCCCAGAAGGAAAAGCGCGCCAGAATCCAGGCGAAAACGAAGGCAAAAGGCAGAGCGACGAGGATCGCGACCAGCGCGACCCTCAGCGACAGAAGAACGATGGCCCATTCTGTCTCACCCAGCACTGTCAGCCTGCCTTGTCAGATGCGCCGACAAAGCCTTTCGACTTGATGATGTCCTGGCCCTCGTCGCTGGCGAGGAAATCGAGGAACGCCTTGCCTTCGGCCGAAGGCTCCTTGCCGACCAGCGCGGCCGGATAGAGGATGGGCTTATGGGTCGAACCGGCGAAACGATAGGCTTCGATCAGTTCGGGCGCAGCCGTATGGTCCGAGGCGTAGACAATGGCGGAATTCGCCTCGCCGCGGCGCACGAATTCCAGCGCCGCGCGCACGTTTTCGGTGAAAACAGCGTTTTTGGCGACGTCGTCCCAGACTTTCAATGTTTCCAGTGCGCTCTTGCCATATTTGCCGGCGGGCACGTTGCTGGGATCACCCATGGCAAAGCGTCCGGCCTTCAGGATAGCGGCCGCATCGCCCTTGTCCGCCTTGGTCAGAATAACAAGCGCATTGCCCGCAACGATCTTGCGCGACGGCTTGTCGATGAGATTGCGCTGTTCGAGATAGTCCATCCAGTCGAGATCGGCGGAAATAAAGATGTTCGCGGGCGCGCCCTGCTCGATCTGCTTGGCCAGCACCGACGATGCGGCAAAGGAGGAGGTCACTTTCGTGCCGGTCTTTGCTTCGAACTTCGCAGCCGCCGTTTCGACCACTTCCTTCATGCTCGCCGCAGCAAACACCGTTACCTTTTCGGCGGCAGAGGCACCGTTGGCACCCGCCATCGCCGCCAGAACCATAAAGCCCAGAATGAGAATTTTTTTCATGAGGTCCACCCCTGTCCACGAATCCATGACGGTCTCACACCGGCCATGCATCCAGTTGCATACATAGAGACATGATGGTGGGTCCGAACAAAGCGCGCGCGACCCGGACGCTCTCAAAACCCTTGACGCAATGGCAGCCATCGACACTGCCCTGATGTCCTGACGAACCCTTGGCCCCGAGTCAGAACGCGTCAAACTAGACTGGAGTCGTTTGTCTTGTCGAGAGCAAAACACCCGCCTGTCGGGGCAGGTGTCTTCCATGCCGGTTCGCTCGCCTTTACGCCTGCGGCGCGGGCGTTTTCACATTGGCCACAGTGGCCTCGATATGATCGATGAGATTGTCAGGCAGTTTCAGCCGTCCGGCCAGGAGATCGAGATAGCCGCGTTCCGCGCGGGTCTTGGCCTCGATGGCCAGGCGCGATGCCGTGTAGAGTTCGACCTTCTGCGCATCGGTGGCGGCGGCGGCAACCAGCGCGTCGATATTGACGGGGGCGTTCAGCTCCGTGGCGAGGAATTCCTGCGTGTCGCTGTTCATGCCGGAAAGCGAAAGCTTTTCGACGATGCGTGCCCGTTCCGCCTCATCCACATGGCCATCGGCCCGGGCAGCGGCAATCATGGCGCGCACCAGCACCAGCGCGAACTCATGCTCGCCCTGCGGCGCCGTTGCCGGATGGAAGCTTGAATCGTCGGGCGGCGGCAGCAGATCCGGCTCCCCGGCCTTTGCCGTTTCGGCCGGTGCATTGCCCGACTGGTAATTCTGATAGGCCTTGTAGGCGAGCCCGGCCACGGCAGCGAGGCCGCCGAGCTTCAGCGCACCGCCGGCGATGTCGCGGCCCGTGCCTGTGCCCAGCAGCACAGCGGCCAGAGCGCCGGCAGCCAGCGGATTGTCCTTGGCCATCTGTGTTGCCTTGCCGGCCGTATCTCGAACGGAGGTTCCAGTTCCTGGAATACTGCTTCCCAGAAAATCATCAAGAATCTTCTTCGGGTCGAACATGCAAATCTCCTCATGGCTGCACGGATGCGTCCCGACCTAGTTAGGGTCGGCATGGCGTCATTGCAATGACAGATGGATTTTTTGTGATCAGGAGCCGATATGGTGCTTTTCGCCGCGCAATTTGGCGAGTTTCACCTGTTTTTGCCGTTCGGCAAAGCGGGCGCGGTCGGCGTCCGTCCGCTCGTGATAGCATTTCGGGCAGGAAATGCCTTCCGCGAACAGCGGGGACAATTTGTCCTCCGGCGCAATCGGATTGCGGCAGGCGTGGCACAGCTCCGCCGCCCCTTCCACCAAGCCATGACCGACCGAGACGCGCTCGTCGAAGACAAAACATTCGCCTTCCCAGCGGCTTTCGGCGGCAGGCACGTCCTCGAGATATTTGAGGATGCCGCCCTTCAGGTGGAACACATCGTCGAAGCCCAGCCCCTTGACGAAGGCCGTCGCCTTCTCGCAGCGGATGCCGCCGGTGCAGAACATGGCGATCTTCTTGCCTTCCAGTTCGTCCCGGTGGTTTTCCACCCATTGCGGGAACTCGCGAAACGTCTTTGTCTGCGGATCGACCGCATTGGCAAAGGTGCCAATCGCCGTTTCATAATCATTGCGCGTATCGATAACGATCGTACCCGGATCGGAAATCAGGGCGTTCCATTCCTGCGCGGGCACATAGGTGCCGACGCTCTGGAGCGGGTCGATATCCTCGACGCCCATGGTGACGATTTCCTTTTTCAGCCGCACCTTCATGCGCTTGAACGGCATTTCGCTCGCATGGGAAAATTTCAGTTCCATGCCGGCAATGGCCGGCTCCGCTTCGAGGAACGCGACCAGCCTGTCAATGGCGTCGGGCGTGCCGGCCACGGTGCCGTTGATGCCTTCGGCCGCCAGCAGCAGCGTGCCCTTGATGCCCGACCCGCAGCACAGCTGCGCCAGCGGCTCCTGCAACGCCTGGTAATGTTCCAGCCGGGCAAAACGGTAGAGTGCTGCCACTTTGAAGGGCAAGTTTGCGGTGTGATCGGTCATGATCCCCTGCAACTACTGCTCCTAAGCGATGATTTCAAGAGATTTGCAGCGTTTACTTATGCAACGCGCCCCAAGGCCCCGGATAATCCCTGGTGAACAGGTACAATTCCCGAGGGACTGAGAATATGTTTTCACAACAGGATATACGCGACATCCGTGACGAGGCGCAGCAGGCCGGGATCGAACCGGCGGTGCTGCTGGCCGTCGCCGAGGTGGAAAGCGGCGGCGTCTGCCTTTACCGGATCGCCGGGCGCAGCGAACCGCCCATCCGCTTCGAGGGGCACTATTTCGACCAGCGTCTCTCTGGCGCGCAGCGGCAGGTCGCCCGCAGCAGGGGTCTTGCCAACCCTGCCGCCGGTGCGGTCCGCAATCCCGCATCGCAGGCGGCGCGCTGGCAGCTGCTGGAGGCAGCCATCGCCATCGACCGGCAGGCGGCGCTTGAATCCGTATCCTGGGGAATAGGCCAGGTCATGGGCGCGCACTGGAAATGCCTTGGCCATGACAGCGTCGAGGCGCTCGCCGCCGAGGCGCGCGCTTCCCTCAAGGGGCAGCTTCGCCTGATGATCCGCTTCATCGCGTACAGCAACCTCATGCCCGCCCTGGCACGGCATGACTGGAAGAGTTTTGCCCGCGCCTATAACGGTCCAAAGTTCACACAGAACCGCTATGATGCCAAACTGGCCCTCGCCTGGCGCCGTTTTGCCGCGGCGGAATCTCGCGGCACCACAGCAACCGGTGGACAAAGCGGCCCGGTATGACTAAATCGATTGAACCCATCAACCGCGGAGAGTTTGACATGGCCCAGAAGACCGATTTGCTATTACCCGTTCTGAAGGGCCAGCCGGTTATCCCGGTCATTCTCGTCCATGATGTCGCCCATGCGGTGCCTCTGGCCCGTGCGCTGGCCGCCGGTGGCCTTCCGGCTATCGAGATCACCCTGCGCACGCCCGCCGCGCTCGACGCCATCCGCGCCGTCGCCAATGAGGTGCCCGAGGCCATCGTCGGCGCCGGGACCATTCTCAATGCGCGCCAGTATGAAGAGGCCAGCGCCGCGGGATCGCGTTTCATCGTCAGCCCCGGCGCCACGCCGCAACTGCTGAAGGCCGCCAGCGCCGGCAAGGTGCCTCTGCTTCCCGGTGCGATCACACCGGCGGAAATCATGGCCCTGCGCGAAGAAGGCTATACCATGCTGAAATTCTTCCCGGCCGAGCAGGCAGGCGGGGCGTCCTTCCTCAAATCCCTGTCGTCACCCTTTGCCGGTATCCAGTTCTGCCCGACCGGCGGCATCGGTGCTGGCAACGCCAGGACCTATCTCGATCTGCCGAACGTCGTCTGCGTCGGCGGCTCCTGGGTTGCCCCGGAAAATCTGGTTCAGGCCGGGAAGTGGGACGACATCACCAAGCTCGCCGCCGAGGCCGCCAAACTGGCAAAAGCATAAAGCGCTATTTTCAAGCAGCATGCCGCTTGGTGCGTGGTTCGACAAGCTCACCATGAGGGAGGGTGAGGATTGCAAGGGGTATATTCTGCAACCATCGCGATTGGCATGTAAACCAAACCACCTCCCTCATGGTGAGCTTGTCGAACCACGCACTGGCAAGATGCAACAGATAGTGGAATTCATGAAAAAGGGCGGCTCCGCAACGGGCCGCCCTTTTGTTTGACCCGCGAACGGGCGATCAGTTGGTTGCGGTGAACTTCGCAATCGACAGGAAGGTCACAGCCTTGCCCGTGAACTTGTTGGTGTCGGCCACCGGCAGCGCCTGCTGGAAGCCGGCCGTATACACCGTCGTCGGCGCAGTGCGCATGGCTTCGTTGCGCAGGACAGCCGGTTCGACGTTCGGCGATGTCTCGGCGACCTGCTGGCTGGACAGCGCCCGGTCCGGCACTTCAGAGGCAACCTGAATGGCCTTGGCGCCCTGGTTCTTGGCCGTCTGGCGGCGCGGCTTCGAGGTCTTGCCCGTGGTGATCACACCGCTGTCGAGCATGGCAACCGGATCGGCCGAACCGCCCGCATCCAGCATGGTGCGGCGCAGCGACGGCTGAGGCTCAGCCGATGCCAGCTGCGTGTTCTGTGTCGGCGCCGGCTTGTTGCGGACGACGCGGCCGCCCGTGGTTGCCGGCACTGTCGGGATGGCCTGGGCCGGCTGGGCCACGGCAACGGCCGGTGCCTTGGCATGGGCGGCATCGGACTGCTTGATGATCGTTTCCAGATCTTCGTTCGGAACCGGAATGACATCATGTTCCGACGCAGCGGCGACCTGTACCTGCGCAGGCGGCATGGCCGGGCGCGGGTTCGGCACGACCGAGGCCACCATCATGTCCGTGCGCTTGGGACCGGACTGGGGCTTGTCGAAGGGAACGGGAACCAGCGCGTTGACCATTTCCGGCTGGGCCGGTGCGGGCTCATTGGCCGGGGTGTTCACATTGGCGGCGATCATGTCACGGATCGCACCGGCGCTGTCGGTCGGACGCGGCGTCGGCAGGGCTGCGACAACGGTCGACTGATCCTCGGCGAGCGCATTCAGTGTGGCCGGGGCGCCCGCTTCAGGCGTCGGCGCATAGTCCGGACGGCGCAGCGGCACGGGAACGGCAAAGGCGAGCGCGGCATTGTCTTCCGGCGAGGCTTCGACCGGTGTTTCAGGCCGTGGCGCTGTCAAAGGCGCAGGCGCATTGCGGGTCGGCAGAGCCGGTGCGGCGGCTGCCGCCGGCGCTGCTGCAGGGGCGGACTGTCCGACCGCCACGCCCGGCAATGATGTTGCACCGCCGCCCTCGTCATCATCCGATGCAGCCGGCCGTGCGACACGGGCTACGCTGCGCGACGGGGTCGGCGCGGAGGCCACGGCGACACTGCCTTCGCTGGAATCCTCCTCGTCGTCGGCACCGCCGCCGCCAAAGAGCATGCCGAACAGGGTCTTGCCGCGACGGCCGGAGCTGGAGGAATTGCTGGCAACCTGAACGGAACCGCCGCTGCGCTTGCGCGATTCATAGGCGGCAACGGCCTGTTCATAGCCGGGCAGCGGCTTGCCATCCGCGGGGATGTGCATCGTCTTGCCATCGGGGAACACGGCCAGCAGTTCGCGGCGGCTCATGCGCGGCCACATGCGGACATTGCCCACGTCCGTGTGGACGAAAGGCGAGCCGGATGTCGGGTAATAGCCGACGCCGCCAGCCTGGAATTTCAGCGCGGTCACGCGCAGGGTCGAGAGTTTCACGCCGGGAAGATACCAGTCCATCGCCTTGCCGAGCATGTGCTGGCTTTTCTGGGCGACGCCGCGGCTGCGCGAGCGCAGCATGGAATTGGTGGCCGGAGAGCGGTAGGCGGAAACCACGTGGATATAATCGGAGCCGCCGACAGACTGATAGACCTGCCAGACCAGATCGAACAGGCGGGGGTCCATGTTCGTCGGTTCGTTGCGGCGCCAGTCGCGCAGGAAGCGGTTGAGCTTGTTCAGGCCGTCCTGCTGATAGCGTCCATTCTTCTTGAACGTGATTTCCGCACGTTCCTTCGTATGGATGAAATAGAGCTTGAGCGTGCGTGTCTCAGCGGAAGCCTGTGCCGATGCAAACAGCATCGAGCCGAAGACCATGAGGAACACAAACCAGCTGGCGCGTACAAAAGAACCTGCCGTCGATTTGCCGTTCTGTGCATGAATCATGTTTGACAATGTCGTCCCAACCTTGACCGTTTTTTCCAGTCCCCGAATATCTGGATTATCCGATTTAATGGTTAATGGTCACTTATTGAAGAACAAATACGTTGAGAGCATGGCAAAAACCCAGACGCGAAAAGCTGATTCAAGACATGGTCAACGGGTGGTTAACAGCACCATTAAGACCTTTTGGCGTGAGAATCCACCCTTCTTAGGTCTTACACACGCACGTTTTGTAAACGCGGAATACGCAACTGGAACAATCGCCAATGGACTTTTAAGCTTTCGCTCGCCGAAACTATCCCTCATGATTCGCGTTTGAACAAGCGCTTGATTGCCAAAAAACGGTGCCAAAATGAAATTCGAAATCACGAACCACATGCCTTCCGGAAAGTCCGGCGCTGCCGCCGCCAAGGCGGAACAGACCGCTCTCGGCGTCCTGCCCGAGTGGAACCTTGCCGATCTCTATCCCTCGGCGGACAGCACCGAACTCAAGACGGACCTGCAAAAGGCCGACGAGCTGGCCGTGCTCTTCGCCAGTCGCTGGAAGGGCAATCTGGCCGCCGAAGCCGCCAAGCCGATGGGCGGCACCTTTGCCGAAGCGATCCGCGAATTCGAAGCGCTGGAAGAACTGATCGGCAAGATCGTCTCCTATGCCGGGCTGGTCTATGCGGGCGATACCTCCGATCCGAAGCGCGCCAAGCTTTATGGCGACATCCAGGAAAAGATGACCAATGCCAGCGCGCACCTGATCTTCTTCAGCCTCGAACTCAACCGCATCGACGATGCGGTGATCGAAAAGGCGATGGACGGCAATCCCGCCATCGGCCATTACCGGCCCTGGCTGGTCGACCTGCGCAAGGACAAGCCCTACCAGCTCGATGACAAGATCGAGCAGCTGTTCCATGAGAAGTCGATCACCGGGCGCGGCGCCTGGAACCGCCTGTTCGACGAAACCATGACGGCACTGCGCTTTGATGTCGGCGGCGAGGACCTTGCGCTCGAACCGACGCTCAACATGCTGCAGGACGCCGACGGAACCGTGCGCAAGAAAGCATCCGACGCCCTGGCAAAGACATTCAAGGAAAATCTGCGCACCTTCACGCTGATCACCAATACCCTGGCCAAGGACAAGGAAATCTCCGATCGCTGGCGCGGTTTTCAGGATATTGCCGACAGCCGCCACCTGGCCAACCGCGTCGAGCGGGAGGTGGTGGATGCGCTGGCCGAGGCTGTGCAGGCGGCCTATCCGCGCCTGTCGCACCGCTATTACGCGCTGAAGGCCAAGTGGCTCGGCCTCGATTACCTCAACAACTGGGACCGCAACGCGCCCTTGCCGGAGACGCCGCAGGCGGTGATCCCATGGACGGAAGCCAGGGACACCGTGCTGTCGGCCTATAACGGCTTTGCCCCGGAAATGGCCGATATCGCCCGCGCCTTCTTCGACAGGAACTGGATCGATGCGCCCACGCGCCCCGGCAAATCGCCGGGCGCCTTCGCCCATCCGACCGTGCCTTCCGTCCATCCCTATGTGCTGCTCAACTACATGGGCAAGCCGCGTGACGTGATGACCCTTGCCCATGAACTCGGCCATGGCGTACATCAGGTTCTGGCCGGTGATCAGGGTGCGCTGATGGCCTCAACACCGCTGACGCTCGCCGAAACCGCCTCCGTATTCGGTGAAATGCTGACCTTCCGCTCGCTGCTGGAAAAAACCAGAGACAAGCGCGAACGCAAGGCCATGCTGGCGCAGAAGGCCGAGGACATGATCAACACGGTCGTGCGCCAGATCGCCTTCTACCTGTTCGAACGCCGGGTGCACACCGAGCGCGCCAATGGTGAACTGACCTCCGACCGCATCGGCGAGATCTGGCTGGATGTGCAGAAGGAAAGCCTCGGACCGGCGATCCGCTTCGGCCCCGGCTACGAAACATTCTGGACCTATATTCCGCATTTCATCCATTCGCCGTTCTACGTCTATGCCTATGCCTTCGGCGATTGCCTGGTGAATTCGCTGTATGCGGTCTACCAGAATGCCGATGCGGGCTTCCAGCAAAAATATTTCGACATGCTGAAGGCTGGCGGCACAAAACACCATTCGGAGCTGCTGGCTCCGTTCGGCCTCGATGCCACCGATCCGGCGTTCTGGCAGAAGGGGCTTTCCGTCATCGAAGGCATCATCGACGAGCTGGAGGCGATGGACAACGCCGAATGAGTGCGCCTGCCCAAACGCCCCCCGCCCACACGCCCTATGACGGTTCGGCGCAGCCCTTCACCATCGGGCTGCACCAGCTCGACCTGAAGGACTGGATCGAGATTGACGGCAATCTCCTTCCCTACCTCAGGGAAAAGCAGCGGCTGTTCGGGCTGCACGCGGGGAAGATTTTCGTCGAGGAGCCCGGCACGCAGGACGCGCAAAAGGAAGTGCTCGACCTCTTGAGCGCGCATCTCGCCGGGCACTATCCCGCGCTTTACCGCCGGAACGGCGGCACCATCGCGGTTACCGGCTGGGACGAACAGGTTCCGCTCGGCGATGCCGGTTCGCCCTTTCTGCATCGCGCCGCCAATCTCGTGCAGGAAGACCTCGTCCTGATGCGCAAGGATGAATGGCGCGGCTGGCATCTGGCGGCGGCATCGCTGTCCTTCCCCTCCTCCTGGACCCTTCTGGAAAAGTTCGGCCGCTCGATGGAGGACATCCATGCGCCGGTGCCGGATTTCGGCGCGGGCACGCGCAATGCGGGCCTGATCAACCGCATGTTCGATAATCTGCGGCCGGACCGTTCGGTCTATCGCATGAACTGGTCGTTGCAGCCGGACGGCGACCTCTACCATCCGTTGTCGAGCCAGCAGAAGGGCGCACGCTACACCGACGCGGACATCGTCGCCCAGAGCTTTATCCGCGTCGAACGCCAGACCCTGCGCAAGCTGCCGGCATCCGGCGACATTCTCTTCACCATCCGCATTCATCTCGATCCGGTGGGTGCCTTGAAAAAGCACCCGGAATGCCGCGGCATTGCCGAAGCCTTTGCCCATCAGCTCCAGTCGCTGAGCGACGCGCAGGCGCATTACAAAGGCATCATGGCTGTCCGCGACCGGCTTGTCGCGGCTTTAAAGTCGCTTTGAAGCATTTCAATTAACAGTAGTTGCAGTTTTCACCCCTTTCCGGTGAACGGTTGTTTGCTCTTTGTCATCACTATGCTCTATGGTTTCTTTGAAGCGGTGAAATAACCGCTGCCCTCATTGATGGAGATTAAAAAATTAGGAGTAGCAAAAAAATGGCGAAGGCGAATTGGCCTGTACATGGAGAAATTACTGGTCCGATCGTGATGATCGGTTTCGGGTCCATCGGACGGGGTACCCTGCCCCTCATAGAGCGCCACTTCAAATTCGATAAGTCCCGCCTGGTCGTCATCGACCCGAGTGATGCCAACAAGAAACTGCTCGACGAGCGTGGCATCCGCTTCATTCAGGAAGCCGTTACCAAGGAAAATTACAAGACGCTGCTGAAACCGTTGCTGACTGCAGGCGATGGCCAGGGTTTTTGCGTCAATCTGTCCGTCGATACATCGTCGGTCGATATCATGCGCCTGTGCCGCAAGCTCGGCTCGCTCTACATCGACACGGTCATCGAGCCATGGGCCGGATTTTACAATGCGGGCGGCGACAACGCGAAACGCACCAATTATGCGCTGCGCGAAACGCTGCTGGCGGAAAAGCGCCGCAAGCCCGGCGGCACCACGGCCGTCTCCTGCAGCGGTGCCAATCCCGGCATGGTGTCGTGGTTCGTCAAACAGGCGGTTATCAATCTCGCCAAGGATCTGGGTATCGAGCACACCGAACCGGCGCGCAATGACCGCGACGGTTGGGCGCGCCTGATGCGCCAGACCGGCATCAAGGGCATTCACATTGCCGAACGCGACACGCAGCGCGCGGGCGAGCCGAAGCCGTTCGGCGTGTTCTGGAACACCTGGTCGGTGGACGGCTTCATTTCCGAAGGCCTGCAGCCGGCGGAACTGGGCTGGGGCACGCATGAAAAGTGGCTGCCCAAGAACGCCCGCAAGCAGAATAAGGGCAACAAGGCCGCGATCTTCCTCGAACAGCCCGGCGCCGATACCCGTATCCGCACCTGGTGTCCGACCGAGGGACCGCAGTTCGGCCTGCTGGTGACGCACAACGAGGCAATCTCGATTGCAGACTTCTTCACCGTGTTCGACAAGAAGGGCAAGGCTGCCTACCGGCCGACCTGCCACTACGCCTACCATCCGTCCAATGTGGCAACGCTGTCGCTCGACGAAATGTTCGGTGCCGCCGGCCAGCCGCAGGCCATCCACCACGTTCTGGAGGAATCCGAGATCGTCGACGGTGCGGATGAGCTCGGTGTCCTGCTCTATGGCCACGACAAGAACGCCTACTGGTACGGCTCGCAGCTGACCATCGAGGAAGCCCGCAAACTGGCGCCTTACCAGAACGCCACCGGTCTGCAGGTCAGTTCGGCGGTTCTCTCGGGCATGGTCTGGGCACTGGAAAATCCGGAAGCCGGAATTGTCGAAACCGACGAGATCGACTTCCGCCGCTGCCTTGAAATCCAGAAGCCCTATCTCGGGCCGCTCAAGGGGCACTATACCGACTGGACGCCGCTGGAAAACCGTCCTGGCTTCTTCAAGGAAGACATCGACACCAGCGACCCCTGGCAGTTCCGCAACATTCTCGTGCATTGATCAAAAACGGCAACCCAAGGGTTGCCGTTTTCATATCCGCTGCGTGGTTTGTGGTGCGTGGTTCGACAAGCTCACCATGAGGGAGGTTGGCGCTGTAACGCTAATCGCAAAAGCCGCAGAATATACCCTGCAATCCTCCACTTCCCTCATGGTGAGCTTGTCGAAGGGCGCACGATTGTTCTGCAATAAGACAGCTACACTCTCCCCGTTGCCACGCCCGCTGTCGCGTCTGGCTGTTGAAAGGTGGGAAAGACGGGCGGTCCATCGGGAGCGCTGAGGTCTTTGGTTGGTGTTGCGGTTGTTGCGATCCCTTGGACCACCCGCCCCGGCAATCGGTCTTGCCCAACCTGGCATGATTGGACTGAACCTCCCCGGCCTAGGGGTTCTCCCACAGGCCGAAGCGCCGATCCTTTCCCGACTTTCGAAAGTTTCCGGAAGCATTCCCGCCGGAAAGGACACGAGAAGGATAAGCGCGGATGGGAAGTGTTGGATAAGTTGGCGTTATTTTTTGAGAGGGGGGGTGAACAACGATCTGACATGGGCGCCCGCCAATGGACAACAGGGCAGTTTTGCGGAAGCCACACGCGGCGAAACTCTGCGGCTTATTAAACTTATGTCTTGTTTTTGCTTGGTTTTCACGGCATTTAAAAGGGCAACCCATCAGGAGATTGATCGGATGAAACGTATTTCACTGGCCTTCAGCGCAGCGACCATGGCAGTGGCACTTGCTGCTTGCCAGACCAGCGGCCCCATTCACGACAGCGGAGCGGTGCAGGCTTCCCGCCCGACCGACGCCGTGCAGGGCCAATGGTTTGATACATCGGGCGTTGCCTTCTCGAATTTCAACGGCGGCGTTTTCGAGACTCGCGCCAATGACACCAAGGAAAAACTGGCCGAAGGCAGCTACCGCTTTGCCTCCGCCAGCCTCATCGAGATCAACCTGCGTTCGCTTGCCCGCGGCACGCAGTCCAAGGTCAATTGCGCCCTCGTCAATCCCGGCCAGTTGAACTGCACCTCGTCCAGCGGCCAGCAGTTCTCGCTGACACGCCGCGGCGGCCAGACAGGCTGACACCATCGCCGGCCCGCGCGGGCAGCTGCGCTGGCCGGCTTTACCTTGAGCGGCAAAAACCGCCGCTCTTCCCTTGCATGCCACGCCAAGGAATGAAAGCATCGGCGCATCTGTCACACGGATGCCAACGACCGGTGACAGCATCAGGCGATCGCAACAGGGGAACAGTTCATGTCAAAAATCCTCGCCAGAATTCTGCTCGGCACCTCGGCTCTCGTCATGACCGCCGGTGCGGCCATGGCCGACTACACGCTCAACATTCTGCACATCAACGATTTCCACTCGCGCCAGGAATCAATCAACAAATATGATTCGACCTGCTCCGCCGAGGAGGAGAGCAAGAACGAGTGCTTTGGCGGCATCGCCCGGGTAAAAGCCAAGATCGACGAGCGCCGCGCCGCCCTCTCCAAGGATGGCGGCAATGTCATCGTGCTCAATGCGGGCGACGAATTCCAGGGCTCGCTGTTCTACACGACCTACAAGGGCGACGACACCGCCGAATTCATGAACGGCATCGGCTATGATGTCATGGCCCTCGGCAACCATGAATTCGATGATGGCGTCGACACGCTGGCAAAATTCCTCGGCAAGGTGAAATTCCCTGTCATCTCTGCCAACACCATTGCCGCTGACGGCTCGCCCATCGCCGGCAAGTACAAGCCCTATGTCATCAAGGAAATCGGCGGCCAGAAGATCGGCATCGTGTCGGCCATCACCACCGACACGGCGGATATTTCAACGCCCGGACCGACGGTCAAGTTCGCCGATGAGATCGAGACCCTGAAAAAGCAGGTCGAGGCGCTGAAGGCCGAGGGCGTCAACAAGATCATCGCGCTCAACCATGACGGCTATGTCAAGGACAAGCAGATCGCCGCCAGTGTTGCCGGGATCAGCGTGATTGTCGGCGGACACAGCCACACCCTCCTGTCGAACACCGATCCGCAGGCGCTTGGACCCTACCCGACCCTCGTCAAGGGGCCATCCGGCCGTGATGTGCCGATCGTCCAGGCGAAATCCTATTCCAAATATCTGGGCGAGCTGAAGGTGACCTTCGACGATGACGGCAATGTCATCAGGAGCGAGGGCGCGCCGATCCTGCTCGATTCCTCCGTGGTGCCTGATCCCGCCTATCTCGCGCGGGTCAAGGAACTGGCCAAGCCGATCGAAGCCTTGAAAGCCAAAAAGGTGGCCGAATCCAGCGGCGTCATCGAAGCGGCCCGCGAGATTTGCCGGGTGGTCGAATGCTCCATGGGCAATCTCGTCGCCGACGCCATGCTCGACCGGGTCAAGGACCAGGGCATGACCATCGCCATCATCAATGGCGGCGGCCTGCGCGCATCCATCGATGCCGGGGATGTGACCATGGGCGAAGTCCTGACGGTGCTGCCGTTCCAGAACACGCTGTCGACCTTCCAGCTCAAGGGGGCCGACGTGGTGGCCGCGCTGGAAAACGGCGTCAGCCAGATCGACCAGGGTGCGGGCCGTTTCGCGCAGGTTTCCGGCGTCAAATACGCGTTCGACGTGTCGAAACCCGTCGGCCAGCGCGTTTCCGCCGTGGAAGTGCGCGACGGCAGCGGCTGGAAACCGATTGACACGGCCGCCACCTACGGCGTCGTCTCCAACAATTACATGCGCGCGGGCGGCGATGGCTACAAGATTTTCGCCAGCAATGCCCAGAACGCCTATGATTACGGCCCCGGCCTTGAAGCCGTGGTATCGGATTATCTCGCCAAGAACACGCCCTACAAGCCCTATACGGACGGGCGCATAACCGTTCTGGCCGCAGCGGCCACACCAGCCGCAGCGGACCCGGCACCGCCCGCCAAGCCTGCGGCGCAAACAGCTGCACCGGCACCCGCTGCCGCTGCCGCGCCATCGGCCTATACGATCAAGCGCGGTGACAATTTCTGGAATATTGCCAAGCAGGTCTACGGCAAGGGTTCGGACTGGAAAAAGCTGGCGGCAGCCAATCCGCGGATGATCGTCGAGAAACTGCCCATAGGCAGCGAGATGACAATCCCGCCGCGCTAGTTCCAGCTAGGACAAACGGTCCCAGGACTGTTATTTCGACCCGGTGCAACTTGAATGTTGTGCCGGGTTCTTTCATATCAGCCTGGGTTTTACCCGCCGGAGAGCGATTTACCCCATTTTGCTGCGTCTTTTCGCGCCCTTGCAATCCCGGCCCTCACAACTAGGTTCCAACCGCAAAGCAGGAGTTGAAAGAGATGGTGATGTCTGGCGAGGTTGGTGTGGCAATAAGCAAGCCCGGCGACCATCCGCGCATCGAAACCTCGAAAGTCGGCGTGCTTCTGGTCAATCTGGGCACGCCTAACGGCACGGATGTCACCTCCATGCGCCGCTACCTCAAGGAATTCCTGTCGGACAAGCGCGTGATCGAATGGCCGCGCGCCATCTGGCTGCCGGTGCTGTACGGCATCGTGCTCAACACCCGCCCGAAAAAATCCGGCGCGCTTTATGACAAGATCTGGAACCGCGAGCGCAACGAATCGCCGCTGCGCACCTATACCCGCGCGCAAAGCGAAAAGCTGGCCGCAAGCCTCGCCGCCCATCCCGATGTGATCGTCGACTGGGGCATGCGCTACGGACAGCCCTCCATCGAAGAGGCGCTGCAACGGCTCGACAGACAGGGCTGCAAGCGCATCGTCATGTTCCCGCTCTATCCGCAATATTCGGCAACGACCACGGCGACGGTCAACGACAAATTCTTCGAGGCGCTCACCAAGATGCGCTTCATGCCCGCCACCCGCACCGTCCCCTCCTATCAGGACGAGGCTGTTTATATCGAAGCGCTTGCCGTCTCCATCGAGAAGCATTTTGCGACATTGGATTTCGAGCCGGAGGTGGTGGTTGCCTCCTATCACGGCATCCCGCAAAGCTATTTCAAGCGCGGCGATCCCTACCCCTGCCATTGCTGGCAGACCACGCGCCTGTTGCGCGAGCGGCTTGGCTGGGACGAGAAGAAGCTGATCACCTGTTTCCAGTCCCGCTTCGGCCCCGAAGAGTGGATGCAGCCCTATACGGACAAGACGATGGAAAAACTCGCCGCGGACGGCGTGAAATCCGTTGCCGTGTTCAATCCGGGTTTCGTCGCCGACTGCCTGGAAACGCTGGAGGAAATCGCTGTTGAAGCCGGCAACACCTTCCGCGAGCATGGCGGCGTCAACTTCACCCATATCCCCTGCCTGAATGATTCCGATGAAGGCATGCGGGTGATCGAAGAGCTGGTCCGGCGCGAATTGCAGGGCTGGATCTAAGCGGACGGAACGCCTGTATAATTCCCGGCTTAAGCCTTTCTGAGATCAAGACTTTGGTCTATCTTGGCTTCATCCGTATAGAGGATGATGATGCGAGATGACATTGGTCCTGATGTCAGGCAAGGGGGAGTACAATGCCGTTCAGCGGTTTCGATTTTACCATTCCGGTACTGGTTCTTCTGGTCCTGGTCGTGCTGTTTGCGGGCGTCAAGACCGTGCCGCAGGGCTATAATTACACCATCGAGCGTTTCGGCAAGTATACCCGTACCCTCGCACCCGGCCTTAACCTCATCGTTCCGTTCTTCGACCGTATCGGCGCCAAGCTGAACATGATGGAACAGGTGCTTGACGTGCCGACGCAGGAGGTCATCACCAAGGACAACGCCAATATCGCCGTCGACGGTATCGCCTTCTACCAGATCCTGAATGCACCACAGGCCGCCTATCAGGTCAGCGGGTTGAAGAACGCCATTCTCAACCTCACCATGACCAATATCCGCACGGTCATGGGCTCGATGGATCTCGACGAGCTCCTGTCCAATCGCGACGCGATCAACGACCGCCTGCTGCGGGTGGTGGATGAGGCCGCCCATTCCTGGGGCATCAAGATGACCCGTGTCGAAATCAAGGACATCAATCCGCCGAAGGACCTGATCGATTCCATGGCGCGCCAGATGAAGGCGGAACGCGACAAGCGTGCGCTGGTCCTGGAGGCCGAAGGCAACCGCGCCGCGCAGATCCTGCGCGCCGAAGGCCTGAAGCAGGCGCAGATTCTCGAGGCGGAGGGCAAGCGTGAAGCCGCCTACCGCGAGGCCGAAGGCCGCGAACGCCTCGCTCAGGCCGAAGCCAAGGCGACCGAACTCGTATCCGCCGCGATTAATGCGGGCAGCGTGCAGGCCATCAACTACTTCGTCGCGCAGAAATACACCGAGGCTTTTGGCAAGTTTGCGACCAGCAACAACCAGAAGCTGATCCTGATGCCGATGGAGGCCTCGTCACTGGTGGGCACGCTCGGCGGCATCGGTGCAATCGCCAGGGAAGTATTCGGCGATGCGGCGCAGACGGAACGGACATCGCCTCCGGCACAGCCGGGGCGCGGGCGCACCGTTCCCGGCACGGGCGGCGGGACCGGCTCGGCGACCTGACGCATCGATGGAGGAGTTGCACTGATGCTGGAACATCTCTTCTATGAACTCGGCCCGTGGAACTGGGTGGTGCTGGGTTTCATCCTCCTGATTTTCGAAGTGGCGGTGCCCGGCATCTTCCTGCTGTGGTTCGGCATCGCCGCCATCATCGTCGGCTTCCTGACGATCCTCGTGCTCGGACCGATGCTCGCCATCGGCTGGCAGCTGCAGATCATCCTGTTCCTCATTCTGTCTGTCATCACCGTCTTCATCGGCCGCAGGCTGATGGGCGCGGCTGACGTGCCGACCGATGAGCCGCTGCTCAACCGGCGCAACGAACAGATGATCGGCCAGATTGTCGTGCTGGAGGAGCCAACAGTGAACGGACACGGGCGCGCCCGCATCGGCGACAGCCTCTGGCGCGTCAAAGGCCCCGATCTGCCCGCCGGCAGCCGGGTCAGGATCACCGGCACCGATCAGGGAACGCTGACGGTCGAAGCGGCTTGATCCGGGGAAGTAAATTGCGAGGTGCGTGGTTCGACAAGCTCACCATGAGGGAAGTGGTTTGGTGCAACGCTAATCATAAACGTTGCAGAATACAGCGCTCTACAGCCCACTCCATCCCTCATGGTGAGCTTGTCGAACCACGCACCACCAGCCTGCAGACACTGAAATCAGGCGGCGCCGATCCGCAAGAGGTCGTGGAAGTGCACGATACCGACGGGGAAGCGGTCTTCCGTCACGATCAGCGCCCCGATATTGTGCTCGTTGAGCAGGGCGAGCGCGGCGCTCGCCAGCATGCTCGTCGGCACGGTTTTGGGGTTGCGGGTCATGATTTCCTCGACCCGCACCGTCACCAGATTGCGGTGAAGGTTGCGCGAGAGGTCGCCATCCGTGATGATCCCGGCCAGCGAGCCGTCATCATTATGTACCGCAACACAGCCAAAACGCTTTCCGGACAGCACTTTCATCGCATCGGGAATGAGCGTCCCAAGCGGAACCAGCGGAATCTCGTCACCGCGATGCATGATCTCGCGCACATGGGTCAGGCTTGCGCCGAGCGATCCGCCGGGGTGGAATGTCTTGAAGTCGACGGCGGTGAAGCCCCGCGCTTCCAGGAGGGCAATGGCGATCGCATCGCCCATGGCCAGTTGCAGCAGCGGCGAGGTGGTCGGCGCCAGCCCGTGCGGGCAGGCCTCGGTGACCCTGGGCAGCAGCAGGACGACATCGGCAGCCAGTGCCAGTGCCGAGTTTTCCCCTGATGTAACCGCGATAAGCGGAATGCGGAACCGCCTGGAATAGCTGACGATCCCCTTCAGCTCCGCCGTTTCGCCCGACCATGACAGGGCCAGAATGGCATCGTCGCTGCCGATCATGCCGAGATCGCCGTGATTGGCTTCGGCCGGATGCACGAAAAAGGCCGGCGTCCCGGTCGAGGCAAAGGTCGCGGCGATCTTGGAGGCGATGTGACCGCTCTTGCCGACCCCGGTGACGATGATTCTGCCCCGGACGGCGGCTATGCGTTCGATGGCCTTGCCGAAGGCATCCGCAAGGCTGCCATCCAGCGCATCGCGCAGCGCGCTCAGCCCGTCTCTTTCGGTTGAAATCGTCCGCTTGGCGGAATCCACCGCTGCGGTCTTGTCCAGTTCGCTGTCGTTTATTGCCTGCATGGCGAGAACCGTTAGCGCTTTGCCGCGCCGCTGTCCATTTTTTGTTGCGCCGCCCCCTTCAAACCCGTCCGGCGGCCCAAGCGGAAACCAGTCATTAACCATGACAGTTTACGCTCCATAAACGTTCGAACTCATTGGCAATGCTATTTATGTATCATCGGCAATCCCGCATCGGAGCACCGGCCTATCGCGGCAGCTTCACCTCTGCGATCAACCTGTGTCTGTGGACGGGGTTGATGAGCAGCGTTGCGTTTTCTGCCGGTGGAACGGCCATGGCCCAGCAGGCCGTGCCCCTGCGCGGCGCGGTGGACGAGAATGTCCTGCAAACCCAGCAGAATGCGCCGCCCGCCCCGGTGCGGCGCGCGCCTGTGGTTGCCGCTGCGCCGGCGCCATCACCCGCCACCGCGGGCGGCATTCCGTCGGATCCCTACGAACCTGTCAGCCCGGGCGCCCTGCCCAATGACGATGCGGGCGCTCCGTCGACGGCGACCGGGACGGCGAATGACACATCGCTGTCGTCCGGACCGGTGAACAACAGCCGCACGCTCAATCCGCGTCCCACCGCCACGCCAGGCACCGTTCCGCTTCCGGCCGACCGCACGACGGCAGCAACGCAGCGAACACGTCCTCTTCCACGCGCCCAACGCAACGGACAGACACCGGCCACACCAACCACCGGCAGCATTGCCGACGATACGGACGGCAATCCGCGCGTACAGCGTGAAAGCAGGGACAGCGTGTCTGAACCGGCCATCGAGCGGCGGACCGTGCGGCCGGATCCCGACCCGTTTGCACCCTTCGGCATCAGGGCCGGTACGGTCACGCTGCGGCCATCCATTTCGCAGGGCCTGCGCGCCACGACCAACGCCGACGGCAGTTCAACCGGCAAGAGTGCGATTCTCTCGGAAACACGGCTGCGCCTGCGGGCGACGACGGACTGGTCGCGCCATTCGGCCTTTCTCGATTTCGACGGTCTCTACGACAAGACGCTGTCGGGCCAGGAGTATTCCGCGCCCAATGTCGGGCTGCGCGGCGGTTTCAAGCTTGATCTCGGCGACCGCACGACCGTGACCGGCGAAGGCGGCTACCGCTACCGACAGGAGGATGCCAGCGCCCCGACGGCGGTTGTCGGCGCATCCAACAGGCCCGGCGTGCAGGAACTGGATGGCACATTGGGCATAAGGCACGAATTTGGCCGGTTCTTTGGCCAGGTGAAGGGCAAGGTCGACCGGACAACCTATGGTCAGGCCCAGTTCCCCGACGGGACGACGCTCAGCCAGAAGGATCGCAACAACACCTTTGCCAGCATCGCCCTGCGCGGCGGCTTCGAAATGTCCCCGGCGATCAAACCTTTCGCCGAAGTGGAGATCGGCAAGCTGATCTACGATGAAACGGAAGATTCCAACGGCTTTCGCCGCTCCGGTATGCGCACAGCGCTGCGCGGCGGTATCGAGGCCGATTTCGGCGAGAAACTTTCGGGCGAGCTGGCGCTGGGCTATCTGCGCCAGAGTATCGACGATGAGCGGCTGTCCAATGTCGATGGTCTGAGCGTCGACGGGGCAATCAAATGGTCGCCGCAGCGCGGCACCGATGTCAATCTTGGTTTGCTCACCCGTGTCGAAGGCGGGACAACGCCCAATGACAGCGGCTCGATCTTCTATGAGGGACGGATTGGCGTAAAGCGCCAAATCCGCTCAAACCTCAGCGTCAATGCCGAGTTGAGCGCGTCGCTGCGCGACAACAAGGATGGCAGCGGCCTCGACAAGGGCTTTGGCGCGGAAGTCGGCGCCACCTACTGGTTCAACCGCTTCCTCGGGCTGGATGTCAGCGCCCGGCACCGCGTCACACGCAGCGAGGTCGATACCCGCCAGACCAGCGAAAGCAGCGTCTATATGGGCCTGACGCTGCAGCGGTAGGACAGAGGGGGGTGATATCCCCCCCTCAACGCATCTCAAACCTTGCGCGGCTGGATGGTCTTCAGCATGTTGCCGATATTGTCGATCACACCGTTGCGGATATCGTTGCGCCACAGGGCAAACGCCACATTGGCTTCGACAAAGCCTTCCTTCGAGCCCGTATCATAAGTGCGGCCCTGGAAGTGATAGCCGAAGAAATCCTGTTCCTTGGCCAGTTTCAGCATGCCGTCGGTCAGCTGGATTTCATTGCCGGCACCGCGCTCCTGATGCTCGAGAATGTCGAAAATCTCCGGCTGCAGGATATAGCGGCCGTTGATGTAGAGATTGGACGGCGCGGTGCCCTTGGCCGGCTTCTCGACCATTTCGGTGAGCTCGAAACCGTTGCCGACATCCTTGCCCTTGCCGACGATGCCGTATTTGTGGGCTTCTTCCGGATCGCATTCCTGCACGGCGACGATGTTGCCGCCGCCCGCCTGATTATACAGCTCGACCATGTCGGCAAGGCAGCCGTTTTTCTCCGGCTGCATGATCATGTCCGGCAGAAGCAGCGCGAAAGGCTCATCGCCGACGATATCGCGAGCACACCACACGGCGTGGCCCAGCCCCATCGGCACCTGCTGGCGGGTGAAACTGGTCGTGCCGGGTCCCGGCTGGATGCTCTGCAACTCGTCGAGCAGCGCCGTCTTGCCGCGCTCGGCCAGGGTTGAATAGAGTTCGTACTGGGCGTCGAAATAATCTTCGATGACCGCCTTGTTGCGGCCGGTCACGAAAATAAAGTGCTCGATACCGGCTTCGCGGGCTTCGTCCACCACGTACTGGATGACCGGCTTGTCGACAACGGTCAGCATTTCCTTCGGGATAGACTTGGTTGCCGGAAGAACGCGGGTGCCAAAACCTGCGACTGGAAAAACGGCTTTGCGGATTCTCTTCGCTGTCGTCACAATATATTCCCCATCTCACACAAAAACTCAGTTAACATTGGTAATGGACATTTGCCCTGCAAAGAATGAAAATAGTTTGAGCTGCATAATAAACATTTTTTTCGACCGGTAATGTTCCCGCAGGAACTGCCCGTCAAATATGCATGGTAAACCAATTCCTAACTTTGATGTGCATAATTTATTGTTTGCCGGAATAGGTGGAAACCCAGTTCAAGGAGACAACATGTTCAAGAGCCCGTCGAGTTTTGCAAAGCGAATCATGATTTTGGCCGCAACCGCGAGCCTGGCTTTTGCAGTCACGGCGACGAGTGCCTCCGCCGATGCAAAGTTCCAGACATGGATTGCCAATTTCCGCACCACGGCGCTGCAGAGCGGAATTTCCGCCACGACGTTCCAGCGCGCCTTTGCCGGCGTCAAGGATATCGATCCCGAGGTGCTGCAGAAAGCCGCCTATCAGCCGGAATTCACGGCACCGGTCTGGGATTACATCGACAACCGCGTCAACGAGCATTCCATCACCACCGGGCGGGAAATGGCGCGCAAATACAGCCGCTGGCTCGCCGCCATCGAAAAATCATTCGGTGTCGACCGCAATATCCTTTTGGCGATCTGGTCGATGGAGACCAATTACGGCGAAGCCATGCAGCGGCCCGACATCATGCGCGATGCCGTGCGTTCGCTCGCAACGCTCGCCTATGCCGACCAGCGCCGGGCAAAATATGCCCGCACCCAGCTGATTGCGGCGATGAAGATCCTGCAGACCGGCGATATCGACCGCAGCCACCTCACCGGGTCATGGGCGGGCGCCCTTGGCCATACACAGTTCATTCCCACGAGCTATCTCGCCTATGCCGTCGACATGGACGGCAACGGCAAGCGCGATATCTGGACATCCGTACCCGATGCGCTGGCGACGGCCGCCAATCTCCTGGCCAAGAACGGCTGGGAATCGGGCCGGACCTGGGGTTACGAAGTGACCCTCCCGGCCGGGCGCAAATTCCCCGCTGGCTCAAAGACCATGGCGGAATGGCAGAGCCTCGGCGTGGTGCGCGCCAACGGCAAACCATTCCCGCGCGGCAATGAAAAGGCCCAGTTGAAAGTGCTTGACGGGCGCGAGGGGCCCGCCTTCCTGATGACACGGAATTTCTCCGTTTTGAAGAACTACAACAATGCCGACAAATATGCCCTTGGTGTTGGTCTTCTTGCGGATCAGATCGGCGGCGCGCCGCCGCTGCGCCGCGACTGGAATCGCCCATTCACGCCCATCTCGATGAAGGAGCGTGAAGAATTGCAGACACATCTGCGCGCATTGGGTTATTATGACGGCGAAGTGGACGGGAAAATCGGCTCCGGCTCACGGGATGCCATCCAGGCGTTCCAGAAGAAAATGGGGCTCGATCCCGATGGTCATCCCAGCAAGGAAGTGCTGACCATTATCCGCAAGCGATAAGGTTTGGAAATACGATGGATACAATGAAACGGCCGGCTCGCCTCATCCGTTGCATCGTTGTGTCCGTATCCCTCGGTGCGGCCGGCGGCCTTGTCTTTACCGACATCGCCGCCGCCCAGCAGCGCACACTGCTCGACATGCTCTTCGGCTCGCGCCGCGAAGTCTACCGCGAAAATACCGACCGGATGATCTTCGACGAAAACAACCGGCCCGTCCGCCCCTCCAAGAACCGCACGACCAAGCGGGCCGAGCGGCCGCGGCCGCAACCGGCAGCCCCCGCCAGCCAACCCTCCGCGCCGGCGGACGAACCGGTCATTCCGTCGAAACTGGCCGATGCCAAAACCATCCTGGTTGTCGGTGACTTCATGGCAAGCGGCCTTGCCGAAGGCCTCAACGCGGCCTTCATGGATTCGCCCGGCGTGCGCGTGGTCGACAAGAGCGACGGCTCATCCGGTTTCGTGCGCAGCGACCACCGCAACTGGCCCGCCACCATCGGCAGTCTGATCGACGCGGAAAAACCGGCTGTTGTCGTCGTGATGATCGGTGCCAATGACCGCCAGCAATTCGCCAACGGCCCAGCGCCGCAGAGCGAAGCCTGGACAAAGGAATATCAGGGCCGCATCAACGCATTCCTCGAAGCGGTGAAGAAAACCGGGCAACCCGTGGTGTGGGTCGGCCAGCCCTCGTTCAAGTTCAAGAACATGAGCACCGACCTGCTGGCGTTCAACGAACTCTACCGCAATGCGACGGAGAAGGCGGACGGCAAATTCGTCGATGTCTGGGAAGGCTTTGTCGACCAGGGCGGCAGCTTTACGCTGTCGGGCTTTGACATCTCCGGCCAGACCGCCCGTCTGCGCAACAATGACGGCGTCGGCCTGACCACCGCAGGCAAGCGCAAGCTGGCCTTCTATGCGGAAAAACCATTGCGCCAGATGCTGGGTAACGCCACGTCACCTGCCATCGCCGCCGTCAAGCCGGGCTCGCCCGTGCAGGCACTGCCGGAAACGTCGCAGGCACCGGTCAAGGTCGACCGCATTGCACCGATCAGCCTGAGTGACCCGGAACTGGATGGCGGCACCGATCTCCTCGGCGCCGCACCGAAAGCCGCGGCCGCCGACAAGTCGGCGCAGGACAAGCTGCTTCTCGAAGGCAAGGCGCCGGAGGCCCAGCCGGGCCGCATCAACGACTATGCGTGGCCGGCGAAGTCGGACGCGGCACCGAAATAACGGCCTGACTATCGCGGCAGAACCGACGATCCCATCAGCGCGACATCGATGGCCTGTGCCGCCTGGCGTCCCTCGCGGATCGCCCAGACGACCAGCGACTGGCCGCGGCGGATATCGCCGGCCGTGAACAGCTTGTCGACGCTGGTGCGGTAATCCTTGTCATCGGCGGCAATCGAACGGTTGCCGCGACGATCCGCTCGCATCTCCAGCGTATCGCCGAGTTCCCTGACGACACTGGTTTCGAACGGACCGGAAAAGCCGATGGCGATGAAGGCGAGATCCGCCTTGATGTAGAATTCCGTGCCGGGAACCGGCTTGCGCGCCTCGTCGACCTCACAGCATTTGACATGGGTCAATGCACCGTTTTCACCGATGAATTCAAGCGTTGCCACCTGGAACTCGCGGTCCGCGCCTTCCGCCTGCGAGGAGGACGTGCGCATCTTCGTCGCCCAATAGGGCCAGACGCTGAGCTTGTCTTCCTTTTCCGGCGGCTGCGGGCGGATATCGAGCTGGGTGACCTTCACCGCGCCCTGGCGGAATGCCGTGCCGACACAGTCGGAGGCGGTATCGCCGCCGCCGACGACAACCACATGGCGGCCTGACGCCACAATCGGATCGCTCGGCCAGGCCACGGATTCGATGTTCTCGCGGCCGACGCGGCGGTTCTGCTGCACGAGATAGTTCATGGCATCGTGGACGCCGTCGAGATCGGCACCCGGAATGCCCGCCGGACGCGGCGTTTCGGCGCCGCCGCAATAGAGCACCGCATCATAGGTATCGAGCAGTTCCTGCACCGGCTTGTCGATGCCGACATTGACGCCGTAGAAGAAGGTGACGCCTTCGCCTTCCATCTGCGCCACGCGGCGGTCGATGAAATGCTTTTCCATCTTGAAATCGGGAATGCCGTAGCGCAGCAGGCCGCCTGCACGGCTTTCGCGCTCGTAGACATGCACTTCATGGCCCACGCGGGCAAGCTGCTGTGCCGCGGCCAGACCGGCCGGGCCGGAGCCGATGACGGCCACTTTCCTGCCGGTCTTCGATGCCGCAGGCTGCGGGATGATAAAGCCCTTTTCATAGGCCTTGTCGGCAATCGCCTGTTCCACCGTCTTGATGGACACCGGCACGTCTTCCAGGTTCAGCGTGCAGGCTTCCTCGCATGGGGCCGGGCAGATGCGGCCGGTGAATTCCGGGAAATTGTTGGTGGAATGCAGGTTGCGGATCGCCTCGTCCCAATTGTCGTTGTAGACGAGATCGTTCCAGTCCGGAATCTGGTTGTGGATCGGGCAGCCAGTCGGCCCGTGGCAGAACGGGATGCCGCAATCCATGCAGCGGGCCGCCTGCTTCTTCACCTCGCCATCGGTCATGGGAATGGTGAATTCCCGGAAATGACGAATGCGGTCAGACGCGGGCTGATACTTTCCGACCTGCCGGTCGATCTCGAGAAAACCTGTAACCTTACCCATAAAACTGCTCCCCTCACCCTTGGAGGACCACCCGTTCCCGTGTTGGGTCTGGGCAGCATTGGACCCCATGCCGAGCATCATTGTGATGACGCTCGAAGCAGGAGTGCGTTGATTTTATTCCGCTGCGACACCCATCCGCATGCGCTCCATGTCTTCGAGCGCCCGGCGGTATTCGACCGGCATGACTTTCACGAATTTCGGCCGGAAGGCTTCCCAATTGTCGAGAATTTCCTTCGCCCGGCCCGAACCCGTGTAATGCATGTGGTTCGAGATGAGCTGCACGAGGCGTTCCTCGTCATGCCTGGTCATATTGGCCGAGACATCGACGCGGCCCTTATGGGCCAGATCGCCGCCGTGATGGTGCAGTTTTTCGAGAATATCGTCCTCTTCCGGCACCGGCTCCAGCTCGACCATCGCCATGTTGCAGCGCTGGGCGAAATCACCGGCTTCATCGAGCACATAAGCCACGCCGCCGGACATGCCGGCCGCGAAGTTGCGTCCCGTCTGGCCGATGACCACGACGACACCGCCGGTCATGTATTCGCAGCCATGATCGCCCGTGCCTTCGACCACCGCGATGGCGCCGGAGTTGCGGACGGCAAAGCGTTCGCCCGCGACGCCGCGGAAATAGGCTTCGCCTTCGATGGCACCGTACAGCACGGTATTGCCGACGATGATGGAATTCTCCGGTACGATTTTCGTATCGTGCGGCGGACGGACGACGATGCGGCCGCCGCACAGGCCCTTGCCGACATAATCATTGCCGTCGCCGATCAGCTCGAACGAAATGCCGCGTGCGAGGAATGCCGCAAAGGACTGCCCGGCCGTCCCGGTGAACGTGACCGAGATCGTGTCTTCCTTCAGACCCTTGTGCCGGTAGCGCTTGGCCACCTCACCCGACAGCATGGCACCCGCCGACCGGTCAACGTTCTTGATCGGCATTTCGATCTTGACCGGGATCTTGCTTTCCAGCGCGGGCATGGCCTGCTCGATCAGCTTGCGATCCAGGATATCGACGATCGGATGGTTCTGCCGCTCGGTCCAGCGCGTCTTTTCCTCCGCCGCTTCCGGCTTGTGGAAGATGCGGGTGAAATCGAGACCCTTGGCTTTCCAGTGATCGATCATCTCGCGCTTTTCGAGCAGTTCGGCCTTGCCGACGATCTCTTCCAGCCTTGTATATCCCATGTCGGCCAGGAACTGCCGCACCTCTTCCGCCATGAAGAAGAAGAAGTTGATGACGTGTTCCGGCGTGCCCTTGAAGCGCTTGCGCAGGACCGGATCCTGCGTTGCCACGCCGACCGGGCAGGTGTTGAGATGGCACTTGCGCATCATGATGCAGCCGGCGGAAATCAGCGGCGCCGTGGAGAAGCCGAATTCGTCGGCGCCCAGCAGGGCACCGATGATCACGTCGCGGCCGGTGCGCAGACCGCCATCGACCTGCAGGGCAATGCGCGAGCGCAGGCCGTTGAGCACCAGCGTCTGCTGGGTCTCGGCAAGGCCCATTTCCCACGGGGAACCGGCATGCTTGAGCGATGTGAGCGGCGATGCACCCGTGCCGCCATCATAGCCCGATATGGTGATGTGGTCAGCGCGCGCCTTGGCAACGCCGGCCGCAACCGTGCCGACGCCGACTTCCGACACCAGCTTGACCGAAACATCGGCTTCAGGGTTGACGTTCTTCAGATCGTAGATGAGCTGCGCCAGATCCTCGATGGAATAGATGTCATGGTGCGGCGGCGGCGAAATCAGGCCGACACCCGGCGTGGAGTGGCGGGTCTTGGCAACCGTTGCGTCGACCTTGTGGCCGGGCAGCTGGCCGCCTTCGCCGGGCTTGGCACCCTGCGCCACCTTGATCTGCATCATGTCGGAGTTGACGAGATATTCGGTCGTCACGCCAAAGCGTCCCGATGCGACCTGCTTGATGGCCGAGCGTTCTGGGTTCGGCTTGCCGTCCGGCAGCGGATAGAAGCGGTCCGGCTCCTCGCCGCCCTCGCCCGTGTTCGACTTGCCGCCGATCCGGTTCATGGCGATGGCAAGGGTCGTGTGCGCCTCGCGGCTGATCGAACCGAACGACATGGCGCCGGTCGAGAACCGCTTGACGATATCCTTGGCCGGTTCGACATCGTCGATGGAGACGGGCTTGCGCCCGGCATCTCCAGCCATCCTGATCTTGAACAGGCCGCGTATGGTCTGCGCCCGGGCGGACTCGCTGTTCACCAGATCGGAATATTCCTTGAACGTGGTGGCCGACTCCGTGCGCACCGCGTGCTGCAGCTTGGCTACCGCATCCGGCGACCAGAGATGCGCCTCGCCGCGCATGCGGTAGGCATATTCACCGCCGACATCCAGCGTGCTGAGCAGGACCGGATCATTGCCGAATGCATCGCGGTGGCGGCGCACCGTCTCCTCGGCCACTTCCTCCAGGCCGACACCTTCGATGGTCGTTGCCGTACCAAAGAAGAAGCGGTCGACGAATTCCGACTTGAGGCCGACCGCATCAAAAATCTGCGCGCCGCAATAGGACTGATAGGTGGAGATGCCCATCTTGGACATGACCTTGAGAATGCCCTTGCCGATGGACTTGATGTAACGCGATACGACTTCCTTGGAGTCCACCTCCGGCGGAAACTCGCCGCGCTTGTGCATGTCGAGCAGCGTATCGAAGGCAAGATAGGGGTTGATCGCTTCCGCGCCATAGCCGGCGAGGCAGCAGAAATGGTGCACTTCGCGCGGCTCGCCCGATTCCACGACCAGACCGACGGAGGTGCGCTGGCCCTTGCGGATGAGGTGATGGTGGACGGCAGCCGTCGCCAGCAGTGCCGGGATCGGAATGCGGTCCGGCCCGACCTGACGGTCAGACAGGATGATGATGTTGTAACCGCCATGCACGGCCGCCTCGGCGCGTTCGCACAGACGCTCCAGCGCACCGGCCATGCCAGCCGCGCCTTCCTCGACATTATAGGCGATATCCAGTGTCTTCGTATCGAAGCGGTCTTCCGTGTGGCCGATGGAGCGGATCTTTTCCAGATCGCCATTGGTCAGGATCGGCTGGCGCACTTCCAGGCGCTTGCGGCGGGACGTGCCGACCAGATCGAAAATGTTCGGACGCGGACCGATGAACGAAACAAGGCTCATCACCAGTTCCTCGCGGATCGGATCGATCGGCGGATTGGTGACCTGCGCAAAATTCTGCTTGAAATAGGTGTAGAGCATCTTCGACTTGTCGGACATGGCCGAGATCGGCGTGTCCGTACCCATCGAGCCGATGGCTTCCTGGCCTGTCGTCGCCATCGGCGACATCAGCAGCTTGGTGTCTTCCTGCGTATAGCCAAAGGACTGCTGGCGGTCGAGCAGGCTGACATCCTTGCGCAGCGCGCGCGGCTCGACCGGGCTCAGCTCTTCAAGAATGAGCTGGGTATTCTTCAGCCATGTCTTGTAGGGATGCCGGTTGGCGATCTCGGACTTGATCGTGTCGTCGGAGACGATTTCGCCCTTTTCCATGTCGATCAGCAGCATGCGGCCGGGCTGAAGCCGCCACTTCTTGACGATCTTCTCTTCCGGTACCGGCAGCACGCCGGCTTCCGACGCCATGATGACGAAATCGTCGTCAGTGACGATATAGCGGGCCGGACGCAGACCGTTGCGGTCGAGCGTCGCGCCGATCTGGCGGCCATCGGTGAAGGCAACCGCTGCCGGGCCATCCCATGGTTCCATCAGGGCAGCATGATATTCGTAGAACGCCTTGCGGTCGTCCGACATCAGCTTGTTGCCCGACCATGCCTCGGGAATGAGCATCATCATCGAATGGGCGAGCGAGTAGCCGCCCTGGAACAGGAATTCCAGCGCGTTGTCGAAACAGGCCGTATCGGACTGGCCTTCATAGGAGATCGGCCAGAGCTTCGAGATGTCGTTGCCGAAGAATTCGCTGTCGACAGACGCCTGACGCGCCGCCATCCAGTTGACGTTGCCGCGCAGGGTGTTGATTTCACCATTGTGCGCAACCATGCGGTAGGGATGCGCCAGCTTCCACGACGGGAAGGTGTTGGTCGAGAAGCGCTGATGCACCAGCGCCACCGCGCTGACGAAACGCGGGTCCTTCAGGTCCTTGTAATAGGCGCCGACCTGATAGGCGAGGAACATGCCCTTGTAGACGATGGTGCGCGCCGACATGGACACGACGTAGAAGTCGCTCTCCTTGCCGCCGTTCTCCTGATAGATGCGGTTGGAAATAACCTTGCGCAGGATAAACAGCCGGCCTTCGAAATCCTCATTGGATTCGATGTTCGGGTTGCGCCCGATGAACACCTGGCGGTGGAACGGTTCCGTCGCCGCGATATGCGGCGCCTTGGACAGGGACGAATTGTCGACGGGAACATCGCGGAAGCCGATCAGCGTCTGACCTTCCGAGGCGATCACTTCCGTAATGACGGTTTCGATATTGGCGCGCTCTTCGGCATCCTGCGGCATGAACAGATAACCGACGGCGTAATGATTGACCGGCGGCAGCTCGACACCCTTTTCGGCCCATTCCGCGCGGAAAAACGCATCGGGAATCTGCACGAGCATGCCTGCGCCATCGCCCATCAGCGGGTCGGCGCCGACGGCACCGCGATGCGTCAGGTTTTCGAGCATGAACAGCCCGTCTTCAATGATCTTGTGCGACTTGACGCCCTTCATATGCGCGACGAAGCCGACGCCGCAGGCGTCATGTTCATTGCGCGGGTCGTACAAGCCTTGTCGGGTGGGAATGCCGGACGATTTATTGGTTTTGACCGCACGGTTCTGTACGGCCTGAGCAAGTTCAGTCGTTACAGATGGCGTCAAATCCGACATCGTCAATCCCTCCAAATGGGCCCCTTGGGGCGGTCAATTCCTCGCGGGACGGAATAGCATATATTCCTGCCCCTTCTGGTGCGGCATATCTTCCGGTTGCAAACTGCGGTCACCATTTTGAGGACGGAAGCACCCTTGCTTGCCATCCCGCGCTTGGATCGTGCAAATTAGGACAGCATTGCTGTCATATCCTCGTATGCCAGAATAATTCCAAACAAACAAGATGGAAAAGCAAAAAATAACAGCATTGGACGAAATATCATTGCGCAAACATCGGGTGTTTCATGCATTTCATTTCGAGACAGGCGTTTTCCCCTAAATAAGCAAGGAAAAACAGATGGTTCCGCCACGCACCCTGAAAATCCCTTGCGGGAAAGACATCATCTTCTGCTTTCCAGCCCGCGGGGAAAAGCGTAAGCGTGGCGGCGTCAGTTCCACATCCGAGGTTGTTTCATGCTTTTCGCATCCGATAATTGGGCCGGAGCCCATCCGAAAATTGCCGAAAATCTGACCAGACATGCCAGCGGTTTCGCCGCGGCCTATGGCACGGGAGATCTCGACCGCGCCGTCCAGCAGACATTCAGCGCAATTTTCGAGCGCGACGTCGCCGTCTTCTTTGTCGGGACCGGAACAGCGGCCAATTCCCTGGCGCAGGCCAGCATCGCCCGCCCGGGCGGCATCACCTTTGCCCACCGCGAAGCGCACATGATTGCCGATGAGGCCGGCGCGCCGGGATTTTTCGCGAGCGGAGCACGGGTCCAGGCCATCGACGGGCCGACAGGCCGCATCGCCATCGACAATCTGCAAGCCGCCCTGAACGGTTTCCCCAAGGGCCACGTCCATGCGGGCCAGCCGATGAGCGTTTCCATTACGCAGTCGACCGAAAGCGGCACACTGTATGAATTGGCCGAGATCGCCGCCATCTCGGCCATCTGCAAGGAGAATGGCCTGCCGCTGCACATGGATGGCGCGCGTTTTGCCAATGCGCTTGTCTCGCTTGGCTGTTCCCCCGCTGAAATGACCTGGAAGCAGGGCGTCGATATCCTGTCATTCGGCGGCACCAAGAACGGCTGCTGGTGTGCGGAAGCGCTGGTCTTCATGAACCCCGAACAGGCAAGGCAGATGCCCTATATCCGCATGCGGTCGGCGCAGAATTTTTCAAAATCCCGCTTCATCGCGGCCCAGTTCGAGGCTTATTTTGCCGATGGGCTGTGGCTGGAAACGGCAACGCATGCCAATGCCATGGCAGCAGAACTGGCAAAGCTGATCAGCAATTCGAACGATCTGCGTCTCGCCTGGCAGCCGCGCGCCAATGAAGTGTTCGCGATCATGAAAAAGCAGACATCGGCAAAACTGCAGGCGGCAGGCGCCGTTTTCTATGACTGGCACACGCCCCATGCCGAAAAGGGTCATGTTGCCGAAGACGAGACGATCACCCGTTTTGTCACGAGCTTTGCCACGACCTCCAAAGACATCAGCCGCTTCGGCGACCTGATCGCATAAAAAAAGCGGCGCAAACGCGCCGCTTCTTTCACTCCGGCTTTCAGAGCTTAGTGGGCAGTCTTGGCTTCGATCTGCTTGGCTGTCTTTTCCGACAGGGCAGTGACAGCGATCTTGCGCGGCTTCATTTCCTCGGGAATTTCGCGCTTGAGATCAATGTGCAGCAAGCCGTTTTTCAGGCTGGCACCACTGACTTCAACGAAATCGGCAAGGTGGAAGCGGCGTTCGAAGGCGCGGGAAGCAATGCCGCGATACAGGGTTTCGGCATTATCGTCCGATGTTTCGGCACCCTTCTCGCCCGTTACCTTGAGCTGGTTGCGATGGGCTTCGATCTGGATTTCGTCTTCCGAGAAGCCGGCAACGGCCATGGTGATGCGGTAGGTGTTCTCGCCTGTCCGCTCGATATTGTAGGGCGGATAGGACTGGGCACCGTCTGGCTGAGCCAGCGAGTCGAGGATGGTGAAAAGCCGGTCAAAACCGACAGTCGAACGATAGAGTGGGGAAAAATCCACGTGACGCATAGTAAGCCCTCCTTTAGAGCGACAATGTTGCGTGTTCTGGCTCGTCAAGAGACTCCCTCAATCGGCAAGTCCCGCTGAACCAGTGACCCCGTTATGGCGGTCACATCAGGTATTTGGGAAACGGTCAAAGCCATTTCAAGCCCCCTTTTGCTGCCGAATGTTCCGGTTTTTACACATCCCAACGCATCCCGCAGCGATGAACGCCAGATGAACGCGCCCTTCGGGATACGTTCACACGCCCTCCCCTATAAACACATCCAACGCCGGGATTTGACCGGCAAGAGACGAGGACAAGATGATGAAAAAGACTGTTCTGGCACTGACCGCCGCCGCCCTGCTGGTCACAGGCTTTTCTGCCTCGGCCATGGCCGACGACTTCACCTATCGCGGTGACCGGGCAATCTACATGGATGGCCGCGGTGACATGGATGGCCTGCTTGTTCAGGACCGCCGCTTCTATGGTGATCGGCGTGGAGAATGGCGCCGCGATGAGCGCTTCCGCGACCAGATCGGTCCGCGCGAAGTAACCCGCATGCTGGAGCGCCGCGGCTACCGTGTCCGCGATGTGAACTTCGAACGCGGCCGTTATTTTGTCCAGGCATGGCGCCGCGGCGCGCCGGTTCTGGTCACCGTATCCCGCGATGGCGACATCCTCGATACCCGTGTGATGGGCGATCGGCGCGGCTACCGCGACCGGCGCAGCGACAACGGGTTCAGCATCGAGATCCGCCCGGCGAACGGCTACTGATTTCCTGAGATCGTTCCAGGTGTAACGTCCCTTCCGCCTGGAATGTACTGACCGGAAGCCCTCCCAAGGGTTTCCGGTCATTTTTTTGTTTTTACGAGAACCCGGTTTGACCTTTATTGCCATGCATTTTATCAAAAGGTGCAAAATGCACCCGTGTGATCCCCCATGGGCGGGACGAGGACTGACCGGTATTCATGACCCATCCGCTTGTCGAAACAGCCGCCAATCCGACACCGCAGGATGCCCGCGTTGCCGCATTGCCGCTCAAGGGCGGCAGGCAACTGCGCTACGCGATTTTCCCCGCCACCACCCATCCCGTCCAGGGCACCGTGATCATCCTGCAGGGCCGCAACGAATGCATTGAAAAATACTTCGAGACCATCCGTGACATTGCCAAGCGGGGTTTTGCCGTGGCCACCTTCGACTGGCGCGGCCAGGGCGGATCGAGCCGCCTGCTGAAGGACCCGCTGCGCGGCCATGTCCGCAGTTTCGACCATTATGCGGCCGACCTGGAGCTGCTGTTCGAAAGCGTGCTCCTGCCCGACTGCCGCGGACCGTTTTACGTACTGGCCCATTCCACCGGCGCGCTGGCGGCGCTTCTCGCAGCGCCTGCCCTGGCAAACCGCATCCGCCGCATGGTGCTGATGGTGCCGCTACTCGACGTCAACGGCAGCCGGCTCGGCAAGATTCTGCTCAGCGCCGTCGCCAATAGCCTGCGGCTGACCGGTCTCGGCGGGATGTATATCCGCGGCGGCAAGCCGGTGATCAAACCCTTCGCCCTCAACGAGGTCACATCGGATGCCGCGCGCTACCTGCGCAACAGCGAAATAGTGAAAACCGCGCCGGAGCTCGCCATTGGCGGCCCGACCGCCGGATGGATCGCCTCGGCGGCCAAGGCGATCAAACGGGTGACGAATCCCGATTATATCGAGGCGATCCGCATCCCCAGCCTTGTCGTCGCCGCCGGGGCCGACAGCGTAGTGTCCACCCCGGCAATCGAACGGTTCGCCCTGCAATTGCGCAATGCGACACTGATCACCATCGACGGCGCCAAGCATGAAATCCTGCAGGAAAAGGATTTTTACCGCGAACAGTTTTTCGCGGCATTCGATGCCTTCATTCCCGGAACCGGCGGCGACATGGCCGGAATCGAGAACGAACAGGCCACGGAGATGTGAGCTTTCAGCGGTTGAGAAGCTCCAGCGCCTGCGCGTGCAGTTCCTTTGAGCCCGCCGCCACGATATCGCCGGCCTTTTCCGCCGGGCCGCCATCCCAATTGGTGATGACACCGCCCGCCTTTTCGATGATCGGCACCAGCGCAACGATATCGTAGGGATGCAAGGCGGTCTCCACCACCAGATCGACGAAACCGGCGGCAATCATGGCATAGCCGTAGCAGTCGGCGCCGTAACGCGGCATGCGCACGCTGCGCTCCATACGGTCATAGGCCTCGCGCTTCTTGTCCTTGAACAGGGCGGGCGTCGTGGTGAACAGCGTGGCCTGGGCAATGTCCGGATTCTGCCGGGTTTTCAGCTGGCGCGCGCCACCCGGTCCCTCGTAATAGGATGCCGTGCCGTCGCACATGAACAGCTCACCGGTGAAGGGCTGCGCCATGACGCCGGCCACCGCATCGCCATCGATGGTCAAGCCCGCAAGCGTGCCCCACACCGGCAGGCCTGAAATGAAGGCGCGCGTGCCGTCGATGGGATCGATCACCCAGACATGCGAGGCGTCGAGATTTTCCGAACCGAACTCCTCGCCCATGATGCCGTGAGCGGGAAAGGTGCTGTTGATCAGCGCGCGAATCGCCCGTTCGGCTTCCCTGTCAGCCTCGGTGACCGGGTCGAATCCCACCTGATATTTGTTGTCGATGGACGAAACGGTGCGAAAGCGGGGCAATGTCTGCGCTGCCGCAACCTCGGCAATCCGCCGCAAAAACGAAAGTTCAATGGCCAAAATGGTTCCTCGCGATCAAAATTTTCTCATTTACCTGCATTGTCGGCTAAATTATTGCATTTTTTTTAGGCACATAATTATCGTGCTTAAAAAAACGCACAAATCACTTGACATTTGTGCGATGCAGCATAGATTGGTTAACAGACGGGGTGACCTGTCTATGCCCTCCTTGGGCGTTTCCTCCCTAGACTTGGACCGCGCACTTGCGCGGTCTTTTTTTGTTTGCAGACGGGCAACAGCAACAAGACCTCATTCCGCCGCGAGCGGCACATCGAGGAAGTGGAAGTCCGGCAGCGAAACGAGATCGGCCAGGAACTGGCTGATATCGCGCTGCAGCTGCCCGAAGCCCGATTTGCGCTCGTAATTGTGCTCATTGAGATAAAGGCCGCGATTGACCTCGATCTGCAATGCGTGGAAACGCTTGAGCGGACGCCCGTAATGCTCGGTGATGTAACCGCCCGCATAGGGCTTGTTGTGCGCCACCGCATAGCCCATCTCGCGCAGGAGATGGATGGCCGTGTGCGTCAATTCCGGCGAACAGCTGGTGCCGAACCGGTCCCCGATGATGAAATCCGGGCGCAGGCCGCTCTCCGGAAACCGGATGCCGGTGGGCATGGAATGGCAATCGACGAGAACGCCATAGCCAAAACGGCTGCGCGTTTCCACCAGCATCCCGGCGAGCAGCGCATGATAGGGCTTGTAGATCGTGGTGATGCGGCCGAGCGCTTCCTCGACGGGCAGTTTCTGCGCGTAGATTTCCTGCCCTTCGCCGACAAGGCGCGGAACGGTGCCAAGACCGCCGGCAACCCGGGCCGAATTTGCATTGGCATAGGAGGGAAGCGAATCGCTGAACATCTTCGCGTCGAGTTCATAGGGCTCGCGGTTGACGTCGAGATAGGCGCGGGGGAAATGCGCCACCAGCATCGGCGCACCGAGCATGACGCTGGCGGCAAAGAGCTGGTCGACAAAACAGTCTTCCGAGCGGCGAATCGTTTGCGCATCGAGCTGCGACTGCTGCAGGAAGGCCGGCGGATAAACCTGACCGCTGTGCGGCGAATTGAACACAAACGGAATACGCTGGTCAGCCGGCCGGCGCAGTTCATAGGGCAGCTTGTCAGGGAAATCGCGCTCGAGGGTCATCATTCACTTCGACGGTTTGCTTGAATATGCCGTTACTTTAGAGCAACTTCGCCCCGGAGGGAATTGATCAGCCGCCAAAGGCAGCGGAACTTTTCCGGGCTGACCGGACCAGGCGTATTCTTCGATCGCCCGTCTGCGATCTTGCTCGACTTTTCCGGGGTTCCCCCTTATTTTCAGCAAATCATTCACGCGATCTTTACCAAAAAAGCGTCTTGTTAAGCATGATGGGGCGCCTGTCTGGGGATGATCAGGCGACAGACAATTCGGACGGACTGATGAAGAGAATCCTGCTAGCAGAAGATGACAATGACATGCGGCGCTTCCTGGTGAAGGCGCTGGAGAAGGCAGGATATCACGTCACGCCTTTCGACAATGGCGCAAGCGCCTATGACCGGTTGCGCGAAGAGCCATTTTCACTGCTGCTCACCGACATTGTCATGCCGGAGATGGACGGCATCGAGCTGGCACGCCGCGCGTCGGAAATCGACCCGGACCTGAAAATCATGTTCATCACCGGCTTTGCCGCCGTGGCGCTGAATTCCGATTCGAAAGCGCCGAAGGATGCGAAAGTGCTTTCCAAGCCTTTCCACCTGCGCGACCTCGTCAATGAGATCGAAAAAATGCTGGTAGCGGCCTGATCAAAGGCCCTATCTGCCTGCTCCGGTGAAGAAAGCCTGATAACTTCTTCCAACCCTATTGACGGACCGGAATCAATATGGTGTATGCGCCCCTGTCGGATGGGCGTGTAGCTCAGCGGGAGAGCACTACGTTGACATCGTAGGGGTCACAGGTTCAATCCCTGTCACGCCCACCATCCGAACTTCCCTGAACCATATTCTGTTTGCATCAGCGGTTCGTGGCAGCTTTGCCGCGTGACGGCGACACCCGCCAAAGGCAACCCGGGCTGTCAGAGACAGCCGAGGTCAGCCAGTGTCTGCCGCACTGCCTCGTCGATCGGTGTCCTTGGCTCGGCCGCGAGTGTACCGACCAGCCGCGTGTTCGTCATGCGCAGCGGCTGCTTCCACAGATACCGCATCTCCTTCAACTCATGCATGAACGCATTGAAGGGTGCCATGATCGGCACGATCCACCAGGGAAACGATCTGATCTTCACCGGGCGGCCAACCACACGCCTGATGGCGGCTGCCATCTGCATGCCGTCCGCATCCCAGAAGCCTTCCATGTGATAGACCGCGAAACGCGGAAGGGTTTCGGCCCGGTCGACCAGTTGGGCCATTGTTTCAGCGACATCGGGAAGAAACGCCCATTGATGTCCGATGCCGCGCCTTGAAGGGTTGCTGATGAGCGATACCGCCTTTCCCGGCGTGACAAGCCCTTGCGAGAACCAGTTGTTTGCGGCCTTCGGGCCAAAGAAATCACCAGCGCGCACGATCAGGACGTCGAGACCGGATACAGAAGCATCCTTCAGACGCTGCTCCATCATGACACGCAGCCTGCCTTTTCGCGTGACGGGATGTTGCGGACTGTCCTCACCCAGAACCGGAAAGGCATCGGGTCCGAAATTATAGACAGTGCCGGGCAGAAGCACGCGGGCACCCACCCGTTTTGCCGCCGCGATGGTATTGTCGAGCATGGGCACGACAAGCTTCTCCCAGTCCCGGTATCCGGGCGGGTTGACGGCATGGACGATCAGGGACACGCCCTCTGCTGCCTTGCTGACATCCACCGGATTGAGGGCGTCACCCGCAATCCATTCGAAATCACCCGCGGTTTTCCCGGCCTTGCCGATGTCGCGCGTCAGGGCCTTGATATGCCAGCCTCGTTTCAGGAGGTTGCGTGCTACCGCACCACCGATGCCACCTGTTGCACCCAATACAAGCGCCATCTTCTGTTCTGTTGATTGCATGTGCATTTTCTCCGTTGTCTCGCCAACAATGCACCAGCAATACGATAAACAAAATTGACAAAATTCATTGACTAGCTATACATAAATAATGCAACAGATGCCGAACTGGGATCTTTACTGGACTTTTCTTCATGTCATCCGGCACGGCTCACTGTCGGCAGCAGCACGTGAGCTCGGTTTGACACAGCCTACGGTGGGACGGCATATCGATACGCTGGAGGACCTTATTGGCGCCCAGCTCTTCACCCGCTCGCCGAACGGCCTGCTTGCAACCGATGCCGCGCTGGAATTGCAACCCTACGCGGCCGCCATGGCTGCCAATGCCGCGGCACTTGTCCGTCTGGCAACAGCACAGCGTGACGCGGTGGAAGGCACGGTACGCATTGGCGCGAGCGAGGTTATCGGCACCGAAGTGCTTCCACAGATACTCGCGCCGCTGCTTGAGACATATCCCGACTTGCACATCGAGTTATCCGCCTCCGATACGGTCGAAAATCTCTTGAACCGCGAGGTTGATATTGCTGTCAGAATGGCAGAGCCCACACAGGAGGCGCTGCTTGTGCGCAACGTCGGAGGCATTTCGCTCGGGCTCTACGCGCACCGTGCCTATCTTGCCAGATACGGCGCGCCCCGTACGCTGGCAGAATTGAAAAATCACCGGCTCATCGGGTTCGACAAGCAGACCGCCTTCATACGCAGCGTCGAGAAACGCTTTCCGATGCCGCATGAGCTTAAGTTCAGCTATCGCACGGACAACAATCTGGCCCAACTCGCCGCTATCCGGTCAGGAATTGGCATCGGCATATGCCAGGACAGTCTCGGCCAGGCAAATCCTGACCTCGTATGCCTGCTGCCCGACGCGTTTTCGATCATACTTCCCACCTGGATCGCCATGCACGAAAACCTGCGGTCTTCACACCGCTTTCGGCTGATCTTCGATACGCTGATCAGAGGCATGCTTGCCCATATTGAACTGGCGTCAGGCAGGAAGGTGCAAGGCCCCCCGGCGTTCTGACGTGCTGATCACAACAGTGAGTACGGCTTTGAAACAATACGGCAGCGCGCAAGGGATGACATTTGGCTCATAAAAGTCTATCGACAGCCCCATCGATGATCTGATCCAATTTTCGGAAAGCCTTGGAACCATGAAGAACGCTATCACGCTCAAGCAGTTGAAGGCCGGTGTCGGCACAGAAATCGGCTGTTCGGAATGGCGCGTGGTCAGCCAGGACATGATCGACAAGTTTGCCGATGCGACCGATGATCACCAGTTCATCCACACCGATCCGGAGCGCGCGGCCAAGGAAACGCCGTTCGGCGGCACAATTGCCCACGGCTTCCTGACCATCTCGCTGCTGTCGACGCTCGCCTATGAGGCATTGCCGATGATCGAAGGCGCGACGATGGGCATCAATTACGGTTTCGACAAGGTGCGCTTCATGGCGCCGGTCAAATCCGGCAAGCAGGTGCGTGCCCGCTTCAAGCTGGTGGATGCGGATATCCGCCCGTCCGGCCGTGTGCTCAACAACTACGAAGTCACCCTGGAAATCGAAGGTTCGATCAAACCGGCACTCGTCGCCAACTGGCTGACGATTGCCGTGCTCGAGCATCCGCCGGAAATGGACTGATCAGGCGCGGATCGCCTCGACAAGCCGCCCGGCATCGTCCAGCGGCGGCGCACTGTCACGCACGGCCAGATCCTGGAAGGCAAACGGCCCCTGCACGAACATGCCCATATCGTAGGCATTGCGGATCTGCGCGCCCTTCAGGAACAGAAGGTGCATCTTGAAAAAATTCTTCTTGGCACGCGCATAGCGCTTGGCGCTGTGAATGTGCTTGAACCGGATACGCCGGATCAGCGGTTCGGTGCGCGGGGTTATGCCCAGCGCCGCAGCCGGGTTCGACCGGTAGAAATGCACGATATCCGCAATGGTCTGATACTCCGCCCACAGAACCGGCGCATCCTGCAGGACAACCCGCACGTCTTCCCGCAAATCCGTTGCACACGGATGAAAGGCGATCATCAACAGGCACGAGCCGGTCGCCACCAGCGAAACCGGCTGTTGCCTGATGAGCTGCGGCGCACTGCGCCAGACATCGGCAATGGCCTCGACAGCCGGCACCGTGCCCAGGCTGTGCCCGATGATGACCACCTCATCCGCGCCGCTCTCCCGCAGCTTCTCGGTCAGGTGGTCGGCAAAAGCCTTGCGCCGTTCCAGCAAAGCCGGGCTGCGGCGGTAGATCCGGTCTGACGCCGCCGCCCAGTCATCCAAGAGGTAGGAAAGGAACACCTTTTCTCCCGGCCAGCGGATCAGGAGGCGGGCGATGGCGAGCGCCAGGGGAATGGTCCAAAACATGTGGTAGGCGCTGAAACCGCCAAACAATGGTCCAAGCCCGATCAGCAGCGCGACCAGCGAAATGAAACAGGTCAACGCAAACGGCCACATGAAAAAGATGCAGAACCGCCAGCTTGTGCGCAGATACCGCCAGAAGGTGCCGGTGATGAGAATATCGAGAAACGCCATCAGGCCGGTGGCAAAGCGCGTTACGACATTGCGCGCGGAATAGGCATCGAAGATATCGGCCGTGCCGTACTGGCAGAACTCGGTTTCTACCGTCCAGTTCGCCCCGGTTGTATCAAGCTGCATCGAGGCGATGTTCGGCCCCTCCGGCTGCATGGGCCCCGCTTTGGTTTTCGTGTGCCAGAGCGTGTTGAAATCGGCCGAGGCATTGAGATAGCGCCCGCGCACGGCATCGGGATGCAGACCTTCATAGCCTGTAAAATTGACAACAAGGCGCTTTTTGACAGCCATAAACCACTCTCGCGACGCGACCGCGCGAATCGGCAGCCATCGGCATTCTCATTATGGCAAAGCACGGCGCAATTGTGATCGATAATTTCACCGGCGATCAATCTGCACACTATTATTACGCGGGGCTGTCAAATACCCGCGCATTCGGCAAAAAAAAGATCATCGTTGCATTACGCAATGTGCGTGGTTCGACAAGCTCACCATGAGGAAGGTGGTTTGGCTGCAAAGCTAATCGGGACCGTTGCAGAATATAGCTCCCTGCAATCCTCCGTCTCCCTCATGGTGAGCTTGTCGAACCACGCACAAATGGGTGGGCCGGCTTAAGTCGTATGATCAGACAGCCACGTCCCGCGCGGATTCCTGCAGAAAGCTGTAGGCATAGCCGGAGAAGGAGCGCCAGCATTCAACACGGAACGTGTCCTCGGCCGTCCGCCACAGCACGATCTCGATCTTGCCGAGCACCGTGCGCGAGGCCGCGCCGACCGGAAAGGCGCCGAGCGACAGGTCCTGCGGGCAACCGCCATTGACAACAGCATCGGCACCCCGGCCGGAGACAATGATCCCGACATTGCGATGGGAGACGTCGACGGCGGAATGCAGCACCTTCACCTTGGCAAGATCGGCCACCAGCGAGCTGCCGTCCGCATCGATGAGAAGCCATTCATCCGGACCGATCCACAGGGCCGCACGGTTGCCCTGACTGGTGGTTGTCTTCGGCTTCAGCGGCAGGGACAGGCCGAGCGCCTTGGACAGCGCCGCCACCGCATCCGGCCGCGCCCGCAGCGAAACGCGGGTGGCGTTATCAGCAAGGGTTACCGATACGGACCCGACTCCGGCGTGGCCGGTCTGCAATGGATGCGCGCGCTGCGCCGTTTGAGCAAGGTCAGCCATTCAACCGTTCTCCCTTTTCGTCGAAGAACACCGTTCCGGTCACTTCCACTTCGATCACACCATCGGGCATCGGCACATACAGCGTTTCGCCGAGCCGCTTTGTTCCGTCGATCACCAGGGCCATGGCAATCGACCGGCCGCAATTCTGCGACCAGTAGGAGGATGTCACATGGCCGATCATCGTCATCGGCACGGGCTGGTTCGGATTGGCGACGATCTGCGCGCCCTCCTCCAGCACCACATGGGCATCTTTGGTCTTCAGGCCAACCAGCTGCTTGCGTCCATCCGCCACCAGGTCGCGGCGCAGCAGGCCGCGAATGCCGACATAGTCCGTCTTGTTCTTGCCGATGGCCCAGGTGAGGCCCGCATCCTGCGGCGTCACTGTGCCGTCCGTGTCCTGGCCGACGATGATATAGCCCTTCTCGGCACGCAGCACGTGCATGGCCTCAGTGCCATAGGGCGTCAGGCCCAGCGGCTTGCCGCGCTCGTAGACGGCTTCCCAGACGGCCCGGCCATAATCGGCAGGCACGTTGATTTCATAGCCCGCTTCACCGGTGAAGGACATGCGGAACAGCCGCGTCGGCACACCGCAGATCCTGCCTTCGCGCACGCTCATATGCGGCATGGCCTCATTGGAAAGGTCGATGCCTTCCACCAGCGGCGCGATGATCTCGCGGGCTTTCGGCCCCTGCACCGCAATGACGGCCCATTGCTCGGTCGTCGAGGTCAACCAGACGTTGAGGTGCGGGAATTCCGTCTGCAGATAGTCTTCCATGTGGTTCATGACGCGCGGCGCACCGCCGGTCGTCGTCGTCACGTGGAAGCGATCCTCAGCCAATCGGCCAACGACGCCGTCATCATAGATGAAACCGTCTTCGCGCAGCATGATGCCGTAGCGCAGGCGGCCGACACCGAGTTTTTCCCATGGGTTGGTGTAGAGCAGCTCAAGGAACTTTGCCGCATCGGGCCCGACCACTTCGATCTTGCCGAGCGTCGAGGCGTCGAAGATACCGGCCTGGTTGCGCACGGCGACGCATTCGCGGTTCACCGCCGCATGCATGTCTTCGCCCGCCTGCGGATAATACCAGGCGCGCTTCCACTGCCCGACATCCTCGAAGGCCGCGCCCTGCGCCGCATGCCACGCATGCATCGGCGTGCGGCGGGTCGGATCGAACAGGTCATGCCGTGCATGGTTGACGATCGCACCGAAAGTCACCGGCGTGAACGGCGCCCGGAAGGTTGTCAGGCCAACAGCCGGGATCGGCCGGTTGAGCGCTTCGGCGGCAATGGCCAGCCCGTGCAGGTTGGAGGTCTTGCCCTGATCGGTGGCCATGCCGTTGGTGGTGAAACGCTTGACATGCTCGATGGAATGCATGCCTTCGCGCACCGCAAGGCGCACGTCCTTGGCGGTCACGTCGTTCTGGAAATCGACGAAAGCCTTGACCGTCGTATCGGCACCGGCGCCCGGCGCCGAGCCGATCATGCCGAGAACCCAGTCGGTTCCGCCCGTTGCCTTGAGCGCTGTGGTCTTGCCCTTGAAACCGGTCTCGCCGGCAAGCTTGCCGCCTGCGGCAACGGCTTCGTCCAGCGCCTGCTGCAGCCCGTCGCTGCCATTGCAGGCACCGACCGAGACGCAATCCTGCGCATAGGTGCCGGGCAGGAACCGCTCATTGGCGGCATCCCATGCCACCTTGCCGCGCGATTGCGAGAACAGGTGCACGGATGGCGTCCAGCCCGCCGACATGATCAGCGCATCGACCACGACCTTGCGCTCGCTGCCGCCCCGGTTGGGGCGGATGCTGATGGAGGAGACGCGGCGCATGCCGCCGGCGCTGAACACCGCATGACCGGTCACAACGTCGATGCCAAGCGAACGAGCTTCCTCGATCACCGGCGAGGATGGATTGTCGCGCGTGTCGACGATGACAGGGATATCGACGCCGGCGCGCTTCAGATCGATGGCCGCCGCATAGGCGGAATCATTGGCGGTGTAGACGCCGACTTTGCGGCCGACAGCGACACCATACTGGTTGAGATAGGCGCGCGCCGCCGAAGCCAGCAGAATGCCGGGACGGTCATTGTTGGCGAAAACCATGTGCCGTTCGATGGCACCAGTCGCCAGGATGACCTTCCTGGCACGCACCTGCCACAGGCGCTCCCTCGGCATGTCGGAACCGGGATTGCTCAGATGGTCGCTGATCCGCTCGACAAGGCCGACAAAATTCTGGGCGTAGTAACCGAACGCCGTGGTGCGGGTGAGAACCGTGACGTTGTCCATGGCGCGCAGGGATGCCAGCGTTTCCGTCGCCCAGTCATAGCCCGGCTTGCCATCGATGGTCACATCGGTCTCGTAGCGCAGTGCGCCGCCCGCTTCCGCCTGCTCATCGCAGATGATGACCCGGGCACCGGTTTGCGCGGCGCTGAGCGCAGCGGCAAGCCCGGCGGCGCCGCCGCCGACAACCAGTACATCGCAATGGGCGAAACGGTTGGAATAGCGGTCCGTATCGGCTTCACCCGGAACAACACCAAGACCGGCCGCCGCGCGGATCTTTGGCTCGTAGATGGTTTTCCATGCGAACTTCGGCCACATGAATGTCTTGTAGTAGAAGCCGGCGGGCAGCATGGGCGAGAACACATCGTTGATCGCACCGACGTCGAAGGTCAGCGACGGCCAGCGGTTCTGCGACTTGACCTTCAGCCCGTCATAGATCTCCTGCACGGTCGCCCGCACGTTCGGCTGCTTGCGGGATTTGTCCCGCTCGACATCGACAAGCGCATTCGGCTCTTCGCTGCCTGCGGAGAGGATGCCGCGCGGACGGTGATATTTGAACGAACGGCCGACCAGATGAATGCCGTTGGCCAGCAGCGCCGAGGCCAGCGTGTCGCCTTCAAGACCCGTCAGGCTCTGCCCGTCAAAGGTGAAGCGGACGGTTTTCGCCGGAACCAGGCGGCCGGCACCGGCAATACGGTTGCTTCCGGAGTGGGATGGAATGCTCATGGCTTACAGCTCCCCTTTCTTGGCGCGGGGGGCGCGTTTCTTTGCAGGTTCAGCATCGGAAACGGTTTCCGGATTGAGAAGCGTTTCGACATCCGGGCGCGGTTCGCCCGCCTTGTAGACGGTCAGGAACTTGTCGGAGACGGAATCGCGCACGGCATTGAAGAAACGCCCGCAGCCATGGATATGCCGCCAGCGCTCGAACTGCAGCCCCTTGGGGTTCTGGCGGAAATACAGGAAGGCTGCAAAGTCTTCGTCCGATTGTTCCGATATGGCCGGGGAACGCACGAGATGCGCTTCACCCGCGTTGCGGAATTCCAGCTCCGGGCGCTCTTCTTCGCAATAGGGGCATTTGATGAGAAGCATTGTCGTCGTCTCGTTTCTTGAATCTGTCAGTGCGCCACGGCGGCGGCGGCGGCTTCGTCGATCAGGCGCCCGGTGGTGAAGCGCTCGAGCGTGAACGGCGCATTGATCCGGTGCGGCTCGTCGCGGGCGATCGTATGGGCGAACACATTGCCGGAGCCGGGCGTTGCCTTGAACCCGCCGGTTCCCCAGCCGCAATTGACGTAGAGACCGGGGACAGGCGTCTTGGCGAGGATCGGCGAACGGTCCGGCGTCACGTCGACGATACCGCCCCAGGACCGCAGCATTTTCAGCCGCGTCAGCACCGGGAACATTTCGCAGATCGCGTCCAACGTGTGATTGATGATGTGCAGGCCGCCGGTCTGGGAATAGGACGTATACTGGTCCGTCCCCGCACCGATGACCATTTCGCCCTTGTCGGACTGCGAAATATAGGCGTGCACGGTGTTCGACATGATCACGCACGGAATCAGCGGCTTGACCGGCTCGGACACCAGCGCCTGCAGCGGATAGCTTTCCAGCGGCATGCGCACGCCGGCCATGTTCATGATCACCGAGGTATGACCGGCGGCCACCACACCGACCTTCTTGGCATTGATCGGGCCGCGATTGGTATCGACGCCGACAACCGCGCCATTGGCCGCCCGGCGAATGCCGGTGACTTCGCAGTTCTGGATGATATGCACGCCGCGATCGGCAGCCGCGCGGGCATAGCCCCAGGCGACGGCATCATGACGGGCGGTGCCGCCGCGCCGCTGCAGGGCCGCGCCGATGATGGGATAGCGCGCATCGGCGGAGAGGTTGATCGGCGGGCAGAATTCCTTGACCTGTTCCGGCGTCAGCCATTCATTGTCGATGCCGTTGAGCCGGTTGGCATGGATATGGCGCTTGAACACCTGGACGTCGTGGATATTGTGCGCCAGCATCATCACGCCGCGCGCCGAATACATGACGTTGTAGTTAAGGTCCTGGCTCAGGCCCTCCCACAATTTCACCGCATGTTCGTAAATGCCGGCCGATTCGTCATAGAGATAGTTGGACCGGATGATCGTGGTGTTGCGGCCGGTGTTGCCGCCGCCCAGCCAGCCCTTTTCCAGAACTGCGACATTGGTGATGCCATGTTCCTTGGCCAGGTAGTAGGCGGTGGCAAGACCATGTCCGCCAGCGCCAACAATGATGACGTCATATTCCGACTTGGGTTCGGGCGACGTCCATTGCTGCTCCCACCCCTTGTGGGCACGCAATGCCTCGCGGGCCAAAGCAAACACTGAATATTTCCGCATCATTCAATCCTTTGCAGAGCTTTCGGCCGTACCGGTGACCTTGGCAGAGCGTTTTGTTCCACGATTTGCGAGAGCAGTATCCTGTCCTGAAATCGACATCGATTTTCAAGCGCAGGATCGCACTTTTATGCATCAGTAACGCATCCGCTCAAAGGTCTTTTGCCATTTTGCGACGGAGATTGGCGTTCCGTGCCGGTTATTCTAAAATTGCACGGGCGCATGAACCGGCGGCGGGGAAGAATATCCGCCATTTTAAACAGCTTCACCATGGACATTCCATTGCCATTCTGATAATGGCCTCGTCAGTTTGCGATGGATGACCGTCGCGAAGTTTGGATTGCTGACCCACTGACCAAGGATATGGGTTCGGATTCAAGCTCAACGAAATTCTAAGAGATACAGGATAAAACGTGCAGGTACTCGTACGCGAAAACAATGTTGATCAGGCTCTCCGCGTTCTCAAGAAGAAGATGCAGCGCGAAGGCATGTTCCGCGAAATGAAGATGCATGATCATTACGAGAAGCCCTCGATCAAGCGCGCCCGCCAGAAGGCAGAAGCCATCAGCCGCGCCCGCAAGCTTGCCCGCAAGCAGGCACAGCGCGAAGGCCTTCTGCCAATGCCAGCACGCAAGGCACCGGTCCGCGCTTCTGCGGCTCGTTGATCAGCATTTATTAACGCCTTGACACAATAACGGGGTGGAGTGGCTTGCGTCACACCGCCCTTTTTGCGTTTTCGATTGAACGGGATACCAAGAGTATGACACATTCACTTGAAATGGTTTCGTATCGCGACCCGCAATCGGTATTCAAGGCGTTGCGCACCACCGGACTGGTGATCGCTTCGGTTCTCACCCTGGCTGTTGCCGGGTGCCAGACCTCGACCAGCGACATGACCGGGATCGACAAGGCGCAAGGGTCTTCCGAGAACATCAGTTCGCTCGACAGCGTCATCCGCAGCAATCCCCGTGATCCCGAAGCCTACAATGTGCGCGGCTCCGCCTTCGGCCGGGCCGGCCGCAACAGCGATGCGATCAAGGATTTCAACACGGCGCTGCAGTTGAACCCAAATTTCTACCAGGCCTATGCGAACCGCGCGCTGGTCTACCGCAACATGGGCAACACGGCCCAGGCGGCAGCGGACTACAGCAAGTCCATCCAGATCAATCCACAATATGACGCCGCCTATATCGGCCGCGGCAATCTCTACCGCCTGTCGGGACAGCTCGACCGCGCCTTCAGCGATTTCCAGCAGGCCATCCAGCTCAACACCACCGATCCCCGCGCCTATCACAATCGCGGCCTGATCTATCAGGCGCGCGGCCAGCACAAGCAGGCGATCGAAGATTTCTCCACGGCGATCTCGCTGCAGCCCGATGCCGCCGAGCCCTATAACGGCCGCGGCATTTCCTATGTGGCCATGGGCGATGACGACAACGCCTTTGACGATTTCAACAATGCGATCAAGCTGGACGGCACGATTGCCGAGGGCTGGGCCAATCAGGCGCTGATCTACGAGCATCGCGGCGACAAGGCCCGCGCGGCGAAATCCTACGCCAAGGCAGCGCAGCTCGATCCCAAGTACAAGCCCGCCCTTGATGGCCTGGCGCGCACGCGCTCCTGATCCCATCCCATGAAGCGGTTCGTCATTGTTTCCGCTCATCCCCTGAAAGAAAGCCTGTGCGGGCACCTGACCGCATTGGTGACGGCTGAGATTGCCGCGTCACCGCATGAACTGCAGCTGTTCGATCTTTATCAGCGTGGTTTTGATCCCAGGCTTTCGCCCGCGGAAAGGCAAAGCTACTACACCACGCAATACGATGCCTCCGAAGTCACGGACGACTCCGCGGCCTTGCAGAATGCGGATGTGCTCATCCTGGTTTTTCCCACCTGGTGGTTCGGACTGCCTGCCATCCTGAAGGGCTGGATCGACCGGGTCTTCGTGCCCGGCACCGCCTACGACCATGCGCCGGACTTCGGCCGGATGATCCCCCGTCTCAACGCTATGACCGCGTGCATCGCCATCACCACGCTCGGATCGCCCTGGTGGATCGACCGGCTGATCATGTTCCGTCCGGTGCGCCGTATTCTCGGCACGGCCATCATCGGCACCTGCGCACCCAAGGCGCGCTTCTCCATACTGTCGCTCTACAATTGCGAGAAACTGGCCCCTGCCCGGCTGGTCGCATTTGAACAGAAGGTCCGGCGGACGATCCAGAAGACCCTGACATGAAAAAGCCCGCCGGTTTGGCGGGCTTTCCATTTGTTCCGTCAGCGACCGGATTAGTGATCCAGCGCCTTGACGATGTTTTCGACCATCTTCTTGGCATCGGCAAACAGCATCATCGTGTTGTCGCGAAAGAACAGTTCGTTCTCGACGCCGGCATAACCGGAGCCCATGCCGCGCTTGATGAACAGAACTGTGCCAGCCTTGTCTACATCGAGGATCGGCATGCCGAAGATCGGCGATTTCGGATCGGTCTTTGCCGCCGGGTTGGTGACGTCATTGGCACCGATGACGAAAGCCACGTCGGCCTGCGCAAACTCGGAGTTGATGTCTTCCAGCTCGAACACTTCGTCATAGGGAACATTGGCTTCGGCCAGAAGCACGTTCATATGGCCGGGCATACGGCCCGCGACCGGATGGATGGCATATTTGACTTCCACACCCTCGGCCTTCAGCTTGTCGGCCATTTCACGCAGGGCGTGCTGGGCCTGCGCTACGGCCATGCCGTAACCCGGCACGATGATGACCTTGGAGGCGTTCTTCATGATGAAGGCGGCATCGTCGGCCGAGCCCTGCTTGACCGGGCGCTGTTCGACTTCACCGGCCGCAGCACCACCGGTCTCGCCGCCGAAGCCGCCGAGGATGACCGAGATGAACGAACGGTTCATGCCCTTGCACATGATGTAGGACAGGATGGCACCGGAAGAGCCCACCAGCGCGCCGGTGATGATCAGCGCCAGGTTGCCGAGAGTGAAGCCGATACCGGCCGCAGCCCAGCCCGAATAGGAGTTGAGCATCGACACCACGACGGGCATGTCGGCGCCGCCGATCGGCACGATGATCAGCACACCCAGAACCAGTGAGAGCAGAACGATCAGCCAGAACACGAAATGGCTTTCGCTCATCACCAGCGCCACGACCAGCACGACGATGGCAATCGCCAGGCCCGCATTGAGCACATGGCGGCCCGGCAGCATGATCGGTTTGCCGGACATGCGGCCGTCAAGCTTGAGGAAGGCGATGATGGAGCCGGTAAAGGTGATCGCACCGATGGCGACACCCAGCGACATTTCCACCAGCGCCTGCCCGTGAATGGAGCCGACTTCGCCGATCCCGAAGGAGTTGGGCGAGTAGATGGCGGCCGCAGCCACCATGACGGCGGCCAGACCGACCAGCGAGTGGAAGGCGGCAACCAGCTGCGGCATGGCCGTCATGGCGATGCGCTTGGCCGTATAGGCACCAACGCCGCCGCCGATGGCAAGACCGATGACGATGAGGCCAAGACCTCTGAAGCTCGGCTCGGCAAGGGTGAGTGTGGTGAGGATCGATATGCCCATACCGATCATGCCGTAAAAATTACCCTGGCGGCTTGTGGTGGGATGCGACAGGCCGCGCAGCGCCAGAATGAACAGGACGCCGGAGACAAGATAAAGAAAAGCTGCGAGATTTACGCTCATTGCCCAGGTCTCACTTTTCTTTTTTCTTGTACATGGCGAGCATGCGATGGGTCACAAGGAAGCCGCCAAAGATATTGACGCTGGCAAGCACCAGAGCGATGAAGCCGAAGCCGGTGGCAAAGCCGCTGGCCGACAGGCCGACCGCAAGCAGCGCACCGACGACGATAACCGACGAGATGGCGTTGGTGACGGCCATGAGCGGCGTGTGCAGGGCCGGTGTTACCGACCAGACCACGTAATAGCCGACAAAGATCGCCAGCACGAAGATCGCGAGGCGGAAGACGAAGGGATCGACGGCACCGCCGGTCACCGCATGGGCCGCGGCACCGGCTGCTTCCGGCATGTTCTCAGCCACCTGGCGAACCGTTTCGGCCGCCTGATTGAGACTATCAAGCGCTTTTTCGAGTGCGGTATCAGCCATCACGCCTCTCCTTCAGTCTTTTTGGGGGCCGCCGTCTTGGGCGCGGTTTTCCTAGGTGCGGCGGCCTTTTTCGGCACAGCCTTGGCCGCAACCTTCTTGGGTTCCGCCTTTGCCTCCGCCGGTGCGGCAGCCGTTGCAGCCGCTGCGGCAAAGCTCGGATGGACCACCTTGCCGTCATGGGTCAGCACGGTTGCCTTGACCAGCTCGTCATCGAAATTGATCTTGATGGCCTTGGCATCCTTGTCGACCAGCGTCTCGACGAACGCCAAGAGGTTCTTGGCGTAGAGCTGCGAGGCGGTCGCTGCGATACGGCCGGCGACATTGAGATGACCGACGATCTTCACACCGTCGACATCGACGGTCTTGCCCGCCACAGCCCCTTCGACATTGCCGCCGCGCTCGACCGCGAGATCGACGATGACCGAGCCGGGACGCATGCGCGCATACATTTCCCGGGTGACGAGCCGCGGTGCGGGCCGTCCGGGAATGAGCGCCGTGGTGATGATGATATCCTGCTTGGCAATATGGTCGGCAACCAGCGCCGCCTGCTTTGCCTGATATTCCTTCGACATTTCCTTGGCGTAGCCGCCGGCGGTTTCAGCCGCCTTGAACTCGTCGTCCTCGACAGCGAGGAATTTCGCACCAAGCGAAGCGACCTGTTCCTTCACGGCGGGGCGCACGTCCGTCGCGGTGACGACGGCGCCCATGCGGCGCGCCGTGGCAATCGCCTGCAGACCGGCAACGCCGACGCCCATGATGAAGATCTTGGCCGCAGGAACGGTACCGGCCGCCGTCATCATCATCGGCAGGGCCCGGTCATATTCCCCGGCAGCATCGACCACCGCCTGATAGCCGGCAAGGTTGGCCTGGCTCGACAGCACGTCCATGACCTGCGCCCGCGTGATGCGCGGCATGAATTCCATGGTGAAGGCGGTGACACCCGCATCCGCCAGTTCCTTGACGGCAGCATCATTGCCGTAAGGGTCGAGCATGGCGATGACGACAGCGCCCTTTTTGTAGGATTTGAGCTCAGCCGTGGATGGACGCCGGACTTTCAGAACGACATCGGCATTGCGGATGTCGGCGGTTTTGCCGATGGTCGCGCCCGCCGCTTCGAATTCGCGGTCCGGAATGCGGGACAGGATCCCCGCGCCGCCTTCCACAATGACTGAAAAACCAAGACCGATCAGTTTCTTGACCGTTTCCGCCGAACCGCCAACCCGCGGTTCATTTACGTCGGTCTCTTTCGGTATGAACAGTGTCTGAGCCAAGCCCTCACCCCCAAGCATGTTGCCACTATACAGGCAGTGGCCCGAAGACCAGCGCGCCTGCCCCGCTATGACGATTGGCAATCCTGGTGATGGGCCCGCTCATGCAAGCGGATGTCAACAGGATTATCCGCCCGGCTCATGAACAACGCTGATGGAGCGTGTTTACAGAACGAACCAGGCAGCAACACAAATAAGAATAAACAGAATAGTTGCGGAGAAGAACCCGCCAGCGAAAAAGCCAAACGCCATCGCAGCTACCAAAGCGATGCAGACAACCGCACCCCATTTTGAAAGAGCAATGAACAGATCATACGTCTTTTCATGCTCGTTGTAGTCCATGGGTGCACCCAGTTCTGCGGGCGCCGTGTCGTGATGTTCAGCCATCTTCAAACCTCATAAAGTCTTAGTCCTATTGGCAATAGCGAAAAGCCTGCAGCAGCGCAATGCGCAGATGGTCGCTGAAAAGCCTCTCAATCGATAAAAATGGCAACTGCGCTGATTTTACCGGCCGGGCCTTTCCTCCCGCTGCACTCAGCTGAGCAGATGCGGGAAAAGTCCGGTCACACCGATGATGATGAGATAGAGCGCAACCACGTAATTGAGCAAGCGCGGCGCTATCAGGATGATGATCCCGGCGATCAGCGCGACGAGCGGCGCAATGGCAATTTGTGCAATCATGACAGCGATACTTTCCTGTTGAGTCTGGCTTTGTCAGCGGCGGGAGTTTTCGACAAGATCGGGAGCAGGTCAAGCACAAGCACGCAGAACATGGCGCGGCAGTTGCCGCTGCCGCCCGGTCAGCTGGCCGCCGCGATCTCGCTGTTTCGCGGCTTCACTGGCAACTGCACCATCTCGATATCGAAGTTCTTGGCGATATTCTCCGCCGTGGTGGCCGCGCCATAGAGAAACCCCTGCACATATTCGGCGCCGATCCAGCGGTTGATCAAGGCAAACTGTTCCCGCGTCTCCAGGCCCTCGATTGTCACGGACAGGCCCAGCTCATGTGTCATCTGGACGATGCCGCGCAGAAGCTTCAGGGAACGGCCTTCCTCGGTGATATCGGTGATGAAGGAGCGGTCGATCTTCACCTTGGTGACCGGCAGATCCTTCAGATAGCTCAGGCTGGAATAGCCGGTGCCGAAGTCGTCGATGGCAACCTGCAGCCCCATGGCCTTGAGGCTCTGGAGAACGCCTCCCGTCGCCTCGCGGTCCGTAATGATCGCGCCTTCCGTCACCTCGACTTCAATCAGTTCCGGCTCCACATTGTGGCGATGCAGGGCAGAACGGATGATGTCGGCCATGTCCATGTTCTGCAGGTCGTGCGACGACAGGTTGATGGAGACCGCAATCCGCGATCCCCAAAGGCTGCAATCCTTGATCGCCTGTTCCACAACGTTTTGGGTCAAATCCGAGATCAGCCCCATCTCTTCCGCCATGGGAATGAACTCCGCCGGGGAAATCGGCCCGTATTCCGGGTGGTTCCAGCGCGAAAGCGCTTCGCACCCGACCATGCGCAGGGTACGGACATTGATGATCGGCTGATAGGCGACCGACAGGGTGCCCTCGGCAATGGCCTTGCGCAAATCCGACTTGAGCCGCTGTTTGCTGCGGAAGGAATGGTCCATCGTCTCGACGAAAACCACCCACTGTTTCTGGCTGTCCTTCTTGGCGACGTCGAGCGCCAGATCGGCATTCATGTGCATGACCGCAAGATCAAACTCCGCCGCGCAGACGATCACCACGCCGGCATGCGCGCCGGTCAGGATGTCATGGCCGGAGATCGTGTACTGCCCCGATATGGCCGCCATGATGCGCTCGACACTCTGCAGCACGTCATCGCGTGTGGCGGCCGAAAACAGCAGCACGAATTCATCGCTGCCGAAGCGCGAAATGACCGGATGCGTCACATCGATCGAGGCAAGCCGGTCGGCAAAGGCGCGCAGCAATTCATCGCCAATGCGATGGCCGAACGTGTCATTGGTCCGCTTCAGGCCGTCGACATCGACAACCATCAGCGCGATCTGCGTGCCCGGCTCGATGCCATCGGTATAGGTCCTGGCAATCTCGGCGAACTGGCTGCGATTGGGCAGGCCCGTCAGGCTGTCATAGCGCGCCATGCGGCTGATCTGCGCCTCCGCTTCCGCCCGCCGGGTCACATCCTGGAAAATGAGTACCGTGCCGTGCTGCGGGTCGGGCGTTGCCGTGAATTCATAATGGCGCTTGGCGGGAGACATGAACATGTCGCGCTCCTTGCGCCCGCTGAGCAGGTCCTGCATCTTGCCGGACAACGAAGCCTGCGTCTCCTCGGGAAAATAGGCTTTGACCCGGGCAAGCCGCAGCAGGCTCTGCAGGGAATGGCCGTGAACCTGCTCCGGCTCGTCAAAGCCCATCATTTTCGCCGCCTTCATATTGGCAACGGTGATTGTCTGGTTGCGATCGAACATCAGCAACCCTTGCGGCATGCCGTTCAGCGCGGCGTCGAAGTGGCTGACAACGACGCTCAGTTGCTGTTTGCCCAGCAGTGCATCCCAGAGCGATTGCCGCAGCTTGGATGCGATCCGGATATTGCTCCAGAAATAGGGAAGGATCAGCAGCGCCAGCAGCCAGTTGTAAATGCCGCCCAGGAGCACGAATGTCAGGAACAGCGGCGCCAGAATGCCAATGGACATGCCGATGACGACCGTCGGCGAAACGTAGTTGCGCGTCACCAGCGCCACCATCGACGCGACAACGATTGCAACACTGGTGATGGCAGCCGAGGGGTCCGCGAGAACGTAGATACTGACCAGACAGAGCAGGCCGAGCAGGATGCACGTGCTGATGGCCCCGAGGAGATAGCGCCACTCCCATGTCCGCAGATCGGCCATGGTGGCGGACGAAAGATCTTTTCGTTCGAATGCGCTGGCGTTTGCAGTACGCCCAAGGACAATCAAGAAGAATGCGAGGGCAAAGGCCGCATAAATGGGATGATCGGTTTTGACATAAATAACCAATGTCGCAAGAATCTGGATGACCGAGGTCCACCAGACAGCCTTCTTGTTCGCATAAAGCGTGCGAAGGAACAAAATTTCGAGAAAAATACTCTCGTTGCGTTCAATTTTCATCAAAATGTCCGTGAATAACTGTACCCATAATTGGATACGTTAACGAATACTTTCGAACAAACGCCAACGATACTCAGATTATGTATGAGGCATGCATTTAGAATATTTATTTGCCCCCCATGTCAAACTGATATTTATCAAATGGGAAACACAATTACCAATTCCTAAAGCGACTGCGTGGGCGTCATGAAACCGCCATCCCGTGTATGGCTGCCCCTGGCACCAAGGATCACGCCGGACAGGCGACAGCATCGCTGTCGGGCTTGTCCTTGTCCGGGTTGGGATCGTAGAACGGACCGATGACCAGCGGCCTGTTGGGTAGCACCGATTCATCCGTGTCCGATATCATCGTCCGGTCGATTGTCTGCAGCAGCTTGCCTCCGGCATCCCTGAGACGGATCGTCACCTTGTAGCCACGATCGGCCTTCACGCACTTGACCGGCGGACTGTCGACCGAAATCTTTTCAGCTGCGGGCCAGACATTCTGCCGGACAATGAAAGGCTCTCCTCCGGCCGGGTTTTCAAAGGTGGTCTCGAGCACGGCATCACCCGGCACCTTGCGGACCTTTGTCAGCGTCAGATGATAGGTTGCCTGGGCAATCCGGTAGTTGAAGACAAACAGCTTTCCAGCAACGGCGAGGTAATCCCCCTCGCCCGAATCGCGGCAGGCTCCCAAGGCCAATGCGCCCGCCAGTACGGGCAACAGGACAAGCCGGCGCCAGTGATTCATGCTCTTATCCATGACCGGATTCCGATGGTTCGCGATTGCGGCGATAGTGTCTTTGCGCCTTGGCACGGTTTCCGCATACGGTCATGTCACACCAGCGACGGCTGCGGTTGCGGCTTTCGTCCAGATAAAGCCAGTGACAGTTCGGGCAGATCTTGATCCGCTCCAGCCGCGCCGGCTCCAGAAGCCGCATGGCGGACAGGAAAGCGGCGGTGCCGAGCGACAGGTTGCGTTCGCCCTTGCCTGCGCCCGGCAACGCCAGATCCTGCCTGCCCGGTTCATCGCACACCAGCGCCGAGCCAAGCTGCAGAAATGCCGCCATGTTCGCGGGCGGGAGCCCTCCACCCCGCACGGCCGTGCGAAAGAGCGCATTGATGGCTTCACGCACATCGATAAGCCGGTTGATCTGTGCTGGCTGCACCGGCGGGTGGAAGCGGGCATCGCCCCACTCCGCCTGCCGGAATTGCGCCGCCGCTTCGGCAAATCCCCGCAGTTCCGAACGGTCTGAAAACCGGTCCAGCGCGCGGTCGGGCGCGTCACGAAAAACCACCGTATTGGCCAGGTCGAGAGCCAGCACGCCGCCACTGAATCGATGCGCATTCCAGTCAAAGGTCATGGCGAAATTCTAACTGGTAAAATTGATTTTGCAAGTTAGTATATAAGGAAATCTGCGGGTGACCGATGGCCTATTTCCTTCAATTGCTGATCAATGGCATCCACAACGCCGCGCTTTATGCGCTGCTGGCCTATGGCTATGTCCTGATCCACGGGCTGACCCATCGAACGGATTTGTCGCTCGGCGCCCTGTTTGCCTTTTCAGGCCAGACATTCATCCTGGCCACGGCATTCGGCTGGACGGTCCTGTGGATGACCTTGCCGCTGGCGCTCGGGTTCGGGCTGGCCGTTGCTGCGGTGTATGTCGGGCTCGGTGGCTATGCCATCGCCAGACTGATCTACACGCCGCTCGAGGCAGGGAACAGGAACACGATTCTGGTGGCGACGCTCGGCCTCAGCATTTTCCTGATGGAACTGTCGCGCCTTGCCGCCGATACCAGGGACTACTGGCTTCCGCCGATGCTGGCCGAGCCGGTGCACGTGCTGGGCGCGGCCGTCGACATCAGCCTGACACAGATTCAGCTCGTCAACATCGGCGTGGCCCTGATCGTCATCGCCTCCGGTGAACTGATCATGCAGCGCACATCCGCAGGGCGGATATGGCGTGCGGTGAGCGATGAGCCGTTTGCGTCATCCATGTGCGGGATTGATCCGCGCCGCGTGCGGACGCGGGCAATCCTTGCCGCCTGTGCGGTCTGCGCCCTCGCCGGCTTTCTCGCAGCGCTGTACTACGGCAATGTCAGCTTCAATACCGGAATGATCTTCGGCCTGAAAATCCTGTTCATCACCGCCGCCGGAGGCCTGTCAAGACCGCTGCACGCGGCATTGGGCGCGGCGGCTGTCGGTGTCGTCGAATCCCTGTGGGGCGGATATTTTCCGGTCCTGTGGCGCGATGCCGCCGTCTTCGCGCTGCTGGTCTTTGTTCTCGCGGTGCGCACCAACAACAATGAAGCGGAACGAACTTAACCCTGCAGGCTGTGGCCGCCATCGATGGTGATGACGGTGCCGGTGATGTAGCTGCTGGCATCGGAGGCGAGCAGCAGAACGGTGCCATCGATATCCTCAGGCTCGCCGAGGCGGCGCATCGGGTTCTTGCCCTTGAGGAATCCGTGCGCCGGGCCGCTCATGATGGATTCGTTGAGGCGCGTCGGAAACCATCCCGGCGCAATGGCGTTCACCCGAATCGCATGCGACGCCCATTCCAGCGCCAGGGAGCGGGTCATCTGGCTGATCGCCGCCTTCGACATGGCATAGCCCGCCGACCCCTTGACCGGCGCATCGGCAAGGATGCTGGAGGAATTGATGATCGATCCGCCGACCCCCGCGGCAATCATCCGCTTGGCCGCTTCCTGCGCGATGAAAAACGCGCCCTCCACATTCACTTCAAAAATATGCCGCAGCTGTTCACGCGTCGTGGTAAGCGCCCGTTCCATCGTGGCGACACCGGCATTGTTGAAAACCACCGTGACCGTTCCAAGCTTCTGCTCGGCCTCGTCAAACGCGCGCTCGATATCGTCGGCAACCGTCACATCGGCAATAATATTGAGAATATTGGGGCTGTGCTCATTGTCCGGCGCGGGTGTGCGCGAAATGGAGACAACATTCGCGCCATGCGCGGCAAGCACATGAACCATCCTGAGCCCCAGACCTGAGGACCCGCCTGTTACCGCAATGGTCTTTCCTGCAACGGAAAGAGAAGAGGCACTTGTCATTACAATAAATACCAACCCCGGATTGTTTTATTCACTGTTAGACTGCCCGTGCAACGATGACAACCACCGAACGAGCACCTTCGTGAAAACGAAGGCCAGGCCGCAACATCCCGGGTTGCTGCACCGGTATGAGGCTGGTAACAGTTCAGATGGAATATCGGGAGGGACAGCCGAAACGAAGGCATTGCCGCCGTTTTGACGAGCGGCCAAGGGCTGTCCGGGTGCTTTTCCCGGCAACGGAGGGTTGCCGGACTGAGGGGGAGGAACTGCATGTCGGCTTTGCTTGCCGTATCGAGAGCCATTGACCGCTTCAACGAATTTATTGGCCGCAACGTCGCCTGGCTGATTTTCCTGGCCGTGGTGGTGAGCGCCGGCAACGCCATCGTGCGCAAGGTGTTCAACCAGTCATCCAATGCCTGGCTGGAATTGCAGTGGTTCCTGTTTGGCGGCGCGTTCATGCTGGCCGCGGCCTATACGCTGCAGCAGAACGAGCACATCCGCATCGACATCGTCTACGGCGCCTTTTCGCGCCGGGTGCAGCACTGGATCGATCTGCTCGGGCACCTGTTTTTCCTGATGCCCTTCGTCCTGCTCATGTGCTTTTACTTCGTCCCCTATGTCAGCCTGTCCTATCGCAGCGGCGAAGGCTCGCCCAGCGCCGGCGGGCTGGTGCAATGGCCCGGCAAGCTGATCCTGCTGGTCGGCTTCCTGCTTCTGGCCATTCAGGGCATTTCGGAAATCATCAAGAAGATTGCGGTGATGCGCGGCGATATCCCCGATCCCAATCCGCCCCTCAGCCTCGAAGAGATTGCGGAACAGGAAGTCGCCATGGCGGAGGCGCGCAATGATTGAATTTATTGCGCAGAACATGGCGCCGATCATGTTCGTTTCGCTGATCGTCTTCATGCTGATCGGCTACCCCGTCGCCTTTGCCCTTGCTGCAAACGGGCTGCTGTTTTTCTTCATTGGCGTCGAGCTTGCCCCCTATTCCAACGGCACGATCACCCTCGACTGGCCGTTTCTTTACGCTCTGCCCGAACGGTTCTGGGGGGTGATGTCGAATGACACCCTGCTTGCCATTCCGTTCTTCACCTTCATGGGCATCATCCTCGAGCGCTCCGGCATGGCCGAGGACCTGCTCGATACGATCGGCCAGCTGTTCGGTCCGATTCGCGGCGGCCTCGCCTATGCCGTCATCTTCGTCGGCGCCCTGCTCGCGGCCACCACCGGCGTCGTCGCGGCATCGGTCATCTCCATGGGCCTGATCTCGCTGCCGATCATGCTGCGCTACGGCTATGACCGCCGTGTCGCATCCGGTGTGATCGCCGCATCCGGCACGTTGGCACAGATCATCCCGCCATCCCTCGTCCTGATCGTTCTCGCCGACCAGCTCGGACGTTCCGTCGGCGACATGTATCATGGCGCGCTGATCCCGGGCCTGGTGCTGACGGGTCTCTACATGGTCTATGTCCTGACCCTGTCCATCTTCAAACCGAAATCCATGCCGGCTCTTCCCGTCGAGGCGCGCACATTGGGATCGGGCGTCACATCGCTTATCGTTGCTCTCGCCGTTGCCGGTGCGATCGCCTACGCCGCGATTGTCTGGCTGACACCCGTGGCGGGAACCAATGCCGACATCTGGGGCGCGACCATCGGCACCATCGCCGTCTACGCTTTCGCGCTGGCAGACCGCTCATTCCATCTCAACCTGATGTCACGGCTGGCGCAGCAGGTGATCATCGTTCTCATTCCGCCGCTCGCCCTGATCTTCCTCGTGCTCGGCACGATCTTCCTCGGCATCGCCACGCCGACGGAAGGCGGCGCCATGGGGGCCGTCGGTGCCCTGCTCATGGCCGCCTCGAAGGGCCGCCTCCGCTTCAGCGTGATCAATCAGGCGCTGGCGTCAACGACAAAACTGTCATCCTTCGTGCTCTTCATCCTGCTCGGAGCCCGTGTGTTCTCGCTCACCTTCTACGGCGTCAACGGTCAGGTCTGGGTCGAGCACCTGCTGGTATCCCTGCCGGGCGGACAGGTCGGATTCCTGATCGTCGTCAACATCCTCGTGTTTTTCCTGGCGTTCTTTCTCGATTTCTTCGAGCTGGCCTTCATCATCGTGCCGCTGCTTGCGCCTGTCGCGGACAAGCTCGGCATCGACCTGATCTGGTTCGGCGTGCTGCTCGGCATCAACATGCAGACCAGCTTCATGCATCCGCCGTTCGGCTTTGCCCTGTTCTATCTGCGTTCCGTGGCGGCCAAGGTGCCCTATATGGACAAGATCACGGGCAAGAAAATCCAGCCGATCACCACCGGGCAGATCTATTGGGGCGCCGTGCCCTTCGTCGGCATCCAGATCCTCATGGTGGCCCTGACGATCATGTTCCCGCAGATGGTCATGCATTACACCGGCCCTGCCAGCACGATCAATCCGGCGACCATCCAGATTCCCAATTCCGATCTCGGCGGCGGCCTTGGCGGCGGTTTGGGTGGTGGTCTCGGCGGCGGACTGGGCACCGACCTCAGTGCACCGCCGCTTGGCGGTCCCGCGCCCAATCCGGCGCCGCCCGCGCAACCGGCGGCACCGGATTTGAGCCAGCCGCCGAAAATGTGACGGCAGGATACGAAAAAGCCCGGCATCGCTGCCGGGCTTTTGTTTGCTCAAAACGGCTGGCTTAGAGCTTGCCGTTGCGCTGCTGGACCATCATGAACGTGTCGAAGGTGTATTCGGCCACCTGAGCGTAAAGGAAATGCTCGTTGCGGAAAGCCTTGATGGAGTCCCAGATCTTCTTGAACGGCGCGTTGGTCGCTTCGATTTCGGCATAGACCGTATTGGCCGCCTCGAAACAGGCATTGAGGACTTCCGGGGTGAACGGACGCAGCTGCGCCCCGCCGGCAACCAGCCGCTTGATGGCCGGAGGGTTCACATAGTCATACTTCTGCAGCATGTTCGCATCGGTTGCCTGGGCCGCCGTGCGGAACAGCGACTGATAGCTCGGCGGCAGCGAATCCCATTTCTGCTTGTTGACCATGAAGCTGACCGTCGGACCGCCTTCCCACCAGCCGGGATAGTAATAATAGGGCGCCACCTTGTGGAAGCCGAGCTTTTCATCGTCATAGGGGCCAACCCATTCGGCAGCATCGATCGTGCCCTTTTCGAGCGATGGATAGATGTCACCGCCGGCGATCTGCTGCGGCACGACACCCAGCTTTTCCAGCACCTTGCCGGCAAAACCGCCGACGCGCATCTTGAGGCCCTTCAAATCCTCGACGGTCTTGATTTCCTTGCGGAACCAGCCACCCATCTGCACGCCGGTATTGCCGCCCGGATAGGCTTGCAGGCCCTGCTTGTTGAAGAACTCGTTCATCAGGTCAATGCCGCCGCCCTGGTACTGCCAGGCATTCATGCCGCGGGCATTGAGCGCAAAGGGTACGGCTGCACCCAGAGCCCAGGTGGGGTCCTTGCCCCAGTAATAATAGGCAACGGTGTGGCACAGTTCGACCGTACCTGCGGCCGTCGCATCGGCAGCCTGCAATCCCGGAACGACTTCGCCGGCCGCGAAAGGCTGGATGACGAAATTGCCGTCCGTGGCTTCCTTCAGATATTTCGACAGAACCTCGGCGCCGCCATAGATCGTATCGAGTGATTTTGGAAATGACGACGCACAGCGCCACGTGATCTTCGGCATCGACTGCGCGATTGCCGGTGCGGCCAATGTGGTAGCCGCAGCCACCCCCGCGCTGGCATATCCGGCATTCCTGATGAATGAACGACGATCCATATACTCTCCTCCAGTATTTCGGTTCAGACCCCCCGGACAAACAGTCCATTTCTCCCGGTCCGCCGACCACCATACACACTCGACTCTTCAAGTCCAGCCGCTGAAAACACAAACGGGGCGCGGTGCAAAGCCGGCGAAAATCCAGGAAAACCTCACAGAAAAGCCGTCTTTGCGGCCGAAAGGCTCTCAGGGCCAGACCCATTGGAAACACCCCCGAACTGCACTACATTCTATCAAGATTTGTTTATGGAGCATCCCCATGCGGCAGCCACTCGTCGCCATCACATCAGACGTTCGCGCCTTTGAAAATTACACGTGGCACGCAGCGCCCGATCAGTATCTGAAGGCGGCCTACGAGGCAGCGGGCGTCATCCCCCTGATTGTCCCGTCTTTCGGCGAAGGCCTCGATATCGATGCCATTCTTGACGGCGTGGACGGAGTTCTGATCACAGGCTCCAAATCCAATGTCCATCCCGCGCTCTACGGCGTCGAGCCCACCGAAGCACACGAGCCCTACGATCCCGCCCGTGATGCGACCTCATTGCCCCTGATCCGGCGCGCCATCGAGCGCGGTGTGCCGCTGCTTGCCATTTGCCGCGGCATTCAGGAGCTGAACGTCGCGCTCGGCGGCACGCTCGCCACCGAGATACAGGAACTGGATGGCCGCATGGATCACCGGGCACCGCAATCCGAGCAGCAGGCGGAGCGTTTTGCCATCCGCCATCCCGTGCGCATCAAGCCGGGCTCGTGCCTCGCCAATGTCATGCAGGCGGATACGGTTCAGGTCAATTCCGTGCACCGGCAGGCCATCGACAAGCCGGCAGCCCAGTTGGACATCGAAGCGGTGGCAGAGGATGGCACCATCGAGGCCGTGTCGGTCAAAAACGCCCGCGGTTTTGCTGTCGGCGTGCAATGGCATCCGGAATATTGGGTAAAAAGCGACAGCCCGTCGCGCAAGATTTTTGCCGCTTTCGGTGACGCCGCCCGGGCGCACAAGGCCACCCGTGAAAGGCTTCAGGCGGCGGAATAACCCCGGCTAGAACAGATTCAGCCCGCTCGCCGACAGCGAGAGCAGGACGGAACGCGGCGCAACGCTGACATAGGCCCGTCCGTCGCCGGGGCTGAATTCAACGATGGTTTTCCCGGACTGATCCGCAAGAGCGATGGTTCCGTCCTGATTGTTGCGCCACTCCGTCGCGTCGGCCAAAGGCGCATACAGCGCCGCACATTCCCTGGCGACACGCAGCGCATCATGTCCTGCAATGCCGTTGCCTTGCGGGAATATCTTGCACTTTGCCGCGCCTCCCGGGCTGCTGATGAGAAAGGCGGGCCGGTCGAAATCTGTCAGTCCGATGGAAGCGGTCGTCGTCGGATCAACCTGCACGGGCGGCGCGCTGGCGGACGACAAAAAATCCCCAAGCACCGCAACGGCGGCGAAAAAGGCGGCAAGGCCAATCCCGGCAGGCAAACTCAGCTTCACGACGATCTCCCCGGGGATTACTGGCCTGGAGCGACCTTAGGCAAACAGCCTTAATCAAGCTTTAAGCCGCCTGTTGAAAACGCGGCTGTGAACCGGACTACCGTTCCTTGGGTTTGGATGTGGACTGCCGGATGCGCAGTTCCGGCTTGATCAGCTCCTGCCGTGCGTGGGTGTCGGCCCCGTTGAGCTGGTCGAGCAAGGCGCGCGCGGCGCGCTGGCCGACCTCGCGCTGACCGTTCCACACGGTCGTCAGCGCCGGCGTGGCAATCGCCGCTTCTTCCAGATCGTCATAGCCGGTCACCGAAATATCCACGCCGGGCACCAGCCCGGCACGGGCAATGCCGTTCATCATGCCGATGGCGGCCAAATCATTCCAGCAGACGGCCGCCGTCGGATGATCCTTCAGCGCCAGGAACTGCGGCGCGGCATCAAAACCGGCCTGTTTGGTGCGCGGCCCGGGAATGCGCCATTCCGGCTTGACCTCAAGACCGGCCTTCTGCATCGCCAGGAGATAACCTTCGTAGCGGTCACGGCCCGTCGACGTCTGGTCGGTGCCACCGACCATGGCAATCCGCGTGTGCCCGAGTGAAATCAGATGATTCGTTGCCAGGCTGATGCCGTAGGAATCATCGCCCCGGAACACGGGCACGTTGGCATCCTTGACCGTACGCGCAATCAGGACGACCGGCAGACCATTGTCTTCCGCCATGCGGATATCTTCGGCCGGGGTGCCGATGGCCGGCGACATGATCACGCCGTCACCGCCCAATTGCAGAACGGTCTCGATGAAGGTGCGCTGCTTGTCGAGCTGGTCGTAATGGTTCGACAGGATGAAGGTCTGGCCGGAGCGATCAAGTTCTCCTTCGATTGCCCGCAAGATTTCGGCAAAGAACGGGTTCATGATGTCGTGAACCACCACGCCGACAATGCCCGAGCGCGACGTGCGCAGGCTGGCCGCCCGGCGGTTGTAGATATAACCGATGGCGCGCGCGTGTTCCTTGATCTTTTCGCGGGTCTGATCGGCGACAAGCGGACTGTCGCGCAACGCAAGCGATACGGTTGCAGTGGACACTTTCAGCGCGTCGGCAATTGTCGATAGTTTGATCTTTTGCGCCAAAAACCGCCTCCCCGCCGTCTAGCCAGACAAATACAGTGTCATTCTCTGGCGTTATGCCACTGCAACCGGATAAATCAAAGCCCTTTCGCCGCCCGTGCCCCGCAAAGCAGCAATTGAACCGGTGACGGGCGGATGCGGACTGCGATCAGGACCGCCGCCGCAACCGGTGTTCGCGATGCACGACGTAAAGCCCGCTGCCAATGACGATAACCGCGCCAACAAGCGTGTAAACATCAGGAAACTGGCCGAAAAACACATATCCGAAGGCGAGCATCCAGACGATCTGCAGAAACGGATAGGGCGCAAGCGCGGCCGTGGTCGCGCGCCGGTAGGCCAGAATGATCAGATAGTGCCCCAACCCGCCGAAGAAACCGAGCATGAGCAGAAGCGCAATCTGGAACCATGTCTGCGGCATCACGGCTTGGGTGATGGCCGGCGAAATCAGCACGGCAGGCGCGAGCGCGGAAAAAAAGATCAGGCTTTCCGGTGATTCGGTGGCAGCCATGCGGCGGGTCAGCAGCACGTAGAGCGAATAGCTGAGCATGGCCAGTATCGAATAGGGCAAGCCGGGATTGAGCGTTCCGAAGCCCGGCCGCGCGATGATCAGCACGCCGATGAATGCCACGATGATCGCCGCCCAGCGGCGCCAGCCAGCCCATTCCCCCAGCAATGGTCCCGCCAGGGCGGCAATGACCATGGGCGCGGCGAAGGTGATCGTGATCGTCTCGCCCAGCTGCATGGTCTGCAGCGCATAGAAATTGAAATAGGTGGAACCGAACAGGCACAGGCCGCGCAGCAGCTGAAAGCGGATGCTCTTGACCCTGAACAGCGCCGGATTGGTCCAGCCGCGAAAGAAGATGAAAACCAGCACCGTATGCTCGGCAAACCGCATCCACGAAATGAATGCGGGCGGAATACCCTGGAGAACCAGATATTTGGCGCTTGAATCCAGGCAGGAAAACAGGATGCCCGCCGCAAAGATATAAAGAATTGCGGCAGCAGGAACGGCTTCCTGGGAGGAAGGAGCGGGTACAGGCAAGGAGCTAACCAATCAGACGGCGGGACGTGCCGTCATGTTAGCAATTTCACATCATTTGTAACGGTAAATCACCACGAGCGACGAGAAAATTACTCTTCTTCCCCCTCGTCCTCCTCGTGATCGTCCTCCGAGCCGGTCTGGCGCAGCAGTTCGGCAGCCGACAAATTGATCTCCAGCCGCTGCAGCATTTTGATCAGGGCTTTGCGCTCTTTTTTGTCGAAGCCCTTCATCGCATCCTTCTCGGTCTTGCGGATGGATTTTTCGATCGCCCGGATCGCCTCATTGCCGGTATCGGTCAAAAAGATATGGGCCTGGCGCTGATCGGTCGCCGACCCTTCCTTCTTGACGAAACCCTGCGTTTGCAGCCGGGAGATGGTTTTGGTGATCGTCGGCGGCCGGACACCCAGGCGTTTTGCCAGAACGCTCGGCGAAAGGCCGTCTTCATGGGCCAGTTGCAACATGACGGCATCCTGCCCGGCGTAGAAACCATGGGCCAGCAGCCGGGTTGCCAGTGCCGTTCGCGTCAAGCGAGCGGTTGATTGCAGACGATGAAGGATGAGAGGCTTGCGTTCCTTGACCATTCAAATTCCTGCTCGCTATGAACCCATTGTCCGGTTGATGATAAGGCGGCTAGCTCTTTTTGGTAAATGGCAATTATCAGGCGAAGAATATCGGCGCTGCGCAGTCCGGAATTGTATGGAAAACAGATCTTGGCGCCCCAACATTCAGCTCCGCACCATAAGTCCAATCCCCCCGATGAATCCGCGTTACAATTCTTATATGACATTCTGATGAAATTTGCCGACGAATTGCTGTTGCGCTTGAAATAAGCCTGTAAAAATCCGGCCTCCGGCGCCTATCCTCGTGGCATCGCGACAATTATGCTAACAGGGTCCGTCAAACCGCGTGAGTGCCCCATGCCCGCTTCTTCCGCCAGAACCATTGCCCTTCTTCCGCTTGGTGCCCACGAGCAGCATGGCCCGCATCTGCCCTTCGACACCGACACGCTGATCGCGCAAGGGTTGACGGAACGGCTGAAACGGGCGCTTCCCCCGACACTTGCCGTCGACATCCTGCCGGTTGAACCCGTCGGCTACTCCATCGAGCATATGGATGTGGACGGCACGAAGACCCTCGCCTTCGATGCGGCTGTCCGCCGCTGGATCGACATCGGCAGGCAGGTTGCCGGCCGCGGCCAGTCCAAACTGGTGATCCTCAACGCCCATGGCGGCAACGCCCCGCTGATGACCATCGTCGCGACGGAACTGCGCGTGCATTGCAATATGCTTGCCGTGGCAACAAGCTGGACACGGTTTGGTTTGCCGGATGGCTTGATTTCGCCGGAAGACAAGGCGCTCGACATTCATGGCGGCTTTATCGAAACATCGGTGATGCTGGCGCTCTACCCGGAAACAGTGGATATGACAAAGGCGCGGGACTTTGATTCGAACCAACGCGCCTATATCCGGGACTACAAGCACCTGCGCGCCTACGGCCCGCATGCCTTTGGCTGGAAGATGTCGGATCTCAACCGGCTGGGCGTTGCCGGCAACGCCGCCCGCGCCACCGCAGAAGCGGGCGAACAGATCATTGCGCACAGTGTGCAAGGCATCATTGAACTGCTTGAGGATGTCGACCGCTTCGACGTTTCGGCTTTGCGGCCTTGACAGGCTCAATCCGGTTGAACAAACCATTCATGCAATTGAATACAGTTGATGTAGCAAAAGCGGCGGCGATCACCTATATCCTGTGTTCATCCATTCAAAGAGGCACACGATGAGTGAAGCTCAAACGACCACCAGTGCTGCGCCGGATGCGGCGCGCATCCCCCAGATCCCCGTCACCGTGCTGACCGGCTATCTCGGCTCCGGCAAGACGACGCTGCTCAACCGCATTCTCAGCGAAGATCACGGCAAACGCTATGCGGTCATCGTCAATGAGTTCGGCGAGATCGGCATCGACAATGATCTGATCGTCGAATCCGACGAAGAAATCTACGAAATGAATAATGGCTGCATCTGCTGCACCGTGCGCGGCGACCTGATCCGCGTCGTCGAGGGCCTGATGCGCCGTCCCGGCCGTTTCGATGCCATCATCGTCGAAACAACCGGCCTTGCCGATCCCGTCCCTGTCGCCCAGACCTTCTTCATGGATGACGATGTGCGCAGCAAGACCATGCTGGATGCCGTCGTGGCGCTCGTCGACGCCAAGCACCTGCCGCTGCGCCTGAAGGACAGCCGCGAGGCGGAAGACCAGATTGCCTTTGCCGACGTTGTTCTGCTCAACAAGACCGATCTGGTCACGCCGGAGGAACTCGCCGCCGTCGAAGCCACGGTGCGCGCCATCAACCCCTATGCCGTCATCCACCGGACCGAGCGCGCCGACATCGACCTGACGCGGGTGCTTGACCGCGGCGCTTTCGACCTGACGCGTGCATTGGAAAACGATCCGCATTTCCTCGACCACGATCACCCCGATCATGCCTGCGGGCCCGATTGCGATCATGATCACGATCACGACCATGGGCATGACCACCATCACCACCATGATCATGCATCGCCGATTCATGACACCACGGTCGTCTCGGTCTCCTTGCGCGTCGGCGAGCTCAATCCCGACAAGCTCTTCCCGTGGGTGCAGAAGATCACCCAGGATCAGGGCCCGAATATCCTGCGCCTCAAGGGCATTCTCGCCTTCCGGAACGATCACGAGCGCTATGTCATCCAGGGCGTCCATATGATCATCGAGGGCGATCATCAGCGCGCGTGGAAAGACAATGAGAAGCGCGAAAGCCGCCTTGTCTTCATCGGCCGTGAACTCGACCATGATGCGCTGAAATCCGGACTTGAAAGCTGCCTTGCCTGATGCCGACCATTGCCCCGCTAGACCTCGCCGGCCATTGCGTTGACGCGCGCTTTATCCAGGATGTCCCGTTCTTCGCGCTTGCCGACGGCAGCGTGCATCGGCTCGACAATGGCCACAAGACCGTGGAAGCCCATGACGGCCTGCTTTGCGCCGTACCATCCACCGATGGTAAGTCATTGCTTACAAGTGGCGAGGACGGCCGGGTCTGTTCGATCGGCCTAAGCGGCGAAGTCACCGAACTCAGCAGGATACCGCGCAAGTGGATGACGGCGCTGGCGGCGGCACCGAATGGCGCCGTGGCCTATGCATCGGGAAAGACTGCCTGGGTGCGTGCACCCGACGGATCGGTGCGTGAATTCACCCATGAGCGCAGCGTCGAAGGGCTCGCCTTTGCGCCCAAGGGCATGCGGCTGGCGGTCGCGCGCTACAATGGCGTGACACTGCATTGGCCGGCGACCAACGGCACGCCGACCGAACTTGAATGGAAGGGTGCCCATGTCTCGGTGATCTTTTCACCCGACAACCGTTTTCTCGTTACCTCCATGCAGGAAAATGCCCTGCATGGCTGGCGCCTGGAAGACAACCGCCACATGCGCATGACCGGCTATCCCAACAAGGTCAAAAGCTGGTCGTGGAGCCCGAAGGGCAAATGGCTGGCGACATCGGGTGCCCCGGCAACAGTTGTCTGGCCGTTTTCCGGCAAGGACGGCCCGATGGGCAAGGCGCCGCTGGAGCTGGGAACCCGCGGCGACAGCGCGGTGACGGCAGTGGCCTGTCATCCCGTCGAGGATATCGTCGCCATCGGCTATGCCGACGGCATGATCCTCGTCGGCCGCTTCGGCGATCAGAAGGAAGTGCTGCTGCGCCGCCCCGGCAAGGGCGCGGTTTCGTCCATGGACTGGGACAGAACCGGGCACCGCCTGGTGTTCGGCAGTGAGAGCGGCGACTGCGGGGTTGTCGATATCACGGCTTAAAAAGTCGATCACTTTTCGCTTCGTGATTATCAATTGATTTGTTCGCTTTTTGTTCTATAATTCAAACATGCAGTATAGTTTGGATTTTGGAACTCCGAACCGGCTTGATATTATCCATAATCGCTTGAAAGCACATTATGGAAGCCCCGCTACCGGGTTAAGATTTTCGCCCATAGAGATGCTTGTTGTGGCGATGCTGGGGAGCCGCACTCGTGATCATGTATCGTTAAGAGCTTATCATAAGCTGCAAAGGAAGTTTAAAACGCTCCAAGTTCTGGCTTACGCTGATCCCGAAGATATCTATGGCTGTATTCACGAGATTACGTTTGCAAAGACATGCGCAGCCTACATTCCCGAAGCTCTTCAGGCCATTATCCGGAAATGTGGTGCACTGGATCTGGAATCATTACGCAGTATGGCAGTGGAACAAGCGCTGACGTGGCTTCAAAGCTTACGCGGCGTGGGGCCAAAAATCAGCGCATGCGTCCTAAATTTCAGTGAACTGCAGATGCGCGCATTGGTGATCGACACCCATTACCTACGCTTTGCGTTGCGCTTCCAACTTATTCATAGGGATATGCGGGCCAATACAGCAATACGCGCCATTCAACGCCTGGTACCAGACGCGTGGCTCGCCCCGGATACAGAACAGCATCATGTGCTGGTAAAGCGGTTGGCACAGGAATTTTGCGTTTCGGGGACACCCCGATGTCATGGCTGTCCTTTACAGGATGCATGCCCTTATGCTGTTTCCCGGGGCTTTGTGGGCCGCGCTCAGACTTCAGGTTCTTCGCCTGACGCGAGAAGTTTGTTTTGAGATGTATCTGAGAGATTGGTTGCGGGGACAGGATTTGAACCTGTGACCTTCAGGTTATGAGCCT